>NZ_RZMW01000049.1:1712-17189 GCF_003992625.1 Pelagibacterium lentulum | reverse complement strand
TTCAACTCATCGAGCGAGTTTGCACGTGGCAAGGGCTGGAAAAGCCGGTGCCGCATATCAAGCACGTTCTTTTCCACCAACCCCTTCTCCCAGCCCGCAGCGGGATTGCAGAACTCGGGCTCGAACACAAAGTGACTGGCCATGGCCGAGAACCGGGCATTGACCTGCCGGGCCTTGCCACGCCCGACCTTGTCGACCGCCGTGCGCATATTGTCATAAATGCCCCGACGCGGGATTCCGCCCAGCACGCGGAAGGCGTGATTATGGGCATCAAACAGCATCTCGTGGGTCTGGAGCAGATAGGCCCTTACCGCAAAGGCCCGGCTGTAGCAGAGCTTGAAGTGCGCGATCTGCAGCTTGACCCGCTCGCCCCCGATCAGCGCCCAGTCCTCACTCCAATCAAACTGGAAGGCTTCGCCCGGCTCGAAAGCCAGGGGAACGAAAACGCCACGGCCGGTGGTGTTCTGCTGGCGCTGGAAATCCTCTTTCCAGCGCCGGGCAAAAACCGCCACCCGACCATAGGAACCTTCAAAGCCAAGACTGACCAGATCGGCGTGGATCTGCTTGACCGTGCGCCGCTGCTTGCGCGGCTTGCGGCTCTCAGCCTTCAACCAGCCTGACAGCTTCTCGGCAAACGGATCGATCTTGCTCGGCCGCTCGGGCACCTTGAACTTCGGCTCAACCGTATCGGACCGAAGATATTTGCGAATAGTATTACGGGACAGACCTGTGCGCCGCGAAATCTCCCGGATCGAAAACCCGTCCCGGAAATGCCAGCGCCGGATAACGCTCAAAAACGCCATGTCCAACACTCCTCAATCTCCTGCCCAAAACGAGCAGGATAGCGTTCAAACATGGGTCAGTTCTCAGTGGAAATATCCCCCAATCCCGGGTCATGTATGGATGCCCCCGTTAGCGCAAGAGGTTTTCCGAACGTTCTGGACGTGTGATCGGGTGCGGTCATGTATCAGGCCTTTCATGCGGCAAATACTGACCGCTGGCCGGTATGGAGCTGTGCGGACCTGGCGCAAATCAAATCTGCGAGCTTCGATGCTCTCTGACCCGCATGCCTTTCCAGATCCTGTCTCACCGTATCCTTGTCCTTACCGTTCGCTGGCCTCCTCACACCCCGACGCTCTGACCGTGGCTGATTACCTGCGTGTATGCACTCAGGCAGCAGACAGGGCCGGAGTCCGATAATCCTCGTTCTTTGTCATCATCGCCCAGATCGACCGGGCCATCTTGTTGGCCAATGCGATCGCAACCAACATGCGCGGCTTGCGCGACAGCATCCGCCCCAACCATGAGCTTTCTGAAACACCCTTGCGGTCTGCCCAGCGGATGACGGTCATCGCGCCGATGATCAGCAGCCGACGAATATCGCGTTGCCCCATCTTCGATGTTCGGCCCAGAACCTGTTTTCCGCCACTTGAGTGCTGGCGCGGGACCAGCCCCAGCCAAGCCGCAAAGTCGCGCCCCCGCTTGAACGCTGTCATGGACGGCGCGAAAGCATCAACCGCCATTGCGGTAACGGGCCCAATTCCCGGCATGGTCATAAGCCGGACCGCACTTTGTGACCGAGCTGCTTCGAGTTTGAGCACCTTTTCCAGCGTCGCGATCCTGTCGGAAAGCACCTCGATCTGGTCAAGGTATAGGCGCGCCGTCTCCACCACCATCAGATCGAGATCGCAATCAGCTTGCTCGATGAGTGCGCCAAGCGCGGCGACATTGGTTATGCCCTGCGCTGCAATGACGCCATGCTCAGCCAAATGGGCGCGAAGGGCATTGATCAATTGCGTCCTCTGGCGAACCAGCAGGTCACGTGTTCGAAACACCATTGCTCGTGCTTGTTGCTGCTCGCTCTTGGGCTGGACAAACCGCATGGTGGGGCGACTGGCCGCTTCTGCGATCGCTTCAGCGTCGGCAGCATCGTTCTTTTGCCTCTTGACAAATGGCTTGACGTAAACCGGCGGGATCAGCCTCACGCTGTGCCCGAGCTTTCCGATCTCGCGTGCCCAGAAATGGGCTGTCGCGCAGGCTTCCATCGCCACAATGCACTTGGGCAAACCCGCCAGAACCGTCAGGACATGGCCGCGGGTTACCTTCTTGCGAAATGCAACCGTGCCGTCCGCCCGCGATCCGTGAAGCTGAAAGACCCGCTTTGCAAGGTCCACCCCAACAATGCTAACTTCGTTCATGGATGCTCTCTCCTTCAAGTGACGTTGCAAACATCACTTTGGCACATTGCGATGCCGTCGGGAGGGGGCATCCAATCCATCAGATCTCAGCGGCAATCAACATCCTCGAGGTTGAAGCGGCCCGACTTGCGGCAACAAGGCGAACTCGGGCGCAATTGGCAGATATCAAAGCGGCTAACGAGGCTCTCAAGGAACAGCTGTCCGCGGGTGAGCTGGGAAGAGATGAAGACCTTGCATTTCACGACGCGATTTCACATGCATCTGGCAACGAATATTTCGGCCACCTGCTAAACGAAATACGCAAGCCGATTGTCGGAACAGTTGCGTTGGGCCTCGAGCTAGCGCGGGATCGTAGCTCGGCGTTGCGCACGCGTGTGGTTGAGGAGCATAACTGGATCATTTCAGCTATTTCAATTCAGGACAGCGAGGGTGCGGCGACGTATATGCGGTACCATTTGTTCCAAGCCCGGGCTGGTCTAGTGGATGTGCACCATCTCAATCGCGAGAATTGAACACGATCTCCGTCTCTAAAGATATATAGTGAGACAATCAGCGACCAGATCTCGCCCACTCAAGCTGAGGCAGGTCTCAGCGCAGGTTTGAAGTTTAGTCGGCACTAATCACTGCGTGGATGAAGCGTGCCTTGGATTTCTCGATATGAACGCGCATTGCTTTTTCTGCGGCAACCGCGTTTCGCGCGTCGATAGCAGCAATGATCTCGCCGTGCTCGATCGAGGCTTCTGACGTCGCCAGCGAATGATAGAACAGCCTGAATAGGTGCACGTGAATGTGTAATCGGGCTAGTGAGTCTTGTACAAGTTCGTTGCCGGCACCCTGGGCGACTAGATCGTGAAACTCACTGTCACGTTGTGCAAATCGACTATAGGCTGAACGCGGATCCTCTTTTCCGGTCGGTTCCATTTCGCCAGCAAGTCGTTTCAGATTGGCAACTGCCGCATCTGACATGTGTTGGGCCGCCTGAGCTGCGGCATACGGCTCGAGCAGCATGCGCAACTCGTATAGCTGCTCAAATCGCTTTCGATCCATTTGGCTTGCCGCCGAGTATCCAACAAGGTGTGTCTTGAGGACGAGACCCTGCGCTTCGAGGCGCGACAGCGCCTCGCGGATTGGTGTCTGGGAAACACCAAGCTCCCGGACGAGGTTGTCAACAGAAATCCGGCCGCCAGGGGGGATTTTGAGGCTCATAAGTTGCGCGTAAATTGCGTTGTAGACTTCTTCGCCCAAGCGCGGCGGCCGCTTTATGCCTGTTCCTTGCTGCTCCTGACCGTTTGCGCCCATGTTTTGTCTTTCAGTGGTTGACGTGCGTGAGCATTAGCATCATAGTCGCCACAAGACAATAATATATCCGATAGGATTTTATATCGTGATGTTGATAGACGCAGACAAGGCGCGAGATACAATGATCCGGGCCCTTGTTGGAGCAGGGGTAACTGAGGAGGGGGCTTGGATTCAGTCCGAGGTCCTTTTGGAGGCCGAACTGCGAGGATTGGCGTCGCACGGGCTGATGCGCCTTCCCAGACTAATTGAACGAATAGCCAATGGTGTTGCTGACCCTAAAGTTACGGGCTCACACCAATGGTTGCGTTCCACTTTTCTTGAAGTTGACGGGCAGGCTGGGCTGGGGCCGGTAGTAGCGATGGCTGCATTGTCCCAGGTGCGTAAACGCGCAGCTGAATGTGGGAGCGCGATTGCGGCTATTCGGAACTCCAATCATCTCGGCATGCTCGGATATTATGCTGAAAATGTCGCTGAGCAGGGACAGACGCTCATTGGCCTGTCGACAAGCGAAGCGCTGGTGCATCCTTGGGGTGGTCGAACCGCCATGCTCGGGACCAATCCCATTGCCATTGGTCTGCCGACCGAGAGTGGGGCCTTTGTTGTGGACACCGCCACCAGTATCGTCTCCATGGGCAAGATTCACGACCATGCCCAAAGGGGAGAGCCCATCCCCGATCACTGGGCTTTGGACGAGGATGGAAATCCCACGACCGACCCAGTTCGAGCCAAGAATGGCTCGATCGCACCGTTTGGCGAAGCAAAGGGTTACGCACTTGGCCTTGCTATCGAATTGCTCGTCGGAAATCTTGCCCAAGCTGCGCTGGGAAGAGATGTTCGCGGAACGCTGGACTCAACTGAGACCTGCAACAAGGGCGATGTCTTCATCGTTATTGATGGACCAGCTGGCCAACTCGCCCCGTATTTGGAGCAACTCCGACAAACCCCTCCTGCAGACGGTTTCGACGCTGTGCGCATACCTGGTGATCGGTCAAAAAGCCTAAGATCTGAAAGAATGCATGATGGTCTGCCGGTTGAAGACCGCGTTTGGGCGCAGATTCGTCAGCTGGCCGAAGTGGGTCATGATCAACCCAGCCCACGGAGACCAATGTAATGATTTTTGGTGTGCAGCGAAGCCCCGAGTACATCGTGTTCGGCAATGGTCAGCGGCAAAGTGCACCGCGCTACGCCAAACAGTTCGGCTCGGTAGCGTTGATCGTCACCGATGAGCGCATGCGGAAATCGGCCGATATCAGTGAACTTGTGCAGGGATTGAATGCGCAAGGGGTTACCTCGTCGGTATTTCATGGGGTCCTTCCTGAGCTGCCGATTGAATGCCTTGACGCCGGCGTTGATCAGGGGCTCAAACTGTCCGCCGACGTTGTGATCGGGATCGGTGGCGGCAGTTGTATCGATGCAGCCAAGGTGATTGCGTTGCTATTACGCCATGGAGGCAAGCCGGCCGACTATTACGGAGAATTCAAGATCCCAGGTCCGGTCGTGCCTATAATCGCCATACCGACTACGTCGGGAACCGGATCGGAAGCAACGCCGGTGGCTGTGGTAGGGGATCATGAGCGGGCTGTCAAAGTAGGCATAGCAAGCCCATATCTGGTTCCTGTCGTCGCAATTTGCGATCCCGAGCTTACTTATACCTGCCCAGCAACGCTCACGGCTGTTTCAGGGGCGGATGCTCTTACTCACGCGATCGAAGCGTATACCAACACGCCAAGAGATGGTTCGTCGGATTTAGCCCATGAACACGTTTTTGTCGGCAAAAACGTGTTGAGCGATCATCACGCTCTCCTAGCCATTCGACACATCAGTACAAGCTTGGAGCGCGCCTATAGGGACGTGACTGATCGGAACGCCCGCGAATCGTTGATGCTGGGATCGCTCGCTGCCGGACTGGCATTTGGCGTTGCCGGCACTGCAGCGGCGCATGCCATCCAATACCCGGTGGGGGCACTCACAAACACGCCGCACGGAGCAGGGGTAGCGGTCATGCTGCCGTATGTCATGCAGTTTAATGCTCCGTACTGCGGCAGCGCTCTGGCCGAGATTGCCATAGCAATGGGCGTCAGCGAACCTGGCGCCAGCATCAGCGAAAATGCCCAGGCTGCGATAGAACACACAGCACGATTGATGAAGGCAATTGGTATCCCGGAAACCCTTGAGAGCCTTGGGTTGTCGCGATCAGATGTGGAATGGGTCGCAAGCCAAGCACTCTCTGCCACTCGTCTCGTCAAGAACAATCCCCGCCCCCTGGATCTCGCTGGAATGAGAATGCTGGTCAAGGCGGCTTTTGACGGTGATCGGCCGGCACTTCAGGACACACAGCAGACAAAGGCAAGTTGATATGACCGCGCATTTCGCAATCGATAACGAACTCCTTCGACTTGGCGATACTCCAGTGCCCACAGGGCTCTACATCGATGGGGAGTGGCGAAAGGGTAACGGCGGGGAAGCCATTCCGGTTGTCGATCCTTCGACTGGCAATGTGATCACTCATGTTGAAAATGCTAGCGTGGCCGATGCCATGGCCGCGCTGGAGGTTGCGCACGACAGGGCTCCTTCGTGGTCCCGGACAGCGCCGCGGGAACGGGCAGAAGTATTGCGTCGTTGCTTTGAGTTGATGATCGAACGGCAGGACATCATCGCAGAATTGATTTCGCTCGAAAATGGCAAGTCGCTTGCAGACGCCCTCGGAGAGGTTCGCTATGCAGCAGAATTTTTCAGATGGTTTGCCGAAGAAGCAGTTCGCCTCAACGGGGAGATATACCCAGCGCCCTCTGGTGCAAATCGGATCATAGTAGAGCATCAGCCCATCGGTGTCTCCATCCTGGTCACGCCGTGGAATTTCCCGGCCGCAATGGCGACCCGCAAAATCGCTCCGGCCCTGGCGGCGGGCTGCACCTGCATACTCAAGCCTGCCAGTGAAACTCCACTTACTGCAAATTATCTCGCCGACCTCTATGCGGAAGCGGGTGTCCCGCGCGGCGTCGTCAACGTGTTGACCACAGCGCATTCGGGCAAGGTTGTCGGCGCGCTACTCGACGACGCCCGGGTTCGCAAATTGTCCTTTACCGGTTCCACAGAGGTGGGCCGTGTTCTCTTGGCGGCTGCGGCAAAATCGGTCGTGTCTTGCTCAATGGAACTCGGAGGAAATGCGCCTTTCATTGTTCTCGATGATGCCGATATCGATGACGCACTCGCGGGGGCAATGATTGCAAAGATGCGCAATGGTGGCGAGGCGTGCACCGCCGCCAACCGGTTCTATGTTCACGACACGGTCCATGATGCATTTGCAAACGGCTTAGCTGAACGTATGGGTGGGCTCGATATCGGCATCGCCTACGACAAGCAGACTGAGTGTGGGCCGGTGATCAACCGGGCGGCTGTGACCCGTTTGCATGAACTGGTCGAAGATGCTGTCGCCAAGGGCGCTACTATCCTTGTTGGCGGTGCCCCCCTTGACCGCCCTGGGTTTTTCTTTCCGCCAACGGTGCTCACCAATGTTCGCTCTGACGCGAGAATCTTGCGCGAGGAAATCTTCGGGCCGATTGCGCCTATTGTTCGGTTCGGTAGTGATGAAGATGTCGTTAGGCAGGCCAACGACACTGAGTTTGGGCTGATCTCATACCTGTTTACCCGCGACCTCGCTCGCGGACTGGCCCTCTCAGAGCAGCTTGAGAGTGGGATGGTTGGTCTTAACCGGGGATTGGTGTCGGATCCAGCAGCGCCTTTCGGTGGGGTCAAACAAAGCGGACTTGGGCGGGAAGGCGCCCATCACGGCATCCTTGAATTCACAGAAACCAAATACATCGCCGCCAATTGGTGAGCGCTTCGACAAGGGAGAAGGACATGAAGATAAAGCGCATCGAAACGTTTCAAGTGGCGTGGGGTGACATTGGCAGCTCGGTGAAGACAGCTTTATCCCCGGCGCGCAGCGCATTCGTCCGGATTGAAACAGAGGACGGCTTATTTGGAATGGGCGAAGCGTCGCCAATGTACGGTGGCCTGGCCTCGTTGACGATAATCGCCAACCACATGGCACCCGAATTGCTTGGCAAGGACCCTCTCGACCATGCTGTGCTACTCGATACGCTCTGGCACAAATGCGTCAAGCTCGGTCCGGAGGGGGCGGCCACGGCCGCACTTGCAGCGCTTGATGTCGCGCTTTGGGACCTCAAAGGCAAAGCACTTGAACTGCCTATTTACAAACTGCTTGGTGGGGCGTGGCGAAAGCAAATGCCATCCTACGCATCGATTGGCGGCAATGCCTGGCGCTCGATTGACGAAGTTCTAGCCATTGTCGAGCGGCGTGTGTCTAAAGAAAACCCTGCCGCCGTTAAGATTCGTTGGGACGGCGACCGCACCAAACAGGACGTCGATATCGCCGGTGACATCGCTAAAGCCCGCGCCGTTCGTAAATTGCTTGGCGACGACTTCGTCCTCGGATTTGACGCCAACAATGGCTATTCGGTTGGGGGCGCGATCAAGGTCGGTCGTGCACTAGAGGACTTGGGATACACTTGGTTCGAAGAGCCCATACAGCACTATAATGTCTCTGGCATGGGCGAAGTCGCCCAGCGGCTCGACATAACGGTCTCGGCCGGCGAACAGACATATACGCTTCAAGCCCTCAAGGATCTGATAAATGCCGGGGTGCGCATGGTGCAACCGGACATTACCAAAATGGGTGGTATTACCGGGCTCATGCAGTGTGCTGCTCTTGCGCATGCTCACGGAGTGGAACTGGTCCCCCACCAGACCCAGCCCTCAATTGGCCACTTGGCCAATCTGCATGTGCTTTCGACAGTAATGCACCTGAGCAAACCGGTCGAACTGGCAGATGGATGGGAACGCGCCGGCCAAATCTTCAACAATCCGTCGCAGGCCGTAGATGGCCTCTTTGCCTTACCCGAAGCACCAGGCCTGGGCATGGAGTTCGATGCAGAGGAAATGAATCGACGTTCGATACCTATTACAGCTTAGAAATCCCAACGACAGGAGGAGATCATGGGAATTTCGAGACGGGCCTTTTTGGCTCAAGCGAGTGCCTTGGGCGCTGTAGCTAGCGTTGGCTTTAACGTCAACATTGCCCAGGCCCAGCAAAGCGACACGATCACCATCGCTCTGGCCGCGCGTGCTCCGAACGGTGTAAACCCTCAACAGACAGGGCTTACCGGAGGCGACAACTGGGCGATCCATCAGGTATTTAATACCCTTGTGAAGGCGGACCCCGGCACATTCGCGACGACGCCTGAGGAATTTCGACCGTCGCTGGCGGAAAGCTGGGAAAGCAGTGATGACGCCCGAACCTGGACGTATCACCTGCGGCGCGGTGTAGAATTTCACGGGGGATACGGGGAGATGACTGCCGCCGACGTCTTATTCACCTTCGGTCGTCAACTCGATCCTTCAATCGTAACCAATGGCAAAGTCCTCTATCAAAATATTCAAGGAGTGGAAGCACCAGACGACTACACTGTCGTATTCACCCTGGAACGACCCGACCCTTTGTTTAACGGAAGTTGCATTGCGACGTTACCGGCAAACATCATCAGTCGTGCTGCTTTCGAAGAACGCGGAGATGAGTTCAATCATTCGCCGGTGGGCACGGGACCGTATGAAGTGGTTGATTTCAGCACCGACGGCATCGTTTTGCAGGCGTTTGAAGATCATTTCGATGGTATTGCAGCCACTCCGAACCTGCGGATCGCCTTTATTGCTGACACAACAGCACGAACGCTGGCTTTTGCCTCCGGCGAAGTGGACATGATTGAAGGTGTGCGGTCTCCAGGCTGGATTCCTCAGATGCAGCAACGGTCAGCAGACACAATATTTGATGCCACAGCTCCAGGTAGTTTCAATTCTCTGCACCTCAACCTTACTCAAGCGCCCCTTGACGACCTTCGGGTGCGTCAAGCAATTCGATACGCAATCAATAATGAACAGATTGCGGCCGCCTATGGAGAGTTGGCAACGCCTATGGTGGGGGTTATTGCGTCTCAATTTCCTGGGTCTGTTTCCAAGGAGTCTTTGCCTGAAAACCTTCGTTACGAGCACAACATTGAGCGTGCTCGGGAACTGTTGGCGGAGGCAGGCTATCCCGATGGAGTGATGATCTCGGCCTTCACCAGTCAGCGCGAAGACTACGCTTCGATCATGCTGATTGTTCAAGAGCAGTTGCGGGCAGCTGGTATTGAACTTGATTTACAGATTATCGATCACTCCACATTCCATGCGGACAATCGATCGGCGCGCAATGCAATGCCATTACAGTCTTCAAGTTATCCGCCCGTGCCGACCCAGCCGCTGCTGCAGTGGTTGTCGGCCAGTGCCGTCGTGCAACCTGATGGCACCGGGCAGAACAACTTTAGTCACTATGGCGTAGCAATTGACGGGGTCGACGATCTTCTTGAGCAGGTTCAGGATGAACCCGACTTTGAGCGGCGCATCGCATTGGTCGAGGAGATCGAGCAAAAGGTTCTGACCGATCTGCCTCTGCTGGGCATCATAACGTTGTCGTACGTCATCGCGCGCAATCCTAGAATTGACCTCGGTTTCGAGGTGCAATCTGGTTACGCCTACTGGCCGCTCAATCAGGCAAGAGTCGTTTCCTAAAAGCTAAGGAGGGTCACGGATATGATCCGTATGATCGGCATTCGGCTGTTCGATACAATACCTACAGTTCTGCTGGTACTGACGCTCGTCTTTGTGGCCCTCCGGCTTCTACCTGGCGATCCTGCATTAGTGGCATTGGGAGACTATGCAACGCCAGAGCAACTAAATTTGTTTCGCGAACAGATGGGACTCAATGCCCCGCTGTGGTTGCAGTACATCACCTTTACTTGGAACATGATAACGCTCGACTTTGGCCGTTCGTTGATCTCCAATGTTCCCGTGGTCGATATTCTCGCACGCAATTTGCCGTACACCATAGAGTTGACTGTTGTCGCCACCGGCATGGGCCTGCTTGCAGGCATACCCTTGGGCGTTATGGCAGCGGTCTACCGCAACAAGGCGCCAGATAACGGGGTGCGGGCATTCTCGCTGGTTGGGTATGCAATCCCTGATTTCTATCTCGGTGCGGTTCTGCTCATTGTTTTCGCCTTGAACCTTGGATGGTTTCCGATCAGCGGCGGGGGGCACGATTTCGCCAGCCGAATGCACCACATTTTCTTACCTGCCGTCACATTGGCAATGGTTAAGTCGGCTTTCATCGGCCGCTTGACGAGAACCTCGCTGCTTGAGGTTCTGGGAAGGGACTATGTACGCACAGCCCGAGCCAAAGGCGCGCGAGAAGGACGTGTCATCTTTCGTCATGGATTGCGCAATGCATTGTTGCCGGTCACCACAGGCTTGGGATTAAGTCTTCTCGCAACCCTATCAGGCTCTGTCGCCATTGAGCTCGTTTTCAACCGTCCGGGGATTGGCAGTGTTCTCATAAATGCCATTGCCGAGCGCGATTATCCGGTCATCCAGGCGGGTGTGGTGGTCTTTGCGTTCTTCGTCGTACTGATCAATCTTCTCATCGATCTCGCTTACATCGCGATCGATCCCAGAATACGGGTGAAATAAATGACCGCACTTCCCAGCACGCGCCTGACCTCGGCGCCGGACTCGCGCACGCTGTTTGTTATCAAGACCGTGTTTCTGGGCAATCCTGTGACGATGGTTGCAGCCCTTGTCATTTTCATTTTCATCTGTGTGGCAATACTTGCGCCACTTATCGCCCCATACGATCCGCTTGCGCAGAGCTACCTAACAATCAATATCTATCCTAGCGCCGAGCATTGGTTAGGTACCGATCAATTCGGACGCGATGTATTGTCCAGGTTGATCTATGGCTCGAGAAACTCTCTTATTTTTGGAATAACTGCACCTTTTTTAGCTGCCATTATTGGAACAACATTGGGAGTAACAGCTGGTTATTTCGGCGGATTGGTAGATCGACTTGTCACGCGCCTAATCGATCTCTTGCTCGCCTTTCCCGAACTTCTTTTGGCGATCATCATCATGGCGGCGCTAGGAGGGGGATTCTGGAACATCATCGTGGTGCTGACAATTGCGTTTGTTCCGGGGTTCGCGCGGGTTGCACGAGCATCGACCCTAGCAGTTAAGCAAGAGCCGTATGTGGAGGCCGCCATCTCGGTGGGGGTGCGGACTCCGACAATTATCATTCGTCATATCGTGCCCAATATTGCCGCTCCGATTGTTGTTTTGATGACTTTGTGGGTAGCATCAGCAATCAGGCTCGAAGCAGCGTTGAGCTTCCTGGGAATCGGCACACGCCCACCCCATCCGAGTTGGGGCAATATCATACGGGATGGCCTCAACAATATTTTTGGTTCGCCATGGCCAATCATCGGTGCGGGCCTCGCGATCACTGTGGTCGTTTTGTCTTTCAATTTGATCGGCGATGCGGTTCGGGATGTATTGGATCCGGAGGGCGGCGAATGAGTAGAGCTTTACTTAAGGTCGAAAACCTCAGTGTGGACTTTGGGCCTGTTTCAAACCCCATCCGAGTTTTAAACGACGTCAGTTTCTCGGTCGGCCGTGGGCAAGCGGTTGGCTTGGTTGGCGAATCGGGCTCCGGTAAATCGATCACCTCTCTGTCAATCTTACGACTTGTACCCGAACCGCCAGGACATATCGCTGCAGGCCGTGTTGAGTTCGATGGCTGCGACCTGCTCAAATTGCCGCGAAACAAGATGCCGGAAATTCGGGGTCGCGATATCGCGATGATCTTTCAGGAACCGATGAGTTCGCTCAATCCTGTTATGGCCATTGGCGATCAAATTGGAGAGGCCATCAAGCTACATAGAGCGCTAGATAGCTCACGTCGCCGTGAAAGAGTTATCGAACTGCTAAAACTGGTAGGAATGCCCGATCCGGTATCAAGGCTGGGCTCTTATCCTCACCAGTTCTCGGGCGGTATGCGCCAAAGGGTTATGATTGCAATGGCTTTGGCTTGCGATCCCAAGCTCCTGATAGCTGACGAACCGACCACCGCTCTGGACGTGACTATTCAAGCGCAAGTGCTCGAATTGATGAAGAAAATCCGCAGTGAGGTCAATAGCTCAATCCTGCTGATTTCTCACGATCTCGGAGTGATAGCTGATATCTGCGATCGCGTCGTGGTCATGTATGCGGGACGGGTCGTGGAGGATGGGGACGTTAAATCGATATTCCGCACCCCTAAGCATCCCTATACCCAGGGACTGCTTCAGGCGGTTCCTCGTTTGGCCGATGACCGGGAACGGCTTTATCAGATTGCCGGCTCGGTGCCCGCGGCCGGCTCGATAAAGCAAGGTTGTCCTTTTTTTGCACGCTGTTCACTGCGCCAGAACCGCTGTCAGGAACAGATGCCGCCCATGTTTCAGTTCGGTTCGGAACATAGTGCAGCTTGTTGGGTCACTGCGGAGGAGGAAGTGTCGTGAATGACGTACTCGTAAAAGCCGAAGGTGTGACGAAGTTCTTTGGCGGTGAAGGTCGGCTATTCAGTAAAGAGAAAACGCCACAGGTTCGTGCTGTGGACGGCGTGAGCTTTGAAATGTTTGCCGGAGAGACCCTGGCTGTGGTTGGGGAATCGGGTTGTGGAAAATCCACACTGGGTCGGCTTTTACTGCGCCTGTTGGAACCAACAGGTGGACGCATAGAAATTGACGGAACTGATCTTACGCAGATTTCGAAGGAGGCGTTGCGCAATTCACGCCGTAAGATGCAAATGGTATTTCAGGACCCCTATGGCTCGTTGAGCCCGCGGCGCACGATCGCTGAGATAATCGCCGAGCCGCTTGAAGTATTCGAGCCTTCCATGTCTTCTCGTGCGCGTCGAGAGCGAGTGGCGGACTTACTCGAGCAGGTTGGCCTTTCCCCCGATATCATGGATCGGCGACCGCGCCAGTTCTCCGGTGGTCAGCGTCAGCGTATTGGGATCGCACGGGCAATTGCGTTGAATCCGGCACTCATTGTTGCTGACGAGCCAGTTTCCGCGCTCGATGTTTCGGTGCAAGCGCAGATAGTAAACCTGCTTCAGGATTTGCAACAGGACAAGGGGTTCTCATACTTTTTTGTGGCGCACGATCTCGCAGTGGTTCGCCACATCGCCGACAGAGTCATGGTGATGTATCTTGGGCGTGTTGTTGAAATCGGACCCAAGTCGAAAATTTACGCCGCCCCTCAACATCCTTATACGCAGGCGCTGCTGTCGGCAGCACCTGAGCCCGATCCAGAGGGCAATACAAAACGCATAATTCTGCAGGGTGATGTCCCTAGCCCGACAAAGGTGCCATCCGGATGCAGCTTTAGAACCAGATGTCCACTAGCCCAGCCGATTTGCTCTTCGGAACGGCCAGAACTCAGGCAAGTGGCCGAAGGGCAATTGGCCGCTTGTCATTTTGCGGAAACCAATCCAATTCGGCAGTGATCGAAGATAACAGATTCCTTTCAGGATTGCGTGGCCACCCCGTTTTTCGATGGCTCATGGAATTCCAGTTACAAGGAGTTTCCCTAGAGAAGACGATCTATCGCGATTGGGCCGCCTTCGCAATCATGATGCCGAGCACAGCAACTCAAGACTCTGCGAAAGGAGTGCTGACCGATCGCGATTAAATGGCTTGGCTTCCGATAGATTTCGGCGATGACACAGTCGAGGTCGATGTGGCAAGCGTCTTTGTTCCTGACGCCTCTAAATACGCGCAAGCATTTATGGCTTAGCCTTCCCTTCGGCCATCAAATGCACGGGACGATGATCAGGTTGGGCGCAGTCACACCGTTCAATAGGTGGCCTATCCTGATTTCCCATTTCATCGGTTGCGCAAAGAAGAGCCGGAAAAATACGAAACTTACTTGGCCAAGAGCTGATTGGGCCGCGCCCTTGACTGGAAGCTTGTTCTCCAGATCAGCTCGGACTTGATTGTCTTGAAGACGGTTTCGACCATTGCATTGTCATAACAATTACCTTTTCCGCTCATTGAAGCGATGACGCCGTTCTCCTCAAGCACAGCCAGGTAGTCATAGGCACAATATTCGCTGCCGCGATCGGAATGATGGAGAAGCCGGCGCGATGGGCGGCGGATAGCAATTGCTCGTTTCAAAGCACTGATCGCCAAGTCCTTCTTGAGCCGGTCACTGGTTGCCCATCCCACGATGCGCCGGGAGTAAAGATCGAGTACAATCGCCGATTGAGCCAACCCTCATTGGTCCAGATATAACTGATATCAGCTCCCCACTTCTGATCTGGCCCCTTGCAAAAGAAGTCCTAGGCCAGCAAGTTGGCGGCCACCGGGCCGCCGTGATGGCTATCGGTGGTTTTCTTGAAGCGCCGCTTTTTGCAATGCCTTCAGCCCATTCTCCCTCATGAGACGAGCGATGCGATGACGACCGACGGACAATCCATCTTCCGTCAGTTCACCATGCATTGCGAGTTCCGTATTTCTAGCCGCTACCATCAGACACATTATCATAGCAGTAAGATTTCGCAGAAAATCGTGTTTTTTGTATGTGTTATCGCGCTACAGCGTACGGCTTGGTAGCGGAGGACCGCTACCGCCAATCCCCACACCTACCGGATATACGCTACAGGCTGAGATTTTACTCTCGGCTTCTGGCGGCTTAGATATGCTTGCCGCCTGGCCCGACTGATTCTGCCGTTGTTCCCCGAAGTCGATTGAGCACTTGCAACGAGAATCCAGGTCACCTCATGGCTCATATCGAAATCCGCTACATGCCATGACGAACAGGCATCCATACGGCCATCGCGATCATCATGAGGTTCTCTGTCAGTGAGACGAAGCCCAGCGGCACGTTAGAGCCGCCCCCCACGCAAGCGCATTTGAGTTCGCGCTTGTCGACATAAACATCCTTGAACACAGATGCAGCACCAACCGAGCCGATGAACAACGCGAGAGGGACGGAGAGCCACATGAGCGCGCCGGCCAGCATCAAGAGGCCCGCAAGCGTTTCGGCGAAG
>NZ_RZMW01000049.1:0-1603 GCF_003992625.1 Pelagibacterium lentulum | reverse complement strand
CGTTCCGAGGGTCGCCCAGGAAATCGCAATTCCCATCAGGAACGCCACCGAGAATATAGCGATGACCGGCCGATAGGTCGTGTCACCTTCGCGTATGACTGTCTTGCCAAAATGATCCCGCAACGCGTCATAGCCACCGACGCGCTTGCCACCGATGAAGGTTTGCGGCGTGGTGTCGACATCGTGCTCGGCCTTGAAGGCGTCGGTCTCTTCGCGCGTCGTCAGATGATGATCCGCGACCGAGTAGCCTTGGGATTCGAGCAGCCATTTCGATTTGATGCCATAGGGACAGATATGTTCGGGCATCACCATCCGGTAAAGCGTGGCCGTTTTCTCTAGCGGTTGAACATTCTGATTCATGTAGATTCTCCTCGACCATTCATGCCAGCGAGCGGGCGTGAGGTGCCCCATCCTCAGCGCGCTGCGGAGCCTGAAGGGGCTTGGCACGGGCGCCCATGGCCTGTGCAACAACACGTCGGCAACAGCCCAGAGGCGGCACAACCGTCGCTGGGAACCAACTCCGCAGCGACAGCTGCATTTCCGTGGATGAGGCAACGGTAAATCTCCCCGCCTCATCACCCGATCAGTGGCCTCGAGCGGCCAGCCATTCACGCATCATTGCGATCTCCGCTTCCTGTGCGGCAATCACCTCTTGGGCAAGCGCGCGAACCTCCGGATCGGTTCCATGCTTGAGAACGACATTTGCCATGTCGATCGCACCCTGGTGATGCGGGATCATGCCGCGCATGAAATCGACATCGGCATCACCGGTAAATTCGATAGCCATGTCGGCATGCATCCGGTCGTTTGCTTCCTGATAGGCGCGGATGACCGGATCGTCTGAAGAGCGTACAGAGATATGGACGCCATGGGTGTCATGACCTGCGTGTGTATTTTGGCCGGCATTGCCCGTTTGCGCCTGCGCGAAAGAAAGGCTGGCCGCGGCGATGATAGCGCCACCGATAAAGATTGGGGTGAGCTTGTTCATTCTGGCTTTCTCCAAATGGTGCGTACGGGCAATCAGCTCGCCGGGGTAGCGGGATAACCGGCCTCTTTGAGACTGCCCTCAAATGCATCACGAGGGTGATCGGATAGGATTTCGACCTTTCGCGTGGCGGGATCGGCAGTGACCCTGGCCATAGGGTCCACCGATTGAATCGCCCTGGTAACACTGCTGGCACAACCGCCACAGGTCATGTTTTCGATATGGAAGTGCATGAGAAACTCCTCTGTTTCGGTCTCACGCTTTTTCATATGGGGCTTCCCACTGTTGGAAGGTCAAGAGATCAAAAAACTTTCGGAATACCCATTGACCTTCCCATCGTTGGAAACCCCACCTTCCTTCGCGAACGAAATATTCGAAGCGGAGAAGAAAAATGAACGCTCCCGTAAAAGACCACTCGGCGGCTGCCCAGATTATCGGTCTGCCGATCGAAGGCATGACCTGTGCCTCATGTGTTGGCCGCGTTGAAAAGGCGCTCAAGGCCGTGCCCGGCGTCGAAAGCGCCACCGTCAATCTCGCCACGGAACGGGCCGATGTCATGGCTTCCGGACCGGTGGATCGTCAAGCGCTGGTCCGCAGCATCGAGGAGGCCGGCTATTC
>NZ_RZMW01000048.1 GCF_003992625.1 Pelagibacterium lentulum | reverse complement strand
CAGCAGCAGCGGCGTCAAAAGGAAACCGCCGCCAACCCCGAACAGGCCGGATATAAATCCGATGGCCGCGCCGATCCCGATAAGGAAAAACAGGTCCACCGACATTTCGGCTATGGGCAGGTAAATGGGCATGGGGCCAAGAGAAAAATGAGAGTGATATGCCTGCGGCCCCGCAACGGAACAGCAGATTAAAGCGGAAAACGCAAGCGCGTTCGGAAAAACAACCGTGGTCGTCGCATTGCAGCTGAGCCCCATAAGTCCATGTTGTACTTGATAGCTTACATACAATTAGGTTCAAGAAAGATTACACGGCAAGGCCGCGCGGTTTCCAACCACGATTCCATGGCGAAATTGGCGCAGGAACTGTTCAATCGATCAAATCCTTCGTCGTCTTACGGCAGGGCCATAAGCATCTAACGCCTGAAGGACTCGATTACCCGATTTTCCTGCGCGCTGTTTCGTGACAAAACACGTCTCCACATCAGGAGCAATCCCGTGAGCAAAAAGCCGCATATCGAGATAACCTATTGCACTCAATGTAACTGGCTCTTGCGCGCCGGCTGGATGGGACAGGAATTGCTTTCAACCTTTGGCACGGAGTTGGGCTCCGTAACATTGGTGCCAGGCACAGGGGGCACATTCGAGATCCTATGCGATGATGAAAGCATCTGGGAGCGAAAGCGTGACGGCGGCTTTCCAGATGCGAAAACACTCAAGCAACGTGTGCGTGACCGCATAGATCCCGACCGCGATCTTGGTCATATCGATCGGAACTAGGTTGTTTGGCCTCGGGATCGGCGTCTTCCTTGGCATTGGTTCAAGAAGATTACCGCCCAAATGCGGCGTAGTTGGTGTGCCCTTCCAACGTGCCAGAGTTCTGCTATGTGGCCGCCCGCGCATTCGTCCTTCGGCTCAATATCCAGACAAATGCACCACATACGACATAAGAAAACAGACCGTATGCCGCCGGTGGGATTGCCATTTCGGGGTTGCCGAGCATGTATTCACTCATGGCTAGCGCAATCACCAGCGCGGCGTTGCGAATTCCTATCGACATTGCGATTGCCACAGCTTGAGGGCTTTCAATCTTGAGTATTCGGGGGACGAAATATGCCACAGCAACACTCAAGACATTGAATGTCAGAACGAAAACGCCCAATGTCGGGCCCCAGATAAGCAGCAGTTGCCATTGGCCCAATAGAGCGAACAGCACGAGCACCGCCAGGAAAACGGTCGCAACGATCCTGACCGGACGATCGAGGCCGCGCGCAATTGACGGATATCGGTGATGAATGAACGCACCGATCAGGGCTGGCACAACGGCGATGGCAAATATCTGCAATATCTGCTGGAATTGAATATGGGCCCCACCCCCGTCGCCATAAAACACCATCAGCGCGATGCTCGCGACGACAGGAATGCTGATCAAGGCCACAACCGAGGTTATTGCGGTGAATGCGATATTGAGCGCGACGTCACCGCGCGCAAGATGGGTATAAAGGGCTGCAGATGGGCCGCCAGGACTCGCCGCCAAAAGCAGCATGCCTACGCTGATGGCCGGAGGCAAATTTGAAACAATAATCAGGATGAAGCAGACACCCGGTAGAATAATGAGCTGACATATAAGGCCAACAAAAATCGGCCATGGTCGAGCGATGACCCTGATAAAATCTTCGATCCGAAGAGATAGCCCAAGGCCAAGCATAATGATGCATAAGGCGACGGGCAGACCAATATTTAACGCCAGGCTTGCTTCCATGTGTCCCCGCGCAAATTTGAAAACTTACTATGCCACCGATGCCTCTATGAATTCTTACTAAGCGGTCTCCAAGCGCCAGGGGCAGGACTCATTGATCAGAGCCAGAAGATGACGGTGGCTGCGATGCAGATTGCCGAGAAGACAGCATGCGCGCATCGGTCGTGGCGGGTGGTGATTGATGAAGGCATTTGCTCAGAACCCGTGACCGAGATCGGCGCTTGTGACGCACGAGCGAAACCAGATTCGCCCGTGCAGCCTCAGTTATTTCTCTGGCACCCAGACCAACATCGTTCCTTGCCCGCGATTTGCCCACAAATAGTAAGGCACTGCAGTCAACTCGGCTTTGTCTTCCTTTGGCGGTGCGGTGCGATAGAGTTCGCGGAACTCGGCTTCTTCAATGGCGATGGCATCGGCTTTCAGTGTGACGATGCCGTCAAACAGGTCGCTGCGGGTTTCGGCCCTGAGTTCGGCGTCACGCGGCAGGCGCAGGCGCTGCACCCATCCGCCCGGATTGTCGACCTCTTCGATGCAATAGACCAGTGGGCCGCGCTTGAGCGCGACACGCCCGGCGTCCATGATGACATGAGGATTGGCATAGAGCCGGACTGCGGGCATCGGCAGAGCGAGCGCGATCTGGTCCCCTCCCCGCCATTCGCGCCGGATGGTCAAATAGCCGTTTTCGGCCGTCGCCACATCTAATGCCTCCCCGTTGACCTGCACACTTGCCCCGCGGCACCAGCCTGGAATGCGCAGTTTGACATCGAAGCTCGCCGGCTGCGCCGGGTCGATCGAGATATTGATGTCGCCCGACCAAGGATAGTTGGACACTTCGTTCAGGGTGACTTCGGTCCCCGCGATAATCGTCGTGGTCTTTGCCCCGCCATAGAGGTGGAATGCCACGCCGTCCTCGGCCTTCGACATGAAATACCCCGCGACCGAGGCCACCAGCCGTGAGACATTCATGGTACAGCACGGGCAAGGGTGCCATTCCCAGCGGGTTGGCGTACCGTCACTTTCCAGCGGATTGGCATAGAAATACTGCTTTCCGTCCCGGCTCAGGCCCACCAGCGCGCCGTTGTACATGGCCAATTCGAGTATGTCGGCATATTGGCCATCCAGATCGAGATGGAGCATCTTCTGGGCCCAGAAGATCAGGGCCACCGACGCGCATGTTTCAGCATAGGCCGTCTGGTTAGGCAGATCGTAGTCGTGGGTAAACCCTTCGTTGTGCGCCGATGGCCCAAGCCCGGCTGTCACATACATCTTGGTGTCCATCACGTCTTTCCAGAGAACCTCGCAGGCACGCTTTAGATCGGCATCGTCAATCGCGGCGGCCAGATCGGCCATGGCAGTGTAAAGATACATCGCCCTCACAGCGTGGCCGACAACCTTGTCCTGCTCGCGAACTGGTTTGTGGCTCTGGTTGTATTCGTAATCCTTGAAAACATAACGCTGGGGGTCCACGCCGCCATTTTTTGCTTCGCGCGCCTCGCGCTCGACATCGTAATAATGGGGCGGCTGCTGGCCGCGTTCATTGATGAGATAGGCGCAGAAATCCAGGTGTTTCTTTTTGCGGTCCAGATGATAGAGTTTCATCAGCGCGATTTCGATTTCCTCGTGACCGCCATAGCCGCGCACCTGACCCGGCCCTTTACCAAACCGCGCGATCATATGGTCGATGTAACGCTCCATGATGCCGAGAAAGCGCCTGCGCCCCGTTGCCTGGAAATAGGCGATTGCGCCTTCGAGCAGATGGCCCGCGTTGTACATCTCGTGGTTGTCGCGCAGGTTGGTCCATCGGTTCTCTGGCTCGCGTCCAAGATACCAGCAATTGAGATATCCATCATCCGCCTGAGCATTGGCCAGATCCTCAACGATTGCGTCGATCTTGGCCTCAATGTCCGCGTCGCGCCGGTGGGACAGCGCATAGGCTGCCGCTTCGACCCATTTGCCCACGTCCGAATCCCAAAAGACCTGAACGGTAAATCCGTTGGGGTGGCGCGGAATACGCAGGGGCGGCGGCGGATCAGGAAGTTTGAGCGACTCCAGTATGCCCGCCTCCTCCAACTTTTCATGCTGGGACGGAATGGTGCGTGTAAGCACGGTCTCGAGCCGTTCATGCCAGAACGGTCCGTGCAGATCGATATCGGAGAAATTGACCGGTGTGAAACGTGACACGGCTGGCTCCCTTTTGTTGGAATTGTCAGTGCGTCCGGCGTCGATCAGGCGGAGACAATCCGTTGTTCGGTCGATGCGTCAAACAGGTGAATCAGTTTTGGATCGATCGTGACACCAACCCGGTCACCGGCCTTTAGACCCGTGCGCTCGGATTGAACGATAGTCAGCTTCTGATCGATGCTGGAGAGATAGTTAACTGAACCGGTGGATTCGACCGGGCCAAGCTCCACATGAAAGCTTGCACTCTCCTCATCGGTAACGCGGAGGAATTCGGGTCGCAGACCAGCAACAACCGCACGGCCGGGTTCCAGCTTGCGGCCCAACGCAATGGTCTCCCCGCCCAGCCCGTCCAGCATCAAAGTTGCGCCGTCGGCCCCGATAGTCGACTCGATGAAATTCATAGCTGGCGTGCCAATGAACCCGCCCACGAAACGATTGGCCGGGAAATCATAGAGATCAAGTGGCTTGCCGTGTTGCTCGATGATGCCATCGCGCATGACCACCACATGATCGGCCATCGTCATCGCTTCGATTTGATCGTGGGTAACATAGACCGATGTTGCGCCCAGCCTATCGTGGAGAGAGCGGATTTCCTTGCGCATCTGGACGCGCAAGGATGCATCCAGATTGGAGAGCGGTTCGTCGAACAGGAACGCCTTTGGGTCCCGAATGATCGCCCGGCCCATGGCCACCCGCTGGCGCTGGCCGCCGGAAAGCTGGCGGGGATAGCGCGATAGCAAGTTGGTCAAGCCGGTCGTCGCGGCGACCTCTTCGGCTCTCTTTCGCGCCTGCTCCCGAGGCGTACCTTTCAAGCGTAGCGAATAGGAGAGGTTTTTTTCCACCGTCATGTGCGGATAGAGCGCATAGGACTGAAAGACCATCGCCACATCGCGCTTTCTGGGCGGCACGCCATTCATTGTGTTGCCGGCGATCTTGAGCGTGCCCGAAGTGATCGACTCCAGGCCGGCTATCGAGCGTAGCAAGGTGGACTTGCCGCAGCCCGAGGGTCCGACCAAAGCAACAAAGCTGCCCTTTTCTATGACGAGATCAATGTCTTTGAGTGCGTGAAACGCACCATAGTGTTTGTCGACATTTTGGAGCTCGATTTGTGGGGTCATTTGAGCGCTCCTGAGGTAAGTCCCGCAACGATGCGGCGTTGAAGGATGACAAAGACAAGGACAATCGGGGTGACGTAGATCGCGGCATAAGCCATGATCCCGTTCCAGTCAGTCGAGTTGGGCCCAAGAAAGCCCGACAGCCCGACGCTGGCCGGCTGGAGCGACTGGGTCGTGATGATCGACTTGGAGTAGATGTATTCGCCGAACGCCTGCATGAAGGTCAGGATGGCAAGCACAAGAATACCATTACGCGCCAGGGGCAGGACGATGAAAAAAAAGGCTCCCCAGCGTGAATTGCCATCCACAAGGGCGGCTTCCTCGAGCTCGCGCGGCACGCTCATGAACGTGGCGCGGACCAGCACGATATAGAACGGTATAGCCTTGGCCGCCGCGGCAAGGACCACGGCTGTTCGTGGGAAGCTGAGAAGGCCGAGTTGGTTGAACCCCACATAGAGCGGGGTCACCATTGTCGATGCAGGCAGCACCTGCAGCATCAAGATCAGGAACAGACCGACATCGATCCAGCCACTGCGATAGCGGGCCAAAACATAAGCACAGCCTGTGCCGAGCAGGACGGTGAGCGAGGTCACTCCTGTAGCGATAACAAGGCTGTTCCAAAGGAACGTGCCCATGTTGCGTCGCTCCCAGGTGGCCGCAAAGATCGAGAAGTCGGGATCGCGCGGCCAGAAGGTCGGCGGATTGGCGAAGATTTCCGAAGCTCCCTTAAGACTGGTGGCGTACATCCAGTAGAGCGGGAACAAATAAAGTGCGGCCAGCCCCAATGCGAGGACCAGAAAGATTTTCGGCGTTGGAATCCGGGTCATCCGCGCACCTCATGGCGCGTGGACCACACATAGATAATCGAAGCCACGAGCACGAAGACCAGCATCATGACCGATACCGTGGCACCCTTGGCAAAGTCGAACAGGACGAAAGACCACTGCCAGGCCCAGTATTGGGCAACGTTCGAGCTGTTGGCCGGACCACCTTCGGTGATGGCCGGGAACAGGTCGAACTGCTGGAGGGTATAGATCAGGCCCAAGGCCAATACCGCGCCAATGGTGGCCCGCATCATCGGCAGGGTGATGGTCGTGAACCGCTGCCAGCTATTGGCGCCATCGAGTTCGGCGGCTTCATAGAGATCACGCGGAATGCCCGCGAGGCCAACGGAAAGCAGCATCATGTTGAAGGCTAGGCCAAGCCAGATATTGGCCATGGTCACCGCCCATATGGCCAGGTTGGGATCGGACTTCCAAAATAGCGTCCGCTCGGTCAGCCCCACTGCCTTGAGGATGGCATTAAGCACGCCGAAATCGCCGGCAAGTATCCAGCCCCAAAGCGCCCCTACCACGAGGCCGGGCATAACCCAGGACACAAGAAACAGGCCGCGGATCGTCGCGGCGAAGGGGAACTTTATCATAAAGAAAAGCGCGAGCGCGAAACCGAGGGCAAACTGTCCGGTAATCGATCCAAAAACGAAAATGGCGGTGTTTCGGATGATCAGCCAGAATTCGGGCTGGTTGACGACCGCCACATAATTGTCGAACCCGACAAAGGGACGCGAGAAGGTGTTGAGGTTGAACATGTCAACCTGTTGGAAGCTCATCACGACATTGTAGACGAGCGGAACGCCGGCAAGCGCGAACAGAAAAGCCATGGTCACACCGACCATGATGATGTCGAACCCCTTGCCATCGGTGATACTGGACAGAATGCGGCCCATAGCCTGTCCCCTTGTCGGTTGGGTTTGTGGGAATGCGCGCCTCCCCGACGGCATACGCCAGCCGGGAAGGGCAAACGCAGGGTCAGTTCACGATCGTATCGATTGTGGACTGCGCTCGGCTCAACGCCTCATCGGGGGTCATCTGCCCCGTGAGTGCTGATTGAAGCGCGTCATAGATCGCTCTTGAAATACGCTGCCATTCGGGGTGGGGACCACGTGGCTGAGCATACTGGAGCTGTTCGAGGAAGACTTCGAGGGCAGCATCCTTTTGGGCAATACCCGAAGGTGGCAGTTCCACATCGCCGCGCGTCGGCAAGTAGCCAAACTCGGGGAACAGCCGATCATCTTGTGCCACCATGTATTCGAGCACTTCGAACGCTGCTTCAGGATGCTGGGTGGTCGACATGATGCCGAGATTAAACCCGCCGAGCGCCGAAGAGCGGGCATCGCCTTCCGCAAATGTGGGGAGAAGCGTTACCCCCCATTCGAACTGAGCGTCCTCGACCATGCGATCGATCTCCCACGGCCCGGAAATGGCCATTGCGGCATTGCCCGAGTTGAATGTACCGGTGGAATCCCACTGACCGAGCGAGAGAACATCCTGGCTCATCACGCCATCGTCGATCATGCCCTTGACCATGCTGAGCCATTCCCGCGCGCCCTCGGTATTGACGTTCTCGTAGCTACCACCCGACATCTGAATAACTGGCAGGAACTGGAATGTGCCTTCTTCGTTGCCGCGCGCGGAAAGCGTGGCGCCATAGAAACCTTCGCCTGGCTTGGCCAGCCTGCGTGCGTAGTCCTCGAACTCGGCCCAGGTCTGCGGCGGGGCGTCGATACCGGCTTCTTCGAACGCATCCTTGTTGTAGAACACGCCGATCGTATCGGTGTATTTTCCGACGCCGAACAGTCGACCGTCCCAGCTCACTGAATTCAGCGGGCCTTCGAAATAGGCATCGGCATTGATGATGTCACTTGCCGCAACCATGTCGGTTATGTCGAGGAATGCGCCACGGGACGAGAAAAGCGCGAAGTCTGGATTATCGAGACTGACAATGTCGGGCGCATTGCCAGTGCTATAGGCACGCAAGGTCTCGTTGACGATCTCATCGAACTGCAGGATCCGGTATTCAACATTGATACCATTATCCATCTCGTCGAACTCGGCCGAAAACGTATCGGACGGTCCGACCTGATTGGCCCCGTCGATCGACCAGACGGTAACGGTGACATTGTCCTGCGCCAAGCCGCCGCTGGCGATGATCAAAGTCGACATGGCCGCACCGGCCATCAGACTGATAGTGCTGAGTTTCATAGGTTCCTCCTCTTTTGCGGCCGGGCCGCGGTTGACGTCGACAAGAACTCCTCTCAATTCTTCTCGACCGATTTACCGGAAACGATTACAGGGCATCTCCCGGCAATTCTCAATTTTGCTTGGGCGCGCCGCGCCCCCTTGATCAGTCGGCGGTGAGCCCTCCACAGGATTGGCGCACCACCAGGCTGCACGGTAACTTGCGGATGCCCGGCTCAAGCTGTTTGCCTTCGGACAGAGCCAGAATGAGCCGACCTGCCTCGCGTCCGAGGGCCTTGAGATTCATGTCGACCGAAGTAAGTGGAGGCCGCGTTGCCGCAGCAAGGATCTCCCAGTTGTCAAACCCGACAACCGACACATCGGACGGTACCTGAACACCACGCTCACGAAGGGCATCGATCACACCGCGGGCGATCTGGTCATTTCCACAAAAGATGCCGTCGGGCCTTGCGCGCTTTTCGTCCCAAAGCCGCGCAATGGCTTGATGCCCCCAGGTCTCGCTCCACTCACCGTGCAGGACCCTGCCCCGTTCACCAAGTACCTCACGGAAGGCCCCTGCCCTATCGCGGGCCGATACAAATGTTTCTGGTCCCGTTATGTGCACGATATTGGTGCGTCCTAGCCCCACCAGCCATTGGCAGGCCTCGCGCGCACCTTGCGCATCGTCGGAAACCAGCGTCACGGCGTCGTCAGGCGCTTGTGTAAAGGCGTAAACAACTGGCACGGGTAAGCCGGAGAGATCGACTGGCAAGCGTTTGTCAATACGCTTGCCTGTAGAGATGATTCCATCGACTTGCTTGTCGAGCATCGCATCGAGATGGACTCTGCCCAATGCAGGATCGTCCTCAATCGAACACAGAAAGACCGAAACGCCTTCATCTACCAGCGCTTCGGATACGCCGGCCATGACCGGCAGAGTGAAGCGCCCGTATGTATCGTTGGTCAGAAGCCCAACAGTGAAAGTGCGTCTTGAAATGAGCGCTCTCGCCATCGCATTGGGCCGAAAACCCAACTCGTCGGCCACGCGCTGCACGCGCTGGCGCGTCTCTGGTGTCATCCGTCCGGTGCCGTTAAGCGCTTTAGAGGCCGTGGCAACGCTGACGCCAGCCCTGAGGGCAACGTCGGATAGCCGGATGCGTTCGCCTACTGCCACCACTAATCCCCTCCCAGGGAGTTTTATCTGAGAAAACGTTTTCTCAACCAAGGGAAAACCTTTTCTCAAATCAAGTCAAGACAGATTTATTCCGCTCTGCTGACTGTTGGTTCCGCCAAGCCCTTCCTCCCAGATGGCCGTGGCCGTCTAAAAACCTCTATACGTTCAGCGATGGGTCTCCCCCATCATAACCAGCGGCAAGATCGACATATCGGCCGCCGCGCGCTGCCTTGAGATGATTGAGAGCATGCACTTGCCCAGTCATTTCCAGATCGTCGCGGTAAACCGGATCGTGCCAGCCTTCGATGTCGATTGAACCCGACCAGCCGGCAAGCCGAAGCTCGGAGATGATGTCGGTCCAATTGCTGTCGCCAAAGCCGGGTGTCCGCATAAAGACGAACGGCTCCTTGCCAAACACGCCATGAGCGCGAATGACGTCCCAGCGAATTGTGGCGTCCTTGCCGTGGACATGGAAAAACTTGTGTGCCCATTTGCGAATTTGGGGCAGAGGATCGATGAGATAGACCATCTGGTGACACGGCTCCCATTCGAGCCCGATATTGTCGTCCGGTGTCTCGTTGAACATCATCTCCCAAGCATCAGGATTGTGCGCGATATTCCAGTCGCCCGTGGTCCAATTGCCATCCATCGCGCAATTTTCAAAAGCAATCCTTACGCCCTTGTCCGCCGCCCGCCTGGCGAGTTCAGACCAAAGCTTTTTGTATGCGGGCAGGCTTTCAGGCAACGGTCTGTTGCGAATGCGGCCGGTAAACCCGGCAACGCAGGTCGCGCCGAAGTGATGAGCGTTGTCGATACACTGTTTCCAACCTTCGAGCGTCTCGCGATCAATCGGCTTGTCCTCGAGCGGATTGCCGAACATGCCGATCGTAGACATTGTTATATTGCGATCCCCGATGGCGTCGCGGCAGCGCTTACCCAGTTCCGCCAGATCCTGGCCCTTCGTCGACTGCCAAAAAAACGGCTCGAAACTCTCAAAACCCATATCCGCGATGGCCTTGATGTTTTCTGCCGCCTTGCCTTCGGTAGCCTGGATCATCGTCCCGATACGGATCGATTTGGCGGGGTCGCTCATGTCTTTTTTTCCTTACAGTTCGATTTCGATGCGCTGGCGCGTTCTGGCGCTCTCGATGGCGGCAAACACCATGGCGAGGCTCTTGATGTTGTCCAATCCTGCGGTTTCAGGCTGTGTTCCGGTCTCAATTGCCCGGAAAAAGTCGAACAACACGCTGGCGTGCCCATGAGTCAGGGCCGGATCCGCTGGTGCAGGCACTATGTCCTCAACAGGCCGGAAGAATCCTTCATTTCCGGAAACGATTTTGGCGCTGATTACATCGTCGCCATCCCAGAGCAGAGTGCCCCTGGACCCTACGATGCGCCACTCGGAGTCCCAGCTTGTGTTGGCGCCTTCAGCGCTCCAGGACCCGCGATAGGTAAAGGTGACATCATCAGAGAACTCAAAGATCGCATTGGCCGCAGACCCGTGGGCATACCAGGAACTTTTCGGGTTGGTTTCCTGACAATAGACCGCCATGGGCTGCTTGCCGGACATGAAACGCGCGGCATCAAGCGTATGGATGGCCATGTCAAGCAAGAGGACGTGGTCCATTTGCTCACGAAATCCGCCAAAATGTGCCCCTACGAAAAAGTCGCAATGAATTGCGTTGAGCGTGCCCAGGGCACCGCTTTCCAGCGTTGCACGGATGCGGCGCACGCCTTCATTATAGCGTCGGTTTTGTACGATGGCGTGGATTTTTCCGCACCGTTCGGCACTTGCGAGCAACCGGCGCGCTTCGACCATACTGGGCGCCATCGGTTTTTCCGACAGTACGTGGCAGCCGTGCTCAAGTCCGGCCTCGACCACGTGTGCGCGCGCGGCGGGGACCACGACATCGAGAAGCACATCCGGCTTGAGTTCCGCCAGAAGCGCGGTCAGATCGGTCGCGATGCGCGCGCGCGTCAGACCGTGCTTGGCAGCAAGCGCTTCAGCGACCGCGCTATCAAGATCGACCAGACCGACGATTTCGACCGTTTCGGCCAGCTCGGGCGCTTGTTTTATTGCCTCTATCCAGCCGTGCGCCATGGCGCCACAGCCTGCCAGTACCGCTTGCATCGGCATGCTTTTTCTCCCTCACGGCGAGGCGGTCGACCTCCATTTCGGCCCGCAATCCCGTAAACGTTTACAACGCTACTCTCGGCGCTGGCTTCGTGTCAATATGGAAAAGCTTGTGGGGGAAAACGCCGAACATCGGGGGCTAAAGCATTGGCAAAAACAGGCATTCGGCAACTTGCCGATCATTTGGGCATATCGATTGGCACTGTGTCGCGCGCACTCAACGACCGACCGGACGTCAATCCGGAAACCCGCAAACGTGTGTTGGCGGCCGCTACCGATTTTGGTTATGTGCCCAACCAGTCGGGCCGCAGCTTGCGGCAAGGGACCACCAACACTATTGGTTTTATTGTCGAGTCCGGCACCGACGGCTCAGGCAGCAACGACAACTTCTTTCTCGAAGTGTTTGGCGCCATCCAGCATGTCTTTGCCAGGCACAATCTCGATCTGGTGGTCTTGCCCTGCTCGACCGATGAAGACCCATTACATCATCTGCAGCGCATGGTTTCGCGCCGGATCGTCGATGCACTGATCATTTCGGCAACGCGACGCAAGGATCCGCGCATCAGCTTTCTTGCCGATGCCCATATACCGTTCATCACACTAGGTCGCTCAAGCACACCCGGCCCGCATCCCTGGCTCGATCTCGACTTCGAAGGCGTGGCCAATACCGCCATGGACCGACTGGTCGCCAAGGGACACCGCCGCATCGCATTGGGGCTGCCAAGCAATGATATAAACTTGGGATTCTTGCTGCTCGATGGATACAAGGCCGGGCTGGAACGGCAAGAAATCGCGTTCGATCCCGCTCTTGTGCTGCGTGCAGCCTCAAGCGAACAGGGCGGCTACCAATTGGCTCATGAAGTCCTGAGCATGGGAAATCGGCCTACAGCGGTTCTGCTCGTGCATGAGCTCATGGCCATCGGGCTTTACAGACGCATGAACGATGCCGGGCTGGAGCCGGGCAAAGACCTGTCAGTCATCGGCTTCCGAGAGTCTCCCCTTTCACGGTTTTTGATTCCTGCGTTGACATGCTTCAAGCTGTCGCTGCGCGATCTTGGTCAGGCGCTTGGCGAGTCACTACTCGCTACAATTCCGGCTTATGCCGAACACTATCCCCAAGGCACCGTAAGACGTGTATGGCCGATGGAACTCGTCCCGGGCGACAGCGATGGACCACCAAGAATGTAGAATGCAACGCAACGCCGAGAATAATATCGCAAGACATCAAGCAAGTCGTCAATTTTGGTTCCGGCTGTGATCTTGCCGGTTCTAGCGGGAAGTCTCCGAAAATCGCCATTTCGCAGGCGATCTTATGTCGACCGTTCGTGGAGGTAAGCGAAGTCCTTGAAGGACTTGGCCGAACAACGACTGTTCCTTATGATCGATCAATAGCCTGGGACTTCGTTCGGCGGTCTTTTCCTCTTGAAACGATGTCCGTATCATCACGCCCGCCTCCTGTCATTCTGCTGTGGCTGGTCAGGCGCGAATCGCTAACATTTTGAATTTATTACAACTTTAAAAAAACACGCGCCACGACCTGTTCAATCGTTTCCCGATCCGTATGATCAATGGACCATGCGTATCGGAGCCCTTGTGCAATGAAATATGTTCTCCGCGTCGCCGGCGTACTGGCGATAATCATCGGCCTTTATATCATCGTTGGTGAACAACTAGTCGGTTCAAGCGGAAACGCTTTCATCAATACCAAACTTGCCCCGATCCGGGCGCCAATCACAGGTCAGGTGGAAATAGGCCGAATTACCGATGGCGCAACGGTCAGGGCCAACCAGTCCATCGGCACGGTAAGCGTGCGCGCAGCACAGACCGATCGCACACTCGATTATCGACGTGAGCTGGCATTGGCGATTGCCGAGCGTGATGCTGCAGAAGCCTTTGAGGCGGGCACGGACTTTTCCGGTTTTGACCCTGCCTATGAGCGTTCGCGCCTGAGCGCGCGCGTCGCCGCGCTGCAGGAATTGCTGTCCGATCAGGAGGCAGCCCAGTCCAGCGCGGTTTCGGGTACGCTCGTTTCCCCTGTCAACGGCCTTGTCTGGTCAGCCCCCGTCAACAGTCCGGTCACCGTACAAGAAGGCGAGACGGTTGCCTGGATCGCGCGGTGCGATACCATTTTTGTTCACGCGCATGTCGACGAGCGGCTTTACAATCGTCTGTCGCCTGGCGATGAAGCGCAATTCAGAATGGCTGACGGCAACACCATCGATGCGACGGTGACTCTTATGGCCGGCACCGGCCCACGCTCGCTGATCGAAACGCTTGCAATCGAACCGTCCGGGCGCGACGCCGATGGCTTCACCGTCTTTCTGGCAGCCCCCGCCCTGACCAGTTCAGATGAATGTGTCTTCGGGCGCACAGGGCGCGTGATCTTCTCTCGCGGGCCGCTAGCCGCGCTGGGTGATTGGCTGGCGCAGGTCGGACTTTAATCGATGTTTGCGTTCTCCGAGAGCATGGTGGCCTGGGCACCGGCCCTTTTGCTGCTCGGCATTACGCTGTCGGTCCTGCCCTTTCTCGACCGCAATAACGGCGTGCACCGCGCCATCCTGTCCATCGCAGCCATCGTGCTGTCACTGCGCTATCTGATCTGGCGCGGCACCGATACGCTGGCCCCGCTCGGCTTTACCTGGGATGCACTGGCGAGTTGGAGCTTTTATGCTATCGAGTGCGCGGCTATGGTTTCGAGCCTATCCGCATTCGTGCTCTTGTCCCGTCGGCGGGACCGTTCGCCCGAAGCCGATGCCAATTTCGGCTGGTGGGGAAAAAGCCAGCCCAAAGTTGCGATTTTCATTGCGACCTATAACGAGGAATGGCCGGTGCTGGAGCGGACCATCGCAGGCGCCAAGGCGCTCCGGTGGCAAAACAAGACCATCTATGTGCTCGACGATGGCCGCCGCGACTGGCTCGGCGAGCATTGCGCGCGGCTTGGCGTGATCCACGTCACCCGGCCCGACAATGCCCACGGCAAGGCGGGCAATATAAACCACGCGCTCGAGATGCTGCGCGCGTCAGGAGCGCCGCCCGATTACGTTGCCGTTCTCGATGCCGATTTCGTGCCGCATCTGGGCTTCATTTCCCGTACATTGAGCTTGTTCAAGGACGAGGGTATCGGGCTGGTCCAGACCCCGCAGCATTTCTTCAATCCCGACCCCATCCAGCACAATCTCGGGATCAGTCGGGCCTATCCCGACGAGCAGCGGTTCTTTTTCGACCATTTGCAACCCGCCCGCGACGCCTGGGGGATTCCGGTGTGTTGTGGCACATCCTCGATTGTGCGCTGGAAAGCGCTCGAAACCATTGGCGGTTTCCCCACCGACAGCGTTACAGAAGATTATCTGCTCACGGTGCGCCTGCAGGAACAGGGCTATAGCACCGCATATCTCAACGAGCCACTGAGCGAGGGGCTGGCCCCGGAAGGGCTCAAGGAATACATAACCCAGCGTGCGCGCTGGGGCATGGGATTGATGCAGATCATACGCGGCCCTTATGGTCCGTTCCGCGCAAACAATCTTAGGCTCCGCGATCGTTGGGGGTTGATCGATTCCTTCATGTTCTGGGCTTCGATCTCGGTGTTCAAGCTCGCCTGCATACTTTATCCGCTCCTCTACTGGTATTTCGGCGTCATTGTCGTCGACGCGCGATTTGATGACATCGTCAGCCATTTCGCTCCCTATTATCTCATGACAATGGCCTTCATGAATTTTGCCTCCCGCGGCCTGTTTGTGCCCTTCGTACACGATGTCAGCCAGATGATCGGCGCGTCGGAGATTACCCGTGGCGTCTATACCGGACTTCTGCGCCCGCACGGGCAGACCTTCAAGGTCACGATGAAGGGCGGCGACCGCACCAAGACCGTTATTCAATGGCCCATTCTTGCGCGCTTTGCGATCCTGCTGGCGCTAACCGTGGGCGGCCTTGCCATCGGGCTTGTGTTTGAACCGGCCTTCGACAGCCGCGCGGGCGACGGCAAGGTCATTATCCTGTTCTGGACGCTTTACAACATCGTTGTCCTTGCGCTGACGATCATGGTTTGCATCGAATTGCCCCGCACCGCCTCGCTGTTGCGCCAGTCCCCCGAGCGCACCTGGGTCACGGTCGACGGGCGCCGCCGTGAGGTCTGGCTTGCCGATATCAATCAGGACGCGGTGCGTTTGCGCGGCATCAATATCGACGCGGGGCAATTCGCGTTGATCGAGATCGAGGACGTCGAGCCCGTGCCGGCGATTGCCCTGCGCACGATCGGTGGTACCACGGATATGCAGTTGGTGCTCACCGAAACGCAACGTCAGGCGGTGCTGGAAAAGATCCATACGCGCGATGGGGAACCCGGAACCGGCTTTGTCGCCACCGCCGAACTTGTCTCGGGCATCATGCGCCGCATGTTCAGCGGCACCACCCGCATACAGTAGCTCTATTGCCTGTCGTCGCGCGTTTGCAGTCGGGCGATAGCATTTGAGAGTTTTGCGACTTCGCGGTAGGATTGTGTTTCGGGCACGAACCCGACCTGTTGCCCCTTGGATAGGTCACTGATCGCATCGACAAGGCCAGTGAGCGGGCGAATGGTTATTGAGAACAGCAGCGCCATAGCTAGCAGCGCTGCGAGCAGCATCATGCCGCCACCAATAATCATAATGCGCGCAAAATTCTGCTCGCCACCTGTGAGAAAGGTGGGATCGAGCCGCAGCACCAGCGACCAGCCGAAACTCGGCAGACCGTCTGCGCTGACTTGGGGAACGGTAAAGCTGTAATAGGTTTGTCCGTCAGGCCATTGCTCGACCATCGAGCGTTGGGTCTGTAGGTTGGCTGTCCTGAAACTTGCCAACGTTCCAACATTTTCAGACGAAATTTCCGGATCGGTCGAAATCAGCACTTCGCCGTTGGCGCTCATGAGGAATGCGTCCATTTCGAGCGTTGCAGCGGTTCGCTCCACCAGCGATTGCACCCATTCCCAATTGATATGGACGCCAAACACGCCGCGCACCTGTCCTGCTTCATTGGTCAGCGGCAGCGCAAAGTCGACGAAACGCGGCGGCACCTCGGCGCCCGGTGCAATCAGATCGGCCAGCAGCACGGCCTCATGCACATCGCCGGCGAACGGGCCTTCCAACCCGCGCTGAAACCATGGTCGCTGACCGACATTCTGGCCGACAAGCATGTTCTCGGTTGCTGCGACGACGGTTCCGCCCGTCTGCACGATCCCGGCCCAGGAAATCTTGTTGCCAGTGTCGCGATAGGCATCGACAGTGGCCTGCAGCACCGCTGTATCGCCTGTCAGATCAAGGCTTTCGGCGAAACCTGCCACATAATTCCATTCTTCGAGCAAGGCGCTTGAGACAAATTCGGAAAGCGCCTGACCGCGCACCTCAACGGCGACCTGCTGAGCCCGTGCGCCGTAATCCGAAAGTCCGCGATTGAAGTATAACGCCCCTACGCTAAAGCATATTAACAGGATCAGGGCAGCAAACCCGATCAACACATTACGCAAGGACATGACGCTCACTCACACACCAAAACTTTGACTATAGACTAGCCAAAAGTGTCGACCAAGGAAACCGGCCACCCGAATCCGACTTGTAACTACTGTGGCAGCGCGGGACGCAGGTCTCCAGATATCCATCTTGGCACGCAAGCGTTACCTTTATCGCTCGTCGGCTCGGGCAGAGCCAATTGCGCGAGCAACCGAGGGACGACAGAAGTTCGATTTATGCGCCTTTCGCGCGGTGCATCCGGTATCGAACCGCCGAGCGAATTCGGTCAAAAATAGACACGATTTCAATTGCTTGAGATGACTTTCACTAAGTCAGCTTAGTCAACAGGTCCAGAGAATAATGGCCCTAAGAGAACGCTTCCGAGCCACTTGGCGCTGAGTTCGGTGAACAGCTCCTCCCACACAACCCTCGGAAACAACGGAAAAATCCGGCCGCAGCCGGATCGGGAGAATGCTTTCGCGAGGGCAAATGGCGGAGAGGAAGGGATTCGAACCCTCGAGACAGTTACCCGCCTACGCCCTTAGCAGGGGCGCGCCTTCGACCACTCGGCCACCTCTCCGAGCGGGGTGTTAGCCCGAAAGGCATATGTGGTGCAAGGCGTTTTTGCCCTTTCCCAAGAAATTGCCGGATGACGGCAGGTTTTAGCCTAAGCGGGGTGGAACCGGCGCACCGGAAAAAGCGTTTTCATTTTATAATCACCAAGGAGACCTCAAAATGAATCGCGATCAGATGGAAGGCAACTGGAAGCAGTTTACCGGCAAGGCCAAGGAGCAGTGGGGTAAACTTACAAACGATGACCTGGACGTCGTTGCAGGCAAGCGCGAACAGCTCGAAGGCAAAATCCAGGAACGCTATGGCAAGACCAAGGACGAGGCCCGCAAAGAGGTAGACGACTGGTTCGATCGCAACGGCTGGTAATCAGCGGTGCCCTCATCAGATAAATAGCCCGCTTCACTGCGAAGCGGGCTTTTTATTGTGCGTTAGGCGCCGTTCTAGCGGGCGCGCTGATTGAACAAGACGTTCTGGGCATCCTTGTCAGTTGCCAGATCCATCTTCTCGTCTTCGGGCAACGGCACGGCCAAGCCACGTGCAACCGCAGGGCGCGCCTTCAAACGGTCCTGCCAAGCGGCGATGTTTGGAAATTCTGCCAGATCGATACCCTGCCGTTCCCAACCAAGCGACCAACTCAATGTCGCCATATCGGCGATTGAGTACTCGCCCGCGATATAGTCCCGCCCCTCAAGCTGGCGATTGAGCACGCCGTAAAGCCGATGGGTCTCGTTGCGATAGCGATCAATCGCGTAGGGAATTTTCTCCGGCGCATAGACCGCGAAGTGATGATTCTGCCCCAGCATCGGACCAAAGCCGCCCATCTGCCAGAACAGCCATTCATCGACCTTCACGCGGGCACGCGGATCGGTAGGATAGAACTTGTCGAACTTTTCGGCGAGATACTTCAAAATAGCGCCGGATTCGAACACAGAGATCGATTTGCCGTCCGGGCCTTCAGGATCGAGAATGGCCGGGATCTTGTTGTTGGGCGAGATCGTGAGAAAGTCGGGATGGAACTGATCCCCCTTGCCGATATGGACCGGATGCACGCTATAGGGCACGCCAAGCTCTTCGAGCATGATCGAAATCTTGTGCCCATTGGGCGTTGGGAAATAATAGAGCTGGATCGGCTGGGTCTGCGTGGTCATGAGCACATGATCTCCTTGTCATTCATCTGGCCGGCCTCTCTATATCATCGGCATTTTACGATGATTCAAGTGCCGGTGCAAAAAAGGCCCGCATCCCGCGGGACGCCGGCCATATCGGTTAGGTGATCGGCGACAGTTGCATATGCGGTGCGCCGTCGGAAGTATGTGTTGTCGAGCGTCCGTCGCGCCCCACAACAGCAACCACGCGCTGACGGAAGGCCGAAAAGCTGTCGAATGCGACCACATCGACAGGCACATCGAACTGAACCGTAAGCCGGAATTTTTCTCCGGCACCAAGTGCGGTTACGCTAATGATCGTGCCTTCAAAGGCTTGCTTGAGGTAGTGTCCGCTCACCCGCTGGCCGATAGAAAAGGCCGGTGCGCGGGTTATGGGCAGAACGCCGTTGGCAGTGTTCCAATCCCTGAAGCCATGCCAGCGCGCCACCATTTCGAGCGCTTGGGAATTGGTTACGGGACGGCCAGCCTCGGCCTGTTCGCCCCGCCACTGGCGGGCTTGGGCCTTGAGATCGGTGGTCGTGAGAGAAAATGCTGGTTTGCGCATCGTCAAAAATCTCCATAGGCGGAAATTCTCATGGGGCCCGCATTGCCATGCACCGCCAAAGGAAAAGGACGATGAACGAAAGACACGCGACGGGTCATACTCACCCATACGTGGAAGCCTTCACCAAAGGGACATGGTGCCCTTGCGGACGGCTGGCGCTTCAACCATGACGCTGAGATAAGCGCGGGCCACGCTTCTGTCAATCGCGGGGCACATATGCAGGCTGGACATGGCTCGCCGAGCTTGTATAGCTCAGCCATTGCTTGTGGGGTCTATCGTGACGTTTCTTATGCTGTTTGTTGCCGGCTTGCTTGGCGGCGCCATCAACTCGCTCGCTGGTGGTGGTTCTTTCATCATGTTTCCCGCCCTGCTTTTTGCCGGGGTTCCACCCGTCATGGCCAATGCGTCCAACACCTTTGCGTGCCTGCCGGGCTATGTCAGCGGCACGATCGGATATTGGCGGCATATCGCGCCCCATCGCAACAAGTTGATCGCCTATTGCGTCATCGGACTTATCGGCGGTTACCTGGGCGCTGAAACGCTGATGCGCGTTTCAGATGCACAGTTTGCCGCCATCATCCCATGGCTGATGCTGTTTGCAGTCGTCACCTATATTTTCGGTCAACGGATCAACCGGTGGGTGGCTTCGCGCTCAAGCGGCAGCCGCAATGCTGCCCGGGCCGGAGCCTTCGGGCTTGCGCTGCTGCTGCTAATGATCTGCTTTTATGGCGGGTTCTTCAATGCCGGGCTGGGCATAATCCTGCTGGCCTATCTGGCGCTTGCCGGGTTTGACGACATTCACGCCATGAATGGGCTCAAGCTGTTGATCTCGGTGGTTGTGTCGGTGGTTGCGGTCGTACGTTTTGCCGCCACAGGGTCGATTGCCTGGATGGAGGGTTCAATTGCCTTGGCCGGTGCGGTGCTGGGCGGATTTCTCGCTGCCTATTTCGCGCATCTCATCCCTGCCCGCGTCTTGCGCGGCTGCATCATCGTCTATGGCGTCGGGCTGACAGGCTATTTTTTCTGGACGACATACGCCTGAGCCTTGTCGCTCATTGCCCCTGAGCGGCTTCTGCTGTGCATTGCTGGACCATGTCGGCGATAATGTCATTGGCTTGCGGCGAAAGTGTTTCCGCCTCAAGCAAGGCCCAAAGATCTTCGGTCTGGATGCGGTCGAGCGCGCATGAGCAATAGGCAGTGCAGTAGTCCACATAGCCGCTTGAGGCATAGCATTCGGCCTGGCAGCTCTGTGTGAAGTTTTGCGCCTGAAAGGCCGGGCCCGGATCCGTGAGCGCGGCAACGGGATAAAGCGCGGCCAACAGGATCGGCTGATGAATGAGATAAATGACGAGGCTCCAGCGCCCGGCTTTGGCAAGCCAGCCGAGGGCCCTGCCCGGCCCGACCGCAGCGAGCGCATGATCCCAGCCGCGCGCCATGCCGATCCGCGCCAGCGCCATGCCAATCAGAAAAACACCGAACCAGGGGGAAACCGGCACGAGATCTTCGGTCAGGGGCGGCACATCATATAGCCCGATCCAGCCCAGCCAGCGGCTACCGAAAACCGGATCGGCAATAGCGAGCGGCAAGGCCAGAATTACCGCTGCAACCGCAAGAATAACGACCACAGGCAAGCGCAGAAAGGCCAGTCCCAGGAGCGAAAACAGCGCGAGCGCGTGCAGCACGCCGAAAAAGACGAATGTTTCAGCCGCGAAGGCAAGCGTGCCAACGCTAACCAGAAGCGCGGCGCCTGCAAGCATGGCAAAGCGACGCCAATAGGCGCGCCAGCGTATCGCCTCGCGATGCGCCAGCATCAGCGAGATGCCCGACAGCAGCACGAAACTGCCTACAATTGCGCGCTGGAATGCGATCCAGCCCGGCTCTGCCGTCACATCGAGCGTGATGAGCAGATAGAACCGCAAATCCCAGGTGAAGTGATAGATCACCATCGCAACGATGGCGATGCCGCGCGCGACATCGAGCAATGCGATACGTGGTGCGGCGGGGCTCAGCGCCGGTTCGACGGTAGCCGGAACGCTCACGATTGCGAAGCCTTTATCCAGACCGCAGCGTCATGGAAGGCAGCACCACCGAAGGGCGGAACCGGGTCCGAGCCGATAAGCGTGTTGATGCCCCTGCCCTTGCGATGCGCCTTATGAGGATGCAGTCCCTCGGCAACCACGACACCAGGCCGGACGCCCACGAACAGTTTCAGGGTCAGTTCCACACTGCCACGATGATTGCCGATTGTGACGGCGGCACCGTCTTCGAGGTTGAGCTGTGCGGCGTCCTGCGCGTGCATCAACAGCTTTGGCTCGCCCTCGCGCTTTTTACTGCCGGGCGTTTCGATGAAGGTGGAATTGAGGAAGGTCCGGGCGGGCGATGTCGTGAGCCGGAACGGCGCATCATCGCTGACGGGCTCGTTCCAATCCACATAGTCGGCAAAGCGCGGCATTTGGGCTGGGTCACATGTCCATTGTGCGCCGCGCTTGATGCGTGCGGCTTCCCAATCGGGGGCGAAGCGATATTTGCCATCGGGCCACGCAAACCCGTCGGCAAAGCGTGCCTTTTCGTCCGGCAGCGCGCGATCGACAAAGCCGACTTTTTCGATTTCGTCGAGATCGCCATAGTCAGACCGCAGAAAGGTCTCCGCGACGAGTTCACGGTCGGTCTTTTCGGTCGCGACCGTTTCCGCGCCGACGCATTTAGCGATTTCGTTGATGACGAAATGGTTGGGGCGCGCCTCGCCCGGCGCGTCGATCAATTTGGGACCGTAAAGCACCCGTGTGTGTCCGCCGCGCGTATAATAATCGTTGTGCTCGACAAACATGGTTGCCGGCAAAACGATGTCTGCCATCATGGCGGTTTCGGTCATGAATTGCTCGTGGACGACGGTAAAGAGGTCGTCGCGCTCAAAACCCTTTCGCGTCAGGTCATGGTCGGGCGTCACCACCATCGGATTGGTGTTCTGGATCAGCAATGCCTTGACCGGAGGGCCACCCTTGAGGGCTTCGGCATCACCGTTCAAAATCGCGCCAATGCGCGAGAAATCGAGCGCACGCGCAGCACTGCCTTGCTTGCCGGTGATGGCGGATTTTTCCAAGCCCCATGCGCCGGAATTGGAATGAAACGCGCCGCCGCCACGATGCTTCCATGCCCCGATCATTGCGGGAATCGAGAGCGCGGCGTGCATATTGGTGGCGCCGTTGCGCTGGCGGGTAAACCCATAGCCCAGCCGGAAGTAGCTCTTGGGGTTTTCGCCCACCAGATGCGCGAAACCCTCGATTTCCTCGACAGACAGGCCCGTGATTTCCGCAGCCCATTGCGGCGTGCGGGACGCCAGATGGGCCTCAAAGTCTGCGGAAAAATCGGTATGGCTTGCGAGATAAGCGCGATCTGCCAACCCGTCACGCAAGAGGACGTGCATGACCGCGCAGGCCAGCGCGCCATCGCTGCCGGGCCGGATCAGCAGCGCCATATCGGCCTGCTCCATGGTCGCAGTGCGGTAAATATCGACCACCACAATCTTTGCGCCGCGTTCGCGCCGCGCGCGAACGGCGTGCGTCATCACGTTGATCTGGGTGTTGACCGGGTTGGTCCCCCAAATGACGACGCAATCGCTTTCGGCCATCTGCTCGGGATTGACGCCGGTGAGCATTCCCGTTCCCGCAATATAGCCGGACCAGGAGATCATCACGCAGATCGTGTCGTACTTGTTGGAATAGCCCTTGGCATGACGCAGCCGGTCGAGCCCATCGCGCTGAACGTGGCCCATCGTTCCAGCATAGTTATAGGGCCAAATGGCCTCGGCGCCGTATTCGGCCTCGATTTCAAGAAACCGTCTGCCGATCTCATCGAGCGCCTCATCCCATGAAATGCGCTCGAACGCCCCCTCTCCCTTCTTTCCAATGCGGCGCATGGGATAGAGCAGCCGGTCGGGGTGGTGAACGCGCTCTGCATAGCGAGCCACCTTCTCGCAGATGACACCCGCGGTATAAGGGTCATCCTTGGCGCCACGCACGCGGCCAATCGTGCGATCATCGACGATCTCGATGTCGAGCGCGCAAGTCGAGGGGCAATCGTGCGGGCAGACCGAGCGGGCGGTTCTTGCGAGAGCTGGCTTGTTCATCAGGTGGGGGCTTTCAGTGATTTGCTCCATTTTACGGTGCGGATGTCGCGCTGTCAGCCACCTACCCCATTCAAACTTTGGATGGCGGGCAGTTGCAAAACTGATTCAACCGCTTGCCGTAGCGATTCAACATGTTGTCGTATTGAATCGCCAACCGGCTGCAAGTCATTGTTTATCAAGAAAAGGCCTTGAGTCCGATAATGCCCGACACGATCAGCGCGATACAGGTAAGCCGGATCGCGGTTACGCTGTCGCCGAACAGCATAATGCCCAGAATGGCGGTTCCAACCGTGCCGATACCGGTCCAGATAGCGTAAGCTGTCCCCAGCGGCAAATCCCGCAGGGCAAGCCCAAGCAGGGCGAGCGAAAGTGCCATGCTGCCAACGGTCAGCAGCGAAGGCACAAGCCGGGTAAAGCCGTGCGTATATTTGAGGCCAACGGCCCAACCGATTTCAAGAAGTCCTGCGAAAGCTAAAACAATCCATGCCATGACGATACTCCGATAGTTGCGTTATCGGGTCGTCCCGGATCTGCCGAGTGATTGCGGGGTCGTCCCCGCAGGCAGGAGATCAGATAGCGGCGCGGGAGGCCGATTTCAAGCCGCCCACACACCCAGTTCAGTTATTTTGCAGGTTGGGTTGCCTCGATGCCACCCTTTTCCTCGTGTGGCTCGCCAAGCGGCACCTCCCGCAACAGCCAACCGACGGCGAAGGCAAGCACCCCAAGACCCGCACAGACATAAAACACCGGATGGAGCGCCATGGTATAAGCCGCGCGTACCTGTTCTAGCGCGGAGGCCGAAAGCTGGGCCAGCGATTGGGCATCGAAAGCTTGCGTCGAGCCATTGGTCACTGTCGCGACTTCATATGTCAGGCGGTTTGCAAAAAGCGCCCCAAGAACAGCGACGCCGAACGAACCGCCAATCTGGCGGAACATATTGGCGCTGGCGGTTCCGACGCCAATGACTTCACGCGGTACTGAGTTCTGGATGACGCTGACGCCGATGCTCATTGAGGGTCCGATGCCCAGACCGATCAGGCCTGTATAGGCCAGAACAAGGAATACCGGCGTACCAGACTCGATGGTCGAAAACAGAGCGGCTCCAATGGTGAGCAGCAATGCGGCAAGGATTGGCAGAATTTTATAGCGACCTGTGCGGGACATGAAACTGCCCGCCAGCGTCGAGGTTGTAATCAATCCGAGCATGAGCGGGAGCAGGCCCAGCCCGGCCTGCGTGGGTGTGAAGCCCTTGACGATCAAAAGATAGGACGGAAGGAAGGTGATCGTTCCGAACATGACCGTGCCGACGATGAACCCCATCGTGTTGCTGACGACGAACCCGTTGATGCGAAACAGGGAGAGCGGCAGGATTGGCTCCTCGGCGCGCTGTTCTGCGAAGATGAACCCGGCGAACGCAACAAAAGCGATTGCAAGGATCACAAGCGCTTGCGGCGACAGCCAGTCGATGACGGTCCCGCCAATGCTCGAATAGATGACGAGAGATGCCAATGTGGTTGCCAAGAGGCCCGCGCCAGCAAAATCGATCTTGCGTTTTGTGCGCTCACGGCGCGATTCAAAGGCAAAAGCAATGATACCTAAAACGATTAGACCAACTGGCAGATTGACGAGAAACAGCCAACGCCAGTTGAGCATTTCAACGATGATGCCGCCAACCAGTGGTCCGACCACGGTGGAAATGCCGAATGCAGCGCCGACCAGCGCCTGAGCCTTTCCCCGCTCTCGAGGCGGCAGGAAATCGGCAAATGCGGCCATCGATGTCACGATCAATCCGCCCCCGCCTATGCCCTGCAGAAAGCGGAACAGCACCAGCGAATAGAGATCCCAGGCAAAGGCTGCAGCCATCGATCCTACAAGGAAAATCAGGATTCCTGTCTGCAACATCAGCTTGCGGCCGAACATATCGCTCAACTTGCCATAGACGGGCGCGGAGATCGTGGTTGCCAGAAGATAGGCCGTGAAGGCCCAGGAAATGTGCTCTATGCCGCCCAGATCGGAAACAATTATGGGTAAAGCCGGTGTAATGATTGTCTGGCCCAAGGCGGCCACCAGCATGGTGGCGACAAGCGCTCCCATCACAAAACGCACATTTGCAGGCTGGCTGAAGCTGGATGGTTGTTGAGGCGCGGCAGGCACGAATAAACTCCGGTAGGTCGACAAGCTTGGCTTGGTCGACACGATGGATACGCATCTTCAGCCAGCCGGATCAGAAACTACGACGTCGGTATTGCTTGAAATATCTGCTCACAGCATTTATATGTCAATAGCACATATATGTGGAAAGCATTTAATTCACACAGGACGAGCGATGACCCGCGAGAGCGATATTCATGCCCTGCTCAAGAATACCGGCGCCCGCAGCGACGTTATCGATACGGTCATGCGGGTGGACGCCGTGATGCAGAACTGGCGCCGGCGCATGAACAAGCGCGAGTTGGGCCACAAGGCCATTGCGGCGCTTGGGCTCTCGATTGACATGGCGCAACTCGATACACTTCTTGCTATTGCCGCGTTGGAAAATGAATTTGGCGAAGCAGGCGAGCAAGAAAATACCGTCGGCATGGTGGCCGACAGGCTCCATATCGACCCTTCACGCGCGAGCAGACTGGTCTCGGAAATGGTTGGTCTGGGCTACGTTCTGCGCAATGCATCCCAAGCTGATTCCCGCCGCACGGTGCTTGAACTGACCGATATGGGTTGGGCCCTTGTTCACGCGGTCCTGTCCTATAAATGGCTGCTCCTGAGCGACCATTTCTCAACCTGGCGGACCGAGGAACTGGAAAAGTTCGTGCCGCTGCTGGAAAAGTTTTCCGATTGGGTTAGCGATAGCCATGAAAGTGAAACGCGCCATGCCACGGAAATTGAGGCCTTGGCCCATTCGGTTCAGTTTCCCGGCTCAGGCCGCAAGGTAGGTTGATTTCATCTACCCTTGCAGATGACCGAGAAAGGCATCGAGCGCGGCGGCGCTTTTACTGTTGTTACGCCGCTTGATTCCGATGTCCGCATAGCCGAGCGGGCATTGCGCATCAAGATCGTCCAGGATTTTCAATCCCGGCGCCAACAACCATTCCGGACCGACACCAATCCCCAAGCCATCCCTGATCGTCATGGTCATCAATGCTGCATTAGATGTGGTGAAGGCCAGCCGCCACTTGCGCCCTTCCCGCGCTAGCGAAGCAAGCGCCATTTCCCGCCAGGAACACCCATCGGACCAGGCGGCAATCGGGATCGGATCGCAATAATGCACCGTATGACCTTCCGCACCGATCCAGTGCAAGCGGTCGCTTCGCAATGGGAGAATCGCCTCATCGCCCGGACGACAGGACACGATAATGGCGTCGAGATTGTCTTCCTCGAACTGCGGTAAAAGGCGACCGCTGGTGCCGGTCACAAGTTCGACCTGCACACCCGGATGCGAGCGCGAGAAACTGGGCAGAACGCCAGGAAAAAAGGCTTGCGCATATTCGTCAATCGCGCCGATTTTGATGGAGCCTGAAATCTTTGCGGGCTGAAAAGCCTTGATCGCCTCATCATTGAGCCGCACGATAGAGGCCGCATATTCCATCAGCTTGCGCCCGTCATCGGTCAGGACATTGCGCCGCCCTTCCCGCTCGAAAAGCGATACGTCGAGAATTTCTTCCAGCCGCTTCATTTGCGCGGAAACGGTCGATTGCGTCTTGTTCACACGTTCGCCCGCCGCACCGAAACTGCCCGTCTCAGAAATGGCGAGGAAAGTGCGCAAAAAGTCAGGTTCCAAGGAAAACATCGAAGACTCCGGCCAAAACTATCAATCGTTATTCTCGATGCTTTTAACAAAAAACATTCGTTAGATCAATATTTCTACTCGTGGCAATCTCAAACCGTCAAAGGAGATTTGCCATGTTATACAAGCCAGAACACCCGCCTGCCCCTCTGCACGATCTTTTTGCCGCAAGAATGCCGGGAAGCGACATCGAGCGTCTGCGTCTTCGGGCCCGCGTGTCATTTCTCCGTCAATTGGGCGCGCAGGTCGCTAACCTGTTCAGCCTTTGGCGCGCTTCACGCGCCAAGCGCAAGTCTTTGATCCACCTTTCGGAATTGGAGGACTGGCAGCTTGACGATATAGGGTTGACGCGGGCGGACGTGCAAGAAGCCTTGGCCGACGCGGGCATCTACCGCGATACCGCGCACCCCATACAACCGCATTAAAAAGGGCCGCAGCACAGGCTGCGACCCTTCAATTTTTACTGCCGGCAGAGCCGCTTAGCCGACGATTTCTTCATCCTTGAAAAAGAACTTGATTTCTTCGGCAGCAGTTTCAGCGGCGTCCGAACCGTGGACCGAGTTTTCGCCGATCGAGAGCGCAAATTCCTTGCGAATTGTGCCGGGAGCAGCTTCAGCCGGATTGGTGGCGCCCATGACTTCGCGGTTCTTTGCGATTGCGTCTTCGCCTTCGAGAACCTGAACGACGACAGGTTCAGAGATCATGAAGTCAACGAGTTCGCCAAAGAACGGGCGTTCCTTGTGGACAGCGTAAAAGCCTTCGGCCTGCTCGCGTGTCATGTGGATACGCTTGGAAGCAACAACACGCAGACCTGCTTCTTCAAACTTGGCAATGATCTTACCGGTCAGATTGCGCTTGGTTGCGTCCGGCTTGATGATCGAGAATGTACGCTGAATGGCCATTTGGCTTTTATTTCCCTGATTGGTCTTGTTTGGAAAGGTGGCGCCTTTTAGCGTCCCTCCTTGAAGGTTGCAAGACAACCTATTGCGCTCCGCAACCGGGAGCGGTACTCACCCCCTCATGCTTGCGATCAATAACCTGCACTATAAAATTGCTGGCCGCCCACTGTTCGATGGAGCCTCGGTGACTTTGCCCACGGGAGCGAAGGCAGGTTTTGTCGGCAAGAACGGGTCGGGCAAAACGACGCTATTTCAGTTGATCCAGGGATTTTTGAGCCCTGAACAAGGCTCCATCGATCTGGCAAAACGCGCTCGCATCGGGGCTGTCGCGCAGGAAGCGCCGGCCAGCGACATGAGCGTATTGGATATGGTGCTGTCGGCTGATATCGAGCGCACAGCGCTTATGGCGGAAGCGGAAACAGCGACCGATCCGCACAGGATTGCGGAAATTCACACGCGGCTTGCCGATATCGATGCCCATACTGCCGAAGGTCGCGCAAGCGCCATCCTCAAGGGGCTGGGCTTTGCGCTCGACCGCCAGAATGGGCCGTGCAAGGAGCTTTCGGGTGGTTGGCGGATGCGCGTTGCGCTGGCGGGCGTTCTGTTTTCCAAGCCCGACCTGCTGCTGCTCGACGAACCGACCAACTATCTCGACCTCGAAGGCACGTTGTGGTTGGAACGCTATCTGGCTACCTATCCTTATACCGTTTTCATGATCTCCCACGACCGCGACCTGCTCAATAAGGCCGTGGATTCGATCATCCATCTCGAACGCGGCAAGCTGACCTTTTACAAGGGCGCGTATGATACGTTCGAGGAAACGCGCCGAATGCAGATGGAGTTGCAGAATAAGGCGCGTGAAAAGACATTGGCCCAGATCGAGCACATGCAGAAGTTTGTGGACCGATTCCGTTACAAGGCTACAAAGGCCAAACAGGCGCAATCGCGGCTCAAGGCCATTGCCAAGCTCCGTCCGCCCGAAGCGCTGTTTGACGAATATTCGGCACCTTTCAGCTTCCAGCAGCCGCAAAAGACCCAAGCGTCCCCTATGCTGGCCTTCGACAATGTTGAGGTGGGTTATGGAGAAACGCCTGTGCTGCGCCGGATTACCGGACGCATAGACCCTGAGGACAGAATTGCGTTGGTTGGGGTCAACGGTAATGGCAAGTCAACATTTGCGAAGCTGATCGCAGGCGACCTCAAGCCAATGGGCGGCAAGATGCAAAAAGGCAAAACGCTGGACGTCGCTTTTTTCGCCCAGCATCAGCTCGATAAACTCAAGCCCGAGCAAACGCCCTACGAGCATGTGATCGATCTCATGCCGCTTGAAAGCGAGGCAAAACGGCGTAGTCGTGTTGCACAGATGGGACTTTCGACCACCCGCATGGACACCAAGGCAAAAGACCTCTCGGGCGGCGAGCGCGCACGCCTGCTCATGGGGCTGATTACCTTCGGCGGTCCGGGTATGCTCATTCTCGACGAGCCCACCAACCATCTGGACATCGATAGCCGTGACGCTCTGGTACACGCACTTAACGAGTACAAGGGCGCCGTGCTCATCATCAGTCACGACCGCCACCTTATCGAAGCAACCTGCGACTCCATCTGGATTGCGGAAAATGGCACGATCAGCGTTTACGACGACGATCTCGATGCCTATCAGCGGGCAATCACCAGTTCATCGAACGGTGCGCAATCAGGTGGCGGCGGCTCGAATGGGGCCAGCGCCGACCGCAAGCGCGAGCGTCAGGAAGCGGCGGCGCGCCGGGCCGAACTGGCGCCGCTGCGCAAGGAAATCAAGGCCATTGAGCAGAAGCTGGACTGGAAGCGCAAGGACCTCGAAAAGATCGATATCCAGCTTGCCGATCCCGCCCTTTACACCGCCCACCCCGACAAGGCGATAGCGCTGGGCATCGACAAGGGCAAACTTGAAGCGGTGATCGAAGAACTGGAAGAGGCCTGGCTGGAAAAAAGCGCCGAATACGAAGAGGCGGAACGCGCAAGTGCTTGACGCGCCAAGGCCCTTGGCGTTTTCTGCCATTGACTTTGTTTGCGTAAATTGGGGGTCAGATGAAAATCCCGGCACGTCTTGCTGTTGCATTGCTTGGCGCTTTTGGCCTCGCAGCGCCGGCAGTCAGCCAGCAGTTGACCAATGCCCAGCGTGAGGCCGCCGTCGAATTTACGCTCAACAATACATGGCACGTGATGCTGCACGAGATCGGGCATCTGTTTGTCGATCAGTTCCAGCTTCCGGTTCTCGGCAAGGAAGAAGATGCGGTCGATGCCCTGGCAACGCTTATCATTCTCGAAGAAGACGGATTGAACGCGCAAACCATTCTGGCCGACACAATTGATGGTTGGCTTTATGCGGAACGCGAACGCCCGACCCGCGGCTATACCAATTCGGATTTTTATGGTGAGCATAGCCTCGACATACAGCGGTCATTCTCCCTTGCCTGTTTGATGGTGGGGTCCGATTTCGACGCCTATACCCGCCATGCCACGCGGGTTGGGCTTCCCATAGACCGGCAGATATCCTGCGCGGACGATTTCGAGTTGGCCAGCCGAAGCTGGAAGCAGGTTCTTGCGCCCCATAAAAGGGTCGATGCTTATGGCGCCAAGGTCGAGGTTGAATATCTGCACCACGATCGCGAGTACGAGGACATTGTGCATATCCTCAAGCAGAGCCGGATTCTGGAGCGGGCAGCCGATTGGGTGACAAAAACCCACGTCATTGTTGAACCCGTTCTGATCACGGCCGAGCATTGTGGAGAGGTCAATGCCTTCTTCATCCCGTCCGATCAGCACATTATGCTTTGCTATGAATGGGCCGGGCACTTTTACGACATGTTTGTCGAAACCATCATGCCCGAGCGTGAGCATTTTGCGAATATGGCGCGGCTGAAACGCGAGAAGATGGCGCGTTAGAGCCGGGTTTTGATTCTATCAAAACCCGGCTCTAAGTCTTTGTTTTGTCGCGTGCCCGAACCGCAAAACCGTTTCCACCCTCGGATCAAGTCCGAGGGCATGCTTTTGCTGGACACGCTCTAGCTAAACCCCATGTAGCGGCCAGGCTTGTGATTGAGAATGATCACAAGGCTTAGCGTGAAAGCACCAATGATCGACATAATAACCCGGTCAAAGGGCAGCACGAAGAACGCGGCGATGAGAATGCAGAAATCGACCCCCAACTGGAAATAGCCCGCTGGGATCTTGTGGTTGTCCTGCAAGTAAAGAGCCAAAATATTGACCCCGCCAAGGCTCGCGCGATGCCTGAACATCGCAAGGATACCCATACCCATCAGGGCGCCGCCGGCAATAGCGGCAAAGAGCGGATTGATACCTGAAATATCGAGCCAGCCGGGCATCAGCGCTGGATAGATCGAAACCAAACCCACCGCGAAAAACGTCTTGAGCGTGAATGGCCAGCCCATACGCATGAACGCCAGAATGTAGAACGGTGCATTGACGATGGAAAAGACGATGCCAAATGGCAGGCCAGTGGCATATTGAACCAGAAGCGCAAGGCCCGCGGTACTGCCGGTCGCAAGCTGGGCTTCGGAATAAAAAGTGACACCCAGCCCGACAAATAACGTGCCGAGCAGGATCGCAAGCACGTCTTCCTGCGGCGTATGCTTTACGGTCGCTTCGGGAAATTTCATCGCATAACGCCCTACCAAATGCAGACGATCATGCCTTCTTGCTCCACCGGCCGTTCTCGTCTTGCTGCCAATAGGTCAGCATATATGTATCTTTTAGTTGCCGCCAGATACCGCGCGCTTCAGTTACAGCGTCGGGATCGTGTCCGTTGAACATGTAAACGAAACGCTCATAGCCATCCGATTGCCGGGGCACCGCACGATCGACGAAGAATCGAACTTGCGCCGCATTGGGATTCTCCGCGCCAGTGGTAAGAAGGACTGGTTGGCCAGCATCTTGGTGGTTGCCCGACACCACCCCATGAGGCAAAAAACTGTCGTCGGCATATGTCCAGAGCGCCGCATCGAGTGCTTCGAGTCTTTCAGAACTGCCCACTTCCACCACCGCCTTCCAGCCGCGCTGCAGTGTCTTTTCCAGCAACACGGGCAGAACCGCCTCAAGCGGGCGCGTTTCAAGGTGATAAAACAGCAGTTCCGTTGTCATTTCGTTTGCCTCACGGATCGTATTGCCTGTTGCGCAACGCTAATCTCTGCACAACAGGCTGATCCTCCGGCGGGGCAGCGAAAACATTCGCCGAGGTCCTCGCAAATGGTTCGTCCAAAATGCCTCAACGCCCATACCGCCTGTTGCGCGACGCTATCCCTCATAGTTGTCGCGAACAAAACGATCCAGAACGGCAACGCCAAAGCCGCTGGCCCAGGACGTATTGGTTTCGCTGGCCGGACCACCAAAAGCCGCGCCTGCGATATCAAGATGCGCCCAGGGAACATCATTGACGAAATGCGCGAGAAAATGAGCGGCTATACTCGACCCCGCATTGCGGCCGCCGGAGTTCTTGATATCGGCGAACCGGCTTTCGATGAGTTTTTCGTATGCGGACGCCATGGGCAATCGCCAGAGCTTTTCGCCGCTGGCCTGCCCTGCCGCAAGTAATTGGTCGGCCAGAGCATCGGTATTTGAAAACAGGCCCGCGTGATCGTGGGCCAACGCAACAAGGATAGCCCCGGTCAGCGTTGCCAGGTCGATCATGGCCTTGGGCTTGAAACGATCCTGCGTGTACCAGAGCGCATCGGCAAGCACGAGACGCCCTTCGGCATCGGTATTGATGATTTCGATGGTCTTGCCCGACATCGAAGTGACAATATCGCCGGGGCGGTACGCCTTGCCGTCGGGCATGTTTTCGACAAGGCCGATCACACCAACGGCGTTGACCTTGGCCTTGCGCATTGCAAGCGCCTTCATCAGCCCCGTCACGGCCGCCGCGCCACCCATATCGCCTTTCATGTCTTCCATCGAAGCTGACGGCTTGATGGAAATGCCGCCGGTGTCGAAAATCACGCCCTTGCCGACAAAGGCGAGGGGCGCATCGCCCTTTTTGCCACCCTGCCATTGCATGATGACAAGCCTTGCCGGACGCTCGGAACCCTGCCCCACCGCCAGCAAAGCGCCCATTCCATGCTCGGCCATTTCCGCAGGAGTGAGAACTTCAACCGAAATCCCGAAATCGGAGAGCCGGCTTGCAACGCCGGCAAACTCAACAGGGCCGAGTGTATTGGGGGGTTCATTGACCAGATTGCGCGCAAGGATCGTGCCTTCAACAACGGCGTTGCGCTCACCAAGCGCTGTTTCGATACCATTGATATCAGGGACATGCAGCGTGATGGAAACCGCCATGGGCTTGTCGCCGTTCTTGTCAGCGCCGTTGGTCCGATATTTATCGAACTTGTAATGCCGCAAGCGCAATCCCGCAGCCAGTTCCGCAATCCGCGCAGCATCAAGACCGGGTTCGTCGAGAACCACCTCAATCTTTGCGGCATTAAGTCCTTCAAGCTTTGCCATGAGAGAACCGCCACGATCAGACCATACCGTCAGATCGACCCCGGTTTCCTTGCCCCGGCCCAGAACGACAAGCCGATCACAATCAAGCCCTTCTGGCGCAACGATATCGATCATATGGCCAGCTTTGCCGGTAAAGCCCGTGGAGCGCGAAATCCTGGCGAAATCTCTACCTGTTTTTTCCCAGATGGTTTTAGCAGAGCCGTCCGGCAGGCCGTCCTGCTCAACATAGATGACGATTGTGCCGGTTTCTTGAGGCAGGCTATCGGAAACCTCGATGGTCAGATTCTGTGGCATAAATTACTCCAATCGTCATAAACGCCGCGCAAAGTCCGTGTAGGACGCGGCCTTGGAAAGAGATAACCACTGGCTCGCCAAGGTCAATTGCCCAGCAACGCAATTCGGAGCGCCACCTCCTTTTGTCCAAGATTGTTTGTGGCTTGAAGCTTTTGCGCGCTTTTGTGTGGATGCCCGTTGGGCTAAAAGAGTTTCGCATTTTCCGTTTCCCGCTCAGGTTCCGCATGCCTCGACTGTCGCGATATCTTCAGAAGCAGTTTTTCGCGCAGGCCCTGACGATTTTTGCAGCTGGCGCGCTGCTGATCTGGCTCATGCAGCTTCTGCGGCTTTTCGACATCGTATCCGCAAAGGGGCAGAATTTTTTCACGCTCATGGGGCAAAGTGCGCTGACCACGCCAACCTTTGCCCGTTCGATTCTCTATGTGTGTTTCGCCATTGGGTTGGCGCGTGCGTTTCGCGCCATGCAGGCGTCGCGCGAATTGCACACCATTCACGCCGCCCAGCGTACTGGAGCGCAATGGCATGCCGTGGCGGTTTTCACAGTGGTTGCCATGGCCTCTGTTGGATTGGTTGCGCATTGGATCGAGCCGAAAACACGTCAAACGTCTGCGGAATGGTCCGCAGAAATTGCCGCGGACCTCGTCGGCCAAGCGCTGATTCCCGGCCGGTTTTCAGAGGTTGAGAACGGTCTTATCTTCTCAATTGCCGACCGGCGACCGGACGGTACGCTTGTCGAGTTCTTCTTCGATGATACAACCAATGCCGATACAAGACGGACCTACTTCGCTGAGACAGCGCGCGTGTTCGAGGACGAAGCGGGATTTCAGCTCATCCTTTATAACGGTGCGATCCAGTATGAAGGCTCGGCGCGCCAGTCTTTGTCCCAGATCCGCTTTACCCAGTATCATATTTCGCTTTCGAGCCTTATCGAAGCGGCGGGCCCGGACACCGGGCTTGAGCAGATCGACAGCATTACTCTGATAGGCGATCTGCTCAATGACGCGATTTCGCGCCCTGACAGTGCAGTCAATGTCTTGCATGGCCGTTTTGCCGATATGCTCCGCGCCGTCGCGCTCTGCGTCTTTGCCGCAGCCGTATGCGGCTTTCCCGACGGCCGGCGGCGGAGCCGAAAATTCCCTATCGAATTGGGTATCCTAATGGTTGCTTTCGGGGAGCAGGCCATCAGTGCCTTTGCTGGCGGGGGGGCCTTTCATTACGTTCCGCCAAGCGTATTGCTGCTGTTTTCGCTGCTGCTGTTGTGGCGCAAAGCCGCGAGGGCGAGCTTGTTCCCTTCTATTGGGAGGCAGACGGCATGAGCAAAATCGGCCGCCTTCTCTGTGTTCGTCTGGCAAGCAGGATCGGGCTGGTTGTCGGCATATTGTTTGGCATCCTGCTGCTTGTCGAATTCCTCGATACCTGGCGTTTCGGGCTGACCGCCGATGTGGCTGGCCCTTGGGTCGCGACCTGGCTTGCGGTTCTCAGCGCGGTGCGCTGGAGCCTTCTTGCATTGCCTGTGACAACGACTATCGGCGCCATCGTGGGCCTGATCGACCTTCATTCGCATCGCGAGATGGTCATCATCAGCGCAACGGGCCGCTCGATATGGTCGACGCTCAAATGGCCGTTGGCGATGGTGATTCTGTCCGGCGTTGTGGTTGTCACCATTGCCGACAGTGTAGCAATCCGCATTTACCAGCAACTCGATGCCGCCGAAATCGGATGGGGGCGCGCCTATTCGCTGGGCGACCGCGCTGTCTGGTATAATCAGAGCGGGGATGACGGGCGCTATGTCATTTACGCGCGAACGGCGCTGGGCGGTGGTGCTGAGTTGCGCGAAGTTTCCATATTCCGCTTGCTCGACTCGGGGGCGCGCGGCGCACGCATCCATGCAGAATCGGCGACGCTGCAGGACGAAGCGTGGCTATTGCGAAGCGGCACTATCCTCGATGTCGACCAACCCGCCCGCCCATTCGACAGCTATCTGATTGCCACAGATGCAACATTGTCCGAGTTGGGACTTCAAGTTGGCACCGCCGAGGATATGAGTTGGTTCGATCTGCGTGAACTATTGCAGCATGGCGTGACCGATCCATTTGCCAAAGCTGCGGCAGAAACGCGTTTTCAAAAACTCAATGCCCTTCCTGCCCTTTTAAGCGGTTCTCTGCTGATTGCCTTTGCCTTTACCTCGGGTTATCGAAGAGCGGGGCATTATGGCTGGACGATAATTGCGGGCATTGGCCTGGGACTGTTGGTTTTTATGATTACGGAGATGGCGGACAGGGCTGGTTCCGCTGGCGTATTAAGTCCGATAATAGCGGCATGGGCCCCTGCCCTTACCGCTATTATCATAGGCTTATCTGTAATCTTGCGTAAGGAAGATGGGCGCGTTTGATGGGCAAACCCTGCCTGCGGCCTAGGATGGCTGGTTATAAGGGGGCATTGGCAAGCGTGCTGGTCGCGCTTGGGCTTTTCGCGACTCCGGTATCCGCCCAATCGATTCTTCCACCTGACTTTTTCGATCGCATTCCCCCCGCCGCTGGCCGCGACATGGCCGTCGCCGCCGATGCGATGATCTTCAACCAGGCCAACGATACCGTCGTTGCCACCGGCAATGTCGGCATCGCGTTTGAGGGCTACAGCGCGACGGCAGATAGAGCCATCTATTATCAGCGCTCAGGCCGGGTGGAACTTATCGGCAACGTTGCTTTCACGGACCCGGATGGCGTGCGGTATGTCGCCGACCGGATCGAACTCGAAGATTCGTTCCGGGACGGGTTCTTGCAGGCGCTGACGGTCGAATTTCCCGACGGCGCGCGCTTTACCGCAGCCGATGCCAATTTCGATGAGGGCTTGCAGCGCATCTATCGCGAGGGGATTTATGCCCCCTGTGGCGAATGTATCGGCACGCATGGCGGGCCAATCGGCTGGAAAGTGCGCGCGACTACAATCATTACCGATGGCGGCGAGCAAACCATTAATTTCGAGCAGCCGGTGCTTGAGTTCCTTGGAGTCTCTGTCGCCTGGCTGCCATGGCTGACACTGCCGACCGACGAGGACCTCGAGTTTCCGGTATTCAGCTACAAGGACGAATACGGCTATTCGCTCTCCTTCCCGTTTTTCCGGCATAGCATAGCCGGCGGGAATCTGCTGTTCACGCCTACAGTATTTTCGCGCCAGGGGCTCATGCTCGGACTGGACTGGCGGCATCGTGCCGGGCCGGTCAGTTATCGGGTCAGAACGTCCGGTATTTATCAGCTCGATCCGGGCGCTTTCGGGGGGCTTGGGGATCGTGAATTCCGTGGGGCTTTGCAGACCAATGGCAGTTTCCGCCCAACGTCCGAATGGCTTGTCGGGTGGTCGGCCCATACATTTACCGATCCGGGCTATCTGCGCGACTACAATCACGAATCGCGCGACAACCTGCGCAACGAAATCTATGCACAATATCTGACACCGGAAAGCTATGCCGACATCCGGGTGCAGCAGCATGTGCGTCTTACCGATGACAACGAATGGAGCACCTGGGATGATTATCACGGGCGCCTCGAACAGGATGGGCTGACCCATCCCAATGCCGTTGGCGAGCACAATATCGATCTCGATGACGACATGGGCCGGGTCACGCTTTCGGGCAGATTGCTTGGCCTCACGCGACTGCAAGACCATCAATATCATGGCTTTGTAGGTGGGTATGCCGGGCGATCGGTCCATGCGATGGCGCAAGCAGGCTGGACAAACCAATACATCACCGGGGGTGCAGCAATTTCGCCCTATCTCGGACTGCGGGGCGACCTTGCAACATATGCTGGGGAGAGCACCCTGCCCGGCGCGCCAGAAGATCAGACCCTCTTCAGCGCAACGCCCATTGCAGCGCTTGACGTCCGTTATCCGTTGAGGGCCCGTACAAGCGGAGCCACACATATTATCGAACCGATTGCACAGGTGGTTTATCGCGGATCGAACGAAAGCATCGTAGGCATCGTCAACAATGATTCCCACAGCTCAACCTTCGATACCTCCAGCCTTTTTGATTTCAACCGGTTTTCAGGCGCCGACAGGCAGGAAACCGGGTTGCGGACCAATGTCGGTTTCGCCCTGCAAACCAGCTTCGACAACGGGGCCTGGCTGAGTGCGAGCATCGGGCAATCCTTCCATCTTGCGGGCACCAATGCCTTTGGCGTTGAAGACGGGACGGCCGCTGGCCTTGGCGGTGGGCTGGACGATGACGCTTCCTATATCGTTGCGAGCCTCGAAGGTGCAATCAATCCCTTCCTGAGCGGGGGCATACGGGCGCAATTTGACCCTGAAACCGGCGACATTCCCACGACAAACGCCCGACTGACCGCCTCTCGAGACGGTTATGCCGTGACTGGCAGCTATGCCTGGGCAGACGCAAATCCCGATTTGGGCGTAACAGAGGAACGCCACGACATCGGGGCGGAATTCACCGTTCCGCTTATGGATTACTGGCGCGTCCGGACCGGTGCGCGCTGGGACCTGACCAATGCAGAGTTGCTCAGAACAACCGCAGCAATAGAATATGATGACAGATTTCTTGCCTTTGGCCTCGGTACACGCTTTAACGGTCCCGTTGAGAACTGGGGCGATGACTTCCGGGTTGAATTGAGTCTCCGGCTCAGTACAGCGGGAGAGCGCAATATCGTCGACTTCGGCTATAGCTGGAATAATGACTAGCTGAATTTGGCCGCAATTTTGTATAAGACGGATGCAAGACAATCGCTTGCGTCAGGGAGCACACAATCATGACACGTGGTATTGCCATTAAGAGCCTTGCGATCTGGCTCGGCCTGAGCCTGATGCTCGTGGCCGCGCAGGTGCAGGCGCAGACCGTGCGCGTTTCCGTTAACGGCATCGCCATCACCGATCAGCAAATCAGCGCCCGCGCTGCATTGCTGCAATTGGAAGGCCGTGGCGCCAATAATGCTGCCCGCACACAGATGGCAACCGACGAACTCATCGAAGATACGATAAAGCTCGCCGAAGCCGAACGCCTTGGCATCAGCGTTTCAAGTTCGCAGGTGGATAATGCGGTATCCTCGATCGCATCCAACATGCGCGTGAGCGTTTCCAACCTCAACACCATTCTGACCCAGAACGGCGTTAATCCGGAAACGCTTCGCAATCGGCTGCGGGCCGCGATTGCCTGGCAGAACATCGTTCAGCAAGCTATTTCGCCGCGCGTACAGATCTCGGAACTGGACCTGGACCTGCAGGCCGCACAACAGGTACAGGAAACGACGAGCTTCGATTACATCCTCAAGGAAGTTCTGTTCGTCATTCCACAAGGGTCCGGTCAGAGCGCGTCTCGCAGGACTGCTGAGGCAAACCAATATCGCGCAAGTTTTGCTGGTTGCGATACGGCTGTCGATCTGGTTCTAAACTACAACGACGCTGCCGTCCGCGACATTGGCCGCCGCCACGCAACGCAATTGTCCGATGCCATGGCGACCGAACTTGCTTCGCTGACCGTTGGCCAACTTACCCGCCCGCGCGTCGTCGAAAACGGCGTTTCCATGTACGCCGTTTGCGAAAAGGCCGAAGCGCGTGACCTGACTTTCATTAAGCAGGATCTGCGTCAGGAAGCCGGCACCGAAGCACTGCAGACCGAAGCCCGGAACTATCTCGAGCGCCTGAAGTCGAGCGCCGCCATCATCCGCCGCTAGTCCATGGCAGATTACAGCGCCCTGCCCCTCGCCCTGACCATGGGCGAGCCGGCAGGGATCGGCCCGGACCTCATCCTGAACCTTTATGCAAACCGGCAGGCCAATAACCTGCCGGTCTTTGCTGTCTATGGACATAGGGGCTTCCTGGCCGCGCGTGCCGCACGTCTGGGGCTGTCGTTGGCGATTGAAACGGTGGCGCCGGAAGAGATAACGGACACATTCGGCCGGGCACTGCCCGTTATCGACATTGCCGGAACCGTCGACGATACGCCGGGACAAGCCAATCCTGCGGCGGCGCCGGTGGTCATCGGCGCAATTGAGCGCGCTGTCGAACATTGCCTGAGCGGCAAGACTCGTGGACTGGTGACAGCTCCGATCAACAAGGCTGCCCTCTATAGCGCCGGTTTTACCCATCCCGGCCATACCGAATTTCTGGCGGCACTGTGCGCGCGGGATGGTGTAGCGCCCCTGCCCGTCATGATGCTGGCGCACGAGCATTATCGCGCCGTACCGCTGACCATCCATATTCCGCTGGCCGACGTACCAGCGGCCATCAGCAAGCGATCTATTGCCGATAGTGTGCGCGTTATCGATGCCGACCTAAAATCACGCTTTGGCATTGCACACCCAAAGATCGCCGTTACCGGGCTCAACCCCCATGCCGGCGAGGACGGCACGATAGGCCGCGAAGAAATCGAAATAATCATCCCTGCGCTTGAAGCACTGCGCGCCGAAGGACTGGACATTGCAGGTCCGCTTCCGGCAGATACGGTTTTTCATCCGCCCCATTGGGCACAATATGACGTCATAGTTGCCATGTATCATGATCAGGCGCTGATCCCGATTAAAACGATCGCATTCGATGCCGGGGTCAATGTCACGCTCGGCCTACCGATTATCCGCACCTCACCCGACCACGGGACGGCTTACGGGTTGGCGGGCACCGGCAAGGCGTCACCTGCTTCGCTTCTGGCAGCGATCCGGCTTGCGGACACAATCGCATGATCGATAGCCTCCCTCCCCTGCGCGAAGTGATTTCCGAGCACGGCCTACGGGCAAAAAAGGAATTGGGGCAGAATTTCCTGCTCGATCTCAATCTCACTAGCCGTATTGCGCGCATTCCCGGCGATCTTGGCGAGGCGACAGTGATAGAAGTCGGGCCAGGGCCCGGTGGCCTGACGCGCGCGCTTTTGGCTGCTGGCGCCAAAAAAGTCATTGCCATTGAGCGGGACGAACGCACCCTACCCGCGCTTGCGCAAATTGCCGCTGCCTATCCGGGCAAGCTGGAGGTGATTTCAGCGGATGCACTGGAGGTCGATTACCGGCGATTGGCCGAGGGCGATACCAAGATCGTTGCCAACCTGCCCTACAATATTGCAACGCCTCTGCTTACCGGATGGCTCTCCCATGAGCCATGGCCCTCATGGTTCTCGTCGCTGACGCTGATGTTTCAAAAGGAAGTGGCCGAGCGGATCGTCGCGACGCCCAAAGACAAGGCCTATGGACGGCTGGGCGTACTTTGTGGCTGGCGTACGACCGCGCGCATTGCCTTTCACCTCGATCGCAATGCCTTCACGCCGCCACCCAAGGTGACATCATCGGTGGTGCATTTGCTGCCCAAGCACGTTGAGGCCGATGTTCCGGTGCGCGCGCTGGAGGAAGTTACGCGTCACGCCTTCGGGCAGCGGCGCAAGATGATCCGCCAGAGCCTCAAGGGTATTGGGGTGCCGTTAGAGCCGCTTTTCGCTGCTGTAGGGCTTGATGGCCAGGAGCGGGCTGAAACGCTGCCCGTTGCAACCTATATTGCGCTGGCGCGGGAAGTGGCGCGGCTGCGCGCTTGAGTTGGACGCGCTTTAATTGAGCGCGTCGATCTGCGCTTGCAGTTCGGTGACAAATTCGGGCAGCTTGACCTGCCGTTCGCGCTCCAGCCTCGCGCTCGCAAGAATCGAGCGGACCTGCTGGACAGATTGTTCCAGATCTTCATTGACGATGACGAAATCGTATTCGCCATAGTGCTGCATCTCTGTCCGCGCGTTGCGCAAGCGTTTCTCGATGGTGCCAACGCTGTCCTGTGCCCGTCGCTCAAGCCGTGCGCGCAATTCGTCGATCGAGGGTGGCAGAATGAAAACCGTCACCATATCCTTGCGGCATCTTTCATAAAGCTGCAGGGTGCCCTGATAATCGATGTCGAACAGAATATCGTTGCCGGCCGCAAGCTCCTGCTCAACCTTGGCGCGCGGCGTGCCATAATAGTTTCCGTGCACTTCCGCCCATTCGAGCAGTTCATCATTGTCCCGCATTTTCTCAAATTCGGGTACATCAATGAAGAAATAATGCGTCCCGTGGATTTCATCGGTCCGCTTGGCGCGCGTTGTCACCGAAACCGAGAGCTTGATATTGGGGTCCTGCGCAAAAAGCGCGCGCGAGATGGACGACTTTCCCGCCCCTGACGGCGATGCAATGACCAGCATGACGCCACGGCGCGCGAAATCCATGCTCTTTACTCCAGATTCTGAACCTGTTCCCGTAACTGATCGATCACGGCCTTAAGGTCAAGGCCGATTGCCGTCAGGCCCACATCATTGCTCTTTGAGCACAGTGTATTGGCCTCGCGGTTAAGTTCCTGGGACAGAAAATCGAGTTTACGACCAATGGGACCACCTGCTGCCAACAGCGCGCGCGCCGCGCGGACATGGGCATGAAGCCGATCGATTTCCTCGCGAATATCCGCCTTGGTGGCCAACAGCATGGCCTCCTGATGCAGCCGGTCTTCATTGAGAGTCGTGCCGGCCTCAGCCAGCAGGGTCAATTGCTCGCGCAGACGCGCAAGAATGGCCTCGCGCGACCGGCCTGGATGGTTCTCAGCCTGCTCGGTCAGTGCCTCGATTTCATCGAGCCTTTGAGCCAGCAAAGCGCCAATGCGCTGCCCCTCGATCTCACGGGAGGCCACAAGGCCATCGAGCGCCACCGAAACGCAATCAGTGACCGCTTTGTTCAGTGCTGCCTCTGCGTCAGGTGAAAGCGCTGACTCGCGCGTGTCGAGTACGCCTTTCAGTGCAAGGATGTTTTCAATTGACGGTTTTTTGCCATCCAGCCGATCACTGAGCGTGTCGATCATCGAAAGGATCGCATCCAGCGCTCGTTCATTGACCACGATCTCGGTGTTGGCCATATCGCGCTGAACATTGAGATAGACCGAGACCGAGCCGCGAGTGATCTTGCTATTTACAATCTGGCGCAATTGAGATTCCAGCGGTTCAAAGCCAGGAGAAAGGCGCGCCCGCATATCGAAGCCACGGCCGTTAACCGATTTGACTTCACAGAGAATCTGGGTCTCGCCGGCCTGGCCAGATGCGCGCCCGAAACCGGTCATACTGGCCAGCGGCTTACTCATCTATACTCTCAATCTTGTTGTTCTTCGTCACCGGAAACGCCGGCTTCTTCAGCTTCCGCCTGTGCAATTTCGTCCATGGCAGCCTGCGCCTCGGCCTCGGCCCGCGCTGCTGCAGCTTCCCGCTCGATCTGGCGATAGGCCGCAACATTGCGCTGATGTTCGGCATAGGTCTCTGCAAAGACGTGCCCCATAGACGGCACGGCACCTGCCGCCACGAAGTACAGATAGTCGTGTTCTTCGGGATTGGCGACCGCCCGCAGCGATTCAATGCCGGGATTGGCGATCGGCGTCGGCGGCAATCCATCGATCTGATACGTATTGTAAGGCGTCGCTTCATCAATTTCGGACCGGCGCAGGCCGCGTCCCAGGGAGCCCTGCCCCAGCGTGATACCGTAGATGATCGTGGGGTCCGATTGCAACCGCATGCCAATGCGCAAGCGATTAATGAACACACCGGCGACCTGCGGACGCTCGGAGGCGAGCCCGGTTTCCCGCTCCACAATGGAGGCCAGGATCACAAGTTCTTCTGGCGTGGAAATCGGCAAATCGGGGTCCCTGCTTTCCCAGACCTCATTTTTGGCGCGCTCCATAGCAGCGCTCATCTGTTCGATGATGCTCTGACGGCTATCGCCACGACGATAAGAGTAAGTGCCAGGAAGCAAACTGCCTTCAGCCGGCAATTGCGTAATGGTGCCAGTAAGATTCTCATCTGCGTTGACACGTTCTACTACCTGCCACGAAGTGAACCCTTCAGGCACAGTGACGCCCCATTGAATCGGCGTTCCATCGGCCAATTCGCGCAGGATGTCGGACATCGACGAATGCGCGGCGATATTAAACTCGCCAGCCTTGATGTCCGTATCGCGCCGTAAAGCAACCGCCCCGAAACGGAAGATATAGGCGTTGGAAATCAGCCCTTGCTCTTCAAGGCGGTTGGCGACAGTAACAAGAGCATTGCCGGGCTCAACAAGGAATGTCGTATCTTCATCGATCGGGCCGCTCGAATTAAAGCTGGCAACACCATAAATGAAAATGCCGCCAGCTATTACGAGAACAAGCAAAACGAGCGAAAGAAGGCCATTTATAGCCTCAACAAAGCCATTCCCGGAGCGTCTCTGCTTCCGCTTTGATTTCTTGTCAGCCATGCGGTTCTAATTTCCACCCAGAAGTCGATATCTCTTGTCGCGATCAGCTCTGCCAATCCGGTCACGCCCGATTCACCGGCGCGCCAAGCAGAGCCATATGGTCCAAGAATTCTGGCAAAGACAAGGTGGAATTGCCAGGCTTTCGCGGGAAACATCCAGTTTTCCGCAAAAGTCCGATCACTTTACCTTGCGAAAAATCAACGAAGCGTTCGTCCCGCCAAATCCGAACGAATTGGACAAGGCAACATTGATTTCCTTTGCAACTGGCTTGTGCGGAGCCAGATTGATCGCAGTTTCCACCGATGGATTGTCGAGGTTGATCGTTGGCGGCGCGGTATTGTCGCGCATGGCCAGAAGCGAGAAGATGGCTTCAACCGCACCGGCGGCGCCCAGCAGATGGCCAACTGCCGATTTTGTGGAACTCATCACCGCATTGGAAGCTGCGTCGCCTAAAAGCCGTGTCACCGCGCCAAGTTCAATCTCGTCGCCAAGCGGCGTGGAAGTGCCGTGGGCATTGATATAGTCGATTTCAGCCGGCGCAATTCCTGCCCGCTTGATCGCTGCCGACATGGAACGAAAACCGCCATTGCCATCTTCGGCTGGTGCAGTGATGTGATGAGCATCGCCAGATAGCCCGTAGCCTATAACTTCGCCGTAAATATGCGCGCCACGTGCCTTGGCGTGCTCGTATTCTTCGAGAATGACAACGCCGGCACCCTCGCCCATGACGAAGCCATCGCGGTCTTTATCATACGGCCGGGAGCCCTTTTCCGGCGCGTCGTTGAAGCCGGTCGAGAGCGCGCGGCAGGCCGCAAAGCCTGCAAGCGAAAGCCGGTTAACCGGAGATTCCGCGCCACCGGCAACCATTACGTCAGCATCGTCGAGGGCAATCAAGCGCGCCGCGTCGCCGATGGCATGCGCTCCGGTCGAACAGGCGGTCACGACCGAATGGTTGGGACCCTTAAGGCCATGCTCGATGGAAACATAACCGGAGGCTAGATTGATAAGACGTCCGGGAATAAAGAAGGGGCTGATCCGGCGCGGCCCTTTTTCATTGAGCACGATCGAGGCATCGTAGATGCCACCGATCCCACCAATACCGGAGCCGATCAGAACGCCTGCGCGCTCCTGCTGCTCAAGAGTCCTGGCTTCATAGCCAGAATCCCTGAGAGCCTGGGTCGCTGCCGCCATCGCATATACGATGAACGGATCGACCTTGCGCTGCTCTTTGGCTTCCATCCAGTCGTCGGGATTGAATTTTCCCTCCGATGTATCGCCCATGGGGATACGGCAGGCGATCTGACATGGCAGATCGTCTACCTGGAAATCGGTGACGCGCTGAGCGCCACTCTTTGAAGCCAGAATGTTGGCCCAAACGGTCTCGTGTCCCACGCCCAGAGGGCTTACGATGCCGAGACCGGTTACAACAACGCGGCGCAAGGTCATATCAGATGACTATTCGGTCGCCTTGGAAAGGAACGCAACGGCATCGCCGAAGGTCTGGATCGACTCGGCTGCGTCATCGGGAATTTCAACGCCGAATTCTTCTTCAAAGGCCATCACGAGTTCGACCTGATCGAGCGAATCTGCACCCAGATCGTCCATGAAGCTGGCCTTCTCGGTGACTTTTTCGGCTTCGACGTTCAGGTGCTCCACAACGATCTTACGGACGCGATCTGCGATGTCGCTCATATTGACTTCCCTTTTTGCAGACTAACTATGTTTGTTACAGGCATTGCTCTGGCAAGGAACCGAATCAGAGAAACGATCCACATTGCAATGTGAAAAGGATTGGCTCCGCTAGGTTTCCCGCCCCTTCCGGCCACAATGTGCCGGGGCAATTATCACACTTTGTTGTTCATGACCATATCGCCAATGCGGCAGTGTGCAAGCCTTTTTAACGATTAGATCATAACCATCCCACCATTGACGTTGAGCGTATGGCCAGTGATGTAGCCTGCTCCATCGCTTGCCAGAAATACGGTTGCGGCCGCGATTTCCTCTGCGGAGCCCAACCGGCCGGCCGGAACCTTCTGCAAAATCGTTTCACGCTGCTTTTCATTGAGTTCATCGGTCATGGCGGAGCCGATAAAGCCGGGCGCGATGGTGTTGACCGTGATGCCGCGGCTGGCGACTTCATAAGCAAGCGACTTGCTCATCCCGGCCAGCCCGGCCTTGGATGCTGCGTAGTTAGCCTGCCCCGGATTACCGACGACGCCAACGACCGAACTTATCGAAATAACTCGGCCGAAGCGGCGCTTCATCATGCCTTTGATGGCCGAGCGGGTAAGGTGAAAGGGTGCGGTGAGGTTGATCTTGAGAACATCGTCCCATTCCTCGTCCTTCATGCGCATGAAGATATTGTCGCGGGTCATGCCGGCATTGTTGATGAGAATATCGACGCCACCCATGACCTCTTCGGCCTGCGGCACCAGACGTTCCACGGCATCGAGATCGGAAAGGTTGCAGGGCAGAATATGGGTCTGCCCGGAAATCTCCTTGGCGACATCTTCGAGGGCCCCAACGCGGGTTCCGCTGAGTGCGACGGTTGCGCCTTGCGCCGCGAGCGCCTTTGCAATGGCGCTACCGATGCCGCCGCTGGCGCCGGTTACCAGTGCCCTTTTACCAGAGAGATCGAACATTTTGCCGTTCCTTTCGGTGGATTGTGTCGCCGACAGCGCAAACCAACAAGGGCGCTTGCGGGCGAAATATGAAAATTAGCGGGCCAGAAGTGCCACGATGTCGTCGGGTGTGCCAATGGCGCTTGCCGCAGCATCCTTGTTGATGCGCCTGGCCAAGCCGGTCAGCACCTTGCCTGTGCCCAACTCATAGAGTTCGGATACACCGCCCTCGCCGGTCAGCCATGACACACTTTCTGTCCAACGCACCATTCCGGTGACCTGTTCAATCAACCGCTTGCGAATTTCATCGGGATCGCTGATCGGAGCCGCCAGCACGTTTGAAACGAGAGGCACAACAGGCGCCTTCATTTCGACTTCTGACAGAGCAGCCTGCATCGCTTCGGCGGCGGGTGCCATCAACGCGCAATGGAAGGGCGCGCTGACCGGCAGGGCCAGTGCGCGTTTGGCGCCCTTGACCTTGGCCAGGTCTATTGCGCGCTCGACCGCTGCCGCATGGCCCGAAACAACGACCTGTCCCGGCGCATTGTCGTTGGCGACGCCGCAAACCTCGCCTTGTTCCGCTTGTTTTGCGATAGCAACCACATCATCAAATTCGAGACCAAGGATAGCGGCCATGGCGCCCTGCCCAACCGGCACGGCCTGTTGCATTGCGCGGCCACGAATTTGCAGCAGCCGCGAAGCATCGGAGAGTGAAAAGGTCCCGGCGGCACAAAGGGCCGAATATTCGCCGAGCGAGTGCCCAGCCACATAGCTGGCTGCCTCGGCCACATTGATCCCGTTAGCTTCGAGGACGCGAACCACAGCCATAGACGTTGCCATGAGCGCGGGCTGGGCATTTTCCGTCAGCCGCAGCGTATCCTCGGGGCCCTCAAACATGATGGAGGACAGTGAAACGCCCAGGGCATCATCGACTTCTTCAAAGACCGCGCGGGCCTGCGGATAGGCGTCAGCCAGATCACGGCCCATGCCAACAGCCTGACTTCCCTGTCCGGGAAAGGTAAATGCCGGTTTGCTCATTTGCCCTCTTTGACCTTTTTCTGCTTCCCAATGATGCAACGGTATTGCGCCATGCCGGTTGCTTGCAAGCACCGCCGGCAAATTGCGCGGCAGGTGCCCTCAAATGGATGACAAGTCAAGTCGAACCGGACAATCGAGAACAGGAAAGGGCAGATCGATGAAAGCCATTCAATCTCGTTGGTTTAAAAAGATACTGCTACTCTCTGGGAGGACGCGCACGGACAAACGCCAGCGACTACCCAACAAAAACCTTGCATTTGGGCCCGCCGCGCTATAGATCACCCCTGCATTCGTTCGGCCGGGGGCTGAACGGAGGGTTTTGTATTGGCTTTGCCAGTGCGAAATATGACCGGTAGAGATTGAAGGTCTGGCCTCCCGTGTTCCCGCTCTTTAGATGAACCTTTGATCGCCTTTCTCGAGGCTTCAAAGAGGCTCCGCGCCAGCGATGCACATTGAAGCAACGCTTTAGAAAGGCACTCTATGCCCCTTTACGAGCATATTTTTCTGTCGCGGCAGGACGTTTCCGCACAGCAGGTTGAAGACCTGACCAAGACCTATACCGACCTTCTGGCCGAAAATGGCGGCAAGGTTGCAAACTCCGAATATTGGGGCGTCAAGTCGCTCTCTTACCGGATCAACAAGAACCGCAAAGCGCACTACATGCTGCTTAACATTGACGCTCCGGCTGCCGCCGTTGCCGAAATGGAACGCCAGATGCGCATCAATGAAGACGTTCTGCGCTTCATGACCATCCGCGTGGACACCCACGAGGAAGGCCCTTCGGTCATGATGCAGAAGCGCGACGAACGCCCCGACCGTGGTGGCGATCGCCCGCGCGGTCCGCGCCGGTTCTAATTTAGGAGTGCTTGATTAATGGCTATTCGTGATTTGACCACTGCCCAGGCGCGCCGTCCGTTCCAGCGTCGCCGCAAGACCTGCCCGTTTTCAGGCGCCAATGCACCGACCATCGATTACAAGGATGTTCGCCTGCTGCAGCGTTACGTTTCCGAACGTGGCAAGATCGTTCCCTCGCGCATCACTGCCGTATCGGCAAAGAAGCAGCGTGAGTTGGCTCGCGCCATCAAGCGCGCCCGCTTCCTGGGCCTTCTGCCCTACGCGGTAAAATAAGTCGGGTCTTTCCGACGAAGCTGGGCGCCCGAAATGGGTTCGGGCGCTCTAACCATCCATATCCCGGATGGGACAGCATTGGAGAAAACAGATGAAAGTTATCCTTCTGGAGCGCGTGGGCCGTCTCGGCACCATTGGCGATGAAGTCACCGTAAAAGACGGCTATGCCCGCAACTTCCTCCTGCCCCAGGGCAAGGCGCTTCGCGCATCGGATGCTAACCGGACAAAGTTCGAGGGCCAGCGTCAGGCAATCGAAGCCCGCAACGCAGAACGCCGTTCGGAAGCTGAAAAGAGCGCCAGCGCACTCAATGGCAAGACCATTGTCATGGTTCGCCAGGCTGGCGAAACCGGACAGCTTTACGGCTCGGTTTCTGCCCGTGACATCGCAGACGCCCTGATCGCTGACGGCGCCACTCTCGAACGCAATCAGGTGGACCTGACAGCGCCAATCAAGACCGTTGGTCTGCACCAGGTTGCCCTGAACCTTCACGCGGAAGTTTCGGTATCGGTCATGGTCAACGTCGCCCGTTCGGCTGACGAAGCCGAACGCCAGGCTGCCGGCGAAGATCTCACCCGCAAGGATTACAACGACGAAGAAGAGCCCTTCGTTTCCCTTGCAGGTGTCGAAGAGGACGAAGACGAAGCCGCTCCTGCCGAAGAAGCTGCAAGCGAAGAAGAAGAGCAGACCGCTTAAGGCATTCTGCGCATCGCAAAGCGAATCAGAAAAGCCGGGCTTCATCGCCCGGCTTTTCTTGTTTGTCACCGGCGTGATCGACTTATGCCCGGAGTTAACAATGCAATCGTGTTACCGTAAAAGCAGCGATTGATTCTCTTGCTCGATGGCACCGGCCAATGGTTAAGAGAGTGTGACTTGAAATTCCAAGAGAGTGCGATGGAAGCGGTAAGGCGTCTTGCGCCCCAGCAATCTGAACCTGACCAGAAGTTTCGGCTGGCCCCGCATAATATTGAGGCAGAGCAAGCGCTGCTCGGCGCGATTCTCGTCAACAACGAAGCGTTTTATCGGGTTTCGGACTTCCTGGAGCCAGATCACTTTTACGAACCGATCCATCGCGAAATCTACGAGGTTTGCGGCAAGATCATTCGTACCGGCAAGACCGCGACACCGATTACCGCCAAGACCTATCTGCAGGATGAGTTGGGCGAAGGCGTTACCATGGCGCAGTATCTTGCGCGACTGGCGGCAGAAGCGACAACGGTTCTCAACGCTGCAGACTACGGCCAAGCAATCTACGATCTGGCGATCCGTCGCAGCTTGATCCTTATCGGCGAAGAGGTCGTCGAATCCGCCTACAGCGCCGATGTGGACGCTTCCGCTAACAAGCAAATCGAGGAAGCGGAAAAGCGTCTTTTCGATCTCGCGGAAAAAGGGCGTTACGATGGCGGCTTTCAGGGCTTCAATCAGGCTCTGATCGAAGCGATCAACATGGCAGGTGAAGCCTATAGCCGTGACGGTTCGCTATCTGGAACTGCAACGGGCTTGACCGATCTCGACCGGCTGATGGGCGGCTTGCAGCGGTCGGACTTGATCATCCTTGCTGCCCGCCCCGCCATGGGTAAGACCTCGCTTGCAACCAACATCGCTTTTTCGGTCGCCAAAGCGTATCAGGCCGAACCAGCGCCCGACGGGCACATGAAAACCATAAATGGGGGCGTCGTCGGGTTTTTCTCACTTGAAATGAGTGCCGAACAGCTCGCGACTCGTATTCTGGCCGAGCAAGCTGAAATCTCTTCCTCCGATATCCGTCGCGGCAATATTCATGAGAGCCAGTATGCCAAGCTGGTGGACACCTCCAACCTCATGGCGCAGGTGCCGCTCTATATCGATGACACTGGTGGTATTTCGATTGCCCAGCTTGCTGCACGTGCTCGGCGCCTAAAGCGCCAGAAAGGACTCGATCTGCTGATCGTTGACTATCTGCAGCTCCTCTCGGGATCGAAAAAGGCTGGCGAAAATCGTGTTCAGGAACTGACGGAAATCACCACCACGCTCAAGGCGCTGGCCAAGGAACTCGAAGTGCCGATTATCGCGCTATCCCAGCTTTCCCGTCAGGTCGAAAACCGCGAAGACAAGCATCCTCAACTTGCCGACCTTCGTGAATCGGGTTCGATCGAACAGGACGCGGACGTGGTGCTCTTTGTCTATCGCGAGGAATATTACCTCGGCAACAAGGAACCCAAGGAAGGCACGCAGGAGCACCTTGAATGGCAGGCCGAGATGGAAAAAATCCACGGCCGCGCCGAAGTGATTATCGCCAAGCAGCGTCACGGCCCAACAGGTACGGTGCAGTTGCACTTTGAAGCGAACCTCACGCGGTTCTCCAATCTCGCACGCGAGGATTATCTCCCGGAGCGGTTTGAATAGGGCGCAGGCCGCTCGTTAAACAAAACCATTGGCACGGCCTGCTGGTGGATGGCACATAGGTTGCACAATCGGGCCATAAGCTGCACCAATAATGCAGCAATGATTCTGGGGCGAAATGAGCGAACAACAGACCACCATTCTGGGCGGAGGGATCGAGATCGACCTTGGAGCCCTCGTCCGCAACTGGCAGGCGCTCGACAAAGTTTCAGGCAAAGCGCTCACGGCTGCCGTCGTCAAAGGCGATGCTTACGGAACAGGTATCAAAACTGTAGGCCGCACGCTCTATCATGCCGGCGCACGCTTTTTCTTTGTGGCGACGCCAGATGAAGGCGTTTTGCTGCGCAAGGCTGTGCCCGGTGCCTTTATTTTCGTGCTCGATGGACTGGTACCCCGGACTGCCGCCGACTACGCTGCACATAATCTGATGCCGGTTCTGGCGTCCATGAGCCAACTAACCGAATGGCTGGACTTTTGCCTCAATCGCGGCGAAGCGACCCCGGCGGCCCTACACTTTGATACCGGCTTCAACCGCGTTGGTTTCCGTATGCAGGAGGCCGACCTCGTGAAGCGTGAGCTGGATCAATCAGGCTTCCAACCACAGATGATCATGAGTCATCTCGCCTGCGCCGACCAACCAACGCACGAAATGACGCGCAAGCAGAACGGATTGTTTCAGGGTATCCTGAACCGGTTTCCCGACACTCCAGCTTCACTCGCCAATTCCGCCGGGCTCATGGCTTCCAAGGACTACCACTACCATATGGTGCGTCCCGGCATCGCCGTTTATGGCGGCAAGGCCATCAATGGCCGCCCCAACCCGATGGCACCGGTCTTTTCCATGCAGGTTCCGATCCTGCAGATCAAGGAAGCCAGAATTGGGGAAACAGTGGGTTATGGCGCCGCCTATCGGCTACGACGCGATTCCCGGCTTGCCATTATGGCGCTGGGTTATGCCGATGGATATTTCCGCGCGCTTTCGGGCATCGGTGGGCAGCAAGGCGGGCGCGTTGCGGTCAATGGCACTGTTGTCCCCGTTCTTGGCCGGGTTTCCATGGACATGACCGCAATCGACATCACCGACGTTCCGGGCCTTGTGCAGCCCGGTGATCTGGTGGAAATCGTGGGGCCGAATATAGCGATCGACGATATTGGCGATGCGGCACGCACGATCGGCTATGAAATACTCACAACGCTCAACGGCCGGTTTCCGCGCCGCTATGTTAACGTACCAGAGGGTATTGAGGTCGACTGACCGACTTGTTCACGTTACGTTCTTGCCGTAAAGTGTCGGCCCTGTTAGGGTAGCAGAACTCCAGATTCGCTTACGGAATTCGCCTTGGCCAAACTTAAATCGACCTTTGTCTGCCAGTCCTGCGGCAATGTAACGCCACGCTGGGCTGGCCGCTGCGAAGCTTGCGGCGAATGGAACTCGATTGTCGAGGAAGCAGCTTCCAGCGGCGTTGGCGCCGGCCCCAAGGCCGCGAAGGCTTCCGGTCGACCGGCAGAACTCGTTTCGCTCTCGGGCGAGAGCGAGGATGCAATTCGCGTCGTCAGCCGCAACGGTGAACTTGACCGCGTACTTGGTGGCGGTTTCGTCATGGGATCGGCCATTCTTGTCGGTGGCGATCCGGGGATCGGTAAATCGACGCTGCTGTTACAGGCCGCCGCTGCGCTCGCCCGGCAAGGCAAGCGTGTCATTTATATCTCCGGCGAAGAAGCGATAGGGCAAGTGCGATTACGTGCAGCCCGGCTGGGCGTCGCCGATGCGCCAGTCGAGTTAGCAAGTGAAACCCACGTCGAAACAATCCTGGCCACGATAGAAAAAGGCAAAGCGCCTGATCTGGTTATTATCGACTCTATCCAGACCTGCTGGACTGAACGGATCGATTCCGCGCCTGGCACGGTAACGCAGGTGCGCACTTCCGCTCAGGCATTGACACGGTTTGCCAAGAAATCCGGCTCCGCAGTTGTCCTTGTGGGGCATGTGACCAAGGACGGACAGATCGCCGGGCCGCGTGTTGTCGAGCACATGGTCGATGCGGTGCTCTATTTCGAAGGCGATACTTCATTGACCTACCGCATTCTGCGGGGGGTCAAGAACCGTTACGGCGCAACCGACGAAATCGGCGTTTTCGAGATGGCCGGTTCGGGCTTGCGAGAAGTGCCTAATCCCTCCGCCCTGTTTCTCGATCAGCGCGATTCCGGCGCCGCGGGCTCTGCCGTTTTTGCCGGTGTTGAAGGGACCCGGCCCGTGCTTGTTGAAATTCAAGCGCTGGTGGCCCCTTCCCCGCTCGGCACACCGCGCCGCGCCGTTGTCGGCTGGGATTCATCGCGTTTGTCCATGGTGCTGGCCGTCCTTGAAACCCGATGCGGGGTGAGGATCGGCGCCAACGATATTTACCTCAATGTCGCGGGTGGGCTGAAAGTGGCAGAACCGGCAGCGGATCTTGCGGTCGCGGCGGCTCTTATTTCCTCGCTTACAAATTCACCGCTGCCCGCGGATGCCGTGTATTTCGGGGAGGTAAGTCTGTCAGGCGGCGTGCGTCCCGTCGTGCATGGCAACCTCCGTATCCGCGAGGCGACCAAGTTGGGCTTCGGATCGGTCCATACCGCGCGGCTGGCCAATGGGGACCGAACCGACGGGGTTGATATTCACGAGTTTGGCGCGCTGGCCGAGCTTGTTGGCCGTATCGCCGCAACGGGACAAACTGTTAGTGAATCTTAACAAAGCCTAAGCAAGTGCTTGGCTTTGTCACATTTAGCCGCTAAACGGGGCGCGTTGGGGAACGGATTTACAATTTTGCCGCCCCGGTATTAGTTGAGTACCGCGCTGTCAAAGAACAATTGGCACGGCCTTTTGCGACATCGCTTCCGGTTTGGTGGAGACTTCGCCTATGCTGACTGCATTCGACATCGCTGTCGGAATTCTGGTTCTGGTTTCAGCGCTACTTGCGACGGCGCGCGGTTTGACCCGCGAAGTTCTATCGCTGGCGACTTGGGCCGGCTCGGCCGCGTTTGCGGTCTATATGTATCTCAATCATCCCGATATTGCCCGCCAGTATATTACCCCGGACCTCTGGGCGGATATCGCAACTGGTGTTGTCAGCTTTCTCGTTGCCCTTATTATCCTGCACCTGCTCACGATGCGGATCGGCGACTGGATCACCGACAGCAAGCTTGGGCCCCTCGACCGCACGCTCGGCTTTGTGTTTGGCGCCTTACGCGGTATCCTGATCGCCGTCGTCGTCGTGGTATTCGGCAAATGGCTTTTGGGCGAGAACCTTCCCGATTGGGCGGCGCAGGCGCAAAGCCTTCCTGCACTCGAATCCTTTGGCGATGGCCTTATTGGCCTGTTGCCCGAGAGCCTCGAAGAGCAGGTCAATGACATTCTCCAGCGCGGCGGGCCGCTCGACGAAAGCATACCCACTGACAGCATGGCTCCAGAAGATGGCGTGCCAGAAATGGATGCACCGGCCCCAGCGCCCGAAGGGTCGATCACCGAGTTATGAGATTGACGGATTTGGGCGTGCGATTATTGACTTGAGCGCGCTGGGGGCGTAATCCCCCGGCAGATATTTTGGTCCTCGCACTAGGGTGAATACTGTTGGCGACGACACCTGACCACTTGAGTGGACTCCAGCTTGAACTTGATGGCGACACGCTGCGCGAGGAGTGCGGCGTGTTTGGCATTTTGGGCCATGACGATGCCGCGGCGCTCACAGCGTTGGGTCTGCACGCGCTCCAGCATCGTGGACAGGAAGCCGCAGGCATCGTTTCTTTCGACGGGACGCAGTTTCATTCGGAACGGCATATGGGGTTGGTCGGCGATCACTTTACCGACGCGGGCACACTAGGCCGGCTTCCGGGCCACATGGCGATGGGACACGTTCGCTATTCGACAACCGGTGAAACGGTGCTACGGAACGTTCAACCGCTTTTTGCCGAACTGGAAGTGGGCGGCATCGCAATCGCGCATAACGGCAATCTCACCAATGGGCTTGCCTTGCGCAAACGCCTTATTTCCCAAGGCGCGATCTGTCAGTCGACGTCCGACACGGAAGTCGTTCTGCATCTTATCGCCCGCTCGCAGCGCACCGGTTCGGCCGAGCGTTTCATCGATGCACTGGGGGCAATTGAAGGCGCGTATGCAATGGTCGCGGTGACGCGAACCAAGCTGATCGGCGCTCGCGACCCCAATGGCATCCGTCCTCTTGTTCTGGGCGATCTCGATGGCAAGCCAATCTTCGCATCCGAGACCTGCGCGCTAGACATTATCGGGGCCTCGTTCGTACGCGATGTCGAGAACGGGGAAGTCATTGTCTGCGAGATCCAGAAGGACGGCTCGATCTCAATCGAATCTTACAAGCCGTTCAAGGCCAAGCGCGAACGGGTATGTCTGTTTGAATATGTTTATTTCGCACGCCCGGATTCGGTTGTCGCGGGACGGTCGATTTATACAGCGCGCAAGAAGATGGGCATTAATCTGGCCAAGGAAGCGCTGGTTGAAGCCGATGTGGTGGTTCCGGTTCCCGACGGCGGCACACCTGCCGCGCTGGGCTATGCCCAGCAGTCGGGCATCCCGTTTGAATACGGCATTATCCGCAATCACTATGTGGGCCGCACGTTCATTGAGCCGACCCAGTCGATCAGGGCGCTGGGCGTAAAGCTCAAGCATTCCGCCAATCGGGCGGAGATCGCAGGCAAGCGAGTCATTCTTGTCGATGATTCGATTGTGCGCGGCACGACCTCACTGAAGATCGTACAGATGATCCGCGATGCGGGCGCCAAGGAAGTCCATATCCGCGTTGCCAGCCCCATGATCTTCCATTCCGACTATTACGGTATTGATACTCCCGATCCGGAGAAGCTTCTGGCGAACCAGTATAAATCGTTGGAAGACATGTGTGCCTATATCGGCGCGGATTCGCTTGCGTTTCTGTCCATTGACGGGCTCTATATGGCCGTTGGTGGGGAAAAGCGCGACCCCAAGGCGCCCCAGTTCACCGATCACTATTTCACTGGCGACTATCCCACGCCGCTCACCGATCTCAAGGGTCGTGACAAGAACGAACCCAAGAAGATCTCAATGCTGAGAGAAGCCGTATAAATATGTCTGAACTTCAAGACCTGGCCGGACGCGTCGTTCTGGTCACTGGCGCATCACGCGGCTTGGGCTACGCAGCCGCCAAAAATGCCGCTGCCCGGGGCGCTCATATCGTTGCCGTCGCCCGTACTGTAGGTGGTCTTGAAGAACTCGACGATGAGATTCAGGCGCTTGGTTCTTCGACCACTCTCGTGCCGCTCGATCTGACAGACGGCGATGCAATCGACCGGCTCGGCGCCGCGATTTTCGAGCGCTGGGGTCAGCTTGACGGATTGATTGGCAATGCGGGCCTTTTGGGCGTGCTTTCGCCCCTGCCCCATATCGCACCGAAGGAATTTGCGAATGTTTTTGCGGTCAACGTGACAGCCAACTATCGCTTGCTGCGCTCGACCGATCTATTGCTGCGCCAGTCCGACGCAGGACGCGCGGTTTTTATTTCGTCCGGTGCCGCGCAATCGGCAAAGCCGTATTGGGGCCTATACGCCTCCTCAAAAGCCGCGCTTGATGCAATGATCAAGAGCTATGCTGGGGAAATGGCGATTACCAGCGTCAAAGCCAATATCTTTTATCCCGGCCAGGTCCGTACCGCGATGCGGGCCAAGGCCATGCCCGGCGAAGATCCTGCAACCTTGCCAACCCCGGACGAAATCGCGCCAAAGATTGTCGATCTTGTATCGCCCAGCTACGTCAAGACTGGAATGTTGATCGACGTCTTCAAGGGCGAAAGGCCACTGTAGCCGTCTATAACTGCGGACAACGGACGGCCATCGCCGCCTTTGACGAGAGGCTGTGCGGCAGCATTTTCGATTCCATCGACGATGTAAATCCCGCTCAAGAGCGGAGCGCCTTCATGGCGCAGAGGATAAGGCTGCAGCGAGGCTCCGCTGTTGACCAACTGAATGCGGCTCCGCCGACCATTTCTCTTTACAAGCGTGTGCCTGAGGCGGTTCCGGCGTGAATGCCGCGGCATCTGCCGACAGCCTCTTCACCAGATGCCTTGGCATTACCGCCCATCGTCATCCTTGACATAAGGATTCTTGCCGCCACGTATCCAGAGCCGGATCGGCGTTCCGGGCAGATTGAAATCCTGCCTGATGCCGTTAACGATATAGCGCTGATAGGCCTTGGGCAGCGCGTCGGGGCGCGAGGCAAAGATGATAAAGCTCGGCGGCCGTGTCTTGGCCTGAGTCATGTAGCGCAGCTTGAGCCGGCGCCCGGATACTGCCGGGGGTGGATGATGTTCGATCATAGCCGACAGCCAACGGTTAAGTTTAGCCGTTCTGATCTTGACGTTCCAGACCCGCTCGATATCGAAAATCGCCTTCATCAGCTTGTCGATATTGCGGCCCTGCAGCCCCGACAATGTTACCAGCGGGACACCGCGCAACTGCGGCAACAGGCGTTCGCAGGCCTCGCGCAGTTCCAGTATCTTGGCGTTCTTGTCCTCAATCAGATCCCATTTGTTGATCGCAATCACCATGGCGCGGCCTTCGCGCTCCACGAGGTCGGCAAGCGCAAGATCCTGCTTTTCAAAGGGCACCGTCGCATCGAGCAGCAGCACGACGACCTCAGCATATTGGATCGATCGCAGGGAATCGCCCACTGAAAGCTTTTCGAGTTTGTGTTGCACACGGGCCTTGCGGCGGATACCGGCGGTGTCGACCAGATTGATAACCCGGCCTTCCCACTCCCAGGGCACCATGATGGAATCGCGTGTGATACCAGCCTCGGGCCCGGTCAGTAACCGATCATGGCCGACCATGCGGTTGATAAGCGTGGATTTTCCGGCATTGGGGCGCCCAACTATCGCGACGTTGAGATAGCGATTTGGGTCCCAGCGCATAGGGGCCGTATCGCCTTCAAGGTCCTCGCCTTCCTCTTCGTTCACATCGACATCAACGGCTGGTTTTTGCACCATGTCGTAGTCGAATGCTTCTTCTGCCGCGCGTGCCTTTTCAGCTTCAATCCGGTCGACAGCTTGCGAAATCACCGTATAGAGATCGGCAAGGCCGAGCCCATGTTCGGCAGAAAGCGGAATCGCTTCACCAAAGCCAAGCGCGAAGGCCTCTATCAGGCCGGGATCGGCGGCCCTGCCCTCGGCCTTGTTGGCGATGAGGTGTATGTCCTTGTTGGCACGACGCAGGAGCCGCGCAAAGTGCTCGTCAGTGGGCGTTACGCCTGCCCGGGCGTCGATCATGAACAATATGACATCGGCCTCAGCGATGGCCATCTCGGTCTGCTTGCGCATGCGCGCTTCGAGACTGTCATCGTTGGCGTCTTCATAGCCGGCCGTATCGACAAGCGTGAAATAGAGATCGCCAATCCGCCCCTGCCCCTCGCGACGATCGCGCGTTACGCCCGGCGTGTCATCAACAATGGCAATTTTCCGCCCTACAAGGCGGTTAAATAGGGTCGATTTGCCGACATTGGGACGACCGACAACGGCTACAGTTACGCTCATCGCGCCAGTCCTTGCTGAATTTGAGATTACTACTCGGTGAGTAACTCGGTCATTGCATCCATGTCGAGATCGGTCGCGGGCGCGTCAAACACCGGTTCGGAAATGTCGACACCGGCAGACGCAAGCTGTTCAAGATAGACATAGGCTCGCGTCTGCATATCCTGCGGTGCGTTGAAATCGGCAGCGATCAACTCGAAATTGGCGCGTGCTGCTTCGAAGTCTCCTGCGCGATAAGCAGCAAGGCCGAGCGCTTCGCGCGCGTGGTTGCGCATGGGGTCTCCTTCGCCTGTCATAGATCCTGCGCGCGCCTGCACCGCGGCCTCGTCCAGATGATCGACAGCCAGATAGGCCCCCATAATCAGCGCCAATTCGCGCAGGCGCGGTTCATTGAGCGAAGACGAAAGAGCATCATAGGCCGAGATCGCCGCATCATAGTCCCCCATTTCAGCAAGAACACCCGCTGCGCGGAACTGGGCCAGAATGGCATAGCCGCCTGGTCCACTCTGGGCAATTTCGTTGAGAGCGGCTTGCGCGCCCTGCAGGTCGCCGCGTTCAGCCATTTCGATGGCGGCATAGTACTGGTCGGAAGCATTGGCGGCGGTCGATGCCCGCCACCACTTCCACGTTTCGTTGCCGGCAACCACCAGAACGATCAGCACCGCGCCGCCAATTATGAAAGGCGCATAGCGCCGCCAAAAGGCCTTCAGCTTGTCACTGCGCAGTTCTTCCTCGACTTCACGAAGAAAGGAGTCATCACTCATCGGTATGCCTTGGCTATAGAAACATTCAAATTGCGCCGGACCATAGTGGCACAGGGCACCAAATGCAATTGAAAGCAGGGGTTTTGCCCCTCTGGAAAAATCACCAATTGCATTGATGGCCAAGGCTTGCCAAACATTGCTGCATGGACAAGACCGAACGCCTTTTTGCAATCATGGATGCGCTGCGCCGCCACCGGCATCCGGTTACCGCTGCACAGCTTGCAGAAGAGCAGAATGTTTCGGTCAGAACGCTTTATCGCGATATCCAGACCCTGATCGGTCTTGGAGCGCCGATTGATGGCGAAGCGGGCATAGGCTATTTGCTCCGCCCCGGCTTTTTTCTGCCCCCTCTGATGTTTTCGCCTGAAGAACTGGAGGCGTTGGTCCTTGGGGCGCGCTGGGTGCAGTCACAGCCTGACACCGACCTTTCCGATGCCGCCATGAACGCGCTTGGCAAGATTGCAACGGCCTCGCCAGATGATTTGCGTGATAGAATTTCCGACACCGGACTTTGGCCAGTGCGGGTTTGGAGCGATACCGCCCCCCTGCCCCTGCTGGGACTTGTGCGGCAAGCCATGCGCAATGAAAAGGCCTTGCGCATCGATTATTCCGACGAGAAGGGGCGATCATCGTCGCGCGAAATCTGGCCGGTGCAACTTGCCTATTATGAGAACAAACAGATTGTTGCCGCCTGGTGTACCCTACGCGACGACTTCCGGCATTTCAGAACCGAACGGATAGAAGCGGCTGAAATGGTGGACACGCGATACGGACAGCGGCGCGCTGTTCTCGCCAAGCAATGGTTCGATCAATGGCGCCCGCGCCACGATCAGCATCGATAGCTAACTTATTTCCGCGCTCTACCAATTGCCATCAACACCCAAAGTCGCTGCTGACATGGATTGTCAGGCACATGGTTCACTGTGTTTTTCCGCGGCAGGACGTGCGGTTCTGCCCTGAATAAAAAAGGACGGAGCCATGACGATCACCCCCTTTTCTATTTCGATTTCGGACGCCCAAATTGCCGACCTTAAGGAACGGCTCGCGATGGCGCGCTGGCCCGACATGCCATCGACGGCCTATGAGCGGGGCCAGTCTCTCGATCTAATAAAGTCACTTGCAAGTCAGTGGGAAAATGATTTCGATTGGCGAGCGGTCGAGGCGGACCTCAACCGGTTTCCGCAATTCGTCGCCGAGATTGACGGTCAGACCATCCATTTTTTACACATCAAATCGACTCGTAACGACGCCCTGCCCTTATTGCTGGTGCATGGCTGGCCATCCACCCCGTTTGAATATACCGATCTGATTGGCCCGCTAACCGAGCCTGAAAGCGGTCAGGCCTTCGATCTGGTTATTCCGTCCATACCTGGCTTCGGATTTTCCGGACCGGTTACGGAGCCAGGCTGGGATAGCGCACGCATTGCCAAGGCCTTTGACAGCCTGATGCGGAAACTGGGGTACGACCGTTACGGCTATCAGGGCGGTGACGTGGGGGCCGCTATCGGTCGCGAACTTGGAATTCTCGCGCCAGACGGCGTTGTCGGTATTCATCTGCAACAGATTTTCGCCTTTCCCACGGGTGCCGAAGGCGAGTTGGAAAAACTTACTCCGTTCGAGATGGGTGGATTTGCGATCCTGGAGAACTTTGGCAAGTACGCGTCATACAACGACGCGCAGCAAAAGCGCCCCCTGACCCTCGGATATGGGCTGGCGGACTCCCCTATTGGACTTTTGAGCTGGAATGCAGAACTCTATTTCGGCTTCGAGGGTGAGCGTGCCGCGCGTGTCGACCGTCATCGTTACATCACATCCGTTGCGATTTTCTGGTTCACCAATACCGGCGCATCGGCCACCAACATCTATTTTGAGGATGCCCAAACCGGCGCGGGCTATCGTGAGGAATTCAATTCAGTGCCAACGGGCGTTGCCGTGTTCCCTGAGGATTTCCGTTCGGTCAGAAGCTTTGCCGAGCGGGCCAACAACATCGTTCATTGGACCGAAATGGAATGCGGCGGCCATTTTGCTGCGCTGGACGCGCCGCAATTACTTGCAGACGACATCCGCACCTTCTTCTCTACACTTGCCTGAAACGCTTCACAGGCTGCAAAGAGCCGCCCGCCTGGGGCGGCTTTCGCGCATTTTGGAACGCCGAACCGGGTACGACCGTTTCCTTCTCAGAAATGGGAGTGCAGCTATGGCAGATCCTAAACAAGACGAACCCGAGCCTTATTCGATCGACAAGGCGCGGCAGGGCGAAATCATACTGCGGCACAAATGGAGCCGCATAATCTTCATTGCCGGGCTCGTGCTGTTCGTTCTCGCCGGGCTGCTTGTACCCTTTTTGGGCGGGAGATAAATCAACGAGGAGATGACAATGGCTAAATGCGATGTTTGTGGCAACGACTACGACAAGACGTTCGAGGTCGCGATGGCAGGAGATACTTTTATATTCGACAGCTTTGAATGCGCCATCGAGAAACTGGCGCCGCGCTGCGCCCACTGTGGTTGCCGGGTTATCGGCCACGGGGTGGAAGAAGGCGACAGCATCTTTTGCTGTGCCCACTGCGCGAACCATTCCGGCGAGACAACCCTACGAGACCGCGCCTAGAGCCGAACGATCCTCACTCCCACTCCATTATTTTCCCGTCCTAAGGAATTGATTTTCCTACAGAACATTTCCTTTTCGGTTCCCAACACCGTGAGCGGGCCCGTCAAAAAGTTAGCATTTTGATTTTGCTAGGGTTTTTGGAACGTCAGGACAGCAAAAAATTCTGTGAACTATCGGGATCTATCGGTCGTTTCGCGGTAGGGCATAGACGGCAGGCGTCGAATTTAGCACCCCGATAAAGTACCTCAAAGCCGGCAAAATCAATACACCCGCGTCGATCCTCGCCACGCTTTCCCGACGTCTTGGTGGTGGGCAAGTAATCTCTTGGGCCCTCATCCTGTCACTGCCGATCATGAGCATCCTGACCCTGCCAGCCTGAGGCATTTAGCATCGTTGATGTTTCAATCTTCAGAATGTTGGCAGGCTCGATCTTCTGGTATCGGGGCCTTGCTCTCGGCAGCATTGCCAAGGTCGGCTGCTGCAACTTCTCCAGTTCTTCTTTGAGTTCCTGCTGGCAGCAATCTTACTGGACGCGTCCATCGCCTGGACAATGATCATATGCACCGCAATCGTTGTTGCATGTGTTGCCGGAGCAAAACGCTTCACTTGAACCTCTTCAACCTCGGCCGCGTGTGGCAAAGGCGATCGCAAAGGCAAGTCCGGATAAATATTTATCACTCCCAAAGACAGTCGGACCGCAAACCTGAAGAGTTCCGCCTGCCGACAGGCGCCCGAAAGTCACCCCTGGTCTGCCTGTCCGCTTTGCGCTCCAATTGCAGCCACACAGCCAATATCGGCCTCTTCCTAAAAGCTGTCGTTTCCTGGCGCGGTCAAGATGACCCCTGTTGGGGGGGCGGTCTGGTGGTTACGGCTCAATGGCTGGCAATCGCCGTAAGCGGCCACTGGGCTACGATGTTCATGGAAAAAGCGGAATCAGGATTAGCTTTTCGCGCTGGAACAAGGCAATCGTAAGCTTGTGGACAGCCGGTAAGTCTTCTAATTTCATGTTGGAGTAGAACTGGTTTTTGGATTGCCGTTTCAGTCGGCTCGTCCAGCCGCAAGCTGCTCGTGAGACTGCCGTCGCGACCGATGGTTGTGACGCGATCGGGGGCGATCGGCGGTTTTTTGCCATCAGGAAAAGAACTATCGAACCCGGCCATTACGGATCTGTTTGTGACCCTGCGTCAGATTCATGACATCTCTTTACATGAGACTCTTCGTTTTTTTGCCTTCGTGGCCAAAAATCTGAGATTGCCCCTCCTTCTATGAACCGACTTCTTGAGAGTAGGATGTGTTCCTCCATTGCCTTCTCGGCAGCCTTTGCATCGTGCTCGGTAATAGCTTTCACCAGCCGCCGGTGCTCGAGGATAGCATCCGAAATTGCGGTTTGCGGCTGGGATAATCGGAACAGGTGGACATGTATATGTAGGTCAGCAAGGGCATCGGCGATCACCTGGTTGCCGCTCAAGGTGGCTATCTTGCGGTGAAAGGCTTCGTCGAGCCGGGAAAAGCGCGCATAGGCCTCTGGCATTTGTGGCGAGATTTCAGACAACATTTCAGCTGCGATGCTAACCAACTCGTCACGATCGTTGTCACTGATGTTATTGGCCGCCAGCGCGGCAAGGCGTGGCTCGGTCAGCAGACGTAATTCATAGATCTGGTCGAGCCGGTCTCGCGCGATACGCTCGGCCACGCGCTAGCCCACCGGATGGATTTTGACCACTAGGCCCTGTGCTTCGAGCCGCACCAGAGCCTCGCGGATAGGTGTTTGGGAAACGTTAAGTGTCCGCGCGAGGCTGTCCACCGAGAGACGGTCTCGTGGCGCGATGGCATGAGTCATCAACTGATCGTAGAGCCTTGAATAGACCTCCTCGGCGAGCGAGGTGGGCCTGTCGCGACGCGCGGCTACGAGAGGGTATTCCTCTTGCCGAACGGGTATGGGCAGACATGGAGCAATTGGCAGCAGATGCCGGGTTCAAGGGAGAATAATGTGATGGAACTGGAGTGCAGCGCGGTGAGGGCCTCGCGCAATCTTGTGTTCGGGGCGGGGCAAAGAACAGCCTTGCCAGACTTTGCCAGTTCACTGGGAAAGCGAGCACTGGTTGTGACGGACGAAAGAATGGCGGGCGATCAGCTTCAGGCCTCAGGTGTCTCGGTATCGGTCTTTACCGGTGTCATGCCTGAACTGCCGACCGAATGCATTGCCGACGGTGTCGAAATGGGTCGGGCCGCCAATGCCTACCTAGTTATCGGCATCGGTGGCGGTAGTTGCATGGATGCGGCCAAGATCATTGCGCTGCTGCTCACGCACGGCGGCGAGTTTTCCGACTATTACGGTGAGTTCAAGGTGCCCTGCCCGGTCCTGCCGCTGATCTGCTTGCCTACGACCGCCGGGACTGGTTCGGAGGTGACGCCGGTGGCCGTCGTTTCGGACAAGGATCGGGCAGTAAAGGTGGGCATTGCCAGCCTGTACCTTATTCCCCATATCTCTATTTGCGATCCCGAGCTGACGCGTGCGGTCCGCGCGTTTCAGAAAAGATCGAATGCGGCATGGTGGGACTCAACCGGGGGCTGGCGTCAGACCCTGCAGCGCCGTTTGGTCGCACAAAGCAGAGTGGCCTGGGGCGCGAAGGTGCCCACGACGGCATACTCGAGTTCTGCGAGACCAAATACATCGCTGTCAGCCCGTAATGCTTGGCGAGAGCAAGTCCGGAAAAGTAGGAACCGGTTTTCCGGAACGACTTGCGACAAAACAAAAGGTTAGATCGTGCCAGCGATTCAATGAAGCGCTGACGCGGTCCAGTGCCCCTACTGCTCTGTGGCGGCGCGGCGCTGATAATCCGAGCCGATCTGGAAATGCTGCACCAGCAACCGGTCAGCGGTATCCGCGTCGCGCGCGACTACTGCGGCCAGCAGTTCGCGGTGATGCTCGATAAGATATGTATCGATATCCGATAGCCTGGTAATCCGCTTGCGGCGCTCGAAATGAGAGCGTTTGAGAAGCACCGCGATGGCGGCGTGCAGACTGGCGAGCGTAGGCGAATGGGCAGCGGCGATCAGGGCCGCGTGAAATGCAAAGTCGGCCTCGCCTCCAGCCTGCGGGTCATTGACTGTTTTCTCGACGCGACGCAACGCCTCTCCCAAAGCAGCAAGATCCGCCGACGTCGCGCGCGCGCATGCAAGGCGAATGGCCTGCCGTTCAATGGCGATGCGGGCCTCCATGACATCCTCCACGACTTCGTCCTGCTGGGCGAGCATCATTGTAAAAAGGTCGCCCAACTCGGCAAAGTCAGGCCGGCGCACCACACTGCCATACCCGTGACGGATCTCTATGACGCCAATGGCAGCCAAGGCGCGCAGGACCTCTCGAATCACCGGTCGGCCCACGCCCAGGCGGGTGGCCAGTTCGCGCTCAGGCACCAGCCGGTCCCCGGCCTTCATCTGGCCGGAGATCAACTGCTGGCGCACGAAGGCAAAGACTTTGTCATAGCCTTTGGCTTCGGCATCGCCCTGCCGTGTCAGCGCTGAGTCCATGTTCCGCTCCAAAAACAGGTTTTACCTACTGTTGGCAAGCAGCCACCTTGTCAAGCCGCTGCATAACTGCGGAAAGTTGCGATTGCCAAAGTGGTAATACCACGGTAAGAGCTCTTGAACAAACTGAGGAGGACGCCATGGCTGAGACACTTGTCGCCAGAGGTCTCGACATTCCACGACGCAACGCCATAGGCATCGCTTGTGATCATGCAGGGTTTCCGATGAAGGCCTTTGTCCGGGAACTGCTGGCCGAGCATTGTGACGAGGTCATCGCGCTGGGTGCGACATCGGAAGATCCCGTTGACTTTCCTGACGTCACCCGCGCCGCGATCGATCTGATCCTGTCTGGAAAGGTCGCACGGGTCGTCCTAGTGTGTGGCACGGGTGCGGGCGCCTGCATTGCGGCCAATAAGATCGCCAGGATACGGGCGGCTGTCGCGCACGACACCTATGTCGCCCGACAATGCGTCGAGCATGACGACGTGAACGTCCTGTGCATCGGGGCCTGGATTATTGGCCCGCAGATCGCCGCAGACGTCATCCGCGCCTTTCTCGCCGCTCAATTCAGCACCGAACCCCAATTCCGCAGACGCGTCGAGAAACTGGCTGAAATGGACCGGGCGCGCGGAGCGCAAGATAACAACTGAACCCAGGGAAGTCCCGATGGACAAAAACAAACGCAAGCAGATTCTCGAAACGGTCGCCAAACTTCGGGTGACCGACATCCGTGACGGCATGGACTGGATGGGACTACACCACATCGGCACGGTCGACCCGGAAATCCGGCCCCTGTACCGCACAAAGGCAGCCGGTTTCGCCCAGACCTATCGTCATATCCCCACCCGGCAGCGCGTGCCGGAGCTCTCGCCTGAGGACTACACCAAATGGGCGTATGAATATTGGTATCGCCAGCTCTGGGACATGGGCGATTTCCGCGAGCAGGTGGGCGAAGGCGACTTCCTTGTCATTGATACAATGGGCCAGAAGACGCCGGCCATCGGGTCAATGGATTCGATGGTCTGGGCCGCGCGGGGCGTTAAGGGTGTGCTGACAAATGGCGGCGCGCGCGATACCGACGAGCAATTGTACCAAAAGGCCATGCCCTGCTGGCATCGCTGGGTGGTTCAGCCCATGTATCAGGGCCGTGTCGAGTTCGGCGAGCCCAATTCCGTCGTTGAAATCGGAGGCGCTACCGTGCTTCCGGGCGACCTGGTGGTAGCCGATGGGGACGGCGCCATCGTTGTGCCGCAGGACGTGATCGATGATGTTATCTACTACGCCAAGCAAGAGAGCGAGAACGACCGCTACGATCGCGCCATGCTGTTCGAGGCGCTCGGCATTGACCCCGATGAATCGACCCAGTCGATGTTCCCCGACATGCCGCCGCATCCCTACAAGAAGAATCGCGAGGATTTCATGAAGCGGCTCGGCAAGGGGTAGTCCAAGACGTCTTCCAAACACTCAATGATTCAGAGGCGCCTTTTGGCGCCTCACTTTTTTTGGGCAAACAAACAAAGCGCCAAACCTTTCGGTTCAGCGCCTTGCCTGGGGAGGAAACGAAAAGATATCAGACGCGCTCGAGCATCATGCCCCAATCCTGACTGTCAGGGCGCTGCGGCAGGCCAAGTACTGAGCTGCGCGCCACCGTCACGATGTCGCCCGGTTCTCCCCAGGCGCCTGTCCGGGGATCAAAGAAGCGCGGGCGGTATCTGGCGCCCACCGAAACGCCGCGCAAGCTGGCCTCCAGCGGCGCGTCGGCCTCGAAATAGAGCATGAACCACGATCGGTCCTCGGTGCGCGCGCAATAGCTCCAGCCCTTGTAGGCAAAGCCCGGTCCAGTCTTGTTGGGGACCAGGAGTTCGGCGTCAGGAACCAGTTCGAGATAGCGTTGGCCAAGAACGGTGGCAAACGTTCTCAGGTGTTGGACCTGATTGGCCGATTCCCAGCCAAAACTGTCCCACATCTTGTAAAGAGATTCAGGCTCGACATCGGACTGCCAGATGCCTTCGGCACCATAGATGAAGCCGGCCAGGCCCCCCGACAAAAAGCTCCCGTACAGTCCCGACCGGACATAAATGCGATCATCCTCGCTATCGGGCGACACCCTCAAGGCATAGGGCTGGCCCAATTGGTGCAGACCAGCATAATAGGGCTCGCCATTGATGGCGGGCTTGCGCTCGGCCTGAAACATTTCCGTCAGATACCAGTAGGTATAGTGCTCGCGCACATTGCCCGATTGATGCAGGTCCACCCAACTGTCTGGCCCGAAATTGACCAGCGTCGAGGGGTTGGGATTGGCCGTCAGCAACGTGCCGAAAGGCGGCTTGCCATAACGCCCGATGGCCAGATTGATGGGCGCGTTGTAATCCTTGGCGGGAATGGTCTGCTCGAAATAGTCATAATGAATAGGGCTGAACAGGGTGATGTTGGCGCCGTATCGCGCCACCATATAGTGCACATAGCGGGCGTAAGATTCCGGCCAATCATGGAATTTTTTCCAGCACTGGCCGGCGTCGCGCCTTGAGATTTCGATGAAGGGCACCATGCCCTGGTCGTTCAGGAAGTCGATCTTGCGATCCAGTTCACTGTAATAGTCAGGGTTTATGCGGTCCATGTCGGGAAACACATCTTCAAATCCCGGCACCTTGCCAGGGAACTGGAATGGCCGCCCGCCCTCGTTGTGCATATCCTTTGCTGACTGGGTGCCGGGCTGCTTCCATGCGGCGCGAACCCAGGTCCCGTCTTCCATCTGCAGGCTGTTGGGGTGGCCGTCATTGGCCCATGCCGGCTGTGCAGCGATAAGGCCGATGCAGTTGAATCCCTGCGCCTTGCGAAGGGCAACATAATCGTTGAGCGTTGAGTGCGGCCCCAACTGGTCGGGCAAGCCGTTGCCCTGGCCCAAAGGAAACCGGAAACTGGGCAGGGACCACCAGGTGTCGCCCAAGAGAAAATATGGCGTGCCGTCAGCATATTGCAGGCCGCGGCCATCCGGCGTTGCACCGATCATGCCCCTGCGGTTGGGATTGGCATCAAGCTCATCGGCGCTCCAGGCTTCGGCCGTGAAGCGCCCCGACTTGCCTGATAGGCCCGCATCGTGGGGCGTACTGCCGCTTGTCCAGCGCCATTCGCCCGGCGCTGCTGCCAAAACCCGCACGATAAAAGACCGCCCGCCATCCCAAAAGCCGTAGACGCGTTTGGAAAAGCCGGGGCCCTCCAGATCCACCCAGACCAGTGCGTCAGCATAGGCGTTGTCAAAGTCGGTTTCGGCGGTAAAGGCAAGGTCAAGCTTGCTCCAGACCCTTATCGGCGCTTGCCTGTCCGTCACAATTGTCCTCCCATCGCACTCAGCGGCCTGACCATTCGGGCCTAGTCTTGCTTACAAAGGCATCTACGCCGCGGCGAAAATCCTCGCTGCCATAGGCCAGGGAGATGAGGTCGTCAGCCGGATCGCAATCGGGCGCCATAATCCGGCCAAGAGCGGCCTTGCTGACGTGCAGCGTGATCGGGGCGTTTTCAAGCAATCGCGCAACGACCTCGTCGGCCACCTGATCGATCGTTTCCGGCTCGGCCAAGCGCGCAAGAAATCCGGCCGCCAAGGCCTCTTCGGCATCGATGAACTCAGCCAGAAGCAACATGCGTTTGGCACGGGCTTCGCCAAACCCGCCCAACACCCGGGCATAGGTTTTCATGGAGACGCAGTTGCCAATCGTGCGAGCGATCGGGCTGCCGAATTTGGCAAGGCTGCTGGCAACGCGAATGTCGCAGCATGCTGCAATGTTGAGGCCTCCGCCCACAGCCCAACCGTCGATAATCGCCACGGTAGGCACCGGCACGGCAAGAATCCGCTCGAAGTAGCGGTCCATCTTGGCTTCATAAGCGATGCCGTCGACGCCTCCTTTAAATTCCTTGAACTGGGAGATGTCCGAACCGGCCACGAACGCCTTGCCGCCCGCCCCGCGCAACGTCACCACGCGTATATCGGGGTCCGCGCTGATTTCGGCGAGAATGGCGTCGAGTTGTTCATACATCGCCCAGGTGAAAGCATTGTGGGCATCAACCCGTTCAAACGTGACGCGTGCAACACCACCGTCGCGCTCAACCAGAACCTGTCCTGAGTTTGCGGGTGTCGTCATGCTGAGGCGGCACCTTTGCCCGCACCATCACCGAGGCCGAGTTCAGCCATGATTTCCTCGGTATGCTCGCCCAGTAGCGGAGGATGTCGCCGCACGCGCGCCGGGGTGTGGGACAGCTTGGCAGGAAAGCCGAGTGCCTTGAAGCTGCCTTCGGTCGGGTGCTCTATATCGATGACCGCTTCGCGATGGCGGACGTGATCATTGTCCAGAGCCACGCTGTAGTCGTTGATCGGGCCAGCAGGCACGCCTGCAGCAAGGAACAGGTCGACCCATTCCTCGGCCGGGCGAGTCAGAAACGTCGGCTTCAGTTCTTCGGCCAACTCATCCCTGCGCTGCACGCGATCGATGTTGTTTGCATAGCGCGGGTCGTCCTTGAGCTCGGGGCGTCCGATGGTGTCGCAAAATATCAGCCAAAGCTTCTGGTTTGCAGCGCCAACCACGAACATGCCCGCGGAACCTGCAAAAGCCTGATATGGTGCGCTCATGCGGTTGGCAGTCCCTAAGGGGCCCGGGGAAACCCCCGTTGCCCAATACTCGGTGCTCTCCCAGACCGACAGCGCGAGGGCTGCGTCGAGCAGGGAGGTGTCTATGTATTGCCCGCGCCCGGTCGTCTGCCGTCCGATCACTGCTGAGAGAATACCATAGCACGCGAACATGCCTGCACCCAGATCACCCACCGGGATGCCGGACTTGACTGGTTCGGCGCCGGGGATGCCGGTTCCGCTGATCACGCCGCCCATGGCCTGGGCAATCAAGTCAAAGCCGGGGCGCTGGGACCAGGGCCCCGTCTGACCGAATCCCGAGATGCTCGCATAGATCAACCGTGGATTGATTCGCGACAGCGTCTGGTAATCGGACGCAAGCCGCTTGGTCACGCCTGGCCGACTGTTCTCGACAAGGATGTCTGCCGTCTCGACCAATTTGTGCAGCGCCTTCTGACCCTGCGGGCTCTTAAGATCGAGCACGATGCTGCGCTTGTTGCGATTAAGCGCCAGAAAGCCGGGACTGTCCTCGCCTTTCATCCGAAAGCCCATGGACTTGCGGGTCTGGTCGCCCACGCCTGGCGGTTCGACCTTAATAACGTCAGCGCCCATGTCCCCCAGCAACATGCAGCAGAACGGACCCGCCATAACCTGACTTAGATCCAGTACGCGCAGGCCAGAAAGTGGGAGTGGGCCCGAAATAGCGGCTCCTTGCGAATCTGCGACGTCTGCGGGCATAGGTTCCTCCATAGTGCCGGGATGCTAGCCGGTCGTTTTAACACCACTCTGGGCGCTCAATCTTGCATACAAGACTGGGCAAACACGAAAATCAAGGGTGGAAATGCGCAGTCTTGCTTTTTTTGTCGTTCCTGCATACGAACAGTCATGGATAACGAACCTGAAAACGATACGCTAACCGACGAAACCAGGGGCCCTGCTGGCCGGCGCAAGGGGCAACTGCATACAGAAGCAGCCAGCCGATTGCGCGCCATGATCCTTTCCGGAGAATTGCCCCCCGGCGCCCGGCTGCGGGAGATGCAGCTGTGCGACCAACTTGGTGTTTCGCGCACGCCCGTTCGCGAGGCCTTTCGCACGCTTGCAGCCGAAGGTCTCGTTGACCTGCTGCCCAACCGGAGCGTGCTGGTTTCCGAGCTTCATGCGCCAGATCTCGAGCATTTGTTCCTTGTGTTCGGGTCGGTCGAGGGCCTGGCGGCCGAATTGGCCTGCCAGCGCATTTCTGAAGCAGAAATCGGCGAAATCGGGCGCCTTTTGGCCGACATGATCGATTTTCATGGACGTCAGGAGCGCGCATCCTACATGAGCATCAACCAGCTGATCCACCGTAGAACGGTGGAGATCGCAGCAAATCCGGTATTGCTTTCAGTGTGGCAATCGCTGGTGCCGCGGGTCGAACGCGCGCGCGCTCTGGCCAACCTCGACACCGGGCGCTGGACCGAGGCCCTATTCGAACACACAAAGATGTTCACGGCACTTGCCTCGCGAGATGGAGAGTTGCTGGCACGGCTGACACGCCAGCACTTCCTCAACAGCCTGCCCTATCTGCAGACCCGCAGCGACTCCAAGCCCTGAGCGATGTCGACAGCGTTTGTTGCCCTGATGGACCGACGCGGTCAAAATATTTCATCCACGAGCCGTTGACTTGAGCAATTCTTGCATACAAAAATGATGCGCGGACGGGAGGAGCCCATCCGAATATTTTCCATACCGGTCGCGCTGGCTGCGTGACAACAAGGGATTTCGACATGTCAAGCTACGAGCCAAAGGACGCCAACGGCAACGCCGTTGATCCTTACCACATTCGCAAATATTTCGAACCGCTGCGCGTTGTTGACGTGGTCGATGCGCTTGATGGGTTGGGCTATTTCAATATTGGCCTGGTGTCCCAGGAAATCCGGCCGCTATGGCTTGGCATGAAGTTCTGGGGACCAGCCGTTACCCAGCGCTGCGTTCCGTCCAACAAACCGATGTGGCCTCTCGAAACCACCGAGGAAATCGTTGGGGCGCACGGCCTGTGGTTCGACCGTCACGGCCACAATGGCCGGGGGCTCAACGACCTCGTCAAGCCGGGCAGCGTTGTTGTCACCGATGTGGGCAGTTCGGGCGAAGTGGGCTTTTTCGGCTCCGAGAACGTTCTGGCGCTGCAGACACATGGTGCCGTGGGTATCGTTACCAACGGTCACTGTCGCGACACCGGCGAAGTGACAATGCAAAAAACACCCATGGTCTGTCGCGAGCGCGGCCGCACCATTATTCCGGGCCGCATCGAAGTGGTTGAGCTCAATACCTTCATCGGTATCGGCGGCGCTCAGGTTCGCCCCGGCGACATCGTTGGCTGTGATGACGATGGCCTGGTCGTGGTGCCGATCGAGGTTGCCAAGCAGGCTGCGCTTCACGCCAAGGCCGTTCTGCTGGCCGACATGCGGGCACGCCGCAATCGCTATGACGCGCTCAACCGTGAGTATGATGAAACCGTCGATACCGATGCGATCGACCGCTACTACGCCGAACTCGAAAGCTAATACCACGCTGCTGGATGAATGGGGGCCGGGCAACCGGCCTCCGAAAAATCGGGAGACTGCAGTGCGGATCATAGACGCGCATCACCATTTCTGGGACATCGAGGCCAACTACCTGCCCTGGCTGGCCGACAAGCCGGTCAATTTCCGCTATGGTGACTACAGTGCCATCAAGCGCAACTACCTTGCTGGAGACTATCGCAAGGATGCCTCAGAGTTCGAGGTTGTCGGCAGCGTGTTCATTGAGACCGAATGGAACCCGCAAGACCCCTTGGGCGAGGTGGCCTGGGTGAATGCCGTGCGAGAACGCGAGGGCTTGCCCAGTGTCATGGTGGCCCAGGCCTGGCTTGATCGGCAGGACGCGCAGGAGGTGCTCGAGGCTCTGGGGAAGACTACGTTTGTTCGGGGAATTCGCCACAAGCCCAAGTCAGCGACAAGCCCCGTCGAGGTCGTCATGGGCGCGCCGGGATCGATGGGCGATGAAGCGTTTCGCCGGGGATTTGCCATGCTGGAACCGAACGGTTTGAGCTTTGATCTGCAGACCCCCTGGTGGCACCTGGGCGAAGCGGCGGACCTCGCGCAGGCGTTTCTCGACACCCAGATCATCATCAATCACACAGGCTTGCCATCCGACAGAAGCCCCGAGGGGCTCGACGGCTGGCGGGCAGCAATGAAGCGTGCCGCCGAGTGCCCCAACATTGCGGTCAAGATCTCTGGCTTGGGACAGAAAGGGCGCCCCTGGACCGTGCAGGATAACGGCCAGATAATCCTCGAGACGATCGACATTTTCGGGACGGATCGCTGCATGTTTGCCTCGAACTTTCCCGTCGATAGCCTTGTCGCCGGTTTCTCGACGATCTTTAACGGATTTGGGCGTGCGGTGGCGGACAGGCCAAAGTCAGATCAGGACAAGCTGTTCTGGGCCAATGCCGCCCGCATCTATCGTATTGACGTGGCCAAAGGGGATTGAGAATGCAGGGCGAAGGTTTCGACAACAACGTGCGTCTGGGCATGGTGGGTCTTGGCATAATGGGGACGCCCATCGTCGAGCGCCTCCGCGACAAGGGCTATGCGCTGACAGTGTGGAACCTCGAGCCCGAGCGCTTCGACAAGGTCAAGGACAGCGGCGCGGAGTGGGCGGAGTCGCCTGAAGAGGTCTGGCAAAGTTCGGATGTGGTTCTGGTTTGCGTGCTGGGCGACGATGCAATTGAAAGCGTCTGCTTCGGGCCGGACGGGTTTGCCAGGGCGGGAGAAGGCGCAAAGGTCCTGATTGACCTCTCGACCACCTCACCGGAGGCGACCCTGAAGCTTGCGGCCCGGCTCAAGGAAGAACTTGGTGCCGACTGGATCGACGCTCCGATGTCGGGCGGCCCCCAGCCTGCGCGTGAGGGCCAATTGACGCTCATGGCAGGTGGCGATGAAGCTTGTTTTGCCGCTGTCGAGCCCATCCTGCGCGACATAGGACAGAACGTCACCTGTATGGGCGAGATCGGCAATGGGCAAAAGACAAAAATCCTCAATCAGGCAATCGTTGGCACCAACTACATCCTGATGGCGGAATTGCTGGCAGCGTGCCGCGCAACAGGCATAGATCCCGACCTCCTGCCCGTTTGCCTCAAGGGCGGGCTTGCCGACAGCGCCATGCTGCAGCGCATCTATACCCAGATGAGCGCCGACGATTTCGACCCCCCGCGCAGCTATGTGCGCCAGGTCAACAAGGATCTCAAGGCGGTATCGCATTTCGTGGAAGACCTGGGCCTGGAGCTGCCGCTTCTCGATGCGGCGGTGCGCCAGTATGGTCGCTACGCCGATGCCGGCAACGACATGGAAGACAGCGCCTCGGTGTCCCGACTTTACCAGACGCAATCGTCCTGAGCTCATGGGAGACGCCAATGTTGTTCATTGTAAGCGGTCGCGACAAAGTCGATGGCATGAAAGACCGGCTAGCCTATCGTCCCCAGCACCGCGCCTATTATGCGGGTCTGGGAGATGATCTCATTCTGGCGGGCCCTTATCTTGATACAGCAGGTGAGCCGATCGGCAGCATGATCGTTATGCGCGCCGAGAGCCAGCAGGCGGCCGAAGACTTCGCCCGAGCCGACCCTTACTGGACGCAAGGGGTTTTCGGGACTTTGGACATCGCCCGATGGGACTGGTTCATGAAACGGCCTGCGGACTTGCAAGGCTGAATGCACTGTTTGCATACAAAACAGATCGGGATCATGCCACGCATGCGTATTTGGATGATAATTTACAAGATATACCCGTTGACAGTCAGCATTCTTGCATACAAGAATATGAAGGTGAAATCGGCGAGGACGCTGGTCCCGAGGAGGGGGCGGCAGGGGCGCCAATCCAGATCGCAGTCCGATTTACCCAAAAGGCGCTACGCGCCGCTTGGATTTGACCCGATCTCAAAGGGAGGAAATTATGAAAGACACCAAAGTTCCGAGTGTGGCTATCGGCCCGGTGATCGCTACGTCGCTCCTGGCGCTTGCGCTTGCAACCATGCCAATGGGCGCCATCGCTCAAGACAACGACCTGCAGGGCGATATCCGTTTTAGCTGGTGGGGTGGTCAGGTCCGCAATGACAAGACCGACCGCATCATTCAATTGTTTGAAGCGGCCAACCCTGGCGTATCGATCTCGCGCGAAACCGCAGATTTCGTTCCCTATTGGGAGCGCCTGACGATCCAGTCCGCTGGCAACAACCAGCCCTGCGCCATCACCATGCAGTCACGCTGGCTGGCCACCTATGCCCGCCCCGACATTCTGATGCCGCTTGACGATCTGGTTGCCGACGGCACGCTCGATGTCACCGGCATACCTGACGCCGTGATGGACTCGTCACGCGGCGCCGACGGCAATCTCTACATGATCCCGCACGGCGTGTTCTACTTTGCGCTCATGTACAATGAGCAGATGCTCGAAAACGGTATTGCCGCTGGCGTTGAGCCAATGGAATGGCCCTATACTTGGGAAGAGTACGCCGAACATTTGCGCGCAATCCAAGCGACACTGCCGGATGGTGCCGTTGCAACCCACAACATGGGTCGCGAACCCGACGCATTCATCCCCTGGGTCCAGTCGCATGGCGAGAAGGTATTCGAGGGCTCCGAAGTTGCATTTTCCCAGGAGATTGCGGTTGCCTGGTTCGAATACTGGGAAGAGCTCCGCAGGGAAGGCGTCACCGAGTCGCCTGAGGAAATGATCAGCGAAAACAGTGCGCTGGTTGAAGAATCCAATCTGGCGAACGGCCGCGGCTATGCAACCAATCGTCCGCCCAACCAACTCGGCTCAGTCCAGACGGTGACCAACACCGTCAATCCGGGTGCAACAATCAATACTCGCCCCTACCCGGTCGGTCCTGACGGAACCGTAGGCATGGATCTTGGTACCAACGGCATTGCCATCGGCGCCAACTGTGCGGCGGAGCAAATTCCGGCCACCGCCGCCTGGATCAACTTCTGGACCCAGAACCCCGAGGCTGCGGGCATCTATCAGTCGGACAATGGTGTCGTCTCCATTCCCGAACTCGCCAACGCCCAGGCCGCCGATCCCGCAACCCAGCCGACACAGGTTCGCCTGATCGAGCTCTACAACGAGGTTGTTCCCACGGCCAATCCTGTCTTCTGGCCCGCAGGCGGATATCAGGCAATGACCGATGTGCTCAACCGCAGTTATGACGCGGTCGCATTCGAGCAACTCACACCCGAACAGGGCGCCGAGCAGCTGATCTCCGAGTTGCAGCAGCAACTCAGCCAGGCTGCACGCTAACGCAAACTTGCGCGCGGGCTCAACCGTTGGTCCGCGCGCAATTGATTGGCACAAATTCGCATCCCTGATGTGAGTCTTTTGCTAGTGTTTGCCGAGGCGCGAGGGAGGATTTCATTTTGAGCACGATCGATTCATCCAACAATCCGGTCTTGTCCGCAGCGGAAGCTGGACGCCCTTTGCGCCAAATTCCCGAGAACCGTTCCGGGTCGGCCCTTAAGAAGGCGGAGAACCGTGCGGCCTACCTGTTCCTTTTGCCCTGGCTCTGCGGAATCGTGCTTATCACCACGCTGCCGATGCTGGCCTCGCTATATCTCAGCTTTACAAATTACGCCGTTATCGGGCTGCCATCCTGGGTCGGCTTTGACAATTATGTGCGCCTCTTCACGGGTGATCGCCGTTTTGTCGCCTCGATCTGGGTGACGCTGAAATTTGTCGGCTTCTCTGTCCCGCTCATCCTCATCTTCTCGCTGTGCGTCGCGGTCGCCCTCAATCGGGGGCTGCGCGGGCTCGCAATTTACCGATCCCTTTTCTATGTACCGTCCCTGATTGGCGCGAGTGTCGGTATCGGGCTTTTGTGGAAGGAAGTGTTCGGTGAACGCGGCGTTGTAAATTACCTGCTGAGCCTGGTCGGCATTGCGGGGCGCGGCTGGATCAACAATCCGACCTTTGCCTTGCCGTCGGTGATCACGCTCAACGTCTGGACGTTTGGCGCTTCGATGGTGATCTTTCTGGCAGCACTTCGCCAGATACCGGACTCCTATTACGAGGCGGCCTCAATTGATGGCGCCAATGCCTTGCAGCGCTTCCGCCGCATTACCTTGCCGCTGATAACGCCAGTTATTTTCTTCAATACAGTGCTGCTTCTGATCGGGTCGTTCCAGTCATTTACCCAGGCCTTCGTCGTCTCGAATGGCCGCGGCGGACCGATCGACTCCACGCTTCTGTATTCGCTCTATCTTTATCAGCAGGCCTTCCAGCAACTCCAGATGGGCTATGCCTCCGCCATGGCCTGGATTTTGCTGATCGCCATCGGTCTTGCGACCGCCGTGCTGTTCTGGTCCTCGCGCTATTGGGTGTTTTATGGCGACCGCTAAGACCTACGATCCGGAACTGCTGAAGGCCGAGCGTCAGCGCCGTGCGAACATGCGCAGGCTCAAAGGCCTCGGACTCCACGCAATTCTCATCTCGCTGCTGTTTGTGATGCTCTATCCGGTGATCTGGATGGTGTTCAGCGCCCTGCGTCCGGAAGCCGAGATCTTTGGCGGCATGGGCTTTATCCCAACCAACTGGACGTTGGAAAACTTCGTGCGGGGCTGGAACCTTTACGGGGACCTGACCTTCACCCGGTTCTACATCAACTCGTTCATCATCTGCGCCTTTGCGATCGTCGGCAATCTCCTGGCCTGTTCAATGGCCGCCTATGCGTTCGCGCGGCTGGAGTTCAGGGGCAAATGGGTGCTGTTTGCCATCATGCTCGGCACGATGATGCTGCCGATCCATGTACAGCTCATTCCCCAGTACATCTTCTTTCTCAACATCGGCTGGGTGAATACGATCCTGCCTCTGGTGGTGCCAAAGTTCCTGGCGCATGACGCGTTCTTTATCTTCCTGATGGTCCAGTTCATGCGTTCACTGCCCGCCGAGCTCGAGCAGGCAGCAGTGGTGGATGGGGCATCCTACTGGCAGCGTTACTGGCGCATTATCTTGCCCCTGTCGATGCCGGCGCTTGCCACGACAGCGGTGTTCACCTTCATCAACACCTACAACGACTTCTTCAGCCAGCTGATCTACCTCACCGACACCAATCGCATGACGGTACCGGTCGCCTTGAGGCTCTTTCTGGACCCAACCAGCGGTTCTTCTTCCTTTGGCGGCCTGTTCGCCATGGTGCTGGTTTCCATCGGCCCGGTGCTGGGCTTTTTCCTCGCTTCGCAGCGCTTGCTCACCAAGGGCATCGCTACCCAAGGCTTCAAGTAATCCGTTCGGAGTAATTCATGGCCAGTGTGACACTACAGAATCTGACCAAATCCTATGCCGGCGGTGCGCTCAAGGCGGTAGATGGCGTCTCGCTCGACATAGAGGACGGGGAGTTCCTCGTGCTGGTCGGCCCGTCCGGATGCGGCAAGTCGACCGCCCTGCGCATGATCGCGGGGCTCGAGGAAATTACCGACGGCGCTGTCTGGATTGGCGATGAGTTCGTCAACGACGTTCACCCCAAAGATCGCGACATCGCGATGGTATTCCAGTCCTATGCGCTCTATCCGCATATGAGCGTTTACAACAACATCGCCTTCCCCCTCCAGATCGCCAAAATGCCCAAGAGCGAAATCGACACGCGCGTTCAGGAAGCAGCCCGGGTCCTGGAACTCGAGGCCTATCTCAAGCGGCGCCCCGGCCAATTGTCCGGCGGCCAGCGACAGCGCGTGGCCATGGGTCGTGCCATCGTGCGCAAACCTGCGGTGTTCCTGATGGACGAACCGCTGTCCAATCTTGACGCCAAACTGCGTGTGCAAATGCGCGCCGAGATCGCCTCGCTGCAGCATCGGCTTGGGGTTACCACGATCTATGTGACCCACGACCAGGTCGAGGCCATGACGATGGGCCATCGCGTTGCGCTACTCAAGGACGGCACGCTGCAACAGGTCGATACGCCGTCAAACATCTATAACAAGCCACGCAACACCTTTGTTGCTGCGTTCATCGGGTCGCCGACCATGAACATGTATTGGGCCACCCTTGAAGGCAAGGCAGATGCGCTCGCGCTGAAGATGGGCGGGCATACGCTGATGCTGCCGGTTCAAGGGCGCTATGCCGAGCTCGGCGACTACTCGGGCAAGCGCCTGATCGTTGGTATCCGCCCCGAAGACATATCCGATGCTGCAGGCGATCCAGACGGAAAACCGGAAAACTGCATCTCGGCAGCGGTCGAACTTGTCGAAGCTCTCGGGTCCGATGTTATCGTGCACCTTGGCATCGATGCCCAGGCGGCCGAAGTGCGCAGCTCGGACAGTCTCGATGAAATCAAATCTTCCGCCGGAAAGGCCCGCTGCGTCGCCCGCTTCACCGCCAAGAGCGACGTGCGGCTTGGGCAGACCGTCACGGTGCGGCTCGATACCGAGCGGATGCACTTTTTCGACGAGGGAACCGGCCTGACCATCCTTGGCTAGCATCTTCGCTCTGGCCGCAGTTTGCGGCAAGACACCCACTAACCACCAACAGGAAGCACTTATGTCTATCAGTTCCACCACTCTCGAAATTCTTCGCAAGGTACGTACCTCAGACGTTACCGACGCGCTCGACTCCATGGGTTACATGAACACCTATGAGATGGACCCGCGTCTGCGGCCCCTGTTTCCCGGCGTCTTTTTTGCTGGCATTGCCACGACGGCCGAATTCAACATCATCAACCGCACCATTCCGGCAATGAGCTATGATGAATTCGATGATCGCCAGTACAAGCGCAATCCCGACCGTAGCTCGCATCCTGACGCCCTCTGGCCCGCCGGCCACAGTTTTGGCGCGCCAGACGAAGTGCATGTGATCGACACCAAGCAGTCCCGTTGCGGGCTGCTCGGCTCCAACAATCTGCTCGATGCGCGCGTCAAGGGGTCGGTGGGTTTCATCATCGACGGCGCCTGCCGCGATTCCGGCGAATGTATCATGCAGAACGACCCGGTGTTCTGTTCGGTCCGTTCGATGCGGCACATGGCAGGCCGCCTCGAACTCTCCTCCATGGGCAAGCCGATTACCTGTGGTGGTGTCTATGTGCGTCCGGGCGATGGCGTGATCGCCGATGACGATGGTATTGTCGTGATCCCGCAGGAAGATGGCGAAGAAATCGCCAAGCGCGCTTGGATGGTACAGGACAAGGACCGCCGCATGCGCCGTGCCTTTTATGAAAAGCTTGGCATGCCATACGACAAGACAGTCGAACTGGAAGAGCGTCCCTGGTAGTATTGATGGGGCAGGTGGCTCTGGCACCTGCCCCATCAATCGACAATTGCGGAGCTGGCAGGCTCCGGACGCGGTGATGCCATTGTGAAATGGCGACGTTTCTGCTTGCAAGGACCTCATGAATGCCCCGATATTCCCTCGACGGCACAGCCCCGCAGATCGACCCCAACGTCGCTTGGATTGCGCCCAATGCGGTTCTGGTCGGTAAGGTCATTGTTCAAGCGGATGTCGGGATCTGGTTCGGCGTTGTCGCGCGAGGCGACAATGAGGTCATCACCATCGGTCAGGGCAGCAATGTGCAGGAAAACACGGTTCTGCACACCGATATGGGCTTCCCACTGACCATCGGGCGGGGCTGCACGATTGGTCACAAGGCCATGCTCCATGGGTGCACCATCGGCAACGACAGCCTGATCGGCATGGGGGCCATCGTCCTCAACGGCGCCCGCATCGGGGACAATTGCCTGATCGGCGCAGGCGCGCTGATCACCGAAGGTACGCAGGTGCCCGACGGCTCACTGGTTGTGGGATCTCCCGGTAAAGTCATTCGCCAGCTCGATGAGGCCGCAATCGCAGGCCTGCAACGCTCGGCCGAGGGATACATCAGAAATGCCCACCGCTTTGCCGCGGGACTTGTTCATGCCCCCAAGGGGTCGGACTTTGATTATGCCTAAGCCGTGCCCTAGGCCCAAACCCAATCAGCACATTGAATAGATGCTGCAAATCAGATTCTCTAGCCTTGGATAAAGCTGGAGGCGTTGATGAGCAGACTTTTCTGGTTGAGCGATGAAGCCTGGGCTGTCATTGAGCCGCACCTTTCCCAGAAACCAGCCCGGAGCACGTCGAGTTGATGATCGGCGGGTGAATTCGGGGATCATCCACATGCTCAAGTGCGGCGGACGCTGGGCTGATTGCCCTGCCGAGTATGGCCCCTTGACCACAGTCTACAATCGCTGGAACCGCTGGAGCCATCATGGCATCTGGTCGTGCATCCTCCCCGCCTTGACCGAACAGGGCTGGATCGCCGAAACGGCCCAGATCGACAGCAGCTATATCAAGGCCCATCGCTGTGCAGGGGGGGCGGGCGAAAGCCAATGCCATTGGCATCTCGCGTGGGTGGCCAAACCACCAATGTCCACGCGCTTGTCGATGTTCTGGGAAGGCCGCTCCGCCTCATCCTGACACCTGGAAACGCTTCGGACGTGAAGGGGGCTGATCTGTTGATCGGAGAAACCATAGGCATGAAGCGAGTCACCGCAGACCGCGGTTATGATGCCAACCGCCTTCGCTCTACACTCCGAAACCAGAACACCATCCCAATGATCCCCGGCCGCAGGAACCGCAAGCGCGCCATTTGCTAGGATGAAAAGCGATACAGGGATAGCTGGCACGTCGAGGCCATGTTCTGCCGCCTCAAAGATTGCCGCCGCGTTGCCACCCGCTACGACAAGCTTGACCGAAATTACCTCTCCGCAATGATGCTCGCTGCCGCTGTCGCCTACTGACTATGAATGAGTCTGGACTCTAGCGTTCAACGTCTGAAGTGGCGTCGGGCTGAACGGCGGCTTTGTCAGATTTCTGACTAGAACCGGACCGACCGCGATCGGCCCCTTTTTGGACGTTCGACCGTAGGCACATGGTTTGCTGCCCTGTCCTATTTCAACGCGCAGGCTACTGGCACTCTAAGGGGATGCCCGACGCAAACCCGCCCTGCTCTATGCACTTGCCCTCTTGGGAGCGCCTCTGATCAAGAGCTGACGAGGCCGAACGATCCTCACTCCCACTCCATTATTTTCCCGTCCTAAGGAATTGATTTTCCTACAGAACATTTCCTTTTCGGTTCCCAACACCGTGAGCGGGCCCGTCAAAAAGTTAGCATTTTGATTTTGCTAGGGTTTTTGGAACGTCAGGACAGCAAAAAATTCTGTGAACTATCGGGATCTATCGGTCGTTTCGCGGTAGGGCATAGACGGCAGGCGTCGAATTTAGCACCCCGATAAAGTACCTCAAAGCCGGCAAAATCAATACACCCGCGTCGATCCTCGCCACGCTTTCCCGACGTCTTGGTGGTGGGCAAGTAATCTCTTGGGCCCTCATCCTGTCACTGCCGATCATGAGCATCCTGACCCTGCCAGTTTCGGCAGCACCGACTATAATGTAATTGCCGTCCCGATCGGCCTTCTGTAGCATTCGATCATGCGCGTCGCCGTCTTTAGCACCAAGCCACATGATCGCCGCTTTCTTGACGTGGCCAATGAGCAGGTCCGGCTCGAGCTGATCTATTTGGAGCCTCGGTTGTCCGAGGAGACGGCGGCACTGGCGACCGGGGCGGGAACTGTCTGTGTCTTCGTCAATGACGACGTGAACCGGAAAGTGATCGCGCAATTGCGGGATCTGGGCGTGCGTTTTCTTGCGCTACGCTCGGCCGGTTTCAACCATGTTGATCTCGCCGCTGCCGAAGCCGCTGGCATTGCGGTCGGGCGTGTGCCGGCATATTCGCCTCATGCGGTGGCCGAGCACACCGTCGCGCTCATGCTGACACTTAACCGTAAGACACATCGCGCATATAACAGGGTGCGGGAGGGCAATTTCGCGCTTGATGGACTGCTCGGCTTTGACCTCAACGGCAAAACCGTCGGGATCGTCGGCACCGGATTGATCGGAGAGATCGTGGCCAGGATAATGACCGGGTTCGGCTGCCGTGTTGTTGCTTACGATCCCGCTCCAAATCCCCGATGCGTGGAGCAGGGCGTCCAGTACCTGCCCATTGGGGACCTGCTTGCCCAGAGCGATGTGGTTACCTTGCACTGTCCGTTGACGCCCGCGACGCACCATCTTATCGATGATAATGCGCTCTCCACTTTGAAGCGCGGCGCCATGCTTATCAACACGAGCCGCGGCGCGGTCATCGATACGCGCGCGGTCATCCGCGGCCTCAAGAATGGCACTCTCGGCAGCCTTGGCCTCGACGTCTACGAGGAGGAGGCTGATCTTTTCTTTGAGGATCTGTCGAACCGCATCATTCCCGACGATGTCTTTTCGCGCCTTCTGACCTTTCCCAATGTGCTCATCACCGGCCATCAAGCCTTTTTTACCGAAGAGGCACTGCGAGCGATCGCCCAGACCACGATCGATAACATCAGCGGGTTCGAGCGAGAGGGGCAGCCGCTGCATCCCGTTCGCTCCGAGGTGATGCGGCAGGGCGGATGAGTACACCGATGACGCTCCTGGCAGCGAGCGCACCGCTGATCGTGGTACTTGCTTCCATGGGTGTACTACGATGGCCGGCGGCGAAAGCGGGCGCCGCCGGCACTCTGATAACACTCGTTTTGGCCCTCGGCTTTTTTGATCTCTCAGGCATAGCGCCGACGGTGGAGGTCACATGGGCGATCGCGGGAATCTTCACAGAGGCGCTTCATTCGACCTTCAGTATTCTGTGGGTCGTTCTGCCGGCACTCTCAATCTACGAATTGCAACAGCGCACGGGTGCACTTGAGGTCATCCGCGAGGCGCTTGTCGGGCTCACCGACGATCGGGTGTTGCAGGCGGTGCTGATTGCCTGGTTCTTCGGCCTCTTCATGGAGGGCGCGGCCGGCTTCGGGACGCCGGTCGCGCTGGCAGCGCCCCTGCTCGTCGGGCTCGGCTATCCCCCGATAACCGCCGTCGCCATGGCGCTTGTCGGACATGCTGCGGGAGTCTCGTTCGGCGCCGTCGGCACGCCGATCTTCGCGCAAGCTGAAATCACCGGACTGCCTGCCGCCGAGATAGGTGTCGCGACGGCGCTTCTTCACGCGGCGTTGGGGACGTTTCTCGTCGCGGTCGTTATGAGGATGGCCGGGGCGCCCTTGTCGCTGCGCATTGCGATCTGGGCGCTATTGGCGGGCGCCTGCTTCTTCGTCCCTTTTGTCGCGCTCGCGATCCTCGCCGGACCGGAATTGCCTACACTCGGCGGTGCATTGGCCGGTGCGATAATGTTTGTCGTGACCATGCGGTGGCGCGCCGGCGGGCGGGCGAAGCTGCCCGCGCCTGCGAGCCTTCTGCTGGCCGCCGCACCCTATCTCATTATTCTGGCCCTGGTGCTGGCGACCCGGCTGATCGATCCGCTCCCGGCAGTGCTCGGCGGCATCCAGATTGGCTGGAGCCTGCACGACACCTTCCGCGGCACCTTTCAGCCGTTCTACCATCCCGGCACGATCCTGCTCCTGGGCTTCGTTTTGGGCGGATTGGCAACGGGCCGTGCGTCACACCTCCTGCCGGCGGCTGTCGCGGCGGCTGCGCGTGTCCTTCCTGTGGCCGCCGCGTTGCTGGCCATGCTGGCGATGGCACGGCTGATGGTCCACTCGGGCATGATCGCCACACTCGCCGAGGGGGCCGCCAGCAGCGGCGCGGTCTGGCCACTGCTGGCACCGGCAGTCGGTGTGCTCGGCACCTTCGTCACCGGCTCCGCGACGGCATCCAGCATCCTGTTCGCTCACTTCCAGCTGACGACGGCGGGCGCGCTGGCGCTGCCCGCGACGACGATGGTTGCAGCGCAAGGGTTCGGAGCCGCCATCGGGAACATCGTGGCGCCACACAACATCATCGCCGGCGCCGCTACGGTCGGCTTACACCGCCGCGAAGGTGATATCCTTGCCCGGACAGCCGTCACCTGTGCCACCTATGCGGTCGCGGGCGGGCTTCTGGTTATGGTCCTGGTAACGTTTGCAACTGTGCCACTGTGAGCGCTGCTCTGTTGGAGCGGTCGCCTATGACCTTGGGCCGAGACCGGTTGGTGCGCAATTCTGCCCGTGTGAAGCATCGGCAAAAGGCCGCAGAACGAAGAACAAGTGACGCGAGGCAGCGGCCACAAGGGCATGAAGGAGGCCGAGGGAATCCCAGTCCCCTTAGAAACACCGACAGGCATTTTTGCGGCTTTGCGCCCCAATTCTGGACATTCACACGGCCAACTTGATTCCCCGAAAGCGGCAGGTCCACTAAGCGAGCTACAACGTCTTGATGGCGGTGGGTTCCGGCCCAACAGCTTTTGGCGCGTTTGCGGCCAAATCTGCCGTCCTTCTCGCAGATTTGACTTCAGACGACGGCGTTCCCGACCTCTATGTCGAGCAAGCCCTAAAGGCCAGTGAGGCGCAGGTGTGAATCGGGATACCGTGCACCTGCTACGGGTGTTGTGACCTTGCTGTCAGTTAATTCTTGCAGCTCTTCCGACTTGAGGGTTACGCCCAGGGCGCCAACGTTCTCCTCGAAGCGATCTAGCCTTCGCGTACCGAACAGGGGCACGATCCAAGGTCTCTGGGCGAGCAGCCACGCCAGCGCCACCTGAGCCGGTGTCGCCTCGTGCGCGTCACCAATGCGGCGGATCAAGTCAACCAGAAGCTGATTGGCTTCACGCGCCTCAAGGGCAAAGCGCGGAATGTTGGCGCGGAGATCATTGCTGGCGAATGTCGTGCTGTTGTCGATCTTCCCGGTCAGGAAGCCCTTGCCCAAAGGGCTGAACGGCACAAGTCCAATCCCAAGTTCCTCCAAGGTGGTCAGCACTTCGCCTTCCGGATCCCGAGTCCATAGTGAATACTCGCTTTGAAGTGCTGCCACCGGCTGCACCGCATGTGCCCGGCGGATCGATCCCGCTCCTGCTTCCGACAATCCGAAATATCGCACCTTGCCCTGGGCGATCAGGTCCTTGACCGTTCCAGCGACGTCCTCCATCGGCACGTCCGGGTCAACGCGGTGCTGATAATAGAGGTCGATGTAGTCGGTCCCAAGGCGGCGTAAACTGCCCTCGATTGCCTGCCTGATCTGTTCGGGCTTGCTGTTCACCCCGCCGCGATGTTCGCCGGTCTGCTGGTCGATATCCCAGCCGAACTTTGTAGCGATGATGACCTTATCACGCATACCTGCGAATGCCTCGCCGACCATTTCTTCATTGGTCCAGGGCCCATAGACCTCAGCAGTATCAAAGAAATTCATGCCGCGATCGACCCCTGCCCGCAGCAGAGTAATCATCTCCGCCCGGTCGGGAATATCACGGGACTTCCCGTAACCCATGGCACCGAGGGACAACGCAGAGACTTCAAGACCTTGACCCAGCTTGCGATAATGCATGTTCGTTTCCTTTCAGTTGATCGGCTGACGGAGCCTCGTCATCAACCGGAACGCCTCGACAGGCAACACGACCGGCGTCAGTAATAGTACGAATGGGCGCCCGAAGCTTCCCTTTGAGAATTGTGCGCTGAGATGCCCGTCAAGGGACGACCGCAGCTTGTCAAAAGGTTCACGTCGTCTGGTGCAGGGCTCTGCGACCGGATGATAACGGGCCCTCCTGGTGTTGATTTCCGCCGAGGAGTGACCCAGTGGGTGAGATTAGGCACAACGTGTCTTCTTGAAATCAAAGTTCCTGAGCAGTGGGCCTGAAGAGAATCTCGTTGATGTCAACGTCTTCTGGCTGGCTGATGGCAAAGTCCACCAGCCGAGCGAACGTCTCGGCCGGAACGCCAACTTGGCCGACATAGTCCTGGTTTGCCTTCTGAACATCCTGCTCGGTGATGTGGTCAAGCAGTTCGGTCTTTACCGCACCGGGAGAAATGATTGTGGTGCGAATGTTGTATGGCTTCACTTCCTGCCGGAGTCCCTCACTGATGGCGCGCACGCCAAACTTCGTGGCAGAATAAACGGCGGAACCACCGAAGAGCTTGTGTCCCGCGATGGACGACAGATTGATGATATGGCCCGCCTTTTGCTCCTTCATGTAGGGAAGTGCGGCAGCAATGCCGTAGAGCACGCCCTTCAGGTTGACGTCGATCATCTGGTCCCATTCGTCAACCTTGAGCCGCTCGAGGGGGGACAGTGGCATTATGCCTGCATTGTTGATTAGCACGTCAATCCTACCGTAAATCTTGACGGCTGTGTCCACCAGCTTTAGCAGGTCCGCCCGTTTTGTTACGTCGGTCGCCACGGCAATTGCCTTGCCGCCGGCCTCGGTGATTTCGGCCGCGAGCGCCTCCAGGCGGTTTACACGCCGCGCGCCCAGAACGACGCTTGCGCCCTTTGCAGCGAGGTAGCGCGCTGCGGCTTGGCCCATGCCGCTGGAGGCGCCGGTGATGACGATGACTTTTCCAGTGGTGCTGTCGTTCATTTTTCTCTCCATGGAGGATGTATGGCACTCTGGCTTCCGGCCACGCCAAGGGGATGGCCGGATCAGAAGTGCTGTGATTGAAGTTCTTGGCAGTTGTGTTTGCGGTGAACGCGGTCACCTCCGGCGCATCATGGACGCTATGTCCGGAGTGACGCTTGTGGGCGCCGGCAATGCTGCCGGGTCATTCGAGGTGCGTCAGTTCAACGGTGACGTCGCCGGAGCGATCGAAGATCGATACATCGCCCGTGACCTGCCCGAGGATGATGATCCCCGGATTGGGGACGCTACCGGCGCTGTAATAGATCACGAAGTGATTGGAACTCCACAGACCGAGCGTGCCGGTCGAAAAGTCCCGCTGTCGCGGAAGTTCGGGCAAGTCTGACGGCAGAAATCCTGTTTTTTCCTGACGCAGATGGTCGCGCATATCGATGGTCAGCGGCAGCATCTCCAACAGGGCATCGGCGGCTTCGTTATCGGCAAGCGTGGCGGTCACCTCGCCCCAATCAGACGAGATACGAATCTGTTCTTGTGCCATGGCAGCTCCAGTCAATCCCAGGGCGAAAGCGGCAGCGCCCAATGTTGATTTCCACATGTGACATTCCTTTGTTCAACGGATATGGGCGGGTATGGTTCGTGCTCGCGCACACGACACTCAGCATTGCTCAGGCCGCGAGATGCTCGCCAAAGAACTCGGCCAACCGGTCGAAGGGGATCACGTCCATCTGGTCGTACAGATCGACATGGTCAGCGCCCTCAATGATCATGAGCTCTTTCGGCTCGGCAGCGGCGGCGAAGGCGTCCTCGCTGAGGTAAAGCGAATGCGCCTCGGAGCCCGCGATCAGTAGCATCGGGCGGGGCGAGATTTCCGCGACATAGGTCAACAGTGGCATGTTCATAAAGGACAGCGGATTGGTCACCGTCCAGCCGCCGTTCGAGTTGACCGAGCGCGGGTGATAGCCCCGCTCAGTCTTGTAGTAGGCATGATACATGCGGATAACAGGATCATCGATGCCGTCCAGGCTGTTGGGCAGACCACCGGCCATTGCAGGCTCACCCGTCTCGGCATCCGTCCAGCGCTGACGACTCATCTGCTCGAGGCTCTCGGCCCGCTGCTCGTCCGTCAGGCTGTCGTAATAGCCACGCGCCATGACGCGTGACATGTCATACAGGCTGGTCGTGGCCACTGCCTTGACGCGCTTGTCGGCCGTAACAGCGTTCAGCGCCATGCCACCAAAACCGCAGATTCCGATGACGCCGATCCGCTCGCGGTCAACAGCGCTGTGCAGGCCAAGGCAATCGACCGCGGCCATGAAGTCCTCGGTGTTGATGTCGGGCGAGGCCACGTCACGGACGTCGCCGCCGCTTTCGCCAACAAAGGAGGGGTCGAAGGCCAGCGTGACGAAGCCGCGATCGGCCATGGTCTGGGCATAGAGACCGGCAGACTGCTCCTTGACGGCACCGAACGGCCCGGCGACGGCCAGCGCCGGCAAGGCTGCATCCCCGCGATCGGCAGGAACATACAGATCGCCTGTGAGTGTGACGCCATAGCGGTTCGTGAAGGTGACCTTCTCATGAGTCACAGCGTCACTGCGGGGAAAGGTCTTGTCCCATTCGTCGTTGGTCTGCGCCCGAGCGGGCGCGGCACCCATCGAGGCAAGCCCTGCGGCGGCGAGACTTGCGCCGGTCATCATCAACAGCGTCCGACGGCCCGCATTGGGCAGGTCGTTCGGTGCATGAACAGTTGCTTCGGTCATGTCATTTGCTCCTTTTTAGCAGATGTCGTGATGTGGTGAAAGTCAGGCGAGCCGGTATCGTGATGGCTCATGATTGACTCCTCTGGTGAACCAAGGCGATCAGAGCGCAAAGGGACGAACCGCCCAGGAGCACTGCCGCGAGGCCGAATGTGACCTGCCAGTCGAGCGCATCGAAAATCAGTCCGCCAATCGCCGCGCCGCCCATTATCGCAAGTTGGATCGTCGCAACCTGGAGCCCACCACCGGCCTCGGCATCGGGTCCGAGCGTCCGGGCAAGCCAGGTGCCCCAGCCGACAGGGGCGGCCGTTGCAAAGAAGCCCCAAAGGACAATCAGCACGCCGGCGCCGACTGGCAGTTCCGGCAAGGCGATCATCAAGATTGCAAGCACCGCCATCACAGCGGGAATGGTGATCAAGATGCTGTAGAGACGCGTCCGCAAAAGGCGACTGATCGTCCAGGTCCCGACGAGGCCTGCGAGCCCCAGGGCCAGGAAGCCAATCGAGAGCATCGGGACGGAGAAACCTACCACTCCCTCGAGATATGGTCGCAAATAGGTGAACAGAGCAAATTGGCCCATGAACATCAGAAAGATTGCCGCCATCCCGAGTGCGACCTGTCGGCGCAAGAGCAGACCGAGAGGATTGGCGCGCCGAATCCCGCGAGGTGGTAACGGCGGCATGTGTATCCTCTGCCAGACAAGGGCGAGCACGGCGACCGGAACGATTAGCGCAAAGGCACCGCGCCAGCCGATGATGTCGCCAAGCCATGCGCCCAGAGGCGCCGATATCGTGGCGGCGATCGCATTGCCCGCGTTGAGCGCTGCCAGCCCCTGAGGCACTTGATCAGTTGGCAGAAGGCGCATCACAATAGCAGTCGACATCGACCAGAACCCGCCAATGGCAATGCCAAGCAATCCGCGACCGATCATCAGCACGGGATAGCTCGGCGCGAAGGCGACAATCAGGGTCGAGACGATCAGAAGGACTGCGAAACCAGACTGCACCTGCTTGCGGTCAATGCCGCGGGTCAGTCCGGCGATCGTGAGGCTGGTGATCACCGCGAAGAGACCGGAGATCGAGATCATCTGACCGGCCTGTCCCTCGCTGACGCCAAGTTCGCCCGCAATCGGGGTCAACAGGCTGACAGGCATGAACTCCGACGCAATGAGTACGGCGACACAGAGCGCCATCGACATGACAGCACCCCAGGCGGAGCGCGTGTCGGTTGTTTCAGTTGGAAGTGTCGTGGTCATTCTGCGCCTCGCTTCCGGCTGCAGTGCCGACTTTCGATGGGGCAGAGATAGCAGTAACCGGACAAATGTATTAGACGTGCAAATACGATTGCATTAATCGATAGGCGGCATAAGTGGTCTAGCAACATGGGAGCAGGGTATGGCGCGAGGGCAGTTCAACGACCTGTTGTGGTTCCTTGCCGTTGCCGAGGAGCGCAGTTTCACGCGCGCTGCTGCCAAGCTCGGCATCGCCCAGTCCACGCTCAGCCACACCATCAAGCGCCTCGAGTCTCAGATGGGCATCCGGCTCCTGACCCGCACGACGCGTAACGTCGCGCCGACGCAGGCGGGAGAGCGCCTGCGCCAGGCACTCGCGCCGCGCGTGGAAGAGATAGAGGCAGAGATCGCCTCGCTGACGGAGTTTCGCGACAAGCCGGCCGGGACGATCAGGATAACGCTGTCCGATCACGCACATCACAGCTACGTCTGGCCGAAGCTGCGACCCGTGCTTATCAACTACCCCGACATCAAGCTCGAACTGAACATCGACAATGGGTTTCGTAACATCGTCGAGGAAGGTTTCGACGCGGGCATTCGCCTTGGCGAGAGCGTCGAGAAGGACATGATCGCCGTCCGGATCGGTCCGGATTGGCGCTTGGTGGCAGTCGCGTCTCCCGGATACCTGAAAACGCATCCCGCGCCGGTTCACCCGCAAGAGCTGATCGGACACACCTGCATCAACCACCGGCACCTCAGGGCCGGCAGCCTTTACGCCTGGGAATTCGAGAAGGACGGGCAGAATCTTCGCGTCCGCGTCGATGGCCAGCTCGCCTTCACCGCCTCGCAGGCAATGGTTGATGCCGCGCTGAACGGCTACGGCATAGCCTACATTCCCGAGGATTTAGTCGTACAGCACATCGCGGCAGGAGACCTGGTGCAGATTCTTGACGACTGGTCACCGTTCTTCTCGGGTTACTACATCTACTTCCCGAGCCGAAGGCAGAACCTGCCGGCTTTCAGGGTCATTGTCGACGCCCTCCGGTTCTAAGCGACCTAAGAGTTGCTGGGTCCGGGGAGGGAGAGAATTGACCTCAAGGTCTTTTCTTCCTGGACCGATAACGACAGCCTTTCCGGTCTGGTCAAAGCCGCTATCCAGCAACTATCCCTGCTTGCCCGCGATGGCGCGGATCGACGTCATCTGCTCGCAATAGCAAGCGTTGCGATTGATTCTTAGCCAAAGCCGTTACTTGCCGATGCGTGCTGACAGCACCCCACCAACGTCGGCTCGACGAGCCTAGATCAGGAAGCTGTCTACAAACTTGTAGCCAGGACTGCTTTCAGGAACTCGTTCTTAACGCCTGAAAGGCAGCAATGGCGTCGTCTGCTGAACGGGGGGTTTTTGAGACTTTTGGCCAAAACCAGACCGACTGCTTTCGGCCCCCTTTTGGACGTTCGACCGTAGGCACATGGTTTGCTGCCTTGCCCTATTTCAACGCGCAGGCTACTGGCACTCTAAGGGGATGCCCGACGCAAACCCGCCCTGCTCCATGCACTTGCCCTCTTGGGAGCGCCTCTGATCAAGAGCTGACGAGGCTGAACGAAACGCATCCTTGAACTAAAGTACCGTCAGAACTGGAATACGGTGACGGCACTTTTCTCACGAGCACGACTCCGCGCGAAAATACCGTCGAAAGTACCGTCCGATTGATCTGCTGCCCTATATCAAACACGGCCTCGGTTTATAGCGATTCATTCAAATCAGTAACTTAGGAAGCCGTTGACTTCCGTTGACGATGCGGGCCATCGGTGATTGGAACAAGACGCAAATCGTTGTTTCTTCTGCGAAACACTACGATGGAGTTCTCCAGGCTACGCTAACCCCCTACTCCCACTCGATTGTTCCCGGCGGCTTTGAAGTCACATCGTAAACGACGCGGTTGATGCCCTTGACTTCGTTGATGATGCGCGTGGCCGTGCGACCGAGCACATTCATGTCAAACGGGAAGAAATCGGCTGTCATGCCATCGACCGAGGTGACTGCACGCAGTGCGCAGACGCTTTCATAGGTGCGCCCATCCCCCATCACGCCCACGGTCTGAACCGGCAGCAGGACTGCGAATGCTTGCCAGATGGTGTCGTAAAGCCCGGCCTTGCGAATCTCTTCGAGATAGATCGCGTCAGCCTGGCGCAGAATGTCGAGCTTTTCGCGCGTGACGCCGCCCGGCAGCCGGATGGCCAGCCCCGGTCCGGGGAATGGGTGGCGACCGACAAAATGTTCCGGCAGCCCAAGTTCGCGACCGAGTTTGCGCACTTCGTCCTTGAAAAGCTCACGAAGCGGCTCAACAAGTTCCATGTTCATGCGTGCAGGCAATCCACCAACATTGTGATGGCTCTTGATCGTAACGCTTGGCCCGCCGGTGAAGGAAACGGACTCGATCACATCGGGATAGAGCGTGCCCTGGGCGAGGAACTTTACCCCGCCGATCTTCATGGCTTCCTTCTCGAAGGTCTCGATAAACAAGCGCCCGATGATCTTGCGCTTGGCTTCTGGCTCTACCACGCCTTCGAGTTCGCCTATAAATTCCTTGGAGGCATCTACATGCACCAGCGGAATATTGTATTGATGGCGGAACATGCTGACGACTTCATCAGCTTCATTTTTCCGGAGCAGACCATGATCGACGAAGATGCAGGTGAGCTGATCGCCTATCGCCTCATGGATCAGGACCGCAGCCACCGATGAGTCCACGCCCCCGGAAAGCCCGCAAATAACCTTCTGATCGCCCACCTGCGCACGGATGGCCGCAATAGCCTGCTCGCGATAGGCAGCCATGGTCCAGCTTGCATCGCAACCGCAGATCTTGTGGACGAAATTGGCGTAGAGCTTTGCGCCGTCCGGCGTATGCACGACCTCCGGGTGAAATTGCACCCCATAGAACTTGCGATTCTCGTCGGCGATCATCGCGAAGGGGGCGCCCGGAGACGTGCCGACGACTTCAAAGCCCGCCGGTATTTTGGACACCTTGTCGCCGTGGCTCATCCAGACCTGATAGGAATGATCGAGCTCCCATACGCCATCGTAAAGCGCGCAGTCCTTTTCGATCTTGACCTCGGCCCGCCCGAATTCACGGACATAACCCTGCTCGACAACTCCATCGAGTGCCACGCACATGGCTTGCTGTCCGTAGCAAATGCCGAGGACCGGCACACCATACTCGAGTAGCTTTGGATCAACCTGCGGCGAACCGTCATCAATGACGCTGGCCGGGCCACCGGAAAGAATGATGCCTTTGGGTTGAAGGGTTTCGAGCGCCGCGACAGCCGCGCTGAAGGGGTGAATTTCGCAATAGACCCCGGTTTCGCGCACCCGGCGGGCAATAAGCTGGGTAACCTGCGATCCGAAATCAACGATGAGGATTGTGTCTGAAGGCGCGTGGTTCTGCATGGCGAGGCTTTAATCGGAATCGCGCGTTCAGGCAATGGCAAGCTGCACCGCAGAATAAATTTCCTGACGCTGCAACCGATCCCGCCTTGTCGCGTTCTCTGGGCACATATCAAAAACGGGTCCAGCGCAGTCCCTCGTCCCTTCCTGCGCGTCCCGGACAAAAGGCCAAGTGCGTCCCATGCCCCTAAGGCCTTTTGCTGCCACCCTGGATGTCCCTCGCATCCGGGGTGGTATGGTTTGAAGGCGTCGCAGTTAAAATATATTTCACATAGACTTCTATCAGTTCAGAACGGCAAGCGAACCGTTGAGCAAAGTGGCAAAAGTTACCCACCCAGCATATGGCACAAAGCACAACGCAGCCATCTTATCGCGGGACCAACTGACGAGGATGAAGCCGACAATAGCACCGAGCATGGGTATGATAATTGCCAAGGCGCCCCATAGCATCTGCGCCTGAAAGAAGGTTGGTGACCATGCCCAGTTCAACAGAATCTGACCAATCCACAAAGCCATCGCGATGCCGATGGGCTCGCGCAACGCTGTTCGCCAGCCGGCTATCGCAATCAGGATATATAGGAAGAACCAAACCGGCCCAAACACCCAGTTCGGCGGATTAAACGGCGGCTTTTCTAGCGCCTCATACCATGCGCCGGGCGCGGTTTGCGTTCCGATCAGTGTGCCCACGCCAAGCACCACCATCAAAAAGGCAATAAGGGCTATCAGTGGACCCGGTTTACGAAGGGAATCGAGCGTTGCTTCCATGTCGGTTTTAACGCCCGAACGTGATCGTTGGTTCAGTCGCCCACGCAATCGCGCGTAAAATCGAGGCTATATGTCATTTCCCCGCTGTCTGCCGTCGCATAATGAATGTCGACCGCATTCTCATCATCGGCCCACTCAACATCGACCTCTTCAAAGACCGGACGCTCAGCAGCGATATCGAGACCACATCGGATCTGCACCCTCGGCCCCTCCACGCTCGGCAATTCAAGAATTGCCTGATGGACGCAGGATTCCTCAAAGCAGACCTCGAAAAGATGAAGCGTGCGCTCGGTCGATGGGGAACTCGAGGCATGGCGTGTCGCCGGTTCCGGTATTGCGGTCCAAATAGCCCATCCAATTGCTGCAAAAATTGCAAAGACGACCGCAATGCCAGCAAATATCGCTCCGATTGCCCAACGCGCATTCATCAGCGTGCCCTCTCCAGCAACGCGCAATAGAACCCATCGGTGTCTGTTGAGGCGGGCGTCAAGGTCAAAGTCTTGCCGTTGTTGCTGACAGGTCTGGCCGAAGAACGTGCAAACAGTTCATCCCAGCGCACGACCAGATTGCCGAGTGCAAAGTCCTCGTGGCGTTTCAGGAACGCCTCGATTTGATCGTCGTTTTCTTCGGGCAAGATCGAGCAGGTAATGTAGATCAACGCGCCGCCCGGCCTGACGAACCGAACGGCCTCATCGAGTACGGCAGCCTGTTCTGCCATACGCGCCTCGAGTTGATCCGGTGTGAGCTTCCACTTGGTATCTGGCCTGCGTCGCCATGTGCCGGTGCCGGTACAAGGCGCATCTACGACCACCCGGTCCATCCGCGCAGCAAGGTCATCAAGCGCGCCGGCGTCAGGGTTGCGCACCTGAACATTGCGCACGCCGTTACGCTTGAGCCGTTCATGGATCGGTGCCAGCCGGTTTCGGTCCGCATCATAGGCGAAAATTTGACCGGAATTGCCCATTGCGGCGGCCATGGCCAGCGATTTTCCGCCAGCACCTGCGCAAAGATCCAACACCTGCTGTCCCGCCTTGGCACCCGAAAGCAGCGCCACAAGCTGACTGCCTTCGTCCTGTATTTCGAACCAGCCTTTCTGGTAGCCCTCGTCCGCCTGAACGTTTGCCGTTCGCGCATCACGGGGACCGGACACAATGCGCAAGCCTTCGGGAGCAGTCGCACAACTGAGGGGTGCGAAGCGGGCCAGCGATTTTTTTACACGATCGGCGTTGGATTTCAGGCTATTGACGCGCATATCGAGTGGCGGGCGCGTCGTCATGCCCTGCCCTTGCGCGATCCAATCGCTGCCAAAGCCTCGCGCCAGCGAGGCGGTCAGCCATTCGGGAACATCGGCCTTGATGTGATCCGGGGCGCCATCAAAAGCGGAGTCAGAACAAAGGCTTGCTGCCTCTGCCTCCGAAATCGATTCAGGGGCGAAACGATCGGAGCTAAAGTCCTGATTCAAGGACTTCAGATCCTGATGCCAGTCATTGACCACGACCGAAAGCACGAGCGCGCGCGGACTATCGCTTCCCATCCTGTGGGCGTGGCTCGCCCGCTTTCTCAGCGCGTCATAGACGAGATTGCCGATGGCGGCGCGATCCCCTGCCCCGGCAAATCGATGATCGAGTGCCCAGCCCTTTAGTGCTTCGGATGCAGGGCGCTTGCGCCGCTCCATATCTTCGAGAATTTCGATTGCGGCCGCTATCCGCCCTGGTAGCCGCATCAGGCAAATCCCGCTATCATCAGGCGCACGCCCAGTGTCAGCCACAGCGCGGCCATAACAACAACCCCCACAGCATAGGCCTTGAAGCGGTTGAAAACGTGATTTTCCGTTACGTGGATATAGGCGTGAGCGGCGCGGCTGAGGACAAATATCCAGCACAACGCCACTTCCCACCACGTCGCGCCGAGCCAGAGGGTCAGGCCGCCCGCAACGAAAAGCAAGACGGGCAACTCGAACTGGTTGGCATAGGCGTTTGCCGCCTGCTTTGCGTCATTTGGCCAGTTGGACGTATCAAGTGCAATGTCTCGCACCTTAACCTCGCCGCGCATGACGCGCGGAATGCGGCGCTGATAGAGCACGGGAATGATCGCAAAAACGATCAAACCCTGTGCCCATAGCGCCAGCGCCAGAGCTAGGCCGGTGGCCGTCATCAGTTTCCTCCACGATAGTTCGGGCTTTCGCGGGTGATTGTCACATCGTGGACATGGCTTTCGCCGAGCGCCGCACTGGAAATCTTGACAAAGGTAGCCTCGCGCCGGAACGTTTCGAGGTTCTTTGCTCCGGTATAGCCCATGGCTGCCCGTAAGCCGCCTGCAAGCTGATGCAGGACCCCACCAGCAGGCCCCTTGTAGGGCACCTGCCCTTCGATGCCCTCGGGAACGAGCTTCATCTGGTCGTTGACCTCCTGCTGGAAGTAGCGATCCGCCGAACCGCGTGCCATGGCACCCACCGACCCCATGCCACGATAGGACTTATAGCTGCGACCCTGATAGAGATAAACTTCGCCGGGGCTTTCGTCTGTGCCTGCCAGAAGCGAGCCAACCATGGCGCAGGAGGCGCCACCAGCCAGAGCCTTTGCCAAATCGCCCGAAAACTTGATACCCCCGTCAGCGATAACCGGCACGCCCTGCCTGCCGGCTTCCTCGGCGCAGGCCATGATGGCGGCAAGCTGCGGAACGCCAACACCTGCGACGATGCGGGTCGTGCAGATCGAGCCCGGTCCGATGCCGACTTTGATGGAATCCGCGCCCGCGTCGATCAGCGCCTTTGCGGCTTCGGCCGTTGCAACATTGCCTGCAACGATGCGGGTAGAATTGCTCTCGCGCTTGACGCGCTCTACGGCCTCGGACACGCGAACCGAATGGCCATGTGCGGTATCGATCACCAGAAGGTCGACGCCAGCATCGATAAGCATCATGGAGCGCTCAAAGCCCTGATCGCCTGTGGTTGATGCTGCAGCAACTCTCAGCCGACCCTGGGCGTCCTTGATGGCTTCTGGGTGAAGCTGGGCCTTTTCGATGTCCTTGACGGTAATCAGCCCGATGCAATTCTGGTAGTCGTCGACGACCAATAGCTTTTCGATACGGTGGTGGTGCAGAAGCCTCTTGGCTTCATCCTGGCTTACGCCCTCACGCACCGTGACCAGTTTTTCGCGGGTCATGAGCTCGGAAATCTTCTGAGCGGTATTTGAAGCAAAGCGCACGTCACGGTTTGTCAGAATGCCGACCAGCTTGCCATTGTTGCGGCCGCCCGTTCCCCCGTTCGAGACCACCGGAATGCCCGAAATCCTGTACCGATCCATCAGCGCGTAGGCATCGGCCAATGTCGCATCTGGCCCGATGGTGATGGGATTGACCACCATACCGCTCTCGAAGTGTTTGACCTGCTTGACCTGCTCGGCCTGCTGCTCGGGAGTCAGGTTGCGGTGAATGACGCCCATGCCGCCAGCCTGCGCCATGGCAATCGCCATCTTGGATTCGGTCACCGTATCCATGGCTGAGGACAGAATCGGCAGGTGGAGTTCGATGTCCTTTGTCACCCGCGAGCGAATATCGACATCGGTGGGCAGAACGTCGGACCGGGCCGGCTGAAGCAAAACGTCATCGAACGTAAGCGCGGCATCACCAGTGATAGAGGAAATAATCTTCGCCAAGGCCAGACCCTTTCGTGCCCTTCATCAAAATCAGATGAATGTGAATGGTTATTGACCGGTCGGGGAGACTCAACCCGCCGGTTTGGGTTGGCGAGGGTCAATAACACCGGAAAGCAGGTTTGGGAAGTGGGAGACGCGTGATCAATTTGCGATACGGATCCGCCTCACTGGCTTTACTCTGCCTCACGGACCGCATCGCTCCGCGCATGACAGCGCTAGGTCGGCGCCTATGCGCTACGCTGGCCCTCCGGCGGGGCGCGCGAAGGCACGGAGGTTTGCTGTTCACATATCGCGTCAGGCGGCTTCTTTTGCCTTTTCACGCGTAATCCAGCCGCCGTCGCGCCATTCGCGCACATCGATCACGATTTCACCCTTGTCGATATCGATCACATTATAGGCGTTGGGTTCGCCGCGCAGGCGCGTGGAGGTCGATGACGCGGCTTGTGCAACAAGAATTAGAGCGACAGCGGCGCGGCGCACGCCTGTCGGCATATCCTCGGCCACTTCCTCCGGGGCATCACCATGCTTTCTGACGTAAGCGAGATGGAAATGGCCGGATAACACAAGGCGCACGCCGATCCGCGCAAAAGTCTCAAGCGCGAGGTCGGCCCGCTTGACCCGGCGCTGATGCCGGGCCATCGGCTCCTCAGGATGCATAAGGGGATGATGGGCAACGACGACCTTGACCGTATCCTCGGGCACATTGGCAAAGCGCTGTTCCAGCATTTGCAGCTGACTCTTGCTGATTGTACCATCGGACCAGTTCAGACTCGCCCTCGCTCGGCGTGACGTCCGAAGGCCGGACAGCGCAACATTGTCATAGACCGCAAAAGGCTCAAGATCGGCATCGATATAGCGCTTGTAATGGCCATAGGGATTTATGAAGCGCTTGATCAGATTGCGTTCGGGCACATCGTGGTTGCCGGGGACCGCAAAAACCGGCGCCGGCAAGGTTTTGATGAACTCGCGTGCCTTTTGAAATTCCTTTCGACTGCCAATCTGGGTGAAATCGCCACTGACCACGATCAAATCGGGCTTTTGCCCGGTAATCTCATTGGCAAAACTTTCGACCACGGCATCGTCATGCTTGCCAAAATGCAGATCCGACAGGTGAACCAGCCGCATATGATCAGACCTCCCCGGCTTGAAGTTCGTTGAACGTTGCTCGTGGTTCATCAGGCGCCGGTGGCGCAAGCACAGTGAGACTGCGTGGCCGAATAGCAAAGTTGAGCGGCGTGGCGATGCTCTCCACCTCGCCATCGATCATTACTTGAAGCCGGGGCTTTTTCGACCTGATGGAAACGGCCTGCACCGCCTCGATCTCCAGTTCCTCATCCTGCTTCCAGTTGCCGATCAACATGCCTGCGGCCAGCTTTATCATCTTTCCCAGAGTAAGATGCCGCAGAACATAGAGCGTCAGAAATCCGGCATTGAGCCTTTCGCGCGAGAAGAAATGCCCCGGCGCTTCGTCATAGGCATTGGAAGCAACCGCAAGTGCCTGCACTCGCTCGATACGTGTTTCGCCCTTGCTTGTGGTTATCTCCAGCGCGAAGCGCCGCGCGCGCGCCACGCGTCGGACGAAATAGCTTAAAAATCCCAGTAATGCACGAAAGCCGCCGCCACGAATACGCTCACGACCTGCGGCCAGATCCGGGATCAAGCCAATGACAACCTTATGCAGAAACGGTTCGCCATTGACGGTGCAGACGTCAATATGATGCTCGGTCATGGTGGGCAAAGCATCGAGCCATTCATTGATATCAAGCGGGATACTAAGATCTCGCGCAAGGAGGTTGGCAGTGCCCAGGGGCAGGATGGCCATGGCCTTGCCACTCTCATGCATTGCGGCACCAAGGCCTGTGACCGTGCCATCGCCTCCTGCTGCAACAACAACCTCGGTATCGCTCGCAAGAGCGCTTTCGACACGTTCGGCAAAGCCTGCCTCGGGGTTTTTTTCGATTACCACATCAAGCCCGCGCGCAACAAACGCGTCGTAAAGCATTTTTTCGGTGATCCCGGCGGCCTGCACCGTTCCCGATTGCGTATTGAGAAACAGATGATAGCGCCGCGGCGTCATGGTACCCCCAAATGATGCGCTTTATGATTTTGCCATTTGTCTGGCCTATGGATCAACGCGTCAGACGCCAATTAGTTCGATTTTCTCTACTAAATGCAAGATGGCAAGCGGGTATTTGCCAAAGCCGTACTCAAAGTTCACTATAGCGCAAACGACTCACAGATTTGCCCGGACTGGCCCAGTTCCTTGACCCGTATTGTTCCGCTTGTGCTGGCGGTCGCCCTGTTCATGGAGAACATGGATGCGACCGTTATCGCTACATCCCTGCCTGCAATCGCAGCCGACATCGGCACTACGCCGGTGGCCCTCAAACTTGCTTTCACCGCTTATTTCGTGGCACTGGCGATTTTCATTCCCATCAGCGCATGGATGGCAGACAAATACGGCGCCAAGCGCGTCTTCATGGCTGCCATCGTGATTTTCGTTCTCGGGTCGGTCGCCTGTGCCTTTGCCGGGTCGCTGCATGAATTCGTATTCGCCCGCTTTTTCAAGGGAGTCGGCGGTGCGATGATGAGCCCGCTCGCGCGGCTTATCCTGTTCCGTTCGACCCCGCGCACCGAACTGGTCAATGCCATGGCGTGGCTGACAATTCCTGCGCTCGTCGCGCCAACGGTCGGGCCGCCGGTTGGAGGGTTTTTGACAACCTTTTTCAGTTGGCACTGGATATTTTTGATCAACGTACCGATCGGGCTTGCCGGACTTGTGATGATCCAGCGCTTTTTGCCTGAGATTGAATCCGGACCATTGCGCCGCATGGATTTTCCCGGCTTCATTCTCGTTGCAATTGCGTTTGCCGGAACCCTGTTCGGGCTGTCGCTGCTGAGCCTGCCGGTACTGCCGCTGTGGGTGGCCATCGTTTCGACCGTTGTTGGGCTCAGTGCCGGTGTTGCCTATTGGCTTCACGCGAACCGAACTGAAACGCCGCTGCTCGACCCGAAAATGTTCCGCGAACCCGCATTTCGCGCGTCTATTGTGGGCACGGCCATCTTTCTTGTCGGGGTGGGTGCCATTCCGTTTCTGCTGCCGCTAATGCTCCAACTCAGTTTCGGCATGACCCCGTTTGAATCGGGCATGATTACCTTTATCGGGGCGCTCGGAGCACTGATTACGAAATTCTTCGCCAAGTCGATCTTTTCGGCGTTCGGTTTCAGAAACGTCCTTTTGATTGGCGCTGTCGTTTCAGCAATCGCCATTGCCATAAAGGGCACCTTCACGCCCGAAACGCCGGTGGCGGTGATGATGACGGTAATCCTGTGCGCGGGGCTTATCCGCTCATCCTATTTTACCGGCCAGCATGCTCTTGGGCTTTCCCAGATCAAGGAGAGCGAAGCGGGTCAGGCCACCGCCATTTCAACAGTGGTCCGCCCTCTGGCCACGGCACTGGGTGTCGCGCTCGCAGGTGGCGTTCTGGAGATCAGCGCGCACAGGCATGGCGGGCAAATCCAGCTTGAAGACTTCCACATCGCCTTTTTTGTCGTGGCAATCGTTTCGCTATTTGCCGCCCTGCCCTTTTTGCGCCTGAGCAAAGATGCAGGCGCCGCGGTTTCGGGCCATCTTACCAAAGAGCAACGCGAAGCGGCGCTCGAACGGTCCCGCAGCGAAGGCAGCGAAGGACGCGCGCCAAGATTTTGAATGCCTAATCCTGCCGCGTACCTTTGAACCCGCGCGCCACCAGGTAGGTCTCCGCTGAATCGGACCGGCTGGCAGGTGGTTTTGCGTGAAAAGTCGATGTAAAATTGCGCTTGAGCATGCCGAGGATTTCATGCTCGGTGCCGCCTTGAAAGACCTTGGCGATAAAAGTGCCGCCCGGCGCCAGAACGTCGAGCGCGAAATCTGCGGCGATTTCGACCAGCGCGATAATCCGCAAATGGTCGGTCGGCCGGTGGCCTGTAGTCGGCTCAGCCATGTCGGATAGAACGATATCGGCCTTGTGTCCGCCAAGCGCTGCGATGAGCGCCTCGGGAGCGTCGTCCTCGGTAAAGTCCTTTTGCAAGAGCCTGGCCCCGGGAACAGGGTCCATCTCCAGATAATCAATGCCGATAACGGTCGGGTTTTCCGGGTCGGACTTGACCGCCTTTACCGCAACCTGGCACCAGCCGCCCGGCGCCGCACCAAGATCGACAACACGCATACCGGGCTTGAGCAACTTATATTTTTCGTCAAGCTCGATAAGCTTATAGGCCGAGCGCGCACGATAGCCTTCGGCGCGTGCCTTGGCAACATAGGGGTCGTTGAGCTGGCGCTGCAGCCAGAGGGTCGATGAGGTTTTGCGCTTGCGTGCCGTCTTCACGCGGGTTTTCAGGTCGCGCTCGCCCCGGCGGCCGCTCCCCTTGCCGGTTGGTTTATTTGGCATTGCGCATGCCTCCGCGTCTTGTACGGCGGTTGCGTGCGCGCAGCCACACCCTGTCTTCCGACATCATGGTCACCAGAATACCTTCGCGCAAACCACGATCTGCGACGCGAATACGTTCGCATGGCCATTCGCGGCGGATTGCCTCAAATATGGCGCAGCCGGGGATTACAAGATCCGCGCGCTCACGCCCGATACAGGGATTGGCCATGCGGCGCTCATAATTCATCGACAGCAGCACGCGCATGGTCGCGTCCACATCCTCAGCGCGCATCCATAGCCCATCGACCTTGGACCGCTCATAGCGCTCAAGCCCCAGATGAAGGCCTGCAAGCGTGGTTACAGTTCCCGACGTACCAAGGAAATGCAGTGGATGGGACTTGAGCATCTCGCGCAACTTGTCCCGCCCGCGGAAATGGCGCAACTGATCGCGCACATGGGACACCATGGCCTCGAAAATCTCCGGCGTCACGTCGATGCCGCCGAACTTTTCAGCGATGGACACCACACCCACGGGAAGCGATTGCCAGGACCGGATAGAGGCTGCCGTCTTGCCCTGGTTCTTGGGGCGCCCGCCACGAAAATCGAGCCAGGCCAGCTCCGATGAGCCGCCGCCGATGTCGAAAAGCAGTGCACCGGGTGCTTGCGCATCGATCAGATCGGCGCAGCCGGTGACAGCGAGTTGGGCTTCGGTCTTGCGATCCACGACCTCAAACTGCAGCCCGGTTTCCCGCTTAACGCGACTGAGAAACAAGGCCGAATTTTCCGCCGAACGGCACGCCTCGGTTGCGATAAGACGCGCCTTCACCCCATCGTGGAGCGCGAGCTTGTTGCTGCACAGCTTGAGCGCTTCGATGGTGCGTTTCATGGCCTGTTCGGACAAGCGCCCCGATTGGGACAAGCCTTCGCCAAGCCGCACAATGCGCGAAAACCCATCAAGTACCCGAAAGCCGTTTTCGGATGGGCGCGCAATCAAAAGGCGACAGTTGTTTGTGCCAAGATCTAGGGCGGCATAGGTCGCGACGCGACGCTTTCGCCCTTCCTTCGCCAGTTGAGCGGGAGTCCGCCTTTGGCCTGTATTGGGCCCATTACGGGCCTTTGCGGCAACCTCGGCGCCACGCAACGGCTGGCTTTCGCCAGCGGCGCGAAGGCGCGATTGATCGCCCGCAACAGGCGCGGCAACGGACCGATCGATATCGGTCAAGATTCTTTATCTCCAGCCTGCCCGGTCACATGTCCGAAGCATTGTGCCACCAGCAAAACCAGAGGTTCTTCCCGGCGGCAAGTGCCCGACGCTTTGCGCCCCTGGCAGAATTGTTTCAGTTTCGACGTCAAGTGTAGAGCAAGGCTGCCCACCGCGCAATCTTTGCGTAGCAACGACTTACTCGGCGTCAATGTTCTCTTAACCCTGGAGCCATTGTTTCGCCACTTTGCTGCAGTTTATCCAGCGCCCGGCAGGGAGGGGCGCAAATACAAGGGACCTCTCCGGCTGCGAGTGCCTGATAGTCCTGCGAGGCGCTCCAGACTTGCCAAGACGGAAATTCGTCCGTTTCCGCCGTGTTGTTGGAACACGCGCATTTTCCATTGCGCAAGGGATACACTTGATTGACCCGATAGTGCGCACAAAGCAAATGTGGGATTAATTTGACTGTGTTACGCGTATTCTTGATTGCTGCTGTTGCAGCAGTGTCCAGCCTGTCTTTGCCCAGCGTTTCGATCGCTCGCGACGCGCAAACCGTTATCAATGTGATGATGGCCGAACTGGGTAACCGCCGCCCGTCGGGATGTCCGGGCCGCTGGTGCGCCTGCTACATGGATACGGTGCTGGTGCGCGCCGGACTTCAGCCTCGCGGTTCCAATCTTGCCCGCGACTTTGCCAATTATGGCGCAGAGACTGAACCGGCAGCGGTTGGGTCAATCATGGTGATGTCAAATCACGTCGGGGTTGTTGTCGGCGAATGCGAAAACGGTCAGGTGATGATCGTTTCGGGCAATTATTCCAATCAGGTCGCGCTTGGCTGCTATAATGAAGGCCGCGCCATCGCCTGGCGCGCGCCGATCTGAGCTGAGCCAAATAAAAGAACAAACCGCACATGAGTTGCCATTTATAGGCTTGAAATCGCCATCATGTGCGGCTAAACAGGCGCCAGTTCGCAGGCGGCCCTGACCGCTCGGCGCTGCTGGGGAATAGGTTAACGGTAGACCCACGGACTCTGACTCCGTTAGTCCTGGTTCGAATCCAGGTTCCCCAGCCAATTCTTTTTCCGCAATAAAATCAGCGTCTTAAAAAGGCCCCGCATCCGCAGGTTGCCCAGCACCATTCAGGATTTGATTGATCATATATCTGACTCGAGCTACCGGCGGCTGGTAGCAATTCTATTGCGCATAACAGCGGCTGCTTTTCCCGCAGACACCAGCTTTCAAGAAGCTAGGGTTTCTTTTCGATCAGCGTAAGATTGCCGAAGAAAGCTGCTGGCGACGGCCGACCCGGAGGGTCGATACGACGGGGCCAGCCCAAGTGGGGGCATAGCCCTCCACTTTTTCCGATGCTGTTCAATCGTACCGGATGCGCGGATCGAGCACTGCATAAAGCAGATCGGTGATCAAATTGACCACAATGATCATGCCAGCGGTGAGCAGCAATATCCCCTGGATCATCGGATAGTCCCGGCGCATCACTGAATCCACGACCAGCCGACCAATACCGGGAAGGTTGAACACCACTTCGACAACGGCCGAGCCGGCCGCAAGCGATCCCACGGCAAGGCCGATGATGGTCACGATGGGGTTAAGTGCATTTCCAAAAGCATGCTTTCCCAGCACCACCGGCACCCTGAGCCCCTTGGCTCTGGCCGTCTGCACGTAGTCCTGCCGCATAACTTCAAGCATGGAGGCGCGCGTCATCCTCGCAATCAGCGCCGCCTGGGAATAGCCGAGAGTGATGGCTGGAAGAACCAGACTGCGGAACGCTTCCCACGGATTGGCCGTATTGAAACCCTGTGCAGGCATCCAGCCAAGCGTTACCGCAAACATCAGAACCAGCAACATGCCTAGCCAGAAATTGGGCATCGAGACGCCCACAAATACAAAGACCGTAGCGAACTTGTCCACCATGCCGTTGGGACGAAGGGCGGAAAACAGACCTACCGGAATACCAATGGCAATCGCGATAACGAGCGAGAAAAATGCCAGCCAGAGGGTCACAGGAAGAGCGGCGAGAAAACCTTCCAGAACGGGCCGGTTCTGATGGAAAGATACACCCAGATCGCCCTGCAATACCTGCCCGAACCAATAAACGAAACGCGTTGCAATGGGCTGATCGAGTCCGAGCCGTTCGCGAACCCGCTCGATTTCCGAGGGCGGAGCATCCGCTGACACATAAAACATCGCCGGATCTCCCGGCGAAAGCTGAACAAGAAAGAACGCAATCGCGCCCACAATCAGCACAATCGGAATGGTCCCCAAAAGGCGACGGATCAGATAGGAAATCATAGTGCAATTCTTCCCGGTTCGTGCGGCAGGGCCCAATCTGGTTTGAGGGCCCTGCCGCCAGATTCAAGCTCTACCTACTGCTCGCGCCACACATTCCAGAATGCAGCCGTGCTGTCATTTTCAGCAATGTTGCGCAGGTCAGACCTGGCGCCCATAATCACGAACACGTCGCCCATCCACATCTCGTTGTTGAACTCGGCGTGCAGGTCGTAAAACGCCGAGGCGACGGCTGCGCGCTCGTCCTGGTCCTCGAGATTGACGGCTTGCTCAAGCAATTCGTACCAACCATCAGGGATACCCGGCCAAGGCTCACCGTTGCGGTCAACCCCGCTGGAGTCAAGATAGGCCAGCCCTACAAGCGAACCGCCACCGGCACCTTTGATATCCCACGCATTGAGGTCGCGCCGCACGGTTCCGAATGTGGCGCTATCGAGATTTTCCATGCGTACATTCAGGCCCAGATCGCGCATGTACTGGTCCATGGCCGGGGCCATTTCAGGACCAGTTGCGCCACCCGGAACAACGAGAAATACGATTTCCTCGCCCTGATAGCCAGATTCCTCAACAAGCTGCTTTGCCAGTTCCATGTCCACGGGGAAGTGGTGCGATTGATCCACCCATGGCCATTGCGGCTCCTGGAAGCGTGGCGTGTTGTTGGCGCGCCAGTACTCGTCCGGACCGAACCCCCACATCATTTCTTCGGTATCGATGCCGGCCCGTATTGCGTCACGCAACAAGGGATAGTCTGCAAACACACGGTTTGCGACGTTGAACTTGAAATAGACACGGTTGCCCGGAGCCGTGGAGACTATATTCACATTCGGATCGTCGATTAACCGTTGCGCTTCATCGCCGGGCACTTGCAGGATCAAGTCGACCTGCCCTGCCAGCAACGCAGAAACACGAGTGGAATGATCGACGATGTTGATGACATTGATCTCATCAAAATATGCGCACCGTGGGCCGGCATTGTAGCTCGCCTCCCCTTCATGCATGGTATAGGCATCAAAGCGCCGCAACGTCGTGCTGACTTCCGGGATAATTTCATGCACCATGTACGGCCCTGAGCCGACAACATGCTCTACCCGATCGGCGCGTTCGGTTCCTAATTCCTGTGCAATGGAAGCGGGCATGATCGCCCAGCTTCCCGACATGGCGGCGATGGACTCAAGCAGAGCGCCATAGGGCTTGCTCAGATGAACGGCAACCGTTCCGGCATCGATCGCTTCAACCGACTCAACATCAGAGAGCTCGAAATTGCGCGAACCGACTTGCTGGAAACGCTCCCACGAGGCCACGACGTCATCCGCGGTCAGCGGATCACCGTTATGGAAGGTGACACCCTCGCGCAGGGTAAATGTCCAGGTCAAAAGATCGTTGCTGATCTCCCATGAGGTCGCAAGGGCAGGCTGGGGCACAAGATTGGCATCGAGCGCAACGAGTTGCTCATAGACGGCATGGCGCGGTGCTGTTGGCTCCTGAGTAATCATCATCTGATCCAGGGTCACGAGCGGCAGCGGGCTCGCGACGTTCAGAGTACCACCGTATTGCCCTTCGTCGCAGGCAGCCTGCACAGCACCACCCCAAACGGCAGTCGCCATTACCGCCGCGGCAAGCGCGCTTCTGCGGGCAAAGTGTCTCGATCTTTTCATGATAACCTCCTTTTTATTGCGTCACACCCTCATGTAACTGCGTTTCATAATGCGGATATAGACCGCAAAGCGCAAGGGACTTATGTAATAAAAATCCGAATTTAACGGAAATTCCGTTGAATTTACCCTCGCTTCGTGAAACAATTATGCAATTTGTGTACCTAAATTACATTACGCAATCGCTCGAACTACACCGCGACCTGAGACGCCAGCACCTGATCCCAATGCCAGCACCGAACTGACTGATCGTTCGACGCATTTTCGAGTGGCGGCTCGTGTTCCCGGCACTTCTGACTGGCAAAGGCGCAACGTGGAGCGAACCGGCAACCCTCCATGTCCTTGAGAGCAGCCAGTGTCGGGACCAGGCCGGGTATGGCGGAAAGTTCGCCGCGCTGCGTGGTCAGGTTTGGCGTCGATCGCATAAGCCCAAGTGTATAAGGATGGGCGGGAGACGCAAACAATGTGCGGACTGGTGCCGATTCCACGATCCGCCCCGCATACATTACTATGACGCGGTCAGCCATTTCAGCGACGACGCCCAGATCATGTGTGATCATAAGGACAGCCGCTCCGGTTTGATCGCGCATGTCGCGCATCAGTTCCAGAATCTGCGCCTGAATCGTGACATCGAGTGCGGTTGTCGGTTCGTCGGCAATCAACAGCGCGGGATTGGCGAGCAGCGCCATTGCGATCATTACGCGCTGGCGCATGCCGCCGCTCAGTTGATGGGGGTAAGCCTTGAGCCGCGACTCGGGATCGGAAATCCCGACACGCTTGAGCATGTCGAGCACCAGTGCCCTGGCCTCGCGCTTGCTCGCCTTGGTGTGGCGCAGGATCACTTCGGACAACTGGTTTCCCACATTCAGAATGGGATTGAGCGCTGTCAGCGGCTCCTGAAAGATCATCGCAGCACGGTCGCCTCGAACATCCTCGATCTCCGATTGACTCATTTCCAGAAGATCGTCGCCATCGAGCAAAATACGCCCTCCCACGATCTCGCCGGGCGGATTTGGAACCAGCCGCAAGAGCGACAGAGCCGTCACGCTTTTGCCGCAGCCGGACTCTCCCACAAGCGCCACGGTTTCCCCAGCGTGGATATGAAAGCTGACGCCATCGACCGCCTTGAGAACGCCGGCCCGGGTGATAAAATGGGTCTCCAGGTTTTCGACTTGTAACACCTTGGCGTTGTTCTGATCTTGAGAACCGAAGCCTGTTGCAGAGTATGTCATCTGTTATTCTCCATGCGCGGATCGAGCAGATCACGCAGCCCGTCACCGAGAATGTTGAGGCCCAGCACCGAAATCATGATGAAAATTCCGGGAAAGGTGGTCATCCACCAGGCATTGTTCAGGAAGGCCCTGCCATCGGCCAGAATATTGCCCCAGCTTGGCGTTGGAGGCGGCGTTCCGGCGCCGATATAGCTTAACCCAGCTTCTGCAATGATCGCCAAAGCGAGAATGAAGGTCGCCTGCACCATAAGAGGCGCAAGGGTATTGGGCAGAATATAGCGGAGGATGATCCTTGTATCGCCTAGCCCGATAGCCCGCGCCGATTCCACGTAGGTCTCTTCGCGCACACTAAGAACCTTGCCACGCACCACACGGGCGGTATGAGGCACAAAACTCACGGTCAGAGCTATGATGACATTTTGCGCACTGGCGCCCAGCGCCGCAATGATCGCGATTGCCAGTAGGATCGACGGGAACGTCATGACGGCATCCATGAAGCGCATCATGGGGCCGTCCATGCGGCGATAATAACCGGCAATCAGCCCGATCAACGTGCCAAAGAACGTCGAGAGAATTACAACCGCACTGCCGACCAGAACCGAAATTCGTGCTCCGTAAACAATACGGCTATAGACATCCCGGCCGTTGTTGTCCGTACCCAGCCAGTTATCAAAGCTGGGCGGCAGCAATCTATCACTCATGCGCACCCGCAACGGATCGTGCGTCGCGAGCAGCGGCGCTGCGATGGCCAGGATAACAATGAACAAGACCAGTGCCCCGCCAAACAGGATACGGCCATTCAGCCCATAAAGCCGATTGAGCAAACTGACCCGTTTGCTGGTTTGCGCTGTTGCACTCACATTGGCCTCCCCATTCTGCATTTGGGCCTTGCGTCGATACTGTTGCTGACCCGATCCGGGTTACTGGCCTGCCGCCGGTACATTTGGCCCTACTCCCTTGAGATCGATTTTTTCGGCGAAATGGCACGCAACCTGGGTACTTGTGCCATCGGGGGCGGCGATCGGGCGCAATTTGGGCGTCTCGACCCGGCACCTGCTTTCGGCAAACTGGCAGCGGGGATTGAAAGCGCACCCCGGCGGCGGGTTTGACGGACTGGGCACATCGCCCTCAAGGATCACTCGTCCGGCCCGCTCGAGACTAGGATCCGGAACCGGAATGGCAGAAAGCAGGGCGGATGTGTAGGGATGGCGCGGAGCAGCGAACAGCTTCGCCGTCTCGGCCATCTCGACAATCGAGCCCAGATACATGACCGCAACGCGATCGCTGATGTAGCGCACGACACTCAAGTCATGGGAGATGAACAGATAGGTCAACCCATTGTCGCGCTGCAACTGCGATAGCAAGTTGAGCACCTGCGCCTGGATTGATACGTCAAGTGCGGAGATCGGCTCGTCGCAAACGATGAATTTCGGTCGTACGGCGAGGCCGCGCGCAATCCCTATCCGCTGACGCTGACCACCGCTGAATTCATGGGGATAACGGTTGCGGTTGGCTGGTGAGAGCCCCACGGTCTCCATCAGACGATCGACCTGCTCATCAATCTCGCTTCGCCCTTTGGCAAGCCCGTGAAACGCAATCGGCTCGGCAATAAGGTTGCGCACCGTCATGCGTGGATGCAGGGACGAAAACGGGTCCTGAAAAATGATCTGCATTTCCCGGCGCATCTCCCGCAACTGACGGCGGTCAAGCTTGCGGATATCCTTACCTTCAAAACTGATATCGCCGCTCGTCGCCTCAAGAAGTCGCAAAAGCAATCGCCCTGTCGTGCTCTTCCCGCACCCGGACTCGCCAACCAGCGCCAAAGTCTCGCCGGATCGGATCGAAAGTGTAACATCTTCGACCGCACGGACTTGCCCTACGACTCGGCGAAGCACACCGGCCGTTATGGGGAAGTATTTCTTGAGCCCCGTGACGCGTAGCAGCTCGTCGCCAGACTTGCCCGGCATCTGCCCCATCGGGTTTACCTGATGTCCCTTTTCGATCAAAGAATCTCCTCCACCATGCCTGCGCCCCGCATGTAACTACATTTCATATAGACGTGAGAATGCCTCCCGTTCAAGTCAAAAATGTAACTGCATTACACATTGATCACATTTGCCAGGCGTGTATCGAACCACTCCCTCAACATAAAGCGTAGCATTGGTGCGCGTTCGGCGCACCTGCCCCCGCGCGGACAGCCGCACAGCGCTATACTCAAAATCACCCCTGACTCGTTCCGCCTTATCAGCATGCGGGGAAACATGGACACGTGAATGAGGGCAATCCGTACCCCGTTCTCTCCCCCACTAACCGCGAACTAGGCTTGGGAAATCTTATGAAATGCGCTTCCAAACGCTCCCGCTGCCAATTACCGCCTTGCCGGAAACGGCAAATTGGACGCCTTTGCATGTGGCCGGCAAGCACAGCTCCCAGCCCTATCGCGGCGCGATGAATCGGCCCTGAGTAGCGAAAATGTGTTGGTCCCGCTCACAATCGAGGCACAAAGGGCATTCATGTAACTTAACTTCACCTGGCCGTCCCACGAAGGTGCTGAAGCCAGCGCAACATGTAATCCGACTTCGTATACAAAGAGCAGTTCCGCGAATTATGCTGGAAGATTCCGGCGTTTCATGTCACCTATGTAGCTTAGTTTCAAGCTAAGGGACAATAATGAGTCAGCCGATCTCAACCAATGCGCGCCGCCCGCACCTGGGCGATCGCGGGCGCGCCGAGGTAGCCGACGTCATCTCTGCTCTAGAGCGCCGCGACGGCAAACTGCCGGCGCGCGAACAAAAGGTCGCCGACTATGTTAAGACACATCTGGGCGATGTCAGTACCATGACGATTGCCCAACTTGCTGGCTTGGCCGGAGTTAGCACGCCGACTGTCGTGAGATTTTGCCGCTCGCTTGGCTGTGATGGATTCCGCGAGTTCAAACTGCGCCTGGCTCAGAATCTCGCCGTCAGCCTGCAATATCTCGATGCCAATCTCAGTCATCATCCGACCGGAACCGAAGCAGCCATAGATAATGTGCTCTCGGGCATTTATGCGTCGGCCAATGTCATGCGAAAGCAACTCGACCATGCACAGATGGAAGCGGCAAAGACAGCAATCCTCGATTGCCGGCAATTGGTAACTGCCGGGCTTGGTGGAGGATCTTCGATGGCCGCGGCCGAAGCGGCCAATCGCTTATTCCGGCTGGGTGTTATCGCCAGTTGCGTAAATGATAGCTACATTATGCAGATGCGCGCTGCCACGCTTGGCAACGCGGATGTATTGTTGCTATTTTCCGCGGTTGGCGAGACCGACTCTGTTATAAGTGCTGCCAAGATTGCCCGCAGCTACGGCGCTGCAACCATCGCCATCACCCATTCGGGCTCTCGACTGGCAGCTGCGGTTGACATCCCGATAACCATTCATCTGCCCGAAGATCCCGATATATTCAAGCCGACCGCCATCCGCTACGCCTTCATGATCATCCTTGATGCCCTGGCGCTTGCCGTAGCTCGCGACCGGCCGGAACACACCAGCGAAAACCTTCGTCGGCTGCGGGCGTCATTAACGGCATATCATGGCCGGACCGGCCCGCAGCCTCTGGGCGACTGAACGGGACGCGCCTGGAGCAAATCCGGATTAATAGACGGGAATGCAGAGCGGCCGTTGGTGGACGGGATCGGTAATGACGCGCGCGCTAATTCCGAACACGTCTGCAATCGTTTCTTCGTTCATAAGAACGCCGGGCGCGCCTCTCGCAACCATCCTGCCCTCCTTCATGAACACGAGCGTATCTGCATGGCGCGCCGCAAGGTTGAGATCATGAAGCACCAGGATGATCGTGCGCCCATAAAGTGCATTGAGATGGGCAACGAGCTTTAGGCACTCGATCTGATGGGCCATGTCCAGGTGATTGACTGGCTCGTCAAGGCAGACAATGCCCGTTTCCTGCGCCAAGACCATTGCAATCCAGACGCGCTGGAGCTGCCCACCGGACAGTGAACCAATACGCCGATGCCGCAAATGGCTGACGCCGGTGCCATCCATCGCGCGGGCAATCGCTTCGCCATCCAGCGCATTCCAAGGCTGCAGCATCGACTGATGCGGATAACGCCCCAGACGCACAAGATCTTCTACAGTCATGTCTTCGGGCGCCGACGGACTTTGAGCCAGCAATCCGATCTGCCGCGCCAGAGCCTTGTGCCCGATGCGCGCGATATCGATGTCATCGATAAGCAGCCGCCCCGCCTGTGGCCTGTGAAGCCGCCGGATGGCGCGCAACAATGTCGACTTGCCGCAGCCGTTCGGGCCTGCCAGCACGGTGATCTTGCCTTCTTCAATGGGCAGCGACAAAGCGTCGATGACTGTCGTCTGATCGTAGCTTAGCGACAACTTATCAATATGAACGGAAGTCTTGGTCAAATCACCCATTGTGAGCCTGACTGCGCATGAGAAGATAAAGGAAATAGGGAGCGCCCACGATTGCAGTCACTGTACCCGCCGGCACTTCAAGCGGAGTGAACAGCACGCGGACAACGAGATCGGCACCGATCAGCATAATGGCGCCAATAAGAATACTGCCCAGGAGTGAAGCGTAAACATTGCGTCCCACCATCAATCGCGCCAGATGCGGGGCAATCAACCCGATAAAGCCAATGCCGCCGACAAAGGCCACGGCACATGCCGTGAGAAGGGCTGCGAGAGCAAAAATGCCGAGGCGGTAAACGGGCAGATCAAGCCCGACGCTACGCGCTGAGCTTTCGTCAAGGTCTGCTGGGGGCAGGCTCCGGATTGCAATGAGAACGAGTATGAGGACCGGGATGAGAACGGCTGTAACGATATGGATTTCGTTCCAGCTTGCCTCATTGACAGCACCCGCAATCCAGCGGGCTGCTTGTGTGGTCCGGTAAATCGGCCCGACAATCATCAGCACTACGGTTATTGCCTTGGCGATGGCGGCGATGGCAATGCCGAACAAGAGCAGTCTAATAGCGGATACCGATTGTCTTCCTGCCAGGCCAAAAACCAGGCTGATCGCTGCAATGGCGCCCAAAGCCGCTGCGAGCGGCTGATATGTAATGGGGATCGAGAGCTGGTTGCTCTCGTTGGAAAACAGGGTCAGCATCAGCACGACGCCAAGTGCGGCACCATCGATTACCCCCAGAACCGCGGGCGATGCCAGTTCGTTGCGCGTGATCCGCTGAAGCAGGAAACCGGCAGCCGCAACGGCGCCTCCGGCCAAAGCCGCCAAAACGACACGCGGCAACCGCAGATTCATGATGATGATCGTCTGCGTTCTTTCGCCGAGTCCCGCAAAGGTTAGGGCAACCTGTTCGGGCGGTATCCAAGTGGAACCGAACGCGACCCCGAGCACGAGGCTTGCCAAGAAAAGCAGCAATAGTGTCGAAAGCAGTAGTGGCATTCGGGCGCCGGGATGAGCGAGACTTATCATGCCGCACGCCTCTTCAAAAGCGCAAGAAGCACGATACCGCCGACAACGGCGGTGATAGCGCCCACCGGCGCTTCCGAAGGATAGATCACGAACCGCGCAGCAATGTCGGCCAGTGTGACATAGATCGCGCCAACGAGCGCTGCCACGATCAGTTGGCGGCGGTGCCGCAACCCTGCAAGGTGGCGCGCGGCATGAGGCACAACGAGTCCCACGAAACTAACCGGCCCTGCCATCGCGACAGCCGCGCCCGTCAAAAGGGAAATGGCAACGAAGGCCCCTGCCCGAACAAGCCCCAGCGGCACCCCCACGCCCGCCGCTGTCGTGTCATCGGCCTGTAAAGCGTCAAGCGCCGGAGCTAAAATTGCGGCCAGAACGGCCCCGGCGGCGACAAAAGGGATGCCGTTGGCAACAAGTGAGATCGGCCTATCGACGACGGCCCCGGCCAACCAGAACAAAAGCTGCTCGAAGACGGCTTCGCGGGTCGTCAGGATGACCTCGACAAACGCATGCCCCAGCCCCGCAATGGTGACACCGACCAGAACGATCTTGACGGGCGAAAGGCCGCCTGCCCCGGCTGCAATTCCAAAAACCAGCAATCCCGCGGCCAGCGCGCCAAGCGCCGCCGCAAGCGAAAGTCCAGGAAGGGACGTCACCCCCAAGGCAAAGCTCGCAAGAACGACAGCCAGCGATGCACCTGCATTGAGTCCCAAGGTATCGGGTGAAGCGATGCGGTTGCGGGCAAGCGTCTGGACGACAACCCCCGCCATTCCCAAAGCCGCTCCGACCAATGGAGCCATAAGCGCACGGGGCAATCGCAGATTGGTAATGACAATGGCAGCCTCGCTGGCATCGGGCCGACTGAATGCTGTCCATATCTGAAGCGGTGAATAGGCTTTGAGACCGATCATCAGGCTGGCCGCAATGGCAAGCGCAAGCATTGCCGAAAGCGCTACATAGATGACTGGCATCCGAAAGGTGCGATCGGGAGCGGCGTGCGCGGTCAAAGCTATGGTGGTCACGGGCGAACCTTAAAGTGGATATTGACACTCACCATTTAATGGGTGCATCTGCAAATCATTTTCTGACTAACAATGTCAAGTTAAAGGTGCTCCGATGCTCAACTTCCGCTTTACTCTTGCCGGGCTTGCGCTGGCCGCTCTTATGTTGCCTTCTGCGTTACAGGCGCATGAAGTATCCCATGCAATGGGAATCACTGACGTCCCGGACAATCCGCAGCGCGTTGTGGTTTTGACCAACGAGGGAACCGAAGCGGTTCTTGCACTTGGCATTACCCCTGTCGGCGCCGTGCGGTCATGGCTGGGCGATCCCTGGTACGATCACATCGCCGAGGCGATGGCCGATGTTATGGTTCTCGGCGAGGAATCGGCGGTCAATCTTGAATTGCTGGCAGCACTCGAACCGGACCTGATTCTCGCCAACATGTCGCGTCAGGAAGGCATCTATGAGCAGCTTTCGGCGATTGCACCCACAGTTGTCTCAGAGCGGTTGCGCGGCGACTGGCGGATCAACTTCACCCTATATGCGGAAGCGCTCGGAAAGTCGGAGGACGGCGCGGCGGTTCTCGCCCGATATGATGCCCGTATTGCCGATCTGTCCGAAGCTCTCGGCGAAAGCCTCGAAGAAGAGATCTCACTGGCGCGCTTCATGTCCGGCCAGACCCGCATGTATTACAACGACACCTTTGCCGGTCTCGCGCTCAGGCAGCTTGGTTTTGCAAGGCCTCAAACCCAGGACAAGGAAGAGTTTGCCGATGCGATTACAAAGGAGCGCATTCCCGAACTCGAAGGCGACCGACTGTTCTACTACGTTTATGAAACCGGCAACGATGAAGGCAATGCCCAGGCGCAGGACTGGCTGAACGATCCGCTCTGGCTTGCCCTGGATGTTGTCAAGAATGGGAACGTACATCCGGTATCGGACGCCATCTGGAATACCGCCGGCGGCGTGATCGCCGCCAACCTCATGCTGGACGATATTGCCAGCATTTATGGCGTTCAAGACTGACAAGGTTCCGCAATTGCCGCATGGCCACCCTGAGCTGGGTGGCCATCGCCTTGCTGTGCAAGTGCGCTTTGTTACGCGCTGATCAACCCCGAACGCGTCACCCCCTTTCCAGAGGGCATGGTGGACGGTAATGACAGTGAAACTGGGTTAAACCAGATCGTTGAAGCGAGCTTTCCCCGTCTGGCTAGCGACGGCGTGCTATGGGTTAATGCGATATATCCGCTCAGCGTTGCGATGCAGCAGCTTGGCCTGCTCATCCTCCGATGCACCGGCAATCAGTTGCCGCGTGGCCGTAACCCAGTCCGTCAGCGACGCTGTGGTGGTGCAGACCGGATGGTCACTGCCCCAGACCACACGGTCCCAGCCGAACGCCTCGATTACGTGTTCGACAAAGGGGCGTAGCGTTTCAACGCTCCAATCCTTGCCAGCATAGGCGATGACGCCAGAAATCTTGGCAGCGACATTGGGGCGGCGCGCCATGTCGGTGATGTAGGCCCTCCACGGATCGAGCGCTTGCGCTTCGACATCGGGCACACCGCAATGGTCGAGAATGAACTGGGTGTCGGGATGCGCGTCGGCCAGCGCCATGCCCAAGGGTAATTGCCGGGCCAGGAGGCATAGATCAAAGCTCAGATCGTGACGCTTCAGATGCGTCAGATTTTCCACGAAAAGCCGCGTTTGCGATACTTCATCAGGCACCACATGCAATACGCGACGAATACCCTTTACATTCCCGATTTCCATCAGGCGTTCGAGTTGTGCAGGAAAGTCCTTATTCTCAGGCCGAGCCGACGAAATTGCGCCGACGACGAATGGGTCAATGCCTGTCACAAAGGCAGTTTCGGCTTCGATGTCGCTTTCAGCCACATCGACTTCCATATGCAGCGCCGACTCAATGTCCAGCCCGCGTGCCTCGGCCAGATAGCTCTCGAGCGTGAAGTCATTATCCAGACCCCCTGCTCCCTTGACCCATGGATAGGAAATCCTATCGCGATAGATCAGATGCAGATGCGTATCGAGAATGCGCATATTTCCCCTCCCGGTTTGACACTTGTTGCTTTTGCACCGCCCTATAGAGTTGCAGCGTTGACGGCACTAACATGTCATGATTACATACGAATTAAAGTTTCATATATGCACAACAGTGTAAAGTCATCGCGCGCCGCATTCGGGAGGAGCATCGATCGTGCAGGCACAGGCAAATCTTTCAGGCTGACGGTCTGTGCGAATTTGGCTGTCATTCTCCTTACAATATCGCGGTTGTTTTACGCTGGTGCGCGAACCAGTTCACAGTCAAAGGCATAAAAGATGGGAAGACTTGAGGGCAAAACAGCCTTGATAACGGCCGCGGCGCAGGGAATCGGCCGCGCTTCGGTCGAACGATTGGCGCAGGAAGGTGCGCGTGTCATTGCCACCGACATCAATACTGCCGCTCTCGCCGAGCTTGAAGGCATTGTAAATGTGACAACGCGCAAGCTCGATGTCCTGAGCGCACAAGATGTTGCCGCTGCTGCCAGTGAAATCGGCCGGATCGACATTCTCTTCAATTGTGCGGGCGTGGTTCACGGCGGCACAATATTGGAGTGCCCCGATGCCGATATCGAATTTGCCTATGACCTCAACGTCAAGGCCATGATCCGCACCATAAAGGCGTTTCTGCCTGCCATGCTCGAACATGGCGACGGCACGATCATCAACATGTCCTCAGTGGCCTCGTCGGTTAAAGGCGTGCCGAACCGGTTCATCTATGGCACCACAAAGGCCGCTGTTATCGGCATGACCAAGGCTATTGCCGCTGACTATGTGGCGCAGGGGATTCGGTGCAACGCGATCTGCCCCGGCACGGTGGATTCCCCGAGCCTGCAGGAGCGATTGCGGGCGCAAGGCGACTATGAGCAGGCGCGCGCTGCATTCGTTGCACGTCAGCCCATAGGACGGATCGGCACACCCGAAGAAATCGCCGAACTGGTACTGTATTTGGCTACGGCCACCTATACGACCGGACAAGCGCTCAATATCGATGGCGGCTGGACCATCTGACACGATCGACGCTCGATTTCACATCATCTGAAAATGTTCTGAGGAAGAAACATATGAAACTGCTTCGCTACGGGGCCAAGGGCTCGGAAAAGCCAGGCCTGCTCGATGCTGACGGCAATGTGCGCGACCTTTCCGGTATCGTTGCCGATATTTCCGGCGACGCACTCACTCCTGAAGGGCTTGCGAAGCTGCAAGCAATCGATCCGGCGAGCCTTCCGCTTGTCGAGGGCAAGCCGCAAGGCGGCTTGCGCGTTGGCCCCTGCGTGGGCCAAGTCGGAAAATTCATCTGCATTGGCCTGAACTATGCCGACCATGCCGAAGAATCCGGCCTTCCTGTTCCGCCTGAACCGGTGGTGTTCAACAAGTGGACCAGCGCGATCGTCGGCCCCGATGATGATGTTGAAATCCCGCGCGGCTCAAAGAAAACCGATTGGGAAGTCGAACTCGGTGTCGTGATCGGCAAGCCGGGTCGCTATATCGCGGAAAAGGACGCCCTCTCGCATGTGGCAGGCTATTGCGTTGTCAATGACGTGTCCGAACGCGAGTTCCAGATCGAGCGCAGCGGCACCTGGGACAAAGGCAAGGGCTGCGATACGTTCGGCCCTATCGGCCCCTGGCTCGTGACGGCGGACGAAGTTACCGATCCGCAGAACCTCAAGCTCTGGCTGGAGGTCGATGGCAAGCGCTATCAGGATGGCACAACGGCGACCATGGTGTTTACGGTTGAAAAGATCGTTTCCTATCTCAGCCAGTTCATGAGCCTGCAGCCGGGCGACATCATCTCCACCGGCACACCTCCAGGCGTTGGCATGGGCCAGAAGCCCGAGCCGATCTACCTCAAGCCCGGACAGGTGATGACGCTCGGCATCGAAGGGCTGGGCGCACAGCGCCAAAAGGTCGTGGCTGCTCAATAGCGGTTACAGTCTGTACGACTCCGAACAATTTTGCTTTAGAAATTACCGTAACCCGCAAGCGCTTCGCTTGCGGGTTATTTCTTTCACTAACATTTTTTAATATATATATCAATATGTTACGTAAAAACCAGGCAGAACCATGCACTGTTGACATAGCACGCGCCTATCGTTACGAATGTTCGATAATGAACATTGTGCATCGCCTAGAGGCATGATGATCAGTAATGCTCACGCCCAGGCGCCGGGGAGGTCGATAGACATAGCGGTGATTATTGTGGATTGTGAGTAACGAGGAGCGCGCCGAATGCGAGGCGCAGATTTAGAACCGGGAGGACATTGCTTATGTCATTTGCTTTTACCCGCCGTGGACTGATGGCTTCCGCCGCTGGCCTGGCCCTTTCCGCCGCTGTCGCAGGCACAGCTCTGCCTGCCTTTGCGGATACCGTCACCCTGCGCATGTCCGCAGTGCAAACCCCAACCGACGTCCGCTCGGTCGTGATCGAAGAAATCTTCGCGCCGGCTATCGCGGACTTCGCGACCTATGAGCCACACTATAACGGGACGCTTTTCCGCCAGGGCACCGAACTTGAAGCCATTGCTCGCGGCAACCTCGAAATGTCGATCACCTCGGCGCAGGAGCTCTCCAACTACTTCCCCGAGTGGAGCATGTTCACCTCCGGTTATCTGATGCGTGACGGTCGCCACCAGATCAACGTGTTCCAGAGTGATATTGGCGAGGAAATGTACCAAATTGTCGAGGACGCGATGGGCATCAAACTGCTCACCGTGATTTATCTCGGCCAGCGCCACGTAAACCTGCGTGGCGACCGTGAGGTGACTACACCAGAAGATCTTTCCGGTGTCATCCTGCGCATGCCCGACGCCGACTCCTGGCAGTTCCTGGGGCGGGCCCTCGGCGCAAATCCGGTGCCTATGGCTTTTGGCGAAGTTTACACCGCACTGCAGACCGGCGCCATCGATGGGCAGGACAACCCCCTGCCAACTGTACGTGACTCCCGCTTTTATGAAGTCACCGACCAGATCGTTCTGACCAGCCACCTTGTGGACATGAACTTCCTTTCGATCAGTGCCGATGTCTGGAACAGCTTTACGCCGGAACAGCAGGACGTCATGCAGCAGGCTGCCTATGACGCAGCGGAAGAGATCTACGTACGTCAGAGCGGACTTGAAAACGAGTTGGCAACGTACTTTGAATCCCAAGGGCTTCGTGTTTACACGCCTGACGTCGATGCGTTCCGCAGCCACGTACAGGCCCTTTACCTTGATAGCCAGTATGCTCAGGACTGGCCTGAAGGCATGGTAGATCGGGTTAACGCGGTTCCCGGCGAAGAATAAGACATGAAGCTGCGGTCCATTTCCAATTGGCTGCAGAACAGAGCAACGGACGTGGCGGTGGCAATGCTCACCGTCATGTTCCTGTCGTTCATACTGCAGATCTTTTTCCGATACGTGATGAGAAACCCGTTGGGGTGGACACAGGAAATCACCCTGACCATGTGGCTATGGCTGGTTTTCTGGGGCGCAGCCTTCATGCTGAAGGACCGGGACCATATCAGCTTCGACATTCTATACTTGGCCGTCAGCCAGAAAGTCCGGCGCATTTTCGCGCTGGTTTCGGCCGTGGCGCTTGTAGCTGGCTTCGTCGCTTCACTTCCCGCAACCTATGACTATGTTGAGTTCATGTCGATCCGGCGCAGTTCGTCCCTGCGTATACGTCTTGATATTGTCTTTTCCGTCTATCTGATTTTTGCCGTTGCGATCATCGCGCGCTATAGCTTGCGGGCCTTTTCCCTGGTCCGCGGCGCTGACCCCGATGCAGATGCCGGGCCGGAGCCGAAAGTATGACCTTACCGTTTTTTCTCTGCCTGCTGACCTTGCTCTGCCTGGCAGCAATCGGCACGCCGATCGGGCTGTCCATGATCGTCAGCGCCGTTGTCTATCTGTTCATGCGCGGCCAGGATCTTGGTCTTGCAGCAGAGCAGATCCTGCAAGGAATCTATTCGAGCTTCATCATTCTTGCGGTGCCGTTATTTATCGTCGCTGCCAATATCATGAACGCCGGCACCGTGTCGGAGCGGCTGCTAAATTTCTGTATTGCGCTTGTGGGCCGGTTCCGGGGCGGGCTCGGACACGTAAACGTCGTCGCCTCGCTCATCTTCTCGGGCATGTCCGGCTCGGCGGTCGCCGACGCAGCCGGTATCGGCAAAATTATCATCGACATGATGACCAAAGCCGGGCGCTACGCTCCGGGCTATGCCGCTGCGATCACTGCCGCGTCGGCGACGATTGGCCCCATCATTCCGCCATCGATCCCGATGGTGATGTATGCGCTGGTTTCCGATACGTCAATTGGCTACCTCTTCCTTGCCGGCATTGTTCCGGGACTGCTGATGGGCGGCGTTATCATGACGATGAACGCCTATATTTCTCACAAACGCCAGTTCGCGCTGGAAGATCCGGTACCACTTCGCGAATTCCCGCGCGTCACGTTCCGCGCCTTCCCTGCTCTCTTGATGCCGGCCATTCTGCTCTACGGCATTTATGGCGGCGCCACGACACCCACAGAAGCGGCAGCGGTAGCAGCAGCCTATGCGCTTGTTCTGGCGGCGCTCGTATATCGCGCCCTGTCGTGGCGCGCGCTTTACAACCTCATGGCCAACAGCGCCCGCGACGCGGCCTCGGTGGGTCTGATCATTGGCGCAGCCCTGATCTTTAACTACATCGTGGCGAGCGAAAACATTCCGGCCCAGATTTCCGGCCTCCTGGCAGATCTCGACATTCATCCGCTCGTCTTTCTTCTGGCAGTCAATATTCTTCTGCTTGTGCTTGGCTGCCTGCTGGATGCAACGACGATCATCCTGATCATCCTGCCATTGTTTATCCCGGCCTGCCGCTTGCTGGGCATAGATCTCGTGCATTTCGGGGTTGTGGCTGTGGTAAACTGCATGATCGGCCTGATCACACCGCCCTATGGGATTTTACTCTTCGTTATCAACGGGGTAACGGGCATTCCATTGGGCCGGATCATCGGTGCCATCTGGCCGTTCTTCTTTGCGTTGCTCGGTGCGCTGGCGGTCATGATCCTCAGCCCCGACCTCGTGTTGTGGCTGCCAAGACAATTTGGATACCAAGGATAAATCCATGTCGACTACTTCCAATACGCCGTCCAAGCCTGTACGGCTGCGCGAAATTCTTGGGCTGAGCTGTGCCATGCTCACGCCTTTCACCAAGGCCGGCGCCATCGACTGGCAGCGTTTTGGCAGCCATGCGAGCAATCTGCTGGCTTCGGGCGTGAAAGCCGTGACGGCTTTTGGCACGACAGGCGAAGGCATTTCGCTTTCACGCGCTGAACGCGCTCCGCTTTATGCCGAGTTTGCCAAGCATGGTGTTCCGGCCGACAAGATTGTCGAATGCGTCTATGGCCCCTCCTCCCAGGATGCAGGCGATCATGTTCGCGCGGCACTCGATGCCGGTTGCGCCGCAATTCTTTTGACGCCTCCCTTTTATTTCAAGGGGCCGAGCGAGGAAGGTGTCTTCAACTGGTTCTGCGAGGTCTTCGACCGGGCCGGCGAAGGTGTGCGCGACATCATCGTCTATAACATCCCCAGCCTCACGGCCGTCACTATTACCCCTGAACTCGTCTCCCATTTGCGCCAGCGCTACCCGGATGCAATTGGCGGGGTAAAGGATAGCTCGGGCGACTGGGACCAGACACAGGCCTTTATCAAAACCCATCCCGATCTTGCCATTCTGGTTGGCCACGAAGGCTATCTCGCACAGGCCATCAAACTGGGCGCCAGCGGCTCGATCAGCGGTCTGGCCAATCTTGCGCCCCAAACCATGGCGAAGCTTGTCGAGGGCACCCATGAGGCGGTTATCGATGAAGCGCTCGACGTCATTCTGTCGCGCCCAATCGTTCCTGGCCTCAAGGTTGCGATGGTTGCTCAGACCGGCGACCCCGAATGGGCTCGTGTCCGCGCACCGCTGGTTTCATTCACCGACGCAGACGACATCGCGCGTTGCAAGGAGCTGGCTGGTAAACTGGCCTGATCCTGAAAAATGCTCAGCATCCTCACCATAACAGGCCCGATCTTCATTCTGATCGGGCTTGGTTTCGGCGCTGTGCGAGGCAAGGTTCTTTCCAAGCCCGACATGCGTCCGCTGAGCCTTTTCGTTCTGCACTTTGCAGTACCGGCTGTGGTGTTCAGGACGGTTTCCAGCCGTCCGGTCTATGAGGTTTTCAATCCCGGCTTTATCGCCGCATATACACTCGGCTCATTGGCGGTCTTCTTTTTCGGCCTGTTCATTGCGCGCGCGGTTCTGAAAAAGGACCTTTCCACTGCAGCGATCATGGGGCTTGGCGTATCGCTCTCCAACAGCGCCTTTATCGGCTATCCGGTCGCGGCGGGCGTTCTGGGCGAGCAGGCCGCCTCTATCCTGGTTCAGTGCATGATCGTAGAGAACGTTCTGATGATGCCACTGGCTCTCGCCTTGGCGGAAGCCGGCTCAGGCAAGAATAGGCGCTGGATCGCCATGCTCTCCGATACGGCACAAAGGTTGGCCCGCAATCCGATAATCATTGCCATGCTGCTAGGCGCGATTGTATCGATGGTTGGCTTTGACCTGCCTGAGCCGATCACAGTTTCGGTCAACATGCTCGCATCCGTCGCCGCGCCGGCCGCGCTGTTCGTGATCGGCGGAACGCTGGTCGGATTGCCGCTCAAGGGAATGGCCGGCGACGTATCCAAGATCGTGTCCGGCAAATTGCTGCTCCATCCTCTGCTTGTTTTTACAGCACTTTGGTTCATGCCGGGCATACCAAACGAAATGATGATTGCCGGGGTCTTGTTCGCAAGCGTGCCCATGCTTTCGATCTATCCAATTCTTGGCTTGCGCTACGGGCTGGATGCCTTGTGCGCGACCAGCATGCTGGTAGCTACAGTCGCCGCATTTTTCACAATCAGCGCCCTCATCTTCGTTTTGACGATGATTGGCGCCACAGCCCAATAAAAGGATATCTACCATGCACAAGCCATTGGAAGGCCAGATTGCCATTGTTACCGGCGGCGCACGTGGCATCGGACTCGCCATAGCGAGAAAACTGGACGCGCTGGGCGCACGGGTTTCGATATGGGACATCAACCCCGATCTTTTCGACAGGGATAAAGCTGGTTTTACGCCCGGTGCGCTGCGCGCCGTCGACGTTTCCAACTTCGAGAGCGTGACCAATGGGTTTGCTGCCGACGTCGATGAGTTTGGCCGGGTCGACATCATGGTCAACAACGCCGGGATCAACGGCCCGGTAACGCCGAGTTGGGAATACAGCCTTGAGGATTGGGACCGGGTTATTGCGATCGATCTCACGGCCGTATTTTACTGCTGCCGGACCGCGATTAATCACATGCGCGAAAAGGGTGGAGGACGCATCGTCAATGTGGCTTCGATGGCGGGCAAGGAAGGGGTCCAGTTCATCTCCGGCTATTCGGCCGCGAAAGCTGGTGTGATCGGCTTCACCAAGGCCGCAGCCAAGGAACTGGCACAAGACAATGTCTATCTGAACTGCATCGCGCCAGCGATGGTCGAGACAGAGCTCTTTTCCGAAATGACCGAAGAGCATATCCGCGCATCGAAAGCGAAAATCCCGATGGGCCGCTTCCTGCAAGTCGAGGAAATCGCATCGATGGTCGGCTTTATCGTTGGTCCAGAGTGTACCTTCACCACCGGTTTCGTGTTCGATCTTTCCGGCGGCCGGGCGACCTATTGATGTTTCCTCTCGCGCTTGCTCATCTCACGGCGCTAGACCTGCCGCCCCCTGCCCTTGTGCAGGCCGCAGCAAAAGCTGGCTTCGCCAAGGTCGGCTTGCGGCTGCATCCGGCGGCGCCAGGGGCTATCGAGTACTATTCGGTGCCTGGAACACCAGACTTCGCGGAATTGAAGGCTGTGCTCGACGGCGAGGGGATCCGCATCCACGATATTGAGATTGTATCGATTGGGCCCGGCTTTGCTGCAACCGATTATCTCTATTTGCTGGAGGCCGGTCAGGCGCTAGGCGCGGCCACGCTCAATGTATCGGGCGACGATGAAGACAGAAGCCGACTGACAGACAATTTTGCCGCTCTTTGCGAGCAAGCCCGAACCTTCGCCATGCGCGTGGATCTGGAGTTCATGCGCTGGCGTGCCATCGGCACGCTGGAGCAGTCCGCCGAGATCGTCACCGACGCCAATGCTGGAAATGGCCGCATATTGCTCGACGCGCTGCACCTTTTCCGTTCCGGAGGCAGTATCGAAACGCTCAAGTCAATCGACCGGTCGCTGATCGGATCGATACAGCTTTGCGATGGCAGGGGCCCGATACCTTCCGGCGATGAGGCCGTTATCTTTGAAGCGCGCCAGAACCGATTTGCGCCTGGCGATGGCGAATTACCCCTGAAAGAACTTGTTGAGCATCTGGCCGATCTTCAAGGCCTGCAATGGGGTGTGGAAACGCCAATGCTCGACACACCAGCACCCGATTGCATTGCCCGTGGCCATGCAGGCGCATCAGTCCTTCTTGGCCGTTTTTAGCGATACTCGGTAGAAAACCCATCGTCGAGTTTCGTATCGAGCCTGCCTAATACCGCCAGCAGGATCTCCTGTTTACGGGCGCGGCAAACGGCAGGCGATTTCATATCGATATCGAAAATGGCAGAAAAGGTTGCCTGGTTCGACACATTGAAAAAGCTCAATGCGGTAATCGTCATATGCATTTCAACGGCGGTACATGTGCGGCCGAAATAGCCGTTCTCGTAACCTTTTCTCAAACATTTCTCGATCCGCTGCGTCAGCGGAAAATGAAGATTCTTGATCTCGTCGGAAGCCGATACGAACCGGGCATCGTTAAGGTTTTCACCCATGACCATCTTCACAAAGGATGGCCGCTCGAAGTGATAATCGAAACAGAACTCAACAAGGTTCTTGATCGACTGCCGCGGATCGTCCTCATCGAGGCGAATGCTCTCTTCAGCCACGCGAATGCCCCTATAGGCATTTTCCAGAACGGCCTTGTAGAGCTTGGGCTTTGAAGAAAAGTAATAATAGATCATGCGCTTGGAGCGCTTGGTTTTTGCGGCGATGGAGTCGATTGTGGTGCCGGCATAACCGTGGCGCGCAAACTGCTCCTGCGCGACAGCCAGAATGTCGGCGCGCGTTTCATCAGGATCGTTTGTTGCTTTCAAACGCACGTATTTGCGCTTGCTTCCGCCCTGCGTGGCCATGCCTTGATCGTTCATCTTGCCTCGATTGCCGCTTCCTGTGCCTCCTTTATCGCCGCACGGCGAACCATTCGCAAGGCAATATACCCAATAAACGTTCGGTTTGGTACATTTTCAAGACCATATTGGCACGTTCATTGCCTGGCGACTTTCTCGTACAATTAGCGCAAAAACATATCGAATATGCGGATCGCACGGTGTAGGCTGCGCGAAAAGAAAAATGTACCAACTAGAACATTATGGGAGGATTCCATGCTCAGTATCGGCGTAATTGGCGCGGGTCTGATTGGTCGCAAGCACATTGCGCGAATCAAAGCACATCCCGATTTCAATCTGACAGGCATTGCCGACATGGCGGTGGAGGCTGTGTCCAGAGATTTTCCCGGTGTCGCAGTATTCACCGACTACAAGGAACTTCTGGCACAACAGGATCTTGATTGCGTAATCATAGCCTCACCCAACCAACTTCACGCGGATATGGGCATCGCTTGCGCAGAAGCGGGCATTCACACGATCATAGAAAAGCCTGTGACCGACAGCCTTGCCTCAGCAAACGCGCTGATAGAGGCCGTATCGAAGTCAGGCATCAAAACGCTGGTCGGCCATCACCGCAGGCACCATCATCAGGCCGATGTGCTCAAGGCAGAAATGGCCCGCCCGGAATTTGGCTCCCTGGTCGGAGTCTCCGGGGTCTGGGCAACGCATAAGCCCCGATCCTATTTCGATGCCGCGCCCTGGCGCTCCCAGCCGGGCGGCGGCGTTATCCTTATCAATCTCATCCATGAAATTGACTTTCTTCGCTTTACGGCAGGTGAAATTGCCTCCGTCAGTGCGGTGGCATCAAGCACTCGCCGGGGCTTTGCTGTCGAGGACACGGCCGCGCTGCTGATCGAGTTTGAAAGCGGCGCGCTTGGCACCTTCCTTTTGTCCGATAGTGCGGTGTCGCCCTGGACCACCGAGCAAGGCGTGGGCGAGTCGGTGGAATTCCCCTTCTCTGGCCAATCGAGCTATCGTTTTCTGGGCTCGCATGGAGCGCTGGAATATCCCGAGGTTGTTCGCTGGACCCAAGCTAACGGCGTGCAGAACTGGAACGAACCCGTGCTCTCCAGATCGATCTTCACCCAGCGGATCGATCCCTATGTCGCGCAACTGAACCATTTCCGGGACGCTATCGAGGGCAAGGTGCAATCGCGGCAGCCTGTGGAAGACGGCGTTCGTACGCTTGCTGCAACGCTGGCGGTTTCGGAAGCCGCCCGCACCGGCGAAAAGATCGAAATTAGCGAGTTCTATCCGACAAACTAATCCAGATGCCGGTCCATTATTCCTCTGGTCGTTTCAATAAAGCGCTCGGCGAAGCCTGAAAGTGCGGTGTCCCGCCGGGTAGCAACATAGGTTTGGAAATGCGTGTCCTCCTTGATCGGGATGACCCGGAGCCTGTCATTGCGCATCCCGGCAATCGAAAAGGAATCCAGCACGGCCACGCCCGCCTGCCGTTCGACAAGCGCGGCGACCGTGGTTCCGAAACGTGCCTTTATAGGGATATTCATTTGCAGACCGTGCTGCCGGAACAGGTCAGCCATGATCCGCCCGTAAGGGTCGTTGGGGTCGATCCCGATGAGCGGATAGCGCGCAATCTCCCGTACGGAGATGCTGTCACGCCCTGCCTCCGCATGGCTGGGCGGCGCGATGAACACGAGCTTGCCACGGGATAACGGCTCGAACACGATAGACGGATGATCGAGCCGGTAGCTCATGAAAATCACCTCTCCGCGCTCGAGCATAAGGTAGTCAATCGCTTCTTCGATCTTGAGCAGTTCGATATTGAAATGCAGTTCGGGATAAAGCTTTTGCATTGCCACGACTGCGCGGGGCACCATGACCTGCGCAAGCGAGGGCACCGAGCCGATGCTCAATTCCACATCATGTCCGCGATTGAGCTTTGTCAGCATGATCTGCAGGTCATCGACCTTGCGATGCACATCGTTGATCTGCCTGAATACCCCTTGCGCTTCTTCCGATGGCGTGTAGCGCCCTGACCGCTTTACGAACAGCTTGATACCAATGCTGGCTTCGATGTGCTTCATTGTCCGGCTAATGCCCGGTTGGGACACATTGAGCAGTTTGGCGGCTCCCGCAATGGACCCGGCCACCATAATGGCGCGCACAATTTCGATCTGGCGCAAGGTCAACATCAAAAACACTCCCATTCCGATCCAAAATCATAACATCTTGTTATATGAAGCGCCAGAATGGGTATTTGTGTTAGCGCTCGCCGTTCGCTAATGTCTCTTTACATGTATGGCAAGAGGCTCTGCCAACTGAGGTTACAAGCCGATCAAAGAGTTAGCTTAACACTCTGGCTGAAAAGACTTTTTGGGGAGATCGCAAGCGAGCGCACATTTCCGGCAAGGGGAGCAGCCGCTTGGCATACATTCTATCAGTTTCAAAATGGATTACGGGAGGAACACTTATGATCCGCAAATATGTAATCGCTGTCGGCTTTGCTGCAACGGCTTCCGTTGCCTTCGCGCAGGATTACCCTGAGCGTGAAGTGCTTGGTGTCATCATGTGGGGCGCCGGTGGCGCAACGGACGTCGTGGCACGCGCAGTTACACCTGCTGCCGAAGAAGCCCTTGGCACCTCGATCGTCATGCTCAACCGTGCAGGCGCCAGTGGCGCAATCGCCACAACCTATGTGGCGACCGCACCTGCCGACGGATATACCTTGCTCTACGGCGCAGAAAACCCCCAGCTTTACGGTGTCACCGGCCTTTCCGATCTCGATTATCGCGATTTTTATCCGGTCAATATTCTGGGTCGCGGCATCGGCGTGATCGTCGCCGGACCGGATGCTCCATGGGACAGCATGGCCGATCTGATCGAAGACGCCCAAAGCCGTCCGGGTGAAATCCGCATGGGCTCGACCGGTCCGGGCGGCATTCCGTTCACCATTGGCGCCATGATGAATTCGGTTGTCGATTATGACGTTACGGCAGTTCCCTTCGAGGGCGAAGGCCCCGGCCTTACCGCGCTGCAGGGCGGCCATGTCGACTTCATGCCTGTCGGCGCCTCAGCCGCTGCCGACCTGATCGCTGCCGGAACGGTCAAAGCACTGGCTGTATTTGATACCGAAGAAGTCGATGCGCTGCCGGGCGTACCACCCATCACCGACGACTTTCCGGAATTGGAAAGCCTGCTGCCATGGGGACCGTTCTATGGCGTCTGGGTGCGTCAGGACACACCCGACGACATCAAGACCACGCTGACTGAGGCTTTTGCAACGGCAGCAGCGGGTGAAGATTTCCACCGCATCATGTCTGCACGCTCCAATATCGTGATGAATATTTCCGGTGACGAAGCGCAAGCGTTCCTCGACCAGTGGCAGTCGGCAACCACTTGGGCGCTTTACGATGTCGGCGCCGCAGAAAACTCGCCGGAAGATTACAACATTCCGCGCCCGTAAATACTCAGAGCATTGCCCCGGTGCCCTTGCTTGGGCGCCGGACCTTTTTTGGTGAGGAGATCGACCATGACATCGCCAAGCGAAAATCCGGCTATCGATCCGCTGCTTTCGACCGAACGCGGAAGACTGCCGGGCGAAATCATATTCGCTTTTCTGGGATTGGTTCTCAGCCTTGTGCTCGGCTATCAGGCCTGGACGATTTCGGGCTTTTCAGGCCTGTCGACGGCAGGCATCTTTCCCATGCTCGCCACCGGCACCATGGTGATAAGCGCGCTTTTCGTTGTCATGGGCAACGTCAGAAACAATCCTGAATACCAGGACAATTGGCTGACCATGTTCTTTGCCGATGTCCTGGCGCCGCGCATTATCGTGTTTGCCGTCTTGATGACGGCATATCTCTTTGCCCTGCAGCCTCTTGGCTTTGTCATTTCGTCCTTCCTGTTCCTCTTTGCAGGCATGGCGTTCCTTTATCGCCGCCGTTACCTCATGCTGCTTGCGCTGAGCGCCGCTGCGATTGCCGTCGTTTATCTGTTGTTCCGCTATGTCTTTGTCGTGATCCTGCCACGCGGGATTTTCCTCTGATGGACGCCCTCTCCTATTTCTTCATGGCATGGCTCGACCCGCGCCTTCTTATGCTCACGGCAATCGGGACATTTGCCGGCATCTACGTTGGCGCAATTCCGGGCCTGTCGGTAACGATGGCGGCCTCGATCCTTATTTCATTCACCTTCACCTGGGACACCAACAGCGCCCTGGCTCTTATTGCGGGTGTTTTTCTGGGAGGCGTTTACGGCGGCTCGCGCACGGCCATCCTGCTTAACATTCCCGGTGCGCCGAGTGCTGTCGCAACGGCTTTGGATGGCTACCCTCTCGCCCAGCGCGGCGAGGCTGGTAAGGCCATCGGGCTTGGCACGGTCATGTCCGTTATCGGCGGGTTTGTCGGCATTATTGCGCTGGCCTTTGCAGCGCCGGTGATTTCCAGCTTCGCACTCATGTTTGCGCCACGCGATTATCTGCTGATTGCCATTATCGGCATCCTGCTGGTGGGTTCGCTTGCGTCGAGTTCTCTGGCAAAAGGGATATTCGCGGCAGCCCTTGGCGTCGTGATCGGTCTTGTCGGCATGGACCCCATGACAGCGCAGGCCCGGTTCACGTTCGGCAACTTCAACCTCATGGGCGGCATTTCCTATGTCGCGGCCATGATCGGCTTTTTCGGCGTTGCCGAAGTGCTCTATCAAATGCGCACCATCGACGCCGCCTCGGTCAAGCAGAAGATCGGCCGGATGCTGCCGGAATGGTCGCTGATCCGGAAATATATTCCACTATCGCTGCGATCTTCGGCCATCGGCGTAACCATTGGCGCCCTGCCCGGCACCGGCGGCGACATCGCATCGCTCATGGCTTACGATCAGGCCAAGCGAACGGTCAAAAATCCTTCCCGCCCCTTTGGCAAGGGCGCATATGAGGGACTTGTGGCCCCGGAATCGGCCAACAACGCTGCAGTGGGCGGCGCCTACATCCCCATGCTGACTTTGGGCATACCGGGCGATGCGGTGACGGCAATCATCATCGGCGCACTTTACATTCATGGGCTGCGGCCCGGTCCGTTGCTGATGGTGGAAACGCCACACCTATTCTGGTTCGTTGTGGGCAGCCTGACTCTGGCGAACATCTTCCTGCTCATTTTCGGACTGGGTGGTATCAGGCTGTTCGCAAAAATGGTGGAATTGCCCAAGGGCATAATCCTGCCGCTGATTGTGGTTCTGGCGGTGGTTGGCACGTTCGCGGTGCAAAATAGTATCACCGACGTTTACTGGATGCTGGCCTTCGGGATCGTGGGCTATTTCCTCAAGGTTTACGGCTTCCCTGTGGCTCCGATCATTCTGGGCATTATCCTTGGCCCCTTGATGGACCTCTCCTACAGACGCGCCATGATTTCGGTCCGCGACGATCCGGGGCGCTTCTTGCTTGAATTCATCACGAACCCGTTGTCGCTGGTCCTTACGCTGTTTTTCCTTCTGATTGTGATCAGCCAGACGCCTATATGGAAAAGGCTGTGGCAGTTCAGGGCAAAGAGCGCATGACGATAACCGGCACGACACGCTTTTATCCCCTGATCGGCTACCCCATTGTGCAGGTCAAAACACCTCCGCTCATAAACGGCTATTTTGCCGAAAAGGGGATCGATGCGGTCATGATCCCGCTAGAGATCGACCCGCAAGGTGCGAGATCGTTTTTTGAAAATCTCCGGCATTGGTCCAATTGCGGCGGATGTTCGATCACAATTCCGCACAAGCAGGCGGCATTCGAGGCGATGGACACGCTCACCCCGAGGGCGAGACTAAGCCGGTCGGTCAATACCGTGCGGCGAGACGCCGAGGGCCGATTGCACGGCGATATGACCGATGGCGCAGCATTCGTTTCAGCGCTGACAGCCAACGGCTTCGATCCCACCGCAAAGCACGCCGCAGTAATTGGTGCGGGCGGAGGCGCAGGGGCTTCAATATGCGAGGCGCTCTGTGCCGCCGGCGTGGCAAGCCTTGTGGTCATTGAGGCCGATGCGAGGCGGCGCGACACAATTGTTAAAGCGCTAGGTGATCACTACAGCGATGTTACGCTGTCATCGCGCATAGACGATGCGGCGTCCATGAATCTACTCGTCAACGCGACGCCGCTCGGAATGAAGCCGGACGATCCTCTGCCCTTCGATCCGGCAAACCTGCCGCCCGGTGCGATGGTCGCCGACGTTGTGACCAAGCCGGAGATAACACGGCTGCTCGAAGCTGCGCAGGTACGCGGCCTGCCGATCCAAACGGGCATGGATATGGCACGGGCGCAACTCGGGCATCAAATCGATGCCTTAGGCATTTCGTCTCTATCGTGACCAATTGCAAACCAAAGGCCCTGACATGAAAACGTCCATTGCCACCGTTTCGATCAGCGGCGATCTGCGCGAGAAGATCGCTGCAATTGCCGCCGCCGGATTCGATGGCGTCGAAATCTTCGAGAACGACTTGCTGGCCTTTGATGGAACACCTGCCGACATCGGCCGGATGGTGCGCGACCACGGCCTCGCGCTTACGCTTTTCCAGCCGTTTCGCGATTTCGAGGGCATGCCCGAGCCCCAGCGCAGCCGAACCTTCGACCGGGCCGAGCGCAAATTCGACCTGATGGAAGATCTGGGCGCCGATCTTGTTCTCGTTTGCTCCAACGTTTCTCCCGCCGCGCTTGGCGGTATCGACCGCGCTGCCGACGATTTTCGCGAGTTGGGCGAGCGGGCCGCAAAGCGCAATTTACGGGTCTGCTATGAGGCGCTGGCCTGGGGCCGTCACGTCAACGATCACCGCGATGCCTGGGAAATCGTGCGCCGCGCTGACCATCCCAATGTCGGGCTGGCCCTCGATTCCTTCCATACGCTATCGCGCAAGCTTGACCCGGATTCGATCCGCTCGATTCCCGCGGACAAGATTTTCATCGTTCAGCTTGCCGACGCACCCCAAATGGATATGGACCTGCTCTATTGGAGCCGCCATTACCGCAACATGCCCGGCGAGGGCGATCTGCCGGTGCCAGAATTCATGCAGGCGGTCGCCAGCACAGGGTTCGATGGCTATATCTCGCTAGAAATCTTCAACGACCAATTCCGCGCCGGTTCGCCACGCGCCATTGCGCTCGATGGCTGGCGTTCGCTCGTCAATCTCATGGATACCGTTCGCCGTCGCGAACCCGAACTTGCCATTTCGCTTCCCGCCATGCCGCCGCGTATCGAGGCCAAGGGCGTGGCCTTTGTCGAATTCACCGCCAACGAAACCGAAGCCAGCGAACTTGCCGGATTGTTTCGCGGGCTGGGCTTTGCCAAAGCCGGGCAGCACATCTCCAAGGACGTGACGCTCTGGCGGCAACCTGGCGCCGACAGTTCCGGCGTCAACCTCATCATCAACACCGAACGTGAGGGCTTCGCGCATGCGGCCTATTCCGTACATGGCACATCGGTTTGCGCTTTCGGTCTTACCGTGGCCGATGCGCAGGCGACCATCGAGCGCGCACAAGCGCTCGGAGCGCAGTCTTACCAGCAGGCGGTCGGGCCGAAGGAATTGCAGATTCCGGCAATCCGCGGTGTGGGCGGCGGGTTGATTTATTTTCTGGATGAAACCACTGAACTCGCAAAGGTCTGGGATGTCGAATTTACGCCTGTAAACGCCGGGGACACGCCACCGAAACCAGCCGGACTTTCCGGGATCGACCACCTGGCCCAGACCATGAATTACGAGGAAATGCTGAGCTGGCTGCTCTTTTACACCTCGATCTTTGCAACAGGCAAAACGCCGATGGTCGATGTTGTGGATCCGGGCGGCCTTGTGCGCTCACAGGCGATCGAAAACGAGAACGGTTCGCTCCGCATCACCCTTAACGGCGCTGAGAACCGCCGCACGCTTGCCGGCCGCTTTATTGCGGAGAGTTTTGGGTCAGCCGTTCAGCACATTGCCTTTGCAAGCGAAGACATCTTCGCAACGGCAAAAGCGCTTTCTGAAAATGGGATGGCGCCGCTGGAAATCTCGCGCAACTACTATGACGATCTGGAAGCCCGGTTCGGGCTCGAACCGGAATTTGCCGAACGTCTGCGCGAAAACGGCATCATGTATGACCGCGACGAGAATGGCGGTGAATATTTCCAGCTCTATAGCCCCAATTATGGGGAAGGCTTCTTCTTTGAAATGGTAGAGCGACGCGGCGGCTATTCCGGCTATGGCGCCAACAACGCCCAGTTCCGCATCGCGGCCCAGAAGCGGCAGTTGCCGCCCAAGACCATTCCCAAACTTTGAATAAGCGGGTGGCTGGACCCCCGCCCTTTTTCAAAGCGGCAGTTTCAGTCCATCGGCCATAGCCAGAAGATCGTCCTTGGCACCGGGTGCGGCTGCCAGAATGGCATCGCCCTTGGTCAGATCGCCATGCTCGGCATAGGGCATGACGTATCCGCCTGCTTCTTCAATGAGGAGAATAGCCGCAAGGCAATCCCAGGCATTGATGTGGGGCTCGAAATAGCCTGCAAGACGGCCTGCCGCGACGTAGGCCAGCATCAGCGCGCCCGAACCGTTGCGGTAGAACATGCCGCGCGCCGACATCAGCCGCTGGGTGAACGTAACGATGTAGTGCTCGGGGATGCGATAATTGGCGCCCATCCCAATCAGCCCGTCCTTCACGCCGCGCACCGGGTCAACAAAAATCTGCTGGTCATTCAGCCACGCACCGCCGCCCTTTACGCCGTGATAGAAATCGCGCGCCCGCGGCGTATCGATGGCGCTGGCAATGGTTTTTTCTCCATCATGCACGGCAATCGAAACGCACCAGTCCGGCAGGCCCATCACGAAAGGGCTGGTGCCGTCGATAGGATCAATGATCCACGTATAGCCGGTTTTTGTCGGCACCGGCGCGTGTTCTTCGCCCATTATCCCGTCATCGGGAAAGGCGACGGCGATCTGCTCGCGGATCAGCGTTTCCACATTGCGGTCGGCAATCGACACCACATCCTGCGGATTGGCTTTGGCTTCAATCGTCAATACATCGCGGCGCAGGAAATAGTCGAGGGCCAAGGCCCCTGCTTGCTTGGCAATGGACTTTACGGCGATGTGGCGGGCTTGGTGATCGGGATGTATGGCGGATTGGAGCAAGGATATTCTTTCAGGTTTTTGCTTGGTCCAGATCAGTAGCGAACCCGGAAGGTTTCGACAAGATATTCGTCGTCCACGCCAAATTCTCTTCGTTTTCGCCCGAAAATCGCCCTCGCCCCTATTGCATAGACTCGATTTGTCATACTAGCATTTGAAACATGTTAGGTTTCTCCTCGCTGCACTCATAATTTCCAATCATAAATCGCGCAGCAGGACTCGTTCTAATTGGATAGTCCATTGAATAGCGATGCCATAGGCAGCGCGGCAAAACGGCGTGAAAAGTTTGCCGGCAATGCACTCGATCATGTTCAGGCTGCAGGCTGGGGACGTGGTCTCAATACCATTTGGCGCATTACCCGCATGGCGCTCCGCCATCCCTGGCAGGTAAGTTTTGCCATAGGCTCGACATTCATTGCCGCCTCACTGCAATTGCTGATCCCTGTTCTGCTGGGCCGCGCTGTCGACCAAACGCAAACGGTCGTGACCGGCGGCAGTGCCGGGTCCGCAGCGGAGACAGCATTGCTGGTGACAGCCTTGCTGCTTCTGGCCACCAGTGTCGCTCGCGGCATTTTCACTATGTTTCAGAACTACTTTTCTGAGTCAGTCGGTCATCACACCGGCTATGAATTGCGCTTGGCTGTGTACGAAAAAATCCAAAGGCTTAGCTTTTCATTCCATGACAAGGTGCATTCGGGCGATCTGATTACCGTTGGCATGCTGGATCTTGAAGGCGTACGCATGTTCTTCTCCACCGGGCTGGTGCGCATTTTCCTGTTGGGAGTGCTGATCGGCGTCGGAGCATATCTGCTGTTATCCACCGACCCGATGCTCGGATTTCTCGCCCTGAGTTTTGTGCCATTCGTCGCCTGGCGCTCGTCGGTCGCCCAGATCCGGTTGCGTTTGACATGGCGTGAATTGCAGGAGCGCCTGTCTGTGCTCACCCGCATTATGGACGAAAACCTTGGCGGCATCCGCGTTGTTCGGGCCTTTGCCGCACAGGCCTACGAGATGGCCAAGTTCGACAAGGCCTCGAAATTCGCGCTCGATCTCGCCCATAGCCGTGTAGGCATTCGGGTCAGAAATACCAGTGCCATGACCTTTTCCTTCTTTGTTGCAATGGGGCTCGTCCTGCTTGTCGGTGGCAATAAGGTTGTCGCTGGTGAAATTACCGTGGGCACGCTAACAACCTTTCTGACCTTTATGACCATCCTGCAAATGCCTGTCCGGCAGCTTGGCATGATGGTCAACGCATTTGCTCGGGCTTCGACCTGTGGGGGGCGGCTGTTCGCGCTGCTCGATCTCGATATCGCGGTGAAGGATAAACCGGGCGCCAAACCGCTGGCCGTTACTGACGGAATCGTGCGCTTTGACAATGTGACGTTCAAATATCCCGATGCGCCGGAAAAGACCGTGTTGCGCAATATCAGCTTTGAGGCGCGACGCGGCCAGACCGTCGGTATTGTCGGCCCTCCAGGCAGCGGAAAGTCGACAATCGCGCACTTGCTGCCCCGCTTTTATGATGTCGCCGAAGGCGCAATCACTGTCGACGGCCAGGACATTCGTGACGTGACGCTGGCCTCGCTTCGGCAGGCAGTAACGGTCGTTCAGCAGGATTCATTCCTGTTCACCACCACAATCGAAAACAACATTGCCTATGGCGACCCATGGGCTCAGGAGCAGCGCGTGGAACGCGCAAGCGAATCTGCGCAACTGCACAATTACGTGCTCGGCCTGCCACAAGGCTATACGACGGTTGTGGGTGAGCGCGGCGTATCGCTTTCGGGTGGGCAGCGTCAGCGTCTCTCTATTGCGCGCACGCTCATGCTTCACCCCAGTATAATGGTGCTCGATGACTCAACGGCGGCCATCGACGCTGCAACCGAGCAGCGCATCCGCCATGCCATGCGCGACTATGCGAAGGATCGCGTTACACTGATTATTGCGCATCGCCTCAGTTCCCTGATGCATGCAGATCTGATCCTCTTCATCGAGAATGGCGAAATTGTCGAGCGGGGCACGCACGACGAATTGCTCGCAAAAGGCGGTCGTTATCGCGCTCTGTACGATCTGCAGGTACGCCCAGGCGACGGAATTCTGGAAATAGCCGGAAAGACCGACAATGGCTGAAGAACTTGAAGCCGAACGCAACGATATTCGCGACGATGGCCGGCGACCGCCCCGCGCTACCGTTGGTTCATACCGCGTTGAAGAGGAGATGTTCGGTAAAGTCTTTGACGGCAAGGTTCTTGGCCGCATATGGCAGTTCGTCAGGCCCTACAAGATCCAGATGTTTATCGCGGTTGCAGCGGTTCTGATCTTTACCGGCACGCAACTGCTCATCCCGCTCATCGTCCGCTATGCCATTGACAATGGCATGACCCCGACCGGCATCGACCAGAATGCGCTGCTCATTTCCGTCGGCCTTTTCGCAATCGTCATCCTGATAAACTATGCCGCCAGCTTTGTGCAGGAGTCCGTTGTCGGCAAGGCGGCGGAAAATGTGCTGTTCGACATGCGCCGCGCCATGTTCTCGCATCTGCAGCGCGTTTCGCTGTCCTTTATGGACAAGACAGAGGTTGGCCGGCTGATGAGCCGGTTGCAGGGCGACGTCAATTCCATGCAGGAGTTTTTGGAAACCTCCGTGCTTTCGGTTGGCGACATTGCGCTGCTGTTCGGCATCGTTTTTGTAATGCTGTGGCTGGACTTCTCTCTCGGCCTGCTAACGCTTTCCGTGCTGCCCGTGCTGTTCATCGTTCGCATTTTCTGGCTGCCGCGTGCGCGCAAGGCGTTCATGGCCGCTCATGAAGCCAATTCCGTTACAAATGGTGCGTTGGCTGAAGCCATTCATGGGGTGCGCGCGGTACAGTCGATGGACCGCCAGCATGTCAACTTCACGCTCTATAATGACAAGGCTACAGCCAACCTTCGCGCGCACCTGACCGCATCAAAATACGCTCAGGTCATGGTTCCCATTGTGGACAGCCTGACCGGCCTGGCGATGGCGATGGTCGTTGTGATTGGCGGCTCCATGGTCCTCAATCGCGGATTGGACGTGGGTGTCATGGTTGCCTTTCTCTTTTATATCCAGCGCTTTTTCGATCCGATCCGCTCATTGACGCTGCAATATTCGGTCATGCAGCGTGCTATGGCTTCGGGTCAGCGCATTACCGAAGTCATGGATGTCCGCGTGGACATTACCGATGCAGAAGACGCCGAAGAACTTTCGCCCGACATGGACGGCTCGGTCAGTTTCCGCAATGTCAGCTTCGGATACGAGTTGAACCAGCCGGTCCTCAAGAATGTAAGCTTTGAGGTCAAACCCGGCGAAACCGTTGCGCTTGTCGGGCCCACCGGCTCCGGCAAATCCAGCGCCATGGCGCTGATCCATCGCTTTTATGATGTGCAGTCGGGCCAGATTCTGGTTGGCGGCAAGGATGTTCGCTCGGTCACGCAAGACTCATTGGGTCAGCAGGTCGCAATGGTCCTGCAGGAGCCGTTCCTTTTCACCGGCACAGTCTTTGAAAATATCCGCTATCACAAGGCAGATGCCAGCCGGGAAACCGTCATCGAGGCAGCCAAGGCAGTCGGCGCGCATGATTTCATAATGGCTCTGCCCGATGGTTATGACAGCGAACTGGACGAGCGCGGCGGTAATCTTTCGCTGGGGCAGCGCCAGCTCATCAGCTTTGCGCGCGCTCTTGTTGCCGACGCGAAGATACTCGTGCTGGACGAAGCAACGGCCAATATCGATTCCTATACCGAAATGTTGATCCAGAAAGCACTTGTCAAACTGCTTGAAGGACGCACCGGCCTCGTGATTGCTCACCGGTTGGCAACAATTCGCGGCGCCGACCGGATCATCGTTTTGCAGAATGGCGAGGTGATGGAAACCGGAAACCACGACCAACTCATCGCGGCCAAGGGGCTTTATTCCAAGCTCTACAATCTCAACTATGCCTCGTTTGACGACATACCCGAGAGCGCGCTGGCCGAAGCGCGGGCCGCACAAAGCGCGACCTGAACTCAATCGCCAATCGGGTGCAGCGGGTCGGTAATTTCGGTCGTTGCAAGGCTCTGCCGCACGCGACGGAGGCGCTCCAGCACCGGTGGCCCCAGCGTTTCGGCCGTGGACATGGCGAGAATGTCGAGCACGGCAAGCAGGGCGTACCGGCTCGAAGAAGGCTTATAGAGATTGCCGTCTTCCTGAAAGTGGAACGGTACAAAGTCGTCGACCATCTCGGCCAACGGACTGCCGGGTACAGTTATCGCCAGGGTATGCGCGCCATATTGCTTGCCGATCACAACGGCGTCGGTGACAGAGCGAATACGGCCCGAGATCGAAAAAGCGACAATCACCGATCTGTCCGTAACCACCGACGCGCTCATGCGTTGAAGCTGAGGGTCGGCATAGGCGCATGAATTGAGCCCCAGTCGGAACAGCCGGTTATGCAACTCGGTTGCAGCCATGGAGGACGACCCGCCGGTTCCGTAAATCAGTATCTGCTGGGCTTCTGCGAGGGTCTTGCCCAGCGCCGCGATATCGATGCTTGCAAGCGCCACGCTTATGAGATCGAGCGCTGCGTGGGCACGCCCGCACACGGCTGAAATAATCTCATTGCCATCATGATGCTGCCCTGGCCCCACCGACCCGCCGGGCCGCAAATAGGCCCCGCCAATCGCAAGCGCCTGGGCCATATGCACTTTCATCTCGCGTGTTGTCTGGAAACCGAGTGCTCTTGCTAATCGCGTTACCGTAGGCTCGCTAACTTCCGCGCGGCGTGCAATCTCGGTCATAGAAGCATGGGTAGCAAAATGCAGGTCCTCGAGAATAGTTTCGATAAGGCGCGTTTCCGCACCATGGCCATGTCCCAGCCTGGCTTTGAGCCGCGCAATGATGTCCACGCGCCGATCCGGCTCGGCCTGTATGGTCATGGTCCCAGTCTTTCCCCCGATTCTGCAGCGAACAGATGCACATGCGCCGTGCTCACGGTCAAGCGCATGATGTCATTTGGCCGTATCTCCAGCCGGTCGCGGAAAACGCACCGCACAGGGTGATCTTCCAGCATTCCATAGACAAGCGTTTCCGGCCCGGTGGGCTCGATTACCTCGACATGCAGGCGCAGTGGTCCATTGGGGTCGACGCTGTAGTTTTCTGGACGCACCCCGATCGTGAGCGCCGTTCCCTCCGCTGCATCGATAGCCGCAACAGGCAATACACCGCCGCTTTCAAACCGAACTGCTGGTCCATCATTGTTGGTCACATAGGTTGCGGGTACGAAGCTCATGGCAGGCGAACCCAGAAAACCCGCAACGAAGCGATTGGCCGGTCTGTCATAAAGCTCAAGCGGCGCGCCGATCTGTTCGATGCGCCCGCCATTCATGACAACGATGCGATCCGCCATGGTCATGGCTTCGATCTGATCATGTGTCACATAAATGATGGTTGTTCCGAGCTTCTGGTGCAGCGCCTTGATCTCAGTCCGCATGGCAATCCGCAGTTTGGCATCGAGGTTCGACAATGGCTCGTCGAACAAGAACACCTTCGGATCGCGCACAATAGAACGGCCCATCGCAACGCGCTGGCGCTGGCCGCCCGAAAGCTGGCCAGGTGCGCGGTCCAGATACTGGCTCAAATTGAGAATGTCCGAAGCCTTCGCAATCCGTTCCTTGATTGCATCGCTCTTTTCGCCCCGAATACGCGGGCCAAAGCTGATATTGTCCTTGACGCTCATATGCGGAAACAACGCATAAGATTGGAACACCATCGAAATATCGCGCTTTTGCGGCGGCACATCATTGGCGCGCACGCCACCGATCACAAGATCGCCGCCCGAAATGTCTTCCAGGCCCGCCACCATACGCAAAAGCGTTGACTTACCGCACCCTGATGGCCCGACCAGCACCAGAAATTCTCCATCCTTGACCTCAAGAGAAAGGTCAGGAATGACGGTGACATTTCCATAGCGTTTTGTGATCTGGGTGAGATTCAACTCAGCCATCAGTGTTCCCTCTCTGGTGCGATAGCGTCAAGAAAGCCAAGGTTGGAGGCCATCAGCCCGCAATCGACGGCAAGTGTGGTTCCAGTAATGCCACTGGCAAAGGGCGAAGCCAGAAATGCAGCAGCATTGGCCACTTCAACCGGCTCGACCATGCGCCCCAGTGGATAGAGTTTCGATACCGCCTTGCCGATGCCCGGATCGCGCTCAAACCGATGATCCCAGGCCTTTGTGCGGATTGAGGCCGGGGCTATCGCATTGGCACGGATGCCATACCTTCCCTCTTCCGTCGCAATGGCGCGCATCCACGCCTCCAGCCCGCCTTTTGCAGCGCTATAGGCAGGATTGCCGAAATGAGCATGGGCATTGACCGACGAGATAAAGACAAAGGACGCCCCGTTTCTTCCGGCCCGCTCTCGCATTGCCGGAAGTAGGGCGCGTGAGAGCAAAGCCGAACTCGTGAGATTGAGATGCAGTTCATGAGCAAAATTTTCGTCGTCGACGTCGGCAAGTGTTTCTGCCCGCGTCCAGCCCAGATTGCTGATCACAGCCTGCGGCACGCCGCCCGCAAGCGTATCGTTCACCGCATGGCGCAACGCTTCCTTGTCGGTCAAATCGACAACGACAGCTTCATGCGCGCCCAGTTGAGCGAGCGCGTCGCCATCGATATCGTAGGCAATCACAGTTGCGCCCAGTGCCGAAAACACCTTTATCAACGCGCGCCCGACGCCGCCCGCAGCACCTGTCACAAGCACCCTCTTGCCAGAGTAATCCAACATCTATGCGCGTCTCACACCAAGTCTGTTTCCTTGTCTTGAAGTGTGTCAGCCTCAATGTAAAAAATCAACATGGTTCAGTGAAATCACTTGCAAATTACGCTATTATGAAAAAAACTAACATTCTCCATGAGGGGCGTTTGCGCGCTTTGGAAACGCCCGAACGCAATGGAAATGAACAAAGAGAGGATGCATCATGTCATTGAATTGGATAAAGAGCGCCGCGCTAGCAGGTGCCGCTGTCGCGGTGCTGGCCAGTGCCGCGCAAGCCCAGAACATTCGTGTAACCGTGGCGGAATACAGCTCGCTCACCGGCCCATACTTCCAGGACGCCGCAGCAGCCTTTGAAGAAGCAAATCCGGGCACTTCGGTCGATATCGAAGTTGTGCCGTGGGACGTTCTCCTGCAAAAGCTGACCACCGACATTTCCGGTGGCGTCAATGCCGACCTTTCGATCATCGGCACGCGCTGGCTTATCGATTTTGTCTCCGAGGGCATCGCAGCGCCGCTCGACGAATTCATGGATGACGAGTTGACCAGCCGGTTCATCCCCGCCTTCCTTGAGCCCTCGATCATGGACGGGCAAACCTATGGCCTGCCCATCGCCGCTTCGGCGCGCGCAATGTACTACAATACCGAACTGTTCGAGCAGGCCGGAATCACCGAAGTCCCCGATACATGGGAAGAGTTGAAGGCGGCGGCTGAAGCTATCGGCGCATTGGGCGACGACATTTACGGCTTTGGCATGCAAGGCAATGAGATCGAAACGGACGTCTATTTCTATTATGCATTCTGGTCGCAGGGGGGCGAGCTCCTCAATGAGGACGGCACATCGGGCCTCGATTCCGAAGCGGGTTATGCAGCGGCAGCGCTATATAAATCGCTGATCGATGAAGGCCTGACCCAGCCGGGTGTAACGTCTTATTCGCGCGAAGATGTGCAGAATCTCTTCAAGCAGGGCCGCGTGGGCATGATGATTACCGCGCCGTTCCTGTCCAACCAGATTCGCGATGAAGTGCCCGATCTGGGCTATGGCGTTGCCGCAATTCCGGCCGGCCCCAATGGCGACCGTGGCACTTATGGCGTCACGGACTCCATCATCATGTTCGAGAATTCACAGAACAAGGAAACGGCTGCGGAATTCCTCGATTTTATCTTCACCCACGACTGGCGCGTACGCTTCACTGACGGCGAAGGCTTCCTGCCGGTGCTTGCATCGGTTGCCGAAGACTCGGCCTTTGCGGACGATCCGGACCTGAGCGCCTTTACAGCGCTCCTGCCCGATGCCCGTTTTGCTCCCGTCATTCCGGGCTGGGAAGAAATTGCCTCGATCACTTCCGATGCGCTGCAGAACATTTATCTCGGCGAAGTGGAAATCGAACCGGCCCTCAATCAGGCTGCCGAACGGATCAACGCGATCCTCGACTAATCAGCCTAGGTCTCTCCGGGGCATGTCCTCCTGCCCCGGAGAGCATTCCGCAATCTTGTTGCTCATCATGTGGTATAGGGTCGTATGAACCGGTCAGTGCTCACCAATCCATATGTTCTGATTGCGCCAGGCTTCTTCCTCGCTGCGTTCATTATCCTCTGGCCACTTTACGAGCTTGGCACAATCGCAATGAGCGATGTCAATCGCTTCGGCCAGATTCGCGGCTATGCCGGGTTCGACAACTTCTTGTCAGTCTTCCGCGATCCTGAGTTTCTGGGCGCGCTGGCGCGAACGGGAGTATGGACTCTCGGCATTGTCTTCGGCGCCATACTTATTGGACTGCCGGTCGCAATGATCCTCAATGAAGATTTCTATGGCCGCTCTGTTGCGCGCGTGATTGTCATGCTGCCGTGGGCAATATCGCTGACCATGACGGCGATCGTCTGGCGCTGGGCACTCAACGGCGAAAGCGGATTGCTCAATTCCGGCTTGCGCACAATCGGTGTGATCGACACCAATGTTCAATGGCTGGCGCAAGCTGCGACGGCCTTCCCCATGCAGATCATGATCGGGATACTCGTCACGATCCCCTTCACGATCACCATTTTCCTTGGCGGCCTGTCCTCGATTCCCGACGACCTATATGAAGCGGCTAAGTTGGAAGGCGCAAATGGATGGCAGATTTTCCGCGAGATCACGCTGCCGCTCCTAAAGCCGTTTATCAATATCGCTGTGGTGATGAATACGATTTACGTGTTCAACTCGTTCCCGATCATATGGGCGACCACCCAGGGCGGACCGGCAAATAGTACCGATATTCTCGTTACTTATCTCTATAAGCTCGGATTTAGATTCGGGCGACTGGGCGATGCTTCGGCGCTGTCGATAATGATGTTCGCCCTGCTGCTCGTTTTCACAATCATCTATGTCCGGCTTGCGATGCGGGGAGATGACAAATGAGTTTCAAACTGTCGCGCAAATGGCGCCGCACCATCATCTCATGGTTGCTTTTATCGCCGCTCATCATCCTCGTCCTGTTTCCTTTCGCGGTGATGCTAATAACTGCGCTCAAGCCGCCGGGAGAAGTGCTGCGGCCTAACTGGTGGCCCAGTGAGTTCCGATGGTCGAACTTCATTACCATGTGGGATGCGACCAATTTCGGTCGCGCATTGTGGAATTCGATCTATGTAGCATTTCTTTCGACCGCGATTGCTTTGGTCGTTTCGATCCCTGCTGCCTATGCGATGAGCCGCTTCCGCTTTGCCGCCAAGGGCTTTTTCAGGCAGTTCCTTCTGATTTCCCAGATGCTCAGCCCCATCGTTCTGGTGATTGGGTTGTTCCGGCTGGTTGTGTGGCTCGGATTGCTCGACAACGTCAATTCCGTGGTATTTGTGTATGCTGCCTTTGCCATCGCTTTCACCGTCTGGATGCTGCAGAGCTATTTCGCAACCATTCCGAAAGACCTTGAAGAAGCCGCGTGGATCGAAGGCGCCTCGCCCTGGCAGGCCCTAATTACGGTCTTTTTGCCACTCGCGCTGCCAGCTATTACCGTTACCGCAATCTTTGCCTTCATCAATGCGTGGAACGAGTTCGTCATTGCGCTGACGATGCTGCGCAGCCAAGACAGCTATACGCTGCCCATTCAGGTCTTCTCGCTGGTCGCTGGACGCTACACGATCGAGTGGCATCACGTCATGGCTGCAGCCTTTGTCGCGACCCTGCCGGTGGCTATCGTCTTTGCATGGTTGCAGCGCTATCTCGTGCGTGGACTGGCTCTCGGCGCAGTAAAATAAAAAGGAGGGGCACTGCCCCTCCTCCACGATCCTTAATTTTCCGGCTGGTCAGTTGCGGACTGCTGCGGTCGCGGCGCCGATCCAATCCAGCCGTGGCGCCGGAATAAGCCCGTAATTGTAGAAGTTAAGTCCGTCGCATCCCGCTGCCTTAGCTACAATGGCCCTGCTGGCGAGATCGTCGCTTGAAACGATCTCTGGATAAAAGACACGCAATCCGCCAATGAGCCACTTGTCCGGCCCAATAAGTGCGCGCACTTCGCTCACCATAGCCGTAATGGCCGAAGGTTTCTGATCATAAAGGGAAAGCAGCAGACCGTCACAGGCCTTAGCGATTTCGGCGTTATCCATGCCCTCCCGCCAGTCCTCCACGCCGGTGATTGCGACGATTTCGCTGTCGGGATGTGCATTTGCCTTGATTTCAGCCACAAGGCTGGTCACGGGCGTCGTGCGCCAGATCAGATAGGCGCGAAGCGCCGGATAGCGTGCGAAAGCCTCTATCCCCTTGGTGGGAAAATCCGGGAATTGCACCTGCGGGACTGCCCGATTACAGGCCGCCGCGATCAGCGTCTTGACGGTCTCACGCGCTGCTTTCGCATCAATACCAGCAGCGCTGGCCGCTGCCATGCAATGATCGCAAAAGCAGATCGAAAGCAGGAACTCGTCCTCGGGATTGAGCCCCAGCCCGTCTTTTTCGTGATGATAGCCATGGTCGAACCCCATGAACCCCGGCGTTTCCAGTTCTACGACCTTTGGTCGGTAACGCTTTGTCATGTCGGCCACCAGCGTCACCGCATAGTCGCGGACCGCCGGGCTTGAGGGGCACAGGCTGAAATAATTGGGATCGCCAAAGGCACTGCGCGTCACGTGACCGGGATGCTTCATCCCAAGCCGGGTGTTGTGCAGGCACACAGTCCAGGCGGAAGGCGCCACGCCGCTATTCTCGCGCTGACCATCGAGCCTGGCCAGCATATCCTCTTCTTCGTTCACATGGTCGGCAACGAGAGGAACGATCTCCTTGCCTTCCCACAGGCTGTCATCGGATTGGAAATAGATGGTGCCGTCCTGCGGAAAATAGGACTTGCGCCTGGGGCTACGCGGCTGGAGGAAATGTCCGGCATGATAGGATGCAGAAAGGCTGACCGAGTTAACGCCTGTGCGTTCTTTCGCCTCAGCCAAAAAATTCTCGAACCCGACATCGGCAATATCCCATGGATAGGTCCAGAGCGAGAGATGCACAGTGTCCTCCTTGGTATGCTATTGCGCAGCCTTTGGCGCCCCTAATCCCAACGGGTCGGAAACACGCGGCCAGATATTGCGCTGCATTTTTTTGTAATCGGTCTTGGTCGGGTCGACCGGATAGGTCGACGGCGCTTCGATATAGATAATTTCGCTCGAAACAGGATCGAACCCGGCAAAGAAATGGTTTGTGGATTTGATCAGCAGAATGTCTTTTTCTGCGAAATTCACGCCCATGTTGGTGAAAATATCGGGCTCATAGGTCTGCGTTCTCGTCGAAATCAGAACAATATCGATGTCCGTTCCGACGATGCGAACCGTCGCCGCGCGGCCCAGCGTCACCCGCGAGGCGCGGAAACTTTGCCAGCCGGGATCGGCCAGGTGCAGTACTTCGATTTCAACGTCAACCGGCTCTCCAGCCTCTTTGCTAACCTTGCCGCCAAGCCGCATTTTCAGCCGCGCGCCCTGCCCTGCTGCATGGCAGAACATCACCGCGACGGGGTCCCAAATGGTGCCGACGCCAACCTTGTTTGCCCCGCGCTCGATGAGCGCCTTGAGGATATGCGTACCATCGCCTGCACAACCGCCGCCCGGATTGTCCCATATATCGGAGATCGTTACGGGTTTTCCTGGGGTTGAACCGATCTTGGAAAGAACAAGGTCGAGGCCGTCGTCGAGATTGTGCAACGGCATGGAGGTTGAGCCGCGCATGCGATAGAGCGCCTCGCCAAGTTCACGCGCAAGCGCATCGCCCTTTTCCTTGTCATTATCGGTGACAACGAGAATCCGTGTTCCCATTTCCGGCACGTCACCGGCCATAAAGCCGTGGATGACCGAAACCGACAGCACGCCATCCTTGCCTTCGAGTTCGTGTATCTGGTCGACAAATCCGCGCATCGGCTGCTGGCTTGTGGGATAAATGCCGATCATCTCGCAGTCATAAACCGACATCACCGGCTCGATTTCCCCGCGCATGGCACGCAGCGAAAGCTCAACCACATGCTCACCGCGTTCGTAAAAATCGGTATGGGGAAATTCGAGAAAGGCCGCTGCAAGATCCAGCGCATCGACACGCTTGGCCGTCAAATGGCTATGTGGGTCGAACTCGGCGCCCACGAATATATCAGGGCCGACGATTTCGCGCACCCGTGCCAGCAGATCGCCTTCGCAATCGTCATAGCCTTGCGCCACCATTGCTCCATGCAAGCCAAGCACAACGCCATCGACCGGCAAGGCTGCACGAAGCTGCGCCAGTATCTCATCGCGCAGGGACTCATAGGCGTCTTTCTTGATCAACCCGGCCGGTTCCGCCCAACTTGAAGAGCCTTCAATGACCACCAACCCTTCCCTCTCGGCCAGTCGGCGCAGAATAAGCACCGGAGAGGAACAAAGAGTCGGTGTATCGGGGTGTTTGCCCGGCCCGGCATAAAAGGCGGCCTCAAAGGCCGCACGATCTGTCGGCACCGGTGAAAACGTGTTGGTCTCGGTTGCCAGTGAGGCCGTGAATATACGCATGGGTCAAAATGCCCCTGTTCAGCCAAGTGGCTTATAGGCAACGGCTTCAATTTCAACCTTGATGTCGACCATCAGCCGACCTTCCGCCGTCGTCCGCGCGGGTGGCTCCTTGGAGAAGTATTCGGCGTAAACCTTGTTGAAGCCGCCAAAATCGCGCGCATCCTCTAGCCAAGCAGTCGTCTTGACCACATCGGATATTTCGGCCCCGGCCATTGCGAGCACGGCCTTGATGTTTTCGAGAACCTGGCGTGTCTGATTCTCGATCGTGCCGCCAACCATATTGCCGTCCTTGCCAACCGGTACCTGCCCGGAAACAAAGATGAAGTCGCCAGCCCGAACCGCTGGTGAAAGCGGTACATGCGAGGTTCCAAAGGTTTGCTTGGTCATGGATTTTCTCCTTGGGGCTGGTCAAATTTCTTGCTTACCCCATGTAATATATCTACATGACGCACCCTACAAGGCCAGAAACTCGCGCAATGTGTATATTTTTTACATTTGATGACGGGCATATTACAGCCATTGCATTATGGTGACCGCTATCGCATCAAACGCGGAGCGCTCCACCAGACGTACATTTTCTCAGACCACGGGACTGACCATGCTACGAATTGAAGATATCCAAACCCCGGCCGTGCTGATCGATCTCGACAAGGTAGAAGCCAATCTCAAGCGCGCCCAGGATTATGCCGATAGCCACAGCCTGCCGCTCAGGCCGCATATCAAGACACACAAGCTGCCGCGCTTTGCCAAACGGCAGATTGAATTGGGTGCCCAAGGCATCACCTGCCAGAAGATTTCAGAAGCCGAAGTGATGGCCGATCACGGCATCACTGACATTTTCCTGCCGTACAACATTCTCGGGCAAGCCAAACTCGAACGCCTTGTCGCGCTGGCGCGACGCACACAATTGCGGGTTACAGCGGACAGCGTGCAAACGATCGACGGCCTGAGCGAGGCCTTTGAGAAGGCTGGTTTGGCGCTGGAGGTTCTTGTCGAATGCGATACGGGCATGGGCCGCTGCGGGGTGCCTGACCACGAAACGCTCGTCACGCTGGCCAGGCATATCGATGCCTCACCTGCCCTCACCTTTTCAGGCATCATGACCTACCCTGCAGCGGGACAACTCGACAAATGTGCGCAATGGCTGGAGCGCGCCGTAAATGTGCTGACTGAATCTGGCCTGCCGCCGAAAATCGTTTCCAATGGCGGCACCCCCGATTTCTGGTCGGCCCATGTGGTCGAGGCAGCAACGGAGCATCGGCCCGGCACTTATATCTATCTTGACCGCTATCAGGTCGCCGCGGGTGTGGGTACACTCGAAGATTGCGCGCTTACAGTGCTTGCAACGGTGGTCTCGCATCCGACACCCGATCGCGCGGTTATCGATGCGGGCTCAAAGGCGCTTACCAGCGACACACTCGGAATGGACGGTTTCGGTCATGTCGTTGGCATCGAAGGTGCAGCAGTCAAAAGCCTTTCGGAAGAGCATGGCGTGCTCACCCTATCCGGTTCCGCCGCACTTGAGATCGGCCAGCGCATCGAAATTATCCCCAATCATGCCTGCGTCGTCTCGAACCTGTTCGATAGTGTCTACCTGGTCTCAAACGGCGAAATCGTTGCCAAAGAGCCTGTGGCAGCGCGCGGCAAGGTCGAATAGGAAGCGCTCTTAAACGCACATGGTTATGAAAAAGGTCGGGGCAAGGACAAATAACGTGGAAGCCAAAGCTGCAACTGTCAGCCCATAACCGACATATTCGATCATTGGAACTGGCTCGTTGGCTGCGGCCATTCGTTTCCAGCGCTTTCGGCACCAAAACGTCAACCAGATCAATGCTGCGCTATGCATAGCGAAGAGGAATAGCAATATCCCTCTTTGCAAAAGTTCGGGCCAGCCGAACGCGCATCCAATGGCGTTAAGCCCATAGAGCACCACAAAAGCGATACTCCAGATTACAAAACCTGCAACCAGGAGTAACAGCCGGTGTGGCGGAACCGATGTCGTTGTCCGGTTCATGGGGTGCGCTCCAGAAGTCCGATCAGGTAGGGCATCAAAAGCACCATTGCGACCGCGACGATGCCCGTAACAGCGGTATAGACGTGCCAGAGTTGAGCAATGCGCAATTCAAGCAGAGCGCCATGCACGATATAGCCACGCGCAATCTTAATTGCTGCGTTGAGTAGGAACACAAGCCCGATGAAGCAATGCAAGGCCCCGTAGCCCAGCAGCATCAATGTCGTTGCCAGATGGGCGTGGCCGCGCGGGTCTGGCATGGCGGCAAGGGCAATGCCCAAAAGCGCAAGCGTGACAAGATAGACGATTGCCAACACCGCCATAGGCACGATGAAAGGCCCTCCGTTTCTGTTCACTCTCACGATCAGCGGACCGATTGCGCCAGCCAGCACGAACCCTGCTGTGGCACCCAATTCCAGCCATCCAGGCGTATAAATTTCCTGCGGGGGCCAGTTCGGCGCCACAAGCCAATTGTAGATCGTGCCAAACAGTAATGACGCGAAAAGCGTGCCATTGGCCAGAAGGGCAAACACATTCGCCCACCAGGAAACCGGGCCATCGACTTCGGTATGCGGTGGCAGTTTCTCGCCCCGCCCCACGTCCAGCAGTCCGATATTTGGCTTTATGACATTGGTTTGCGACCAGACAACAAAGCTCCCAACGACGCAGAACGCCAATATCAGCGCGAGCCAATATAAGCTGAAAAGCATAGAGAGCACCGCGCCCCCGGTCAGGATCGCAGAGATCAGCGGCAAATACGAGGAATTGGGCAGCAGCGCTACATGCTCGAGTTTTCCGGTTGTCATGTCCACGCCAATCGTCTCCATGCGCCCTTCGCGCACGAAGCCGAGATAGCCTTTGCCTGCAGCCAGTTCCGGCGCGATCCGGCCCACATCGAGATTGTCCGCACGCCGGTCGATTTCTGGCAAGGACGCGAAGTTGTATGAGGTGGGCTTTGTGGGCATCGCCCATTCCAGCGAACCCGCTTTCCAGGGATTGCGACCGAACTGACGGCCGAAATTGAACTGCAGGATCATGTCGGTTGCAACAAGTGCGAAGCCCATTGTGAGCAGGAAGCCGCCGACGCTCGACAGAAGGTTGAGCCAATCCCAACCGAAGGCCGAAGGATAGGTATAGATGCGCCTTGGCATCCCCATCAGCCCGGTCAGGTGCATCAAAAAGAACGTAAGGTTGAAGCCGATAAAAATCAGCCAGAATGCCGGTACAGAAATTCGATGCACGCATTGGCGCCCGGTGACATGTGGCATCCAGTAGTAGATTGCCGCCAGCATGGGAAACACAAAGCCACCAACCAGAACGTAATGGAGATGGGCCACGACGAAATAGCTATCATGGGCCTGCCAGTTGAACGGCACCATGGCCAGCATGACCCCGGTCAGCCCGCCCAGCACAAAGACGATGAAGAACCCCACGATATAGAGCATAGGTACATCGAACCGCGGTTTGCCGTGAGCCAATGTCGCCAGCCAGGCAAATATCTGTACCGCCGTCGGAATGGCGACAATCGCGCTCGCCGCCGAGAAAAAGGCCAATGCCAGATGGGGAATGCCCACTGTGAACATGTGGTGTACCCATAAGCCAAACGATAGGAATGCCAGCGCCACGATTGCTATGATAATCGCCCGATATCCGATCAACGGTCTTTGGGCAAAAACCGGAATGATCGTTGAGAGCGCACCGGCGGCAGGCAGGAAGATGATATAGACCTCCGGGTGCCCGAACAGCCAGAACAGATGCTGCCAAAGCAGCGGATCACCGCCACGCGTGGGATCGAAAAATGGCAGATCGAAAGCACGTTCAACCTCCAGAAGAATCGACCCGAGGATCAGTGGCGGAAAGCCCACGATCATCATCAAGGCCGTAACCAGCATATACCAGCCGAAAATCGGCATACGGTTGAGTGACATGCCTGGTGCCCGGAACTTCAGGATCGATACCGTGATTTCGACGGCTGCCGTTATTGCTGAAATCTCGACAAAGGTTACGCCAAGCAGCCAGACGTCGGCATTAATGCCAGGAGTGTAAACGTTGGATGAGAGCGGCGTGTACATGAACCAGCCGCTATCGGGCGCAACACCAAACACCATGGACAGCACGATGATCGTTCCGCCGAAAAGATAGCACCAATATCCAAACGCCGTTATGCGGGGAAAGGCCAGGTCGCGCGCGCCGAGCATCTTGGGCAGTAGATAGATGCCCAGTCCTTCCAGCATGGGAATGGCAAAGAGGAACATCATCACCGTGCCGTGCATGGTGAAAATCTGGTTGTAGATTTCAGGGCCCACAAAGGCGGTGCCAGATGTCGCCAATTGTGCGCGGATCAGCATGGCAAGCACGCCGCCGATGGCAAAGAAAATCAGCGCTGTGACCATGAAGCGCTTGCCGATAACCGTATGGTTTACGGCTGAAAATCGCTGCCAACCCTTTCCGCTCCCCCAAACCTTATCAAGGGCTTTGTGCAGTGCGATGGGCGATTTGGGCAGTGATGTTTCCGGCAAACTCATTGGGCCGCCTCCAGCAACGCTGCAGGGTAATCTTCAGGTTCATGGGCAACCACGGCAAAGCGCATTTCGGTATGGCCCGCGCCACAGAATTCGGCACAGACACCGTTATAAACCCCTACCCTGTCTGCCTCGATCCGCACGACATTTTCGTGCCCTGGTATCGCATCTATCTTTCCGGCCAGTCTTGGCACCCAGAAGGAATGAATCACGTCCTCGGCTGTGACGATGACATCGATGGGCTGGCCAACAGGAATGTGCAGCACGTCCGTTTCACCGATCTCCGGATAATCGGGATACGTGAAGGTCCAGTGCCACATCTGACCGTGCGCGCCGACGCGCGTTTCAGCCGTGCCTGGATGGGCAAGTATCCGCTCACCCACCACCAGCGCATATCCAACCAGCGCGGTCAGCACGATAACCGGCATCACCAGCCCGCCATAGAGAACCCATTTCATTGCCGGTACGTTCGAGCCAAAGCCGGGCCGTAGATAGGCCATGGTCAGCAGCGCCATGACGAGAAGAAACAGAACAGCCGAGCCAGCCAGCATGACCCACCATAAGGTGGCAATCAGGCTCGCCGAGGGTCCGGCGGGCTCAAGCGTCGAAAGCGGCCCTGTGCATGCTGTAAGCGCAAGCAAGACAAAGGGCGTAAGGAACAATCTCAACCTTTTCAGCGTTGCAGTCGCAACGCTGGCACACCCACGAGAGGCGAAATGAGCGAAACCAAAGACAATACCAGTCCGGTCATTCAGGAAGTCACCAAGCACGACATCACGTCGGCAGTCGCCGTTGCCGGTCATCCGATTCACGCCATGAGCGTTCATTTCCCCATTGCGCTGGTCATCGGCACACTGGGCCTCGACCTGCTCTACTGGTTTTCCGGCGATCCATTTTTCCTGCGCGCGAGCGTCTGGAGCGCCGGGTCTGCCTTTATTCTCGGCGTAGCGGCGGCAATCGTTGGAACCGCCGAGCTTCTGCTGGTGCGGGGCATTCGCTCCCGTGTCGGCAGTTGGACCCATGCCGTTGCAGCCATGACGCTTCTGGCTATCGCCGGAACCAACTGGGGTGTTCGCTTGGTTGCTCCCGATGAAGTTTTGCCGCACGGGTTGGCCCTGTCTGTTCTTGCTTCGATTTTCACTGGCATTGCCGGATGGCATGGTGGAAAGCTTGTATTCGATCATGGGGTTGGCCTCATGGTCTCGCCCAAAAAATAAATGGTTCCAGATGCGGCTGGAGCAGCTCACCCAGCCGCCCCGGCGTAAAGAGGTCCGCCCAGAAGGCGTGCGGATCGATCTCGGGCTTTCCAGATACAACCACGAGAATTGCCGTTACTATCAGTGTCGTAATCACGGTAACGGCAACGTAGCGCCAACCGGGATAGCGGCCGGAAACCTCGAAAACCTTGAGGATGACCAGTCCAGAAATGACGTGGATCACGACCATGGCGCCGACAAAAGCCAGCTTGACCGAAAACCACGCGTCAAATGTCTGCTGGACGAAGATCAGCGCTGTGCCGCTGCCGATGGCTATGAAGGCGGCGGGCGAGACGATGACAACATAAAAAAAGCGCACCATCGCGTGCATGCGGTGCAGGTCGTTCTCTGTCTTGATATCGCCCCGCTGCTGATAAACGAAAGGCAGACAGATCAGCCCTGCCGACCAGATCGCAATTGCAGCGATGTGGATGAATTTCAGGCCTGTCGCGATCATGCAGGCGACCGGGCTTCTTCAGCTTTGATCATAGCGGCAAGCAGATATAGTCCAACGCCGATATAGGGCAGCACCGCCGGCACCCACATCAAAAGCCCTGCCAATTGCTGATCCTCCAGCGCTGTCAGGCCGAATGCCACCGTCGTCGTAAAGTGCGGAGCAAACACAGCCTGCGGCGCAAAGACGAGCAAGGCGCCAAGAAAACCCATTTGCATGATGGTTGCCAGCAACGCCATCACGCTATTGCCCTTGCGGGTGAATGGCGAGAAGACCTCGCGCCACAAGAGATACGCCGAGCCGCCAAGCGTAAGCTGCATAAGCCAATAAATTGCGTGGAAATCCAATGCCATAGCGTATGGATCGGGAGCGTGCCATATCCATACGAACGCTGCGTGCAGGATCGTTAGCGCCGACAGCGGCAATATCGGCCCGCGACGCCAGGGTAGCGCGATCGCCAGAAGCGGCGCGATGCCGCCAATAAGGATCAAGTGGTGTGCGACGCGGGCAGAGAAAAGCGCCGAGGACAGCGCGCAAAGCGGAGAAATAAACGCAATAAAAATAAGAATATAGCTGCCAGAGAATGCAATTTTTCCCGTTTGGTCGCGGCGCCCATATGCCATCCACAGCAGCGCGCCCAATGCCAGCGCTGCCAAGAGAAACGGATCAAAGTTCCAGCGCCCGATCAGTTCTGCGGGTACAGGGGCGGGTCCACAATATGGGTCGTAAACGGAAAATTCCATCAAAAATAACCCTCGCGAAGCCGCCCAATCCCATGCTTAACGCGGCCATTTCCGAGGGTGTAATGCACCGAACCCGAATTTCGATCCAAGCCGATGGCAATTTTTTGCCTTATTTCGGACGTTTGCAATCCAGCGCCAGTTCATGTCTCAGCATCGGAACGAGCGCAGCCATGTTTTCCACCTGCCCTTCCGGCACAGTCGCCAAGCCTCCCCCCATGCAGCCATCGGCGTCCGTGATGAATACCATCATTTACCGCTGAACCTTGCGGGTGTGTTTGCGGGATCGATCCGCCTCACCCATCCGCCACCGCCCCAGCGCATCGAGCACCGGCTCGAGTGCTGCTCCGTGTTCGGTCAGACCGTAAGTGACTTCTGGTGGGATGGTGTTGGCGCTCTTGCGCCAGATCAACCCATCGGCTTCGAGCTTTCGCAGGGTGATCGTTAACACCTTCTGCGTCACCGGAGACAGGGAGCGTTGCAGGGCATTGAAGCGTTGCGGTCCCTTGCACAGCCGAAACAGTACCAGAAGCCGCCACTTGCCCGTCAGGATGCGCAACGCATCCTCGACAGGGCAATCCTGATACGCGGGTGTCGTCATATGGCAGTATCCTTTTAGTGCGTACTTGTGAAAATGATCCCTTGCCTGCACATTCCTGTCAATGCTGAATGGAGGTTCCACATGAAGGTTCTGGTTTTTGGCGGCACGGGTCGCACGGGTCGGCTGATTGCGCAATGGCTGGTCAAGAACGGGCATACCGTGATCGCCGCCGGGCGGCGCGATCCACAGATCGAGGGCGTGGCGTACCGTGCTGTCAACCTTTCCGACGCGAGCGCGGTGCGCACCGCGGCCGAGGGGATGGACGCCGCGATCTCGGCACTTGCGTCGGGCAAGGACAACCCGGTCTGCTCTGAAGTCGCACAGGCACTGTCCGAGATGGAAGGGCTGCGCTTTATCACAATCGCGGGCAGTGGGCTCGATGCACCTGGCGATGCCAAGGGAGCGTTGGACCGGTTCATCGGCTGGTTGCTGCGTCGGCTGATGCCGCATATGATTGCCGATCGAGAGAGGGAACTGGGCATTCTCCAGGCGAGCCGGCTACGCTGGACAATGCTGCGGCCTCCACTTCTCAACAACAAGCCCTCCACCGGCAGGTATCAAACCACATTCGATCGTCCGGCATCCAGAGGGATTTCGCGCGCCGATCTCGCGCGGGCTGTGGTCGATGCCCTGGAAGACGGCGCCCTGATAGGCCGCGCACCCTTCGTGGCCGGGTGACTTCGGAAGGATGTGAATTCGGGCCTGAGCCACTCACCGCAATGAACCGCGCCAACATTGGACAGTTAATGCGCCGGCCCCGGATTTCGATCCGACCGCTTAGCGATTTTTATTGCCTCATTTGGGCACGCACCTCCTGAGTGTGTTCACCCAATTTCGGCGACGGTCTCGAAAGGCTCAACTGCCCTTCCGAAAACGCCAGTGGTGAGCGTATGCCGGGAAGCCCGTCAATATCGATCGCCATGGCCCTGTGCATGATCTGGGGGTCGGCAAAGACTTCCGCCACCGAATTGATCGGGCCGGCTGGTACACCTGCGTTCTCAAGCCTTGGCAGCAAATCTTCTCGCTTCCATTTTGCCAGTTCCGTTTCCAGCATTGGAACCAGCGCGGCGCGATTGGCCACCCGCCCGGGATTTGTAACAAAGCGCCCGTCTGAAACGAGTTCCGGCCTGCCGATGACGGAACAGAATTTGGCAAACTGGCTGTCATTACCCACGGCAAGGACGATGTGCCCGTCGGCGGTTGCGAAGGTCTGGTAAGGAACAATGTTGGGATGCGCATTGCCCATGCGTTTGGGACTTGTTCCGGTTGTCAGATAGTTCAGTGCCTGATTGGCCAAGACCCCGGCCATAGTATCGAGCAGCGCCATATCGACCATCTGCCCCCTACCCGTGACCGTCCGTTGCGCCAGCGCGGCCTGAATGCCGATCACGGCGTAAAGCCCAGTAAAAATATCGGCGAAAGCCACACCGACTTTTTGCGGCTCACCGGCAGGATCGCCGGTCAGGTCCATGATGCCGCCCATGCCCTGGATCAGAAAATCATATCCCGCACGGTTCCGATAAGGGCCGGTTTGCCCAAAGCCTGTGATCGAGCAGTAAACGAGTTTGGGATTGAGAGCGCTGAGCGTTTCGTAATCCAGCCCATATTTGGCAAGGCCGCCAAATTTGAAATTCTCAATCACGACATCGGCTTGGGCAACCAGATCGCGGACAAATTCCAGATCGTCCGCATTGCCGAAATCGGCGACAACGGAACGCTTTCCGCGATTGCAGGCATGAAAGTAGGCGGCAGAGCGATCACCATCGCGCTCGACGAATGGTGGTCCCCATTGCCGCGTATCATCGCCATTAGGACTTTCGACCTTGATGACATCGGCGCCAAGATCGGCAAGCACCTGCCCCGCCCAGGGCCCCGCCAGTATCCGGGCCAGTTCGACAACCTTCAGCCCTTCCAGCGGATACATCAGAAAAACGCCTGAATGCCCGTTTGCGCGCGGCCAAGGATCAGCGCATGAACATCATGGGTGCCTTCGTAAGTGTTGACCGTTTCAAGGTTCTGCGCGTGGCGCATGACGTGATATTCGATCTGGATGCCGTTGCCGCCGTGCATATCGCGCGCTGCGCGGGCAATATCGAGCGCCTTGCCGCAATTGTTGCGCTTGATGAGCGAAACCATTTCAGGCGCTGCCTGTCCTTCATCGAACAAGCGCCCGACCCGTAACGCTGCCTGCAAACCGAGCGCGATTTCGGTCTGCATATCGGCGAGTTTTTTCTGATAAAGCTGGGTTCCGGCAATGGGCTTGTTGAACTGCTTGCGATCCAGTCCATATTGCCGCGCGCGCAGCCAGCAATCTTCTGCCGCGCCCATCGAACCCCAGGCGATACCGTAGCGCGCACGGTTGAGGCAGCCGAACGGCCCCTTGAGACCCTTTACGTTCGGCAGCAGTGCATCCTCGCCCACTTCTACATCTTCCAGCACGATCTCGCCGGTTATCGAGGCCCGGAGCGAGAGCTTGCCACCGATCTTGGGGGCGGAAAGCCCCTTCGTCCCCTTCTCCAGCACAAACCCCTTGATAGCGCCGTCATGGGCATCGGATTTCGCCCAGACAACAAAGACATCGGCAATTGGCGAGTTGGATATCCAGCTTTTGGCTCCATTGAGCCGATAGCCGCCGTCAATTTTTTGCGCCCGCGTTTTCATGCCGGCGGGGTCCGATCCGGCATCAGGCTCGGTCAGTCCAAAGCATCCGATCCATTCCCCGCTCGCCAGTTTGGGCAGATATTTCTCCCGTTGGGCGTCGGTGCCATAGGCATAAATCGGGTACATGACGAGCGAGGACTGCACGCTCATCATTGAGCGGAAACCGCTGTCGACCCGCTCAACTTCACGCGCCACGAGCCCATAGGAGACATAGGACGCACCTAGTCCGCCGTAACTTTCCGGGATCGTTACACCCAAAAGCCCGGCCGCACCCATCTCGCGGAAAATTTCCGGATCGGTTTCCTCGTTCATATAGGCATGTTCAATACGGCTCAGTAGCCGGTCTTGGGCGAAACCATGCGCGGCTTCTGCGATCATTCGCTCTTCGCTCGAAAGCTGATCGGCAAGGCGAAACGGGTCTTGCCAGTCAAAGCCAGACATTTCCGGACGATCCTTGGCGGCGGATTGGGTCATTTCAATATCTCACAGGTTCTTGCGCTCGCGTTCTAAGCTAGCGGGCAGACAGGCCATGTGCTAACGAGGATTTTCAGCCAGTTTATGAGTATTGGTCATAGATGATCGCGCGCAACTCCTACACACCGACCATAAACGAGCTTCTGGCCTTTGCTGCCTGCGCCCGATTGGGCACGACGACACGCGCGGCGGAAGAGTTGAATCTCACCCAAAGCGCAATCAGCCGATCCATCAATGCGCTTGAGGACCGGCTGGGCGTGCGGCTGTTCCATCGCGTCAAGCAACGGCTGCTGCTTTCCGATGCCGGACGCGCCCTCTATCGGGAGGCGGAAAGCGTGTTGGCCGATATCGACCGCGCCGCTGTGACCGTTATGGCCTTTGGCGGACATTCGGCCGTACTGCGCATGGCGGTACTGCCCACCTTTGCCAATATCTGGCTGATACCACGGCTTTCCGATTTTCAAGCGCGGGAGCCGGCGCTGACCTTCGATATCGTCTCCCGTCTTACGCCGGTCGATTTCGAGACGGCGCCTTATGATGCAGCAATCCAGCGCGCGCATCAGCGGCCAGCCGGAGCACATGCCGACCCGCTGATGGACGAAACGCTCGTGGTTGTCGCCGCCCCGTCGTTGCTCAAGGCCTATCCAGTGCGGGACGAAGCCGATATTGCCAAGCTGCCCTTGCTTCAGCAGGCAACCCGCCCGAGCCTGTGGCTTGACTGGTTTCGGGATGCAGGGCTTGATTCCAGGACCATTCTGCGCGGCGCTCGGTTTGAGCATTTCGGCATGGTCATCAATGCTGCGGCAGCAGGAATGGGCGCGGCCATCGTGCCCGAAATGCTGGTGCGGCAGGAGCTCGAGGCCGAGCGACTGGTACTCGCCTCGGAGCGACGGCTGGAAAGCGAAGCGCCCTATTGCCTGATTTATCCCGAGCGCAGCCTTGAAATTCCCGGTTTTGAAAGGTTTCGCGACTGGCTCATTGGTCGCGCGCATAAGCGTTCGTGACGCCCGCCACGATTAAGGGTTGCTTCCAACCCAATATAGGCTTTCACTTATGATGCCGGCAATGACCGGCGAGAACATCATAAGAAGGATGAGGATCATGCAATCGATACGCAGCGGCGGGCTGTTGATCTCAACCGCGTTACTGCTTGCGCCACAGGTCTTGGCGCAGGACGCTACCCCCCAACCGGAAGAAACAACCGCGATTGCCGAAAGGACTTCAGTAACCGCACAGAATTACATGGTTGCAAGCGCGCATCCGCTTGCGACCGAGGCCGGCTATGCCGTGCTTGCGGCAGGTGGCTCGGCGGCCGATGCCGCCGTTGCCGTTCAGGTGATGCTCGGGCTGGTCGAGCCTCAGAGTTCGGGTCTGGGCGGCGGTGCGTTCCTGCTCTATTGGGATGCTGAAAACGGCGCTCTGACCAGCTATGATGCACGCGAAACGGCACCTTTGGCCGCAGATGGCGACTATTGGCTCGATGAGAATGGCGAGCCGCAGGCCTTTATGGATGCAGTGATCGGCGGTCGCTCCGCTGGCGTTCCGGGCACTCCGATGTTGCTCGAAGTGCTGCATCAGGATCATGGCACCATGGATTGGGCCGAGTTGCTGCAACCGGCCATCGATACCGCGGAAAACGGATTTGCCGTAACCCAAAGGCTGGCCGATTCCGTGGCCGGCGCCACCGGGCTGGATACTTTCGTTGGCACAGCAGAATATTTCTTCCCCGGTGGCGAACCTATCGCCGAGGGATCGATGCTCACCAATCCGGCCTATGCGGAAACTGTCCGGCTCTATGCCGCTGAAGGTGCCGCGCCGTTCTATAGCGGTGAGATTGCGCAAGATATCCTTGCGGCGCTACAGACCAATATCAATCCATCCATTTTGACCGAAGAAGACTTTGCCACCTACCAGGTGATAACGCGTGATCCGGTCTGTTTCGATTATCGTGCCTACGAGGTTTGCGGTATGGGGCCACCAAGTTCCGGCGCGCTGACAGTCGGGCAGATCCTCGGCATTCTCGAGCAATTCGACCTTACATCAATGGAAGACGGTGTTGAATTCCGTCACCTGTTTGCAGAAGCGTCGCGTCTCGCCTTTGCAGATCGCGCCCTTTACATGGCCGATAGCGATTTCGTGGAAATTCCCGAAGGTCTGCTCGATCCCAATTACCTGGCCGAGCGCGCCAACCTTATCGACACCGAAAGCTCGATGGGTATCGCCGCACCGGGAATACCTCCGGGGTGGAACATTGCCCTGCTGGCCCCCGACATGGAACGTCCGCGTGCCGGGACATCGCATTTTGTCATCGTCGATGGTGACGGCAATATGGTTTCGGCAACGACCACAATTGAAAGCGGATTCGGCAACCGGGTGATGACACGCGGCTTTCTGCTCAATAACGAGTTGACCGATTTCTCATTCCGACCAGAAGCGGACGGGGTGGAAATCGCCAATCGCGTCGAACCCGGCAAGCGCCCGCGCTCGTCGATGTCACCGACCATCGCGTTCCAAGGCGGCGAGCCCGTATTGCTGACCGGGAGCCCCGGCGGCGCGGCTATCATCCACTACACTGCCCTTTCGCTGATCGCCCTTCTGGATTGGGATATGGATCCACAGGAAGCCATCGATCTGCGCCATGTCACCAATCTTAATGGACGCACCAATATCGAAGAGGGCGAAGGTGCCGAGGAGCTGGCCGCCGCGCTCGAAGCGATGGGACATGAAGTGAATATCGCCAACCTCAATTCAGGCCTGCATGTCATCAGGATCACCGAAGACGGTCTGATCGGTGCCGCAGACAAGCGTCGTGAAGGCGTTGTGATGGGCGATTAAGGTCCAATCAACGCCACAAAAAGGCGCCCGCACAATCGCTTGTGCGGGCGTTGTCTTGTTCGAGCGGGGCAGCAGCTTCAGCGCTTGCCAGCCAGCTTGCCTGACGCTTTGGCCGGTGCTTCCCAATCGTCGAACGAAAGGTCACGGTCGCCATTTTCATCGCGGATCGAGGTCTGCAGGCCCATCTTGTTGAGGAGCCCAAGGAAGGGCTGCGGCGGCAATTCTTCCACGTTGACCATCTTGTGCGCGTCCCACGTGCCTTTGGCGACAAGGATCGCCGCTGCAACGGGCGGAACGCCGGCGGTATAGGAAATGCCCTGGCTGCCCACCTCGTTATAGGCGTCCTTGTGGTCGGCAACGTTGTAGATGAAGACCTCACGGTCCTTGCCGTCTTTCTTGCCTTTGACCAGATCGCCAATGCACGTCTTGCCCTCATATTCAGGCGCAAGCGAAGAGGGATCTGGCAGTACTGCCTTCACCACCTTGAGCGGCACGACTTCGAGCCCTTCGGCAGTCGTTACTGGCTGCTCTGACAAAAGCCCGATATTTTTCAGGACGGTAAAGACGTTGATGTAATGCTCGCCGAACCCCATCCAGAAGCGGATGTCGGGCACATCGAGATTGCGAGAAAGCGAATGCAATTCGTCGTGCCCCGAAAGGTAGGACGTGCGTTCGCCCACGACCGGCAGGTCGTCGGTGCGCGAAACTTCAAACATCTTGTTGGTCTGCCACTGGCTGTTCTGCCAGGAGTAGACAACGCCGGTAAACTCCCGGAAGTTGATTTCCGGGTCGAAGTTGGTTGCGAAATACTTGCCGTGCGAACCGGCATTGATATCGATGATGTCGATGCTATCGACAGTGTCGAAGTACTCGTCCACCGCCAGCGCCGCATAGGCATTGACCACGCCGGGATCGAAACCTGCGCCGAGAATGGCGGTGATGCCGTTCTTCTCGCACCGCTCACGCCGCTTCCATTCGTAATTGGCGTACCAGGGCGGTGTTTCGCAGATCTTGTTGGGCTCTTCGTGGATGGCTGTATCGATATAGGCAGCACCGGTCTGTATGCAGGCCTCAAGGACCGACATATTGATGAATGCAGAACCTACATTGATGACGATTTGTGACCGCGTTTTCGCGATCAAAGCCTTGGTCGCTTCAATATCGAGGGCATCGAGCTGATGGGCCTCGATAATACCGGGTTTTTTCAGCGATTTCTTGTCGAGTACGCTTGCAACAATGTCGCGGCATTTTTCGACAGTGCGCGAGGCGATATGAATATCCCCCAGCACGTCGTTTGCCATTGCAGCTTTATGGGCGACGACCTGCGCCACACCTCCGGCACCGATTATCAGAACGTTCTTTTTCACTTCTCACGTAACACCTTTTCAGAGGTTGAACCAATCTACGCACCCTGCCGATTTACGACAGGCTCTGCGCGTAGTCCTCAAACGTGAACTCTTTTACGAGTTCCACTTGCCCGTCCAGGTGACGTACCGCAATAGACGGCATCTGGACCCCGTTGAACCAGTTCTTCTTGACCATCGTGTAAGCGGCCGCATCGAGGATTGATATGCGATCCCCGACCTTTAGCTCGGTCTCAAACTGGAACTCTCCAAAAATGTCTCCGGCAAGGCAAGTTTTGCCGCAGATCATATAGGTGTGTTGCCCCTTGTTGGGACTAACATTGGCTGGCTCATTGTAAATCAGCAGGTCCAGCATATGGGCTTCGGTGGAGCTGTCAACAATGGCGACATGTTTGCCGTTATAGATTACGTCCAGCACGCTGACTTCCAGCGTCGTCGATCCGGTGACGGCCGCATCGCCCGGTTCGAGATAGAGCTGGACACCATAGCGCTCGGAGAAGGCCTTCAGACGGGCGGCGAGCTGATCGAGCGGATAGCCTTCATGTGTGAAACGGATTCCGCCGCCCAGGCTAACCCATTCCAGCTTATGCAGAATCTCTGAATAGCGCTCCTCGATCTGGCCGATGAGCATATCGAGATTGTCAAAGGAGTCGTTCTCACAGTTGAAGTGGAACATAACGCCCGAAATCCGGTCCAGCACAGGCTTGACCTGCTCCATGTCCCATTCACCAAGACGTGAAAAGGGACGCGCCGGATCGGCAAGAATGAAATGGGAGTGGGAGATACCCGGATTGAGCCGTAGCCCTATGGTCTTGCCTGCCGCTTCAGCCTTACCGGCATAGCGCTGCAATTGCCCGACGGAATTGAAGATGATCTTGTCGCAGACCGAAATGGCTTCGTCGATCTCGTGATCAGCCCATGCGACAGAATAAGCGTGGGTCTCACCGCCAAACTTTTCGCGGCCGAGCTTGACTTCATAAAGCGAGGACGAGGTTGTTCCGTCCAGATGCTCAGCCATGATGTCAAACACGGACCAGGTGGCGAAGGCCTTGAGCGCAAGGACGCATTTGACGCCCGATGCCTGACGCAAATACGATATTTTTTCCAGATTGCGGAGAAGTACCGACTTGTCGAGCAGATAATAGGGTGTCTGTAGCGTCAATCTTTACGTTCGAACCTCCTGAGCACCCTTGTGGATGGGCACGCCAGCTTTTGAGAACAAGAATTCAAATTGCGAAGCGCCCCATCTAATGACTGCGGCGCGCGAGCACAAGAGTTTTATTGTGACAAAACAATCGTGCTCGCGGTTTCGTTAATGCACGGGCCGGTCAGTGGCCGTGTGCATTATGGCCCGATGCGCTGCGCGCACCTGCCGATTCCACGCTGAGTGTGACAGGCACCTCCCCTGCCTCCTCGAACACGAGTACCACATCGACGGTTTCACCCTCCACAAGACTTGTCGTCAGGTTCATAAACATCAGGTGATAGCCGCCTGGCGCCAGATTTACCGTTTCGCCCGCAGGAACAGGCAGGCCGTCGGGCAACTCGCGCATGTTCATCACGTCATTGACCATAGTCATTTCGTGAATTTCCACGCGCTCTGAGATATTCGCTTCGACGGCGACGAGGCGGTCATCGGTGTCACCGTTATTGGTAACGGAAAAGTAGCCGCCCGCGACAGGCGCGCCGGGATTGGTCGCACGGGTAAAGGCACCCGAAATTTCGAGGCTGCCGGCTGCAACTGTATCGTGGGCTGCATGGTCATGCGCAAAAACGGGAGTGGCAAGCAGCATCGCGGCGATGCCGAAAGAAAGAATGCGGTTCATGTCTTGAATCCGGTTTTGATGAATTTCTGAATCTTTTGAATCGGTTCAGAGCAAGACCGGAGGCGCTCGTGGAGGATGCGCGCCGGTATCCCGCGCGTCCAAAGACACGCGCCCTTCAAGAGAATAGGAGATGCTGGTGAAGCGAACAACCGGACCAAAATCGGCATCGGCAGCCCCCACCGGGGCAAGAGTGAGTTTTCCGAGCCCGGCAAGGGAGCAAATCTTTGGCAGTTTTTCGGGCTCAACAGGCTCATAATCACCGCCGATGCATAATGACCAGCCCGAAAGATTTTCATAGCCGAGCGTCTCGAAATGGTCCTGCAGAGCCTGCGTCTGATGTATCGGCACCAGAAGGGTCAGCAAATAGATGGCGAGCACAGCGGCGGCGGCCGCGGCATCCCTTCCCAATCTCCTTGCGTGAATGTGCATGACTTGCCCTTTTCTCATGCACAAGTAACGTGCTCTAAAGCGCTGCTCAAGAACATCATTGTCGCAATTGGCGGGAGACGATGCGCAAACTCTTTATTATCGGCATTGGCACGGGCAATCGCGAGCATGTCACGATGCAGGCGATTTCCGCGCTCAATCAAATCGATGTGGTCTTCATTCCCACCAAGGGTGATGAAAAAGCCGCTCTCGCGGCCATTCGCCATGAAATCTGTGACCGCTATATCTCACGCCCTGTCGAAATCCGCGAATTCCCGATCCTGCAGCGCAATCGCGAAACGCCAGATTATCGCCAGCGCGTAATCGACTGGCACGATATGATCGCGCAGTCCTATGGCAAGTTGTTTGCCGATATGCCGGACGATGCCAATGGCGCCCTGCTGGTCTGGGGCGACCCGGGGCTTTACGACAGCACGTTGAGGATCGTAGAATCAGTAAAGGAGCAGACCGGGCTGGCATTCGACATTGAAGTCATCCCTGGAATTACTGCCATTCAGGCCCTCACAGCCGCTTTTGCAATTCCGCTCAACACGATTGGAAACCCTGTAACGATCACGACAGGACGCAAGCTCGTCAGCGGCTGGCCGGATGGCGCCGACAGCGTGGTTGTCATGCTCGATGGGCAAAAAACCTACGCTCAAATTGCACCCGGCAATATAGATATCTATTGGGCGGCGTATGTCGGTATGGAACAGGAAATCCTGATTTCCGGCCCGCTTGCCAAGGTACGAGATAAAATCTCCGCAGCGCGGGAAGCTGCGCGCGCCGAGCATGGCTGGATCATGGACATATATCTTTTGCGCCGGACATCGGCCTAATTTCTTTCGTCATTGCGTCCCTCTTGCTAAGAGAACGGCCATGACATCGAAGCAATCAAGTTCACCCCATGCCCGCGGCGCCTGTCCGACCTTGGCAAAGCCCATGGCGGTTGCCGATGGCCTGCTGGTGAGATTTCGACCCGTGGCGGAAGGCTTTACGCCAGACCAGCTTGAAGCTCTTGCCAGCAGTGCCAGAGACTACGGCAATGGCCTTATCGAAGTAACGGCGCGAGGCAACGTGCAGGTACGCGGCCTCACGGCTGAAACCGAGCAGAATTTTCGTATGGCGCTGGACGCTGCTGGGATCGAGGCCCAGACCGGGGTGTCGATTGAGATCTCGCCCATAGCGGGCCTTGACCCCAAAGCCGTTCGCGATCCCAGACCGCTTGCGCGGGCAATTCGCCAGGTTTGCGATGCCACATTGGAAAAGGGACCGCTCTCTCCCAAACTGTCTATCGTTATTGTCAGCGGCGGACAGTTGCTGCTCGACGGGCTCAAGGCCGATATACGCCTGATCGCCCGGCATGATTGCTGGATACTCGAAGTGGGCGGCGAAACCATTGGCGCTCTGGCCGAAGCGCAAGCAGCCGAAGCCGTCGGTCTCATATTGGCGATGTTGCAGGATGAAGGCCCAAGCAGTCGCGGCATGGATTTGCAGCTTGGCCGCATTCGCGCACAACTTCCGTTCGTGGATGCACGACCGCTGACGCTGACCCGCCCAGCCAGCTATGTCCTGGGTCCGATCAGCCTAACGGATGGTGGCGTTGCCTTGCGGATCGGACTACCATTCGGTCAGGTCAAGTCCGCCCAATTGTTCGCATTGGCTCGATCCATGCGGCAATATGGCGTGGTCGATGCCCGCCCCGCCCCGGATCGCACGCTCGCGCTGACCGGCTTTGATTCCAGCGCCATGCAGGCCCTATCTCCAGCGCTTGCAGCACACGGTTTCTGGACCCGGCAGGATGTTGGCGCCTCCCGTCTGACGCTCTGTTCCGGCGCGGAGAAAAGCGAAATAGGTATTATTCAAGCCGCCGAACTGGCAATGGCCCTGTTTGCGGTGGCGCCGGATTTGATAGATGGTTCGTTTCATATCCATGTTTCCACCTGTGCCAAGGGATGCCCACATGCTGGCCGTCCGGGCATTATGCTGTGCGGTAACGCGTTGACCCACTATCGCGGCGCGACACAAAAGCCATTTGCAAGCCTTGATCCTGGGGCTATGGAAGCCTCTATCGTTGATCTGGCAGCCCGAATCCGAGAAACACGGCGGCCCGAAGACAGCACGCTGGAGAGCCTTGACCGGCTGGGGCATGAATGAACACATATGACTATATCCGTGACGGCGCGGAAATTTATCGGCAGTCCTTTGCCACCATCCGCGCCGAAGCCGATCTCTCCCGCTTCAGTGCAGAGGAAGCGGATGTGGCTGTGCGGATGATTCATGCCTGTGGCATGGTAGATGCCGCGCAGTATTTCCGTTTCTCGCCCGATTTCGTGCAAGCGGCCCGCGCCGCTCTTGCTGCCGGAGCGCCGATTTTCACCGATGCCGAAATGGTGGCGCGCGGCGTCACCCGCTCTCGCCTGCCAGCCAATAACGAAGTGATTTGCGAGTTGCGCAATCCTGAGACCCCGCATCTGGCGGCAGATTACGGCAATACCCGCTCTGCGGCTGCGATTCACATCTGGCTGCCGCGTCTGGCCGGTTCGGTGGTGGCCATCGGCAATGCACCGACCGCACTTTTCCATCTTCTCGAACTCCTGCGTGACGGCGCACCAAAGCCTGCCGCGATCATAGGAATGCCTGTCGGTTTCGTGGGCGCTGCTGAGTCAAAACAGGCACTTGGCGAGAATTCTTATGGCATTCCTTTCGCCATTGTCGAAGGTCGACTTGGCGGTAGCGCGATGACCGCCGCTGCGCTCAACGCCCTTGCAAGGCCGGGCATATGAGCACGCCATCAAAGGGACGGCTGATTGGCGTTGGTACCGGCCCCGGTGACCCCGAACTTCTGACACTGAAAGCTGTCCGTGCTCTGCTCGATGCGGATGTGATTGCGCATTTTCTCAAGCGGGGCCGCAATGGCAACGCGCGCACTATCGTTACGCCGCATTGGCAGGAGACGGCAATCGAACTGCCTTTGGCCTATCCGGTGACAACCGAAATTCATCGCCATGATGGTGCCTATAAGGCTCAGATCGCCGCGTTTTTCGAACAGTCGGCAAGCCAGATTGCGGCCCATCTCGATCAGGGCCGTACGGTTGCCGTGCTGTCGGAAGGCGACCCCTTCTTTTATGGCTCCTACATGCACATTCATGTGCGGCTTGCGCCATTCTATAAAACGGAAGTCATTCCCGGTATCACCAGCCTTTCGGGGTGCTGGTCGCAGGCCGGTGTGCCACTAATGCAGGGCGATGATGTCTTTACCGTGCTGCCCGGTACGCTATCGCGGGAGGATCTTGCCCAGCGTCTTGCGACGGCAGACAGCGCCGTTATCATGAAGGTTGGTGGCAACCTGCCCAAGATACGGCAAGCGCTAAGCGATGCAGGCAAGCTCGACACGGCGATCTATGTCGAGCGCGGCACGATGGAAAACGCGCTTGTCCTGCGCCTTTCGGAGCGCGATGACAGCCCTGCCCCTTACTTCAGCCAGGTGTTGGTGCCCGGCTGGACGGGGCGGCCATGAGCGGGCGGCTTTATGTCGTGGGACTGGGACCGGGCAACCCGGACCAGATGACGCCCGAAGCGCGCGCTGCCGTGGACGATGCGACGCATTTTTTCGGCTATAAGCCCTATCTCGACCGGCTCGCTTTGCGAGAGGATCAGATTACCGTTCCCTCGGACAATCGCGAGGAGCTTGCCCGTGCTGCCGCCGCGCTTGACCATGCCGCCGAAGGCAAAAGCGTTTGCATGATTTCCGGTGGCGATCCGGGCGTTTTTGCCATGGCGGCTGCTGTATGCGAGGCCATCGATAACGGCCCGGATACATGGAAGTCGGTCGATCTCACAATCGTGCCGGGCCTCACGGCCATGCTGGCGGTTGCTGCACGGGTTGGTGCGCCGCTCGGCAACGACTTTTGCGCTATTTCACTCTCGGACAATCTCAAGCCCTGGTTTTTGATCGAGCATCGCATTCGCGCTGCCGCCGAGGCCGGGTTCGTCATGGCGTTTTACAACCCTATCAGCAAGGCGCGCCCTTGGCAGTTGGGCAAGACGTTTGAGATTTTGCGCACGCAATTGCCTGGGGAAACCCTCGTGATTTTTGGTCGTGCGGCGGGACGCGAGGATGAAAAGATTGCAGTCGTGCCCTTGGGAAAGGCCGAGCCAGAAATGGCAGACATGGCAACGTGCGTGATCGTCGGCACGCCGGAAACCCGCGCCATTGACCGGGACGACCGCCCTGCCCTTATCTACACGCCTCGATATGTGCGCGAGGATGGCAATGACTGAACCCTGGCTCACGATTGTCGGTATCGGCGAAGATGGTCTGGACGGCATCACAGGAACGGCCAAGACCCATATCGGCAAGGCCGAGATCGTTTTCGGTGGCGAGCGGCATTTACGGCTGGCCAAAGGGCTTGGCATGGCCGAACAGCGGCGCTGGCAAAGTCCGCTTTCAACGTCGATCGAGGAGTTGATGCGGCTGCGGGGCCGCAAGCAGGTCTGCATTCTGGCAAGCGGCGATCCGTTCTTTTATGGAATCGGCTCGACGCTTGCCGAAAAGATTCCGGCTACCGAGATGCGAATTTATCCCGCGCCATCCGCTTTCTCGCTTGCCGGAGCCAAGATCGGTTGGCCGTTGCAGGACGTGACAATGATTTCACTGCACGGCCGACCGGTAGAGCTTGTACGTCCGCATCTCCATCCGGGGCGCAAAATCCTCGCGCTGACATCGGACGAGAACGGCCCTGCGGAAATCGCTTCCTATTTGACCGAACACGGTTTCGGCCCGAGCCGGTTGACGGTCTTGGAGGCCCTGGGTGGGCCCGATGAACGTGTCCGTCAGACGGAGGCCGCGCGTCTCGATTGCGAAAACGTGAGTCGGATCAATATTCTGGGAATCGAACCTCGCGCGATGCCTGATGCGCTTGTGATCTCTTATGCACCGGGCCTGCCCGATAGTGCATTCGAGCATGACGGACAGATCACCAAGCGCGAAATTCGCGCGCTGACGATCTCGGCGCTCGCACCGGCCTCGGGGCAATTGCTCTGGGACATTGGTGCTGGCTCCGGTTCGGTCGGTATCGAGTGGATGTTGATGCACCCCTCGCTTTCGGCAATCGCAATTGAACCGGAAGCAAAGCGCCTTAACCGCATTGCCGAAAATGCCGCCGCGCTCGGCGTGCCCGGTCTGCAATTGTGCGCCGGTGCTGCACCTGCGGCACTGGATGGATTGGCTACGCCCGACGCGGTCTTTATCGGCGGCGGCGGCACTGATGATGGCGTTGTGGATACCGCCATCAAGGCGCTTAAGCCCGGCGGGCGGCTGGTCGCCAATGCTGTCACGACCGAAATGGAAACGCTGCTTTCGGTGCTTTATGGCGAATTAGGCGGGCGGTTGACCCGCGTCCAAATCGCGCGCGCCGAACCCTTGGGCCAGATGCACGGTTGGCGCCCGGCCATGCCCATCACCCAATGGGTGTGGATTAAGCCTAGAGATGCGACATGACAGTGCATTTTATCGGCGCAGGCCCCGGCGCCGCCGATCTCATCACTGTACGCGGTCGCGACCTTCTGGCGCGCTGCCCCGTCTGCCTTTACGCGGGCTCGATCGTGCCCCGAGAAATGCTTGACTGGTGCATGGACGGCGCGAGGCTCATTGATACAGCACCGCTTTCACTCGATGAAATCGAGGCCGAATATGCTGAGGCTCACAAGGCCGGGCATGATGTGGCGCGACTTCATTCGGGCGATCTTTCGGTCTGGAGCGCCGTTGCCGAACAGATCAGACGGCTGGAAAAGCACAATATCCCCTATACGCTGACGCCTGGTGTCCCAGCCTTCGCTGCTGCTGCTGCCGCGCTCGGGCAGGAGTTGACCAAACCGGCACTGGCGCAAAGCCTCGTTCTGACTCGCGTTTCGGGCCGCGCTTCGCCCATGCCGGACGGTGAAACACTGGCGCAGTTCGGCGCAAGCGGCGCGACGCTCGCCATCCATCTTGCGATCCATGCACTCGACCAGATCGTTGCCGAACTGACCCCGCTTTATGGCGCGGACTGCCCGGTGGCGATCGTCGCCTGGGCCAGTTGGGACAAGGAGCGTATCGTTCGCGGCACGCTGGCCGATATTTTTGCAAAGATCTCTAACGAGCCGATTGAACGCACTGCAATCATTTTTGTCGGGCGTACGCTCGATGCTGAAAACTTCCGCGAAAGCGCGCTATACGATCCCGATTATCAGCGACGGTTTCGCGGTCGCGATTGAACAAAACTGACCGCCAAATCTTGATCTTGCAGCATTGGTCGTCCCATCATCGGCCAATGGTCCGCTAACAGATCAGGAGAAAGCACAATGGCCGTTACCCCCGAACAACCCAAGCTAGGCATCAAGGCGCCCGACTTCGCGCTGCCTGCCACCGACGGCGAGACCTACGCACTGGCCGACGTCATGGGCGAAAAAGGTGGCGTCGTGGTCTTCATCTGCAACCATTGCCCTTATGTCAAAGCGATCACGGACCGGCTCGTTGCCGCTGCCGACACCTTGCGCGCCGAAGGGATCGGTTTTGCTGCGATCTGCTCCAACGATGCCTCCACCCATCCGCAGGATTCGTTTGAGAACATGAAGCATTTCGCCCGCGAGCGCGGCTTCACATTCCCTTACCTGCATGATGAAAGCCAGGATGTAGCCAGGGCCTATGAAGCGGTCTGCACACCCGACTTCTATGGGCTCAACGCACAAGGCGAAATCCAGTATCGCGGACGGCTCGATGAGGGCCGCAAGGATCCACCGCCCGCCGGTGCCAGAAACGAGCTTGTCGAAGCCATGCTTGAGATCGCCGCTACGGGACACGGCCCGGACGAGCAACTTGCCTCGATGGGCTGCGGCATCAAGTGGAAGGCCGCCTGATCGTATTGGTCACGCCATCAGATTATGGCGTGACGCACCTTTGCCGAGACCCATTCCGAAACCACGACCGTTACCAGGATGAGCGCAAAGATCACGGTGATTTGGCTCCAGGCCAGCGTGTTGAGCGAGCTTTGCAATTGAGCGCCGATTCCGCCAGCACCGACCAACCCCAGAATAGTGGATTCCCGGATATTGATATCCCAGCGGAACACGGAAATCCCGGCAAAAGCCGGAAGGACCTGCGGAACAATGGCATAATCCATAACCTGCATCGATCCTGCACCCGTGGCGCGTACCGCCTCGACCTGCGTTTCATCGATTTCTTCAATCGCCTCGTAAAGCAACTTGCCGATAAACCCGATTGAACGCAGGGCAATAGCCAGAATACCGGCCAGCAAACCCGGTCCCAATATGGTAACGAGCAGCAGAGCCCAGATCAGGGAGTTGATCGAGCGCGATGCAACGATGACAAAAAGGGCAATCGGGCGCACGATAACAGCGCTCGGGGTTGTGTTGCGCGCAGCAAGGAAGGCCACTGGCACGGCAACGATGATGCCTAGCAAGGTGCCAAGAGTTGCAATGTTGATGGTGTCCCAGAGCGGAATCCATAGCCGTTCCATATAGGACCAGCGCGGCGGCCATGATCGATTAAGCAGATCGGCGGCCTGACGCGGAGCATCGGACACAAAGGACCACATGGTCCCCCTGTTCATCACGTCCCAGCAATACATGAACAAGGCGACGAGGACGATCCAGCCAAGCCAGCCGAGCCATTGCTCGCGCGTTGTGCGGCGCTGCCAGATTTTTCCGGTTTCGGTTTGCGTCACTGGCATTACTGCACCCACTTGCGGATATGGCTGGAGCTGTACTCGGCCGCCATTACCAGAAGGATGATAATGAGCAGAATGGCGCCGGCAGTGTCATAGTCGTAGCGGCTCATCGACGTGTTGAGCGTCGCGCCGATGCCCCCGGCCCCCACGATGCCGATCACAGCCGATTCACGGAAATTGATGTCGAGACGATAGACTGAAAGCCCGATCAGGCGCGGCATGACCTGCGGCTGGATTGCATAGTTGATCAACTGAAACCAGCTTGCACCTGTCGCACGTATTGCCTCTGACTGGCTTTCATCGATGTCCTCGATATCCTCGGCCAGCAGTTTTGAGAGAAACCCGATGGTCGCGAACGAGAGTGTGAGGAAGCCTGCAAATGGCCCAAAGCCGAACATCGCAACAAAGAGAATCGCAATGACGATTTCCTGAAATGCACGGGAAATCGCGATAATCGATCGGCAGACCATATAGACAAATGGCGGAGCGATATTGCGTGCCGCACCGATGCCGATAGGCACCGAGATCAGAACGCCGACCACGGTGGCCGTAAAGGTCATCGTCAGGCTTTCGATCAACCCGTTCCAGATATCGCGACCGCGGGTGGTGAAATCGGGTTGAATGAAACCGGAGATGAACCGACCGGCGCGCTCGGTACCTTCCGCAACGCGCACCCAATTGATGTTGAGCGTTCCAAGCGCAAGAACGAGATAGACAAGGGCCGCCCCATAGATGAAATAGCGCAGGGCTTTTGATTGGAAAAAGAGCGGAGGCCGCTTCCATTTGCGCCCCGCAACGGGTGCCGTGGCGCTCATGCGGGCACCTCCGCCATGCGCTGTTCGCGCGCCGCCTCGAACGCAGCAACATTGGCCGCGTCGGCCGCGTCTTCATCTGCAGTTTTACGCATTGCGTTCCAGTCCTCATCGCCATAAATGCGAGTGAGCACATCATTGGTCAGAGCATCCGGCTTGCCGTCGAATACAACCTCGCCAGCACGCAGGCCGATGATCCGGTCAACAAACATCTGCGCGAGATTGACGTCGTGAATATTGATAATTGCCGGTAGATTGCGTTCCGCACAAATTTCGCAGATCAGGCGCATGATCTGACGAGAAGTCTTGGGGTCAAGCGAGGCCGTAGGCTCATCGATCAGAAGCAGTTCGGGGTCCTGCTCAAGCGCGCGCGCAATGCCAACCCGCTGACGCTGGCCGCCTGAAAGCGCATCGGCGCGCTTGTCCACATGATCGGAAAGGCCGACGCGATCCAGCAGTGCAAAGGCCTTGTCGACGTCAGCCTGAGGGAAGCGGCGGGTGAACGAGCGCCAGAACGGCACATAGCCGAGACGACCGGACAGCACATTTTCCATAACGGTCAGGCGTTCAACAAGAGCATATTCCTGGAAGATCATGCCGATGCGGCGGCGCACCTGACGCAACTCTCCGCGGTTCATGCTAGCGATGTCTATTTCGCCCAGCAGTATTTTACCGCCGGTGGGTTCGACCAGCCTGTTGATGCAGCGGATGAGCGAAGATTTCCCGGCGCCCGAAGGACCGATCAGCCCCACGACCTGGCCCGGCTCAATTGCAAAACTCACGCCCTTGAGCGCATGATCGCCGGTCTTGTAACGCTTCTCGAGAGCTTCAATCCGCAGCATGATAATGTCCCTCCTGTAGGACAGGAACGCTGCAAAACGCAGCGCCCCTGCTAGAAGTTAGCCGTGGCACCAATTACTGGCACTCGTAGGTCACGCCCATTGCTTCGTCGATCTGGCGGATAACCGACCAGTTTTCCTGAAACGTGATGGGAATAAACTGCTCTTCGCCGGATCTGCCGAATTCCTCAGCCATCGAAGTGCCTTCCCATTCGAAGGTGAAGAACGCTTCCTGAACCTTTTCCTGCAATTCGGGATGCAGGTTGTAAACAGTACCGTAACCTGTCGTGGGGAACGTGTCGGACTGATAGATTGTGACGATATCGTCCGGAAAAACCACGTTACGCTCTACCATGCGCGTCATGACCGAGTTGGCAATTGCGGCCGCGTCATAATCGCGATTGGCAACGCCAAGGATCGAATTGTCGTGCGCGCCCGAAAAAGCCGGAGTGTAGTCGACATCAACAAACAGGCCGTATTCGGCTTCGAGCAGGGCCTGCGGAGCCTTAAAGCCCGAGTTCGACGTCTCCGCGGTAAAGGCCATTGTGCGACCGGCGATGTCTTCCACGGTCTCGATACCCGAACCGGGATAGGTGATGAATTCCATTTCATAGCCGAAGGATCCGTCAAGGCTGGCCATCATAGCGAAGGGACGGAAACCGGCACAGGCTACGGCAATCGGGTTGGAACCCGTGTTGAAACCGGCCACATGCAAACGCCCGGCGCGCATGGCTTCGAGCTGAGCGGCGTTGGACTGGACGGGGAAGAACTGAACGTTCTTGCCGGTCACTTCCGCCATGTGGTCGAGGAATGGCTGCCAGACTTCGGCATAGACGGCAGGATCTTCGACCGGCGTATAAGCGAATATAAGTGTATCGGGATCGACCCATTCAGACTCGTCGGTCGGTATATCGGCTACAAGGTCGCCATCGTTGTCGACGAAGCGAGGGTCGAGTTCAAATGCGGCCAGGGGCGCCGCGACAGAAACGGCAAATGCCGCGACAGTGCTCAACAACAGATTTGTGGTCCTAGTCATGGGTTGCGATCCTTTGTAGAGGGGTGGACTCAAAGACCGAACTGCAAGACCATTCCGATATTACAGTTGGATGTCGTGTGTGCGACGGTTCCATGAAATTGTCTGATCAATTGGCAACCATGGAAAGTTGGAGGAAACGCTACCCAGTTTTACGGGCAAATTCGCTCGGAGGGCCTATGCCGATGCGCTAATCGAGTTGCGATTTCCCAAGTGCCGCACTACCGGTAAGCTACAAAAAAGCATCCTGCCCAAGGAGGAGGAGAAATGCGTTCGCTTGCATTCACGGTTCAGGCCATCGGGGGGCTGAACCGGCTTATCGGTAATATATTCTCCTGGCTGAGTGTCGGGGTCGTCGTTGTCTGCTTTTCCGTGGTCGTCATGCGGTATGGCTTTGGGCGAACCGCGCTCTGGATGCAGGATCTCTATGTATGGATGAGCGGGGCGATGTTCACGGCGGTCGCGGGCTTTGCCCTGTTCCGCAACGATCATGTGCGCGTCGACATCTTTTACCGGCCCGCGTCGCTGCGCTGGAAAGCGATTGCTGACATTATCGGCGTCCTCTTTTTCCTGTTCCCATTCATGTCTGTGGTCATCGTCTGGGGTATTCCCTATGTCCAGCGCTCGTGGCGCTTCATGGAGGCATCGCCCAATCCCGGCGGGATGCCCGGCTACTTCATTCTCAAAAGTTTCATTCTGCTGTTTGCGGTACTGATTACCCTTCAGGGCATTGCCTGGCTTTGCCGCGCCATCCTCGTACTTCGGGACAAGCAGGACCTGCTGCCGGAGCTCTACCGGTATCCCTCAACCGAAGCCGAGGAGTAAGCGTCGATGTCATCGGTTCTTATCGGAGAGATCCTCTCCGGCCTTATGTTTGTCGGCGTGATCGGGTTTTTGCTGCTGGGCTTTCCAGTAGCCTTCACGCTGGCGGGTGTCTCGCTCATCTTCGGGCTGGTCGGTTTCTGGCTCGGGGTGTTCGATCCGTCCAATCTCGGTGCTCTGGCTTCGCGCTATATCGGGTTCATGACCAATGAAGTGCTGGTGGCCGTGCCGCTATTCATCTTCATGGGGGTGATGCTGGAACGCTCGAAGATCGCCGAGCAATTGCTCATGACCATGGGCAAGCTGTTCGGCAACTTGCGTGGCGGCTTGGGCATATCGGTCATTCTCGTTGGTGCCTTATTGGCCGCTTCGACCGGCGTTGTCGGTGCAACCGTGGTCACGATGGGCCTGATCTCGCTGCCCGCCATGCTGCGCGCCAGATACGACCCCAAGCTCGCGAGCGGCGTTATATGCGCCTCTGGAACGCTGGGTCAGATCATTCCACCCTCGACCGTGTTGATCTTCATGGGCGACATGCTCTCCTCGATCAACGCGCAAGTGCAGATGCAGCAGGGCAATTTCGCGCCCACGCCAGTGACGGTGGGCGATTTGTTCGCCGGTGCCTTCATGCCCGGACTGATGCTGGTCGGGCTCTATTTGTGCTGGATGATCTTCAAGGCGATTACCGATCCGGAATCCTGTCCGGCCACCCCGATCCCGCCGGAAGAGCGTAAAGATCTGATGCGCGAAGTGGCCGTGGCATTGGTCCCACCATTGATGCTGATCTTTGCCGTTCTAGGTTCGATCCTGCTGGGCATTGCAACACCTACAGAGGCTGGGTCCGTGGGTGCGGTTGGCGCTACCTTGCTGGCCGCATTGCGCTGGCGGTTAAGCTTCAAGGTGATCCGCCAGGCGGCCATCGCGACGGCCACCATCACATCGATGATCTTCATCATCCTGTTCGGCGCATCGGTCTTCTCGATTGTTTTCCGGCTGATGGGCGGTGACGACCTGGTTCACGAGTTCCTCACCGGACTGCCCGGCGGAGCCGTGGGGGCGATGATTGTTGTGATGTTGCTGATGTTCGTTCTGGGCTTCATCCTCGACACTTTCGAGATCATCTTCATCGTGATCCCGATCACTGCGCCGATCCTTTTGATGCTTGGGGTCGACCCCATCTGGCTGGGGGTCATAATCGGGGTCAATCTGCAGACCAGCTTCCTCACCCCGCCATTCGGCTTCTCGCTGTTCTATCTGCGCGGGGTTGCGCCTAACCGGGTGTCCACGGGCATGATCTATAAGGGCGCGCTGCCGTTTGTCGTGCTACAGATCGTGGCAATCACGTTATTGTTCGTGTTCCCGGACATCGTTACCTGGCTGCCCAGCATTCTCAACCGATAACGTAAAAGCATTTGGGAAAACGCAAGGATTAGCCCCGTAGTCTCTACGGGGCTTTTCTTTGGGGACTGAAATGGAACTGGATAGCAATACGCTCTTTGTGGCCAATACCATTATACTTGTGGTGATGGCACTCGCGTTTCTGTCTGCTCATCTCAGTCGCGAACGCGAGCAATACTGGTTGTCCTGGACCCTCGCCAATATCTCGCTGGCCGCGGCGCTTCTCATCATTATTTTCGAGGCCTCCCTACCACCGTTTGCGGTCGGGACGGGCGCGCATGCGCTCTTGCTCCTGGGATTCGGATTGTGCCTCAAAGCGGCACGGGAGTTTTCGAGGCGTTCGCCGTTGCCCATCCCCACCTATGGGCCCACGCTCTTCTTTGCCGTGTTTTCACTGCTGCCGTTCATCGCTACCCAGCCCGGCTTGGCCTTCACCGTCGTCAATATCCTGCTTGCTGCCGTTACCGCGCTGGTCGCCTACGAGTTCTGGCGCGACCGGGCCGACCGCCTGCCCTCGCGATATGGCATCTGCGCGGCTTATCTGATCATGGCTGGATCATTCGGCATGCGTGCCACACAGGGACTGATCGCAGGCTGGGATTTCGTCGAATATCTGCCACGCGACCAAATCTTGACCCTGCATCTGACCATCGCGCTGGTCCACACCGTCGGCAGTGGCGCCTTCGCCATCTCCATTGCCTATGAGCGCGGCGCCGTTCAGTTGCGTCGTGACGCGCGCAGCGATTCGCTGACAGGATTGCTCAATCGCCGCGCTTTCGAGGAACAGATGCAAGCCGTTTTGGACAAGCCGGAGCAAGATTCCTTTTGCCTGATCCTGCTCGACATCGATCATTTCAAGCACGTGAACGACCAATATGGACATGCTGTGGGAGACGAGGCCTTGCGCGCCTGCGCATGTGTCTTCCGCAAGACATTACGCGCCAACGATGTTGTCGCGCGTATCGGAGGCGAAGAGTTTGCCGCCATGCTGGAAAACATTCGCAGAGAAGAAGCGCTTGTGATTGCAGAGCGTATTCGCAAGGCACTGGGTGATCTTGAAGTTATGACCACCAAAGGGCCAATCAGGATTACCCTTTCAGCTGGCCTCCATTTTTCGAGCAACCGATCCAACTTCGACGCCATTCTTCAGGCCGCCGACGCCGCGCTTTACAGAGCCAAGCGCAATGGACGCAACCGGATCGAAATGGCGACCTAATTGCAAAAAAAAGGCCCGGTGAACCGGGCCTTCTGTGCTCTTGAGATGATCTATCGATCAACTGATCTGGAAGTAGCGCTCGCGGGCCTGAAGGAACGTCAGGTCGTTATCGTCGGTACGTGTCCGCAGGAGGTTGAGCGACTCGATGAAGCTCTCTGCCGTCTTTCTGGTCAGCGCATCGTTGCTTTCGCGCAGTTCGGTCAGAATATCGATTGCGGCATTGGCACCGGCTTCAAGAATTTCCTCGGGGAACTGGCGGATGTTCACGCCGTGATCATTGACCAGCGTCTGGAGTGCGCGCGGATCGTTGGCATAGAAATCCGAGGCTACCTGATCGTATTCCGCCTGACAGACATACTCGACGATTTCCTGAAGGTCCTGAGGCAGATCCATGAACTTGGCCTTGTCAACGACCAGTTCGGTAGCAAGGCCCGGCTCGATAAAGCTGGGGAAGTAATATTCCTTGCAGATCTGATAGAAGCCCAGCGCCAGGTCGTTATAGGGGCCGACAAACTCGGCGGCGTCGAGCGTACCGCTCTGGAGCGCTGCAAAGATTTCGCCCCCGGCAAGGTTGGTTACCGAAGCGCCCATGCGCTCCCAAACCTGCCCGCCAAGACCCGGCGTGCGGAAGCGCAGGCCCTGAATATCGGCAAGACCGGTCAGTTCGTTGCGGAACCAGCCACCAGCCTGAGTGCCTGTATCCCCCGAAAGGAAGCCCTTCAAGCCGAACTGATCGTAGATTTCGTCCCAGATTTCCTGGCCGCCCATATAGCGTACCCAGGCCGCCATTTCGCGGCTGGTCATGCCATAGGGAACCCCGGTGAAAAAGGACAGGCCAGCATTCTTGTTCTGCCAATAATAGGCCGCGCCGTGGCTCATTTCCGCCGAACCGTCAATGACAGCATCAATGGACTGAAGCGCAGGCACCAGTTCGCCAGCGGAAAAGACCTGTACGTTGAGACGACCGCCCGAGGCAGCGGTGATGCGCTGAGCCAGACGGGAGGCGCCGACACCGAGGCCGGGGAAGTTTGCCGGCCATGTCGTGACCATGCGCCAATTATAGGTGTTCTGGGCAATCGCCGGCGCAGCAAGCGCCGTCGTTGCGGCAGCGCCTGCAGTCAGCGTGCCAGCCTTCTTGAAAAAATCGCGTCTCTTCATTCTCAAAGTTCCTCCCCTTGGCGTCTGTTGCGACGCCGGAAACGGTTGATTGCCGCGCTTCGAGAGCAGTCACCGCTTTGATGCGCGTTCAGGAAGCGCCATCCTAGCAAAAAGCCCAGTTTGCCTCTCTTGTCGAGAGGCCGGCCGGAATGCGCTTAATCTTTATATCGAAATTCTACCCATAACTACGCAGATGCGTGTATGTGAAGTTTTGCTAAGTTTGCACTGCTTTGGAGGAGGCAGATTTACATGCAATTGCGCCATCAGATTCTGATCCTGGCAATCGTGCCTCTTATGCTGGCCATTTTGTCGATTACCGCGCTTGTCACCTGGCAATCGACCAATCTTGCACGCGCCAGCATCGCTACCTTTGAGCGTAACATGCTGCAGGCCAAGCAGGACGAATTGCTCAATCTGACAAATCTCGCGCTTTCGGCAATTAACGAGATCTATGTCAATGCGGGGCCCGACGACGAGCAGGCCAAGGAACAGGTGCGTGCCATCCTGACTGCGCTCGATTACGGAGAAGACGGCTATTTCTTTGCCTATGACTATGACGGGTACAATATCGTTCATCCCCGGCAGACATTCCGGCCAGGATTGAACTGGATGGATCTGACAGATCCGGACGGCGACAAGGTCATCTACAATCTGATCGAGAAGGCGAAGCAAGGTGGCGGCCTGCACTATTACAAATGGGACAAGCCGTCCGAGGGGGTGACTGCCGACAAGCTCTCGTTCGCGGTTGGGCTGGATAAATGGCGATGGATGCTTGGCACAGGGGTTTATCTCGATGACGTCTATGCCCAGACCGCTGCGGCGCATGAAGACCTGCGCAATACGATCAATTCGACCTTCTTGACCGTTGTGCTTATTGCAGTGCCTGCCATCCTCATCGTTTTCGCAAGCTGGATGTTCTTGAACCTGCACGAACGCCGCCTGGCGGATCACAAGCTCAAGGAACTCACTCAGCGCATTATCGATACTCAGGAAGAGGAGCGCAGCCGTATCGCCCGCGAACTGCATGACGGCATTTCCCAGATCCTGATCGGGGTGCGCTATGCCATCGATCTGGCCCGCCGCAAAGTCCACAGCGGCGGCGATGAAGCCTATGACGCCATAGACAAGGGTGCCAATGCGCTTAACGGCGCGATCAAGGAAGTCCGGCGGCTTTCGCACGACCTGCGCCCCGGCGCGCTGGACGATCTTGGCCTGTCAGCGGCCATTGAGGCACTGACTAACAATTTCTCCGAACGCACCGGCATCGAAGTCTCCCTTGAAACCGTTGCCTTCAAGAATGTGCTGCTGCCGGAGGCCAAGACGGCGCTCTACCGCGTCGCGCAGGAGGCGCTCAACAATATCGAGCGCCATGCGAATGCCACCGCGGTGTCGATCCGGCTTCTTGCGCCCAAGGGCCGGGTTCAGATGATCGTTTCGGACAATGGGCAGGGGTTTAACCGTCGACCTGGCAAGAAGGGCGAAGGCCTGCATGGCGGCATGGGGCTGCGTAACATGCAGGAACGCATGGCCCATTTCGGCGGCCAGATGCTGGTGGAAACATCCGGCCAAGGCACGACCCTGCGCGCCACCATGCCCAAATCCGTCCTTATCAAGCAGCAGAGTGTCGCGGACGCAGCATGACAGACAAACCGATTGTCAAAGTTCTTCTGGTGGACAACCATCCGCTGGTTCTCGATGGTCTCCGGGCCATTCTTGAAACCTACGAGCATATCAAGGTCGTCGGTGCCGCTTCCCTTGCGCGCCCTGCATTGGAAATCGCCAAGGCCGAACGCCCCGATGTCGTTCTGATGGACATCAACATGCCCGAAATGAACGGGCTCGATGCCATCGAATTGTTCAAGGAACAGACCCCATCGACCAGACTTCTGATGCTCTCGATGCATGACAGCCGGGAATACATCTCCACATCCGTCATGTATGGCGCTTCGGGCTATGTGCTAAAGGATGTCTCCACCGACGAAATTGTGGAAGCGATCGATACGGTTGCCGCGGGTGGCACATATTTCTCCTCGGGCGTATCCGAAGTCCTGCTCGAAAGCCGTGACAAGGGCCAGAAGGGCCGGACATTGACGACCCGCGAGCAGGCCATCCTGCTTCTCATTGCCGCCGGCAAGAGCAACAAGGATGTCGCCGCAACCCTCGACATTTCTGCCCGTACCGTCGAAACGCATCGCAAGAACATCAAGAAGAAGCTCGGTATTGCAACTACAGCGGGCCTGACCCGCTATGCCATTGAGAACGGGTTGATCGGCAACGACCCTTGAACGCGCTGCTCACGCCCCGTCAATTCTGCGTGCCTATGCCTCAAACCCCTTGGCCCCGCGTCACAAAACCGACAATGTGCTGGGCACGGTGAGTCGCAACCGCTGACGGAGATTCGATTGGGTTCATACATTCTGCGCCGCCTGCTGCTGATGATTCCGACGCTGTTCGGGATCATGGCCATATCGTTCGTGGTGGTTCAGTTTGCGCCCGGTGGCCCTGTCGAGCGGATGATTGCACAGATCAGCGGCACGGAAGTCAGTTCCATGGCCCGGATCACCGGTTCCGCTGAAGGCGACTTTGCAGGGCAAGCCCAACCGAGCGCCGCCAGCGGCGACCAGCCGCAAAACGCCTATCGCGGGGCGCGAGGGCTGTCACCCCATCTCGTCGCCCAGATCGAGCGCCAATTCGGCTTCGACCGCCCACCGCTTGAGCGCTTTTTCACAATGCTCTGGAATTATATACGCTTCGATTTCGGGCGCTCTTACTATCGGGATATTTCGGTGGTCGATCTCATCGTCGAAAAAATGCCGGTCTCGATATCGCTCGGGCTCTGGATGACGTTGATTTCCTATGGGATATCAATCCCACTCGGCATCGCGAAAGCCGTGCGCGACGGTTCGCGCTTCGATGTCTGGACTTCGGGCGTGATCATCATCGGCTATGCCATACCGGGTTTTTTGTTCGCCATCTTGCTGATCGTTCTGTTTGCCGGGGGCAGTTTCTGGTCGATCTTCCCCTTGCGAGGGTTAACCTCGGACAATTTCGCCTCGCTGCCACTGCACATGCAGATCGTCGATTATTTCTGGCATCTGGCGCTGCCGATTACTGCAATGGCCATCGGCGCTTTTGCCACGACAACGCTTTTGACCAAAAACTCCTTCCTCGATGAGATCCGAAAGCAATATGTCACAACAGCCCGCGCCAAGGGCCTGACCGAAAACCGCATTCTCTATCGGCACGTTTTCCGCAATGCGATGCTGATTATCGTCGCCGGTTTCCCTGGCGCTTTCATCGGCGCCTTTTTTGGCGGTTCGTTGTTGATCGAAACCATCTTTTCGCTTGATGGCCTAGGCCTGCTTGGCTTTGAATCCGTTCTCAACCGGGATTATCCGGTGGTCTTTGCCACCCTTTATGTGTTCTCGCTGCTGGGACTGGTCATCAGCCTGATTTCCGATCTTACCTATATGTGGATCGACCCGCGTATCGACTTTGAAAATCGCGAGGTTTGACAGCGTGGCTCTTTCCGCCCTCAACCAGCGCCGCCTTGAAAACTTCCGCCGCAACCGGCGCGGGCATATTGCCTTCTGGGCATTTCTGGTTCTGGTCGTTATCAGCCTTTTCGCCGAGTTCATCACCAATGACCGGCCAATCATTGCCTATTACAAGGGCGAACTGCTGTTTCCCATTGTTGTCGATTACCCCGAAACCAAGTTCGGCGGCTTTCTGGCCATCACGCAATACCGCTCGAATGTGATCCAACGGGAAATCAGCGAAAACGGCTGGATGATCTGGCCGATCTTCCGGTTCTCGCATCGCACGGTGAACAGTGCCCTGCCCGTACCAGCGCCCGCACCCCCGTCCTGGACAATGGATTGGGAAGAGATCTGCTCGCGGTATCCTGCCGGCGTGGACGATCCCCATTGTGTTTTCGGCAATACCCATATTCTGGGCACCGACGATCAGGGGCGCGATGTTCTGGCGCGGTTGATCTACGGGTTCCGTATTTCAGTGCTTTTCGGATTTGCGCTGACGATCATTTCCTCGGTAATCGGCGTCGCGGCCGGAGCTGTTCAAGGCTATTTCGGGGGTTGGACGGATTTGCTGTTCCAACGCTTCATCGAAATCTGGACCGCAATCCCCTCGCTTTATCTGCTGCTCATCATTTCAAGCGTGATCGCGCCGAGTTTCTGGATACTGCTTGGCATATTGCTTTTGTTCTCCTGGGTTGCGCTTGTGGGGGTGGTGCGCGCAGAGTTCCTACGCGGTCGAAACTTTGAATATGTCAACGCCGCCCGCGCGCTGGGGGTCAGCAACCGCACCATCATGTTCCGCCATCTTTTGCCCAACGCCATGGTGGCGACCGTGACCTTCATGCCATTCATTCTCGGCGGGTCAATCACTACGCTCACAGCGCTCGATTTCCTGGGCTTTGGCCTGCCGCCCGGTTCTCCGTCGCTGGGGGAAATGCTGGCACAGGGTAAGAATAATCTGCAGGCGCCATGGCTGGGGCTTACCGGCTTTACGGTGATTTCGGTCATGCTGAGCCTTCTGGTTTTTGCCGGTGAGGCGGTGCGCGATGCGTTCGATCCGCGCAAGACATTCGCGTGACGACCATGACCGAGCCCCTCCTCTCCATCCGCAATCTCGATGTCGATTTCCGTCTCAACGACCGCGTTATCCATGCGGTGCGCGACGTGAGTTTCGATATCGCACCGGGCGAGACGCTTGCTCTGGTTGGAGAATCGGGTTCGGGCAAATCGGTATCGGCCCTTTCGGTGCTGAAACTGCTTCCCTATCCTGCTGCCCATCACCCCAAGGGCGAGATTATCTTCAGGGGCATCGACCTGCTAACTGCCAGCGATTCCGCCTTGCGTAGGGTGCGCGGCAACGACATCTCCATGATCTTTCAGGAGCCAATGTCGTCACTCAACCCGCTGCACACGATCGAGCGGCAGGTGAGCGAAGTGCTCTTTACCCATCTGGGGCTTTCCAAATCCGCTGCCCGCGCGCGGGTGCTTGAATTGCTCGAAGCTGTCGGCATTCCCGATCCGGCGTCGCGGCTCAATGCGTTCCCGCATCAGCTTTCGGGTGGTCAGCGCCAGCGTGTGATGATCGCCATGGCACTTGCCAATGAGCCGGACCTGCTCATCGCCGACGAACCGACCACCGCGCTGGACGTAACCGTACAGGCGCAGGTCCTGGACCTTCTCAAATCGATCCAGAAGAAAATGGGGCTGGCCATGCTGTTCATCACCCATGATCTGGGGATTGTCCGGCGCATGGCCGATAATGTCTGCGTTATGCAGAACGGGCAGATTGTCGAGCGCGCACCCACCGCGCAGTTATTTTCCGCCCCACAGCACGCCTACACAAAGCACCTGCTCAATGCCGAGCTTGCCGAGCCTGCACCTGAGAAAGAGGCTGGCCCCACCATTCTCCAGGCCGATAATCTGCGCGTCTGGTTTCCGATCAAGACTGGCCTGCTGCGCCGGACCACCGGGCACTTCAAGGCCGTCGACGGTATCGACCTCGCAGTGCGCGAGGGTGAGACCCTTGGGATCGTGGGGGAATCCGGTTCAGGCAAGACGACGCTCGGATTGGCCATATTGCGTCTGCTGTCTTCTGACGGACGCATCGTCTTTATGGGCCAGGATATTCAAAATCGCTCATGGCGGCATATGCGTCCCCTGCGGCGCGATATGCAAATCGTCTTTCAGGACCCGTTCGGCTCTCTTTCCCCCCGCATGATGGTGGGCGACATTATTGCCGAGGGCCTCTCCGTTCATGCCCGGAAAATGTCCGCCACAGAGCGCGAGCAAGCGGTTATCCGCGTCCTTGAGGAAGTCGGTCTCGATCCCGATAGCCGTTCCCGCTACCCGCATGAATTTTCCGGCGGGCAGCGCCAGCGCATCTCGATTGCCCGCGCGCTCATTCTCGAACCAAAATTCATCGTGCTCGATGAACCTACATCGGCGCTCGATATGAGCGTGCAGGCCCAGGTCGTGAAGCTGCTGCGCGATCTGCAGGAAAAACGTGGCCTGACCTATGTGTTCATTTCCCATAACCTCAAGGTCGTACGCGCCATCGCAAACGATGTCATCGTCATGCATCTGGGCAAGGTGGTCGAGCGCGGCCCCTGCGCGGAAGTCTTTGCAAACCCGCAGCATGACTACACAAAAGCCCTTTTATCTGCTGCCCTTGAAGACACGGTGAGTTGACCGCCACCCTCTCCACATTTTCAAATGCTAGGATAAGATCGAAACAAACGGGAACGCCGTCCAAGAGAGGATGTTCATAATGCAGGCACTTCGACTCGCCATGGGTTTGGCCATCGCCAGCATGATCGCAATTTCACTGCCGGCGTCCGCGCAGGACGAGATGCAATGGCGACATGCCACCTCGCTGACCGACGAGGTGAAATACCCCGAAGGCTTTGCTCATTTCGACTACGTGAACCCCGATGCGCCCAAGGGCGGTACGGTGCGCTTGAATTCTCTGCAGACCACGTTCGACTCGTTCAATCCGGTTCTGCCGGAGGGGCAAGCAGCTTCCGGGCTTGGTCTTGTTTACGAAACGCTGATGACCAGTTCCCTCGATGAGCTTTACACCCAATACGGGTTGCTCGCTGAGGCGATGGCCTATCCTGATGACTATTCGTCCGTGACTTATCGCATGAACCCCAATGCGCGCTGGCATGATGGCGAACCCGTCACAGTAGATGATGTGCTCTGGTCATTTGAGATGCTGCTTGAAATCTCTCCATTCTATCAGAGCTATTATGCCAATGTGACCGATGTAGAGATCACCGGGGAACAGGAAATCACATTCTCTTTCGATGAGACCGGCAATCGCGAACTACCCCATATCATGGGGCAGATGCTGGTGTTGCCCAAGCACTGGTGGGAAGGCGAAAACGCCGAAGGGCAACAGCGCGACATCCGCCGCTCAACCCTTGAGCCACCCCTGGGATCCGGCCCTTATCGGCTCGACAGCTTTGTTGCCGGTCGCTCGGTGACTTATGCCCGTGTCGAGGACTATTGGGGCATCGATGAGCCGGTCAATATCGGCACCAATAACTTTGACACCTATCGCGTTGAGTATTTCCGTGATCTGACTGTCGCCTTCGAGGCCTTCAAAGCCGATACCTTCGACTGGTGGAGCGAGAATCAGGCGCGCCGCTGGGCAACAGCCTATGATTTCCCGGCCGTCAACGAGGGCCGCATTATCCGCGAAGAATTTGACGAGCCATATCGCAGCTCCGGCGTAATGGTCGGATTCGTGATGAATATGCGCGACGAGAAATTTCAACATCCGCGGGTTCGCGAAGCGCTCAATTATGCGTTCGATTTCGAGGAATTGAACCGCACCATATTTTTCGATCAGTACGAGCGTATAGACTCCTTCTTTTTTGGATCGGATTTGCGCCACGATGGTTTGCCGGAAGGACGCGAACTCGAAATTCTCGAAGACGTCCGCGACAGTGTTCCTGAAGAAGTCTTCACCCGGCGCTATACAAACCCCATAGGCGGCACTGAAGAGGCGCGCCGCGAGAATCTTCGCGAGGCGCTGCGCCTTTTTGCGGAAGCCGGTTACACACTGGACGGTACACGACTGGTCAACGAAAATGGGGAACAGTTCGGCTTTGAAATTCTACTCAATGGCCCGACAATCGAGCCGGTCGCTATGCATCTCGCCGAAAACCTCAATACGATCGGCGCCAACGTAACTGTGCGTAGCGTCGATTCTCCGCAATTCACAAATCGCGTGCGCAGCTTCGATTACGACGTTGTGTATACCGGTTGGGCGCAATCCATGTCGCCGGGCAATGAGCAACGCGACTACTGGGGAACCTCATCGGTCAATGCGGACGGTTCGCGCAATTATGCCGGGATTTCCAATCCGGGAGTGGATGCGCTTATCGATCGCATAATTTTTGCTGAAGACAGGGAAACGCTTGAGGCAGCCTCGATGGCTCTCGACCGCGTTCTGCTCGCCCAGCATTTCATCGTGCCAAGCTACGTCATCTCCTATGCACGCATTGCCCGCTGGGACCGCTTCAGCCATCCCGATCCGCTTCCCTATTACGCCATCGGTTTTCCCGACATTTGGTGGTGGGATGAAGAAAAGGCTGCTGCAACTGGCGGCGCTTCGCGCTAAGCTGTTCGGAGCCGCACATGCCCCCGGCATGTGCGGCCCTTTGCGTTTTTCTTGCTCGACAGCTCGGCTCCCTCCCGCTGTCTAGGAGAAAACATAGATGTTTCAATAGATTGGCCTTCGCATATCACAATATGATTCAAGGCAGCGCTTTATAGGTTTGCGGGCGTGTTATGACCCAAGATGTTCTCGTTCTCGGTGCCGGCATCGTTGGCGTATCGACGGCCATTCATCTCTTGCGGCGCGGCCGCTCTGTGGTTTTGGTGGACAGGGCCGACCCCGGTAAAGAGACGTCCTTTGGCAATGCCGGGATTATCCAGCGTGAAGGCGTGAGGCCGCATGCGTTCCCCCGCGATCTTGCGACGCTGGTTCAGGTCGGTATGCACTTGAGCACTGCCGCGCGCTACGATCCGCTGGCCCTGCCCAGATTCGCGCCAGCGCTGGCGCGTTATTGGTGGGAATCCGCGCCCAATCATTACAAGCGCATCGTCAAAAGCTATGCCCCGCTGATTGCCCGCTCCATCGATGAGCATGCCGACTTCATTGCCGCCGCAGGGGTTGAAGACCTGATTGTGAAGAAGGGTTGGCTCCTTGCCTATCGCACCGACAAGGCTCTGGGCGAAGCGCTGGAAAACGCGCGCATGGATTTCGAGCTTTACGGCATCAACCACCGCGTTGTGGAGCCGAGCCAGTTGGCAAGCCTGGAACCGCACCTGAAAATCAAGATGGCCGGTGCCGTACACTGGACAGATCCATGGACCGTCAAGAATCCCGGCGCACTGGTTGCGGCTTATGCCGAGCTTTTCAAATCCATGGGCGGCAAGATCGTCACAGGCGAGGCCCAGCGTCTGGACTCAGGGAAAGATGAATGGTCACTTGTCCTCAAGGATCAGACCGTCACGGCAAGAGAAGCTGTCGTGACACTTGGTCCGTGGGCACCGGAATTTCTGGAGCCTCTTGGCTACCGGCTGCCGCTTTTCGTCAAGCGTGGCTATCACATGCACTACAGCACACAAGGCAATGCAGTGCTCAACAACTGGCTGCTCGACGCGGAAGTGGGCTATCTGCTGGCGCCTATGCAGAAAGGTATCCGCCTGACCACCGGCGCGGAATTTGCGCTGCGCGATTCAGCGCCCACCCCTATCCAGCTTGGCAAGGCTGAGCGCAAGGCGCGCGATCTTTTCCCGCTCGACAAACAGCTCGACCCTAGCCCCTGGAAAGGGGCCCGCCCCTGTACGCCGGACATGATGCCGATCATCGGACCGGCAACGAAGCACAAGGGGCTGTGGGTGGCCATCGGACATGCCCATCATGGCTTTACCCTTGGGCCCGCAACCGGCCGGGTGCTGGCGGAAGCCATGACCGGCGAGCAGCCGGTCATAGACATCAAGCCCTTCTCGATGGAACGGTTTACCGGCAATTCGATCCGGAATTAACCGGCCTTCTGCCGTAGCGGAGCGTTAAGCAGCTTTGGGGCTGCCATGGCCTGTATCATTTCCAGGGCATCTTTCTCCACCAGAGGCCGGGAGAACAGGAAGCCCTGGATTTCGTTACAGCCATGAGCGCGCACAGCATCCAGTTGTGCCTCGGTTTCGACGCCCTCAGCCGTCGTTGCCATGCCCAGGCTGCGGCCCAACGCAATAACTGCCTTGATGATTTCCATATTGGCGTCCTGCGCCCCGACATCCTCGATAAACGAGCGATCGATCTTGATCTTGTCGAAGGGGAAAGAACGCAGATAGGAAAGCGAGGAATAACCGGTGCCGAAATCGTCCATCGAAATCCGCACACCCAGCGAACGCAGGGCATGAAGAACTTCCACGGTCTGTTCGGAATCGGAAATCATGACGGATTCAGTGATTTCCAGTTCCAGCCGGCTGGCTGGCAGTCCGGTTTCCCGCAGCACCCGCTGTACCGTTTCAAGCAACCTCTGACTCTTGAATTGAACTGGTGAGAGATTGACGGCAACGCTGATGTCTTCGGGCCAGCCTGCAGCGACGCGGCAGGCTTCGGTCAAAACCCACTCGCCCAGCGGCACGATAAAGCCGATTTCCTCGGCAATGGGAATGAACTCGCCAGGCGAAATCACGCCCATTTCGGAATGTTCCCAGCGCAGCAAGGCTTCCATGCAGGAAATGCGATTCTTGTCCAGATCCATGAGCGGCTGGAAGACCAGCGAAAACTCACCACGCGTCAACCCGAGCTTCAACCCGCTTTCGATCATGCGGCGATGCTGCATGATGTCGTCCATGCCCTTCTCGAAGAACCGGAAATTGCCGCGCCCGTCGCCCTTGGCACGATAGAGCGCCAGATCGGCGTTTTTCATCAGTTCGTTGCCGGTCTGGCCGTCATGGGGCGCAATGGCAATGCCGATGGAAGTGCCGATCATCACGCGATGCCCATCGATTTCCAGCGGTTCGCTGACGGCGCGAATGATGCGCTCGGCGAGCGCTGCGACATCGGTTGGACCTTTGATCGGCCCTGCCAGCAAGGCAAACTCGTCGCCCCCTAATCGTGCTGCGGTTTCGTGATCGCGCTTGGTCGTGTTAATGCGCTTGGCCACCTGTCGCAGCACTTCGTCTCCGACGCCGTGGCCGAGCGTATCGTTGATGATCTTGAAATGGTCAAGGTCAAAGCAGAGCACGGCCATCATTTCCCCGCGTTTGACGCGCGATTCCGCCATCGCCATTTCTTCATTGAAAAGCGTTCGGTTGGGCAGGTCCGTCAAAGCGTCATGCCGCGCAAGATGATGGATACGCGCTTCGGATCGACGCTGCTCGGTTATGTCCTGGTGCGTTTCCACCCAGCCCCCATCCGGCATAGGTTGATGGATCACCGAGATGATCTTGCCGTTTTCAAACTCGCAGATATCGATAGCACGCTTGCGGTCGGCAATCGTCTGTACGCGCCGCCGCAGGAAGGCCATCGGCCCGGCGTTGGGCCGCATACCGTTTTCAAATCGATAGTCGAGAATGTCGGACAAAAGCGTGCCGCGCTGTTGCAGATGCTCGGGCAGTTCGTAAAGTGCGGCATAATTTTCGTTGCAGATCACCAGCTTGTGGTCTGCATCGATCATGCACAGCCCGTGTGCCATGTTGTTGACTGCGGTTTCAAACCGCATGGCTTGCCTTTGCAGTTCCCTTTCACGTTTCTCGAGAGCGACAATATGATCCGTCGCGTCAGTAACATCTTCATGGGTTATGAGCCAGCCGAGCCCTGGCCGATACTCATAGCTTGAACGAATATTCCGGTCGCGCAGAACCTGCTCGTAGTACTTCGCGTTTCCTTTGGCGCTCGATGTTGTGCGATGCTTCAACTTGCGCAGCAGATCGGATGGCTTCAATCCGAAATAGTTGCCCGCTTCTATAATCAGCGTGCATAGATTTCTCACGCTCATGCCGACCGTCAGGTCCGAAACATCCAGACCGAAATTGGCAGCGTATTTCCGGTTGAAAATTTTCAACCGGAGATCGGAACTCCAGATTGCAAAGCCATACGGCATGGATTCCAAAGCTGCAGCTACAACGTCCTTGTCCGATAAATTGTCAGAAATCGTCGACGTCCCCACTCGACTCATTTTCCAGCGTCCTCCCTCATGCGCGCGGAGTTTCGGTGCGAACGCCTAAAGCAAGGGTGAATGAAATGGCGCAATTTCCCGATTTTCGGTGCCAGCACTAACGCAAGGTAAAAATGCAGACGGAACCAACAGCGTCTGAAGGCGTTTCTAGGAGCTGCTTTTTTATTTTTACTTTGGAGAGTTTAATGAGCCGCAATACATTGTATTTGCTTTTGGGTGCCTTGATTGTCGTGGTTATCGGGTTTGCAATTTACGCATACCAGCAGGAATCCCAGCCCAGTGGGATCCAGATCGAGATCAACGAGGAAGGTCTTTCGGTCGAAGGCAACTGATCCTTCTTGCAAGCTGCGGCATAAACGTACTTTTTTCTTCTCCCGCCTCCCGCTATTGAGTGCAGAGTAGATTCTGCAGGGGAGAGCGGGAGCATGCCAGGTCCAGCGCTGACAATCGATGATTTGAAGGAACGTGCGAGGCGCCGCGTGCCACGCATGTTCTTCGATTATGCCGATTCCGGTTCCTGGACCGAAGGCACCTACAACGCCAACGAAGCCGATTTTTCCAAAATCCTTTTCCGTCAGCGCGTGGCCGTGGACATGACCAACCGGTCACTTGCCACAAGGATGGTCGGCGAGGATGTTTCGATGCCGGTAGCCATTGCGCCGACGGGACTATCGGGCATGCAACATCCCGATGGGGAAATGCTTGGCGCGAAAGCCGCCATTGCAGCGGGCATCCCCTTTACGCTCTCAACCATGAGCATATGCTCGATCGAAGACGTTTCCGAGGCCATCGGTGGCAAGCCCTTCTGGTTTCAGCTCTACATGATGAAGGATCGCGATTTCATCGCCAACCTTATCGATCGCGCAAAGGCAGCCAATTGCTCGGCGCTTGTCGTCACACTTGATCTGCAGATTCTGGGCCAGCGGCACAAGGATCTGCGCAACGGTTTGTCCGCCCCGCCGAAAATCAATCTCAACACAATGTTCCAGCTTGCGACGCGCCCGCAATGGTGTCTGTCCATGCTGGGCACCAAGCGCCACACGTTCCGCAACATTGTTGGGCACGCCCAGAATGTTGGCGATCTGTCGTCCCTTTCCTCCTGGACAGCCGAGCAGTTCGACCCTCAACTCAATTGGGCCGATATCGCCTGGATCAAGGAGCGTTGGGGCGGGAAAATCATCCTCAAGGGCATTATGGATGCTGAGGACGCGCGCATGGCCCTCGCGACCGGCGCCGACGCGATCATCGTTTCCAATCACGGTGGCCGCCAGTTGGATGGCGCTCCCTCCTCGATTGCTGCGCTCCCCGCAATCGTCGATGCGGTTGGCGACCGGATAGAAGTGCATATGGATGGCGGCATCCGCTCGGGACAGGATGTCATGCGCGCCCTGTGCCTGGGTGCCAAGGGCGTTTATATCGGACGTCCGTGGCTTTATGGCCTGGGGGCCGGTGGGCAAAAGGGTGTTACGCGCGCGCTGGACATCATCCGCAAGGAACTCGACATCACCATGGCCCTGTGTGGCGAGCGCGACATCAACAATGTCGGCAAACACAATCTCGTCCCTGGAACATTCTGATCATGTCCGTAATCCGTGCCTATCCGCCCGCGCTCCCTCCGCATCTGGTGCAACAGGCCGTTGCTTCAGCTCTGTCGGAGGATCTCGGACAGGCCGGAGATCTAACGTCTCAGGCGACAATCAACCAGCAGGCGACAGCCCAAGCGATGATCAAATCAAGGCAGGCAGGCATCGTCTGCGGCTTCGATCTGGCGCGCGAGGCCTTTGCACAATCGGGCGCCGCACTCAACGTGGAAACGCTCGCTGCCGATGGCGACGCCATTGAGCCGGGCAAGGCACTGTTGCGCGTGTCGGGCAATGCAAGGGCGATTCTGTCGTCCGAGCGTGTTGCGCTTAACTTCATGACCCATTTGAGTGGCATCGCAACGCTTACCCGCGCCTTTGTCGATGCCGTTGCCGGTTCCGGCGCTCATATTTGCTGCACGCGCAAGACCACGCCCGGTCTGCGCGCACTGGAAAAGTATGCGGTGCGGTGCGGTGGCGGGCACAACCATCGTTTCGGGCTATCCGATGCCATTCTTATCAAAGACAACCACATTGCTGTCGCTGGCAGCGTTGCTGCCGCGATCAAGGCAGCGCAGGCCTTTGCAGGTCATCTGGTCGCGATAGAGGTTGAAGTGGATACGCTCGAGCAGTTGCGCGAGGCCCTTGACGCCGGCGCCGATGCCGTCCTGCTCGACAATATGGACAATCCCACGCTCGTTCAGGCAGTGGCCATTACCGAAGGACGGGCGAAACTCGAAGCGTCGGGCAATGTTACGCTGGAGCGCGTCGCTTCGATCGCGCGGACGGGGGTGGACTATATTTCCACCAGCCGCATTACCATGGCAGCCTCTCCGCTCGATCTCGGGCTTGACATCGACATATCGGGTTGATCGGTCTCTTTTCCGACTCTCTGCCGACAGAGTGTAACGTCCGGTTAAGCGCGATCTCAGGCGGCAGCCGCTTCGCCACCATTTCCGATGAATGTCTATAGTCAAACTTGATCTAGAACCCTATAAGCAACGTTACTATTGCGATGTGCCGGCCAATCATATATACGACCGGCATATGCTTGACCAACATATGATTGGCAGGAAGAGCAATGAACGTACGCACCCTTTGTCTTTCCATCCTGCATACGCGGGAGGCAAGCGGCTATGAGATTCGCAAAATGTGCACCGAGGGTGAGTGCTCATATTTTGTCGAGGCGAGCTTCGGCTCGATTTACCCTGCCCTTTCGCGACTGGAAGAAGACGGCCTGGTTGCAAGCCGCGTGGAGCATCAATCCGGTAAGCCGTCCAAAAAAATCTATACGATTACCGATGCTGGACGCGAAGCGTTTGTCGCTGCGCTTTGCGAGCCGTTCGGCCCCGATGTCTTTCGCAGCCCGTTTCTGATGTTTGCACGCTTTGCGCATTTGTTGCCGCGCGACCTCGTTCGCAAGCGTCTCGATGAGCGTTTGGCGGAACTGGACAAGGAAATTGCCGATCTCAAGCAGATGGAATCAGACGTCACCAAAGGCGATAGCCCCACCCATGCCAATGACGCATGGGTGGTGCGCTACGGAATCGATTGTCTTGAAGTTGCACGTCAGCAACTTAATGCCCATATGGGCGAGTTACTTGCACTTGCAAAGGACGATGAGCCTATGGCGGACGCGGCGCAATAACTCTCTTGTGATACACCGGCATTTGGTGTATTACATAAGTAGCACACTAGCAGGGCGCATGTCTGTGTGCATGGGATTTTTGGCAGCGAACAAGGGAGTTCTGCTGCATATTGGGGACGCTTTCCATGCGTTTTTTGAAGTCATACGGAATTGCATTTCTGATCGTTCTGGGCATTGCCACTTGGATGATTACGGGTACGCTGGTTGAAGGCGGGCGTGGACCGGGCCAAGGTGAACGCCCCATGATCGATGTCGTCGATGGTGACGGTGGACCACTGCGCGGCTTCCTTGAAGCGGTTGGCATCATTTCTTCAGACGAAGAAGAACAGACCTCTGAAGCCGTGGCATTGGCTCAGACCGAGCCGGAACCGGTTATGAACGTCCGAGTTGTCACATCAAATGCCGAAGACATGCCTCTGATTATATCTTTGCGCGGCCGGACGCAGGCTAATGCGGTTGTGGCGGCCCGCGCAGAAACAAGCGGTATCGTGCGGCAAGTTCATGTGACCAAAGGCGAGTTCGTGAATGAAGGCGATCTGCTGTGTACGCTCAATCAGGGTACGCGGCAGGCGCAACTTTCAACCGCTGAGGCCGCTCTTGAACAGGCTCGCGCCGATCTGGAAAACAATCGGGCCCTGCGTGAACGCGGTGTGGCTCCGGCCAATACGGCTCGCCAGTTCGAGGTTGCTCTGCTTTCAGCCCAGGCCAATTACGATGAAGCCCTCACTGAATTCGAGCGCACAGAGATTCATGCGGAAGTTTCCGGGATCATTGAGGACCCGCTGGTAACGGTTGGCTCCTTGCTCAGCGCCGGTTCTGAATGTGCAACTATTGTGCAACTCGATCCCATGGTCTTTATCGGCGAAGTGGCAGAAGCTCGCGTTGGCTTACTCGATGTCGGTGAAGACGCCATGATTACGACGGTGACAGGCCAAGAAGCTGTAGGGCGAGTACGGTTCGTTTCTGCGACCGCAAACCAGGCATCGCGCACCTTTGGCATCGAGATCGAAATTCCCAATGCTGACAGCGCCATCCGTGACGGCATCACCGCCGAGGCCTTTATCCAGGTCGGCAGCGAGCAGGCACATTTGCTGCCGCAATCGGCTCTCACCCTCGACAGTGACGGCGTGCTCGGGATCCGTACTGTCGAAGAGGGCAATATCGTCGCGTTCCATCCTATCGAAATTCTGCGCGACACACGGGACGGGGTCTGGCTCACCGGGCTGCCCGATACCGCCGAAGTTATCACGCTTGGACAGGAATATGTTCAGTCGGGGCAAACTGTCAGAGTCAGCCGTGGCGATGAGGCTTAGGAATGCTGAATTTTCTTGAATCCGTCTTAAGGCGTCCCCGTACTGTCCTTACGATCATGGTGGTGCTGCTCATCTCGGGCATCTCCGCTTACATCAATCTGCCCAAGGAAAGTCAGCCCAACGTTGACGTGCCTTATTACTATGTCTCGGTTTCGATGACAGGCGTATCGCCCACCGATGCCGAGCAACTTCTGGCACGTCCTCTCGAAACGGAGTTGCGCGACATTGACGGCCTGGTCAATATCAGCTCGACTTCCACGACCGGTCACGCATCGATCTTTCTTGAGTTCGACATCAATTTCGACCCGTCCGAAGCCTTGAGCGAGGTACGCGACGGGGTTGATAAGGCAAAACCGAAGCTGCCATCGGATGCGGACGAGCCGACGATCCACGAAATCGATATTTCGGGTTTCCCCACGATCTCAGTTTCCGTTTTCGGCGAGGTGCCCGAGCGCACGCTGCTCAGCTATGCCGAGCAGCTAAAGGACGAGCTTGAGGGCATTCGCACAGTACGCGAGGTAGAGCTTTCCGGTGGCCGCGATGAGATCTTGTCGGTCAATGTCGATCTGCTGCGGCTGGAATCGTATAACCTGACTACAAACGAGCTGTTCGACGCGCTGGCGCGCAACAACCTTGTCGTGCCCGCCGGAGCTCTGGACACCGGTCGCGGTCGCTTTAACCTTGAGGTTCCCGGCCTGATCCAAACGGCGCAGGATGTTTACACCCTGCCACTCAAAACCGTTAATGGCACGGTCATCACCTTTAGTGATGTGGCAACAATCACGCGCACTTATGAGGACGCGACAACCTTCACACGCGTTAACGGCGACCCTGCACTGATTTTGGGCGTCACCAAGCGCACCGGTACCAACATCATTGAGAATTCCCAGCTTGTTCGCGAAGTGACCGAGCGCGTGACTGCTGATTGGCCGGAGGCCATCCACACCAGCTTCATGATCGATCAGGCGGTTTCGGCTGAAGAAATGCTGACCGGTCTTGAAAACTCGGTGATGACCGCCATCGTTCTTGTGATGATCGTTGCTGTGGCGATGCTTGGTTTCCGCCCCGCTATTCTGATCGGCCTTTCGATTCCTGTGTCGTTCATGACCAGCTTCTTCATCCTTCAGATGCTTGGTTTGACGGTCAACATGATGATCATGTTCGGCCTGGTTCTTACCGTGGGTATGCTGGTCGATAGCGCCGTGGTGATGGTGGAATATGCCGACCGGAAGATTTCCGAAGGTATGGAACGAAAAGAAGCCTTCATCCGGGCAGCACGCTTGATGTTTGCGCCGATCATTGCCTCTATGGCCACGACCATTGCCGCGTTTCTGCCCTTGCTTCTATGGCCAGGCATTATCGGCAAGTTCATGAGCTACTTCCCGATCATGGTCATCGTCACCCTGTCGGCCTCACTTCTGACAGCCATGGTGTTCATCCCGGTCGTCGGGGGGTTGGTCGCACGGCGCAAAGTCAGCGAAGCGGAAAAGGCAAATGCCCAGGCGGTTGCCGGTAATGCTGCAGTCGACTTCGACCCGAAAAAGGTCCGCGGCTTCACGGGTGGCTATGTTCGCTTTCTTGCCACGTGCATAAGGCATCCTATCATTGTGCTCGTCGTCATCTTTGGCGGCGTCGCCGGGATTTTCATAACCTATGCCAACAATCCAACCGGTGTGGTCGCCTTTCCCGAGTCCGAAGCCGAATATGCAACCGTGGCCGTAACCGGGCGCGGCAATTATTCGCCAGTAGAAGTTCGCGACATCCTGATCGAGGTTGAGCAGGCAATTCTTCCTGTCGAAGGCATCGCCGAGATGATCATGAATTTCGGCTCGACCGGCGCCCTGGGCAGTGTGCCCAACGATACGATCGGCAATTTCCAGCTTGAGTTCGACCCTTGGAAGGATCGGCGTCCTGCTGGCGAGATCTTTGCCGACATCCGTGAGCGGGTTGCCGATATTTCCGGCGTTCATATCCAGCTTATCGAGTTGGAAGGTGGGCCACCGGCCGGCAAGGACATCAATATGCGGGTTGAAGCCCAGCAATATGCTGACCTTTTGCCCACCGTTATCCGCTTGCGCGACTATATCGAAAACGAGCTTGGCAACACCGTCGATGTCGAAGATGGCCGTCCCTTGCCCGGCATCGATTGGAAAGTCACCATCGACCGGGAACAGGCCGCCCGTTTCGGCGTCAGTGTTCGCGAGCTTTCGCCTTACGTCCAGCTTGTCACGTCGGGGGTCACTCTAGGCAATTATCGGCCCGATGACGTCAATGAAACCGTCGACATCGTCGTGCGTCTGCCTGAAGAACAGAGGACTTTCGATGCGTTGGATTCCATGCGCATTATTACGCAGAATGGGCTGGTCCCGGTCTCAAACTTCATCAAGCGCGAACCGGCTCCGAAAGTTGCGTCGATCACCCGCTATAACGGCATGTATGCGATGAATGTGCTTGCCAACGTGACTGGCGAGGACCCGGCTACCGGTCGCCCTGTCATGGCAGCAGACAAGGTTGCCGAACTGCGGGCATGGATTGATGGGCAGGAATGGGCGAATGGGGTTCAGTTCCACTTTGGTGGCGCCGACGAACAGACACAGGAAACCAATGCATTCATGGCGCAGGCCGGTATCGGCGTTTTGTTCCTGATGTTCCTGATCCTGCTGACGCAGTTCAACAGTTTCTATCAGGTGTTTCTCACGCTCTCGACCGTCGTTCTTGCAACCGCAGGCGTCGTTCTCGGGATGCTGATCACCGGCCAGTCCTTCTCGGCCATTATGACCGGCATCGGCATCATTTCGCTGGCGGGTATCGTTGTGAACAACGCGATCATTCTGATCGATACGTTCAACCGATTCCGCTCCGATGGTGTCGAGACTGTTGCAGCCACGCTCATGACTGCGAGCCAGCGTCTGCGCCCAATCATGCTCACCACCATTACAACGGTGATGGGCCTTATCCCGATGGCCATCGGGCTGAACCTGGACTTCTTCAATCGCGTTGTCGAAATCAACGGATTGTCGGGCGCCTGGTGGCTGCACCTCACCAGTGCAGTGATCTTCGGCCTGACCTTCTCGGCCATCCTGACGCTGGTGTTGATTCCGGTACTGCTGGCTGCACCCTCGATCTGGAAGGCTCAGATCATCGGCATAGGCCGGTTCGTCGCTGCGGCCTGGTCGTTCATCATGGGTCTATTCATCCGGCCCAAGACGGCGGTAACTGCTGATGGCGTCGAGGTCGAATTCCCCGACGAGATGACACCCGATCAGCGCGAAGCTGCCCGTCTCATCGCCAACGATGTGGATACGACTGGCCTGGTGGAAACCGAGAAAAACGGCGTCACTGTCGTCTCGCGTCAGGCGGCCGAATAACCGTCACGCGCGTCTGTTCGACTTGGACGCGCAACAGAAAGCCCTGGGTACGCGTCTTGATCGATGCGTGCCCTAACCTCCAAAGAGCCCAACTAAAGCCCCGCTCCCGCCCGAGCGGGGCTTTTTTATTGCGCGCTTCCACAATAAGCGTGCACCGTTTATTCGGCTCGAAAGCGCGCCAAACAATGGCTCAAAGGCATACGGTTGCAGTTGTAAAAAACGGACGCTTGGTACCGGCATGCAAGGGCCGAAATCTGACGCAATATTTGCCGTAACAATCCTACCCACAGCCACCCGAAAGCGGCCGCAAGGAAGATTGCAGTATCCTCATGCTGCTCGCCTGTCGGTCAGCAGACGCAGGGCGAAGAAGATCAATACACCGCCGGTAGCGCCGTCGAGAATTCGGGGCAGTCGCGTTCTGGTCAGTGCCATATGGAAAGGCGCTGTAGCAGCCGTAATCGTCGCAAAAAAAACCAACCCCATCGCGGCATGAATACCCGCAAGAAGAACGCTGAAAGGTACGACCGGAACCGCAGTGGGCAGGAACTGCGGCAGCAAGCTCATATAGAACACGCCGACCTTTGGGTTGAGCAGGTTGGTCATTACTCCGCGCAGAAACCAGTTCGGTGTCTTTGGCGCGTTTACGGTTGCAGCGCCCTGCGGCTTGGGCCGGATTGCAGCGCGCAGCATGCCCACGCCCAGCCAGATCAAGTAAGCCGCCCCTGCAAGCTGGAGGGTACGAAATGCGATCTCAGAAATCGCCAGCACCGCTCCTAGTCCTAGTGCCGCGATCACCCCCCATGCAAGGACACCCGTGACTACCCCGGCACCTGCCAGCATCGCCCGGCGTGGACCTTCGACTGCGGACGTGCGCAACACCAGCGCCGTGTCGAGCCCGGGCGTGATCGTCAACAATGCCGCCGCGATCGAAAAACTAACAAGCGCCGTGGTGATATCCATAAGCTGTCTCTCCGGTGTTGATGATTATAGTGGACCGGCGAGGGTTCCCTGACGATCCAAGCTCGTGAGCTTCACCGCAGTGGAATGAACATGGAATAGCAATTCATCGGAACGGATGCTATTTTTCCGATAATTTAACGGAACTTCGGACAGATCATGATGAGAAATGAACTAGATCGCCTTGATATTTCTATCCTCGAGGCATTGCAGGAAAATGCCCGCATGCCTTTATCGGAAGTTGGCCGACGCATCGGCCTGTCGCAACCAGCAACGTCGGAGAGGGTCAAACGTCTGGAGGAGCGAGGGGCCATATCAGGCTATGGTGCGCGGCTGGATGCGGCTGCCCTCGGGCTCGGCATGATGGCGATCATCAGGGTCAAGACCATACATGAGCAAATCCAACCAGCGCTGCGTGCCTTTGCCGATATGCCGCATGTAATAGAGGTGCATCGCATGACGGGCGAGGACTGTTTTCTACTAAAGGTATTGGTCCCAACGCCCGAACAGCTTGAGTCCATTGTCGACACGATCGCGCGTTTCGGAGCAGTCACCACGTCGCTCGTCTTGCGGTCCGAACCCGTGAAAGGGTTGGGCAAGGCCCTTCTCGGCTAGAAAGTTGCAAAGCGGTTTCTTGCCCCATCTGAACGATGTAAGCGTATTCAGCGAAACTTGTGGCACCCAACTCAGACGAGTATCCGCAGAAGATCAAAATCTGCCCTATACTTAAAACCGCAGCGCAAATACCGTCCGCTTAACAACATCATGGTACTAAAGCTGACCGTCTCCTGCCCACCCCTTTTTAGCCCTGAAACAACAGGGCCTATTGTTTGAAGACAGTTCCATTCTCTGCAATCCAAGGAAACGACGGCAACCAAGGAAGCACGGACCGATACCAGAATTGTCTTTTTGGCGTCAATTCGCGCCTTTGAGCCAAAGTTCCTAACCGGAGGCCGAAGCGCCGTGAACCCGGAGGTTCATCAGAAGTCGCGTAAATCGGAGAGCCGCAATCAGCGCAGAATGCCTGCTGTCGTTTTCTCCCGCTCTCGGCGACCTTGACGTAGATTTTCGGCTCACCTGTGAGGAGAAGGAACAGGCTTTCCTGGCAGGGGGCCGTGACCCGAAAAGCAGTGCCCGAAAGCTGCTGGCAATCTGTGCAATGGCAAACACGGACTTCATCTGGATTAATATCCGCCTCAAAAGTGATGGCACCGCAGTGACACGATCCGTCGACCTTCATGCTATCCTCCTCCACACCAAGGCATCTCCCTGGCTTGGTGCCTGGCTCTATGTGGTGTCATTCTCCCGGTCGCGCTTGCGGGTCAGAAAGCCTTCCGGGTCGTTCTGTGCGGCCGCAAGCCGTTCGCTGGCTTCGGCAGCTTCGCGCTGGCGGTTCCACATTTGGGCATAAAGCCCGTCAAGCGCGATCAGGTCGCCATGACGGCCACGTTCGGCGATCTGTCCGTCTCGCAAGACAATAATCTCATCGGCGTTGACCACTGTTGAAAGCCTGTGGGCAATCACCAGCGTTGTGCGGCCCTTGGAAACCGTATCGAGCGCGGTCTGGATTTCTTGTTCGGTTTGCGTATCGAGCGCCGAAGTGGCTTCATCGAGAATGAGGATCGGCGGAGCCTTCAGGATCGTGCGGGCAATTGCGACACGCTGCTTCTCACCACCGGACAGTTTCAGCCCTCGTTCCCCGACCTGTGTATCGTAGCCTTGCGGCAGGCTTTCGATGAAGTCGCCGATCTGCGCCATTTGCGCGGCTGCCCGCACATCCTCGTCCGTCGCGTCGGGCCGACCGTACCGAATGTTGTAGGCGATGGTGTCGTTAAACAACACCGTATCCTGCGGCACCATGCCGATGGCTGCGCGCAGGGACTTTTGCGTCACGTCGCGCAAATCCTGGCCATCGATAGTGATCTTTCCCTCGATGGTGTCGTAAAACCGGTAGATTAGGCGCGAGATTGTCGACTTGCCTGCTCCCGATGGTCCGACGACCGCAATTGTCTTGCCGGCAGGCACCTCGAAACTGACACCCTTGAGGATGGGGCGATTAGAATCGTAATGAAACCGCACATCTTCAAAGCGCAAAACCGGCCCTGTGATGGCCAATGGAGCGGCATCAGGCCGATCCTCGATTTCAGGGTCCTGATCGAGCAGCGCGAACATCGCTTCGATATCGGCCAGCCCTTGCCGGATTTCGCGATAGACGAAGCCGATCTGGTTGAGAGGACGCTGTATCTGCATCATGAAGGCATTGAGCAGAACAAAATCGCCCACGCTCAGGTTGCCGTTCATTACGCCAAAGGCAGACATCAGCATGAGCACGACCATGCCGCTCCAGAAGATCACGCCCTGCCCGAAATTGAGCACGCCCAGCGACGTCCAGATGCTAACCGCTGATCGCTCGTAGCCGGCCATGGCCCCGTCAAACCGGCGCAGTTCGAGGCCTTCGTTGCCGAAATACTTGACCGTTTCAAAATTGAGAAGGCTGTCGATGGCTTTGGAGTTGGCGTCCGTATCGCTCTCGTTCATCGCCCGCCGGATACTGATGCGCCAGTTCGATGCCTTGATGGTGAAATAGACATACAGCGCAATGGTGGCTGCCAGCACGGCGAGATAGGACCAACCGAACATCCAGACAAAGACCACGCCCACGACCACGAACTCGACAAGCGTTGGTGCCGTGGTGAGGATGGTGAAACGGACAATCGTTTCAATGCCCTTGGTGCCGCGCTCGATAACCCGGCTCAGCCCGCCAGTGCGCCGCGCCAGGTGAAAGCGCAAGGAAAGCGCGTGCATGTGGCTGAACGTGCGATGAGCCAACTGGCGCACGGCGTGCTGGCCAACCGAGGCAAAAAGAATGTCCCGCAATTGCTGAAAGCCATTGTCGACGATCTGACCGATACCGTAAGCGAGGACCAGCACGATCGGGATTGCAAGGCCAAGGATCACCATCTGGTCAGGGCCGGTCGCATCGAATGCATCGACAATGCCCTTATAGGCGAAGGGCACAAGCGTTGAAGCCGCCTTGGCCAAAAGCAACGCGCCACCGGCCTGTATGACGCGAAGCCTCAGATCGGACCGGTCAGCGGGCCAGATATAGCGCCAAAGACTGCGGATGGTGGAAAAAATTGCGCTGTCATCGGCGCTTACCGATGCCTTGCGATCCTCCGTCATGGGATTGTCTTTCTTTTGCCCGTGCGTGCAGTGAGGAAGGGCGGTCCGCCGACTGGTCAGCCAGCGGCTTCAAGCGTCCGGTCGCAGGATGATGTCTGGGCATCAAGATCATGTACATAGCCGGAAAATGCGCTGTTGAACGCCGTCAGGCGGTCGGTCCGCACCCGGTAATTGTTGCGCGTTCCCTTGGCCTCGCGCTCGATCACACCGGCATCAAGTAACACCTTGAGATGCTGGGATACGGTGCTTTGCGCCAGAGACAGGCAATCGGTCACGTCGTTGCAACAGCAGTTATTTGCACTTTTTGCCAGAATCGCAAGAATTTCCAAGCGCACCGGGTGCCCCAATGCGCGCATCATTCCTGCGAGATCATCCTTTTCCATCTCAGCCTCTTTCATCGTTATATAACGATAAAAGATTAAATGGCACCGTGCAAGTCATATGAGGAAAAGAAAAAGGGGGCCACAGCCCCCATTTCCTTATTCGCCGTCCTCGCCGATCACCATATCGGTTTCGGGCAGATCGAACACTTGCCCTGGATAGATCAGGTTCGGATCGCGGATCTGAGCGACATTGGCGTCATAGATCTGGGTGTAGCGAATGCCTTCACCATAGACACGCCGCGCAATCGTCCAGAGGTTGTCGCCTCGCCGAATGATGACACGCCCCGACATCGTGCGTTCGCCATCGGTCACGCCCACCATGGTTGGCACTTCGGCCTCTTGCGGCTCGACAATCGCGGCGGGCTCTTCAACGGCAGGCGTCTCAGTCGCCGCTTCGATCTGCTCATCGGCCACAACCTCGACAGGTTCCTCCACAACCGGAGTTTCCGTCATCGACTCTTGCACCTGGACCGGGTCGGCCTGGGCAGCCGCCTCAGGCTCCGATGCTTCGTCGCTGACCGGTTCGGCCGCAGGCGTAGGTTCGGCTTCAACAGCAGGCTCGGGTTCTGTAACAGGTTCCGGTGTGGACGGCGCCTGACTATCTTCGGCCACCACAATCGGCGCGTCGGTTTCGTCGGCCATGACGGGCAGATCGAGCACGAAATTGACTTCTGCACGCCCGGCGACAACGCCATCGTCATCGAGCATATCGACGCGCACGCGCTGGTTCCGTTCGGTCAGCACATTTATCGCCTCAACCAGCCAACGGCCATCGGTCACGGTTGTCGTAGCAACAACGCGATTGTCCACATAAAGCCTGACCGCGTAACCCTCAGTGCCAGATCCCGCAAAGAAGTTCCGGTCCCCATCGATCTCCACAGCATCGATTGAAGGTGGCGTGATAACGACTTCGGCTACCTGTGACTCATCGGCAGGCGCAGCAGGCTCTGCCGCAGCACCGGCGTCATGCTCTACAATTGCCGCAGCAACATCATTTTGCTCCACTACAGGCTCGGCGGCGGCATCCGGCTCAACCGGCGCGACGGCCAATTCAGCCTCCGCAGGCTCCGGTGTTGTAGATGCTTCAATCTCGGGTTGTGCCGGAGTGGAAGTCTCTGCAACCACAATATCCTCGTCAGCCGTTGCAGCGGGTAGTTCCGGTTCCGTGGCATCGGGCGTTTCGGTCACAGGCTCGTCCTGAGCCGCCGCAACTGGCACGTCCGGAGTTTCGCTCACTGCTTCGGCCAGAGCTTCGACGACAGGCACTTCTGCTTCAGTATCGGCTGGCGCGACCGGTTCATCCTGAGCAGCTTCAGAAGGCACCTGAGCCACTTCAAGCGCCGGCTGTTCCGCTGCAGCCTCGAGTTCAGCGATCTCGGCAACAGGATCTTCTTCTACGGCAGTCTCGGCTTCGGCAACACTTGCGCTGTCCACAATACCGGCCGAAAGCCCCTGCAGAATTTCGCTGGCTGCGCCGGGTTCGGAAGCCACGACCAGCGGCTCGGATTGCCGGTCTTCGTGAACGATCACCACCACCGAGGTTCCGGAATACTGCTCGCTCAGCGTGTCATAAACGCGCAGTTCCACCCCGCCACCGGGCAGCGGAGTGTCGGTCACAAATGCCCACTCGCCAGCGCTCGAAGTTTCTTCGCTGCCGATTTCATCTTCATTGGCAAAAATCTGTACGGCACCGGAGGGCGTAGCGACCCCTGCAATCACCGCCGACCCATCGGGCTCAACCCGCACCACATCGAATTGAGGCGCCACGAGCGCTACCGCTTCCACAACCTCTTGCTCGGCCACATCGTCAACGGCCTCAGCGATCTCGTCCTCCGCAGCATCCTCGCTCGCCTCGGTCACGGCAGGCTCGACAGCCTCCTGATCGGCGACCGCAACCGCAGGCTGGGCCCCAAAGAACGTCTCATTGATGCACTGGCTGAAATCATCGGTCTGCGAACAGGCGACAAGCCCCGGACCTGCGACAATACCAACGACAGCCGTACCGGTAATGACGGCAGCGCCGACGACAAGAACCAGAGGAGAGAAAGGACCGGCCAGCTTAGCCTCCATAGATGTTCGGGCCGCCGCATCGACTCGATGTTACAATTGCAGTGCTTTTACACTGTCATGAACTATAAGCGAGTCTTTGTCTTCATCAACTTATAGGTGAATGACTCATAAAGCGCTTCGAACGAAGCATCAATAATGTTCGGGGAGACGCCAACGGTAAACCAACGATCACCCGTATCGTCCCGGCTCTCGATCAGCACACGGGTGACCGCGCCCGTGCCGCCGTCCAGGATACGCACCTTGAAGTCCACAAGCTCAAGATCGTCAATGACTTGTGAATACTTGCCCAGGTCCTTGCGCAACGCAACGTCAAGTGCGTTGACCGGGCCGTTGCCTTCCGCCACCGACATGTATTCGGCCCCGTCCACATCGATCTTCACCACCGCTTCGGAGACAGTAACCAGTTCCCCCTTTGCGTTGAACCGGCGTTCGACCGCGGCACGGTAGGACGTTACCTTGAAAAATTCCGGCAGCGTTCCCAGCAGCTTATGGGCCAACAAGACAAACGAAGCTTCTGCCCCGTCGTAGGAGTAGCCGCGTGCCTCGCGTTCCTTGACGTGCCGCAGCAGCATGTTGAGCTTGGGGTCGTCCTTTTCCATGACGATGCCGAAGCGCTTGAGCGTTGTCAGAAGGTTGGATTTCCCTGCCTGCTGGCTGACCATGATCGCGCGCTCATTGCCCACGCTTTCGGGCGCCACATGTTCATAGGTCGAGGGGTCCTTGGCAATTGCCGAAGCGTGGATGCCCGCCTTGGTCGCGAAGGCGGAGGCCCCTACATAGGGGGCCTGTCGGTTGGGCGCGCGGTTGAGAATTTCATCGAACGCGCGCGAGACATGAGTGAGGCTCTGCAACTGCTCGGGCGAAACGCCGGTTTCAAAGCGCTCGGCAAGGCTGTCCTTGAGCACCAGCGTCGGGATCAATGTCACGAGATTGGCATTGCCGCAGCGCTCGCCCAGCCCGTTGAGCGTGCCCTGAATCTGTCGCACACCTGCTTTTACCGCGGCCAGCGAGTTGGCCACCGCCTGCCCTGTATCGTCATGGGCATGGATGCCTAACTTGTCGCCCGGCGCGACACTCAGCACATCGGCAACGATCTCCTCGACCTCGGCGGGCAGCGTGCCGCCATTGGTATCGCACAGCACGACCCAGCGCGCACCGGCATCCATCGCCGTCTTTACGCAGTCGAGCGCATAGCTGCGATTGGCTTTGTAGCCATCGAAGAAGTGCTCGCAATCGACATAGGCTTCCCGGCCTGAGGCGATTGCCGCTTCGACGCTTTGGCGTAGGCTGTCAAGGTTCTCCTTTGTCGAAATGCCCAGCGCTAGCTTTACCTGATGGTCCCATGCCTTCGAGACATAGCAGATCGCGCTCGCCTTCGATTGCAGCAGGTCCTGCAGGCCGGGATCGTTGTCGACCGACCGCCCTGCCCGCTTGGTCATCCCGAACGCGACAAATTTGGCGTTTCTCGTCCGCTCCTTGGCAAAGAACTCGGTGTCGATGACGTTGGCGCCAGGATAGCCGCCTTCGATATAATCGATACCGATCCCGTCGAGCAGTTTGGCAATTGCCAACTTGTCCTCAAGCGAAAATTCGACGCCCGTTGTCTGGGCGCCATCACGCAGGGTGGTATCGAAAAGATAAAGGCGTTCTTTTGTCATTTTTCTGCTTTGGTTCTTGAAAATCTCGATCAGGCCGGGCCGTGACACACTGCTTCGATATTGTGCCCGTCAGGGTCCAGCACGAAGGCGCCGTAATAGTTTTCGTGGTAAATCGGGCGCGGCCCCGGCGCTCCATTATCCATGCCGCCAGCGGCCAACGCCGCCTCATAAAAGGCATCCACCTTGGCGCGGCTGTCGGCGGCAAAAGCCACATGAATCTTGTCCACTGCCGCACCCTTGCTCACCCAGAAGTCGGGTTTTGAAATCCCGTAACCGGCGAAAGTGCCGTTCTCTGTGTCAAAGGCCATCAACTCATTGATGCCCAGCGGTGCCAAGGCCCTTACATAAAAGGCCCGCGCGCGATCCATATCCGTAACTGAGATCCCCATATGATCGATAATGCTCATGGTTTGTCCTCCTCTGGTGGCCAGGTATCAGTGTCGTGATCGGGGTGCTGGCGGTTGCTGGCCGCGATGGCCTCCGCCCAGGATTCGCCATTGCTTTCGGTCGGGCCGCTGTTTTCGATTGCCGTTATGGTGTCAAACCATCGCACCATGTTTTCCGTGCAGGTATTGGCACCCGGCGGAAACGCATGCGGGTCATCGAGCGACCCGATGGTCAGGTTGGTCCTGCCATTATTGAGGTCGTGATAGAAAAGCGGGGTGCCGCAATTGGCACAAAATCCGCGTTCCACATGCTCTGAGCTTTTCCAGATCGCAGGCTTGCCGCGCGTCCAGATCAGCTTTTCGTCAGGCGCTGCCACGAGGGCCACAAAGATGTTGCCAACCGCCTTCTGGCACATGCGGCAGTGGCACAGATGGGAATTATCGAGCATCTGGGTTGTGTGATAGCGCACCGCGCCGCATTGGCAGCCGCCGGAAACTTCAATATCGAGCCGTTCCATCGTCCTCACGCCCCTCAAGGTTTGATGCCACCGGCCAATCCTCGGTGTCATGGTCCGGGTGCTGGTTGGAATGAATGCCGGCCATGAAATCCTTCCACTCGTCGGTGGTTTCGCGCACCGGCAGGGCCGTCAGTTCACCGAAGAAACTCAGTCGGTCGCTCAGGTTCACCTGAATTTCGGGCGCGACCTTTTCGGGTTCGTCGAAAGCACCGATAGACAATTCCAATCCGAATTTGGTTTCATAGGCCAGCGGTGTGCCGCATTCACCGCAAAAAGCGCGCCGGGCGGCATTGGACGACTGGAACCATTTCGGTTCGCCGCGCGTCCAGTGCCCGTCATGGGTTGTCACCAGCGGACCGAAAAAGCCGCCATAGGCTTTCTGGCACATACGGCAATGGCAGATCGACCCGCGCCCCACCAGTTTGGTGGCAAAGCGCACTGCACCACACTGGCAGCCTCCCGTCAGCATATCAGCCATGCTGTTTCTCCTGTAATTTCGCCCACACGGCGTCAGAAACCGATTCCGGACTTTCGCTCAAATCGTTGTTCCATATGCGCAAAGTGGCAAAGCCTTTCGCCTCGAACCAATCGTCCCGCATCCGATCTGTATCCGCACCGTGATGCTGGGAGCCGTCAAGTTCAACGACCAACCGCGCCGAATGACAAACGAAATCGGCAATATAGCGCCCGATCGGCACCTGCCTGCGAAACTTGTATCCGTCAAACCGGCGATCCTTGAGCAATAGCCACATCTTGCGCTCCGCCTCGGTCGGATTGCGCCGCATTGCCTTTGCAAACCCGCGATTGCGCTTGGGATTTTCGTGGCGCCAGTTCGCGCCCGCCTTGGGTGTTGGCGCCCTTGACCCCTCATCCGTCTCGGGCCGTCGGCCCGATCCACCTTCTCCCTCAAGGGGAGAAGGGTTTCCGGGGCTCCGCAACGCTGGTGCAGATGTCAACGCTGCCGATCGAGGTTCGACCAGTGTACCCTTCGCCTTACTTTTTCCAGCAATTGTTGGCGGCACTGCCGTTCGCTGAGCTTGCGACTCTTTAGCCCCTCCCTGCCCAGCGATTGCCGATGGCGGTTCCTGATGCCGAGTCTGAGGCTCTTTAGCCCCCCTCTCCCCTTGAGGGAGAGGGGTCGGGGGTGAGGGGGTAACGCCCTCCGCCCCGCCACTTAGCGATGGCTTATGTTCGCTCACCGCTTGACCTCCCATTTGGTGCGGCGCTCACCGGTTTCCGGGTCCTTGTAATCCATCAACTGGATGCCCTGTTCGGCCAGCTTGTTCCTTATTCCATCAGCAAATGAGAAGTCCTTTGCCGCAAGTGCCCCAAGCCTTGCTTGGATCTGGTCGTCAACGCTCCATGTATCAACGGCATCAGACGTGATCAGGCTATCAAGAGGCAGCCCAAGGAATGTCAATGTTGCGGCCAGGCAATGGGCGGCGCCGCTCTCTCCACGATTCGCCTTTCGCGCCATTGCGTCGATTACGCTAGCCGAACGGCTGAAATTAATGTCGTCGGACAATTCCGTCAGCGCAGATGCGTCCGGCTCCACAGCTTTGGATCCATCTGCGGCCCGCTGCCATCCGGCAAGACGGTTTTCTGCCTCCTCCAACCGCGCCACGGAGAAATCAATCGGCTCTCGGTAGTGCGTCATCAGCATGGCCAGCCGCAGCACTTCGCCCGGCCATTTCCGACCGCCAAACTTTTCTGTCTCCAGCAAATCGTGGATGGTGACGAAATTGCCCTCCGACTTGCTCATCTTCTTGCCTTCGACCTGCAAGTAGCCGTTATGCATCCAGTAGCGGGCCATCTGCGAGGTGTCGTTGGCGCAGCAGCTTTGCGCGATTTCGTTCTCGTGATGCGGGAAAATGAGATCCAGCCCACCGCCGTGAATATCGAACGTCTCACCCAGAAGCGCCTTGCTCATGGCCGAGCATTCGATATGCCAACCCGGACGCCCGCGGCCCCAGGGGCTATCCCAGCCCGGCTCATTCTCGCTCGATTGCTTCCAGAGCACGAAATCGGCCGGGTTCTCCTTGTGACTTTCCACCGCCACACGCGCGCCCGCGATGTTGTCCTCAAGATTGCGGCCCGAAAGCTGTCCATATTCAGCCATCGAGGATACGCGAAACAACACCTCCCCACCCGCCGCATAGGCATGGCCCTTGGCAATCAGCGTTTCGATCATTGCGATCATACCGTCGATATGGGCGGTCGCGCGCGGCTCATAGGTGGGTTCGAGGCAACCGAGTGCGGCCACATCCTTGTGGAACTGGCTGGCGGTCGTTTCCGTGACCTTTGCGATCGCCTCGTTGAGCGGCAGGTCCGGGAAATCGCGCACCGCGCGTGCGTTTATCTTGTCGTCCACATCCGTGATGTTGCGCGCATAGATAACCCTTTCCGCCCCATAAAGGTGCCGCAGCAGCCGATAGAGCACATCGAACACGATCACCGGGCGCGCGTTGCCGATATGGGCGAAGTCATAGACAGTCGGCCCACAGACATACATGCGCACAGTGTTGGGATCGAGAGGCTCGAAAGCCTCCTTTTTCCGCGTCAGCGTATTGTAAAGTTTCAGCTTTGGCGCGTCTGCCGGCATCTAAGGTGTTCCCTGACGAAAGAGATAAGGCTCACGCTGGCAGCGGGTCCACTCGTTCTTTGAGAAGGGAAAAGGAAAACCGCGCCGCCAACAATGGTTAGCGGATAATGATGCAGCCGATAATACAAATCGGGTTAACGGTTTTCATGACGCGCACCATGGACGCGAAATAACATCAAATCAAGCATGAAAAAGGGGCGGGGTATGTCCCCGCCCCAGGCCATCTTCTGGCTTTGGAGTCTCGCTTATTGCCGGCGATAGGGGCCGTGGCAGGCGCTGCATGTCGCCGCAACGGTCTGGATGCCGGCAGAATATCCGTTCATGTCTCCGGCCTGAGCTGCTGCAAGTGCGGCTTCGGCCCCTTGACGCGCTTCGTCGAAAATGCCGACGAAGGCATCGAAATTGTCCCAGGCGGCCGGTTGTGTATTGCCTGGAAATGCCGGGTCCTCGAACAGAGCCGGCAAGGCCGCGAAATTATCTACAAAAGTCTGCGCGGCGGCAATCGCTTCATCGCCGGACGCCCGCGGCGCGGCGCGCAGCACCATGCCGTTAGACCGCATGATCGGTATGCGCTCGGCGGCAGGATCGTCGCTCTGGGCCTGAAGGCCGACCGGTGCGCTCAGTGTCACTGCCGCAGCCAGTACCAGTGCTGGAAAAATCTTGAAGTTCATTTATGCCCAGTCCCCTTTGTCGTTCGAGCCGCACTCGGCTTATGACCAAGTGCGCCCGATACGCAGCCCCGCGAGTCGCAGGCTCGCATGTGGTGGGGCTGCGTGGGAAGCGGCTCACGCAAATGTTAGGCTGTGATCTCCACCGTGAAGTTGCCCGGCGCCTCGACATAGACCGAATAGCCGTGATCGCGCGATGGTGCCGTCGGCTCGAAGCCACCCTCCTTGAGCTTTGCGGCAATGGCATCCACTTCCGCCTCACTTTGCGGGTAAAAGCCGATATGGAAGGTTTTGGGATAGTCGACCTTCTTGGCCTTCATCAGGGTGATGACCATGTCGTTGTCGTCGCGTACCAGCATGAAGCTCTTGCTGCCGCCCTCATTGCGCAATCCGAAATAGGTGCAGAGAAAATCCGCGGTCGCCGATGGGTCGGTCGATGTCAGGTTGATATGTTCGAGTTTCATTACAGGCTCGCTCTCTTGACTGTTACCGTGCCAACGGCAATTCCGGCTATGGCGACCAGCACGGCAACGAGTGCGCCATAACCCACGATGGGCGTGAAGACTTCCCCCATAAACAATGCGCGCTCCGCTTCCACCAGATAGGTCAGCGGATTGAACCGCGACGCGATATAGAGCCAGTCCGGCGCCATCTGCATGGGCAGCAGTACGCCGCCGAGCAGCATCAGTGGCAGGGATACCGAATGGGACACCATGTAGAACAGGCCGCCATCGTTCTTGGATGCAATCGCCAGCGCATAAGAGAACGATGCAACGCCAATCCCGAATATCATCAACAGCGCAAGCCCGATCAACATCGGCACTGGATACAGGTGCAGGCCGAAAGGCGCAGCCACCACGATCAGGATCAGGGCCTGAATCAGAAGCGGCGCCAATTCCTTGAGCGCACGTCCCACAAGCAGACCTGGCCGGCTTGCCGGAGTCGCCAGAAAGCGCTCGAAACTGCCGCTCACCAGCTCTTCGGTCAGTGCCCATCCGCACGAAACGGTTGTGAAAAGCACCAGCATCACCATCATGCCGGGCACGAACCATTGTAGTGCATTGCCGTCGCCGCCCATCGGCATGGCGGTCAGTAGCGGGACGAAAAGCCCCAAATACAACAATGGCTGAACGACACCGAAGACAATGTAATACCAGCTTCGCATAGTAGGACCGATTTCACGCCGGAATGATAGAAAAGTGTCTGAAATGAAAGTCATGGGAGGAAATCCTGAGATTTTGAATCGCGCATGAGAACCGGTTAGGCCGCTATTGCATTTTCGCGCAGCGAGCGCCCGGTGAGGTTGAGAAACACATCGTCGAGCGTTGGCTGCCTGACACTGGCAGTCGCAATATCCACGCCCCGTTCATGCAGGGCGCGCAGGAAGTGTGGCATGACCGCGGCCCCATCGCGCACCGTCACTGAGAAACTTCTGCCATTGGGGGCAATATCGCGGGCGTTGGGAAGGTTGGCCGCAACTTCCGCCGCGATCAACGTTTCACCTTCGCTCACCATGGCCAGCCGGATCGTATCGCCGGCCAGTTCGGCTTTAAGACGCTCTGGGGTATCGTCGGCGATCATTTTGCCATGGTCCATGACCATCACACGCTCGGCCATCGTGTCGGCCTCGTCGAGATAATGGGTGGTGAGAAAGATCGTCATGCCCGTCTCGCGGCGGATACGCATGACATGATCCCAGAGATTGGCCCTGCTGTGCGGATCGAGCCCGGTCGAAGGCTCATCGAGAAACAGGATTTTCGGGGTATGCATCAGCCCCAGGGCCACATCGAGCCTGCGCTTCTGCCCGCCGGAAAGCGAGTTGCAGTCGCGATCGGCCAGGTCTTCGAGTTCAAGCATGCCCAGAAGCTCATTGGCGCGCTTGCGTGACTCGGATTCGCTCATACGCTGCGCCCTGCCCTGAATGATCAGTTCATCGCGCACGCGATGATATGGGCCTGATCCGGTTTTCTGGCCCACATAACCGATCATGCGGCGCACTTTCTCGGGCGCTCGCGTGACGTCGTGGCCGCCAACGCTCGCGGCCCCGGAGGTCATCGGCAGCAGTGTGGTCAGCATACGTACCGATGTCGATTTTCCGGCACCGTTCGGCCCCAGAAAGGCCACCAGTTCACCTTCGCCCACATCGAGGTTCAAACCACGCACCGCTTCGACAGTGCCGGTCTTGGTCTTGAAAGTTCGTGTAATATCGCGCCCATGTATCATCGAATCCGCTCCATTGGTTCGTCGAATTCCGACAGCGATACCCGACACCGCTGACAGTGCGTGTCAGCAGGTGGAAACAGGTGTAAGAATTCAACGTAACGGCACAAGGGCACTAACCTTGTGCGCCGCACAGAGTTAGTGTAATTTATGTACGGTGTAAATAGTTTGTTGGAGAAAAAATGACGTCCGAGATTTCCGGCCGGGGCGATCCCGTCAAATTGCTTGAACTGATGTGGGGCAAGGAAGGCCAGAAACGTCGTGGACCCAAACCGAAAGTTGCGCTGGCCGATATTGTCGGTGCGGCCGTGGCCATTGCCGATAGTGAAGGGCTAGACGCGGTATCCACCCGCCGGGTTGCCGAGGCCGTCGGTATCTCGCCGATGTCATTTTACACCTATGTGCCCAGCAAGGCCGAGTTGCTCGATCTCATGCTCGATCACGTTGCAGAGCCCGGCAGAGCCGCACCGCCAGATTGGGCCGATATGGATTGGCGCGCACGCATGACCGTCATTGCCGAGGCTATGTGGGCCTTTTACCTGCAACACCCCTGGGTGCTCCAGTTTCAGACCCACCGCCCGGTGCTTGGCCCCAACACACTTGCATCCTATGAGGTTGCACTGAGCGCGGTCGATGGCATTGGCCTTGATGAAATCGAGATGGACCTTTCGATCACCGCTCTGATGGATTTTGTGGTTGGCGCCGTGCGCAATGCCGCGCGTCAGAAGTTCGTCTTTGAAGCGACCGGCATGAGCGACGATGACTGGTGGTATTCCATCCTGCCCTTTGTCGAAACCATCGACTATTCGCCTTATCCGATCTCAGAGCGCGTCGGCACGATAACAGGCGAGGAATACGGACCGGGCGATCCTGAACGCGTATTCCGCTTCGGACTGGAACGCTTTCTCGACGGCATGGCGATCATGATTGCCCGAAAACAGAAGGCATAGCGTCTTTGGCAGCCATAGTTCTTGCTTTCCGTGTCCGCTGGCTCACCTATTCACCCATTGTCATTCCGGGGTTTATCCCCGGAATCCAAGGGCAAAGAACACAAGCAGCGGCAGGCGGCGCAAACGCGCCAGAACGTGTACCTACTTCCCGAGCAGCGTGATCTGCTGATCCATGGCCCCAAAAACCGAGCGGCCATTGCGGTCTATTGCTTCGATCCTTATGCGGTCGCCTTCCTTCAGAAACGGCGTGCGTGCCTTGCCGATCCTGATCTTTTCGACCGTGCGCGCTTCCGCGATGCAGCCAAAGCCGATCCCGTCGCGCTTTAGGGGCAGAATATCGTCATGGGCGTTGGCAACCGTGCCTGAACCGATAATCGTACCAATACCCAATTCGCGTGTCTGCGCTGCCGCTACGATCAGATCGACGAAATCGAAACGAACGTCCTTTCCGGCGTCGGGCTGACCGTAAAGGTTATCGTTGACCGATATGCGCACTTTTAGATTGAGCCGGCTATTCCACCAGTAATCGCTTAGTTCCTCCGGTGTGGCAAAAACCGGCGCAAAACTGGTTGCCGGCTTGGCGTGGAAAAACCCGAATCCGTTCTGCAAATCGTCCACCACAAGCCGACGCAAGGACACATCGTTGCAGATCCCGATCAACCTTATCGAATTCGCCGCTTCTTCCCGCGTCGGGCGCATCGGCACATGCCCTGTCACCACGACCACTTCGGCCTCATAATCCACCGCCAGATCGTCGGACGGCACGACAATGGGTGAGCGCGGCGCAATGAAGCTGTCAGATCCGCCCTGATACATCAGCGGGCGCTCTTGCTGCAGTTCAGCATCCTTGCTGCCCTTGAGCGAGCGAACGCGCTCCAGGTGGGTCATATAGCCCGAACCATCGATCCACTGATAGGCGCGCGGCAGCGGGGCCAGTGCTTCCTCCGGGTTGAACACCATGCCCGAAATTTCACGATTGTTGAGCTGATCGCTCACAGCTTTCAATATCGGTGCGCAGCGGCTCCAGTCATCAAGCGCGTCCTGCAGGTTGGACGCGATGCGTCCTGCCGAGGCAAAGCGCGTCAGGTCCCGCGAGACGATGATGAGGTGCCCGTCGGGGCGGCCGTTGCGAAGCGAAGCGAGTTTCATGAAGCGTTTTCTACTCGAATTTGTTTGGGCGGGCGGATGAGTGCCAGTAAGATGCCCTATAAGACCTATTTCTTAAAGCCTTGCTTTGGTAGTGGCTGGGCACTACTCACCCCTTGATGACAGATGGTGATAAACGAATCGGAATATGAGCCTGTACCGTAGACTTTTTGGCAGTATGGGCCGTTTGGCCGTCCTTTCGGTGGTCGGCTCCGGTCTGGTTTTGGGCAATGTGGGCATGGTTCTGGCCCAGAATCAAAGCTGCACGCAGATAGCGAACATGCTGCGCAGCATCGACAACAATCGTTCATATGCAAATTACGAGGCGGCAGTATCCAATCTGCGGCTTATCGGCGGTCAGGTTCAGCAGGCGGAAAGCCAGTTCGTGCGCTTCGGATGCCAGGTCATGCTCAATTCGGGTCAGCAGCTAAGCCGCGAATGTATGGCCGTTGCTCAAACCATCACCAGCGGAAGAACGGAAGTTCAGCGTCTCACGGCCATGGCGCGAGAAGGTCAATCGCTTGCACAGAACCGTCAGGCACTGTTGCAGGATTATGCGCGCTTCAATTGCCGGGCCGGCGGCGGGTCGGGTGTTACCATCACCCGGCAGACCAATGATGGGCTGACGCGCCGGGGCAATCTCTTGCAGGAGATTTTCGGCGTCGCGCCGGAAGCTGACGGCATCGATTTTTACGACGATTTTGTCGATCCCTGGACTAGTATGCAGACACGCCGTACGGTTTGCGTGCGCACCACCGACGGTTATTTCTGGCCCATCAGCTTTGCCACCTCCGACGATTACATCGCGCAGGACGCCATCAAGTGCCACGAGATGTGTCCAGGTAGCGAGGTCATCTTGTTTTCCTATCGCAATCCCGGCGAGGAACCCGAGGACATGATTTCGCTTTCGGGCGTACCTTATCGTTCGACACCCTATGCTTTCGCCTATCGCGAGAATTTCGACAGCGAATCCTCATGCCAGCCACGCCCGACAACCGGTATAGTGACCCTTGCCGACCGAGGCGGGCAAAACCGCTCGATCATCTCGCTTGAAGATCTGGCCTTCCCGCTGCCCCAGCGTGATCCGCGCATTCGCGCTGCAGCAACACCAACGGTTGCGACGGCACCCGCCGCGTTAGCCGAGGCGGCTTATGTGCCCCTGCCCCGTCCGCGGCCACGCGAGGACGGGTCGGCGCCGGTTACGCCGACAACCTCTACGCCGAACTCTCTGCGCATTATCGAGATGAACAACCGGCCAGTCAGGATAGTCGGTCCACAGACACCTTTCGCCCCAGAACCGGCAGGAGAGACTTGAGTTCAGGACCGTCGGCCCGGCCGGTCAGAGCCAGTCGCAGCGGCAGGAACAACGCCTTGCCCTTGCGCCCGGTTTTTTCCTTTATCGCGCCGGTCCATTGCCCCCATGTTTCCTCGCTCCAGGGTTCCTCCGGTAGTAATTCGCGCGCCGTGTTTATGAAGTCGCGATCTTCCTCCGCGACCCCATTTTCAATCGGGCCCGTAACAATTGGCAGAAACTCTGAGAAATCGGAGATTTTTGACAGATTGGGCCGAAAAACTGCCCATAATTCTGCGTTTAGGGGTTCGATTCCAGCCAGCTTGGGCGCTGCGGTCTCAAAATCCATCGCGTGAATGATCCGCGCGTTCAACGAAGCCAGTTCGGCGGTATCGAACCGCGCGGCGCCGTGCGAAATCATTGAAAAGTCCAGCTTTCCGGCAATCGCCTCCAGGCTGTCATAGGGCTCAACCGGCAACGATGTGCCGGTGATCGCCGCCATGGTCGCAACAGCCAGCGGCTCGAAACCGTCCTCGCGCAATTGCGAAAGTGACAATGACCCCAATCGCTTGGAAAAGCCCTGCCCTTCGGAATCGGTCAAGAGATTGTGGTGGGCGAAGATCGGCGCGCTGCTGCCCAGAGCCTCGAAAATCTCAATCTGGGTTCCGGTATTGGAAACATGGTCTTCACCCCGGATTACATGGGTTACGCCCATCTCGATATCATCGACAACCGAGGGCAATGTGTAGAGATAACTGCCGTCTTCACGGATCAGCACCGGGTCCGACATCGACGCGGTATTGACCGTCTGCTCACCTTTTATGAGATCGACAAAATGCACCGGGCGCCCATCGAGCTTGAAGCGCCAGTGGGGCTTGCGCCCTTCCGCTTCGAGCTTTGCCTTATCTTCAGCGGTCAGGTTTAGCGCGGCACGATCGTAGATCGGCGGCTTGCCCAAAGCCCTGGCGCGCTTGCGCTTGCGGTCCAGTTCGTCGGCGGTTTCATAGCATGGATAAAGCCGCCCATCGGCGATCAGCCGGTCGCGGGCGGCATCGTAAAGCGCAAAGCGGTCGGACTGGCGAAACTTGGCGTCCGGCGTAATGCCGAGCCACTCCAGATCGGTCTCGATCCCTTGCGCAAATTCCTCGGTCGAGCGTGCGGTGTCGGTATCGTCGAGGCGCAGGATATATTGTCCGCCCTTGGATTTTGCGAAGAGCCAGTTCAGAATCGCGGGCCGCGCATTGCCCAAATGCAGCCGCCCGGTTGGCGATGGCGCATAGCGAACGATGACACTCATTTACAAAGACTCCCGTCACGATAGCCCGATGTGATCGGGTATTTGCGCCCGATGCCGAACGCCTTGGGGGTGAGTTTCGGCCCCGGCGCTGCCTGTCGGCGTTTGAATTCAGCGATATAGATCAACCGCTCGATGCGCTTGACCAGTTCCGGCTCAAAGCCCTGTTCCACGATCTCGGCCAGCGATTGTTCTTTTTCGACAATGGCTTCGATAATGGCGTCGAGCACCGGATAGGGCGGCAGCGAATCCTGATCGGTTTGATCGGGCCGCAACTCTGCGCTTGGGGCCTTGGCAATGATGTTGGGCGGGATCACAATACCAGCCGGCCCCCGAACATCGGATGGCTGATAGGAGTTGCGCCATTCTGCCAGCCCATAAACCTGCATCTTGAGCATGTCCTTGATCGGGTTATAGGCCCCGTTCATGTCCCCATAGATCGTCGCGTACCCCACGGCCATTTCCGACTTGTTGCCGGTGGTGATGAGCAGCGAGCCCAGCTTGTTGGAAATTGCCATCAGGATGGTGCCGCGCATGCGCGATTGCAGGTTTTCTTCGGTGATGTCGGGCTTCCGACCGGCGAAAATTTCGCTCAGGTTCTCGTTGACCGCATCAACCGGAGCGCCGATCGGCACGATGTCGTAACGCACGCCAAGCGTTTCCGCGCAGGCCTTGGCGTCGTGCAGGCTCGCCTCGGACGTGTAGCGATAAGGCAGCATGACGCAGTGGACATTTTCCGCACCTAGAGCATCGACGGCGATAGCGGCCACCACAGCGGAATCGATACCACCAGAAAGGCCCAGCACAACCGAAGTAAAGCCGTTCTTATGAACGTAATCGCGCAGGCCGAGCATCGCTGCATGCCATGGCGCTTCATTGACAGGCACCAGATCGGTGACTTTGCCCTCAACGCAATGCCAGCCCGTGATGCGCTTTTCCCAGTCGGAGATCACGAGTTCTTCAATGAAGCTCTTACCTTGGAAGGCCAGAGAGCCATCGATGTTGATACCGAAGCTGGCGCCGTCGAATATAAGTTCGTCCTGCCCGCCAACCTGATTGGAATACAGAATCGGAACACCGGCATCTGCGACGCGCTTTTTGACGAGATCAACCCTGATGCGTTGCTTGTTACGCCAATAGGGCGAACCGTTGGGACAAAGCAGCAATTCGGCGCCCTGCTCTGCCAGCGTCTTGCAGACCGGTTCGTGCCAGACATCTTCGCAGATCGGCACACCGATCGAGATACCCGCAATCGTCATCGGCTGAGGCAAGGGACCGGGGGTGAAATAGCGGCGCTCATAAAAGATATCGTCATTGGGCAATTCGACCTTGTAGCGCCGGTCGATGATTGCGCCGTCCTCCGCCAAGATGACAGCATTATAGAGATTGCCGTCTGCGCTCCAGATCGTAGGCAAGACCAGCGAGAGGTTGAGCCCTCTGGTTTCCTGCGCCAGCGCCTTGGCCGCTTCCATAGCCTCGGTTACGAATTGGCGCTTGAACAACAGATCTTCGGGGAAATAGCCGGTCAGATAAAGCTCGGTGAACATCAGGATGTCCACCTCCTGCGCTTCTGCCTCTGCAATGGCTTTTCTTGCCTTTTCCAGATTGGCGGAAATCGCCCCCACGGTCGGGTTCAACTGGGCGAGCGCAATACGAAGACGTTCGGTCACAACAACAGCAATCCATAGCCAGAACAAGCGGCGCAAGACTTATCCCGCCCGCCGCCCAAGAGCAAGGACGCAAAAGAAAACACCGGGCGTTCAGACCCGGTGTCGGAAAACTGCTATCGAAGCGATTTCTAGAAGCGGTAGGTCAACTCGACAACCGGCCCCCAGCGGAAGGTCTCGACATATTGTTCGCCCGGCTCATCGGATGAGACATAGCCATTGAGATATGTCCCGCGAGCACCAGCGCGAATAGTGAACTCATCGGTCGGATGGAAACCGACCATGACTTCTGCGGCACCGCCGTAGAGCGCCCCATCAATGCCAGTCAACGACTGACCAGGCGGGACGGGCAGGACATCTATATTTCCACTTACCCAAGCATAGGGAATGGCTGCAATTTCAGCACTGATGTCGAGCATGTCACTCAGTTCCGCGCGACCGGCAATACCAAGACGAAGGCCATGAATGTCTAAACCAGAATCCTGTGGCGATTCATTCGCGTACATGTAGCCAGCAAAAAAACCTGCGCGTGCGGCGCCCGTATCGAGTGGCGTATAGCCAAAGTCGGCAAGAGCGTAGGCAAGCCGTCCGGTCTGAAATGAATCTATTTCTGTGCCATTCTCTTTGTAAGTGCCATCTGTGATAGCGCCAAACCCAAAGTGCCCTTTGAGGTAGGTGGACGTTGATCGGTCGTCGATCCTGAGATGCGCTTCTAGAGAATGGGATTGATCGTCAGCTGAAAAGGTCGAACCGCCAAGCTGGAACGACTGGCTGCCGATGCCATAAAAATACCGCATACCGACCTCGAAGCCGAGCGGGCTTTCTTCTTCCCAATGCACGGGATAGGCAGGTTTGAAAACAGGGTCCTTGGAAACGCCCCAGTCTGCGGCATTGGCCGCTCCCATTCCTGCCACCAACACGCCCCCGGCGGCGAGGCCAACGAGAAGTCGGGACATTGAACCCTCCGATACTCAAAAACACGTTCGTATTCTTATGCATCGATTAGGGTTAATGTTCTCCTAAGTCGAAAAAGCAAAAAAGGCGCCTCAAACGAGACGCCTTTTGCAACTTTACTTGAGAATACTTTTTAGTATCCGACGGCCTTTGCGGCGCCATTTGTGCGCGCGCCGTGCATTTCCTCGGCGATGAGGAAAGCCAACTCCAACGCCTGGCTGGCGTTGAGGCGCGGGTCGCAATGAGTATGGTAACGATCGGACAACGAGGCTTCCGTTACAGCGGAAACGCCGCCCGTGCATTCGGTCACGTCACGCCCGGTCATTTCCACATGGACGCCACCGGCAATCGTGCCCATCTGGCGATGGATTTCAAAAAAGGACTTCACTTCCGACAATATCCGGTCAAACGGCCGGGTCTTGAAGCCCGACGAAGCCTTGATGACGTTGCCATGCATCGGATCACAGCACCACACAACGGTGCGGCCTTCGGCCTTTACCGTTTCGATCAGACGCGGCAGATGCTCTTCCACCTTGTCGGAACCAAAGCGCGCGATCAGCGTCAGGCGTCCTGCTTCGTCCTTGGGATTGAGCGTTTCCATCAGACGCTTGAGATCGTCGCTGGACATGGACGGTCCGCACTTCACGCCAATGGGATTGTTGATGCCGCGGAAGTATTCGACATGTGCGTGGTCGGGATTGCGCGTGCGATCGCCGATCCAGAGCATGTGGCCCGAGGTCGCGTACCAATCGTTTGTAATCGAATCCCGGCGAGTCAGCGCCTGCTCGTAGCCGAGCAGCAGGGCTTCATGCGAGGTGAAGAACTTGGTCTCACGCATCGCGGGCGTGTTTTCGGGATTGAGGCCGAGCGCGCCGAGGAACTCGATGGCGTCATCGATCTTGCGCGCGACCTCTTCATAACGCGGATACCAGTTGGAGTCCTTCATAAAGCCCATCGTCCATTCGTGGACGCGCGCAAGATTAGCAAAGCCGCCCGACGAAAATGCCCGCAACAGATTGAGCGTCGCCGCAGACTGGCGATAGGCCTCAAGCTGGCGAGCCGGATCGGGGATGCGCGCTTCGGGCGTAAACTCGATGCCGTTTATGATATCGCCGCGGTAAGATGGCAGTTCCACGCCATCGATGACCTCGGTGTCGGCGGAACGCGGCTTGGCAAACTGCCCGGCAATGCGGCCAACCTTGACCACGGGCTTGGAAGCGCCATGCGTCAGCACCACCGCCATCTGCAGGAACGCGCGGAAGAAATCGCGGATATGGTCGGCATGGTGTTCGGCAAAGCTCTCGGCGCAATCGCCGCCCTGCAACAGGAATGCTTTACCGGCTGCGACGTCGGCCAGTTGGGCCCTGAGGTCGCGCGCCTCGCCTGCAAAAACCAAGGGAGGAAACGACGCGAGCTTGGCCTCGACCGCCTCAAGCGCATCGGCGCTTGGATAGGTCGGGACCTGCAGGATTGGCTTGTTCCTCCAACTGTCAGGTGTCCACGTGCTCATCGTTTTTCTCGCTTACAAAAAGTGCAAAAGGCCCACGCAAACGCTGCGTGAGGCTGGCGGCATAGCAAGTGTAGGCCGCAATGCCAAGCATTCTATAGTCGAACATGGCGCCAGTGCGACCTGAAAAGCACGATCGCCAGACCATGTGTCAGGCGTTCACCTGCTTGCCATCACGCACGCAATAGGTCGGCGCCTTGAGCGTCACGAGTTCTTCGGCCGCCGTGGGATGCACCGCAATGGCCCGGTCGAGATCGGCCTTTGTCGCCCCCATGCCAATCGGAATGGCGACAAGCTGGATCATTTCGGCGGCGCCCGGACCAAAAATGTGGCAGCCGAGCACCCGGCCCGTTTCACTCTCCGTAATGAGCTTGAGCATCATCTTGTCCTGCTTGTCGGTCAGCGTATTTTGCATGGGCCGGAAGCGCGAAACATAAACGTCGATCGAGCGATAGCGCTCGACGGCTAACTCTTCGGAAAGGCCAACCGTGCCGATTTCAGGCTCGGAGAATACGGCTGTCGGGATCAGGTCGTAGGGCACGGTTGTCGGCGTATGATTAAAGACCGTCTGGGCAAAGGCTGAGCCCTCGCGGATCGCCACCGGGGTCAATGCCGCCCTGCCCGTCACATCGCCCACCGCATAGATCGAGGGGCAGCTTGAGCGCGAATATTCGTCCACAACGATTGCGCCGGCCTGGTCACGTTCGACATCGGCTGTTTCAAGGCCTAGTCCATCGGTGTTGGGATGGCGTCCGGTCGCAAACATGACGGCGCCAAAGGTGGCTTCTTCCCCATGGGAGAAGCTCACACAAACGCCGTCGCCGTCTTTGCGCAGACTGGCAATGTGGTAGCCATAGCGCAGGCGAATACCGCGCCCTTGCATCGCATCTTCAAGGCCCTGGCGCAGATCATGATCGAAACCGCGCAATATCCGGTCGCCGCGATAGACAAGGGTCGTTTCAACACCCAGCCCGGCAAAGATCGTGGCGAATTCCACGGCAATATAGCCGCCGCCCTCAATGAGGATAGTCTTGGGCAGGGTTTTAAGATGAAAGGCTTCGTTGGAGGTTATGCCGAGTTCGGCCCCCTCGATATGCGGCTTGAAGGGCGTGCCACCCGTCGCGATCAGGATGTATTTCCCTGTGAGTTCTTCGCCAGATTTCAACTTGACCGAATTGGGGCCGGTCACCATCGCACGGTCGTGATAAAGCGTTACGCCGGAGCCATCGAGCAGCGTTTCATAGATGTTTTCGAGCCGGTCGATTTCCTTGTCTTTATTGGCAAGAAGAGTCGACCAGTCGAAACTCGCATCGACTTGCCAGCCGAAACCGGCAGCCGTTTCAAACGTATCCTTGAACCGCGAAGCATAGACGAACAGCTTCTTGGGTACACAGCCGCGAATGACGCAGGTGCCGCCGTAACGGTATTCCTCGATGATCGCGACTTTGGCGCCGAAACCGGCCGCCATGCGAGCAGCCCTTACACCACCTGATCCACCGCCAATTACAATCAGGTCGTATTGCTCGCTCATCGCTTATTCCCCCGTCATCGGTAAATTGCGTTGTCCTATATGGGGAGCGGGTTCGCACAAAAAAACCCCGCGCACAAGGCGCGGGGTTTGTCATGACTTAATGTCAAGAAGATCAGACGTCATAGCCCTCTTCACGCAGAACCGCCCGGACGCGCGAAAGGAATTCGGTGCGTGCATTCTGTTCCCAGATGTTGAGCACGTTCTGCATGTCATTATTGATGCCGGGATTCTGCGCCAACAGCTTCTGACCGACATCGGATTCGTAAAACGTCACGATTTCGGTCAATTCTTCATGGGTGAAGCGCGACGCATAGATGCGCGCAAACTGATTGTAGAGCTCACCCTTGCGGGCGGAGTATTCCTCGACAACCTTCTGCACCGCATCGGGAAGAGGCTCAACCAGCGCTGCATCCTGCTGCACCAGCGTGCGCATGACCGCCATGCCCAACTCGATAAGGGCCAGTTCATAAACATTGGAGCGGTCCGACATATCGACATACTGGCGGGCAGTCGCCAGGTGCTCGGGCGAAATTTCCTGCTGCGCAAAGGAAACCGATGCAGTGGAAACGGAAATGGCTGCCGCAAGGCAGATCGCGGCGGGCAGACGATAGAGTTTGGACATGTATGACATGATGCTCGATCCCTTACGGTTTGTTGATTTCAGGCACATTACCTGGACAATTGAATTACACCATTTGGCGTTGCCAGATAGGCCTGCTGGCACAGACCGATGAACAGGCCATGCTGCACCACTCCCGGTATCTCAAGCAACGCGGTCGAGAGTGCTTTTGCGTCCGAAATGCGGCCAAATGATGCGTCCAGAATGTAATGCCCCCCATCTGTGATCAGTATTTCGCCATCGGTCGACTTGCGCAAGACCAGCCCGCCGGTTGCCCCCATATTGCTCAGGACCTTGGCCACTGACCTTTGCGTTGCGGCAAGTCCAAACGGGTTCACTTCGATGGGAAGCGGAAATTTCCCCAGGTGTTCGACCAGCTTGGAGTCGTCGGCAATAACGACCATGCGGGCGGACGCGGCAGCAACGATTTTTTCGCGCAAAAGAGCCGCCCCGCCGCCCTTTATGAGTTGGAAGTCGCGGTCGATCTCATCGGTTCCGTCGACGGTCAGGTCCAGCGAATCGATCTCTTCGAGCGTCGTGAGCGGGATAGCGAGGTCTCTGGCCTGGCATTCGGTCGCAATCGAGGTGGGCACGCAAAGGCAATCGAAGCCCTGAGCCACCTTTTCGCCGAGCAGATCGACGAAGTGCTTTGCTGTCGAGCCCGTACCAAGACCGATGCGCATGCCGGACCGGACTTCATCCAATGCGGCCCTCGCGGCCTCTCGCTTGAGTGCGTCGCTCATGGTTTCTCCCAAGGATTTCGATTTTGGCGCACACTTGTTTGCGATTGGCACAAAAGTCAATTGTCGTAAGGTCCATGTTTCTTCACGGCGTCTTTTATCTCTGGCCGACCTTTCAACCCAGTCGCGCTGCACCTATACTCGATTCATGAACATGCACGCGCGCCAAACCGGTGAGATTCAACGCCCGCTCATAGACAGCTATGGACGGCAGGTGAACTATCTGCGGGTGTCGGTAACTGATCGCTGCGATTTCCGCTGCACCTATTGCATGGGCGAGAACATGGTGTTTTTGCCCAAGAGCGAAGTGCTCAGCTTTGAGGAAATCCAGACCATTATTGCGCAATTTGTTGCTCGTGGCGTGCGCAAGGTGCGGCTGACAGGCGGTGAGCCGCTTGTGCGGCGCGACATCATGAAACTTATCGCAGCCCTGTCTGAAAGCCATCTGGCGCAGGGCACACTGGATGAATTGACGATCACCACCAACGGTAGCCAACTGGCGCGACATGCAGCAGAACTTGCGCGTCTTGGCATCCGCCGCATCAATGTTTCGCTCGACACGCTCGACAATGCTCTATTCACCGAGATCACCCGGCGCGGACGGCTTTCGCAGGTTCTTGAGGGTATTGAAGCCGCACAAGCTGTGGGCATTGCCGTCAAACTCAACATGGTGGCCATGAAGGGCGTCAACGAGGATGAGATCATCCCGATGATGGAATGGGCACATGCCCGTGGATACGAGCTTACGCTGATCGAGGCCATGCCACTTGGCGAGGTTGCCCTTGATCGCGCGGACGCTCATCTTTCGCTCAAGCAGGTGCACGATCGCATAGCCGAGCGCTTTACGCTCGAACATATCGCCAAGCGCACCGGCGGCCCTGCCCGGTACAAGCGCGTCACCGAAACCGGCGGCACCCTGGGCTTCATCACCCCGCTCAGCCACAATTTCTGTGAAAGCTGCAACCGCGTCAGGCTCACCTGCACGGGCCAACTCTATATGTGTCTTGGGCAGGATGACCGTGTCGACTTACGTGCTGCGTTACGGGAAGGCGGCGTCGAGGCGCTCGATGCCGCGCTTGATCGAGCCATGATCGCCAAGCCCAAGGGCCACGATTTCGTGGCCGAACGTATCCAGACTCCATCGGTGGTGCGGCATATGTCGGTGACGGGTGGGTAGAGCATTTGTTTTGTCGCGTTTCCGAACCGGATAAGTGGTGTCCACTTATCCTGGAAACACTCTAGTTTTCCAGTTCCAGCAGGTCCTGGCTGACCGAGAAACGTGACAGCGTATCGAGGAAGGTCATGCCCAGCAGTGAGGTTTCGAGCGCGCCTTGCGGTAGCACGAAGGCGCGAATGCGGCTGCGATCAATCGAACCGATCCGCATGGAATCAAGCGTTACTCCCGCCGCTGTCGCCAAACCGTTGGCGGTTTGCACCGGCACCGTATAGCTCAATCTGTCTATGTCGATACCAACCCTGCGGGCATCGGCTCGCGTGAGCACGACCGCCGTGGCGCCGGTATCGAAAATCATGGGAACTTCAACGCCGTTGATGGCGGTGTTAACCCTGAAACTGCCACCGAATGAGCGATTGATCCGCACCCGTTGTCCGTCGGCCTCGACAATCGCCACACCAGGTTGCAACTCCCCCATAATGCGTTGGCCCACACGGCTGAAATCGTCCCTGTAGCTGTAGCCGAGAATAAGCAGCGCACCGATTGCGGCCCAAATTGCGAAACCCGCAATGATCTCTCCTATCCGGTGCCGGCGTCCAACCACGGCGCTCGCCACCAGCGTCAGAATGATCAGCAGTGGAATGATCCGCGCTGCCTGGTTCTGGGTCAGGCCGACCACGGCTCCCAAATCGGCGCTTATTGCCAAGGCAATGCCAACCATTATCAGAATTGCAAAGGCAACAAACAGCATCAAAATATCCGATCTATCCAACCACCATACGCATAAAGGTGCCCAAAAGGACAATTTCAAGCAGCGCCTGAAGAGCGCCGATCAAATCTCCGGTGGAACCGCCCACAAGCCTTTCACAAAGCCGTGTCCAGCCCCACGCGACCGCCGCCGCCAGCGCCAGCCCGACGCCGAGCCCCATAAGGCCGGTAAATCGCGCAGCCAGCACGACACCGATGATCGAAGCAAAAACGAGCCCAAGTACGAATGCGTTCCGTGACAGTTCTCCGACTGCCGCCGCAGCGCCGGTTTTCCTTGCCGGAGCAAGCCGGAATGCAACATAAAGCGAACCCGAACGGGCGATCATGCCGGCTGCCATCCATATCAGCGCTGCCGCAAAGACATTGACTGCCGCGATCGCAGCGAGCGCGGAAACCTTTAGCCCGACGACAAAGACAATGGCCAGCACCCCATAGGTTCCGTGGCGGCTATCCTTGAGTATCTCCAATCGCCGCTCGGGTGAGGCGCCGCCGAACAATCCGTCGGCCGCATCGGCCGCCGCATCCTCGCTCATGGCGCCGGTGATAACGGCAAAGACCGCGACAGCCAGAACGGCAGAGAACAGCGGCGGCATTCCGCCGAGGACGCATATGAAAAGCACCGCTGCTCCGGGCAGCCCCATGATCAGGCTGGCCAACGGCACCGCCATAGCGATCCGGTTCAAGCTGGGCACCTCATGCGGACTCGAGCCGGTGGGCAGGCGGGAATAGAACCGAAGCGCCATTACCATATCGGCAAATAGATTGCCGCTCTCGGGGGGCGAAAGATTATCGTTCCGGGCGTTTTGCGCCCCATTGTTGTCATCGTTCACATTGCGTTTCCATCGACTATGGCTCACAAGAGACGCCCCTCATATCATCCGAATCCTGGAGCCGCCATGTCCGCAAAAGCCTATGCCGATTTTCAAGACCTTCTGATGCTGGGGCCGGAAGGCGACGAGGCCGCTGTCGCTGCCGTCCGCGCACGCGACGCACAACTGACCAAGCCGGCCGGATCACTGGGTGAAATGGAACGGCTTGTGGAGTTCATGGCACGCTGGCAGGGCAAGGCCGAGCCGACATTCGAGGACCCGATGGTGGCGATTTTTGCCGCAAATCATGGCGTTACCGATCAGGGTGTTTCTGCATTCCCGCGCGAAGTGACCAAGCAGATGGTCAACAATTTCACCAAAGGCGGGGCGGCCATTTCGCAAATCTGCGCTCTGCATGAAATCAATCTGCGGGTGTTCGAGCTTGCACTCGATATGCCAACTGGCGACATCACGATTGTCCCAGCTATGGACGAACGCACCTGCGCGGCCACAATCGCTTACGGCATGGAAGCGATAGCGGGCGAGGTTGACCTCCTCTGCATCGGGGAAATGGGCATCGGCAACACCACCGTAGCGGCCGCAGTCTATGCTGGTCTGTTCGGCGGCAGTGGAGCCGATTGGGTTGGCCGGGGCACCGGCGTGGATGATGAAGGCCTTGCCCGCAAGGCCAATGCGGTCGACCGCGCACTGGAACGCCATGCCGGGCGCCTCAATTCACCATTCGAGGTGCTTGCGCATCTGGGCGGTCGTGAAATCGCTGCCATGCTCGGCGCCATCATCGCCGCGCAGCACAATCGTATCCCCGTGATCGTTGACGGATTTGTTGCCACCAGCGCTGCGGCGATTGCTCAGGCTGTCGCGCCGGGATCGATCGATCACTGCATCTTTGCCCACACATCCGCCGAAACCGGCCACAAGCGCGCACTGGAACACATGGGCAAGACGGGGCTTCTTGATCTTGGTATGCGTCTTGGCGAGGGCAGCGGTGCGGCTCTGGGCGCGGTTTTATGCAAGACAGCCCTGCACCTGCACAAGAATATGGCGACATTTGCCGAAGCCGCGGTCGACGAGAAGCTGGACTGAACACCAGTATCTAGGTAAGTATTGCTTACTAATTTAAGGGAGGCTGCGCCATGTATGCGCTTTATATCGCCAACAAGAACTATTCCTCTTGGTCCCTGCGGCCTTGGGTGCTGCTCAAGGCACTCGGTATCGCGTTTGAGGAACGATTCGTGCCGTTCCTTGAGGGTGAAACTTACGAGGCTTTCCGCAAGTTTTCGCCGACCGGGCTGGTCCCCTGCCTTGTCGATGGCGATGTGACGGTGTGGGACTCGCTCGCGATCACCGAATATGTTGCGGAAGATCACCCCAATGTCTGGCCGGCGGATCGCACAGCCCGCGCATGGGCGCGTTCAGCCACTGCAGAAATGCACTCCGGTTTTTTCGCTCTGCGCAATATCTGCGGCATGAATGTCGGTCTGCGGGTTACCTTGAATGAGGTTTCACCCGCCTTGGCCCGAGACCAGGCACGGATCGAAGAACTCTGGTCCGAAGGTCTGAAGCGCTTTGGCGGCCCGTTCTTGACCGGAGAAAGGTTTACTGCCGTCGATGCTTTTTTCTGCCCCGTCGCCTTCCGCATTCAGACCTACGGGCTCGACGTCGGACCAGAGGCAAAGGCCTATGCCGAACGCCTGTTGAACCTTCCGGCTATGCAGCAATGGTATGCCGAAGGGATAGCGGAAACGCTACGCGATCAGCCCCATGATGCGGAAGTTCCGCTTGTCGGAACGGTGACAGCCGATTACCGCGCTGTGGCCAAGTAAACGGGTCTAACCGGCTTCGGAATAGATTTCGAGGCGGTTGCGGGGCTCGACGACCGGAGCCAGACCTTCCATCACGCGCGCGCGGGGGAAGGTTGCGATTGCTTCTGTTCCGAAGCGCAGCTTCGAGAACAGATCGAACCGCCCCTGATGCAGGTCCATGATCTTTTGAACGATGGGCAGGCCCAGCCCTGCCCCTTGTTCTGCGGTTTTCTGCGCCAGTGAACCCTGCCCGAACGAAGACAGTACGGTTTCAATTTCGTCGTCAGGTATGCCGGGGCCGTTATCCTTGACCGAGACAAACTGGCCGCCGTCGTCGCTGCGCCCCACCGAGAGCAGGACCTTGCCTGATTGTGGAGTAAATTTGATCGCGTTTGACAGCAGGTTGAGCACAACCTGCCGCACTGCGCGCTCGTCCGCCCATAGCTTTGGTAGGTCATCGTCTACTTCAAAGCCCAGCTCCAGCTCCTTGCCCCTTGCACGGATCTCAAGCATCCGACGGCAATCGGCTGCGATATCGGTCAGGCTGACAGCTTCTTCATTAAGGTCATATCGCCCGGCCTCAATGCGGGAGAGGTCGAGCAACTCGTTGATGAGATTCAAAAGGTGCTGGCCGCTGGCGTGAATGTCGCCCGCATATTCTTTGTACTGGGGCACGGTATGGGCGCCCAGAAGCTCGGATTTCAGAACTTCGGAAAAGCCGATGATCGCATTGAGCGGGGTGCGCAATTCATGGCTCATTGTGGCCAGAAAACGCGATTTGGCGATATTGGCCTGTTCGGCATGACGGCGCGCCTCGTCGGACATGTTGCGCGCTTCTTCGAGTTCGAGGATCAGGCTGTCTTTTTCAGCCTTGTGCTCCAGATGGGCGATTTGCGCCTTATGTAGCTGACGGGCGAGGAACATGAAAAAGAAGAACGCGCTGGCGGACACCGAAGCAAGCGCATAGTTCAGTGTGCCACCCGCGAAAAGCAGCGTCGCACTGACGGCCAGACTTGCAGGCAGGGTTGAAACCAGTGTCGCGCGTGGCAGGGCGCGGGTCGAAATGGAATTCGCGGCGGTGCCGACAAGCAGCATTGCGAACATGATGACGTGAACGCCTTCCCCTTCCGCCGCAAAGGAGAGCAGCGGCAGAAGCGCCCACGCAAGGCCGAACGCACTTTCCGCGAAAATGAATATTGCGGTCCAGCGGCGTGCATTGAATCTGTCACGCGGCTCCTGCGTAAACTTCCAGCAGGCAAAGGTCACAGCCAGATTGGCCGCGATCACCAGAACGGCCCAGAGCAGCGCCATTGCCGGCGTGACCCAAAGCGCGGCGAAACCAGCCAGAAAAACGAGCACCACCAGCATCGGCGCAAGTCCGGCAAGACGCGCTGAAGCATAGTCATCGAGCAGATCATAATCGAAGGATGCGCGTGTACCGGAAGTCGATGTCAGGCGCTGGCGCGCATCGAACACGGTTCGCTGCGCGTCACGCCGCGTGTCGCGGCCAGACGGCGAGGCCTCTTTCGCACGATTTGCCTGGCGGAACGCCATTTGGGTACTCAATACACACAACTCGAAATTAAGGGCTCATCAACTTTTAAGATGAACCGGTACGCAGGGAGCCAAACTATCGGACTTGTAGTTAATGAGCGGTTGAACGCTATGGTTAACGCTTTCCTACTTCGCCTTGGGCAATTGCGTTATCAACAGACTTCAAGTCCCGGCAAAACTTCAATTCCTCGCCTTGACATACGCAAGATCAACCCATCAAATAGCGGGCGAGGCGGACATTTTTCCTCTAGCGTGAAATTTTACGTCAAATTTAGGAAATTAATTTCAGGGGCACACATGGCGCTCGATAAGCTCGATCGCAAGATTCTTCAGCTGCTACAAAAAGATGCTACCATGCCGGTAGCCGAAATCGGCCGAAAGGTCGGTTTGTCCACGACGCCTTGCTGGCGGCGTATCCAGAAAATGGAAGAAGAAGGCGTCATCAAGCGCCGGGTTGCGGTTCTCAACCCCGAAAAGGTCAATGCCGGTGTGACCGTCTTTGTGGCCGTGCGCACTAACGAGCATAACGATGCCTGGTTGCGCAAATTCGCTTCTGTCGTCGAGGAATTTTCCGAGGTTGTCGAGTTTTATCGCATGAGCGGCGAGGTCGACTATCTGCTAAGGGTCGTAGTGCCTTCGATCCAGGCTTATGACGTTTTCTACAAGAAGCTGATCTCCAAAATCCCGCTTTCGGACGTCAGTTCATCCTTTGCGATGGAGCAGATCAAATATACCACCGCCCTGCCGCTCGAATTTGCTGTCCTTAGCGACGATAAATAGAAGCTACGCAGTCGCCATCGCTTTGGCAGGTTCAAGAGCGGCAAAGGCGTCAGCGATGACCTGCGGGCTTGCGCCTGGTATGCATGCTTTTACGCTCAATATCTGGCGGAAGCGCCTTGCGCCCGGCATACCGTTGGCAAGCCCCAGCATATGGCGCGTGATCTGGTTCAGGCGCGCGCCTTTGGCCAGTTCACGTTCGGCATAGGCCGTCATCGCGGCTTCGATCTGCGTAAGCGTTTTGGCCGGTGCATCCTCGCCGAATATCGCGCGATCCACGTCCGCCAGGATCATCGGGTCGTGATAGGCGGAACGGCCAAGCATAACGCCATCGACATAGCGCAGATGCACCTGGCACTCTTGAAGCGTCTTGATGCCGCCATTGATGAACACCGGAAAATCGCCCAGCCGCTCCTTTAGCCGATAGACACGCTCATAATCGAGTGGCGGAATATCGCGGTTTTCCTTGGGTGAAAGCCCCTGAAGCCACGCCTTGCGCGCGTGAATATAGAGCGCTTCGATCCCGCTTTGCAGCACGATATTCACGAACCGGTCGAGGTCGGCCTCGCTATCCTGATCGTCGATCCCGATCCTGCATTTGGCCGTCACCGGGGTATCCGTTGCATCACGCATGGCAACCAGGCAGTCGCGCACCAGTTCAGGCTCGGCCATGAGGCAGGCCCCGAACCTGCCTGATTGTACCCGGTCGGACGGGCAGCCCACATTGAGGTTGATTTCGTCATAATCGAAACGATCACAGATCCTGACGGCTTCGGCCAATTCAACAGCGTCCGAGCCACCGAGTTGCACTGCAACAGGATATTCGCCTGCATCACGCGCAAGCAGGCGCTCGGGATCACCGTGAACCAGTGCGGCGCTCGTCACCATTTCAGTGAACAACAAGCTCCGGCCCGTTAATTGCCGGTGCAGATAGCGGCAATGACGATCCGTCCAGTCCATCATAGGGGCCGTGGAGAACCTACGCGCTTGTTTTAAAACGGTTTTTTTAGTATCTTCAGAACGTTGCACGGCGGTAGAGGCACCCTATTTTTCGATCCGATACGACCTTTTTCGCCACGTTTCGATTCTTCATTGCACACACAGCGCACACGAAAAATGGCTACGCTTACGAAACTCAAGTCCGGCTCATGGCGAGCCCAAATCAGACGCAAAGGAAAGTATGCAAGTGATACTTTTCTGCGTCGCGGCGATGCAGAGGCCTGGGCGCGCAAACTCGAACACAAGATTGATCGTGGCGATCCTATACTATGCGATCCCGAAACCACAAAATCCTTCGCAAGCCTTATTGATCTGCACTGCAAAGATCTCTCGCAGGTAGGAAAGAAGTTGGGGCGTTCCAAGGCAGCAAGTCTGGCAATGCTTTCAAGGCGGCTCGGGAGTCTTCGGCCAGTTGAGCTCGATCGCGAACGCATTATCGAATTCGGAAAGCAGCGGGCCAAGGAGGGCGCGGGGCCCGTGACCGTGTCGATCGACGTCGGATACATCAAAACAATACTATCGCACGCGGCCGCCGTGCACGGCGTGGTGGTCTCAACGGAGGGCATCGATCTCGCGCGGATAGCGCTGGGCAGGTTAGGCCTCGTGGGCAAAAGCAACGAACGCGATCGCCGCCCGACGGACGCAGAACTGGATGCTATCATCGCTCACCTCGAAGCCAATCCCCTTCTAACAATTCCGGTGGGCAGGATAGTGCGGTTCGCTGTGGCAACAGCAATGAGGCAGGATGAAATTTGTCGCGTTACCTGGGACGACTACAACCCCAGAACGAAAATGCTCTTCATTCGAGATCGAAAGGACCCGCGGAAAAAGGAGGGAAATAATCAGCGAATTCCCCTTCTCAACGTGTCAGGCTACGATGCGTGCGCGCTCATTGAGGAGCAAGGACAGCTGGTCGGCAACTGTCGCGGCAAGATCTTTCCGTACAATAGCAAGTCCGTCGGCACAGCATTTCGTCGAGCTTGTCGCGCCTTGGACATTGAGGATTTGCATTTTCATGACTTGCGTCATGAGGCCACCAGCCGATTGTTCGAGGCTGGTTTTGCAATCGAGCAGGTTTCGCTCGTCACTGGGCACAAGGACTGGAAGATGCTGCGCAGATATACGCACATTCGACCTGAGAGCTTGCATGCAGTTGCCGCCCGAAGCACCTTAATTGCGGGTCGGTTCTAGCTGTGGATTTTTTACCAGAACTGTGGGTCTTTGCCTGGCGCAGAAGCGCCAAATCGAGAACTATATAGTCGACTTTGCTCACGAAGCGACCGAGCGCCTCGGGAGCAGATTTTATGGGCGTATATGTTCGAATCCCACGCGGCCCGCCGAACACCGCCGTTTTGTTGCGCTGGAGGGCGCTGCTGGCGACATGGCAAAGCTCCCTCCGCCGCTGATGCAATGGCTGGCGACGGTCCGGGGACCCTGTCAGACCAGACTCTTGTACGAGAACCGGTTGGTCGTACTATCCGTCCGCACCACCCAGAAGCATTGCTTCCCGTACTCATCACTACGCACTAGGAAGTGATCAACTCCCGCTCCGATCTTTTCGTCCGCCTCTGGGTGACGTGGGAGTGCGGCCTTGAGAAATGCTGCATCGTCTTCCGCCACCCGGTCGCCCGGGGAGTAACGCCAGAGCATCATGCGCAGATGCTCGAGGGCATCTCCCTTGCGTGGAAAATGAATGCCTCCGATCGTAACCGGCATGCCTCTGGCCATTTTCACTCCCTCAACGTTTTATTGTAGCTCTTACCGTTATATAATTATACTTGGCGTGTGACAGGGGGAATCATGCCACTCGCTTTGAGTATCACTCAGGCCTATCCAGCTGCGGGCGTTGCCCAATGCTGGCGCGGGGTGAACATCGACAACGCGGACGAGTTCGACGTCTATTTGCGTGGACCAGTATGGAATCGGGTCAACGACGCGGAGTTCGAGGCCGACCTGGCCCAGGATCTTCAGGCGCTCGCGACAACCGACATGGCGACACAGACGCTAGAATCGTTGCTCAATGCCGTGGTCTCGCCACAAGACTGGGAGATTGGTGAGGCTATGGCCGAATGTCTCTTGAGTGACGAAGTGGGCGCGGTCTGGCCATGGAACGAGAACCGCGATCGGAAGACGCCGAAGGCCTCCCTGCCTGGCGCCGACATCGTCGGCTTCATCGGCGAGGACGATGACACCACCTTCCTGTTCGGCGAGGTCAAAACATCGTCTCACGCTGGAACACCTCCCGGCGTCATGAACGGTCGCAGCGGACTGGCCCATCAGATCGATACGCTCGCCACGACCCCGAGCCATCACTTCACCCTCATCAAGTGGATCAGCGCGCGCTGCACGACCGACGACTTGCGCGGTCGCTTCCGCACGGCCGCCCAGCGCTATCTGACTTCCGAGGGGAAGGATTTCGCGATCATCGGCGTGCTCCTGCGCGACACCGATGCCCATCAAGATGATCTTCGGACCCGTGGACAGACGTTTGGCGCTGGACCGATCCAGCCCCGAATTCGCCTTGACGCCTGGTATACACCGCGCCCGATCGCGGACTGGGTCAACATCGCGTCCACCGCAGCATGACCGCCTGGCTCTACGAGGCGCTGGGCGACGACCGACGGCGACTAGCTGAGCAGGCTGTCGGAGCGCATCTGCTTTCTGATCTGGGTTTCGAGCGCCCCCCGTCCTCCCCTGAATATCAATTTACGACCAACGCCTATGCGCTGGCCGTCCACACTTTGCTGGACACGCCAGACGCAGCCGATCAGTTGCGAAAGGCCTCCGAACTCGCCTTCGAGACGTTGAGAGTGACGGACACGCCGCCAGCCGACGACGAAGCGCTGCACCTCCTTCATACAGCCTGTTACGGAATTCTCGGCGACCGGACCCCCGATGTTGCGCGGTTCCTGCGTGCTTTGCCGCTCCCCGAAGCACTCGACGCGGAGGCGGATTGGGGCGCACGTGTTCGTGTGGCTGTCAGCCGTCTGTGGCTGCTGTTGATGCGGAAGGACGGCTGGGCCGATCTGGACGCGCTCCTAGCGGAAGTCGTCGCGCTGCGCGAGGCGCAGCGGATCGCGGAGACGGCCTATCTGGAAGCGTCCGAAAGCCCGAGGGTGGATGCTTGGCGCCTGATCGTGTCCTACCACCTCTCCAAGGCGGCCGAGATTCTTGCCACCTACTCCGCGCAAGGCTCAGTGGCCGGCGGCTTCAATGTCCGCGAGCAGCTCCAGGCTCAGTTCGACCGCAGTCTGATAGCGTGCGAACGGGCCGAGCTCGCCCAGCTCCATGCCACCGTTCGTCTGCTCTCCGCGACCGCCGAGCGTATGGTCTCCAATAGCATCTGGACAGTCACGCGAGGGACGGGCAGCCGCATCAGCCGCTTTGTCGAGGGGCTCGCAAACAGGGGCCAGGATCGGCCAGTGTTCGAGATGCTGCCGCCTCAGCGGATCACGCTTCGCGACCAAGGGCTGCTGACGACTGGCGCCCGCGCGGTCGTGCTCAGTTTGCCGACGTCCAGCGGCAAGACGTTCATTGCGCAGTTCCGCATTCTGCAGGCCTTGAACCAGTTCGACGCGGATCGCGGATGGATAGCCTATGTGGCCCCCACGCGCGCACTCGTGAATCAGATTTGCGCGCGCCTTCGCCGCGACTTCGCCCCGCTGGGGATCGTGGTTGAACGGGTCAGCCCCGCGCTCGACATCGACGGCGTGGAAGCCGAACTGCTCGTGGAAGCCGACCCGGCGGCGGCGTTCCGCATCCTGGTCGGTACGCCGGAAAAGATCGATCTTCTGTTGCGGGGCGGTTGGGAGGCTAAGATCGGCCGCCCCCTCACGCTGGTGGTCGTAGACGAGGCGCATAATCTTTCCAGCGGCGATCGAGGCCTGAAGCTTGAACTATTGCTGGCGACGATCAACCGCGAATGCCGCAACTCGCAGTTCCTTCTGATGACGCCCTTCATCGAGAACGGCGACGAGGTTGCGCGTTGGCTTTCGCCGGACAGTTACGCCGACATGTCGGTGCATTTCGACTGGCAACCCAACGACCGCGCCATCGTCATCGCCCAGCCGGAGAAGGCTGAGGGCCGCGGCGCGTTCAAGCTGTCTCTCAAGACAGTCAGCACCTCTCGTTCGACGATCGAGGTCGATGACGCGCTCTCGCTGTGCGAGGGACGGGAACTCGGACTTAGCTGGTCCCGCGTCCACGCCTCCCAGTCTAACGTCGCGGCGGTCACCGCGACCTGCCTGAACCGCAGGGGGCCGATCATCGTGGTCGCGGGCAAGGTCCCGCACACATGGCCGATCGCGCGCGTGTTGGCCGAAGACCCGGCCCTGACGGATAAGGCTGCCGAGCGAGATCGGCGGCTTGGCGCCAGGGACGACGCTGACATTCAGTTCGTCGCTGACTTCGTCGCGCAGGAGTTCGGCGCTGAGTTCGAACTCATCGAACTGCTCAAGAAGCGCATCGGCCTGCATCACAGCGGACTGTCGGACGACACACGCGTCCTGATGGAATGGCTGATGGAGAAGGGCGAGCTCGACACATTGGTAGCAACGACAACGATCGCTCAGGGCCTGAACTTTCCCGTCACGGGCGTCGTGATGGCGTCGCACCAGTATCCCTATGGCGCGGATATGCCGCCAGAGGACTTCTGGAATCTGGCAGGCCGCGTGGGCCGCGCGGATCAGGCTGGGACCGGTATCGTGGCGCTGGCCGCCACCAACGATGAGAAGGCCGAAGTCCTGAGCGAGTACGTTCGACGGAACGTGTCACACCTCAACTCTACGCTGGTGGCCATGGTGCGGCGTGCGCTTGAGCGATCTCCCCAGTTGGAGCTGCACGCTCTCTTCCACATGAAGGAATGGTCCGCATTTCTTCAGTATCTCGCCCATACCTACCGTCAGATCGGCGATCACGCTGAGTTCGCCAACCAGATCGAACAGGTTCTCCGCGGAAGCTTCGGTTTTCAGACACTCCGGCGCGAGGACCAGGCCGTCGCCAATCGCCTGGTCGCTGCCGTCAACGATTACGCTGCCGTAATCCGAGGCAAGCCGTTGGCCCTCGTCGATAGCACCGGGTTTTCTTGGGAGAGCGTCAGCTTGGCGTTGCACGGCGTGCGAGATGCGGGGATCCGTGCGGATTCGTGGGACTCGGAGCGCCTGTTCACTGACAACGACACGACTCTACAGCGCACCTTCGGAGTCCTGTTCAGAATCCCGGAACTGCGTCAGGAACTGGCTGAGGTTACGGGCGGCGGGCGCGGCAATGGCGATATTCTGGCCCGTATCGTCAAAGACTGGGTGAAAGGCGCTTCGCTCCCTGATCTGGCGGAAGCCTATTTCTCGGGCGATGACGATGATCCGACTGCGGCGATCTCCAAAGCTTGCCGGCTGGTATATGGCCGTCTTACTTCAACGGCATCCTGGGGTCTCTCCGCGATCCAGAGCATAACGGTCGGCGACGCGCTCGATGGGATGAGCGAGGCTGAGCAGAAGCGCTTCCGGAACCTTCCATCGCGCATCTTCTACGGCGTGAACTCGGATATCGCGATCGACCTGCGCCTTTTGGGCGTTCCGAGAAACGCCGCCCAGCCGCTTTCAGACTATCTGGCAAACCAGCGCGTCGATGGTGGACTCAGATCCATGCGCAATACCCTCAATGGCCTGACAGATGCGGACTGGCGGCGCGCGGTGGGCCCCGCGGGACCCACTTATCAGAAGGCATGGAAAATTCTCGAAGGCTACTCCTAAGCCCGCCGACTCAAGTTTGGCTGCAGGCTCCGGAACATTACGCCCGTCGGCGCGCATGTCGGTTCTCAAGGGTCTGACGAGATGCTAGGGCTCCGGTAGCATGGCTTATTAAGGCTGAGAATCCCTCTTCAATCGCCATCTTGCATCGGATTTTGTTCCGGTGTCAGAAGAGCCATGCGCTCATCCAGACGGGACTATCATGAGAGGGCTATAGCGTAGGTGTAGTTCTCAGTTTCTTCGGCTTCGGCCCGCCAAACACCGCCGATTGCCCTCTATAGCGCGATATAGCCGCCGATCATCGCATTCCACCGGGTGAGATAGCAAACCGCCGCGTCTACGATGCAGCCCGATATATCTTAAAAGTCAGAGACGTCAGCTTTCAGCCCCGATGTCTCTGTTGTGCTGATGGTGGAATCCCCGCATGGATGACCAAGCTGGGGTGGGAAGGGGACTGTCGGCTTATGCCTTCATTGGCCGCAAATCAGCCGTTCGCACTATCATGTCAAGTCACGTGAGATTTCTAGCCCGGCCGTACGCCATTGCGGCAAGCCGCCTTTCAACCGACGCGCAGAGAACCCGGCTTGACGCAGCGCGGCCACAGCCTCGAAGGCGTAAACACAGTAGGGTCCACGGCAATAGGCAATGATCTCGCGATCCTTTGTCAGGTCGCCAAGGCGCTGTTCCAGTTCCGACAACGGAATGTTGGTTGCCCCCGGAATATGTCCTGCCGCGTATTCATCGGCTGGTCGAACATCCAGCACCGTCACAAGGCCCGCCCGAGCACGTTCGAGTAAGTCCTCGCGTGAGACTGGCTCCATCCCGTCTCGCTTGTCGAAATAGCCCCGGACGATGCGGTCCATCTCTGCCGCATGCTGCTCGGTCACCACTCTTAGCGCCGAGATCAGAGCTATCACCTCGTCTCCTGACACCGAATAGAGGATGAACTTTCCATCCCGCCGCGCGCTCACCAGCCCGGCGCGCTTGAGCGTTTGCAGATGCTGTGAGGTGGTTGCAACCGTCATCCCAGTGCGCTCTGCCACGGCCTCGACGCTCCGCTCTCCTTGTGCCAGTAACTCGATGATTTCGATCCTGCCCGCATGGCCAAGGCACTTGGCGGTCTTGGCAAACTCCTCAAAGACAGCGCGTTTGGGGGAGGTGGTTGACATGGTCATTCAATTCACATTATTACATTCAACATAACTATTGAATGTCTGAATTCGAAGTTCCTGTCAAGGAGAGAACAAGCCATGATCGTCCGCCAATTCCTGCACACCGATCCAGTCGGCGCATCCTATCTTCTCGGCTGCGGCGGAAAGGCCGCGGGTGCCGTCATCGATCCCATCGGCCCGATCGAGCCCTATCTTGAGGCGGCTGAGCAAACAGGCACGAAAATCCTCTATGTCATCGACACTCACGTCCACGCCGATCATATTTCGGCAGGACGCCAATTGGCCGAGGTGTCTGGCGGCAGGTACGTGCTGCACGAAAGCGCCGATGTTACGTTCGACTTTCACAAAGTTGCAGAAGGAGATGTGCTCGAGCTCGGCAATGTAACACTGAAGATCATGCACACGCCGGGCCATACGCCCGAACACATTTCGCTGCTCGTCACAGACCGCACCCGCGCGAGCGAACCCTGGTTCGTCGTCACCGGCCACACGCTGATGGTCGGCGACCTTGGCCGCACCGAACTGGCCAGCAGCGCCGAGGACGGCGCGCGCAATCTGTTCGCCAGCGCCCAGCGGCTCAAAACCCTACCGGATCATATAGAAGTGTTGCCCGGTGCTTTTTCGGGTTCGGTCTGCGGCCGCAAATTGTCGGGCAAACCAACATCAACCATAGGGTTCGAGCGCCGTTTCAACACTGCCTTCGCCATTGAGGGCGAGGCCGATTTCGTTGCCGCAATGGTTGCCGACATTCCGCCGCCCCCGCCCGGCGCGGCGCAGACCCGCGCCCGCAATGCCGGACGCGATTGATCCACGATGACGGCGGCCACGCACCAATTCGGTATTGTCGCGAACCGCGCCCAGTTTGCCCATCAACTCGGGCAGGTTCTGCTCGTCGGCTTTGCCATCGGCATGACCCGCACAGTCGTTCCCGCCTTGGCTGAAAGCGAATTCGGGTTGGAACGTGGCTCCTTTCTGCTCCTGTCGGCCTTTGTCGTCGCCTTCGGGGTGGTCAAGGGCGTGCTGAACTTCGTTGCGGGGCGCCTCTCGGAGCGGATCGGGCGCAAGAAGGTTTTGGTGCTCGGTTGGCTCGTTGCTCTCCCCATCCCTGTGATGATCGCCTTCGCACCAGACTGGAACTGGATTGTCGCCGCCACGGTTTTGCTGGGCGTCAACCAGGGTCTTTGTTGGTCCATGGCGCAAACGTCCAAACTGGACCTTACCCGACCAAACCAGCGGGGCGTCGTCATTGGGCTCAATGAGTTCTCCGGCTATGTTGGCGTTGCCCTCGCCGGGATCATCACCGCCTACGCCGCCACCCTAGTGGGACCGCGTGAGGGGCTGCTTGCCTTTGGCTTGGTCGTTGTCGGGCTCGGGTTAATCCTGTCCGTATTTTTCGTCCGTGACACGCTCCCATGGGCGCATTCCGAGGCCAGGTCGGCAGCTGCTACCGCGCCACTTTCCACGTGGGAAGTCTTCACGTTGATGTCCTGGCGCGACCGCAGGCTGGCCGCGATATCACAGGCAGGGCTGGTCGAAAAATTCGTCGACGCGCTTGTCTGGGTCATCTACCCCGTCTTTCTGTTCTCGCGCGGCTTGAGCCTGCCGGAAATCGGCTGGGTCGTCGGCATTTACGGCGTTGTCTGGGGCGGCTCGCAACTGCTCACCGGCCCACTCTCGGACAAGGTTGGTCGTCACTGGCCCAATGTATCGGGCATGTGGATATGCGGCGTCGGGGTGGCCATGATGGTCCTTGGAGAAGGCTTCATCTGGTGGTCCCTGTCGGCGGCGGTTTCGGGTCTGGGCATGGCGCTTCTGTATCCCAACCTTTCTGCCGCCGTGGCCGATATCGCGGCCCCGACCTGGCGCGGTTCGGCGATTGGGATCTACCGCTTCTGGCGCGACCTCGGATATGCCATTGGCGCACTCGGCTTCGCGCTGGCCGCAAATCTTTCCGGTCAGATCGAGACGACCTTCTGGTTTGTTGCCGCTGCAATGCTGATATCAGGCACGGTCCTGCTCATTTGGGGTGAAGAAACGCGACCGACTTGAAGCAAGGTCGAAGTGGCGCGTTGTTCGCGTGCCCTGGGACAGGCAGCTTTTGAGCTTGCTTCCGACAATAACGAACGGCCAAAATGAGGTCGACTGCGGAATGGCGGCTTACCTGGCTCTATGGCTGGAACCGGACAGGCAGATTGCGGCCCCCAACTAGACATGCGATAGGGCCGTATGCAGGTGGATCCGCGCAGCGCAGATTGCCCAGCCCCATCAACCTGATCAACCGATTTCCAGTTCAATCCATAGGCCACCGGGGTCATGATTTAGTTTGCGGATTGAACCTGATGGAGCAGCGAAGGCCGGCTCCTTGCCTGTTGTGAGCCAATTATCGTCTGCTCTGATTACGCGCCCCGAGGCTCTCCGCTCAAGTGCCCCAAGTATCGGACCATACGGCATATGTTTCCATCCTACCTTTAAGGCCTGCTCCTTGTTGGTTGGTATGAAAGCCGACAGATCGGGATGCGTCATCAATTCGAGCCCCTTTTCCTCAAGCGTCGCGTTTTCGCTCCCGTGGTGAGCAACCTTGAAATAAACTGTGCGGCTCAAAAGGTCTCCAGCTGTCGTGGTCGTTTCGGCTATCGTCCATGACAGGTTGTGCCAACTCAACCAGTTGCCAACCTGTGCATCGCCTGGGAAGAGCACGACCCGCCCGCTATCCGTGAATTCAAACGCCAGAACGAGGCTGGTGTTATTCACTCCCCGATCGAGCTGCAAAGCCAAATCCTCGGCTACACCGAGCCAGTCTGCGTCAATCCGGCGCCATCCATCGTCGAGTTCAACATCGCCCTCGCTTGCGTAGTGGTTCCTTACAAAGTCAATTACCTCGGGTTCCCCCTCCTCTGCCGGCTGGGCGGCCTGAGAAAGAACGGTGTTCAGATCAGCGCCTTGCTGAGAATCGAAGGGTGCGCCCCAGTCGCCGCCGCTACTCCTATGGATTCCCAGCCCTGGTGCGGCTGCAAGCGTCCCAGCGAGCGCCCAACCTCCGCCCATTCCCGGCCCGTACATTTCGGAGGTCCTCGTCTCTATGTTGAATAGAGCGGCATCGAGCGGAGGACCCAGCACAAAAATACGGAGACCTGGAACGCTCTCGAGGTGAAGAGGAGCATCAGACGGTGCAAGATAGGTGACGGACTTTGCCAGATCACGCGCCTTGTTGCGGGCCGTGCGAACGCGATCGCCTTTGGCACCCAACTCAAAGCCCAATAGGGATTCCAGTTGTTCGCCTTTGGTGCGCAGTGCCGGCGAACCGGATCGTTCCAGTTTGCCCATCACCGATCGCAACGCGGCAAAAGCCTGCCCCTTATAGCTGTCAAGCCGGCGTGCGAGTGGGTTTTGCGGGTCTTCCGTCCAAGGCATCCAAACTTCGTCGACGTCTAGGCCCTCGAGTGCTTCGGCGGCATAGAGAAATCCGGACACGTGATCCCAATGCTCGTGTGTGACGACCAAAAGATCGATCTTTTTTGTTTGGGCGAGAATGTCCTTGGCGATTGCGCGCAGAACCTCCGTGCCGCCCTTCACCGATGAGTGGACGCCAAAGTCGATGAGTATCCAGAAGGGACCGTCTTCACCTGCGAGACGCAAGAGGTGGCAATCTCCAATCCCTTGGCAATAGTGCCGGATCGTCATCTTCCCGTCTGTGGTGTGGTCACTTGATTGGGTAGTTCGACTCATGGTCCTATCCCCGCCCCATACCGTGCACCAGCGCAAACGGCTCCGCTGCAGGCTCGCCTCGCAGGTAAAGAGAACGAAGCGGCGACTGCAGCTGGCCCAAAGCGGTCCTCCGCTGACGCTCTTCACGCGTCCTGCTGTTTGTGTTCTTGATTAGGCTATAGCGAACCACTTCATTGCCTTTGCAGGGATCAATCAACAACGTCGCTCCGCCCCGGAACCAGAACCATTCCCCAGTGGGATCTTTGGGGTCCAGGAGGACGGGTCTGCGCTGATGGATGACTGCGACCAGCTCAGTGCGCACAGAACCGTCGGGCAGATTGCGGCGGGTCGGTCGAACACTGAAAACGTCAAATGTTGTGCCCGACCGATTTCGTGAGGCTTGTTCACGCCCATTTTCGTCATAGCGTGGCAGTCCCGGGGTTAGCCCGAACTGCGCACAAAGCTCAGGATCCTTTGCGAATTCCTGGTTAAGTCGTCTCCAAAGTGCCCAGCGATTGGCTTCATCAAGCTCGAATTGTTCGGATCGAGATGGATCCCAGTTCCACGCTAGGTCAACGTTCTCAAGCACGCGCCCCAGCCACCCCGGCTTAGGATCCAGAAAAGTATTCCAAGTGAGGGACTCTTCGGAGACCGTTCTCACGTCACGAGGCAAGATACCCCGATGCCGGAAGGCTTCCATTAGAGCCACCCGATAGCCTAGCCGGTCTTCCGGCATCACATCGATATCCGCGGTGATCAAGGCGCGCAGATACTCGCCGAAAGTGATGTCAACGGCCGGGCAATAGTCCAAAGCGCGGATGCACATATGCAGCATATGCCGGGCGGTGTTTGACGCCTCGATGGTCAGTCGATTGACGAGATCTGGATGCAGTGCCCCGGGGGAAAGTACTCCCGAGCCGCCAGTTGCCAGTCGCAGCAGGTCCTGAATACGCCGCTCAAAAATCTTAAGGAAAGCGTCATAGACAGCAAACACCAGTATCGAGCCACGATCGTGAGAGCCGCTCGCTTCGTCATAACGCTTCGCCATCGTGGGATCGGTGTATCGGCGCAGGGCGCCCCTGCGACCGCTTCCCTCACCAAACTGCCGCGCAATACCACCAAGCAGAGTTGCGGCAGAAAGATCACCCCGCGCCCGACCGATCTCGAAGCGAACTAATTCGGTCAATGTGAAATGCTGAAAGAGCGCTACGATGTCGGCAAAAGCCTCGTGGAAAGCGAGAACGTCAGGATTGGAAGCCTCTAGAAAGCGCCGGTGCAATCCATCGAGCAATGCATGCGACATTTCATGGACGATGATATCGCTCGATAGGCACGAGAAGACCATTGAGCCTGGTGCCGTCCAATCTGAATCGGAGGATTCAGCCGGAAAATAACCAAACAACAGCGCCTTCTTGTCAGGACTGTAGTAGGCATTGGAGGTCCGCAATGCGTGAGGATAAATGCGCAGACGCCTGACTTCTTCAGCCTTACCGTCCTTGTTCCTGCGCGGTGCCCAAAGCGCCTTCCGTCCGAGTGCTTCCTCGAAATGCTTTATGGTGGTCATCCCGACCGCATATACCATCTGCTGATGAAACTGCGGATTGCCTTCTGACGGTGCCCACCCGTCCTGGGCTAGCAGCAGCGGGTCATTGAGATCGACGGGCTCGTATACCTTGTTCGACGCCGGGTCGACATCGATAACCTCCAGATATTCACCGATCGGGCCGGGAAGCAGCTTTTCCTCGGCCTCAGGCAAATCATCCCAGGGTACCGAAAGCGTCGCTTCACGAACTTCAAAAAAGTCGTTGCTTTGGGCCACGCTGGGGTCAAGTGCATAGACGCGCAGCCGGCGCTTAGGTACCGGCATGGCGCGTATTTCACGCTGCACCACTGGCCGTTCTGCTAGCTCAGCGCCAGATGCGCCGGGCCGGCCAACCAACGTTTCAAGAAGCGTCTTAAGAGGTTTCGACGGGTTGCCATAGTCGAGCGCGGCTTCGAGATAACGATTTTTGGCGCTGTTAGGGATCTGATCGTCTGGGCGATCTGGATCATCGATCGCCTCATCTACTTCCCTAATCCGCTGCGCAATTTGGGTCAGTTCGAGAGCGAGCATCTTGCGACCGGCCGGGCTCCGTGAAAGTTCAGGCGCAAGCGTTACACCGCCACCAAACAGCATGTTCAACCACGACCAAGTGGGTCGTGCGGCCGGCAGCTTTTGCAGTTGGCTCGCTTCAGGTGGGCGAATGTCGAGTGCATCCAAGGCGCGCAAAACGCCATTGCCAGCTTTCTCGATGGTTTCTAGCTCGCTCATTAGGGCCGTGCGTCTTGCTGCCGAACCGAACAGCGCGGTACGGGCAGCCTCGACCCGCATCCATGGTTCGGGGTATGCGCGCAGCTTCTCGAAATGTTCAGCCATCCAGAGCGCCGCAGCGGCAGCAAGTTGCGGCGTCACAGAGGACGTACCAGCGCCGTTAAGATCGACTGTCGTCGGGCATCCAATTTGCGCCCAAAGGATATTGGGAGAATACGCCCCCATCGCTGTCGGCATTTTTTCTGCCGGTCCGTAATTGCCCTGCATGGTTCCGGCCGCAAGACCCGAATAGGACGCGCCGTTGGCCATAACCCCACAGGCAGCGAGCACGCGCTTTAGGCGTGCCGGGAAAACGATGGACGAGGGAAAGGGGCGATTGGCGTATGAATTTCCTGCTGCAGCGACCATAAAAACGCCTGCGTCATAGGCGACGTTTACGGCATCAACGAGAATTTCGGAAGACAGCCCTCCAAGACTCATCGACAACACATGCGCCTCGCTTAATCGGGCGTGATTGATGCCTTGTGCCAAAGACTCCGTCGTAAACTGGACAACCCAGTTTGCAACCCGGACGGGCATGATCTGCGCCAACGGGGCAGCCCCAATGTAATCATCAAAGCCATTCCACCCCGGGGCTCCCGCGGGCAGTTTCGCTCCCGCAAGAATGCTTAGCGTACCTGGCCCATGTCCTGGGTTGCGAAATGGGGAATTGCCCGTCGGTGTGCGATCACGCGCGTCTTTGGAATGGTTTCGATCGATGAAATTGTGCTGGAGGTCGACTCGGATATTGGGCGGCACGGTCGCATGATCGGGATCGAAACCGGTATCGAGGTGGGCGATGAGGATCTTCTTGGCCTTGGCTCCAACCCGATCGCGCGCTGCTGCCAATTGCGTGAACTCGGGGCCGAGATGCCACGCCCCGCCGTCGGGATGGGCAATTTTGCCACCCGCCGTATCGGGTGGGTCAAAGGCGCAAGGTTCGCTTTGACCATCAGCTGCAAGTCCTTGCTCAGATACCCGGTCGAATGGCCATTCTTGCTCTAGATTAGGCTCAACAGCCTCTACCGTACTACCGGTTTCCAATGCTTCGGTTAGCGCGGCGTGCGCGAGATCCCAAGGAGTTGCATCCTCTTGCGCCGGCTCCACACGAAACCAGCTCGAGATCCTTGACCGACCAACGGCAAGACCATCCTCCCGTGCGGGGACGTCCATAATCCGTGTTACATCGGCGAACTTGGAGGGCTTGGCCCGCAACCCGGTCGAAAAGCCCCTGCCCTGCCCGCGTACCTTTAAAAGAACCTCGGTTTTAGCCAATTTCCAGCGCCCCCCTACACTGTCCGCGACCTTAGGATAATGCTGAACGGCAACAATGGCGACCGTTTATTGCCGATAGATACTTTTGGGGCGCTGGGTCAAATCGGTCCGATGGTTTCAGGTTGCTTCAGGAAACAGATTGATAATGGCATCGACTAATGTATTTCGCTGCACTTCAAAAGCTGCTCAAGGCAAGTAGTCTGTGGCGACATTGCCTTCGTACACCACCTTGATCGATGTCGCTGCAAAGATCCATGCGCGAGTGGAAGGCTCTAGGAGGTCCAGTACTCGGAATTTTTCACCAAGCTTTGCCACACCTTCGATCCGGCGATAGTGCTCGCCATAGCTTTCGGCATACCGAGCCAGCCCCTTCAACTTAGGAAGAGCGTCGCCGAATTGGATTCCGTGCGGATCCACAATGTCCGCAACAACAGTTCCATCATCCTGCTGCACAAAGAATAGGAAATCGGGCCGCACGATCTTGGGATCGCCGCCGTCCTCGTAAATGATACCGAGAGAGTCTTGGCTGGCACGCGAAGGGTTCCGGTACCATGCCACGGCCCCAGGACGTTTTAGTTCGGATCTGACCACTTCGCCTTCCCAAGAATTGAAGTCTTCCGGAAACAATCCGTTCTCATCGCACAACATGTGCCGTTCAAAGGTCGGCAATGGCATTTCTGTGCCGTCAGCCTCGCGGATGGTTGTTGGCTGGATCCACGAGGACGGACGCGCCAAATCAACATCCATTGGATTGGCACTCATCTCGCGGATTTGCCGATACACATCCTGGCGCTCATCGGAGAGGTTTTTGATATCGACCCTGAAACGACTTAGCCATTGATTGGCCAGTTTTTCAGCCTCGGCCTCCAGCACGTCCTTGATTTCAGGTACCAAACCCAATGCGCCTATCGTGACATGTGCATCGATCAACGCGGCCTCCAGATCGTCTGTGCCACCCTCATTCCGTGCAAGGTAGTCGCTATACGAAGTTGCAAGATCAGGACTGACTGCGCGCCCAGCCCGACGATAGGCATCCTCGATCACGGCGTAATCGGCCTCCTCGAGGAAGTCATCAAATGACATGCCGCCGCCCTTCAGGTCTGCCTTAAGGCTCTTTCCTTCAACCGTTAGGACCGATTTCCGCGCGGTTTCGATTTCCGTTTTGTAACGGGCGCGTGCTCCATCGAGCACCTTGTGCATTTCCGCATGAGCCGCTTTACCTGCATCCGCAAGCAATCCATCCATGGCAAGCTCATGGGCTAACGACGTCAGTCTTTTGACAGGACGGGCATGGCGCTTCGGTATGCTCTGCGAAGGGAGCGACAGCAGTTTGTCCCAGACCGCCTCTGAGACTTCCGGGTTTGGTTTCAGTTCAACAGGATTGACCAGTACGCGACGGCCGGGCAGCTCGTCACCCCCGTCCCCACCAGACATCAGCGCCTTGGCGACATCTTTGACCGAAGCTTCGTCAAAGAACGGCAACAGGCAGTCGACGGAGTTTAGGCGATCATTACCAGGGATGCGTCGCGCAAGTGGCGTCCGCACCATGCGTCCCAACAATTGGGTGATGTGCGTTCTGTCGCGCGCGGGCCGGAAAGAAACCATGACCTCTGCCCTCGGGCAGTCCCAACCGGTGCTTATGGCGTCCTTTGCGATCAATACTCTTACCCAGGTCGACTCCTGGACCCGCTCAGGCGAAATGTATTGAACGTCGTAACGGCCAAACTTTTGGGTTGTGTGTTCACCGAAGACATGCGCCACCGCCTCTGCCGGAAGTTCCGGCCATTGCGCGAAGATCGTGTCGAGTGCTTTGCCGATGTCATTATGATCTGGCGCGTTCGGCACCTGAAGCAGCATCAATGGCAGCACAGTATCTGCGTCGTCCTGCTGCTGTCCGTATGCCTCCCAGGCGGCTGAGATTTCCTTCAGCTTATCCGTTCCGCGACGCACCAAGACAGTATCGAACTGCCCCGCTTCCCTAGGCACGTCCAGAATGATCGTGTCCTTCAGCAGACCCGACGCCTGGACCTTAGCTGAATCCACGACAACGTTGGGCAGAGTTGCCCGACTTTCCATGTCAGTCATTGCGGCGTTGAACCGCTCTACTGTGGCCGAGATGCCCCAGACAATAGGGATGCCAGACACCGAGCCACGGCCATTGATTAGCCGCTTAACTATGGTGGACTTCTCGCCGGCACCCGTCGCCGCACGCATCCCGCGATGTGCCTCATCGAGAACCAGGTAGAGTGTCAATGCAGGGTCATCGATGGTATTTTGGATCGTGTCCCAAATGGTGAAAGACCGGCTGTCGGGCATCAACCGAATCTGTCCATCCTTCTCAATCCCCTCATCGTCGGGATCGTGGCCACGCACCAAAAGGCTCGACTTACCTAGCTTTTGGGTGTTGAGGAAATAGACCTTTCCCGGCTCAAGAGCTTCGCGCTGGAAGGTGTTTTGCACCACCACAAGGTCCGAGATTGATAGCCGGTCCGATGCTTCGAGCAGGCGGAACCGCGACTGTTCGTTCAGAGACGGATCGTCACTGAACCAAATCACCACTGCGCCTGGGTCGGGCTCGATGTCGTAGTTGTCGTCGCCATGGAACAACGCTTCGAAAACCGCGGCCGCCATAACCGTTTTGCCCGCGCCTGTAGTCGCGGTTAAGGAGAAGGCATGCTTGTCGCCATCCTCGTGCCAGCGCCGAGATGCCTTCTTGAGGTTTACCAGGACCTCCCGAACGGCCTCTTCCTGATAGTCCTTCAGCGTGAACTTCATAGCTTAGCGGCCCATCGAAAAGCGGAAATTGGAAAGATAGGATTCGTAGAGCCGCACAGGTTCTACGCTGTCCGGCAGTGCACGGGCCACGGCTTGGAACCGGCGATCGTCATCGGTCACGATATAAGCGATCCGCGCATTCGCTTGAGATGCAACCGCTTCGCAGAACGCAGCAGAGCAATCGAGATCCACTAACAAACCATATGTGTCAGCAACCTCCCAGCCGGTGTGGGGGAGATCGTCGATGCGGCGCCCTTCTGAACCCGCGCGCATCCACAGCAGTGGAGCGATGCGCTGGAAAGCGAGGTTATGGCTGACGGCTACCGGGGTTTCGTAAGTCAGGGTGAAGAATTCGGCATTCTCCTCAAACCCCTCCGCCATCGGGAATTCGTCAGTGAATTTGTAATCCCCCGCGATGTCCTGGCCCTCCGGCGTCTTACCGGTGATTGCGGCGGCAATGCGTGGTTTGGTGATATAGTCGCAGATGCCCAACTTCTCCCAGTCTGGATCGCCAGGACGGAGGCCTTCCTTGCGGAGGGCAGCCTGTTCATCGGCTGCGACCTCATTGTTCGTGACTGAGATGCATTGCCGCCGCCCGCCGTCCTGCCGGTTGAGGCGCATAATGGCGTGGGCCGTAGTTCCTGATCCGGAGAAAAAATCGAGGATCAAGGCCTTAGGCTTTTTAGCTACCGCAATCCGAAGGGCGTCTTCTACGGCATATAGAGACTTCGGAAATGGGAACGCCCTACCGCCCAAGAATTTTTTGACCAGAAGCGACCCGTATTCTCCGGCCTTGTGTCCCGGACGATTCCAAACAGTTTTCGGCGTGCGCTTTGCTTCATCGGTCGTTGCTTCGAGCAACAACGACCCATCTTCCCGCTTCCCTGTCACGGCAATTTCACCATCAACTATTCGTCGGATCTGCGCCTTACCCAGGTAAAGCATTGACCACCGATCGTTCTTCTTATCGTATGCCCCGACCCTGGCGTGCCCGGCCTTCAACAACTCTCTCAGATAGCTAGGAGACGTTCGCCAATTTGCTTCTTCTCCCGTAGTCCTTAGTGGCCAAACAGTTACGAGCCCGGGTCTATCGCTCACACTTTCTTTGGGCTGTCCCAGAGGAATAGCGTCACCGACATCTACAACAATTTTTTGCTGTGGATCGATAAATATTGGATAGAAGAGATTGGGCCTGTCCTGCCTACGCGAATTCGAACCACCGCGCATAAGCCACTCCCATCGCACACGACTTGCTCCAGTCCCAGTTGTACTTTCGGTATCAAGCAAGCTGTCCGCTAGAAGAGCAGGGGAGGCATCTCCAAAAAATAAAAAGAAAGCATATTCTTCGACACGCGCAAGTTCGCGTCCTCGCGCTACACCATTGGGATTAATAACTATCGTGACCATCTGCTGCGCCGCCTCTGGAAAGCATTGCTGCAAAAGCAACCCGAGTCTCAAATATTCTTTTTCGTCAATCGTGACGATCAATATTGAGTTCAGCGGATCCAACAGTTCCCGAGCTATTCTGAGACGACGCTCCATGAACGCCAGCCATTTTGAATGCCGATAAATATCCTCTCCCTCAACGTAGTTGTTGTTGTATTTCCAATCCCGCGCCCCGGTATTGTATGGCGGATCAATATAGATGGCGTCGAACTTTCCTCGATGTGTGTAGGTCAGCGCCTCGAGGACATGAAAGTTCTCGCCGTTGATCACGGTGTGGAACGGCTTGTCGTCGCCGCGTTCAACTTTCCCGGTGCTGACCAGGCCAGGGTAAATGTAATCACGAAACTCCGCCAAAACGACCAGATCGGCGACGGCCACGTCAACCATCTCTGGATCTTCAACATCTATCAGGGACACCAGCGCGGTTTGCGGCTCGGCGCCTGCATTGAGCCGAATTACTCGCCATAACCGCTGGTCACCACGCTCAACACTACCCCGAGGTGGCAGGATGCGCACCTTGTCGCCACGCCTCACCGGGCGGCCCGGCAATTCCACACTTTCCGGGCGATGCCGTTCAAAATTCAGTCCGAAGGCACGCCTCGACGCCAGAGTTTTGAACTCGCGCTCAAGCTCTTCTCCCAAGGCACGATCCTTCGCCTTGGCGCGTGCGATAAGATCAGTCAATCGCGACATACCTGTCCCCCAAATGACGCATTTTGTCCGAGCCAATGCACAGAAAATCTGGCTATTTTGCTGCTTTGGCTAGGTGCACTGGACCGCAGACCACTTATCATCGAAGACCGTTCTGCGATCACGGCCATTGTTTAACGCCCGCCTTGTCAATCAATGAGATAAACGTCCAATGCATGAAATTGCGCTGAAATTACTGCCTTTTATCGCCAGAGCCTAATCTGGACGAGCAGGTCGAAGCAAGTTTGGCCTGCTTTAGGCGCTCGAAACATTGCGGTTTCCCACGACTATCCGCCTCGACTTGGTTGTGGCGTTTGCGCCTACGGGGCCGCAGCGCAGCGCCAGGCGGCCTGGCGCCCTACTAGATCGACGATTGCGTTGATTCTCTGTTGCCTACCGCACAGCTCGACTTCAGATGAGGGTCGACGGAAGATACGCTCAATTGGGGTGACAGCCCCAGCACGCGCTCCTCTAGCCATTTGGCTCAGTCGCATTCCAATTCTTGCCCCGTAATTCGCGGCCCTCTTTATGCCGTTGTGCGTCGTGACGCGGGCGCTTCAAGGCCTTCGGCCTCGGCTTAAGCCCATGGCTTGCCGCCCCAAGGGTTCCGCACCCGCTGGTTAGCCCGACGCTCTTGCTCCGGCATCGGGACTGCCAATTCCGGCGGACCGGGAAAAGGAGCAAACCATGACCAGCAAAGCCCCTCATCGCCGCAATGTATATGCCGAGATCACCAACCAACTCATCGCTGCCATCGAATCTTCACCTGGCGAGTTGACCTTGCCCTGGCGTCGTCGCGGTGGCCATTTGCAAATGCCCGTCAATGCCCAGACTGGCCAAGCGTATCGCGGCGTCAATGTCATCAGCCTTTGGGTCACTGGCGAAACCCGAGGCTACGACCACAATCTTTGGGCAACCTACCGTCAATGGGCTGAACTTGGCGCACAAGTTCGCAGAAACGAGAAATCTGCCCACGTCATTTTCTACAAAGAGTACGAAACTGATCCCGATCCTCAGAACCCCAACGATTCGGGTAAGCGCCGCATCGCCCGCGCCTCGGCGGTGTTCAACGCCGCCCAGGTCGATGGCTTTGATCTGCCCAAGGCACCCCACCCCCTTGGCCCGGTAGAGCGACTTACGCGCGCAGATGCCTTCGTCACCGCGACAGGAGCATGCGTCCGCCATGGTGGCGATCGGGCCTACTATCATCTCACGAGCGACCATATCCAAATGCCTGACGAAGGTCTGTTTGTTGGAAGCACGACGCTTAATCGCACCGAAGGATACTACGCCACCCTCCTCCATGAGCTCATCCACTGGACAGGCCCTGGACATCGTCTTGACCGCGACATGGGCAAGCGCTTTGGCGACCGTGCGTACGCTGCCGAGGAGCTCGTGGCCGAGATCGGTGCAGCCTTCCTATGCGCTGAACTCGGGATCACTGCCGAATTGCGCCCTGACCATGCGAGCTATCTGGCCAATTGGCTGCAATTGCTCATGGATGATGAGCGGGCCATTTTCGCCGCCGCCGCTCGGGCGTCTGAAGCTGTAACTTGGCTCAAAGACGCATGTGCGGACCGTTAGGTCCGCACAATCTGCCTCTGACGCTCTGTGGTCGGCCATATAGCATTGAGTCCTTATGGCAAATTGTACTTTCTAACCCTCCCGGCCAAACTTGTGGAACGCCCAGAAATCTTCGACCAATTGAGCGCCGCGGTGCGCTAGTGTAGTCGCCTCTGTAGCGGAGAGACCGTCGATACTTCATGCCATTTCGATTTGTACATACCGCGGACCTGCACCTTGACTCGCCATTGCGCTCTCTAGCCATGCGCAATCCCGAGCTTGGCGAGCTTATTGGGGACGCGACACGGCAGGCGCTGGTGTCGATCGTTGATCTTTGCATTGAGGAGCAAGTCGATGCGCTGGTGATTGCGGGCGATCTTTATGACGGCGAGCAAACGTCGATGAAAACGGCGCGCTTTCTGGCCAACCAAATGCACCGCCTACACGAAGCGAACATCTCAACTTATATCATTCGCGGCAATCACGACGCGCTTTCAAAAATTACCCAAGAGCTCATCCTGCCAACGTCTGTGACTGTATTCACTGGACGGGCCGACGCTGTGGAAATAACGCATGGCAATTTCCCGGTCGTCATGCATGGCCTGAGCTTTGCCAAGCCGCACGCACCCGAGAGTTTGCTCGAGAAGTATCGCCACCCAACCCCAGATGCCATCAATATTGGTATCATGCACACTAGCCTTGTTGGCGCGCGTGGTCATGATCCTTACGCACCGTGCACGGCGTCAGACCTCCATAACTGGGGATATGATTATTGGGCGCTCGGACATATTCACGCCCGCGCAATTCATGAGGGTGAGCGCAATGTTGTCATGCCCGGCATGCCGCAAGGCCGGGACATCAACGAGGCGGGCGCAAAGACTGTCTCTCTCGTGACCGTTCATGATGATCGTAGCATTTCTATCCAAGAGCATCTGACAAGCGTTGCGCAATTTGAGCGGGTTTCAATCGACCTGGCTTCAGCGTCAACATGGCGAGAAGCAATCGATCTCGTCGAGAGTAGCCTTGGCGTTACTCGAGACAGTACAAAATCCGATCATCTGGTTGGTCGATTGCGTCTAACCGGCGTTACCCCCCTTGCCTGGCAGCTTCGCCGCGATCGTGACTTATTGCTCACCGAAATCGAACATCGTGCGGAACGACTGGGGAAGACCTGGATCGAAAAGATCGAAATCAAAGCCTCCGTTCCGCAATCTGCACCCGAAACTGGATCTGCCGATCCCATCATCGAACTGGGACGACTGATGCAGGACGACGTCATCCATCAGCATGCGATCCGCCAGACCGTAGGTGATCTTGTCGCCGAAGTGCGTGACGACCTTCCCCCAGATGCGCGCAGTTTCGGCGGCACCGATGAGACAGAATTCGAAGCGCTAATCGACCAGCTCTTAAAAGAGGGCAGCGAGGACATGCTCGCGCGTCTGTCTCAGAAGGCTCAGGAAAACTAATGCGCCTGCGCCGACTTGATCTCACCCGATATGGCAAGTTCACCGACTACGAGATCGATTTCGGCGAACACGTGTCCGGCACACCCGACTTGCACATCGTTTATGGTCTGAACGAAGCGGGAAAATCGACTGCTGCCTCAGCTTATCTCGACCTGCTGTTTGGAATCGAAGAGCGCACGCGCTTTGGCTTTCTTCACCAGGGCAAGGCGATGGAAATCGGCGCCTGTGTGGCGTTTGATGGACAAGAGCACAGTTTCAGGCGGGTCAAGCAACGCAATAATTCCTTGCTCGATGCGCAGGGCCAGCCGGTTGGCGAAATGGCACTCAGTGTTCCATTGGCAGGGCTGACACGTGATGCCTATCGCATGATGTTCTCACTCGATGACCAGACGCTTGAAGACGGCGGCAATGCCATCCTCGAGAGCAAAGGCGACCTGGGAGAGTTGTTGTTCTCGGCAAGCGCGGGCCTTGCAGGGATCAGCGCGGTTCTCGAAAAGACGCTCGAGGATGCCGGCAACATTTTCCGAAAGCGCGCAACTTCAACTGCCATTGCCCGACTCAAGCGCGAAGCGCTGGAGCTTAAGTCCCAGCGCGATGAGATTGATACGCAGGCATCGGCCTATCGCGCTCTTACAACCGCATTGGACCAGGCGAGCGCCGCATATGAAAACGCTGTGGGGCAGCTTGGCGCCGTAAAGGCCCGACGCGATGAACTGGCTCGGCTGATGCGAGCCATCCCCCTCGCAACGGACTATCAGCGCGGGCAATCCGAGCACCAAACCTATAAAGATTTGCCTGTCCCACCCCCTGAGTGGACCGAAACACTTCCTGCCCTCATGGAAGCCGAAACCCGCCTGCAAACGCAACGCGCTGGTCTTATGCAACGAGAGGTTGCTCTAAAGGCTGAGCTCGAGGGACTGGTTGTCGATGAGCCATTGCTTGCTTTGGCGGATCGCCTTGATGCGCTTTCCGAGCTGACTGCGCGCTATAACACCGCTCATGACGATCTTCCAAAAAGACGATCAGCCCTGACCGAATGGACCGGCAAGATTGCGCTCATTCTTACCGAACTCGGGCAAGCCGATGTCGAAGACCCCAAAACCCTCATCGTAGACGCCGCAACAATAGGCTCGATACGTGACCTGATGGCTCAAAAGTCGGGCGTTGATGTCCGTCGAGAAGCTGCTGAGCGGGAAAGCGAAGCGGCAGCAAAGGCGATCGAGAGAGCTCAAGCCGTCCAGGGGACCTTGCGCAGTCACACCGACGCTCTCGAGGTCGGCATGGTGGCCCAATTGCAGTCCATCCTGGCCCGTGTCCGCCAAAGCGACCTCAACGCAGAGCTTCGCCTTTCAACCCGTGCGATGGCCGAAAGGCAACAGGATTTCGACGAGGCTCTTGCCAAACTGCAACCCTGGTCCGGCGACCGAGCCATTTTGAAGGCTTTGGCATTTCCGCAACCCGAGCAAATCGAAAACTGGGAGGCCCTTTACACGGATATAGAGGCGCGCCGATCAAAGGTCCTCGAGCGCATCAACGCGTTGGAGGCGGAGAAAAAGGAAGACGAAGCGCGGATTGCGGCTTTGCGTGAAGCCGCGGGCGTCATCGCCGACGCCGACGCCGCTGCAGCCCTTGCCGATCGCGAGGAAGCCTGGCAGCACCATTTGGCGTCCCTGGATCAGAAAAGCGCGGCACAATTTGAAGGCAAAATGCGTAAGACAGACGCTCTGGCAAACGCCCGCCTGGCCGCAGCACAAGAGCTCGAAGAGCTTCGCCGGCTGACGTCCGAACTGGCGGTGACGACAGCGAAACTCGAGCACGAAAATACCGTCTCCCAGGATATCGAGAGAGAGTCGGAGTCGTTACGCAAAGAAATCCGTCGGGAAACGCCGGGAGAAATTGCGCTTTTACCCGATGCGTCAATTTCTTATTGGCTATCCATCATTGCATCCTGGTCTCAGCACCACTCTACGGCCTTGTCTGCATTGGCAGATCTAGAGCGAGCGACGCGAGATCACCAAACCGCCAAAAGTGCAATCGAGGCCGAACGCGCAACTCTAGCCACTGCCCTTAAGAGTGCTGCCATCAAATGCGATGACTTGGCACTTGAAGCTCTAATGCAAGCGGCAGACACTCTTTTGGCGTCCCACGCTACCCAGCAGGCAAAGCTCATCGAGGCCAATGCGCGTGTCCTCGAGCTTGAGCAGGCCTTAGCTGACCGAAACAATGACCTTGAGAAAGCTATGGCAGCCTCCAGAGAGTGGCAGCAGGAATGGGACGATGCCCTGGCTACAACATGGTTCGCAGATCGGTCCGAAAGCGTTGGCGCCATAAAAGAACTCCTCGATACCCTCGCCCATCTTCCTGAAGCTCTGCGCGAACGCGACAATTTGCTGTATCGCATACGCGCTATGGAGGAAGACCAAGCCGAATTTGGGCAGGCTGTGACCGATTTGCTCGGCGCACTTGGAACCCAGTACAACGGTGACGATCCCCTCGCCGCAGCGCGCGATCTCCTCAAGCGCTACACCGAAACACAACACGTTCGGACGAAACGCCAGGAGCGCGTTCAAGCCCTGGATGCTATCAAGGTCGAAAGCGACGATTTGGCGTCCGAACTGGACTTGCACGACGCGCGCACGAAGGAAATGACCGCGTTCTTTGGCGTTGTGACACTCGCCGAGGTGCGGCAAGCCCTGGATCGCTGTCGAAAGCGCGACGAGCTGGGCGCCCAGAACGAGAAACTTGAGCGCGACATCCTCTCTGAGCTCAATCAAAATTCGATAGCCGATGCCCTCGCACTCATCGAAACGCTGGATGTGAGCGCGCTACAGCAAGAGCACGGAGAGCTTGAATCCCGCCTCGAGGATCTCGAAACACGGTCCCGTGAGCTCTTTGCCGAAAAGGTGCGTGCTACCGATAAGCTCGATGCCATTGGGGGTGATGATGCTGTCGCGCGCATCGAGGCGCGCAGACGCGCGGTGCTGATCGAGCTCGAGGATCTCGCCATAGGGTATTTGCGCCTCAGAACAGGCAGCCTCGTGGCCGAGCATGCCCTACGTGCTTATCGCGACAAGCATCGCAGCGCTATGATGGACCGGGCATCCGAAGCCTTTAGGCTGATCACGCGAGACGAATACACCGGTCTTGCCACCCAGCCAGACAAAGATCGCGAAACGCTTATTGGACTATCTCGGCACGGCGGCTCGAAACTGGCCACCGATATGTCCAAGGGCACGCGGTTTCAATTGTATTTGGCGCTCCGTCTGGCAGGATATGAGGAGTTTGCGAATGCGCGCCCCTCCGTGCCCTTCATTGCCGACGATATCATGGAGACCTTCGACGAACCCCGGTCCGAAGAAGTGTTTCGGCTGTTCTGCCAAATGGCCCAAGTCGGTCAGGTCATCTATCTGACCCACCATCGACATCTATGCGATATCGCCAAGCAGGTGTTGCCCAGCGTCACCATTCATGAGATCAGCTAGCGCCCGGTAAACGTCAGCAGTGGCATTCCAACTGTCTCTGGTTGGCAGGCGCAGGCTCGTCTGCCCGCTTAAACGAGCTTGAGCAAATCGCGCCGCTGGTCACGTTGCCGTGGACCCGCCCTCTTTCTCCTTGGCCCTCTGTTTTCCAAACGACACCTTAGCGCCTCTAATCGCTTGATCTGGCCAGGGGACGGCCGAAGCCTCGATTGGTCCAATGCAATGGCGGTCTGCAGCTTTCTTCCCCTGAACGCTTTGCGTCCATTCCGCGCGAACCAAGAAAGCTGCCCCCGCCATCCTTCGCTTGCGCTGCGGTCGCCAGCGATGCATCGCCAATCGCCCCAGGCACTTGATCGCCATCGAGGCCGCAATGGTGCGGACTTGGATTAAGATCAAGGAGACTTAAAATGGCTACCATCGGCACCTTCAAAAAGACCAGCAGCGGCGAATTCACTGGCGAAATCGTTACCCTCAGCGTCCAGGCCAAAAAGGTTCGCATCGTTCCCGAAACCCGCCCCAATGGCGAGAACGCCCCGAGCCACCGTGTTTTCGTCGGTCGCGCCGAGATCGGCGCCGCTTGGGCCAAACGCTCCCAGGAAGGCCGCGACTATCTGGGTCTCAAGCTCGACGACCCGAGCTTTCTCGCTCCGATCTTTGCCAACCTGTTTGGCGACGAAGACGGCGAACTCTTTAACCTCATCTGGTCACGTCCGACGCAGCGAACGGCCGAATAGCAACAACTTCGCGCTTCGGCGAAATCCCCGCCGGAGCGCGCATCAACAATGCTTTAGCTTTCTAAAGATCGCCTCGGAACATCACTTGGATCGGGCTTCATCGTCCGGCTCAACGAGCGCCATATGGCTCACGCCGAGCGTCTGGGCCAGTTCGTAAAGGGTGATAATCGTGGGGTTGCGATTTCCGCGTTCGAGGCTGCTAAGATATTGCTGACTAAAGCCTGAGCGAGCTTCAACCTCTTCCTGGGTTAAGCCCTTCTCTTTCCGCAGGCGTGCGAAGTTTCGGCCAACAAGTTTGCGCATATCCATGCGCAGAGCGTTGGCAATTTACATACTATAAGTTTATCAACTATAGTATGTATTTTCCATCACCGTTGCTCACTCGAGCACTTGGACCTTTTCCGTTGAGCAGCCCTTATCGATTTTCCGAACGAGCTCACTTGGATCCACATTTAGTCCGTTCGCAATCTTCCCAAGGACCGTCACGCTGGCAGAGACATCGGCACGTTCAATCGCTCCAATGTATCGGGAGCTCAAACCCGAACGATCGGCGAGCTCCTCTTGCGTCATGTTTGCGCCATGCCGGATCCGACGCAGATTGATCGCCATGACCTCTTTAAGGTCCATGGCAAGATTGGAAGCAGCGCTAGAACAATCGCTCCAGGAACGATCGTTCCTGTTCGGATTGTTCTACGTCAGTTTAGTATCAAGGAGCACGCGAGCATAAATGCTCGGAAACGAGAACCGAATGCCTAAGAACATTCAAGACCAGCCTCCCGACGGCTTGAGTCTGACTGAATACGATCGTGCACACATGAAACTGTATCTCCGATTACTTGACGCCGCATCGGAGGGTGCTGATTGGCGCGAGGTGACGGCAGTGTTGTTCGGGATCGACCCCCAGCAAGATCCAAAGCGTGCACGACGCATGTATGAAGCCCACCTGGCCAGAGCCCGCTGGATGACCAACAATGGGTATCGTCAGCTTGTCCAATCGAGCCAGGTCCAGAATAAGACCGACTAGAACGCAGTAAAGCCGTCTCCACTGTGGCGCGAGCAATGCCCGTGAGGCGGCGCCGACTATTTGTCGCCGCCAACCCCGGTCGTCGGTTGGCCCGGCGACTTCAGGAGTTCATGGGCATCAACCGACAACGCACCCGCGATACTGGCAACAACGTCGATTGTAGCGCTGTAGACGCATCGCTCCAGCGCACCGATATACGTGCGATCAAGGCCCGCGAGATGCGCCAGCTCCTCCTGCGATAGACCCTTAGCCTTACGCAGAATTCTCAAATTTTGTGCGAGTATCTCTCGAATCTCCATAGCCGAGAGAGCAGCGTCTTGTAGAGTATTCTTCCACGGAGTATACTCTACATTGTGTATTGGATGGCCGATGCGCTGGATGCGCCACTATCGCGTTGTAACAATGAGACCCCTAAGTCAGCGGCCCAGAGTGGGCCAGGGCAGTCCATAATGGATTCCAAAGCCTTTCTAGTGCCGCAGCACGAACCACCGGCAAGCGTGCGACTCACCGAATATGATCGTGCACACATGAAGCTTTATCTCCGATTGCTTGACGCCGCATCGGAGGGTGCTGATTGGCGCGAGGTGACGGCGGTATTGTTCGGGATCGATCCCCAGCAGGAACCCATACGTGCACGCCGCATGTATGAAACCCATCTCGCCCGCGCCCGCTGGATGACGAGCAATGGATATCGTCACCTGCTCCAAGGTGGTCGGCGCGAATGACGGAGTGGTGCGCAAAACGCATCACGTGGTGCTAACAGCGTGACTTCCCCAATCGATCTCAACCAGTAATCGTTCGAGCGCAATGCAACCAGCAAGCTCGGAGGACTGGGATGTCGGTGGAACAATCCCAATGGCGCTCGTCGGAAAACTACGACTATGTCGATCGCCTCAGCGCGTCGGACATCGCCTGGGAGTGGTTGCGACGCAACCCGGAGTATCAGCGAGATTACCGGAAATTGTCAGGCGCCCGCGAACCGACATTCAATCTTCTAGAGCGCGCCAGCACGCGGTGGGGTCTACGATTTCCCCGTTGCACCGCACCTGCGCGCAACTGACACTGCCGTTTTTTGGCTGCCCTCACTCGATACGAGCAGTGTTGTGCTTACGCGCCAGCCCCTTCTATTGGGGAACGCGACAGGCCCGGCCCCCCTTGAGGGCGCGATCGATCGGCCGGCAGAAGACGGAACACATGTTCTTAAGACCCTAGGTGACGGACAGCATCTTCATCTCGCGCTTCCGGATGATGCGCACCTGCATTCCTCGCTCGTGGCAGTGGTGCCGCTCGGTTGGCAAGGGTTCGATCGTTTAGAGGCAATTGCGCGATTGCTCGCATTCCTGCATGGCAAGCGCCCTCAACCCGACACCCGTTTGACCGGGCAACAACGCGCCCGCGCCAAGCGCATGTTACAAGCCTTTGACGGTCGTTGCGACGGCGCGACCCAACAGACCATCGCCGAAATCATTTTCCGCACGGGCAAGCTCACGCGCGACGAGTGGCAAGCTGCATCGGCTCGCCATGCTGTTATGAGCCTTTTGCGGTCAGCGCGCACCATGATTGCTGGCGGCTATCGCAAGCTTTTGCGGCATCGACGCCGCAAGTAGCAGACGCGCCATCGCGCTGTTGTGCCTTTTTTGCACCCCCTAACTTCCCCCTGCATTTCGCCTTCGGCCCTCCTCCATCCTTGCCCGCATCGGTCGCTGGTTGGCAGCGACACAAGGAAACGCTCGGAGGCCCGATCCATGCGACCCGATCTCGCCACGCTCCCCCCACGCTATCTGCGCACCAAGGAAGCTGCAGATTTTCTCAGCCTCTCTGCCCGGACGCTCGAAAAGCACCGCACTTACGGGACCGGGCCTGCCTATCACAAGCTCGGTGGACGCGTTGTCTATTCGGTCGAAGACCTGCAGTCCTGGGTCAATAGCGGCTCGGTGACATCGACGTCAGACCCTGGCGGCAACGTCCTTCCGGCCAAACGCCGTGCCCATGAGGGTTCGGCTACGCGCGCTTCCCTCCAGCGCTAGGACGCCCGCGATGCATGCCGATCACGTCCATAGGCTAGATCCCTTCATTATCGCGACCGGGAAGGCCAGTCCGCGTGACCAGCGCGACCTCATGGAGCGCCCGTTCTTTTCACTGGCAAAGACCAAGCGCACGTCCCCGATCCTTTACGAGGCCGGAGGCGTCAACGTTGAAGTGTTCGCCGTTGCTGAACATGGCATGGCAACCATTTGGGACGCCGATATCCTGATTTGGGCCGCCGGGCATGTCGTCGAGGCGCAAAATCAGGGCTATGCCACCTCTCGGCTGCTCCGCTTCACGCCCTATCATCTCCTCAAAGCGATCGGACGCGAAACAGGATCACGCGATTACCGGCTTTTAAAGGGCGCATTGACGCGCCTGCAATCGACCGTCGTGCGAACAAGCATCAGGCAGGGCGCGCATTGGCGCCGCCACCAATTCTCCTGGATCAATGAATGGAAAGAGCGAACGACGCCGGATGGCCGCGTCGAGGGCATGGAAATCGTGCTCGCCGATTGGTTCTATCAAGGCGTCACGGACCGATCTCTGGTCCTCGCCATTGACCCGGCCTATTTCCGGCTAAGAGGCGGATTTGAGCGCTGGCTTTATCGCGTTGCGCGCAAGCACGCCGGACGCCAACAGCAGGGTTGGGCATTCGAGTTCGGCCACCTCCATCAAAAGTCCGGCAGCCTCATGAGGCCCTCTGACTTTGCTATCCAACTCCGACGCTTGACCGCTCGCCAGCCCCTGCCCGGCTACAGCTTGGCGGTCCGCCGTGATCGCCAGCGCGAAATCCTTCACATTTCGCCGTCGCGTCTGGGCCCAGTGCCTGTGGACAGCGCTGTGAACACTATTGGGACTTCGCACGCATCACCCATCGGGATTTCCCACGCACGCCGGACGGGACTTCGCTCGCAAAGAACGCACCGAAGCCACTGAATTCAAACGACGATCCCGCCCCGTAACTCAGAGTCTAACAGAAAACCTAACTCTTATTTTGCCGCGAAAAATCGGGGAAAAGCGCTGCCGCCACAGGGGACCAAAGTCTCTTGGCGTTTCGGTTGCCGCGTCTGCTACGGAGATCGACTATGTCCAACACGTCGTCATCGTCTGCCAGAACTGAGACCGGGCGCATGACGCATGTCGAGCTCACCTGGCAGGAAAAACGGATCGAGTTTTGGATCAGATTTGGCAACGCCCAATCCGAACAACGACTTGATCGCCACCGCCGTATCGTTTCGTTCGGCCCTAACACAATCTTTGCGTTCGTGCGCTGGGCTGCCAATGACTATGGTACCGTCATCTCTCGTATCGATATTGTGCGGACAACCACTGACCGCGAACCTTTTCAAACACTGCCCTTCGTACGTCCAGGCGGGGAAATCCTGCTTAAAATCCAAAGCTGGCAGCGCGTCGAACGCGTACTCTCCCATATCGATAGTATCGAAGCGCTCGACATCGATCCCACTGAGGTTGCACCCGACCATTGGCGGCATGTCCATAGCCGCGTGATCACGGGTCTTGAACCGCGCACCTACACATTTGCGCGCCACCAAGCATGGCTCAAGCGGCGGAGTGTCGGCCAATGAACCGGATCGCCATCCTCTCAATCATGCTGGGCAGCGCCGGTTTGGTCATCGCCCCCGCATGGTCGGGACATAAGCCAAGTCTCATCTGGAACGCTTCAGCGAGTGTCCCAGTTGGGCTCTATAAAGTCCATCAAATCGGCACACTGTCGGTCGGCGATCTTGTAACCATTGTGCCACCGCCGGCGCTGGCAGATGCCCTCTCCCAGCGCGGCTATTTGGCGTCCGGCGTTCCCCTTATCAAACGGGTACTCGCCCTTTCGGGAACGACGGTCTGCCGTATCGCACAAACAATCTACGTCTATGGCCATCCCTTTGGCGAGGCTCGAACGCGCGACAGCCTCGGGCGCGAGTTGCCCTTGTGGCAGGGGTGCCGACCGCTAAGCGAGAACGAAGTTTTCCTCATGAACTGGGATGCGCCCGACAGTTTTGATGGGCGCTATTTTGGACCGCTTTCGGCCGACACCATCACTGCCCGCCTCTCCCCGCTCTGGACCGACGAAGAGGAAAACGGGCGCTATCACTGGCATCGTGACGAGCCGTCTCCCTGACATTGATCTTCCCACCAACTCTCGAAAAAGGAGCCGCCAAATGACAAAGATTGGACAGTTTACGCGTGAGGACACGGGGTTTACTGGTCACCTCCATACGCTCACGCTCTATCGTGAAATCTGCATCGTTCCAGCCGAGCCGTCCGATGTCAGTGGCGCCCCCGACTACAGGATCTTCCATGGTGCAGATGATCTCGCACCCGAAATCGGAGCGGCTTGGACACGCACCAGCGAGAAGGCCGGCGAATTCTTATCGGTATTGATCGATGACCCTGCCCTCCCCGAAACCATCCGCGCGCATCTGTTCTGCAATGGCGCCGATAAGACATCTTGGTCGCTGCATTGGAGCCGGTCGCCCAAGCGCGACGGGAAAGACTGAGCCATGCCGCGCCCAGACCATTTTATTCGCAGTTTGCGCGGGCTGGCAGGAAATATCGCGGCTCGGCGCATCGCGATCATCGTTCTTCTCGGCTTTCCAAATGGAGAGCTGTTCGTCCCCACTGTTTATGCCGAGCCTGTGCATCCTGTGGATGCATCATTGCACCATCCAACCGCATCTTACATTGCCGAGGCCGCGCTTCGGTTTGGCATACCAGAGCACTGGATCACAGCAGTGATAGAGGCAGAAAGCGCGGGGAACGTCCGCGCAATCTCTTCTGCCGGTGCAATGGGATTAATGCAGGTGATGCCAGACACATGGGCAGAACTGAGCGAACGATATGGTCTCGGACATGATCCCTTTGATCCGCGCAATAATGTCTTGGCGGGCACAGCCTATTTGCGCGAAATGTTTGATCGCTATGGCAGCGTTGCTGCAATGCTCGCTGCTTATAATGCGGGGCCCGGACGCTACGACGACTACGTGGCCAAGGGTCGTACCCTGCCGGCCGAAACCCTCGCTTATGTCGCTTCACTCTTACCGTTAGTCGATAGTGAAGCTGTAGCTGCGCTTGGGCAGACTGCACCGCCAATACCAGACGATTGGCGTTCCGCGCCGGTCTTTGTTGCATTGGGACATGGGCCTAACGCCACCAATAGACACCTATCCGAAGACAGGCAGCGAACTGGACCGTTGCCGGCAACGGCACCGCAGGAGGGCAACATCGCTCCACCCAGCGATACCCTCTTTCCGAACCGCCCGGCTTTCCGAGCTGGCCAATGAAGAGAGCGCGGCCCATTCGCAGACCTTCGCATCGCAGCGCACCGCAGCGAGAAGTCAGGTTGGAGGCAGAAGAAGCAACCGGGAGATGGCGAGATAAAAGCACGCACATTGCGCGTCGGTCGGTCGGTTGTTTTCGTTCGCGTTTTCGGCGTTTTTCACACCTTGCTATCGCACTTCACAAGGTGCGGGTACCCGCGCTTTGCCCAGAGGCATTCGCATTTTCGCACATTGTGGAGCCTTCTCATGGCAGATGAGGAGTTTCGTATTCGTCCAGGCCGTCCCCGCTCAACGCGCGCCCAAAGCGCGCGTCCGTTCATCGCCCAGGCGCTGGCAGCGGCACAAAAAGCTGGTGGACACGTCTCGCGCAATGGCCGCGTTCGCGCGAGCAACGGCTCGCGTTTCGGGCGCGGACGTACGGCTACGGTCCAGGCCAATCACCTGCTCACCCGTCGTACCCGCATCGTGGTCATTAAGGCACGCGTGGTGCGGCATCATAAGCGCGCTACGCCAATGTCAATTCACATCAACTATCTACGCCGCGAAGGCGTTACGCGCGATGGCGAAAAAGCCATGCTGTTTGGTGCCGAAGGTGATGACTTAGACCCCAGCGCGTTCTCCGAGCGGTGCAAGGACGACCGACATCATTTCCGCTTCATCGTATCGCCAGAAGATGCAAGCAGCCTGTCAAATCTCCGGGGATTTGCAAACGAGCTCATGGCGCAGGTTGAAAAGGATCTCGGCACAAAGCTCGATTGGGTTGGTGTCGACCATTGGAACACCGACAATCCGCACTTGCACATCCTAGTCCGCGGCCGACTCGCCGATGGCCAGGACCTTGTCATCTCTCGCGATTATATCAAAACTGGCATGCGCGCGCGGGCCCAAGACCTCGTCACACTTGAATTGGGACCGCGCACCGATCTCGAGCTTCAGCGCCAAGTGCAACAGCAGGTCCAAGCTGAACATTTCACACAACTCGATCGCCAATTGCATAGAGATGCCCAGCCGACCGGCGTGATCGATCTCGCCCCCGCGCCCAAGCGACAACCCGATGAATATCAGCTTCAAAAAATTGGACGGCTCCATAAGCTCGAAAAGCTAGGACTCGCGCGCCAGCTTGGCCCCAACCAATGGATTCTCGATGAGAATTGCGAGACGATTTTGCGCCAATTGGGAGAGCGACGGGACATCATCAAACGGATGCACCGCGCCTTAGCCTCGGGTGGTATCGAACGCGGGGCTTCGAGTTATGTTCTTGCTGCCGAACATCTCGAGGCGCCGATCGTGGGGCGCATGGTTGAGCGTGGGCTGGACGATGAGCTAAAGGGCACGGCCTATGCTGTGATCGATGGGGTCGATGGTCGAACCCACCACATCAAATTACCCGATCTCGGCGCAGCCAGCGATGGCACTCCAGGCGCGATCGTGGAGCTGCGACGCTTCGATGACGCGCGCGGACAAAGCCGAATTGCCCTTGCCGTCCGCTCTGATCTCGACATCCAAACACAGGTCAGTGCTTCTGGGGCCACATGGCTCGATCGCCTTGCGCTTTCCAATGAAACCAGCGCACTTTCTGAAGGTGGTTTTGGCGCTGAAATACGAGACGCACTAACCCGGCGTGCCGAGCATTTGATCGAACAGGGGCTCGCTGAGCGCCGGGGCTCACGGATCATCTTTTCTCGCAATTTGCTCGAAACCCTCAAGCGCCGCGAGCTCGACGCGGTCGGTCAAAAACTATCGACCCAAACGGGACTGAAGTTCAATCGCCTCAGCAATGCTGACTATGTCTCCGGGACCTATCGGCAGCGCCTCGCACTGGCGTCTGGACGATTTGCCATGATCGAGAATGGGCTGGGTTTCCAACTCGTGCCCTGGACGCCCTCGCTCGACAAACAACTCGGCCGGCAAATCTCGGGCATCGCGCGGGACAATGGCGGCGTCACTTGGGACTTCGCGCGCAAACGCGGCATCAGTCTCTAGCCGGGAGCAGCACCATGGCCGCCACAAAAATACTATGGGGACAGATTGGCGTGGTCTTTCTCGTTGTCCTCTTTACGAGCTGGTCCGCAACGCAATATGTCGCCTGGAGTCTTGGCTACCAGGCGCAGCTCGGGGCGCCTTGGTTCGAACTCTTCGGTTTGCCGGTGTATGTCCCGCTCGCCCTCTATTGGTGGTGGTATTTCTATGGCGCCTATGCACCCAACCAATTTGCCATAGGCGGAGCCATCGCGGCCTCTGGCGGGGTGATTTCGATTGTGGTGGCCGTCGCAATGTCCGTATGGAGGGCGCGTGAGGCTACGTCCGTTGCAACCTATGGCTCTGCCCGTTGGGCGGAGCCCGAAGAGGTTGCAGCGGCCGGCATACTCGGGCCAGACGGTGTCGTCCTGGGTAAATATGATGAACACTATCTCCGTCACGACGGGCCTGAGCACGTCCTTTGTTTTGCCCCCACACGATCGGGCAAAGGCGTCGGTCTTGTCATCCCCTCACTTCTAACCTGGCCTGGTTCAGCGATCGTCCACGACATCAAAGGCGAAAACTGGCAGCTCACCGCCGGATTTCGCTCTCAGCACGGCCGCGTGCTACTGTTTGATCCAACCAACCCTCAGTCCGCAGCCTACAATCCCCTACTCGAGGTGAGGCGCGGCGAATGGGAAGTGCGCGACGTTCAGAACATCGCCGACATCCTGGTGGATCTCGAAGGCTCGCTTGAAAAGCGTAACCATTGGGAAAAGACAAGCCACGCTCTGCTCGTGGGCTCAATACTCCACGTGCTTTACGCTGAAAAAGACAAGACGCTGGCCGGCGTTGCGTCCTTTCTCTCCGATCCCAAGCGCCCCATCGAAGCAACACTGATCGCGATGATGCAAACGGCACATTTGGGCGAGGCTGGTCCCCACCCGGTGATCGCCAGCGCTGCACGAGAACTTTTGAACAAAGCCGACAACGAACGTTCAGGGGTCCTCTCCACCGCGATGTCGTTTCTAGGACTTTACCGCGATCCGGTGGTGGCACGCGTGACGCGACGCTGCGACTGGCGCATCAACGATCTTGTCGACAATGAGCGGCCGACCTCACTCTACCTCGTCGTGCCGCCGTCGGACATCAATCGCACCAAACCGCTCATTCGCCTCATCCTCAATCAGATCGGGCGCCGGCTCACCGAAGATTTGCACGACAAGGGCAGCCGGCATCGCCTCTTGCTCATGCTCGATGAGTTTCCCGCCCTTGGCCGGCTCGACTTTTTCGAAAGTGCGCTCGCCTACATGGCCGGCTATGGGCTTAAGAGCTTTCTGATCGCTCAATCCCTCAATCAGATCGAAAAGGCCTATGGCCCGAACAACGCAATTCTCGACAATTGCCATGTGCGCGTCAGTTTTGCCACCAACGACGAAAGAACCGCCAAACGGATCAGCGATGCTCTGGGCACCGCGACAGAAATGCGCGCGATGAAAAATTACGCCGGGCACAGACTTGCCCCCTGGCTCGGCCATCTGATGGTCTCGCGATCAGAGACCGCCCGCCAACTGCTGACTCCCGGAGAAATCATGCAGCTTCCCGCAACCGACCAGATTGTGATGATTGCCGGCACGCCACCGATAAGGGCTAAGAAGGCGCGCTATTACGACGACGTTCGCTTCACCGATCGCGTCCTGCCCCCTCCGACCCAAATGCGGACGCCGGATCCCATGGGCAACGACTGGAGCCAATTACCGTCTCCCGCACAAAACGCGGGAACCGAGGGGCTTGCTGAACCTGAAGCAGAGGATGGAGAAGCGACCGAAGGCGCACTTCACCTGGAACTTGCTGGCTGCGAACAGAGGTCCGTCGCGCCACACCCTCCGATCGACAACGAATTCGAGTTCGAACCATCCGAGTCCAGCGAAATTGCGATCCATAAACGCTCGAGCCGAACCAAGAAGGGGTTGGCACGCCAGGCCTCGCTCGATCCCAACACTGGCTTGGAGCTCTAGATCATGACCCCGCCGAAGAAAAAAGCCCAGCTTTCCGTCTATCTTGATCCGACCTTAATGACCTCCCTAAGCGACTACGCGGCGCGACGGGAGCTGTCTATGTCCATTGTTGCTGAAGCAGCAATCGCGTCATTTCTGTCGCCCGACGCCGATGAGCGGCGAGAGGCAGCCATCACCAAACGTTTAGATCAGCTCGATCGGCGACTAAGACGTTTAGAGCGTGATATGGGCATTTCCGTGGAAACCCTGGCGGTGTTCGTGCGATTCTGGCTCGCAACGACACCTGCCCTTCCCGAACCGGCAGCCAGCGCGGCGCGTGCCAAAGCTATGGGGCGTTATGAGGATTTCGTCACGGCACTGGGTCGGCGTTTGGCAAAGGGACCGAGGCTCAGCCAGGAGGTTAGCGAGGACGTTCGAGGAGAGTGACACATTTCAAATGTGTGCCATTTCCGGAATGCCGTGGATCAGTCAACAAGCAAACTTTGCGCCTACATCAATTTCAGCCCCTTCCGTCGCTTCAGGTATCCCCTGTAATGGCGAACATGGAATAGTAGTAGTCGAGCTTCGAAAGAATCGAAGTGGGCCCTAATCTTGACTATGATGGGGGGGCATGTTGCAGATAAAGTGGGGCTTCAGAAAGAATTATGAAGAACAGGTTCAGGCTGCTGCACGCACGGCTAGCCGAAATTGAAACCAGACCGAGATGGCGCCTGGAGGCATCACCGACACCGGCTGCTGCGGTGGAGATTTCGTTTCGCACCGCCGCGAACGATGCGTCTGGATTGGCCAATGACAGTCATGTATCGGTACTGCTCGGCCGGAATGGTGAAGGAAAGAGCCGAATCCTGTCGGGAATTGCCACAACCTTTCAACTGCTACAGGACTATGCTCGAAGTGGTTCACCACGCGGAGTCCCTCTGGCTAGCCTAGAATACATCGCTTGCGGTCGCCACCATCAGGTTACCTGCAGCGGCTCGAAAATCCTGCTCAGCATCGACGGCAATTCGGCGCCCATTCATGAGGCTGCCTTGCCAAAGCGGGTAATCGGCCTGTCAATGACTCCCTTCGATAAGTTCCCCATAGGTGGAGCGCGGCGACCACGCGCTCTATCTGATCTGCAAATGTCTGATGTCTACTCGTATCTCGGGATGCGAGAGCGAATGGGCCAAGTGTCCACAAGCGCGCTGCTAACGCGCGCGCTGGAGGGCATGGTATCCCGTATAGCCCGTGACGACCGTGGCCGCCTAACTCGTGTTTTCGATTTACTCGGATATCTGCCAGCAGTCGACATCGTCTACCGACTTCATGAGAGGAGCTTGATGGAGGCCTTGGTCGAAGGGGCAAACTTGGATGAGCTACTCGGCGCACGTCATCGCAATACGGTTTATAGCAATAGGCTGCAAGAGCTATTGGCAAGAGATGAGGAGGCAGTCGATGAGGCGCGTGAAGCCGCCCGTAACGTGCTAAGCGAATCGAGAAGAGGCTTCGTCCATCTCAGATTCGATTTTGAGCAGCCCGATTTTTCAGGGCTAAGGTTTTATGCCAGCTTGCAGCTCTTACGCCGACTCGGTCTCGTCCGGTTGTACGCCGTCGAAGTCGGACGAAAGAGTGGGGGAATGATTGATCTCAAGGAAGCCAGCTCGGGGGAGCTGAGCATCGCAATTACTTTCATGTCCCTAGCAGCCGCGCTCGAGGATGACTCGCTAATCTTAATCGACGAGCCGGAGACCAATTTACATCCCGAGTGGCAGGCACGCTACCTTGATCTGCTCCTAAGCACGTTCAGTTCTTATCGCAACTGCCACTACATACTCGCGACACACTCCCCGCTAATACTCAGTGATTCTCCTCAAAACGCGACCTTGGCATCGCTGAGCAGTGCTTCGTTGAGACACGGCGAGGAAGTCTCAGGACGCCCGGTCGACTTTCTCTTGGTTGAAGCCTTTGATGTCGCCAGCGGTGACAATTATTACGTCCAGGAACAACTGGTGAAAGCACTCCGGCTAGCAGCCGACGGTGAGGCGAGAGGTTCAGAATACCAAAATACTGTCCGCTCACTCGTCCGGATCCGATCAATGATCAAGGATAATCCTGGCGTGGTAGAACTAATCGGCGACCTGGAGAGGATTGCACAAAAGGTGGTACAAAAGTGATCGCCAACCCCGTAGCCTATGATTCAGATGAACAGGTTCTCGTCTCAACTATCCTGGAAAAAGAAGGTTTCGACGCAACAATCTGGAGCAGTGAAGAGCTGGGTGACCTGAAATCACGAATTAAGCAGCACTACATCCGGGAACAGAACTATCGCTGCTGCTACTGCCAACAGCCGCTTTATGCACATCACGGACGGGCGTGGGACATTGAACACGTCATTGCGCGCGCCACTCGTTGCGAATTTATGTTCGTGCCGCAAAACCTTGCCGTCGCCTGTGTCGAGTGCAACCAGTCGAAGGGCACAGAGTTGGTGAGCGATCCCGATCGAAAGAGCTTTCCGGAACGAGCTAACCTTTACAAGATCGTGCATCCCCATTTCCACATTTGGCATGAGCACATCGAGCTTGAGGGCGAAGCAACTTACCATGCCCTTTCATCCGAGGGTAAGTTCACCATCTATCATTGTGACCTATTTCGATTCCGGGAACGAGTGGTGGGAACCAAACAACCAATACGCGACCGCAGGTTCGAACGAGACATAGGCGAACTCCGAATGGCGAAGACCTCGGCAGAAGCCCGGCCGATAATTGCTTCGATCATGGCTCGACTGGAGATAGAGGACGAACGCCAGCAGGTAGCCGGAGTTGGAATCTGAAGAGCGTTGTGCACTAAGGAGCCCGCTTAAGGCGTTGTAATTTCACTAGGTCGCATCGCCCGCCCCAATCACTCACTTCAAACTGCGACCTTTTCATTTGTCGACATCGTCGAAAATCGAGCGCTTCGGTGACTCATCATTTGGTGCAGGCGCTTCTCGCTCTTGAGACAAAATATGCGCCCAGTCTATTTCATCGCCCGATTCTTCATCTCGTTCTCGTTTGCGCTCCTCGAGATTACCGACCGAGCGCCTAACCTGATCCCGAGCCTCTTCAATGAGGACTTCTGCGTCCTCGTCGACGCCGAGCGCTTCAAGCCAGTCGAGAATTCCAAGCACGTTTTTGAAATGGCTGTCGGGCTCTTCGTCAAGGTCTGCATCTTCAACAATCTGCTCAATCCGAGCCTCGAGAGACGGCAGTACCCGCGTGCGCAACGCCAACCCTAATTTAGCGAGTCGAAGCGAGGGCAACAGCGCAAGAATTTCCTCCTCTTCAAAAAAGGAAATATCGTTGTCGTCGAAAACGGCTGATTCCAGTTCATCGGCAGCACGTTCTCTCAGCTCCGATGGCAACACTCCTATCCGTTGGGCTCGCCCAAAAGCCGCCATGCGGGGATCGCGGGCAAGGAGATCATACGACCAACAGCGGCGCGTCAACACACTCGGATATTGGCGGACAATTTTGGCAATGACCGCGTCGCTAGCTCGGTAAGCTAAGTACTGAAACAGCATCCAGTTGAGCTGAAGTTCATCGGGCGTTCTGCCGAGGCGATCAACTAGTGCATCATCCAGCGCTGAAGGTACGACCAATGCATCGCGGATGGCAGGACTACCTTCGCATATGAAGCTACTGAGAATCGTGTCGATCGTTGCACCGCGGATTAGCGCAGCCATCATATGCGGTTTCTGACGAAGAATTTCTGTCAGTGCATCAGAAATCGTAGGGTGTGCAAACGTCCACTTGGTGCCCGAAAGCTTGAGGAAGGATCCTTTGAGCTCGGCAAAACAATCCTGGAGTTTGGTTAAGCTATAGCCTGTTAGCTCGGCGACCGCGTCCGCCGCGGCACCATTGTGATCTGTTGGATCGAAACCGGCTTGATGAACATATACAAGGAGAAGTGCAGCCTGGAGTGGGCCATCTAGCGCGTTCACAGTGTCAACAAGATGCTCGCGAGGTTCTTTCATGAAGCGCACGAGCGACGCCGCGCGGGGCTCCAGACCTTTTGTAAAGTTCGGATCGCCAAGTCGTTCGGCAATGCCTGGTAGAAAGCCATCAACCTCCGCGACTGCCGCTAGGTGTGGTTTAACATTTGTACGCCAGCTTTGGCTCTGTCCCCCAAAATTGACGTGGTTGTAAAGGATCTGCGACTTTTCCATTAAGGTCAGATCACCAACATCGACGACTGCTTCATTATTAGTGAACTGGGCGAGATTGCGCGCACCCAAACGAAGCCGAGCGGCTTCATAAATGTGCTTCCGGGAGGTGAGTAGGAAGCGATTGCCATGCGAGATTGCAGCGCGCAGCTTAGCGAATGCGGAACTCCAGTCCTGCACATAGTCGTTGCGCAGAACGTTCGAGCCAAATGCATCATCGATCCAAAAAAATCGACCCGGGTCGTTTGGATTCCATCCAGCCTCGAAATCCCGCGGACTGGTCAGCGCAAGTACAGTGCTATCCGGATTTTCCGACGCTATGGTCGAAATGATTGCACCTATAGCGGATTTTCCGCTTGACGGATTGCCGAGGAGTAAGACTACGCCGTGTCGAGCGATAGCGTGCACTGCATCACGGTGCGCCTGGGTCGGCACATACGTACGCAACTTCGGGAGCCAACTATCAAGTAGCATTCGGCTTTGTTCACTTAACCGTTCATCCACGATGGAAGTCAGATCGCCCAAGCCATATACTTGCGGAACCAGCGCTCGCAAACGAGCACTGTGCCGGATCGTGCGAATGACGTACTGGCGGCCAAGAATGTGCGGCTTGCGCACACCCAGTGCTCGGAGCCTTTCACGGAACTGTAAAGCGACAGGCGCATCGACGCTCATATTCGTCATGAATGCGTAGGTGTCGGCTTGCCCAGCTTTGACCAACGCCTCAACGTGCGCAAGTTCAGGTGTGAGATCACTTACACGAAGCGATTTTCCAGCTTCAGAGGTGTGTTTGCACTGTACGGTGCCGATAGTCGCGTCACCAGATCTGGAAGGTATCAGGAACACGGCATCCTGGCCTCCATCTTGTGCCTCTCTAAACACTTCAACAGGACGGCCGAGAGCCACTTCGCAGACCTGTGAGCATAGATCTTGGAATGCACGCCACCCGATTGTATGCAACGCCAAATCAGTCCATGGGCCGATAGCCTGTCGTGAACGAAATCCCGCCCGCCCTGCCTTCGCATTCTCGCCGAGCACACGCGTTTCTTCCCGATTTGGCTCGAAACGCATAAGTCACCCGGCCTTGCCAACTACGCGAATATCATCGGGTTCGCCGTGGGTATTGTTCCATTCGTGTAGAGCCGCGGCCACTTGGTCGATATAGGTTGTACCCTCAGGCAATTGGCCGAACGGATCTGACTCGCCGTCACAAATGTCCACGAGATATTGCTGCAAATTCTTTCGCAAATCAGGATCACCAGTGACGCGCAAATATGCAGAAAGCGGTTTGTCTTTGCCGAGCTCTGCGCCTCCGAGGCTGCGCTCGAAATCGGGAATGTTGCAGCGGTGACGCACGACGATGCCGACTTTCCTACATTCGACTATCTCGTCATATATCGACTGGTTTATGGTCCACATTCCATTGCCTCCACCATCCCCGTTAAATGGCCAGTCGACATCATGAACAATGCTGAACGATAAATGAAAGTGCCGAAGCATCTTTATTAATCCTGGCAAAATTGCCTTGCCTCGCGCCCGTATAACTGTCGCTCGATCAGCGAGTTCGTGATTGGCTTCAACGATGGCTGCAATGAATGCTGCGTGCTCTGTGTCACCTTCGACCAGTATTGGATGGGACCCAAAGAACACCTCTGAAAAACCCGCATCCATTTGCTGGACCGCCTTCAGATTCCTTTTGGTGTCCGCGTCAAATGCAACTTCGTCAGCCCGATAGGTCTTAGTCCCTAGCGCAGACTGGTCGCCTCCAGTCCGCTCGAGGCGGACGACAGTCGTATGATCTTCAAGCGGGTTGACGAAATAGGGCGAGTGTGTCGTCATTATCACTTGCCATTCGGGATCTTTCGCTAACTGATATAGATGACGCTGGGCAGCACGCGCCGCAGTTGGATGAAGCGCGTTTTCAGGCTCGTCGATCAGCAGCAGATAACCGGGGAACGCCGGGTCGTCTGCTTCCGGCACCTTCTCTCCAGTTTGAAACGCCTCCAGCTTAGCAAGCGCTGCCGCCTTAGCTTCTTCTTTCTTGGCCGCCTTCACCGCCTTTTCGAGCGCAACCTGTGTTTCGTTGTAACGCGAAAGTTGATTGTGAACTGTAAGCATTGACCAGAACAATGCCCGACGCGCCCCTGACCCCTGTTGTTCTAGCGACGTTTCGACTGCTCCGTCGGTTACGCGAATTCCCGAGCCTTCTTTCAGAAGCTTCTCGAGGTCATATTTCGGTTCGGCCATCGCTACCTCAAGTCGAATACCCAATCCGGGAAAAATGCCCGCGAACCCTTTATGGACGTCTCCAGCAATTTCGGAGAAGCGCGCTTCGTGATTTTTCGACAGTTCCGACACGATCTCGGACAGCTTCGCGACCGATAGAGCGAGGTCGGAACCTGGGTCTTTTTGAAGTTCGCCAAGGTCTTTAGCAAACGGAGAGAGAGCTAGGGCTAGCAGCACGGTTTGGGTTTCGGAAGCATCTTGCAGTGAACCGACACGCAGGGGACGCGGTAATCGCGACTTAAAGACATTGTCCGCGCCACCTGCTTTTTCGTTGTCCGACCAATCACCCGTTTCAGGATCCCAGGTCTTACGCACTGAAGTGCCATCCGCCGCCCACTCCCAGCGGCTCCGAACAACCAGCAAGTCATTTGTTTTTGTTTTCCACTTTTCATCGACGTTAGCCACCCCTTCGGGGATGTGAACGTCGAGTTCAACAATCGACGGTTCACCCTCTGGCGCCCAACGACAACGATCACGGGGGCCGGCAAACAATGTCGGCTTAATCGCCAGCTCGTAAGCACGAAGGATTGTCGATTTTCCGGCATTGTTCTTGCCGACCAAACAAACGACATTGTCGAGCTCGACGGAAACGCCCTCGGGCCCGATGCAGCCCAAATTCTTGACGACCAGTTTCAACAGCTTCGACCGGCTAACCATGCGCACTCCCCCCGAAAACATGCTAAATGGCTAAACTAGCAGAATGTAAGGGGGATGAGGCAAGTCGCGTCAAGGTAAGATGCAGAGAAATGGACAGTCACACAAACCGCTATTCGAATTTCTGTGCTTTTGGCGCGCCACTGCCGCGCCTCAAAGAACTGGGAGCGGGTTTCCGCGCAAACGAACCAATAGCACTAGAATCACTTAGATTTACATCTCTATTCCCATAACATCAAAGCGCACGAATTCATGCCAATTGAAATCCACGAACGATTGTCCGAATTTTCGTATGGGTATGGGGTGACTCGGGAGGTGGAGCAAATCCTGCGATCGCGGGGGCTTTCAACAACCCCCTTCCTGCCGAGCCTAATTCACGAAGCAAGTCTGGGCTTCGACGTTGCGTTCGATGTGCCGGGCGCACCGTTGTTACTTCAGTTTAAACTTGGCCAAGCGATGCGACGGTTCTCCCCGGGGCCGCGACCTTCGCTTGCACAGCCGTTCTGGCGGTATCGGATCGACACTGCCGAGCCCGATGGTCAATTCGAACTTCTGCTCAAAGCCGAACATGACGGAGCCGATGTCTTTTACGTCGCTCCAAAGTTTCACGACTGGGAAGCCTATTTGCGCGCCTTCGAAGACGGTCGGGTGCTCCGTAAGTCCTTGATCGTTCGACCAGGGGAAATTCGACAAACGCTGGATGCTAATGGCGTGCCCGATGGGCATCACAAAATCGTCTACGACAGACAAAATACCTATCTGTGCTCGGACCCCCTGGAACTCAGGCGAATAAAGCCCCGTAAGTTGGCGGACGAGGTAGAAGCGCGGATCGAAAGTCGAACAGTCCCAATCGCGGACGTGCTTGAAAAGGTTTTTGTCGGGTTGGGAGATAGAACGCCCATTCGCCGACCTGACCGTTCGACACAAGAGGTCGATTCTGAGCGCCTGACCTATGCCATCGCTTCCGACGAAGGCCGTCAATCAGCACTGCGCCAAGAACGACTAGATCGCATTGTCAAAAGCGGCCGCAACCGTGAACAGGCCATCGCCCTAGCGGTCGGAGCAGAGGCTTGGGCTTTGGGGGCGCAGCTGGTCTATGTCACCAAGCCCAACAACGGTTGACCGTACGAGACGGCGGCAAGGACTTTTTGCCCTTAAACGCAATTTCCACCAATTGATCGGAAGTCTTCAGTTCAACGCCAAGTTAGGGATCGAAGGCCAATGGCATCAGCTACCGATCGCGTTTATCGTCCTGGCTTGCTTGCCGGCCTTTTCCCAACCTTGCGGTGGGAGCTGGTGCTTGATCTGAAGCGAAACGGGACTGTACGCCTTTTTCGTGGAGACGTCCCTGCTGAATTGGCGTGTCTCGACATCACTTCGATTTCCACGGCAAAGGGTTGGATCTGGCACGCGGTTGAATTCAGCATGGGCGGGCAGACGTTCAAACTGGGCGGCCTGTCGCATCAGTCGGCCGAACAGCTCGCGGCAGAGCTCTATACATTTGTAAATTCACATCTTTTTGGCCTGATCGACCAAGACCGCGCTTCGCTCCTCAAAGCTAATTCCGGCTTGCGACGAGACCAATATCTGGCCCGCTCCGATCTCGATCGTGCCATAACGCTTCTGTCGCCTAATGTTTCTTTGGCGGTTCGGCATCCCTTGTTTGATCCAGAGCTCATGCCGGACACCTTTCGGGCTGCCCTACCCCATTGGCTGGGTATGCTCTTAAGTCCCGGGCTTCGGCATGAGCACAACGACGCTTTCGTCGCCGCAGAGCATGCCGCCTTTCGCGCGTTTTTTGACGATCTCGACGGACGATCGCTTTCGCTTCAACAACGCGAAGCCTGTATTCGCCTTGAGGACAACAATCTTTTGGTGGCATGCGCCGGATCAGGCAAATCCGCAACCATGGTGGGCAAGCTCGCCTATGTGCTCGAGAAAAAGCTCTACCGGCCGGACGAAATTCTTCTTCTGGCCTTTAACAAGAGCGCGGCCGATGAGTTAAAAAGCCGAATTGCCAAGCAATTAGAAGTCGAAGAAGGCGCAATCGAATGTCGGGTCACGACCTTTCATGCGCTGGGACGGGGCATCATACAAGAGGTCACAGGACGACCGCCCCAGCTTGCCAATTGGGTAGGCCACCCGGCTGGCGAGGCAAAACATTTGGATGTCATCATCAGCTCGCTATTTGAAAGCGACCAAGAGTTTGCTGACCTCTGGACCGAACTGCTCGTCGTACATCCCAAAGCCGACATCGCGCCCCAATATTTTGATCGGCAGGCAGACTACGATCGCTATATCGCAGCCCAATTCCACGATGGGAAGGTGACCGTCGGAACGCTCGCTGACCTGTATGTCAAATCCCTTCAAGAGCAAAAGATCACCAACTGGCTGTGGCTCAACTCGGTTGATTTCGAATACGAGACCCAAGTTGCAGTGGAGGACGAGAACGGGGAAACCCGCCATTTGCATCCTGACTTCTACTATCCTCAGACCGGCACCATTCACGAGCATTTCGCGCTCAATGCCGATGGCACCTCGCCGTTTGCCGACTACGCTATCCATGCGGAAGCCAAGCGGCAGTCCTATAGCCTGAACGAGATCGATTTCTTCGAAACCACCTCAGCCCAGGCCAGCGATGGCACGCTCATCAATGTCCTCAAAGCAGCGCTGACCGAGAGGGGCTATGTTTTCAAACGCCGTGGCTATTCCGAGATCAAAAAGGCGCTCAAGCCGGTAGTGATCGAGCATTACCACAAGATCATCTCCACCTGTATCAAGCACATTAGGGCACGACACCTCACGCTCGATGCTCTGCTCGAGCAAGCGAAAACCCTGCATGACAAGGCACGCGCAGAGCTATTTGCTCGCGTGGTCTGGGCAATAAGTCGGGAGTATTCAAAGCGGCTGGAAAGAGCCAAAGAAATCGACTTTGACTCAATGATCGCCGACGCCATTGGATTGATCGAGTCCGGCCAGTATCAAAGCCCCTACTCCTTGATCCTGATCGACGAGTTTCAAGATATCTCCGAGCCGCGCGCCAACCTCACAAAGGCACTCCGGCAGCAAAACTCTTCGTGCAAACTGTTCGCGGTCGGTGATGATTGGCAGTCCATCTACCGCTTTGCGGGGTCCGATATCAGCCTTTTTACACAGTTTGAGGATCACTTTGGTCAAGCCTGGACAGGACGGCTTGAACAGACCTATCGCTGTAACCAGTTGATCGCCGAGACGGCCGCTGACTTCGTCCAACGCAATCCCGCCCAGCTCAAGAAATCTGTGCGCTCGAACCGTGACGCAATTCCACGATCAATCCGGGTCATTCCGGTCGGCGACAAAGAGACCAAACCCGACTATACCCAAGCCTGCCATGCGCTGCTCGAAAGGCTCGACGCCGGCCTTGGAAACGTAGCAGAGCAATGGCGGACACAACCCGGCCATAAGCTCAAGGCGCTTGTTCTCTGGCGCTACAATCGGCTCGATCCTTTCGCAGGTAAGGCTCCAAGCTTTGAGAACATCGAAGTCGCCGGCATGTCCTTTCACCGTGCCAAGGGTCTGGAAGCCGACTATGTGATCCTCCTGGACGTCAGCGAAGGCGACTATGGTGTTCCCAGCCAGATCGAAGATGACGAATTGCTCAATCTCGTTATTCCCCGCCCAGAGCCCTACGCATATGCCGAAGAGCGACGATTGTTCTATGTCGCGCTGACGCGCGCGAGCAGAGCGGTCTATCTCCTCGCCCATCACCGCCAATCGTCTCGCTACATCCGCGAGCTCTGTGACATCGCCGGTGATGATGTTGGCGTGGAAACGATCGACGGTTCACCGCTCCAAGACCAATGTCCCGATTGCAAGATAGGTCAAGTGGTCCAAAAGAGTACTAAGACCGGATCGTTCTTTCGCGGATGCAATCAGTTGCCGACCTGTCGATACAGCGAAAATATCCCCTCAAAGGCCACGCGACGTCGCTCCAGCTAGTCGGTCGGTGAGCGCAGCGGTGAAAGGGTTTCACTTTTTGGTTGGAACGTCTCGCGCTGATGAGCATCCGTTTTTTATCCAGCAGCCGCCGATCACCGCATGAGGACAATTCGCTGTTGAACCAAGCACAAAAGTCGTTCTCTTAGTCAGCCCCAAGACGGGGCAACCAAATTTGCCCCGCAACGCAACGGGGCAAAATGTCTTCAGATTCCAATCTCCAAACCCATGATCGCGGCACACGGATGCTGCGCTCGGCCATGGGGCCAACCATCGCACAGCTGCTCGAAGAGCAGGCCGTTGTCGAGGTCATGCTCAATCCCGATGGGCGGATCTGGGTCGATCGGCTCACATCGGGCATGCAAGACACTGGCGAGCGCCTCGCGGCCGCTGACGGCGAGCGCATCATTCGCGTTGTTGCCCATCATGTGGGCGCAGAAGTCCACGCCCGCGCCCCACGGATATCGGCAGAACTTCCCCAGACCGGTGAGCGGTTCGAAGGCCTATTGCCTCCTATCGTCATGGCGCCAGCTTTTGCTATTCGCAAACCGGCAATCGCGGTGTTCACTTTGGATGACTATGTGGAAGCCGGAATCATGGCGCAGGGCCAGGTCGCCTGTCTGCGCCAAGCCATCACAGACCGTTCCAACATCCTTGTTGCCGGTGGCACCTCTACAGGCAAAACCACTCTCACCAATGCCCTTCTTGCCGAGCTTTCCTCAACGACAGAACGCATCGTCATCATAGAGGACACCCGCGAGCTCCAGTGCGCCGCGCCCAACCTCATCGCCATGCGCACCAAAGATGGATTGCTCTCTCTCTCCGATCTTGTGCGCTCCGCCCTTCGCTTGCGCCCAGACCGCATCCCCATTGGAGAGGTACGCGGCCCAGAAGCCCTTGATCTTCTCAAGGCTTGGGGCACGGGACACCCAGGCGGCATCGGCACCATTCACGCCGGCACAGCCATTGGCGCCCTACGGCGGCTCGAGCAACTGATCCAAGAGGCGGTCATCACCGTGCCACGCGCCCTAATCGCCGAAACCATTGACGTCATCGCCGTCCTTACCGGCCGCGGTTCAGCCCGCAGGCTGACCGAGCTCGCCCATCTCGAATCCCTCGGTCCAGATGGTGACTACCAGCTCATCCCCTTTGACCCTTATGCTCTGGGAGACGCCCTATGATCGCTTTGTCCCCCGCATTCCGCCGTATACTGAGCGGTTTCACTGCCACCTTCATTCTTATCCTGATTGCAGCCACTCCTGTCTTTGCAGCCGGGTCCTCAATGCCCTGGGAAGCCCCGCTCCAACAAATCCTAGAATCCATTGAAGGTCCCGTGGCCAAGATCATCGCGGTGATCATCATAATCATCACCGGGCTCACCCTTGCTTTTGGCGACACCTCGGGCGGCTTTCGTCGACTGATCCAGATCGTCTTTGGCCTTTCAATTGCCTTTGCCGCCTCGAGCTTTTTTCTCTCGTTCTTTTCCTTTGGCGGCGGAGCGCTGGTCTAATGGCGGCACAGCTTGAATGCGCCATCGAGGTGCCTGGCTTTGCAGCGCCAGTGCACCGCGCACTGGTCGCGCCCATCCTCCTCGCCGGCGCACCGCGCGCCATCGCCATTCTCAACGGCACCTTGGCAGCAGCACTAGGACTTGGCCTGCGTCTCTGGTTGGTCGGGCTGATCCTTTGGGCGATCGGTCATTTGGCGACCGTCTGGGCAGCCCGGCGCGACCCACACTTTCCCGAAACCGTCCGGCGCCATTTGCGCATCCCTGGATACCTCGCGGTCTGAGACACCATGATGATGAACCTTTCCGAATATCGCCGCACTGCCACGCAACTCGCTGATTATCTCCCCTGGGCCGCGCTGATTGCCAAAGGGATCGTGCTCAACAAAGACGGGAGTTTTCAGCGCACGGCAAAGTTCCGAGGCCCTGATCTCGACTCTGCCGTCGCAGCCGAACTGGTGGCCGTTGCCGGGCGCCTTAACAACGCGCTTCGGCGTTTAGGCTCGGGATGGGCAATTTTTGCTGAAGCGCAACGCGACGCAGCCGCCACCTACCCGCAATGCCTCTTCCCGGACGCCGCCTCGGCCCTGGTCGATGCTGAACGACAAGCGCAGTTCCAAGAGGACGGCAGTCATTTCGAATCGCGCTATTTCTTGACCTTCCTTTTTCTTCCTCCACCAGAAGACTCAGCGCGCACCGAGAGCTGGCTCTATGAGGGTCGAGAAAAACCAGGCTTTGACCCTCACGAAGCGTTGCGCGGGTTTACCGATCGAACCGATCGGTTCCTGGCTCTGCTTGAAGGCTTTATGCCCGAATGCCGCTGGCTCGACGATGCTGAGACACTGAGTTTTCTCCACTCGACAATTTCGACCAATCGCCATCGGGTACAGGTGCCGGACGTACCGATGCATCTCGATGCTCTTTTGGCGGATCAGCCGCTCGCTGGCGGCCTCGAGCCCCAACTCGGCAGTGCCCATCTCCGCGTCTTGTCAATCACTGGATTCCCAAGTGCAACCACGCCCGGCATCCTCGACGATCTCAATGGTCTCGCCTTTCCCTATCGCTGGTCGACCAGGGCCATCCTCATGGACAAAACCGACGCAACGCGCGTGGTGACAAAAATTCGCCGACAGTGGTTTGCCAAGCGCAAGTCGATTGCCGCTATCCTGAAAGAGGTGATGACCAATGAGCAATCAACACTTCTAGACAGCGATGCGGCTAACCAAGCCGCGGATGCGGACCAAGCCCTACAAGAACTGGGCGCAGATATCGCCGGTCTTGCCTATGTGACTGCCACGCTCACGGTTTGGGACATCGACCCCAATGTCGCCGATGAAAAGCTGCGATTGGTCGAAAAGATCATCCAGGGCCGCGATTTCACGGCAACACTCGAAACCGTCAACGCCGTGGATGCCTGGCTTGGCTCATTGCCGGGACACGCCTACGCCAATGTGCGCCAACCGCCAATTTCTACGCTCAACCTTGCCCACATGGTGCCCCTCTCCGCCGTGTGGGCCGGGCCGGAACGGGACGAGCATTTCGGTAAGCCCCCCTTGCTTTATGGCAAGACCGAAGGTTCGACCCCGTTCCGGTTCTCCCTTCATGTCGGTGATGTTGGTCACACACTCGTCGTGGGCCCAACTGGTGCAGGGAAATCCGTTCTTCTCTCGCTGATGGCGCTTCAGTTCCGGCGCTATGAGGACAGCCAGGTCTTTGCCTTTGATTTTGGAGGCTCGATGCGAGCAACCACGCTTGCTATGGGCGGCGATTGGCACGATCTTGGCGGAGCCTTAAGCGAAGATGACAACAACAACGTTTCGCTCCAGCCCCTCGCCCGCATCGATCAAAGGGCCGAACGGGCTTGGGCCGCCGAATGGCTCGCTGCCATTTTATTGCGTGAAGGACTGGCGGTCACGCCCGAGGTCAAAGACCATATTTGGACCGCACTCAGCTCCTTGGCGTCCGCGCCGATCGAGGAACGGACCCTCACCGGGCTTTCGGTCCTCTTGCAATCGCACGAGATCAAACACGCTCTCCGCCCCTTTGGTGTCGGTGGATCCTATGGGCGCCTCCTCGATGCCGAAACCGAGCAACTCGGGTTCGGTTCTGTTCAAGCCTTTGAAACCGAGGGTTTGATTGGCACAGGAGGCGCACCTGCCGTTCTCTCCTATCTCTTTCATCGCATTGGCGATCGGTTGGATGGGCGACCCACGCTCTTGATTATCGATGAGGGCTGGTTGGCACTCGATGATCATGGGTTTGCAGCGCAACTGCGCGAGTGGCTGAAAACGCTACGTAAGAAAAATGCCTCGGTCATCTTCGCCACCCAATCTCTATCGGACATCGATGCCAGCCCGATCGCGCCGGCAATCATTGAAAGCTGTCATACAAGGCTGCTCTTGCCCAATGAACGCACGATCGAGCCGCAAATTCATGCGATCTATCGCCGCTTTGGCCTCAATGATCGTCAGATCGATATCCTCGCCCGCGCCATCCCCAAACGTGACTATTACTGCCAGTCGCGCGGGGGAAACCGTCTGTTCGAACTTGGCCTCGGCGAGATTGCGCTGAGCTTGTGCGCAGCCTCTGGCAAAGCCGATCACGCGTTGATCGACCGCCTGTTGTTCGAGCACGGGAAGAAGCGCTTTTTGGATGCCTGGTTGCGCGCGCAAAACCTTGGCTGGGCCGCTGACCTCATACCAAACCTACCCAACATGCAGCCCCCGCCGGAGCACAGGCGAGAGGGGCCAGGCCCCGAGCACTGCTCAACACAAACCTCCTCCATCGATCAAAAGGACCAATCACCATGACTTTCCACTCACGGTTTCCAGCCCGGTTGGTTCGAACTTCGGCTATCGTCCTTGTCCTTGGGGTACCGCTTGCGCTGTCCCCAGTCCTATCTTCGGTTGGCTACGGCTTTTTTTTCGGCAGTGGGATCGTCTATGACCCCACCAATCACGCAGAAAACCTACTGACGGCGGCACGCTCACTCGAGCAGATCAACAATCAGATCGCAAGCCTTCAGAACGAAGCGCAAATGCTGATCAACCAGGCGCAGAACCTGGCAAGCCTGCCCTATTCGTCCCTTGCCCAACTTGAGCAATCCGTCCAGCGCACCCAACAGCTCCTGGGCGAAGCGCAAAACATCGCCTTTGACGTGCAGCAGATCGAACAGGCCTTCGGCACCGTTTATGGAAGCCTGGATCTTTCCGCATCTCACGAGCAGCTGATGACCGACGCAAAGCTGCGTTGGGAAAACACAGTGGCCGGCTTACAGGACGCCATGCGCATCCAGGCCGGCGTCGTGGGCAATATCGATACCCAACGCGCGCAGATGAACGCCCTAATTGGCCAAAGCCAGGGCGCAGCAGGCGCCTTGCAAGCCGCCCAAGCTGGCAATCAGCTGCTTGGTCTTCAAGCACAACAATTGGCAGATCTGACAGCTCTCCTGGCCGCCAACGGGCGGGCTGAAGCAATGCTTGAAGCTGAACGTGCAGCAGCAGCCGAGCAAGGTCGCGTCCAACGCGAGCGCTTTATTGCGCCTGGTCCAGGCTACCAGCCCGGCAATGCGCGCCTGTTCGATAGCAACTGACGCCCAGCAAGAGGGAGGGGATCGTGATCATCCGCATCGCGGCAATCGTTTTTATCGCCCTAGCCGCAACATTTGCTGCAATTGAGATGGTGCGCAAAAATCAAGCGACACCTTTGGCTCAGCCCTCGCCGAGCGCTTCTCAAGCACCCCGGCCAGACTTGCTGCGCGAGCAATTGATCCATTGCCAGGCAATGGGAGCGAGCGCCGCATCTGAGCCTGACTGCCTTGAGGCTTGGGCCCAAAACCGACAGCGGTTCCTTGGGCAGGACAGCGAACGCTGAGCCATGGACAATACAGGTGTCATCGACCGCTTTCTTGAGGTCTTTTCTAGCTATATCGATTCCGGTTTTGGGCTCTTGGGCGGTGAAGTGGCGTTCATCGCTACAACACTGATCGTTATTGATGTGACCCTGGCTGCGCTTTTTTGGGTCTGGGGCGCGGACGATGACATCATTGCGCGGCTGGTCAAAAAAACTCTTTTTGTGGGGGTTTTCGCCTATCTCATCTCCAATTGGACAATGCTCGCCAACATTGTCTTTGTGAGTTTTGCTGGCCTTGGGCTTTTGGCGTCCGGAACCGACTTCTCCCCGCAAGACCTAATGCGCCCAGGACGCGTGGCCCAAACCGGTCTCGATGCTGGTCGCCCCCTTTTGGAATCCATCTCAGAGTTGATGGGTTGGATGGCCTTTTTCGAAAACTTCATCCAGATCGCGTGTCTGTTTTTTGCCTGGACCCTGGTCATCTTGGCGTTCTTCATCCTCGCGGTGCAATTGTTCGTCACGCTGATCGAGTTCAAACTCACCACGCTTGCCGGTTTCGTGCTCATTCCTTTCGGGCTCTTTGGCAAGACCGCATTCATGGCCGAACGCGTTCTGGGCAACGTCGTCTCGTCAGGCATCAAGGTGCTCGTGCTTGCCGTCATTATCGGCATTGGCTCAACCTTGTTTGGTGAGTTCACGCAAGGCTTCGGCGATACACAACCCAATATCGATGAAGCCATGGCCATCGTTTTGGCCGCTCTCTCGCTTCTCGGACTTGGCATTTTTGGTCCCGGCATTGCCACCGGCATTGTTTCGGGTGGTCCACAACTTGGCGCCGGGGCCGCGATCGGCACGGGTCTGGCCGTCGGCGGTGCAGCCGTCGCTCTCGGTGGCGGCACCATGCTCGCGGCGCGCGGCAGTTCGGCCATGCTCTCAGGTGGCGCGGCCGCGGCACCCACCCAAGCGGACATATCCCAAGACACAGGTGGGTCTACCCCCTCGCCTCTCAAACAGGCCATGGGCGGCGCCTCGCAAAGCCCTCAGTCTTCTATTCAACTCAGTGGTCAGCCAGCAGTTGGCGCAACCGCCAGCGCCTCATCACAACAAGCCGTCGGTAACGAAGCCGCAAATCACGCGCCTGAAAATCCCTCTCGTAACGCACCAGCCTGGGCGCAGAACATCCGACACAGCCAAGCGCTGAGCCATGGCGTCACCGCCGCCGCCCATGCGGTGCGCGCGGGCGATGGTGGCAGTTCTGGCAGCTCAATCAGTCTAAGCGAAAGTGACCGCAAATGACCCTTTTCAAGCGCCCGACGACGCATTACGGCAAGACACCGCAACCCGAGACCCCTTACCAGAAGGCCACCCAAGTCTGGGACGAACGCATAGGCTCAGCGCGCGTCCAAGCCCGAAATTGGCGCCTCATGGCCTTTGGCTGCCTAATCTTATCTGCAGGATTTGCAACCGCTCTGGTCTGGCAATCAGCGCGTGGCACCATCGTCCCCTGGGTGGTCGAGGTCGATAAATTAGGTGAAGCGCGTACCGTAGAACCCGCCTTGGCCGATCATCGCCCGACCGACCCCCAGATCGCGTTTCACCTTGCTCGCTTTATCGAGCAGGTGCGTGGGCTCCCATCCGATCCGATCATCGTTCGCCAGAACTGGCTTCGCGCCTATGAGTTCACCACCGATCGCGGCGCCACTGCGCTCAATGAATATGCGCGCGGCAATGATCCTTTCGCCCGCGTGGGGCGCCAACAAATATCGGTCGAAGTCTCGAGCGTTATTCGCGCCTCGCCCAATTCCTTTCGTGTCGCATGGACCGAGCGACACTTTGAAAGCGGTCAACTCGCCCGCACTGAACGCTGGACCGCCATCTTAACGATCGTCATTGAGCAGCCCCGGACGGCCGAACGCCTGCGCGCCAACCCACTGGGGATTTATGTCAATGCCATCAATTGGTCTCGGGAGATGGAACAATGAGTACACAAGGCACCCACTTCGATCCCCGCATATTCAGAGCCTACACCGCTGGCTTTCTCAGTGTCGCGGTCGCACTCTTGGCCGGGTGCGCGACACCGCCGCGCCCACCACAAATTTCCTATGACGCCGATGTCCCGCCATTGCCGCGAGCACCGAGCCTAGCCACAATTGAGGCATCACAGCCCCTGCATAGCCCGCCCAATTGGACGCCTGCACGCGGCGGCGATGCAGCCCAAACCCCCGCCGGCCAAGTTGAAAACGCCAATGCCGCGGCGCGGGTCGAGCCAAGGCGCGAAGGCTATTACAACGCCATTCAGATCTACCCATGGTCTGAAGGCGCGCTCTATCAAATCTATACCGCACCCGGTCAGATCACCAATATCTCTCTTGAACCGGGCGAAAGCCTCACTGGGGCTGGCCCAATCGCCGCAGGCGATACCGCACGCTGGATCATCGGCGACACCCAAAGCGGAGCGGGCCAAACCCGTCGTGTTCATGTCTTGGTCAAACCCACCCGATCTGACCTCACGACCAATCTCGTCATCACAACAGACCGGCGCACCTATATGATTGAGCTGCGCTCGGGCGAGCATCCCTATATGCCTGCCGTCGCCTGGGCCTATCCCGAACAGCCAAATGCCCAACGGCGCCCCGTTCCGACGGCGCCCGTGATCCCGGCGGCCTCAGCGCGCAACTACCGCTATGGGCTCAGTGGAGACGCCCCACCCTGGCGTCCGGTCTCGGTCTATGATGATGGGCGCCGTGTCTATGTCGAATTCCCCCGTGGCATCGTTCAAGGTGAAATGCCGCCCATCTTTGTCATCGGCCCGAATGGCCAACCAGAAATCGTCAATAATCGAGTCCACCAAAACATCTTGATTGTTGACCGACTTTTCGGCGCCGCTGAGCTCCGGCTCGGCAGTGATGATCGCGCGCAAATCGTCCGCATAGTCCGTACCGATGGAACCAACCGGACAGCCGAACAAGCAAGTGGTGACCGCCCATGAGTGCCGTTGACACAAACCAAACAACGCCACAGCAGCCGAAACCCAGCGATACCGTTTCCGCCATGAGACTGGGTGCTCCGCCACCGCGCGTTACCCGCATCTCGCGAAAGGTCCTGACCGGTCTTGGATTGGTGGTCGGCATCGGTATTGGTGGCGCGTTGATCTTCGCGCTGCAAGCGCCCGAGCGTCGACCAATGCAAGAAGAGCTGTTCACCACTGAACGTCGCCAGACCGCCGATGGCCTCCAAGGCATGCCGCGCGACTATTCTGCCATCCCTCAACTGGGCCCTGCCCTACCCGGCGATCTTGGCGCGCCCATTGTGCGCGCACGTGAGGATGGGCGGGCGATCCCAGCCCAACCCTTGCCAGTCCCTCAAACCGATTCCGAAGAACAGCGCCGTATGGCGGAACAAGAAGCGGCGCGCACCAGTGAATTGTTTTTCCCATCCCGCTCGCCTGCCAATGCGTCCCAGCCCGTATTGCAAACTGGAGCTACGGTCACCGCCTCATCGGCGATCAATCAGAACACACATCTCAGTTTCCTCAACACCCAAGCAGATCGGCAAACCGTTGCTCCCGATCGCATTCAGCCTCCAGCCTCCCCTTTTGTCCTCCAGGCAGGCTCGGTCATCCCTATAGCCCTCATCACTGGCATTCGGTCCGATCTTCCCGGTCAGATCATCGCCCAGGTAACCCAGAACGTTTATGACAGTCCCACCGGCGCGATCCTCCTGATCCCTCAAGGAACCCGTATTGTCGGAGAATATGACAATGATGTCGCCTTCGGCCAACGCCGGGTTTTGCTCGTCTGGCACCGCCTGATCTTTCCCGACGGTCGGTCGCTCGTGCTCGAACGTCTGCCGGGCGCCGATAGTGCGGGCTATGCAGGCCTTGAAGACGGCGTTGACTATCACTGGTGGGATCTCGCCAAAGCCGCGGGGCTTTCAACACTCCTGTCTATAGGCGCTGAACTCGCCGTGAGTGATGAGGATCCGCTCACCCGCGCAATCCGCGAAGGCGCTGGCAATACAATCAACAGTGCTGGCCAACAGATTATTCAGCGCCAGCTGCAAGTTGCGCCCACGCTCACCATTCGACCAGGCTTTCCCCTGCGCGTGATGGTGACCCGTGATCTCGTCATCGAACCATAACTGGATCTGCCATGACCAAGCTCAAGCTTGATGCAATTATCGATGAAAAGCCTGTCAAACTCTCATTGGACATCCCTGCTGCTCTTCACCGTGATCTGCTAGCCTATGCCGAAATTCTCGGACAGCAGGCCGGACAGCCCGCACCAGCACCTGCCAAGCTGATCGTTCCAATGCTCGAGCGTTTCCTTAAGACCGATCGCGGCTTTGCGCGAGCGCGGAGGGATCAGAGTTAAGCCTACCTGAGGGAGGTAGCTCGGCGCATCATCATTCATGCAACACTCGCCAACAGCCCCTGTCAACGCCAAACCAAACCCGCTTCGCTATTCGCTGCCGACTAAGTACCATTGAACAGAAGGCAACCGCGATGACCTTCGCGGTAGACGTCAACGCGACAACTAGTAGATGCACACAGCAGACCCTAGCCTTTTTCGTGTTCCCTACCATGCTGGCAAAAGTGTATAGTGCAATCATAATTTTTGGGGGCACGATTATGCTGAAGTCGTTTTCGACCTTCTGTATTTTTCTTTCTATAGCCATTCCACCCTTGAGCCCCGTACATGCAGATGATTTTGTCGACGACAGTTGTACTGTGCTTTTCGGAAACTTGAACTCGCGTTTCGTCCATTGCGAGGGAGCACAACGGGATTTCCGAACGGTCATTGTGGCTATCCACGGCTGGAATGGAAGTTGTCGGGAAACCTTTGGCAAAGGCGAAGGGTCGCTCTATTCCGTCCTCGATGACCGGCGCTTTTATGATTGGGATTGCTATCAATACGACAGCCATGCCTGGCAGATTCAACAAAGCGGGGCTGGCTTGGCGAAGCGAATGAGCGAGCTCAAGAAAATGGGCTATGAACACGCGATGTTCATAACCCATAGCGCCGGCGGCATTGTGGCGCTCGAATACCTAACCCATCGTCTGTTCTCATATGACCATAGCGGCTACGCGCGACGCACGGATGATCCGGTGACGCAGATGCGCGAGGAACCGATCGTTTTCCGTTCCATCATGTGGGTATCCCCCATTAATGGTCTTGAATGGTACGCATCACTCCTCGCCGACTTTGGTTCTGGATTGTCGTTCTTGCCACCAAACCAACAGACTTTGCCCGACCTCGCGCAAGATTCCCGCTATCTCCAGCAGCTTAGGACACGTTTGAATGAGTACGCAGACTGGAGAGACGGGTTAGCAGCCTCAGACCGTCGTAGGGCCGACATGCGCCTGCTCTTTCTTCAGAGCATGTTCGATGGTGTTGTACGCTATCTCGATCCTAGCAAAGATGCCTGGTTATGGGACTATCCCTTTGCCGAGGTTCAGGATGTTCGAATTGTTCATACCGACATGGCGATGGGCAAGCCCGATCTTCTTCATATTGGGGCGTATCTGAATGACTACGTCGCAGTGCTAGAAGCGCCGCTCGTCATTAGGATGGATGAGGTTTTTGGTAACGCCTCACCCACCGATCGAAGTGCCGACCGGCAGGCAGCGGTAATTTCCGGCGTTTCTTATTTCGCTGACCGAAATTTCGATCGTGCAATCATTCCGGCAGTGGAATTGATGGTGTTCATGTTAACCGAGGACTTCGCACGCGGTCGGACCGTTGATCTGCAGATGGTGGAGCTCCTGCTTGACTTGTTCGCGCAAGAATTGTCCGATCCAGAAATGGCCTTAAAGGCTTACGGGCCTCTCATAAATGCGATCAACGCTTATGACTATTCGCGCACCGGAGCTCGCGATGCTGCCCGATCACCTGATTTTGTCGCAAAAATCCAAGAGCTCATTGACCTAATCCTGCGTTCTGCGCCCGAGCAACATCGCCCCCAGATCGAGGCAAATGCCCTTAGCGCAAGTCTGCGCATCGCCAATACGACGCTCAATTCTGATCTGCGTGACAATGCATTGCAAATGTTGGCGCAGCACACCAGCCTTGTTTCGACGGATTCTCTTGTCGGGTCGGGCGTTCTTGGCGGCCTTGTGCAGGACTTCTATGCAAAGCAGGCCAACCTCTTACCTGCCTCCACCAAAAACGCCCTGGCAGATATACTTCAATCAGCAATGGAGCGCGGTGACGCGGCAACCTTGCAGGCCATCGATCTGATTGGCTCAGAAGTGAACTTCCGTGGCCAGATGCAACCCTTGTGGCGATCCCTGCAATCGGAAGAATTTACAGACTATCTAAACGATTTTCGAAATCGCGAATTCGTCTTTGAGTTCGACGTCCCAGACCAAACCGAGGATCACTTAACGCGTCTCGACTTCGAAATGCTTATGGGGGTGGGATTTGACGGCCGTAGCACAGACATCGCCACCGATGCTCTTAGGCGGCTCCAGACCAACACAACTGCGGACGGCTTGAGCGGCGTCTTGCTCGAAGCACAACCAATCACAACGCTCACCGACCTGACAGCCCACCCGGGCCTGTTCAAGGAGACGCGTCAAACCTTGGGAGTAATGTACGGACCAGTTTTTGAAAGTCTTTATTTTGATAACTGATTCAAACGTATTGGTTCGACGCTTTCGAGCGTTGGCGGGCTGCGAGCCCTTCGACATTAAGGCGATACAGACGTCTCGCTGCTCGATACAGGACTCCCGGTGCCTCCCTTTTCGCTCAAGCAAGTTCCTTGTAGAGCGGCACAGTCGGGGCATGTCTGTCTATTGCTTCCGCGACCGATAAAGCCAAAGGAAGATGCGTCTTTTCTGCCTCCCAAACCTGACGGAAACGCTGGACGGTTTCAGCGGCGGTATCGATGACGAGCTTTTCGGGCAGCAGCGCCTTCGCCGCCATATGGCGGAGCTCATCGGCATCAAACGCGGCCATCTTCTTGGTTCGGGAGAAATTAAGCGCGGCCGTGTCCTCGCCCTCGATATAGGGGATGGTCGACACCAGATCGTAGGCTGGCGATAGGGCAGCAGTACGCCGGTCGGGGTAGATCAGCGACCAATTCTTAAGATGCATGTCCCCATTGCCGATTAGCGCGCTGAACACGAGGCGACGAATGAACTCGGCGGCGCCAACATCTCCGGCCTCGATGCCAATGACGCGCGCGATATTGGCATAGCTGGCGCGATTGTACTTGTCGTCCGGGAAGACCCCAAACACCTGCGCGAAATCTTCTGTGTGGACGGGGCCGTCGGCGGATCGATCGAAACGGCCGACAGCAAGTGCCTGTCCGTTAAGCTCGCCCACGCCTTCAGGAATGCCGGCGATCGCATCAAGGTCAATCAGATTGATGACTGGCACGTCCATGCCGATCATCTTAGCGATCGTCATCATCGAAAACTCGTTTTCCGGAACGCCCGTAAACTGCTGGGAGGGAAGCTTTACGATCCACGAGCCGCCGACGCCCTCGGCAGGGATGGTTAGCCCCCCGCCCTTCCCTGCGTTCTCAAACGCGGAGAATTTGAGCTGCACGCCAGCGAGCGAAAATCGCAGCGCATTGGGTTTGGCATTTTCCGGCAGATCCTCGTCAGCACCAGGCGGAAGAGCGTTGCCAGCCGCGGGATGAATCGAGAGAGCTCCGGGTAGATCGAGGCCCAGCACCCAGAGCAGGAAGAATTCGCGCTGCTGATTGACCCCGGCGCGCTCAGCAAGGTAACGGCGCAGGCTGCCCTCCGGCAAAAGGTTCGAAAAAAATGGCGGTACAACCCGTTGCGTTGTGCGGATGTTGGTAATGAGCCCCCCTAGGTCGTCCTTGAAGGACAGGCTGAGTGTCGGTCGGTCCGAATTCTCGACATAGTCTTCATTGAAGGCAAAGATCGTTCGATCACCTTGCAAATGGGTTAGCGTGCCGATTGGCTCGTCATAGAGCCGCACCTCAAGTACCGAGACATCAGGCATCGGCGTCTCCATCGTCCAACGAATAGGCGGGCCGGGGCTCGGACGGAGCCGCATGGGCGATCGAGTTGCGCAGTCGCTGCAGGTTCTGCGCAATTTCACGGACGATGGGTGCTGCCTGCGCGCTCGCCTGGTGGTGATCGAGGCGGTCGATCAGCTCGCGCACGAGCTGCATTTCCTGATCGCTGAGATTGACCCGGCGCAGAAATCGCAGCAGATCATCGATGCGATCAAGGTCGGCTGAACTCCCATAGATCTGCCTCAGCTGTTTGACCAAGCGCTCGGCACGGGCAAAGCGTTTGTCGTTGGGCTGTCCGGCATGGATATGCATACTCGGCGTCGCCTGGGCCTTCACAAGATTCAATATGGCGGGCACAAGCTTTTTGGGCACAAGCACGAGCTCTAGATCGAGGGCGCGGGTCATATCGATAAAACTCGACAGTCCAGGCTCCATCTTGCCACTCTCGATTTGAGAGATATGGCTCTGCGTCAGTCCGGCTCGTTCGCTAAGGGCACGCTGACTGACACCTGAGGCCTCGCGGATCTCGCGCGCTTGCGCAACCAAACTCTCTCTCTGGTAGGCCATGATACATAATCCTAGATCGCATGGAGCATTTTGATCATTATTTTGTATCTATACCCATTCCCTTTGACGGTCAATTAGATTTGATACATGATAATGATTGTTTGCGTGTCTCTATATATAATTATGTATCGTTTCTTGAAAGGCCGAGCGTCTCTACGAGAACCACGGACCTGCCTGGGGTCTACTCTCCGTATGCGGAGAGCCGCTAAAGCCCAATTCCCCTATTCGACAATGAACTTAGCTCACGCGCGGCCTCCAAAACATGTTCAATATCCGGCCGGGTATTGTGAGGACACCAGAATAAACTCACGAACATCAATTGATCAGGTGCGGCGATCGGCTTGAAGGCCACATCGTGGCGTGCGGCCGGATAAGCGCTAAGTGGCAGAATGCTCGCGCCGCGCCCGGCCGCCACAAGGTGAAAAAGTGAATCGGGCAGAACCGGCAACACGTCAAACTGGGGAACTATTCCCTGAGCACCCAGTACATTTGCGCATATCTGAGCCAGATCGGTTCCCCCATCGAACATGCTGAACAGCAGGACCTGCCCCGAAAGCGCACTCCACTGAATTTCTTGATGGGCCAGCAAGTCATGACCCAGAGGCAACGCCACGACCAATGGCTCAGCCTCAATAACTCTATGGCTCATGTTTGGGGCCGCACGGGTGCCAGGCACCAACGCCAAGTCAAGCTCAAGTCGGCGTATGGCTTCAAGATGAAACGCACGATGCCCGTCATTGAGGATGAACTTGGACGCCAAATCGCTCGGCGCCAGCCTATCAAGGAGCCGATCCAAAACAGACCTGGTTAGGCACCCGCAGGTACCGATGCGAAGTGCTCGCTCAAGGCAGTTCGGCTGTGGGCGCACGCTCCGGATCGAAAAATCGATTTGCGCCAAGGCCGGCATAACCTGATTGAGAAACCGTTTTCCTTGGGCCGTCAGGCAAACACCGCGGCTTGACCGTTCAAAAAGATCGAAGCCAATCCGTCCCTCAAGCGCGCGGACACCACGGCTTACACACGACGATGTCGTCCCGAGCGCGGTAGCGGCGCGCCGGAAGCTAGACCAATGAGCGGTCTCAAGAGCGTAACGGAGCTGGTTAAGATCGAGGCGCAGGAGATTGGCCAATATCTGATCTCGAGTGTCCTTGTCCCAGGATCCGATCATCACCCCGCCGCCTTTGCTCCAGGCTATCAGATGGCCATATTGGGTGCCGGTTTCCCTGATCCATACCGAGATGGATCGGGAAGCAAAATGGCATCTAGGAGCCGCTGGGTGTAGGCCTGGGTCGGGGCGTGCATGAGGCTTTGGCCTGGGCCTTTTTCAACGATAACGCCGGCCTCGATTACCGCAACGTCATGCGCCAAATATTCGACAACAGCCATATCGTGCGACACAAAAAGAAAGCTTACACCCGTTTCCGCCTGCAGGTCTTTGAGGAGGTTGAGGACCTGCCCCTGGACGGAGAGATCGAGTGCGCTGACCGGCTCATCAAGTATGATCAGTTTGGGTTCGAGCATCAGCGCGCGCGCAATACATAACCTCTGGAGCTGCCCGCCCGAAAAATGGGCCGGATACCGGCTTAGGGCATCTGCCTCCATGCCAACGCGCGCCAAATTTTGGGCAATCCTGTCTTGAGACTTGCCGGCTTGTCCCTGCGCCTGCAGCGGCTCAGCCAGCGACGCACCAATCGTCAATGCGGGATTGAGAGATCCCAAAGGGTCCTGAAAGACCACTTGGATATCGCGCGAAAGACGACGCCGATCGGAGCCAGTCAGCCCATTAAGGGAACGGCCGTCAAAAAGAATGCGGCCTGAGCTAATCGGCGCTAGGCCCAAAATCGCATTGCCCACCGTGCTTTTCCCGGCGCCAGATTCCCCAACCAGCCCAAGGGTTTTCCCGCGGTCAAGTACAAGGGAAACGCCCTTAAGTATGTGGGCGCTACGTCGTCCCCGACCGAAGGTAACGTGTAGATCCTCGATCGATAGGAGGGGTGCGGTCGGGACTGTCATCTAGGAACCTTAAGTTCGTTAAGTCGAATACAACGCACGTGCCTGTCATCGCCATAGGTCTCAAGTTCGATCGGCTTGAGAGCGCAACGGGCAATTCCAAACTGGCACCGCGCCTGGAAGTTGCAGCCCGAGGGGCGCTTGCCTGGTGGCGGGACTTGTCCCGCTATAACCGGCAAGCGCTCTACTCCCCTCTGCCCATGAGGATCAGCTGCTCGCAACGCGCGCGTATAGGGATGTCGGGGATCGAAAAATATGTCGCTGACCCCGGCACTTTCAACGATCTCCCCAGCATAAAACGTGATGACCCTTTCGCACATACGCGCAACCACGCCCCAATCGTGCGTCACCAGGAGGATGGCTAGTCCCTTTTGCTGCTGCAGGGCTTTGAGCAAATTGAGAATCTCGAGCTGTACAGTGACGTCCAGCGCAGTTGTTGGTTCATCTGCCACGAGCAATTGGGGATTGCCAGAAAGCGCGATGGCGATGGCAACCCTCTGGGCCATGCCACCCGATATCTGATGAGGATAAAGTTCTAGTACCTTTGAGGGCTCGCGGATCTGCACAAGATCGAGAAGTTCCATCGCTTTCTCGCGTTCTTTTCCTCGCCGTGCGCCATCATGGAGCGCAATCGCTTCACACAACTGATTTCCAATGGTGAAGGCGGGATCAAGGGCCGCCATGGGTTGCTGGGAAATATAGCCAATGCGCGGGGATGGCACGCCTCTGGCTGGCGGCACCACCTCTCGACCCGCATAGCGAATTGTGCCCTCAACAACGCTGCCATTGGGAAACATATTGAGAATTGCGCGGGCCGCGACGGATTTTCCCGCACCCGATTCACCGACAAGTCCCACGATCTCCCCATGCCGCACCGAAAATGATACGTCTTGGATCAACCAAAGCGGGGTCCCGCGGCCCCCGATCCCAATTGAGAGCCCACTTACCTCGACTAACGGCTGTTGATTGGATATGGCGACAGTGCCAAAACGCGCCCCGGCGCCCGGCATATATCGAACCGAGGGTCGTATCGGGCTACCTCGGCCGATCCTTGTAGTGGCGGCGTCTTGAAACGCGTCACCGACAACCATCACAGCCAAAATCGTGATCGAAATCATGACCACCGGCGGAATGATCATCCAAGTGTCTGTGAATAGGACGGCCGCGCCATCCATCAGAACACTTCCCCACGTGGGTGCTGGTGGCTTGCTGCCCAAGCCCAAAAAGCTCAATCCAACCTGATTTACAATCGCGAGTGCAACCACAATGGCCGATTGCACCATCAAGACAGATCGAAGGCGTCGGGCCAAATGACGCCAGAGAATTGTCCACGTCCCAACCCCCGCAAGACGCGCAGCCAAAACATAGCGCTCCTCTGAAATCGACATTGTTGCCGCCCGCACAACCCGGAACATTGCGGCCGACGCCAGCACGCCGAAAAGGATCATGGCCGCATGAATGTTGCCTTCAAACACCGCCAACACAGCGAGCAATACGGCAATCGCCGGAACCGACTGCAACATGTCGGCGATCGCCGAAAGGATGGAGTCCAAACGCCCACGTACATATCCAGCCGCCAACCCCGCGGTGACGCCAAGTCCAAAGGCGATTAGAAGGGCCTCACTCGCCCCCAACATGACTTCCCTGGCGCCGTAGATTAGACGCGCAAAGATGTCGCGCCCCAATTGATCACTCCCGAGCCAAAAGTGTTCGCCCGGTGGCATTTTGGCGCCGAGTAGGTTTTGTCGGAGGGGATCCCCAACACCGATAAAGTCCGCGAAGACGGCACCAAGCGCCAGTAGCCCAAGATAACCGAGTGCTATCACACCGCGGATTGGCAAGCCGAGACCGGTTCTGACCGTAGACTTGGTTCGGGCCGGCTTATGCGTAAGAACCATGTCGCTCATGCCTCGGCAGTCCTCAGTTTTGGGTTGAGCGCGCCATAGGCCAAATCAAGCAGGAAATTTGCTATGACAACTGCAAGGGTGAAGATGACAGCGACGCCCTGGACGATCGGCAGGTCACTGCCCGCGGTGGCCATGACCGCAAGACTCCCAAGGCCCGGGATGTAGAACAAGGACTCCACAAGGACCGTACCGCTCAGCATGGCGGAAAAAATCACCCCCACGCTCGCAAGTATCGGAAGCGCTGAGTTCTTCAAAGCGTGCTTGAAAATGATGGATCGCCGAGAAAACCCATTGGCAATCAAATTAAACGTATATTCGCTCTGCAATGCGTCCGAAAACGAGGCCTTCACTTGCTGGGCAAGGATGCCAACTGCAAAAAAGGACAGACACACGACCGGAAGGATCATCGATCTTGCCCAACCGAGCAACGAGACATCGGGAGCCACATAGCCCCCCGGTGGCAAGAGCCGAAACATCACAGCAAAGATCGCTGTAAGGCAAACGCCAAGGACAAAATTGGGTACGGCCATCCCAAACAGAGAGAGCAAGTCCACGATCCGTCCGAGCCGCCCCCCAAATACCGCGCCAGCGATGCCAAGGATAAGCCCAAAAACAACCGTCACAACCATGGTGAGTGAAACCAGCGAGACCGTGGGCCCTAATCGTTGCGTCACTGCTGTCAAAACCGGCTGCCCATTGATCAAGGACCGCCCAAGATCTCCCTCAAAGGCGCCAACGAGCCAATGCCAGTATCGGACGAGTACGGGATCGTTCAGCCCGAGCGCTTCGCGCAACGCGGCATATTGCTCAGGCGTGGCATTGGACCCCAAAATGGTGCGCGCCGCGTCACCAGGACTTAGGGAAACGAGTACAAAAGTAAGCATGGAAACGAGGATCAGCAAAGGCAGGGCCATCGCTAGACGGTAGAGAATAAGGCGTTTCATTGCGGCTTTGCCGCCTCCCTTGGCGTTCGGCCGGGGCAGCAACGCGCCCCGGCATACAGCGAATGACGTTGAATTGGATTAACCCGCCGCGGGCTCCACGAGCGTAGCATTGGGATAGGTCAGCGAATTGTTGACGTTCTCCACATGCCTACCGTGAGCAAGAATCTCGCCGCTGCGCATCAAAGGTGCAAACCATGCTTGGTCAGCGATGATTTCAATAATATCATCATAGAGAGGCCCGGCTTCAGAGGGCGGCGTGCGCGCAATCGTCTCATAAAGCTCATGCATCTCGCGATGAACGGCTCTGAGCGGATTGATCACGCCAGTGGGCGCGATGATCTGCTGGAACATCGAATAGACATCACCTACCCCCCATGCCGCGACAATCACAGGGAAGTTCCCGGACTCAACCCGCTCCGCATAGGCTGGAAAGGTGGTGGCCGTTTCAATGTTGATGGTAATGCCAATTTCGGCCAGCTGGCTGGATACCACCTGACCAATCCGCGACATAAGCGCGTCAAAGGAGGGCACAAGCATGTTCAGGGCAAACCCGTCTTGTGCACCCGCCTCGGCCATCAATGCCTTGGCACCTTCCACATCATAGGGATAAAGCGCTTCAAGCGCCTCATTGTATCCCGGGTGACCAGGCAAAGTGACAAGCGACGTCGGTTCGCTAAAATTGGGCGCCAAGGCTTGAGCAATCAGATCCCGATCCAGCGCCATGTTTATAGCGTGCCGAACGCGCACATCCCCAAGCTCGGGAACAAGCTTGCCGTCACGGTCGATCAGAAACAGGCCGATCCAACCATTGATATTGACGACCGTCTCAAGTCCGGAATTGACCGCTGCCGTACCCGTTTCCGGGTCAACGGCAACAATGTCAGCCTGACCACTGAGCAAGGCTTGCAGGCGCGCGTTGGGATTATCGATCACCTTGACGATGATGCGGTCCCAATGGCGTGACTCCGGTTCAAAATAGTCCGGATTGCGCTCATAAACATATTCCGAGCCTAAAAGCGTTTGTTCGGCAACCAGTCGATAGGGACCGACGCCATCGGTCGTGCTGCCCAAATCCTCGGGTCGCTCTGCAATCGCACGGGGATTGGGCACGCAGCCCCACATACCCCCTTCAGAGAACTGCCAAACCAGATTAGGCGCTGGCCTATTGAGATGGAGCCGTAGCGTATAGGGTGATCGGACTTCGATGCTATCGATGACCGATGCCGTTGCGGCGAACGGTCCACCCGCTCTCACATAATATTCAAGGTAGTCCTTGAGCGCGTTGGCATCAAAAGGCGTGCCATCGGCATAGTTGAGGCCAGAGCGAAGATCGATTTCAAATTCCGTGTTGTCCGAAGCGGTGTAGCGCAAATCCTCGGCCAAGCGCGGTGTTACCTTCCCATCGACGTCGATGTGAACAAGCCCTTCATATGCTGGCGACACAAAAATCTCGTTGACGCCACCACCATTGCGCGCGGGATCAAGGCTTATGGGCGGCGTTGCGACCGCTACCGTCAGTGTGCCGCCCGCCTGCTGAGCGCGAAGCGGACCGGCTCCCGACAAAATCGCCGCGAGCGTTCCGCCAGATACCATAAGATTAAAGTTGCGCCGATTTAGCGTCGGTCCGGACCGATTGTTTCCTGCTTGCATTGATATCCTCCCCTTTTGACCGCTTTGTCTCGACCCGAATCCGGATCGCACGGCCACTCACAATTAAGTTCTATTATGAACTTATTTAGGGAGTCAACGCTTCATGTCATTCGATTAAGTGCGTTTGTGAACTTAGTTTATGCGCTTCTGGTAAATGGCTTTTCTCTTAACACGAGCCCAACAGCGCCTAGTGTTGAGTCTCGGTTGTTGGAGAAGGTGCCAGCGACAATAGGGGTTACTGACCCGCCATCGGTCTGGTCACGGATGTGAAAATGGCGGTCAAAACTTTCTTGCATCGCGCGCAGAAACACCTCGCCCGCCAAGACATAGCGGCCGCCGACCACGATAAGCGGCGGGTTGAGTACAGCGCAGATTCCGGCAAGCGCACGTCCGGCCGCAGCCGCAGCGTCCGATATTAATCGCACGCAGCCTGGATCGCCCTCCTGCGCACGACCTGCGATCTGCGGAAACGTAATGTTCTCACCAAAAAGGGCACGCGCTGGTCGCACGATCGCGTCCCAGCGCATCATGGCTTCCAGACAGCCCCGACTCCCGCATGTGCATAGCGGTCCGTCAGGATCGACCATGAAATGGCCAATCTCTCCCGCGGCCCCTAGCGCGCCCCGAAGCACGCGCCCATCAACAATGACCGCGCCACCGACCCCTTCATCGAACTTTGCATATAAGAAATCTTGCTGCCCCAGCGCTGCGCCCCACGTCATCTCTGCAATGGCCGCGCAATTGGACTCATTGTCGGCAATCACTGGCACATCAAACCGCTTGGCAAAATGGGCACCGATGTCGAGATCGACCCAATTGGGCAAGAGTGTTGATCGCAGCATGACGCCAGTGCGGTGATTGAAAGGGCCCGGCATGGCCAATCCTACCCCCAGTAGCGTCTCGCGCTGCAAGCCCGTTGCGGCATAGGCCTGCTGCACCAGCTCGGCGACCGCCTCAACCCCTTGATCGACCGAGTAGTTAGGCTTGATTTCCACTGAACGCTCGTCTCGGATGCCATGCGCCGCGTCAACAAGCGCGATGCCAATAAAGTCAGGGCCCGGCAGTACGCCAACGCTCGTGCCTGCCTGGGGATTGAGCGAGAGTTGTACCGCAGGCCTTCCTCGGCTAGATGCGCGAGCGTCTTTACTCGGCTCAGGCTCGATGATGACGCTCGCGTCCTTGAGCTCAGCAACAAGGGCAGACATCGTCGACTTTGCCAATCCCGTGTGCCGCGAGAGCTCGATCGCACTGGCCGAGCCACGCTCGGCCAAAGCGCGTACGACCTTGTACGCAGGCGCTCCAACATCTTCCGATAGAAAAATCTTAATTAGTTCATTGCTGGACATAAATAATCGCCAACCCCGATTGACTCGCGTTAATAGTTCACCCTAGAACTAAATGATTGTCAGGAGATTGGGAAGCCGTTCAGTCAGGCTTCCTATGGGGAGGAAGATTATGCTTCGTTCAGGCGCATTGCTTATCGCTACATCGCTCGTCACCATAATGGCCGTGGGGCCTGCCAGTTTGGCACAAGAAAGCGCACAGCCTCAAATCATCATGGTCTCGGGACCTCTGTTCGATCCCTTCTTCAGTGCGCTGAAAAAGGGCGCGGATGATGCCGCGACTCATCTGGGTATCACCTACCAGTATTCCACCGTTCAAGACGTCAACAATGTGCAGGCCGACATGGCACGCGTTGTTGACCAGGCCGTAGCCGTTGAGCCAGATGCGCTGGTCGTTGGCAATTTCTTTCCCGATGCACAAAACCCGATCATTCGGCGCGCGGCGGCCCAGGGGATCCCCGTCATCATCCAGGATGGAGGTTTTGCCAGCTGGCAGGAGAATGGCGCCATAAGCTATGTGGGCTACAATCCCGAGGAAGTGGGACTCCAAGCCGGCGCATTCCATCGCGATCATGGCGTAGAGAACGCGCTCTGCGTCAATCACGTCCCGGGCAACCCGACGCTCGAAGCCGCATGTACAGCGTTCCTGAGTGTTATTGAGGAAGCAGGTGGGAAAGGCCGGGTGCTGACCATCGCGCTACAGGACGCCCAGAACCCCCAAGCCAATCTCCAAGCCATGCGGGGCGCGCTCGAGTCCGATCCCACGATCGATGGCATCATGACGCTTGGGGGCACCCAGGCAAGCCTTGCAGCTCAAGCGGCCGACGAAGCCGGCTATGGAGCAGGCGAAATCATCATTGGCGGCTCAGGTCTGACGACACAAGTGCTCGAAAAGGTGCGGGACGGTGAAGTGGCCTTCGCTATCGATCTCCAGCCTTATTTGAGCGGCTATTATGGCTTGCTCCTTGCCTATCACAAGGTCGTCTATGACCTCGTGCCTGCCGAGCCTGTGATCATCGGCCCGCGCTTTGTATTCGCCGATGAGGCGCAGCCAATCCTCGACATCAACGCTCAATACACAGGCATCCGCGGCATCAATTGATCCGGTCGGCGGACCCTATGGCGATCCGGCGCTTTGGGTGCCGGATCGCCCCTTAAGTCTCTTTGAAGGCGTCCCAATGCTCAATCCCAATATTCTTAAATCGACATCTTCGGAAAGTCGGAACGCGCCATCCTCCCAATGGCGACGCCTCGTGGTCCGCCCCGAGGCCGGTGTGGCGATCGCATTGATCGTGATCTTCGTTTTCTTTGCGATCGCCACGTCCCATACCCGTTTTCTTTCGTTTAACGGTCAAGCTGCCTGGCTCAATATCGCCTCGCAACTCGGCATCATCGCCCTTGCGGTAGGTATGCTGATGATGGCAGGCGAACTCGATTTGTCGATCGGATCGGTCTTGGGCGCGAGCTCCATCATGCTGGCCATCGGCTGCACGCTCTTTGGGGTCAATGTCTGGCTCATGATCGGGCTGACATTGGTGAGCGCTGCTGCGATCGGCCTGCTTAACGCCTTTCTCGTCATAAAGACTGGAATTCCCTCCCTGATCGTGACGCTCGCGAGCAATTTCGGGGTGGCTGGAGCAGCGCTTGGCATCTCGCGTTGGCTCACCAATACCACTTCCACTTCGATGGTTTCTGATCCCCTGGCAAATGCCGTGTTTGCAGCACGTTGGGGCCAGGCCAGCATTTCGATCCTCTGGTGGATCGCACTCACCCTTATCGCTTTGTGGGTGTTGCGTCGGACCCCGTTTGGCAATTGGATCTATGCCACTGGGGGAAATCTCGATGGCGCCCGTGGAGCTGGCGTTCCCACCGCCCGCGTTAAGGTGACGCTCTTTGTAACCACGGCACTCGCTGCATCGCTGGTCGGCATTATGCAAACCATCGAGTTTCATTCGGGCAACGCGGCGAACGGTCAAGGTTACGTATTCCAGGCGCCAATCGTGGCCGTCATCGGCGGCGTCCTTCTCACAGGTGGATATGGGTCTGCGGTCGGTATCGCCTTTGGCGCGGCTCTCTATGGCATCATTAGCGTTGGCATTTTCTATTCAGGTTGGAACACCGACTGGATCCAATTGTTCCTAGGCGCCCTTCTTGTTGCTGCCGTCCTGGTCAATAGCCAGTTCCGGCGCCTAGCGCTATCTGCACGGTGAGCCCCATGACAACAGCACTCGTCACCTTGAAGTCAGTTTCCAAGCGCTTTGGCAATATCGTGGCGCTGACCGATGTATCCCTCGATGTCTATCCTGGCGAAATCGTTTGCCTCCTTGGCGACAACGGCGCCGGAAAATCTACGCTCATTCGCATTTTGTCGGGGTATCACGGCGCAAGCACGGGCCGGATGCTGATTAATGGCGTCCCCACCACACTCTCAAGCCCCCGTCAGGCCAGGCAATTGGGCATCGCAACCGTGCACCAAGATGTTGGCACCATTCCTATGATGTCGGTCGGTCGCAATTTCTTTGTTGGCGCTGAACCGACACGCACGATCGGTCCGTTTCGCTGGTTGGACATCGACAAAGCCAACACGATTGCCGTCGAACAAATGCGAATGTTCGGCATTACGCGAGTGAACAGCGGCGACCAACTGGTGGGCACCCTTTCAGGGGGTGAACGCCAGGTTCTGGCCATTGCCCGGGCCATGTATTTCGGGGCCAAGGTGCTCATTCTGGATGAGCCGACTTCCGCTTTGGGCGTGAAAGAGGCCGCCAAGGTCCTCATCATGGTCAAAAAGGCCCGAGAACAAGGCGTTGGCATCATCTTCATTACCCACAATGCGCGCCATGCCGAACTGGTTGGCGATCGATTTGTGGTGCTCGCCCATGGCCGGGTCCTGGCTCGATTTGGCCGCAACGAAAAGACCCGGGACGAAGTCCTGAACCTTATGGCGGGCGGCGAGGCAATCGAGCACCTCCAAGCAGAACTCTCCGCCTTTGAAGACGACATGCGCGCCTGAAAGCGTTGCGCCAACCTTCCCATTTTCGCCTGACTAGAAGGAAACGCCCCTATGGACGAGAAAAAGACCGACCTCGATTGGATCGAGGGCATGATGCGCGTGAGCCAGTTTCATTTTCCCCAAGCGGGGCCTTTCGTTTCAAGCACAGAAGACGAGCCGGACGGCATGGTGCATCTAGGATGGGATCAGAACAAACTCTTCCCTGCCTATCGTGTGACCAATCCTGATGGAAGCACAGAACTTGTGCCCTTCACGCCCCTGGCTCAAACCCCGCCAAAGGGCTATGTCGGGGACTTTTATGTCGATGAATTCACCGACCAAGCCATCAAGATGCGGTGGAAATCCCTTCGGGACCGCGACGCCATGGAGCTCGTTTTCGAGGCACGCCGTGACATCGCCATCCCCCATCAGTTCCGAGCAACCGGAACACTTGATCCTCGCGGGCGGATCGAACCGGAAGGCGATGTGGACCTCAGCACCATTCGCCGACCAGCATTCTTTGGTCAGGCGCCGTTTAATGAACCCATCGCACAAGCAGATGGGGCCACCAGCATCGTCGAGTTCACGGTGCCGCGCGAACCCCATGAAACCATACATTTGGGGCTAAGTGATTCAATCAAGCTTCGCGGCTGGCATCTGCGCGGCCGCGGCGTTCCGGACGGAAAGGGTGGACACGTTCGCGCCGTGGTCGTTGTCAATGCCGGTCGGACCATGGAGACAACGGCAATCCAAGGCAGCAGCGAACCCCCAATATATTGGGAAGACTCCAGGGAAAAATGGATGATCAATCCAACCGGCGTTGGCTTTGCGCAGAACGAATGCTGGGGGCTAGCTGGATGGCGGACCAATCACATTCTCGCCTATTGGAAGGCCGGGTTTGATGTTCTGACTTTCGATAAGCGCGGGCATGGGATCTCAGGCGGCCAAAACGACTCCAATACAAACGAGCAAGCCCAAGACATCTTTAGGGCTCTTGATGCGCTTGAAACTGGAAAGGGCTTGCGAGTTCTAACACCCCGAGGTGAGCTGGTTGAGGGCGATCGCGCCGCAGGTTTGCTCTTAGCGGAAAATACGAGCGCCAAGGACGTGCCTGTGATCATCACCGGGGCGTCACAGGGCTGCATGATCACCTGCTGGGCAATGCACAAGAATTTCGTAGGCGGGTGCGACTTCGAGCGCGGGGACGTCAAGCAAGACGGACCGCTCGGCTACAATGTTCGCGCCGCGATCCTGTTTGCGCCCTTTCCTTCGGGCTTGGGCTATCGCGCGCCCATCGATTCCCTGGTCGAAGCCTCTCGGCGGCTGGACCTCAATGTTCAAATGTTTCTCTCAAGCGAAACACTGGCAACCGTTGATCGCTGGCCGGGTGTCTTTATCGGCCGCGGTCTCTGGGACTATTCTGAATCGCTTGAAGGCTCGCTCGAAATCTATCGCCGCGCCAAAGGTCCAAAGGCCTTCGTCACCGTGCGTGGACCCCACGGCGAAAACGAATGGGGACCAGAAAGCACCGTCTATATGCGCGACCATATGGTCACGTTCGCGCTCAATATCATGGCCGACAAGCCCATGACGGATCTACCCCAGCCACGTTCATTGAGGGAGGCGGTGGAAAATGCTCCGCCCTTTTGGTCATTTGGGGCGCAGCTACCCAACAAGTCTTGAGCGATCACACCGGCATTCGGGCGACCTTCCGGTCGCCCTTTTTTTAATGCCGCATTTCGCGAACGGGCCCAAACAAGGGATCCTTGCAGGATGCGGTTTCGGAGTCGTGGCATCGCGCATGACTGCAGAAACAGGGAACGCCCGGGCGGGGTGTATTTGCGCTCGGGTAGCATGCGCCGCGCTTCTGTCGAAAGAATCTCGCAGCCCGTGGGTTGAAACGCAATCACCAACGTCGAAAAGCGCTCATGCAGAGACGCAATGTCGATACCGAGACAAAGTATATTGGCTGGCCATTGATGGAGAACGAGCCATAATACTGTCAAAGGAGTGGTCGTGGGAGGTACCGTCGCGCTGTTTTAAGGGCAGTCGATACAATAAATCGTCAGGAAAATAGGGGGCGCATAAGGCCACGAATTGTAACCTGACTTCCCAAATAGGCCGGCGTGTGAATCCTCACAGCTCTAATTTCTCTTCCAATCGTGCCAGTAGGTCGGCGTGTTTACGCGGGTTAGACTGCTTTAGCCTACGAATGTTCTCAAGCTTCCATCTCACGGCGGGCATGTACTGCAGTGAGGGAAACGGCAGGAGGCTCCAGTCGGGTTCTCCAGCTTTCAGACCGATGAGAAAATCCCGCTCCGTTCCTGTCAGGCTTTTAGGCAACGCCTCGAACTGCCAGATGCGGGTTTCCTCAAGTGCTTCCAGGCCGACTTCATCCCGCGTCATGCCGACAAAGTCATTGCGATAGGTGGCCTCGAGCGGTTGCGGGTTCGGCGTCAGGATTTCGTTGACAGGGCGATTGTGGGCAGCGACATAGGCGACGAATGTCTGGCGTATGTCGGTGGTCAGCCCTTCGTTCTGGCGTAGCAGCAGGCAATCGAACCAGTCGCGCGGGTGCTGTCGATCCATCGCGGCGACACGTTTGCTGCCATAGAGTTCCGCAGGCGCCAGGATCGGCAGCCTGAGGGAGCGCTTGAATTCATCCGCCGCCGATGCGCAGAGTTCGGCCGGGAGCGTGGGCAGCAGCGTGCCGCGACCGACCGGGTTGACCTCAACTTTGACCTCGGAACGACCCCGGCGCACAAACAGCTTAATATCGCCGGTGCCGGTCGATGCTTGCCGCCTGACGGCAAGTCCGCGCCGCTCCAGCTCGGTCGCTGCCCGATCCAGTGCCTGGGATATGGCGCCGAGCGCTTCCTCGCGAACACGATCTCCGTGAATATAGACCACGTCGATATCAACCGAGAGCCTGGGCATGTCGCGGTGAAAAAGATTGATGGCCGTGCCGCCCTTCATGGCGAAATCCCCACCCCGAAAGATGAGTGGTGCGACATCAAGCAGAAGCTGCACGGTCTCGAAATAGCGTTTGTCCACGGTTAGGTCCTGATCGTGCCGGTTGCGTGGCGGCGTACATAGGGCGTGGCCGATCCGGCGCGGATCCGGGTCCTGTCGAGTTCCTCCATGATGGGGAGGGAGGCCTGTTTGGCGAGGTTCAGGAAAAGCCGCACCGCCTTGATGCTGCGACAACTTTCCAGAAGCGGTTGCATCAGCGTCGCGCGCAGACCGAACAGGCTTTCGACGAGATGGGTAGCCTCTTCCAGCGTTTGATGTTGCGGGACCCCCCACAGCATTTCCAGAACGGCGCGTTCAGGTTCGGCAACCCGCAGACTCGCCATGTCGCGCCACAGCGCAACGCCCTGGGCATGATCGTCAAAAAGGTGACGCTTCCGCACTGTGAGCGGAAAATGCGCCTGCATCCATTCAGGCAAACGGAACGGGCCTTGCGCGAAAAGTTCGGTATCGGGGCGATGGGCAAGATTGTGCTGGTAACCGTGCCAGGCGAGCGCTGTCTTGCCGCCGATATGGAAATTGCCCGGCAAGGCCTCCAGGGAAAGGAGCAGTACCGGTTCATCTCCAGCGCGCAGGAACCAGCCATGCCCGAGCCTGACGAGCCAACCCGCCTGAACGTAGTGATAGGCTAGCTGCGCCGACACGCCCTGCTCGGCGAGCCAGGCCGCTGTCAGCGGCTGGCCCGGTCGGGCATGTGTCAGCACCTGTTTCAGAAGTCCGTACTTTTCTAAAGTCATACTATATAAATAGGCTGCGTTCTCGCGCTGTCAAGATAGCTGGTTTCAGAAACCTCTTGATTTATAAAGTTTGGCTTTATGAATCACAGCATTAGGGTCATCGATGCGTTGGGCTCGTTTAGCCACAACTGAGCGACTCTAGAATCATCCGTTTTCAGCTGACGTCAGACGATTCCGTTTCGGGGCGATCTTCTGCCGAAGATGAAGGATGAACAATAAACAGTTCCCGCCGTCGAACCAGACAGCGAAAGTCCGCTTCAAAAGCCAGCTTTCGGGTTCCAAGCCCATCCCAAGCAATAGTCCCAGCATTTGGACGATCTCCATCAGCCCCTATCGACCAAGTGATGTGAAATTTCACATGCATTCTTGACAAACTAATTAACTTACCTAATTATCTAACCACACTACCTACGGGAGGCGCTGGTGAAGCAAAACATCCAATTCGAACGCACGGTGGGACGGGAGGAGCTTTTGATCGCTGGCAAGGACGACGCATTCCGCGAGATGGTCCACAACCTCCTGGCCTTTGCCGCTCGTCTCGAGCAAATCCGAGCCCGTTTCGGTGGCTTTGTCGGCTTATCCGGCGTTCAATACACGCTGCTGATCAGCGTTAGGCAGCTGCAAGGCGATGTTGGCGTGGGGGTAAAAGCGCTCGCCGATCATCTCGCCTTCTCTGCCCCTTTCGTTACCAGCGAAACCACCAAGCTGGTCAAACTCGGGCTGATCACCAAAACACCCAACCCAGATGATCAGCGCCGTGTGCACCTCAAAATTTCGCCCAAAGGCGTCGACCTGCTTGGCCAACTGGCGCCCGTCCAGCAGGAGGTCAACGATTTGTTGTTCGAGCCGGTAACCGGCGAGAACTTTGCCGAAGTTCGCGCCCTTGCCGGTGCGCTGCGATCGAGTGCGGAAAAAGCCGTCCTCCTCTCGGACTATTTGATTGGGACCGAGAGGGCAGATCAATGAGCGCTTTGGAAAAACCAGCTCTTGATGGACGCGCCTTTCGGCATGCGCTTGGTCAGTTTCCAACCGGTGTCTGTGTCGTGACCTGTCGCGGCAAGGACGAGGATATTGGCATGACCATGAGCTCGTTTAATTCGCTCTCGCTCGATCCACCGCTTGTTCTTTTCAGTGTCGACCGACGCGCGATGAGCCTACCGCAATGGGAGGCCGCAGGCGGCTATGCGATCAATGTTTTGGCTGACAACCAGCAAGCGATTTCCAACCGCTTTGCGCGCGCCGGCACCAATAAGTGGGAGGGCGCGCATTTCGAGCGCGGCTTCGCAGACGCCCCCGTATTAACCGGCGTGGCCGCTGCCTTCGAATGCCGCCGCTGGGCGACCCATGATGGCGGCGATCATGTGCTCTTTGTCGCCGAAGTTGTGCGCCTGAAATCGGCTCCCGACCGACAACCCCTCGTCTTTTCCAAAGGCCGCTACGCACGGCTCGAGCAAACAACAGACGTGGCCCCCTGGCCGCTCGATATTCACTACTGACACAATGGAGGAACTCGCCATGGTGAAAACTGGCGCACAGCATATCGCCTCGCTGTTGATTTCCACTGAGAAGTGACCCGGTTTTGGGGGGTATTTTCACTGAGAACTGACCCATGTTTGAACGCTATCCTGCTCGTTTTGGGCGGGAGTTTATGGAGTGTTGGACATGGCGTTTTTGAGCGTTATCCGGCGCTGGCATTTCCGAGACGGCCTATCGATCCGGGAGATTGCACGGCGCACGGGTTTGTCCCGGAATACCATCCGCAAATACCTCAGGGCTGAGGCTGTCGAGCCGAAGTTTCGTGTTCCCGATCGACCGAGCAAGATCGATCTTTTCGCCGAGAAGCTTTCCGCTTGGCTGCGGTCTGAGAGCCGCAAGCCGCGCAAACAGAAGCGCACCATCAAGCAGATCCACGCTGATCTCGTGGCTTTGGGCTTCGATGGCTCTTACGGCCGTGTGGCAGCCTTTGCCCGCCGTTGGAAAGAGGAGCGCCTGCGCGAACAGAACACGACCGGAAGGGGCGTGTTCGTTCCTCTGGCCTTTGATCCCGGAGAGGCCTTCCAGTTCGACTGGAGCGAGGACTGGGCGCAGATTGGAGGGGAGCGCATCAAGCTTCAGGTGGCCCACACCAAGCTCTGCTACAGCCGAGCCTTTGTCGTGAGAGCCTATGTGCTCCAGACCCACGAGATGCTGTTTGATGCCCATAACCAGGCCTTCAAGGCTTTTGGTGGCGTTCCGCGTCGGGGGATCTACGACAATATGCGAAGTGCGGTCGACAAGGTCGGGCGCGGCAAGGTGCGTCAGGTCAATGCCCGGTTCTCGGCCATGGCTAGCCACTTTCTGTTCGAGCCCGAGTTCTGCAATCCCGCAGCCGGCTGGGAAAAGGGAATGGTGGAAAAGAACGTGCAGGATGTTCGTCACCGGCTCTTCCAACCCCTGCCGCGTGCAAACTCGCTCAATGAGTTGAACCTCTGGCTCGAGCAGCGCTGCGTGGCCCTATGGGAAGAGATGGCTCATGGCACCGAACCGGGAACGGTTGCCGATGCATGGAGGGTTGAAGCCCAATATCTGATGGCCGTGCCGCGGGCCTTCGATGGGTTTGTTGAGCACACCAAGCGCGTCTCGCCCACCTGCCTGGTTCACCTCGAGCGCGTGCGCTATAGCGTACCCGCCTCGTTTGCCAACAGACCCGTCAGCGTCAGGGTCTATCCAGACCGCATCGTTGTTGTCGCCGAAGGGCAAATTGTTTGCGAGCACACGCGGATCATCGAGCGGCATCATGGGGCCGGGCAAACTGTTTATGATTGGCGTCATTACCTGGCCGTGATCCAGCGCAAGCCCGGTGCATTGCGCAATGGTGCACCCTTTGCCGAACTGCCGGCAGCGTTCCGTCACCTCCAGACCCATCTTTTGGGCAAACCCGGTGGTGATCGGGAGATGGTCGAGATTCTGGCCCTCGTTCTTCATCATGATGAACAGGCAGTGCTCGCAGCTGTCGAGATGGCGCTCGACGCCGGGGTGCCCACAAAGACCCATATTCTCAATCTGCTGCACAGGCTCATCGATGCCAAACCGGGAACCGTTCCTCCGGTCCAGGCGCCGCAGGCGCTTGCCCTGAGCAAGGAGCCGCAGGCCAATGTCGAACGCTACGACACCCTTCGCACTGATCGGGAGGTGCGCCATGCGTCATGATCCGGCAAGTGCAGCTCTGGTCATCATGCTCAAGAGCCTTAAAATGGCAGGCATGGCTCAGGCGGTCAGTGAACTCACCGAGCAGGGTTCTCCAGCCTTTGAGGCGGCTGTGCCCATCCTCTCGCAATTGCTCAAGGCTGAGATGGCCGAACGCGAGACGAAGTCGATCGCCTATCAGCTCAAGGTCGCCCGCTTTCCCACCTATAAGGATCTCTCGGGCTTTGAGTTTACCAGCAGCGAGGTCAATGAAGCTCTGGTGCGTCAGCTCCATATCGGCGCCTTCATCGAGAAAGCCGACAACGTCGTCCTCCTGGGTGGTCCGGGAACAGGCAAGACCCACATCGCAACGGCCCTGGGCATTCAAGCCATCGAGCATCATCGCAAACGGGTGCGCTTCTTCTCAACCGTTGAGCTGGTCAATGCGCTCGAACAGGAAAAAGCCCAGGGCAAGGCCGGTCAGATCGCCAACAGGCTCATTCATTCCGACCTGGTCATTCTCGATGAGCTCGGATACCTGCCGTTCAGCGCGTCTGGAGGCGCCTTGCTCTTCCATCTGCTCTCAAGGCTTTACGAGCGCACCAGCGTCATCATCACCACCAATCTGAGCTTTGCCGAATGGGCCAGCGTGTTCGGGGATCCCAAAATGACAACGGCATTGCTCGACAGGCTCACCCATCATTGCCACATCCTCGAAACCGGCAATGACAGCTTCCGGTTCAAAAACAGCTCGGCGAAAACCGACAAAACCAAAAAGGAGAAAACACCGAACTTGACCACGTGACCGAACCCAAATCATATCAATGAAGCGGGTCAATTCTCGGTGAAAAAACCGGGTCACTTCTCAATGGAAATCAACAG
>NZ_RZMW01000047.1:1642-29272 GCF_003992625.1 Pelagibacterium lentulum | reverse complement strand
CTGTTGATTTCCACTGAGAAGTGACCCGGTTTTGGGGGGTATTTTCACTGAGAACTGACCCATGTTTGAACGCTATCCTGCTCGTTTTGGGCGGGAGTTTATGGAGTGTTGGACATGGCGTTTTTGAGCGTTATCCGGCGCTGGCATTTCCGAGACGGCCTATCGATCCGGGAGATTGCACGGCGCACGGGTTTGTCCCGGAATACCATCCGCAAATACCTCAGGGCTGAGGCTGTCGAGCCGAAGTTTCGTGTTCCCGATCGACCGAGCAAGATCGATCTTTTCGCCGAGAAGCTTTCCGCTTGGCTGCGGTCTGAGAGCCGCAAGCCGCGCAAACAGAAGCGCACCATCAAGCAGATCCACGCTGATCTCGTGGCTTTGGGCTTCGATGGCTCTTACGGCCGTGTGGCAGCCTTTGCCCGCCGTTGGAAAGAGGAGCGCCTGCGCGAACAGAACACGACCGGAAGGGGCGTGTTCGTTCCTCTGGCCTTTGATCCCGGAGAGGCCTTCCAGTTCGACTGGAGCGAGGACTGGGCGCAGATTGGAGGGGAGCGCATCAAGCTTCAGGTGGCCCACACCAAGCTCTGCTACAGCCGAGCCTTTGTCGTGAGAGCCTATGTGCTCCAGACCCACGAGATGCTGTTTGATGCCCATAACCAGGCCTTCAAGGCTTTTGGTGGCGTTCCGCGTCGGGGGATCTACGACAATATGCGAAGTGCGGTCGACAAGGTCGGGCGCGGCAAGGTGCGTCAGGTCAATGCCCGGTTCTCGGCCATGGCTAGCCACTTTCTGTTCGAGCCCGAGTTCTGCAATCCCGCAGCCGGCTGGGAAAAGGGAATGGTGGAAAAGAACGTGCAGGATGTTCGTCACCGGCTCTTCCAACCCCTGCCGCGTGCAAACTCGCTCAATGAGTTGAACCTCTGGCTCGAGCAGCGCTGCGTGGCCCTATGGGAAGAGATGGCTCATGGCACCGAACCGGGAACGGTTGCCGATGCATGGAGGGTTGAAGCCCAATATCTGATGGCCGTGCCGCGGGCCTTCGATGGGTTTGTTGAGCACACCAAGCGCGTCTCGCCCACCTGCCTGGTTCACCTCGAGCGCGTGCGCTATAGCGTACCCGCCTCGTTTGCCAACAGACCCGTCAGCGTCAGGGTCTATCCAGACCGCATCGTTGTTGTCGCCGAAGGGCAAATTGTTTGCGAGCACACGCGGATCATCGAGCGGCATCATGGGGCCGGGCAAACTGTTTATGATTGGCGTCATTACCTGGCCGTGATCCAGCGCAAGCCCGGTGCATTGCGCAATGGTGCACCCTTTGCCGAACTGCCGGCAGCGTTCCGTCACCTCCAGACCCATCTTTTGGGCAAACCCGGTGGTGATCGGGAGATGGTCGAGATTCTGGCCCTCGTTCTTCATCATGATGAACAGGCAGTGCTCGCAGCTGTCGAGATGGCGCTCGACGCCGGGGTGCCCACAAAGACCCATATTCTCAATCTGCTGCACAGGCTCATCGATGCCAAACCGGGAACCGTTCCTCCGGTCCAGGCGCCGCAGGCGCTTGCCCTGAGCAAGGAGCCGCAGGCCAATGTCGAACGCTACGACACCCTTCGCACTGATCGGGAGGTGCGCCATGCGTCATGATCCGGCAAGTGCAGCTCTGGTCATCATGCTCAAGAGCCTTAAAATGGCAGGCATGGCTCAGGCGGTCAGTGAACTCACCGAGCAGGGTTCTCCAGCCTTTGAGGCGGCTGTGCCCATCCTCTCGCAATTGCTCAAGGCTGAGATGGCCGAACGCGAGACGAAGTCGATCGCCTATCAGCTCAAGGTCGCCCGCTTTCCCACCTATAAGGATCTCTCGGGCTTTGAGTTTACCAGCAGCGAGGTCAATGAAGCTCTGGTGCGTCAGCTCCATATCGGCGCCTTCATCGAGAAAGCCGACAACGTCGTCCTCCTGGGTGGTCCGGGAACAGGCAAGACCCACATCGCAACGGCCCTGGGCATTCAAGCCATCGAGCATCATCGCAAACGGGTGCGCTTCTTCTCAACCGTTGAGCTGGTCAATGCGCTCGAACAGGAAAAAGCCCAGGGCAAGGCCGGTCAGATCGCCAACAGGCTCATTCATTCCGACCTGGTCATTCTCGATGAGCTCGGATACCTGCCGTTCAGCGCGTCTGGAGGCGCCTTGCTCTTCCATCTGCTCTCAAGGCTTTACGAGCGCACCAGCGTCATCATCACCACCAATCTGAGCTTTGCCGAATGGGCCAGCGTGTTCGGGGATCCCAAAATGACAACGGCATTGCTCGACAGGCTCACCCATCATTGCCACATCCTCGAAACCGGCAATGACAGCTTCCGGTTCAAAAACAGCTCGGCGAAAACCGACAAAACCAAAAAGGAGAAAACACCGAACTTGACCACGTGACCGAACCCAAATCATATCAATGAAGCGGGTCAATTCTCGGTGAAAAAACCGGGTCACTTCTCAATGGAAATCAACAGCACTCGACATCAATCCGGACAGAATTGCTGCAATGGGCGAGAGCGCGGGCGGACACCTTGCATGCATGCTTGGTACCACCAGCGGACGAGCTGAGATGGAAGGCGATATTGGCGTCCTAGGACCCTCAAGCGCCGTCCAAGCCGTTATCGACTGGTATGGCCCTACTGACTTACCCAGTATGGATCGTCAGCGACCACCCAATGCTGTGTTTAGCCACGACGACGCTTCATCGCCGGAATCGCTGTTAATTGGCGGGCCCATCCAGAAGCATAAGGACTTGGCGAGAACTGCATCGCCAATCTCCTTTGTCAGAAGTGGTTTGCCTCCCTTCCTCATCCAACATGGCGATCAAGATCGGCTCGTGCCAGTTGGGCAGGCACGCCAATTGGCAGAAGCCCTTCGGCAGCACCGTGTAAAAGTAGAGCTCTCAGAAATCGAGGGCGGCGATCATTGTTTTTGGGGTGTCGACACGTCTGCGATCATGCCAGAAGTCATCAGGTTTCTCCAACGGCATCTATGATCGTTAGCAGCCATTTGGCGCCCCTACCGCTGACACACAGCATTAATTCGCCAACACATGCTGAATTTTTCTACGCACATTCGCCATGACCAAGGCTTCCAATACATCCATTCTTACAGCCCGCAAAATCACCGAATATTGCGAAGTTCGCGTTCTACCTCTCCTCGGATGGTCAACGACTGAACGGCTGAGACGATACTTCATTGGCCTGCTTGACGGTCATCGATATCCACCGGGACGCGCTCATCGTATCGACTGGACGACACTAGGTTTTGATGTTGGCATCCCCGAGGAGCATATGGATGGCGCACGTAAAGCGCTACGCCCCTTGATCGAAGCGCTCATTCGCACACTCGCGAACAAGCCAGCCACCAAGGATTATCTGGCGCCACACGAAACTGGCGATAAACCTCGGCGCCGGCCTCCTCGAAGAAAGGCCACAAAGCGATCCTCTGCCAAAGGGCGCATGTCCGTGCAAGCTCTTGCAAACGATGCTGCGCGACGGACCAAGGATACCAAACCTCCTGCGCGAACCATCGAAGCCTTCCCCAAGCCTCTTTGGGAGGCTTGGGAAGAACCGGAGACATTCGCGATGGCCCTCGGGCTGCACATGCGCCGACATGGTGATACAGCCTGGCACCTCCACCGCGCCATCGTAGCGCGTGAGGAGACATTTGATCGCAAGACGATTGTGTCCTGGTGCTCGGGCCATCGGGTGCCGCGCAGTGAAGCCAGCTTTGAAATTTTGCGCCGCATCGAGGCCCGCTACAGACTGCCTGAAGGCTATTTCAAAGAGAAACTCTCGCACCGCGCGCGATCAGTGTCCCGCCCGCAGATCAGCGGCATTCCACCCTCGGAGCAGCGACGCCTTGCTTGGCACCTGCCTGAAGACTTTAGCTTTCGGCCGAAGGCCGAGCAGGACGAAATCATCAAATGGGTCCGAGAAGTCATTATTTCAGGCTCAACCCAATACCGCCGCTATCAAGCTAACGCTGCGCGGCAGCGCTATGCCATTCGGTTTCGGGGACTTGGTACACCCCGGCGGCCGGTGCCAGCCAATGAGGAGGAAATCGATCACCGTACCGAACACGATCCAGATCTGAGACAAGGCGTCCGCGCTGCGCCTGCCCAGCTTGAAGCGGAGATGGCTGACCTTCTGAGGTTTAAGACGTCAACCCTGACAAGCTTTGGGTATCAGCGCAATGGCGTCTGGAACGAGGAAACCGCGGCACAAAAGATTGAGCATCTGGGACTTATGTTTGGGGCCTTTTCTGCCTCACCCACCTCGGGCATCCGCGGCCTTGGCCTTCCCCTACGGGCCCTGTCCTTTGGCATGCTCGTATTTCCGGCCGTCTGGGACTGGTACTTGCAATGGCGTGAGCAGCGTCGTGGATTTTTCACCTCTTGGGAAGAGGACATGCTGCGTATTGGCCTTGCCCTCGTACGAGAAGAGACAGGATGGCTCCGGCAAACGCCTCATTTAGCTCAGCGTGTCTCGGCCATCCCCGGTCTGGTTTCCGAGGCTGAAGTTCGCCGCGCTCAGGACAATTGGGATCAGGCATGCGATGTGATGTTCAAGCATGGCACCAACCGCGCAAAAGAGATCCAGCGGGTCGCCAAGGTCCATCGCGATCCTTTCGAGCCTATTCTCGCCGTGCTTGAAGCTGACAGCCCCGTCGCCGAATATCGAAAGATTACTGAGGAGATATTGCGACTGATGCCCGATGAACGTCGGCATCCAAGAGCAGCTGCAGAGGCCGTACGGTCTTTCCTGCTTCTTCGGCTAGGCCTGCATCTTGGCTTGCGGCAAAAGAACCTTCGCCAATTGCTGGTTTGTCCCCGCGGTCAAATTCCAAGAAGTGAGCGTCAGCTCGAGGAGCTCAAATGTGGGGAGCTCCGCTGGAGCGAAAAGGCCGATGGTTGGGAGGTCTTGATCCCCGCAGTGGCATTTAAGAATGCTCACTCATCCTTTTTTGGCAGCAAACCGTTTAGACTGATTTTGCCGGATCTTGGGCAGCTTTATGCCTATCTCGAAGCCTATATCGACCGACATCGCGCTCGCCTACTTAACGGAGCGGTCGACCCTGAGACGTTCTTTGTCAAAACCGTTAAGGTTTCCTCGAGCAACGCCGCCTTTAACCAAACAACGTTCTATGAGGCTTGGCGACTGACGATACAGCGGTACGGCATCTATAATCCATGGACTGGTCGCGGGGCCATCAAAGGGCTCTTGCCGCATGGCCCACACAATGTGCGAGACGTTCTGGCAACTCATATCTTAAAGCAAACAGGTTCCTACGAGCAGGCGTCCTATGCCATTCAGGACACTCCCGACATGGTGGCTCAGCACTACGGACGATTTCTGCCTCAAGATAAGGCTGCCCTTGCGGCCCGCATCTTGAACCAAGTCTGGGAGGCTGCCTGAAAAGGCGACAAGGCTAGCCGGCAGATGACAGTTATTTGACGACTGCTGAATCGCATGGCCTAGTAGCGCTCCGAGGGAGATCGCGAGGCGCGCTCCATTATGGCGGGAAATCAGGGATCAACGAAAAGGTCAGAGAAGGTGGGTCACGACAGGCCAAGCGATCGAATAACGCTGTCGAGAGAAACTCTCTATAAGTACCGCCTCTTCCCCCAGGGCACTGGCGACGGGCCAGAATGGCTTCTCAAGCAGATCAATGAGGAAATCAAAATCCTTTCAACGATAGCTGAGCAAAATCCAGACTTAGCAACTTCCCTGGACCTGCTCATGGAGGCATGGCAGGACTTTGCTCATCACATTAAGCGGAAAGCTCACTGATGCGCGTCCCTTCAGCTGGTCCGAAAACAAGCGAACGCAAAGCACGCATTCGGCGTCTTTCAAAACTGCTGGCCGAGCTCGAGCGCCTCCCACTCCACCGTCGCGAGGCTGAATGCGCGGACGTTCGAGAAGCCTCCATCCGCAATTTGATCGATGAGCTGGAGAATGGTTACCACCCGATCGATCCGCCAGACCCTTTGAGCGAGCTTTTGCGGCGCGATGGCGATGACACGTTTCCGAGGGGAAACTAGGCAACGTTGAGCTCTGAGGCGCCTGGCGGTCATAGCGACTGCTCAAGTCGCTCCCGACAGCTGAAGTGCTAGCCTTCCCCGGCAGTTTGCCGATATGTGCAACACGTCGGGCACTACGTTGCTGCTCATGGCTATCGCGTTCATGTTCTACACACACGCAGACTGTGTTCTGCAGATCCGAGCTTGCTGAGTTTGACCAGGACACATTGGCTGCATGGGTCCCCGTTGCCATGGTCTCGGTGATGTTCGGCATACGTGCGGAGTTGCGCGGGCTGGCCATGGGCACAGTCCGCAATCTTTCTCCGGTTTATACTGGGGTGCGGACCGTGAGTATGAGCGGGCCTGCCCATGCCGCTGTGCTAGATTAACAGCCTGCCAGTTATCAGCTGATCGCGACGCTGTTTGCGGTGCATTGGGGTCTGCGCAGATTGATGGCAATTTCCTGCCGCTTTAAGGCAGAGGGCCCATTTTGGCGGTGGCTGTTCTGGTCTCATTTGACCTCAGTAAACTGCCGCCGTTCCTTTAGCGATCAGATCGTCACTGTCTGGGGTGCTTCCGGCGTCGCCCGCAACTTGCCATCCGATTTGCTCCCAGGACGGCGGGAAGGGGGCCGTATCCGGACGGTCCGGCTTTGGCGAGGGAACGGAGAAAGCTGCCGCTCAGCTACCGACTTCATTGCTGACGTTGGTCACTGACCAGAATAGCGCCCAAAGCTGCCAATCCACTTCAATTTTGCAATTAGGCCCGGTGCCGCAGCGCCTCGACCACGATCTGGAAAGCTGGCGATTGCTGACGGCGGCTGGGGTAGTAGAGGTGAAAGCCCGATATCGGTGGGCACCAGTCCTCCAACAGCGCAACAAGTTTGCCGGTCTCAATCGCGGCGGTGGCCGCTTCCGCAGGGACAAATGCAATGCCATAGCCCTTGATGGCGGCGTCAACCGACAGGGCGATTGAGGTGAAGGTCAGTTGACCGTCGACACGCACCCGCAATGGGCGCCCCTCGCGCTCGAACTCCCAGGCATAGAGCGTCCCGCTACCGATGAGCCGCAGGTTGATGCAAGTATGTGCTACGAGGTCCTGGGGCGTGGAAGGTTTGGCGTGCGCTTTGAGATAGTCAGGAGAGGCAACTGGGATAAGCCGCCCGTCAGGCCCGATGCGAACAGCGACCATGTCCTTTTCGACACTTTCCCCCAGTCGCACGCCCGCATCTAGCCCCTGCGCGGCGATATCGACAAAGCCGTTCTCGCTGACGATCTCAACTTTAACATCGGGATAGTCGTGCAGCGCTGTTGCGAGCCTCGGCCAGAGAACGGTTTCCGCTGCATATTCGCTGGCGGTGATGCGAACCGTCCCGGCGGGTCGGGAGCGCAATGCGCTCAAGGCGATCAGTTCAGCTTCGATTTCGTGAAGCCGCGGCCCGACGCTGGCCAGCAGGCGCTGCCCGGCCTCGTTGGGCGACACACTGCGCGTCGTGCGAGTCAAAAGCCGCACGCCGATTTGTTCTTCCAGCCTGCGGACAGTCCGACTTAGCGAGGACTGCGATATGCCCAGACGCGCGGCGGCCTGCGTGAAGCTCTGGTCTGTTGCCACGGCAACGAAGGCGAACAGATCGTTGATGTTTTCGCGCACGGATTATTGCTCCAGGTGCATAAGCTCATGCCGATTACACCATCTAATCGCATGGCCGCACAAGCACTAGGTTATGGCCATGTTCCTATAGGAGTTATCCATCATGACCGTTCCCTTGCTTACCCTCAACAATGGCGTCCAGTTGCCAGCACTCGGTTATGGCGTGTTCCAGACCCCGCCCGAGGAGACACGTGCGGCTGTCGCCGAAGCGTTGCGGGTGGGATATCGCCACATCGATACCGCCGCCGCCTATGGCAATGAGCGTGGTGTCGGCGAGGCTATCGCCCGCTCGGGCCTGGCGCGCGCCGATGTCTTTATCGAGACCAAGATCTGGATTAACGATTTCGGCTATGACGAAACGCTACATGGGTTCGAAAAGGGTGCGGGCAAGCTGGGCGTCGAGCAGATCGACCTGCTGATCCTGCATCAGCCTCTGGCACCGGACTTCGAGCGAACGCGCGGCGCCTACCGCGCTCTGGAAACTCTTCTCGCGGACGGCAAGGTGCGCGCCATTGGCGTCAGCAACTTCATGCCGCATCACCTTGAGCGCCTGCTGGATGGGGCCAAAATTGTCCCCGCTGTCAACCAGATCGAGCTGCATCCCTATTTCCAGCAGTCCGATCTTGAACGCTTGCACAATCAGCACGGCATCCTCACCCAGGCCTGGTCGCCCATCGGCGGCATTACCTTTTATCGTGGTGGTGACAAAAGCACGCTGGACGATCCTGCAGTCCTTGAAATCGCTCAAGCGCATGGCAAGACCGCAGCCCAGGTGATGCTGCGCTGGGGTCTGCAGCGTGGTCGCTCGGTCATCCCGAAATCGGTGACGCCATCGCGGATGGCCGAGAATTTCGACGTGTTCGATTTCGAGCTGACCGCCGAACAGATGGGGGCCATCGATGCCCTTGATACCGGCGTTCGAAGCGGTCCTGATCCCGACATGATAGGTCTGGACAACTTCAGCCGCGAAATCCCTGAAGCCGAGCCTTGGCAGGGATAGACAGCCCAGAAATCTCTCACTGACTGGCTGGGAAACTTGCACTTCTCATAGGAGGACGAAATGAAAAAGAGAATTTTGGGACAGGGCCTTGAGGTTTCGGCCATCGGGCTGGGCTGCATGGGCATGAGCGCCGCCTTCGGTCCGGCGATGGACCGCGAGGGGGCCATCAAGCTAATCCGCGCCGCTGTCGATCTTGGGGAAACGTTCTTTGATACGGCCGAAGTCTATGGCCCCTATGCAAACGAGGACCTTTTGGGCGAGGCGTTGCGCCCGGTGCGTGAGCAGGTTGTCATCGCCACCAAGTTCGGCTTCGACATCGAACACAGCGGCGGCTTTGCCCGCAACACGATCAGTCGGCCCGACCATATCCGCAAGGTGGTCGAGGGCTCGCTCCGGCGGCTGCAGACCGACTATATCGATCTTTACTACCAACACCGCGTGGATCCCGATACGCCAATGGAAGACGTCGCCGGGACCATCAAGGATCTGATCGGTCAGGGCAAGATCCGGCACTTCGGTATGTCCGAAGCCGGTGCACAATCGATCCGCCGTGCACATGCGGTGCAGAAGGTGACGGCACTGCAAAGCGAATACTCGCTGTGGTTCCGTGAGCCGGAAACCGAAATCCTTCCCTTGCTCGAAGAGCTGGGCATCGGGTTTGTGCCATTTGCACCACTGGGCAAGGGCTTTCTGACCGGCACGGTCAGCACCGACCAGACCTTCGGCGCCGATGATTTCCGCAGCAAGCAGCCAAGGTTCTCGGTCGAGAACCGTCAGGCCAATGCCGTCTTCGTTGAGGTTTTGAACGGTATGGCTGCAAGAAAGCAGGCGAGCGCTGCACAAGTGGCGCTGGCCTGGCTGTTGGCGCAAAAGCCCTGGATCGTGCCTATTCCCGGCACCACCAAGGTGCATCGCCTACAAGAAAATATCGGTGCTGCCGAACTGGTTCTGGACGCCGCCGACCTGAGCGAAATCGGATCCGCACTTGCCGGTATCGAAATGTCAGGAGATCGCTATCCGCCCGAAAACAAGGCTATGGCGGGCCGATAGCAAGACTCTGCGTTCAAACGGAAGGTGGCGCCCTCTCAAGAACGCGCCGCTTTCGGCAGCTGTATGAGGTTCGAAGCAAAAAGCCGCCAGTATGAGTTCCATCCCATGTCGGTCAGCCTGCGGGGCTTCCAAAACTGCCGCAACTGCAACGTGGGGGCGTTCGTGGCCTGTCCGGTTGTAGCAGGGAAGCAGCGAGAGCGGACATTCGGCGTTCGACGCCTTTGCCGTCGTTCCAAAGTCCCTGGTGGCTTCATGAAAGTCGCCGCTTCCCAGCGCGTCCAATTTCCGGGCGGGACCTTTCGGGACAGTCTTGTTGGGATAGAGCCTTATCGACCTTGAACTCGGTTCTGCTGGAACCCGACACAGTCTGGCCGCACCACACGTCCGCTTGAACGGCGTGAGACCGCACGAAGACGGATATCAGCCCGCTCCCATTGCTGGCAGGAGCCGACAATGCTTCAAGCCGCCTCGATGATCCGTCGAATGGCTACGAGAACTCGATCATCAATCCCGTGGCCCAGCCCGTCGAACAGCTGCAGATGCGGCTTTGCGCCTGCCGAGCGAAGCCACGCATCGGTGGCACGCGCAATTTCTGGCGGCATCACTGGATCGGCTGTACCGTGCAGCAGAGCGATCGGCGGCCATTCCTTGCGCGCGGCAACGGGCCCCGCGAGACGTCCGGACAGGGCGAGGACCCCTGCGGCCGGCATCCCGGCGGCGACAGCGTGCAATGCCATGATCGCGCCCTGCGAAAACCCGACCAGCAGGGACTCACGTGGATCGCCAAAGTCTTCGATGATGTGGGTAAAGGCTGGCAGCGCCTTTTCCACGCGGCCCGGCCGATCGGCTTCCGTCACACCCTTGACCGAGAACCACTGCCGCCCCGGCCCCATGTCGAAGGCCTGCGGCCCATCGGGAAAGTGCATGTCGAAATCGGGGGCAAGCTGATCGCCCAGCGGGCGCAGCGACGCGCCACTGGCCCCGACGCCGTGGAGAAAGATGATGCGCTTCGGGCTCATTTCGCGGTGTCCATGAGGGCTACCGGCAGCTCCGGCCCGACTGGCACAATGCCGGTGGGGTTCAGCGCCTTGATCGAGTAGTAGCCGCGCTTGATATGGTCGATGCTGACGGTCTCCCGCACGCCAGGTATGGCGAGGATGCGCGCCTGGTAAGCGCTGAGAGCGGGATAGTCGGAGATGCGCCGCAGATTGCATTTGAAGAGGGCATGGTAGGCCACGTCGAAGCGCACCAACGTCACGAACAGCCGGACGTCCGCCTCCGTTAGCTGATCACCAAACAGGTAGCCGCAGCCATCACCGAGACGGTGCTCGAGCTCGTCGAGCATGGTGAAGACGTCGTTGAAGGCCTCTTTATAAGCGACCTGCGTGGTGGCGAAGCCAGCGCGGTAGACGCCGTTGTTGAGCTTCGGATAGACACGGGCGTTCAGTGCGTCGATCTCCTCGCGCAGGTTCTCGGGATAGAGATCGAATGTGTCATCGGCCAGCTCGCCGAAGCTCGAATTGAGCATCCGCAAAATGTCTGCCGACTCGTTGTTGACGATGGTGCCGCGCTTCTTGTCCCACAGGACCGGCACTGTCGCCCGGCCCGAGGTGGCGGGATCGGCGCGGGTGTAGATCTCGTGCAGATGGGTGGCGCCGTTCAGCTTGTCGTGGTCCGAGCCAGGATAGTCGCCGAAGCGCCAGCCCTCATCCGTCAGCGCCGGCTCGACCACCGACACAGAAACCACGTCCTCGAGCTTCTTGAGCTTGCGCCCGATGAGGGTGCGCGAGGCCCACGGGCAGATCAGCGCGACGTAGAGGTGATAGCGGTCTCGCTCAGCCGCGAAGCCGCCGTCGCCGGTCGGTCCGGCACTGCCATCCGGGGTAACCCAGTTGCGAAAGCTCGACGTCTGGCGGACGAAGCCGCCCTTCTCGTCCTTTGCTTGCACAGGCTGCCAGTCGGCCACCCATTTTCCATTCATGAGCATTGTCGTAGTCTCATTTCGCTAGCGTGATGGCCGTGCCCCACGGGTCGTGGAGGGTCAGGCCATCATCGTCTTTGCTGATTTCGATGCCGGCGGTTTCGGCGCGCGCGGCGATGGTCGTAAGGTCGGCGGCGTCGCGGACAATGATTTCGACGGCGTCGAGGCCAGCCGTTCCCTCCGAGCGCTTGTCGGCACCACGGCTGTTCCAGACATTGCCGGCAAGCTGGTGGTGATAGCCGCCGCTGCCGTAAAAGCTCGCGCCGGGATAACGCGTTGCAATGTCGAGGCCGAGCACACCCGAGTAAAAGCGATCAGCTTCCGCCGTGTCGCCGACCTGAAGGTGGACGTGGCCGATCATGCCGTCCTGCGGAAAGCCAGCCCATGCCGTTCCCTCAGCGGCCTCCAAGAGTGCCTGCGTGTCGAGTGGATCGGTCGACATCCGGATTTCGCCGGCTGGACCATGCCAGCGGGAGATCGGGCGGTCGACATAGACCTCGATGCCATTGCCTTCAGGATCCGCGAGATAAATCGCCTCGCTGACGATGTGGTCCGACGCGCCATGAAGCGGCACGCGCGTCGCCACCGCATGAGCCAGCCAGCGGGCCAGGTCGGCGCGTGAGGGCATCAGGAATGCGGTGTGGAAGAGGCCCGCCTGCCGCCGGTCGTTCGGCGCCAGCGTCGGGTCGCCCAGCAGCTCCAGCAGCGGCGCTGTGGCCGTACCGAGCGTGACGCGCCCATCGGAAGATGATAGCCGAAGAAGGCCGAGAGCCGATGTGTAGAAAGTTGCCACCCGATCGAGATCCCGGACCTTGAGCTGGACCGTGCCAATCCGCATGGGCGCAGCGTGCATGTCGAAGAATTCAGTCACGGTCGTCATCGCCGCCGTCCTTTCTGAAATCTGTGGAGGAAGGGAGGTGCCGGCCTCCTTCCTGGAGGAAAGGAAGCCAGTCACGCCCTGATTTGCCGTCATCGAGCGGCACAGAGTGCCTTCGGCTCAATTGAAGACCATGCCGCCGTCTACGACAATGGATTGGCCCGTGATGTAATCGGAGTCAGGACCGGCGAGGAACGAAACGACTGCCGCGACGTCGCTGGCTTCGGACATGCGCTTGAGCGTGATGTTCTTGGCGAACTGCTCCATGCCCCAGTCGAACGATTCACCGGCATTGTCGGCGACGTCCTGAGCGACCTTCTGCATCATCGGCGTGTTCACGATCCCTGGCGCGTAGGCGTTGACGGTGATCCCAAGCCCCGCAAGGTCTCGCGCCGCGCTCTGGGTGATGCCGCGCACCGCGAACTTGGTCCCGGAATAGACCGCCAGTTCGGGGTTTCCGACGTGACCTGCCTGTGAGGTCGCGCTGATAATCTTGCCGCCGTGGCCCAGTGCCTTGAAGGTCTTGACCGCAGCCTGGATGCCCCACAACACGCCACCGACATTGATGTCGAAGGCACGACGATAGGTCTCAAGGGTGATGTCCTCGATCGGGGTGATCGGGGCGACGCCAGCGTTGTTGACCACGACGTCGAGGCCGCCCAGTTCGTCCGCCGCCTTGTCGACGGCCGCAAAGACGGAATCGCGGTCGGCAACATTGACCTCGACCACTGTGGCCTTGCCCCCAGCCGCCACGATCTTGTCGGCCACGGACTGGGCCGACGTCGTGTTCATGTCGGCAACGGCAATCGCGAAACCGTCCTCCGCCAGGCGCAGGGCGATCGCTTCGCCGATACCCTGACCAGCACCCGTTATGAAGGCGACCTTTTCGGAAATCTTGTTCATGTTCTTTCTCCTGAGTGTTCGGGTTCACCAAGCCAATCGGCTAGCCGTCGAGAGGTTCCTCTGAGACCGCGTCGCTCGTCTGTGGCCGCGGAGCAATCCCCGCGGCCGAAGTTCGGGTCAACCGCGCTTGCGCTTGAGAGCGTAGGCGCCGTCACCCAGAAGGGCCTGGACAATCAGTGCGATTGCCCAGAACGCGGGAAACTCCCAGCCCCCGCCTTCGTTGGAAAAGAAGAACCCGGCGGCCCCATGCGGGGCATAGATCGAGCCCAAAAGGATCGGCACCAGCGCCAGGGACACCCAGCGCGTATAAAAGCCCGCTATCAGGGCGATCCCACCAAGGAGTTCAGCAGCGATGACGAGATAGGCGAGTGGTTCGGGCAACCCCAGGCTGGCGAAGTAACCCGCGGTGCCTGCCGGTGTGAAGACAAAAATCTTGAGACCGGCATGGGCGAGAAACAGGACACCCATCGAGATGCGCAGGAGCGTGGCGGCCAGATCGGCGTTGGCTATCCCGGCGAAAATGGATGGCCGGGCAGGTTCATGGGCGGTTGTGTATGTCATTGCATTGGTCCTTTGATCGAACAGATCAGGCAGCACGCTGCCAGGTGGGAGCGATGTCGGTGCCGTGACCAAGCCCATAGCCAAGGGCAATGTTAAGACCGGCAACGGGCTCGAGATAGCGAGCCGAAGCGAGAGCGCCGGTGTCCAGAGTGTTAAGGCCCGCGCTTTGGGCAAGGGCGACAATCTGATTGCGGGCATCGGCATCGTCACCGGCCACAAACACAGTGGCTGGCTGTCCGTTGACCTTGCCGCCGTTCTGGAGGACCGACGCAAAGACTGTGTTGAAGGCCTTGACCACTTTGGCAGAAGGCGCGAGCTTTTGGATCTCTTCGGCAGCGCTGGTTGTGTGGCCCACCGTCAGGCCGGAAAAGTCGGCGGTCATCGGGTTGGTGATGTCGATGACAATCTTGCCGGCAAGACCGCCAGCGGCCTTGATGACCTCGTCTGCCGCGTCAAACGGAACGGCCAGAACGATGATGTCGGCATTGTCTGAAGCAGTGGCGAAATCGCCGGCCTGGATCCTATTGCCGAGCTCGGTTGCAACCGAACGCGCCTTTGAAGGGTCGCGTGAGGCGAGGGTCACCTGATGACCGCTCTTTGCGAAAAGGACGGCAAGACCGCTGGCCATATTGCCGGTGCCGAGAATGGAAATGTTCATGTTGGTTCTCCTGGTTGGGACGCATCTGCGTCGTCGTCCAGAAGAAGATGGCCTCATTGCTCCCAAATGATAATCGGGTCAAATGGAAGATGATCGCATCCGTTATGGAAGGAATGGTATCCAGTCGCGTTCCCAATGGGGGATGCCCCGGTAGCGCTCGGCAAGAAAGTCAACGAGCACGCGCACCTTGGCTGCCAAATGCCGACTGTGGGGGTAGAGCGCGTGAACGAGAAAAGGTGTGGTCTCGAATTCCTGCAAGAGGCGACGGACACCGCCTTCCCGAACGGATGCCCCAGCCACAAAGCTCGGAACAAAAGCAAGACCCAGTCCGGCCTCTGCCGCGCGCAAACACGCCTCGGCATTCGAATAGCGCATGCGCCCGGCCACCTGGGCCATCACGACGTCTCCGGTCGGGGAGCGAAATGGCCAGCGGTCAGGCTCGCGAAAGTTGGTATCGATGACGCAGGTGTGCTTTATCAGCTCGTCCGGCGAGCCAGGCTCACCCATCCGATCGATGTAGGAAGAGGCGCCGACCACCACAATGCGCACATCGCAGAGCTTACGCGCCACCAGACTGGAATCCGCAGGCCGTCCGATGCGGATGGCCATGTCAAAGCCTTCGTCAACAAGATTGGTGACCCGGTCCGAAAAGCTTACATCGAGCTCGATCTCGGGATAGCGCAGCGCAAAATCGTTGAGCGCGGGGGTGAGCTCGATCACACCGAAGGAAAGCGGTGCGGTGAGGCGAAGCCTGCCTCGTGGCGTTTGGGAAACGTCGCGGACCGACACATCGAGATGGTCATATTCCTCAAGCAGCAGCCGCAGACGGTCGAAATACGCCTTGCCGGCCTCGGTCGGCGATATCGAGCGTGTGGTGCGATTGAGCAGGCGCACACCCAATTCGGTTTCGAGGCGGGAGACGAGTTTGGAAGCCTGCCCCGAGCTTGTTGCAAGCCGCTCGGCGGCAGCGGTAAAGCTTCCCGTCTCCATTACGGCGACAAACATGCGGTCACAGTCGAGCCGGTCCAATTGCAGGTCCTTGTGGAAGAAACGGGCAGTGTTCCCTCAAGTTTAGCATCGATACAGAAACAATGCATCGGTTGGCGCGGTCGACTGTCTGTTGGTCAGAACGATTTTATGCGGCGCCACGTGAACGGCGCCTGAGCTGAAACTCGACCATGAGACCCATGACTGCAGCGCTGCCGTCTCGGCGTGGTGATGCAAGCACTCGATGTGAGCGGAATGCGCGTAGCCAAACTTACGAGCCCGGCGACCAACCAAAGCCATAGATGAGCACTAGGAGAAAAAAGCCGAGCGCCAGCCGGTAGAACACGAAGGGCGTATAAGAAAAGCGCTTCAACCAGTTCATCAACAGCACCACTGCGATCCATGCCGCGATGAAGGCCAAGAACCCGCCCATCAGCGCCTCACCCGTCAGGCGGGCGTCGCCGGCACGATAAAGGTCGATTGTGCCCAGCAGGCCCGCGCCGGCGATGGTTGGCAGCGAAAGGAGCAGCGCAAAACGCGCCGAAAGCTGCCGGTCGAGGCCGACGATGCGGCCCGCCGTCATGGCGATGCCGGAGCGGCTAACGCCGGGGATCAGCGCCAAGCACTGGGCAAGGCCGATCACGATCACCTGGCGGAAGTTCATCTGCCCGATATCGTCCTCGCGCTCAGGTCGGCGGTCCGCGACGTAGAGAAGCAGCCCGAAGATGATCGTGGTCCAGGCGATAATCTCGGCCGAGCGCAACATGAAGGTGACCACGTCCTTTATCAGGAAACCGACGACGAGGATCGGCAGGGTGGCGGAAACCAGAAGTACCAGCATGCGCGAGGCGGCAGTTCCCTTCAGCCGCACGGCATCGGCCAGCCCGACAAAAAGCTGCGCCAAATCGCGCCAGAAATAAAGCAGGATGGCGCCGAGTGAGCCCACATGCAGCGCGATGTCGAGCGCCAGTTCGTCGGCCTGACTTCCCTCCCACATCGGCACACCGAGGGCGGCAAACAGATCGCGCGCCAGGATCAGATGCGCCGAGGAACTGACTGGCAGGAATTCCGTCACGCCCTGCACTACGGAAAGCATAAGCAGATAAGTCCAGATCATGTGATGAGTGGCTCGGCAATGAAGAAGGTTGACCATATTGCACGTCAGCAAGTGCGCGCCAATACAGATGCATCCCTTATGCTCGCAAAAGTCGTGTTCGGGCCGGTCTTTCCTTCCCCTGCCCCGGCATAGACCGCAGAGAAGACCAGCTTAGGTGCTTGAGGCAACAGCCCTCAACGTGATAGACCACGTCAGTCCAATCGGCTGGACTATTAGGTACGCCATTGGCTGACCATAAAGAGCGCTATCCCTCCTCAGTGACAAGTACAAAACTTAGAGTGATTCTAGTGCGGCCGCAGTGGTAACATCGTATTTCACCGCGCGACTTGCCGGTACAGTCTCCCTCTCGGTGGTATTCTGGCGCGACATGATCTTCATCGGATCGTGTTTGATGCTGCTGAGCTTTGCACTAATCGTAGCCTTGAGCCTCAACAATGCTCCCACGTGGTTGATTGTTATGGCCTATCTGGTGAATTGGCCATACAGCGGTTTCATTCTGGTTGCGGTCTGGAGGGCCTCGGCAACGAGCAAGCCGCTCCATAGAGAGATCACCCGCGCAATCGCTCTTCTTTGGCTGATTTTCGCCCTAATCGTTTGAGCCTGCTCCGTCTCGCTAACCGGACGAACGGTTACACTTGCCAGACTTGTTATGCAGATCAGAGCTCCGCGGGTGACTGCAGGGCAGCCACACTTGCTGGAAGCACATGCCTGAGAATGTCGGCCAGAGTAACGACCCCAAGAGTTGCCGAGCCGTCCAATACAACCGCGAGCTGCACGCTCGCCGCTCGCATACTGGAGAGCGCTTCGTAAACGGGGGTTTGTGCAGATAGCATGAAAGCGGGTCTGGCGATCTCGATTGCTGGCCTGTCGTCGGGCGACAACAGCGTATCGCGCACGTGCACAACCAAAGAGGGAGACTGATCCACGCCAAACATCGGGATACGCATATGTCCAGAACGCAGCGCAGTCGATCGCACGTCTCCGACGGTTGCCTGGGGTCCAACATCGGTCAGGTCGGCTCCCTGCGCTACAAGCGCACTTACCGGTATAGTGCCTAGGTCGATGAGCCCCGAGATCTGTTGCTGCAGGTGTGGCGAGAGTTTGCCAACCTTCGCCGAGTGCTCGACCAGCTGCCGAATGGTCGCGATGTCCTGGCCGCCTACGGCCGCGCTCTCCACGGGCTCGACGCCGCTGGCCTTCACCAGCCGGTTCGCAATTCGATTGACCTGAACCAACAGCTGTCGCAGTGGCCAGATATAGGCGCGCGAGATTACACCAATGGCCAGGGCAGAGGTCTCCGGGTGTGCAATGGCCCAGGATTTGGGTGCCATCTCGCCAACGACAAGATGCAGAAAGGTGACCACAAAGAGCGACAGTGCAAATGCCGTGCCGCCGGCAGCCCAGTCTGGCATGCCCCAGATAATGAACGCGGGACCCAGCCAGGCATCAACGGCTGGCTTGGTCACCGCACCCAACGCAAATGTGCAGGCGGTAATGCCCAGTTGCGCTCCGGCGAGCATCAGGGTCAGATCATTCATTCCGCGCAACGCGGCGCGAGCTGAGCGGCTCGTGACGGCAAGCTCTTCGAGGCGTTGCCGTCGTGCTCCCAGCAACGCAAACTCGATGATGACGAAAAACCCGCTCAGGGCGATCAGAGCGATGGTCACAAGGATAATAATTGCCGGATCGGTCATTGCTTGGCCTCCGGCGTCAAAGCCTCGACCAGTCTTACGCGTACCTCGGTCGGCACGTGTCGTTCTACGCGCAGAACATCAACCTCGATCCGGCGTCGCATCGGATTGGCCGAAACGATCTCGGAGGGGTCCAGGGGCAACACGACAGTCACTGTATCGCCTTCTGTTGGCAACGCTCCCAGTTCAGCAATAAGCATTCCTGCCACCGTTTCGGCATCACCGCGCGGCAAGTCAAATCCGATAGCGCGTTCAACCTCGTCCAGATGGACGTCACCATCCATCATCCAGACGCCGTCGCCCTGCGGGATGACAGAGTCGCCGATTTCATCGTCGTACTCGTCGGTGATTTCACCGACAATTTCCATGGCAAGGTCTTCGATGGTGAGCACGCCGGCGAAGCCACCATATTCGTCGATAACGCATGCGAGCTGACTGGTCGTGCCTACCAGCTCGTTGAGGGCATCAGGCAACCGCATCAATGTGGGGATGACCACAGCAGGCCTCATTATCGAAGCAACGGTATCACTGGTATTCCCGTTGGAAAGGCGCTCAAGTACATCTGCGAGGTGCACGACACCCACGGGTGCATCCTCTTCGTCGATTACCGGATATCGCGTGTGAGCACGCGCCATGAATTCCAATAGTTCCTGGAGTGTGGTTTCGGGCTTTACCCAATCCACCTGCGATCGAGGCACCATGGCGTGCTCGACGTCGCGGTCGGGAAAGTCCAGCATGCGATCCATCATGAGCGCTAGCTCGATGGGCAAATCTCCGCTTTCGCGAGACTCGGCAATGATGCGGGGGAGGTCGTCTGCCGACGCGCTAACGTCGAGATCGTGGACCGGCTCGATACGCAGCGCGCGCAGCAGCAGATTTGCGGATTTGTCAAAAAAGCTGATGAGCCAACCAAACACCGTCATATAGAGCAAGGTTGAGCGGGCAAGCCCGCGCGAAAGCGGTTCAGGGTTGGCGATTGCCAGGTTCTTTGGATACAATTCGCCAAAAATCATCTGAATGATGGTGGCCGCCACCAGCGCCATTAACGTACCGACACCCACCCCCACCTCGGTCGGAATGCCTGCTCCGCCCAGCAGTATGCCGAGCGAGTTCCCGACAAGCGGCTCAGCTACATAGCCCACCAGCAAGCCGGTAACGGTGATGCCGAGCTGTGCTCCCGACAACATGAAACTGGTGCGCTGCGTGACAGCCAGAGCGCGTTTCGCCGACAAGTCGCCTTCGGCAGCTCTTGCCGCGAGCCGTGTGCGGTTGACCGCCATGTAGGCGAATTCTTGGGCAACGAAATAGCCGTTTGCCGCAATAATCGCCAGGATCACGAGAACGCCGACCAGGAAAAGAAGAAGTGGCTCGATTATCATGCTGCCGTCGGCGAACGGGTCCGTTCGGAAGCAGAAAGTCCTATGATTTGGTCCACAGCGCGTGCGGCACTTTCCTAGTTGCAAACGATTTGCATATAATGAGAGAATGCAGCATCGTCAAGGTCTCATTCCGAACCGGGTCCGCATTGCTCGCCCATGGCATATCCTAACCCCTGGCCAAGAATCAACCAACCATTGCACGGTGGCTCGAGAAGATTCGCGTGCGACCAAGGGATTCCTTGGTGAAATACCGCAATTGCAGAGCGCTCCCAATAACCTTCCAGTTTTCTCCGATTACGATTTAAGATCGGGCAGTGACTTGTGGACTGCCCATGGAACACACATATCTTGCTGCGGCCGAAACGAACCGCCGGCAAGGACCGTCGACGTGGATTATTTTTACATCCTTGCCGGATTGATCGGCCTGTTCTTGGGCGGCGAGGCTCTTGTTAGAGGAAGCGTGGGCATTGCCCGGCGGATGGCGATCCCGCCGCTGCTGATCGGTCTGACTGTCGTTGGCTTCGGCACCTCGACGCCTGAGTTGTTGGTGTCAGTCGATGCGGCCTGGCGCGGCGTGCCCGATATCGCGCTCGGCAATATCGTCGGATCCAACATTGCCAATATCCTGCTGATCATCGGCCTGTCGGCGCTGGTCTGGCCGATCAGGGTGATGGGCGCGACGCTGCGTCGCGACACGGCCGTGATGATGGCGGCGGCGCTGGTTCTGGTGCCGGTCTTTGCCATGGGACAGTTGGGGCGACCCGCCGGACTGGTTCTGGTCGCGGGTCTAATGGCTTACCTTGTCTGGGCTTACCGACAGCCGGGAGAAGTGGTGACCGATGAGGTCGGCGTGCCTGCACCTGCATCTGCGCTCGTCTCGACCCTGTGGATCATTGTCGGGTTGGTCGCCCTGATGGGAGGTGCGCGGTTGCTTGTGGATGGCGCAGTGAACATCGCCCGCGGCTATGGCATCTCGGAGGCATTCATCGGTCTCACGATTGTCGCTGTCGGCACCTCCTTGCCCGAGCTTGCCACCTCGCTGATCGCAGCCTTCCGCCGGCAGTCCGAGATCGCCATCGGCAATATCGTCGGCTCGAACATCTTCAACGTGCTCGGCATTCTGGGTTTGACCGCGCTGATCGCGCCGATCCCGGTGACGTCGCGGTTCCTGACCTTCGATCTGCCCGTGATGATTGCCGTCTCGCTGGTCCTGACCGCACTGCTGCTGGCCCGTCCGGTGATCGGGCGAGGAGTTGGCGTGGCGATGCTGGCTGGCTATGTGGCCTATATTTGGGCAGCTCAGGGATGACACGCGCGCCATGTCAAGGTGAGGCTGGACAGGGTGCGATGAGACCGCGCGCGATCCTGTCGCAGCTCCTTCTCGTGCTTGCCCTCGCGCTATTTGGCGTACCACAGAGCCCTGCGGACGGGACGCTGCCGCATGCCGGTCCAGTTGCCCAAAGCAAGGTCGAGCAGGCTCAGGGCAACCTCTCTGTGCAGCGGCATCTGCTGCGCGGGCAACTTCCCGACGAGGATTTGCCGGACACTACGGTGCCCGGCGCTGCCGACCAGACTAGACAGCTTTTCGTTGCGGCAGGATGTCGCCTGCGCGGCACCTGTCACATCTCCCTGTAGCAATCCGTATCCTGCCCCCGGTCCGGGGTCCGCCTGCCGCCTGACGCTTTCCGTCAGACAGAACTCTCAGGCAACCAAAGGATACCGATATGCACCGACCAGCATGGGTCGTGATGACCTATATCGTCCTGCTGCTTCTCGCAGTAGCGACGGCTCTCCCGAACTTTCTCCCTTTGAGCGTCCGCAGCTCCTTGCCCGACTGGGCGACCAGCCAGACTGTTTCACTCGGCCTTGATCTGCAAGGCGGTGCGCATTTGCTGCTCGCTGTGAACCGTGAAGATCTTGCGCGATCGCGTTTGCAGGAATTGCGCGAAACCCTTGCCACTGAGATGAGCACCCGAAACCTCAGCCCTGGCGCAATCCGCACAGAAGGACAGGCCCTTTCGGCCCCAGCAGACGACGCGCTCTTTTCCACCTTGCAGGACGTCGCCGCCGCGACTGCGTTGCCTGGTGGCCCGGCCGACTTCACCGTGGACCTGTCCGATGGCGTGCTGCGGCTGGTGCTGACCGAGGCCGGGCTTGACCGTGCCGCCACCACCGCTGCCGACAGCAGCCTTGAGGTGATCCGCCACCGGGTCGATCAGGTCGGTGTCTCCGAACCGGTGATCAGCCGGGTGGGCGACGATCGCATCCTCGTTCAGATGCCCGGCGTGGAGAACCCGGGCCAGCTACGCGAACTTCTGGGCTCGACGGCAAAGATGAGCTTCCAAATGGTCGCTCCCGGTCCCGGGCCCGGTGTGACAATGCTGGAGATGCGAGACGGCAGTGGCAGTGTCCCCGTTGAGGATCGCGTGGCGTTGTCGGGCGACCGGCTGGACCGGGCGGCCGCGGCCTTCGACCCGGACTCCGGGCGGCCCATGGTCACCTTCGCCTTTGATCGGCAAGGTGGCACCACGTTTGCCGAGATCACGGCGGCCAACATCGGCCAGCGCTTTGCTGTCGTTCTGGATGGTGAGGTGCTGACAGCCCCGGTGATCCAGACCGCTATTTCCGGCGGTCAAGGCCAGATCACGGGTGAGTTCACCGCGGAGCAAGCACAGACGCTGGCGGTCTTGCTGACCTCGGGGGCGCTACCCGCCTCGCTCAGTGTGATCGAGGAACGCAGCGTCGGCGCCGCGCTCGGAGCGGATTCCATCAAGGCCGGGCTCATTGCCGGTGCCGTAGGCCTGGCATTGGTCGTGGCGATGATGGTGGGGCTTTACGGAGGCTGGGGTCTGCTTGCCAGCGCCGTTCTGGCGCTTAACGTCATGTTGACGTTGACGGTTCTTGGCCTGCTCGGCGCCACGCTGACGCTTCCGGGCATCGCGGGGATCATCCTGTGCCTTGGTATCGCGGTAGACAGCAACATCCTGATCTTCAGCCGCATCCGTGAGGAAACGGTGAAAGGTGCCAGTGCCGTCATGGCGCTGATTCAGGGCTATGCGCGGGCCTGGTCTACGATCCTTGACGCCAACATCACCACTCTTCTTGCGATGGTGCTGTTGTTCATGTTCGGCGCTGGTGCGATACGCGGTTTTGCAGTCACTATGACCATAGGCATCCTGGTCTCGATGTTCACCGCTGTGGTACTGATGCGGATGATGATGGAGGCTCTAGTCCGCCGCCGCAGACGTATCCCAATGGCCATCGCTCCGCTGATCGGCAGGGTGCCCTTGCCCAGCACATTCTCGTTCATGCGGCGCGGCCGGCTGGCGCTGGCGATCTCGGCGACGTTGTCGTTGGGGGCGGTAGGGGCGCTGGTGGTGCCAGGCCCGAACCTCGGCATAGACTTCACTGGCGGGGTGCAGATGGTGATGCGATCTGATGCGCCCATTCCCTTGGCTGAGCTGCGCGCAGCCCTCGCGGCAGAGGTGCCAGGGGACGCCAGCTTGCAGGCTTTTGGCGATCCGACCGAGGCGCTGATCCGCGTGCAGGGCGAGGCAGGACAGGCCACGGTCGCCGCGGTAGAAGCGGCGGCGGCGCAAGTCGTACCTGGCACTATTTTCGACCAGATCGATCTTGTCGGCCCTACCGTCAGCGGCGAGCTTGCCACGACGGGACTGATCGCCCTGTCCCTCGCGGTGCTGGCCATGCTGACCTACATCTGGGTTCGGTTCGAGTGGCACTTCGCGGTCGGGGCCATTGCGGTACTGTTTCTCGACATCACCAAAACCTTCGGCGTCATCGCGGTGACCGGGTGGGAGGTGAACCTGACCACCATCGTCGCCTTGCTGACACTCATCGGCTATTCGGTGAACGATAAGGTCGTGGTCTATGACCGCATCCGCGAGCATCTGCGCAGCGGCGGGGGCAATGAACCACTGGCTGTCGTGATCGACCGCAGCCTCAACCAGGTTCTGGGGCGCTGCATCTTCACCTCCGCCACGACACTGGCGGCGCTGCTGCCTATGGCCATCTGGGGTGGGCCGGCCGTAGCCGGGTTCGCCTGGCCGATGATCGCGGGCGTATTGATCGCGACGGGATCGTCGTTGTTCGTGTCGGGGCCAGTACTGGCGTGGCTGGCTGGCCGGACCCCGCGTGTACACCCGTTGCAGCAAGCAGGTTAAGCGAGCCGGCGCCGGGAGCAAAGCCTCTCCCGGCGCAGTAGCGAATTGCGCCCAAATTTTCCTCCATTGAGATAGATCATGCTCACCAAAAACAAGGCCCACGATCTTTCCCTGGCCCAGAACGCACGGGGTCCGGACGGCGCTCTTAAACTGGGAAGATTGTCTGACATTCTTCAGGGCATCGTAGACGCCCCCACCACACCCGACCAGCGCATCTCAATAGGCCATCTGATCGAAGGCTTCGGAAACCGTGCCTTTGGGGCGCTGCTCTTTATCTTTGCGGTGCCCGTCGCTCTGCCCATCGCAATCCCTGGAATTTCGGCCGTGCTCGGCGCACCGTTGCTCTTTCTGTGCTGGCAATTGATGTGCGGACATTCCCAGCCGTGGCTTCCCCAGGTCATGCACAACCGGTCTTTTCGGCCAGCCGATTTCGCCAGAATACTGCAGCGCGTTCTGCCCTCGATCCGACGCGTTGAACGTCTGGTCAGTCCGCGGCTGGTCTGGCTGACAAACCGACGCGGCAAGCAGGTCATAGGCCTGTTTGCTTTCGTGCTCGCCGTGGTCCTGTTTCTGCCGATCCCGTTCGGCAACAACCTTCCTGCCTTGGCCATCGCGATCATGGCGCTGGCAGTTCTCGAGCGCGACGGGGTCGCGGCGATTGTGGGGGGACTGATTGGGGTTGCCGGGCTTGGGGTCGTCTCAGGAGTCGTTGTTGGCCTCGTTAAGGGTGCCATAGTCATCCTTCAATCGGTCATTCTATCATGAATCCCACAAGCCGATTCCCATGCGCCCCTCGATTGCAGTATCCTGAAGGCACATGCGCGCGAAGTGAGACTGTCCCATGCCACTCGATCTGATCGTTCTGGCTCCCTATGCTGCGATCTTGCTGCTCCTCGGGGTTTTCATTGCCTTCGCGCTGGAAATCCAGCCGCCGGAAATCGTTGCGTTCTGCGGCGCAGTCACAGCGATCGCGATCGGACTTGTCGGACCCGAAGACGTCCTTGCATCGATCGCCAATCCGGCGCCCGCGACCATCGGGGCAATGTTCGTACTGAGCGCAGCTCTGGTCAGAACAGGCGTTCTCGAGACCGTGGGCGGCGTCCTTGGCCGATATTCCTCGACGCATCCGAAGCTGACGATAGGCTTGTTCTTCGGCTCTGCTGCCGTCGCTTCGGCCTTCATGAACAACACGCCGGTTGTCATGGTGCTGATCCCGGTCGTGATTACGCTGGCGCGCGAGATGAAGATTGCAACCTCTCACCTGCTGATCCCTTTGTCCTATATGGTCATCCTCGGTGGAACCTGTTCGCTCATCGGAACATCCACCAACCTTTTGGTTGACGGGGTCGCCCGGGATCTTGGACTGGCACCCTTCGGAATCTTCGAAATTGCGCCTCTCGGAATCGTCGTTGCCGTGATCGGTGCGGCCTTTCTTGCAGTTGCGGCGCCGCGCTTCCTGCCGATCCGAACGACTGCCGGATCCAGTCTCCCTGATCGGGATCAGCGCAGATGGTTGGTCGAACTGTTCATTCCTGCCGGATCGCCACTGATCGGTACGCCACCCTTGAAGATTGGTGATTTCCAGAATGGTGGCAGCCGGGTGATCGATCTTGTTCGGGGGGATGTTTCTTACCGGCAGACGCTGGGCGAGACTGGCCTCCAGGTGGGGGACATCGTGGTGCTCGCAACCCGGGAGGCGGAGCTCATGGGGTTTCGCGATGGCGCGGTAGCGGGCAAAGCGATCGCTGGTACAGAGCCGTCGACAGTCCGACGCACGTCGGTGGTCGAGGTTCTGGTTGGTCCGAACACCCGTGCACTCCACAGGATGATCGGTCGGCTGCACTGGCGTCGCCGCTTCGGCGTCTATCCGATCGCGCTGCACCGAAATGGTACGGCGCTTGACATGCGCCTTTCGGTGCAGCGCCTTGATGTCGGCGATACCCTGCTGCTCAACGGCACCCTGGACGACATTGCGCGCCTCGTCGATGAAGAGCGCCTGATCATGCTGTCGCCAGTTGTCTCGCGTGCCTTCCGCCGTTCGAAAGCACCTGTTGCCCTTGGCACAATGGCGGCCGTGGTGGCGCTGGCTGCGCTGAACGTCGCACCGATCCTGACGCTGGCCTTGGTCGGGGTTGCGATTGTGTTTCTGACGAAGTGCATCGATGCTGACGAGGGGATCGGAGCCATCGACGGCCGTCTGCTGCTATTGATCGTGTCCATGTTGACCTTGGGGAGCGCGCTACAGCAGTCCGGGGCTCTCACGCTGATCGTCGGCGGGGTATCGCCTCTGCTTGCGACCACACATCCGATCGTAGCGCTTGTCCTGGTCTATGCCCTGACCTCAATCCTGACTGAGCTGGTGACCAACAATGCCGTCGCCGTCCTCATGGCACCAATCGCTGCGGGCGTTGCCGTGCAGCTTGGCCTAGACCCGCGACCCTTCATTGTCGCGGTGATGTTCGGTGCGAGCGCAAGCTTTGCGACGCCGATCGGGTATCAGACAAATACGCTCGTCTATAGTGCTGGTGGATATCGGTTCCTCGACTTCGTGAGGATCGGTGCGCCGATGAACTTAATCATTGGCGTAGCGACTGTGCTAGTTATCCCGCTGATCTGGCCGCTTGCAGGGTAGACCGAAGAGTACAGCTGACATACTGGTCGGATCAGGAGATGGTGGCGAGGTGAGAGATATCTGACTTTGAAGCGGTACCGGCGTTAAAATATCACGTTCCAAACCAGCATTTTATGATGTGACGAAGGTTGGGTCTGATTCCCAGTTCCTCCGCCCGAGAACCCGCAAACCAGAGGCTTACCTAAGCAAGCCAAATCTGGTCCACCTTCTTAGCCACGCCAACCAACAACCAAGCGTCCTGAAAGTGGTCGTCAACATTGACCCGGTCCGCAGTGAAGGCATGGAAATGTGAGCTCCGCTCGCACCCTGACACCCAATAACATATTTCGAACGAAGCGCGCCCCTAGAGCTTCCTATAGGTTTGTTCCGAATTTCCCGACGCACCCATTTGTGAGGCCTATTCCTTTAAGGCTGCTTCCACTTCTATACATCTTATCGCAATTGCCCATGTTGTCGCGCCACAAGGTACAGCAAGCAGCAACGCCAATGCCAAATTCGCGGCTGTTGGAAGGCCCAACACGGCATCAAAGATAAACAGGACGACGAATGCTAGGCCTCACACAAGGAGGGCCATTGCAGCCTTTTGTCGTCTCTCGGCGCCAGATGCGGTCATTTGAGCAACATCGATCCCGGTCATTCTTCTCAATGTCCTACGACGCCTGAAATGAAAATAGGCTTGGCAACCATCCAGACGGCCATCGCGATCATCATGAGGTTCTCGGTCAGCGAGACGAAGCCAAGCGGTACGTTCGAGCCGCCCCCCACGCAGGCGCACTTAAGCTCTCGCCTATCGATATAGACGGCCTTGAACACCGAAGCGGCGCCAACCGAGCCGATGAACAACGCGAGAGGGACAGAGAGCCACATGAGCGCGCCGGCCAGCATCAAGAGGCCCGCAAGCGTTTCGGCGAAG
>NZ_RZMW01000047.1:0-1592 GCF_003992625.1 Pelagibacterium lentulum | reverse complement strand
CGTTCCGAGGGTCGCCCAGGAAATCGCAATTCCCATCAGGAACGCCACCGAGAATATGGCGATGACCGGCCGATAGGTCGTGTCACCTTCGCGGATGACAGTCTTGCCAAAATGTTCCCGCAACGCGTCATAGCCGCCGACGCGCTTGTCACCAATGAAGGCCTGTGGCGTGGTGTCGACATCATGCTCGGCCTTGAAGGCGTCAGTCTGCTGGCGCGTGGTCAGATGATGATCTGCGACCGTATAGCCTTGGGATTCGAGCAGCCATTTCGACTTGATGCCATAGGGACAGACATGTTCGGGCATCACCATCCGGTAAAGCGTGGCCGTTTTCTCTAACGGTTGAACATTCTGGTTCATATGGATTCTCCTTGACCATTCATGCCAGCGATGAGCGTGAGAGCCTCTCAACCTCAACGCCCCATGCAACCTGAGGGGACTTGGCATGGGTGACTGTGGCCCGCACCAACACATTGGCTACAGCCTGGAGCCGCGCTGCAAACCCACTTCTCAGCTACCCGTTGCATTCCCGTGGATGAGGGAACAGCGAATCTCCCTGCCTCATCACCCGATCAGTGGCCTCGAGCGGTCAGCCATTCACGCATCATTGCGATCTCTGCTTCCTGTGCGGCAATCACCTCTTGGGCAAGCGCGCGAACCTCCGGATCGGTTCCATGCTTGAGAACGACATTTGCCATGTCGATCGCACCCTGGTGATGCGGGATCATGCCGCGCATGAAATCGACATCGGCATCACCGGTAAATTCGATAGCCATGTCGGCATGCATCCGGTCGTTTGCTTCCTGATAGGCGCGGATGACCGGATCGTCTGAAGAGCGTACAGAGATATGGACGCCATGGGTGTCATGACCTGCGTGTGTATTTTGGCCGGCATTGCCCGTTTGCGCCTGCGCGAAAGAAAGGCTGGCCGCGGCGATGATAGCGCCACCGATAAAGATTGGGGTGAGCTTGTTCATTCTGGCTTTCTCCAAATGGTGCGTACGGGCAATCAGCTCGCCGGGGTAGCGGGATAACCGGCCTCTTTGAGACTGCCCTCAAATGCATCACGAGGGTGATCGGATAGGATTTCGACCTTTCGCGTGGCGGGATCGGCAGTGACCCTGGCCATAGGGTCCACCGATTGAATCGCCCTGGTAACACTGCTGGCACAACCGCCACAGGTCATGTTTTCGATATGGAAGTGCATGAGAAACTCCTCTGTTTCGGTCTCACGCTTTTTCATATGGGGCTTCCCACTGTTGGAAGGTCAAGAGATCAAAAAACTTTCGGAATACCCATTGACCTTCCCATCGTTGGAAACCCCACCTTCCTTCGCGAACGAAATATTCGAAGCGGAGAAGAAAAATGAACGCTCCCGTAAAAGACCACTCGGCGGCTGCCCAGATTATCGGTCTGCCGATCGAAGGCATGACCTGTGCCTCATGTGTTGGCCGCGTTGAAAAGGCGCTCAAGGCCGTGCCCGGCGTCGAAAGCGCCACCGTCAATCTCGCCACGGAACGGGCCGATGTCATGGCTTCCGGACCGGTGGATCGTCAAGCGCTGGTCCGCAGCATCGAGGAGGCCGGCTATTC
>NZ_RZMW01000046.1:2943-6734 GCF_003992625.1 Pelagibacterium lentulum | reverse complement strand
GGGCGTTCCCCGCAACCTGCGGGCGGCCTTACTGGTGGATGTGCTGATCTCTTTGGTACGGTGGTGGCTCGACCGCGAGTCTCCCCAGGCGGTGGACAAAATCGACGCGATGTTCCACGAACTGGTTTCCGGAATTTTGGGGACACAGGGATCGACTGACAATCCCTGCTGACCTGGTCGCCCCTGAATAGTCTTTGCAGGACAACGTCAGGTTCATCCAACGCCTACCTAATTCCAGAAAGTCAGCCGTTGCCCGAAACCGCCGGGCGGCAACGCACCCTCATTTCGGCCGTCGCTCGCTCCTCTCCCAAACCCCGACATCCGGCACTCGCAGTTGATCCCGCTAACGATTGTTCATTCCGCAACCAACGCGATCGACCCTTCGCCCTGCCGGGTGTTCGACAAGTATTGCTCCAGGTCATCGACCAGCCGCTGTGCGTCCTCTGCCGATCCTGTCACCAGCGCCGATGCGCGATTTCGTTGCCACGGCCGCCCGATAAAAAAGAGACCTGGCACCGGACTTCTGCCGTCGTTCACGACAATGCTTCCGGTTTGATCCTTGGCAGCTTTGATCATCAGCCACGTGAAATCGTCGCGATATCCGATGCACCATATCACTGCGCCGACGTCGAGCGCGCTGCCATCAGCAAAAACCGCATGTTTTCCATCGGCTCCGATCAACCGTGACGCCAGCACTACACCCCTTTTTTTGAGATCTCGGTCGCTTCGTTCTCGGTTTGGAAATGGATCGGACTTGCGCATGATCCTGCCCAACAGCGAATTGGGTCCGACACGCAAAAGGCCGAGCGCTTTCAGCCATTTCCACGTGCTAATTCCCAATAGCTTTTCTGGCAGCAACCGGCGATTTCGCCCGCGGGAAAGGATAACAGATTTAAACGCCGACAACTCAAATGCAATGTCGCGCCCCGAAGCGCCATCTCCAATCACCACAACTGGTCCATGTTCGACATCAGCGGGACCTTTGTAGGTTTCCGGCGTTAGCTGTCGGACTTGGGATGAAAAGGTCTTAGCGATCTCCGGGATGACCGGCACCTGAAAGCCTCCCGTTGCCACGACCACCCCACGCGCGAGAATTACGCTGCCGTCTGCTCCCTTGGCCCGAAAGAGCGTCTCAGCCTCGATATCCAGGCTCGTTACCCGAAAGTTGGTCTGGACTGGAAGGTTGTAGTGCAGGGCATAATTGGCGAGATAGTCCGCGAATTCGTCGCGGGAAGGATAGCCGTCGGGATCGCCATCAAGCCCCTTCCCAGGCAGGGCGTTGAGACTTCGCGGCGTGAACAGGGCAAGCGAGTCGTACCGGTTGCGCCAACTGTCGCCAACGCGCTGGCTTTCATCCACGATCAGAAAAGACACTCCTTCCTGCGCCAACCGATACCCAGTCGCAAGGCCGGCTTGTCCAGCGCCTATGACGAGAACATCAACTCGGGTCGTTGGTGCGGTTCTTGCCAGTTGTGCCTTCTGAATTTGAATGTCTTCCTCGTCCATTACCGAAACCCGTCCATGCTGATTGAGGAGAAGCGGAGCGCTTGTTGGGAGAGGCGCAATTGATCGAAACCCAAAACCGTCAATATTGCTCGAGTTCGAGCACAGGCTTCGACGGAAGGTACTGCTGGAGGGGAGTCTACGGTATCCGTGGAAGGGCGAAGCCAAACGGCCGCCCACCCCAATCCTAAAGAACAACGCGATCGATTGCGCCGCGGCGCGGTTGGTTCGCCTCGGCTGTCGACTCCTGTGCATTTTCGAGGTCATCGAGAATTGGACAGTCGGGTCGATGATCGCCATTGCAGCTCTCGGCCAGATGGGAGAGCGTGGCCACCATCTCTTCCAGTTCGGTGATTTTGTGTTTGAGGCCTGCAACGTGATCGAGCGCAATGCGCTTGACTTCGGCACTTTGGCGACTGCGATCACGCCACAAATGCAATAGCTCGTCGATCTCGGCGACCGAAAAGCCAAGATCCCTGGCCCGGCGTACGAAACGCAGCATGTGAACGTCGCGGGTGGAGTAGTCCCGGTAGCCCGATGCCTTGCGCTCAGCCTGTGGGATCAGGCCGGTCTGCTCGTAATACCGGATCATTTTTGCCGATACTCCGGATGCGCGTGCGGCTTCACCGATATTCATGTTCGTTGCCTTTCTCGGGTGTCGGGGCCCTGGAAGATTGTTCTGGTGAAAAGAAGATGTCGGCGTGAAGGTTGCGTGATTGTAGTCCAGCGTTCGCCAGGGCGATTGTTGTCGCCTTGACCATGGCCGGCGGCCCGGCAACGTAGGCCTTCCAGTCTTGGAGATTGTCCAGATCCTTGGCAACCGCAGCGCTGACCATTCCAGTGCGATAGTCGCTTGCCCCTTGGTCCGACAACACCGGTGTGAATGTCAGGTGTTCATGGAGGTGGGCGAGGGACCGGAAGTGCTCCAGAAGGTAAAGATCGCGCTCTGCGCGCACGCCGAAATATATATGAATTGGTTGGCGCATGCCGAGTTCAAGCGCTGTCTCAACGATTGACAGGATGGGCGCCAGTCCTGAACCACCGGCGACTGCAAGGATCGGCCCGGTATGCTCGTGGCGTAACTGTGAGGCCCCGAACGGTCCTTCGAGTGTGACTGGATCACCCACCTTGAGACGCGAATGGATGAAGCTGGACGTCTGGCCATCCGGAACGCGGCGTATATGGAATTCGAGTTCACCCATGTCCGGGCGGTTTGCCATTGAGTAGTCGCGCGCAGGAACTCCGGGCAGCGACAGTTGTGCATGCTGACCTGCAGAGAAGCGGAACATTTGACCATCGAGCGCAAGGCGAAGGCGACAAATATCGTGGGTCATGTGGTCGATGGCCGACACCCGGCACTGCAGCCTCCGTAAGGGATGGTCGGGCAGTTCGTGCTGGGCGCCCAACCACTCAACCGTGGCTGGTCCATTTGGCAATGCGCAGCAGGCCAGTATCATGCCTTCCGCCTTCTCTTGATCCGAGAGCGCAAAACCCGTGTGTTCGAGCAGCGAAACTTCGCCACTGATCAGCCTCGACTTGCATTTGCCGCACCGCCCGGATCGACAACAGTGCGGATAGGGGATGCCCTGTTCGAGGGCAGCGTTGAGGATTGTCTGCCCCGAAGCCACGTCGATGGCTTGTTCTACCTGCGGAAGACTAACCTGTTGTCCTTCAAATGTCGGTCGACCGTGGCTGGCAATCAGCCCCTCCTTTTGCAAGATAGCACGGATCTCGGGCTGCTGTTTCTGGAAGGTGCCGTAGGTGAACCAATCGCCGAGAACCGTGATGGGGGCCACCCGCACGCCGTATCGTGCTTTAGCCTCTTCCATCACCGCCTGATCGGAAAGGTCGCGTTCTTGATAGGACACGCCTTGGTGGTCGAGCCAGGCCTTGAGGGCCCGGCAATCGGGGCAGGTGGGAGTGGTGTAGATGGTCAACATCGGTTTTTTGCTTTCCAGTCGGTATGTCTGCATGGCGGATTCCGGGGCCGGCGAGACCTCGGGGATCGGCATTGTCACTCGGCGGGTGCCAGGCGAACGCCAGCAGCTTGTGGCCGGGACGAAAGTTCGGCTGTGATCGGCACCTTGAAACGGCGCAGTCGAAGGGCATTGGCCAAAACAAAGATGCTGGATAAAGCCATCGCTCCAGCGGCCAGCATGGGGGAGAGCAGTATGCCGTAGGCGGGGTAGAGCACACCGGCAGCAACAGGGATCAGCGCCGTGTTGTAAGCAAATGCCCAGAACAGATTTTGCCTGATATTCCTGATCGTCGCTTTGGACAGCGCGATG
>NZ_RZMW01000046.1:0-2851 GCF_003992625.1 Pelagibacterium lentulum | reverse complement strand
GTTGCTGCTTGAGGCGGCGAACAGCGTCGACCTTGCCTTCTGGCAGAACCTCGGCAATCACCTCGTCTATCCCCAGCCGATGGGCGATGGCCTCGGCGGTGCGGCGATTGTCGCCGGTAATCATTGCCACTTTCAGCCCCAGCCGGTGCAGGGCGGCAATAGCCTCTTGCGTGGTGTCCTTGATGGGATCGGATACTGCAATGATTGCGGCCAGCTTGCCGTCGATGGCCGCATAAAGCGGCGACTTGCCTTCATCGGCCAGCTTGGCGGCCGTGTCCGCAAAGGCACCGACGTCGAGGCCGAGTTCGAGCATATAGCGGTCGGCACCGACTTCGATGCGGGAGCCTTCGACCTCTGCCTTCACGCCAAAACCCGTGACTGAAGCGAACCGGGCGACGGCCGGCAGGCGTAACCCCTTCGCTTCTGCCGCCTCGACAATAGCGCGGGCAATCGGGTGCTCGGATTTTGCCTCGACGGCTGCAATCTGCGCAAGGACGGTTGCGCGGTCAAATCCGTCCACCAGTTCAAGATCGGTTAGGGCAGGCCTGCCTTCGGTCAGCGTGCCCGTCTTGTCGAGCGCCACGACCTTGGCCTCGCGCAGTAGCTGGAGCGCTTCGCCCTTGCGGAAGAGAACGCCCATCTCCGCGCCGCGTCCCGTGCCGACCATGATCGAGGTTGGTGTGGCCAGGCCCATCGCACAGGGGCAGGCAATGATGAGCACGGCCACGGCATTGACGAGTGCAAAAGTGAGCGCGGGCGAAGGACCGAAGAACAGCCAGACCAGGAAGGTGGCGGCTGCAACTGCCATGACGGCAGGCACGAACCACATGGTCACCTTGTCGACCATCGCCTGGATCGGCAGCTTGGAGCCTTGAGCCTCTTCGACCATCCGGATGATCTGCGCCAGCATGGTGGCGCTGCCGACGGCCGTTGCCCGGAAGGCAAAGGCCCCCGTCTGGTTTACGGTGCCGCCAACCACCTCGCTGCCGGCCGATTTAGCGACGGGGATCGGTTCGCCGGTGATCATCGATTCATCGACATAGCTGTCGCCATCGACCACTTCGCCGTCCACGGGGATACGCTCGCCCGGCCGCACCTCGATGATGTCGCCGGAGACAACGTCAGAAATGTCCACCTGCTGAACCCGTCCGTCGCGGCGCACGCTTGCCGTTTTGGCCTGCAGGCCGACCAGGCGTTTGATGGCTTCGGACGACCTTCCCTTGGCGCGGGCCTCCAGGAAGCGGCCGAGCAGAATGAGCGTGACGATGACTGCCGCAGCTTCGAAGTAGACGTTGACCGTCCCCGCCGGAAGGAACGCCGGCGCGAATGTGGCGACGAGCGAATAGAGATAGGCTGCCATGGTGCCGACGGCGACCAGCGAGTTCATGTCGGCGGCGCCGCGCAACAGTGCGGGAAAGCCCTTCTCATAGAAACGGATGCCAGGAACGAACAGCACAAGCGTGGCCAGAGCGAACTGGATGTACCAGTTCCACTGCATCCCGATCGTTCCCATGACCAGATCATGCATTCCAGGGATCGTGTGCGAACCCATTTCGAGAATGAAGACAGGCAGGGTCAGCAGAGCCGCCAGTGTGACGTCGCGCTTCAGAGCAATCGTCTCGGCTTCTTTACGGGCAGCGGCTTCCCCGTCGTCAGCGCCGCTTCGATCAACGGCCTTTGCGCTGTAACCCGTCCCCTCGACCGCCTTGACGAGCAGCGCCACATCCACATTGCCCTGGATTACTGCCCGCTCAGTTGCAAGGTTTACTGTTGCCGAGACCACGCCGGGAACAGCTTTCAGGGCGCGCTCCACGGACCCAACGCAGGAGGCACAGGTCATGCCGTCAATGGCGAGCTCGGTGGCAGCGGACGGAACGGAATAGCCGGCCTCCTCGATGCTGCGGACCAGCGCTTGACGATCCACCGGTCCGGAAGCCATGACATCGGCCCGTTCCGTGGCGAGATTGACGGTGGCGCTTTCGACGCCGGGCACGGCCTTGAGCGCCTTTTCAACGCGGCCAACACATGAGGCACAGGTCATGCCTTCGATCGGCAGACCGATAATCTGGGCAGCCGCCGAGTGGTCTTTTACGGGAGCGTTCATTTTTCTTCTCCGCTTCGAATATTTCGTTCGCGAAGGAAGGTGGGGTTTCCAACGATGGGAAGGTCAATGGGTATTCCGAAAGTTTTTTGATCTCTTGACCTTCCAACAGTGGGAAGCCCCATATGAAAAAGCGTGAGACCGAAACAGAGGAGTTTCTCATGCACTTCCATATCGAAAACATGACCTGTGGCGGTTGTGCCAGCAGTGTTACCAGGGCGATTCAATCGGTGGACCCTATGGCCAGGGTCACTGCCGATCCCGCCACGCGAAAGGTCGAAATCCTATCCGATCACCCTCGTGATGCATTTGAGGGCAGTCTCAAAGAGGCCGGTTATCCCGCTACCCCGGCGAGCTGATTGCCCGTACGCACCATTTGGAGAAAGCCAGAATGAACAAGCTCACCCCAATCTTTATCGGTGGCGCTATCATCGCCGCGGCCAGCCTTTCTTTCGCGCAGGCGCAAACGGGCAATGCCGGCCAAAATACACACGCAGGTCATGACACCCATGGCGTCCATATCTCTGTACGCTCTTCAGACGATCCGGTCATCCGCGCCTATCAGGAAGCAAACGACCGGATGCATGCCGACATGGCTATCGAATTTACCGGTGATGCCGATGTCGATTTCATGCGCGGCATGATCCCGCATCACCAGGGTGCGATCGACATGGCAAATGTCGTTCTCAAGCATGGAACCGATCCGGAGGTTCGCGCGCTTGCCCAAGAGGTGATTGCCGCACAGGAAGC
>NZ_RZMW01000045.1:2940-6738 GCF_003992625.1 Pelagibacterium lentulum | reverse complement strand
GGGCGTTCCCCGCAACCTGCGGGCGGCCTTACTGGTGGATGTGCTGATCTCTTTGGTACGGTGGTGGCTCGACCGCGAGTCTCCCCAGGCGGTGGACAAAATCGACGCGATGTTCCACGAACTGGTTTCCGGAATTTTGGGGACACAGGGATCGACTGACAATCCCTGCTGACCTGGTCGCCCCTGAATAGTCTTTGCAGGACAACGTCAGGTTCATCCAACGCCTACCTAATTCCAGAAAGTCAGCCGTTGCCCGAAACCGCCGGGCGGCAACGCACCCTCATTTCGGCCGTCGCTCGCTCCTCTCCCAAACCCCGACATCCGGCACTCGCAGTTGATCCCGCTAACGATTGTTCATTCCGCAACCAACGCGATCGACCCTTCGCCCTGCCGGGTGTTCGACAAGTATTGCTCCAGGTCATCGACCAGCCGCTGTGCGTCCTCTGCCGATCCTGTCACCAGCGCCGATGCGCGATTTCGTTGCCACGGCCGCCCGATAAAAAAGAGACCTGGCACCGGACTTCTGCCGTCGTTCACGACAATGCTTCCGGTTTGATCCTTGGCAGCTTTGATCATCAGCCACGTGAAATCGTCGCGATATCCGATGCACCATATCACTGCGCCGACGTCGAGCGCGCTGCCATCAGCAAAAACCGCATGTTTTCCATCGGCTCCGATCAACCGTGACGCCAGCACTACACCCCTTTTTTTGAGATCTCGGTCGCTTCGTTCTCGGTTTGGAAATGGATCGGACTTGCGCATGATCCTGCCCAACAGCGAATTGGGTCCGACACGCAAAAGGCCGAGCGCTTTCAGCCATTTCCACGTGCTAATTCCCAATAGCTTTTCTGGCAGCAACCGGCGATTTCGCCCGCGGGAAAGGATAACAGATTTAAACGCCGACAACTCAAATGCAATGTCGCGCCCCGAAGCGCCATCTCCAATCACCACAACTGGTCCATGTTCGACATCAGCGGGACCTTTGTAGGTTTCCGGCGTTAGCTGTCGGACTTGGGATGAAAAGGTCTTAGCGATCTCCGGGATGACCGGCACCTGAAAGCCTCCCGTTGCCACGACCACCCCACGCGCGAGAATTACGCTGCCGTCTGCTCCCTTGGCCCGAAAGAGCGTCTCAGCCTCGATATCCAGGCTCGTTACCCGAAAGTTGGTCTGGACTGGAAGGTTGTAGTGCAGGGCATAATTGGCGAGATAGTCCGCGAATTCGTCGCGGGAAGGATAGCCGTCGGGATCGCCATCAAGCCCCTTCCCAGGCAGGGCGTTGAGACTTCGCGGCGTGAACAGGGCAAGCGAGTCGTACCGGTTGCGCCAACTGTCGCCAACGCGCTGGCTTTCATCCACGATCAGAAAAGACACTCCTTCCTGCGCCAACCGATACCCAGTCGCAAGGCCGGCTTGTCCAGCGCCTATGACGAGAACATCAACTCGGGTCGTTGGTGCGGTTCTTGCCAGTTGTGCCTTCTGAATTTGAATGTCTTCCTCGTCCATTACCGAAACCCGTCCATGCTGATTGAGGAGAAGCGGAGCGCTTGTTGGGAGAGGCGCAATTGATCGAAACCCAAAACCGTCAATATTGCTCGAGTTCGAGCACAGGCTTCGACGGAAGGTACTGCTGGAGGGGAGTCTACGGTATCCGTGGAAGGGCGAAGCCAAACGGCCGCCCACCCCAATCCTAAAGAACAACGCGATCGATTGCGCCGCGGCGCGGTTGGTTCGCCTCGGCTGTCGACTCCTGTGCATTTTCGAGGTCATCGAGAATTGGACAGTCGGGTCGATGATCGCCATTGCAGCTCTCGGCCAGATGGGAGAGCGTGGCCACCATCTCTTCCAGTTCGGTGATTTTGTGTTTGAGGCCTGCAACGTGATCGAGCGCAATGCGCTTGACTTCGGCACTTTGGCGACTGCGATCACGCCACAAATGCAATAGCTCGTCGATCTCGGCGACCGAAAAGCCAAGATCCCTGGCCCGGCGTACGAAACGCAGCATGTGAACGTCGCGGGTGGAGTAGTCCCGGTAGCCCGATGCCTTGCGCTCAGCCTGTGGGATCAGGCCGGTCTGCTCGTAATACCGGATCATTTTTGCCGATACTCCGGATGCGCGTGCGGCTTCACCGATATTCATGTTCGTTGCCTTTCTCGGGTGTCGGGGCCCTGGAAGATTGTTCTGGTGAAAAGAAGATGTCGGCGTGAAGGTTGCGTGATTGTAGTCCAGCGTTCGCCAGGGCGATTGTTGTCGCCTTGACCATGGCCGGCGGCCCGGCAACGTAGGCCTTCCAGTCTTGGAGATTGTCCAGATCCTTGGCAACCGCAGCGCTGACCATTCCAGTGCGATAGTCGCTTGCCCCTTGGTCCGACAACACCGGTGTGAATGTCAGGTGTTCATGGAGGTGGGCGAGGGACCGGAAGTGCTCCAGAAGGTAAAGATCGCGCTCTGCGCGCACGCCGAAATATATATGAATTGGTTGGCGCATGCCGAGTTCAAGCGCTGTCTCAACGATTGACAGGATGGGCGCCAGTCCTGAACCACCGGCGACTGCAAGGATCGGCCCGGTATGCTCGTGGCGTAACTGTGAGGCCCCGAACGGTCCTTCGAGTGTGACTGGATCACCCACCTTGAGACGCGAATGGATGAAGCTGGACGTCTGGCCATCCGGAACGCGGCGTATATGGAATTCGAGTTCACCCATGTCCGGGCGGTTTGCCATTGAGTAGTCGCGCGCAGGAACTCCGGGCAGCGACAGTTGTGCATGCTGGCCGGCAGAAAAGCTGAACATTTGACCATCGAGCGCCAGGCGGAGGCGACAAATGTCGTGAGTCAAGTGATCGATGGCCGAGACACGGCACTCGAGCCTGTGTATCGGGTGGTCGGGCAATTCATGTTGGGGCCCCAGCCACTCAACCGTGGCCGGTCCATCCGGCAGCGCACAACAGGCGAGGATCATACCCTCCGCCTTCTCCTCGTCAGAGAGCGCAAAGCCCGTGTGTTCGAGTAGCGAAGCCTCGCCGCTAATCAGGCGCGACTTGCATTTACTGCACCGCCCCGATCGGCAACAGTGCGGATAGGGGATGCCCTGTTCAAGGGCTGCCTCGAGTATCGTCTGCCCCGGCATCACCTTGATGCTTCGCCCTGTCTGTGGAAGGCTGATCTCGTACCCTTCAGGCATGGTTCGAACGACGTTCATTGTCTGCCTTCCTTCTGCAGGACAGTCCGGATCTCTGGCTGCTGTTTCTCGAAGGTGCCATAGGTGAACCAGTCACCCATGGCTGTGATGGGGGCCACACGCACGCCGTAATGCGCTTTTGCTTCTTCCATGACCGCCTGGTCAGAAAGGTCACGCACTTCATAGGACACGCCCTCGCTGTCGAGCCAGTCTTTCAGTGCCCGGCAATCGGGGCAGGTGGGAGTGGAATAGATGGTCAACATCGGTCTCTTGCCTTCTCAGGGTGAGTGTCGGGGTATCGCTTTGGCGAGCCCCGGGGCCGACGGCCACGGGGGATCGGCATCGTCAGGCAGCGGGTGCCAGCCGAACGCCCGCAGCTTGTGCCCGGGTCATCGGTTCGGCTGCGATCGGTGCCTTGAAGCGGCGCAGGCGAAGTGCATTGGCCAAAACAAAGATACTGGACAGCGCCATGGCGCCCGCCGCGAGGACCGGCGAAAGCAGGATGCCGAAGGCGGGGTAGAGCACGCCAGCGGCGACCGGGATCAGAGCCGTGTTGTAGGCGAATGCCCAGAACAGATTTTGCCTGATATTCCTGATCGTCGCTTTGGACAGCGCGATG
>NZ_RZMW01000045.1:0-2851 GCF_003992625.1 Pelagibacterium lentulum | reverse complement strand
GTTGCTGCTTGAGGCGGCGAACAGCGTCGACCTTGCCTTCTGGCAGAACCTCGGCAACCACCTCATCGATACCCAGCCGACGAGCAATGGCGTGAGCAGTGCGGCGATTGTCGCCGGTAATCATCGCGACCTTAAGGCCCAGCTCGTGCAGGGCGGCAATCGCCTCTTGCGTGGTGTCCTTGATAGGATCGGATACAGCGATAATCGCGGCCAGTTTGCCGTCGATCGCTGCATAGAGCGGCGATTTGCCTTCATCGGCCAGCTTGGTGGCCGTGCCCGCAAAGGCACCGACGTCGAGGCCGAGCTCAGTCATGTAGCGGTCGGCGCCGACTTCTATGCGGGAGCCGTCGACTTCCGCCTTTACACCAAAACCGGTGACTGACTCGAACCCGGCGACGGCCGGCAAGCCTAGCCCCTCCGCTTCTGCCGCCTCGACGATGGCACGAGCGATGGGGTGCTCGGATTTGGCCTCGACCGCTGCGATCTTTGCAAGGACGGTGGTGCGGTCAAATCCGTCCACCAGTTCGAGATCGGTAAGTGCAGGCCTGCCTTCAGTTAGCGTGCCCGTCTTGTCGAGGGCCACGACCTTGGCCTCGCGCAGCAACTGGAGCGCTTCACCCTTGCGGAAGAGAACGCCCATCTCCGCACCGCGTCCCGTGCCGACCATGATCGAGGTCGGCGTGGCCAGGCCCATCGCACAGGGGCAGGCAATGATGAGCACGGCCACAGCATTGACGAGCGCGAAGGTGAGTGCGGGCGAGGGACCGAAGAACAGCCAGACCAGGAAGGTGGCAACTGCAACCGCCATGACAGCGGGCACAAACCACATCGTCACCTTGTCGACCATCGCCTGAATCGGCAGCTTGGACCCTTGAGCATCTTCGACCAGGCGGATGATCTGCGCGAGCATGGTCGCGGCGCCGACGGCCGTTGCTCGGAAAGCAAAGGCCCCCGTCTGGTTCACGGTGCCGCCAACCACTTCCGCGCCCGCTGATTTTGCGACGGGGATTGGTTCGCCGGTGATCATCGATTCATCGACATAGCTTTCGCCATCGACCACCTCGCCGTCCACGGGAACACGCTCGCCCGGCCGCACCTCGATGATGTCGCCAAAGGCAACTTCAGTGACCTCTACCTCCTGCGCCCGTCCATCGCGGCGCACCCGTGCGGTCTTGGCCTGCAGGCCGACCAGGCGCTTGATGGCTTCGGATGTCCGCCCCTTGGCACGGGCCTCAAGGAAGCGGCCGAGCAGGATGAGGGTTACGATCACTGCCGCCGCCTCGAAATAGACGTTGACTGTTCCCGCCGGCAGGAACGCTGGGGCGAAGGTGGCAACGAGCGAATAGAGATAGGCCGCCATCGTGCCCACCGCCACCAGCGAGTTCATGTCGGGGGCGCCGCGCAGCAACGCGGGAAAACCCTTCTCATAAAAGCGTATGCCGGGAACAAACAGCACAAGCGTGGCCAAGGCGAACTGGATGTACCAGTTCCACTGCATCCCGATCGTGCGCATGACCAGATCATGCATTCCAGGGATCGTGTGCGACCCCATTTCGAGAATGAAGACAGGCAGGGTCAGCAGAGCAGCCAGTGTGACGTCACGCTTGAGAGATATTGTCTCGGCTTCCTTGCGTTCCGCGACCTCCTCGTCACGTGCCCCGCTTCGGTCAACTGCTCTCGCGCTGTAGCCCGTCGCCTCCACTGCCTTGATGAGGAGCGCCGCGTCTGCATTGCCGTGGATGCTGGCACGTTCGGTTGCAAGGTTTACCGTTGCCGAGACCACGCCGGGAACAGCTCTCAGGGCGCGCTCCACGGATCCAACGCAGGAGGCACAGGTCATGCCGTCAATGGCGAGCTCGGTGGCAGCGGACGGGACCGAATAGCCGGCCTCCTCGATGCTGCGGACCAGCGCTTGACGATCCACCGGTCCGGAAGCCATGACATCGGCCCGTTCCGTGGCGAGATTGACGGTGGCGCTTTCGACGCCGGGCACGGCCTTGAGCGCCTTTTCAACGCGGCCAACACATGAGGCACAGGTCATGCCTTCGATCGGCAGACCGATAATCTGGGCAGCCGCCGAGTGGTCTTTTACGGGAGCGTTCATTTTTCTTCTCCGCTTCGAATATTTCGTTCGCGAAGGAAGGTGGGGTTTCCAACGATGGGAAGGTCAATGGGTATTCCGAAAGTTTTTTGATCTCTTGACCTTCCAACAGTGGGAAGCCCCATATGAAAAAGCGTGAGACCGAAACAGAGGAGTTTCTCATGCACTTCCATATCGAAAACATGACCTGTGGCGGTTGTGCCAGCAGTGTTACCAGGGCGATTCAATCGGTGGACCCTATGGCCAGGGTCACTGCCGATCCCGCCACGCGAAAGGTCGAAATCCTATCCGATCACCCTCGTGATGCATTTGAGGGCAGTCTCAAAGAGGCCGGTTATCCCGCTACCCCGGCGAGCTGATTGCCCGTACGCACCATTTGGAGAAAGCCAGAATGAACAAGCTCACCCCAATCTTTATCGGTGGCGCTATCATCGCCGCGGCCAGCCTTTCTTTCGCGCAGGCGCAAACGGGCAATGCCGGCCAAAATACACACGCAGGTCATGACACCCATGGCGTCCATATCTCTGTACGCTCTTCAGACGATCCGGTCATCCGCGCCTATCAGGAAGCAAACGACCGGATGCATGCCGACATGGCTATCGAATTTACCGGTGATGCCGATGTCGATTTCATGCGCGGCATGATCCCGCATCACCAGGGTGCGATCGACATGGCAAATGTCGTTCTCAAGCATGGAACCGATCCGGAGGTTCGCGCGCTTGCCCAAGAGGTGATTGCCGCACAGGAAGC
>NZ_RZMW01000044.1:2171-67667 GCF_003992625.1 Pelagibacterium lentulum | reverse complement strand
CGTTTGCATGCCTTTATCGAAGTAAAGTAGCGATCAGAACTCGTCCCATTCTTCGGCCTTCAGGGCAGCATTGCCCTGGCTGAGATAGGCCGAGGCTGCAGTCCTGGTTTTGGCGGGGGCCGATGGCTTGGACGAGTTCGCGGGGGCAGGTTGCCGGACCGGTTCTGCTTCGCTGGCGCCGGAGACTTTGAAGACATCGACAATCCGGTCCAGCTCGGACGCCTGGGCTTCGGTCTGCTCGATGGCCGCATTGGTTTCTTCCACCAGTGCCGCATTGTGCTGGGTCATCTCGTCCATCTGCCGGATCGCGGTGCTGACCTCGTTGATGGCGGACGTCTGCTCACGGTTGGCGCGGGAGATGTCTTTCATCAGCGCGCTGTTTTCTTCCACCGATTGCAGGATGGCAGCGAGCTTCTGGGCAGCATTGGCAACAAGTTTCGAGCCACCATCGACTTCATTGGCGCTCTGCTCGATCAGGGCCTTGACCTCGGAAGAGGCTTCGGCAGCAGATTGAGCCAGACGGCGCACTTCCACGGCAACCACGGCAAAGCCCTTGCCCGCTTCGCCTGCCCGTGCCGCTTCCACCGACGCATTGAGCGCCAGAAGGTTGGTCTGGAAGGCGATGTCGTCGATCATGCCGATGATGTTGGAGATTTTCGACGAGGAGGTGGTGATGCGTTCCATGGCGGTCGTGGCATCGGCCATGACCGTCCCGCCCTCATTGGCAAGCTTGGCGGCCGTTTCGCTGCCGGCAAAGGCATTCTCGGCCTTCTGGGCGTTCTCGTTGACCGTGGTAGTAAGCTGATCCATGGCGGCCGAGGTTTCCTCGATTGCCGCGGCCTGCTTGGTCGTGCGTTCGGACAAATCGTTGGTGCCGGCAAGGATTTCTCCGGTCGCGACCTTGAGCGCACGCGAGGTCTGACGAAGCTGGGTGACGACGCCGGAAAGGTTCTCAGCGACGGCGTTGGTATCGGTTTTGAGCTTGGCCAGAGCGCCCTTATACTCACCGGAAACGCGCTTGGTGAGATCTGTCTGGGCGAGAGCGGCAAGCACCGTGCCTGTTTCATCGATTGAGCGATCGACAACCTCGACAAGATTGTTGATGCCCGATGCAAGAGCATTGAGCTCGGCGTCTGGAAATTCGGTTTCGACGCGCTTGGTGAAATCCCCGTCCACGGCGGCATCAACGACGTTACCGAAAGCGTCCTGCAATTCGCTCATCATCTGCGCCCGAGCCTTTTGCTCTTCGATGACGCGCACCGCTTCAGCTTCGGTCATTTGCGCGACCTTGAGACCATTCTCGCGGAAAATCGCCACGGCGCGTGCCATCAGGCCGATTTCGTCCTTGCGCGCGGTGCCTTCAACCTCGTGGGAATAGTCACCCTTCGATAGCGTATCCATCGTTGTCGTCAGTTTGCTGATCGGGCGTGTGATCGTCCGTGCGATCAGAACAGCCGTACCGGCAGTCACCAAAAGAATGACAGCGACAATCGCAAGTTGCACCATCGCAGAATTGAAGTTCTCGGCGGCCAGATCGTCCACATAAACGCCCGTGCCCAGAATCCAGCCCCAAGGTTCATAAAGCTCTACATAGCTCTCCTTGGGAATGTCGGGCGTGTTGGGTACGCGCGGCCACATATAGGAAACGAAACCACCGCCCTGGGCGTTGGCTGTCTCGATCATCTCGGCAAAGAAGTACTTGCCGTTGCTGTCCTGAAGGCCGCTATGATCGCCGCCTTCCATGGCGGCATTGATCGGGTGCATGAGCATCAGGCCGCTTTCTTCAAAAACGAAAAGATACTCATTGCCGCGATAGCGAATGTCGCGAATGCGGTCCAGCGCCTCGGCCTGCGCCTGCGCTTCGGTGACTTCGCCGGCCTGCGCACGCTCGTATTGCGCCGCAGCGAGTGCCTGAGCCGATTGAACGATAGAGACAAGCTCAGTCTGGCGCATGTCTGTGCGCGTATTGGTGACATCCCTGACGCTGAGAAAGGCAAGAACGCCGATGGCCAGAAACGAAAGGGCGACAAGCAAATAGATGCGCCCGGAAATATTCAAATGCATTGCGACAACCCCGAAAATTCCCATGGCGTTGCCGCTGCAAGTTTTCGAGGAATTACCTGAAAATCACACCTACATTACGACAACACCACGGGCAAAAAGCCCATAGTTCAAGCGTTCCCCGTTGAGGAAATTAGAGGCGACCCCTTAAAATTGTATTGTTGCGATAACGATTTCTCAGGCGACGCTTTTGGCGTCAGTCAATAAAAGCTCACCGGAAACCACCGCAAGTATAGTTCGTCCAGCCTGCCTTCACGGGCCAGCCGGATCAGGGCCCAATTGATGGCCGCGCGGACATTATCCAGACCGGCCGGGACCGCTACGGCAAAACCCGAGCCGAAGAGATCGGGGCGGAAATAGGCCTCGCCTGCAAAAGCACAGCAATCGTCATTCTCATTGAGCCAGAACGCGGCGCGCATACCATCACCGAAAAACGCTGCAATATCTTCTCGTGCAAGCGCTTCGAGTGCCGCCAGTTCCGATGGAAACTCAATTATTTCCACATTTGGCAGCAGGCGGCGCGCCAACTGGGCGTGAGGCGTGCCCTGACGCACGCCCAGCGGTCCGGTCAGACGCCGGGGACTGAACAGCGGCGCGGTGTCCGCGCTGGCGACGAATCGAGCGGGTAATTCGAGATAGATGCGGGAGAAGTCGAACCGGCTGCCCGATTGCCCGTCAATTGCAAGCCCGGCAATCAGCGCGTCGCCCTGATTGTCGGCCAGCGCGTCCTGCACAGTGTCCCAAGGCCAGGCCTGTATGGTGCAACTAGCCGACAGACGCATGCAGATGGCATTTGCCAGATCGATATTGAAACCAACGAGATTGCCAGCACCATCGGTATAATTGAATGGCGGAAAATCGGCAGTCGTCAGGAAGCGCAAGGCCGGTACGGCGCTTGTATCAAAGACTTCCTCGCGCGCGCCAGGATCGACATGAAGCGGCAGGTTCTGCGCCATTGCGGGCGCGCAAACCAGAGCAACAAGAGCAAAAAGGCAGAGGCGAACGCGAAGAAAGAAAGACAAAGCCACAACTTTTATGAAAACCGTCCATATCGTCCTTGCGGTTTATGGCCCATCGGCGCAAGAATTCATAGGCATGTTGGAACGTCAATTGCGACTATGGCCATGTGTTAGCTGTTGGCATGCACATTGCGCGGATTCGCTGGCCAATAAAACGGTGGCGTCTCGGGGGGAGGATGAACCGGGCAGACAGATGCGCATTTCTTATCGAGATCGTGGGCGAGCATTGGTGCACGGCTCGCGTTGCCGATGGCATTCTCGCCAGGGCCGAAGCGCTCCAGGCCGACCCTTTGCACGTCACATCCGTTCAATACGGTGTGCCCGTAGAAACGCTGTACGAGCGCGTGGCCACTCTGCTTGAACTGCGCTATAGCGAAGCAATCAGCCGCCATATGGGACCACTGGATGGTTTTACAGCGCTGGAGAGCATACCTCAGGTGCAAACGGCAAGGGGCGCGTTTGGCGGGCGTCGCGTTGTCTTTGCAGCACCGGGCTTCGATCAACTATTCGAAATCAGGGCACAATTGGCTAACCGGGCAGATTTGCGGCGCCAACTGGTGATCGTGGCGCCGCGTCACTTGCGAATGGGGCTGGCGAAAGTCAATGAGACCAGTCTACTGACCAATGCCTATCAGGGCCTTGTGCGGGCGTTTCCATTTGGCAATGCCCATCTGGACCTGCCACTCACGGGGCGTATCGCCTTTGTCGCTCTTTTGGCCGCCATCGTCTTGATGGCGCTGATCGTGCCGTTTGCTCATCATGCTATGTTGACTGTGATTTTTACACTTATCCTGGTCACACCATCGGCTTTTCGGGTCTGGGCGGCACTAACCGCGGCAAGAAACACCCCTATCGACACCGACATACTGCTTTCAGATGCGCACCTGCCGATCTATTCTGTCCTTATTCCCTTACGCGACGAAGCCCATATGGTGCCCCAGATCGTTGCAGCGATGAAGGCGTTCGACTATCCAAAGGAAAAGCTCGATATCCTGTTTGTTGTAGAGAGTGAGAGCACCGCAACAATCGAAGCGGTCAATCGCGGTATGGAACCGGGCTATATGGATATGATCGTGGTGCCTAGAGGCGGTCCCGCGACAAAGCCCAAAGCCATCAATTTCGCCTTGCCTATCGCGCGTGGGGACCATGTTGTGGTTTTCGATGCAGAGGACCGGCCAGACCCAGGGCAGTTGCGAAAAGCCGCGAGTCTTTTTGCTCAATTTCCCGCTTACGATTGCTTGCAGGCCGAACTTGTTATCGAAAATGCCGAAACAAATTTTCTCACCCGCATGTTCGCTGCCGAGTACGCCGGGCATTTCGGGCTGTTGCTGCCAGCGCTGGCACGGCTCGAAATGCCGCTGCCGCTCGGCGGCACCTCAAACCATTTCCGGCTTTCGACATTGAGGCGGATCGGCGCTTGGGACAGTTTCAACGTTACCGAGGATGCGGACCTCGGCATCCGCCTCGCCCGCCTGGATCGACAGGTCAAGAGCTTTGCGTCTTACACCTATGAGACCGCGCCAACCACATTGGGCGTATGGGTACGCCAGCGCACCCGCTGGCAAAAAGGCTGGATGCAAACTCTTATCGTTCACGGGAGCCGACCTGTTCGGCTTTGGCGAACACTTGGCGCCACAAAGTTCGCCGCCTTCTGGATATTTGTCGGCAGCATGGTGTTTTCGACAGCGATCCATGGTCCCTTCTTCATGCTCGTCGCGGCAATATTGATTTGGGAGCTTGCAACACTGGTGGGGCCGTCCACCGGGACCTTTCTGAACATCGTCCTGCTTTTTCTGGGCTATATGGGCGCTGCGGCCGCGGGAACAATCGGGCTGGCACGCCTGAACCGCAGCGCAATGAGCCCGATACTTATCGGCTTGCCGATCCACTGGCTCTTGTGCTGGCTCGCAGTGTTTCTGGCTGCAATTGAGCTTATTCATCGCCCATTTTATTGGGCAAAGACTGCTCACAGCATCAGCAATTTATCCAAACCCAAGAAGAGAAAAAGCACCATAGAATCAGGACTAAATCTTAGTGTAGAGAAATAGCCTTAATTTTACAGTATTGCTCCGCGTAAAATTTGTAGAACGACAGTGACTTGCGCTATAGAGACAGTGCGACCACATGGCTCGGACAGAAAAATGAGTTCAGGGACATGGCTGGCCCTGGCGGGACTTGCCGGAATTACTATTGCTGTCGGAATCACCTTTCTGGCTATGTTGGCAGAACTGGGCGTGGCATCCTCTATCGCCACGGGAGCCTATATCGCCAGTGTAATAGGCTTTGCGCTTGCGACGGCCGGCGCGAAGATGTCCAGCACGACACGGCTGTTTATTGTCTCTCTCGGACCGATACCCATGGCGATATTATTGATGCTGGGCCTGACTTATCTGGGCCTATGAAGCTGACTTTTAAGATCGCAAGCGTGTTTTCAGAGCCTGAACGGCACGTGCTATTTTCCATAGGGCCGGAGTTTGCTTTATGGTCCGCTTGAGCTTGCGCGCGCCGCTGAGCACAGGAACAGCAAGTGAGCCGAGAGGCGAAACCGGGATAAGGCTGTCATAAACAACCGCGGGCTGTGTCCAATCGGTCTTATAGTCGAAATCGCCCAACCCCATATCAAAAACGGCAATGCCGTCGGCGCGCAACTCGTCGACCAGCATCGAAAGCAAAACCCCCATCAGCGAGTACTTGGATGCCTCACCGACGGTGGTAGAATTGATATATTGCGAATAGTGACCCTTGGCATAGACGCCAAGGCTGGTAGCGAGAATGTCCTCACCCGCAAACAGCGCATGATAGTGCAGCATCGGATGAGTTGCACCCAGCCCTTGTTTGGCAAGCGACAGGAAAAGGGTCTGGAATTGGGGTCGGGCAAAAACGTTCTCCACGCCCATTTTTGCGAATCGCGCACCACGCTGTTCCAGGAAAGCTGCGTGGAAGCGGTCGACCTCCTCCTCTGAACTGGCCAAGCGCACAGATAATGGGCCGAAAGCTTCCGTCAAACGGCGCGTTGAGCGGCGAATATTCGTGCGGCGCTTATGAGGAAAGGACTGCTCAATGAACGGCGCATCGCCTTGCGGAAACGTTTCGAAATAAAAATTGTTCGGCGCGGGCGCATGAGAAAAACCCAACAGCGGGTTGGCGACGCCACGCCAATCCTTGAGCAAGCTATGAAAGCTGACCAGATCGAGCGGCTGTCCTGCGGCACGCAGGCCGGAAAAGGCCTTGCGCAGCAGATTTGGCGTTATGTCGTTTACATAAGCCGGGTCGAAAATGAGACTATCGGCATTGGAAATCGGCATACCGATAATGCGCCCCTGCATAACGCCTTGCTGGCGCACGATGGATAGCGGCAGAAGCGCTACTGGCTTTCCATGATCGCGGAAGACGATGATGCGCAAGCAGCCATTGGCAAGGAAGCCCGCTTGCAAATAAGCGGAAATCCAGTCGAAACGCTGATAAGGCGTGTAAATCGCGCGGCACTCAAGTTCCTGCCAGTCGGCACGCGCGGCATCGAGACTTTCATAAACCTCGATATCGAGCGACATTTCCTGCGGGTATTGTGTCGCGGGATAGTCGATTTCCCGTGAAATTGCCTGAAATGCCATTTCTACTGTCCCTTGGTTGCTGGCGCCCCAGCAAGCTCAAATCCATGCCGTCCGTTAAGACCTGTCCACACTATCGGCAAAAGTCCCTATAGAATGTTCAACAAATCAGGGCTTTGCGGCAATCGTTCCGCTCATCGCCAAGCATGGTTAACCGGGCAATAGCGCAAACAGCAAAATTAAGACCGTCCGCGCTAACGCACCGGACGGTCTTTAAAAAGCGCAAAGCGATTACGCCGACAGTGCCGATCAGGCGGCCACAACCTCGACGAGCTCGACGTCAAACACAAGATCCTTGCCAGCCAAGGGATGGTTGGCATCGACAGTGACTGCGTCATCGGTAGCACCCACCACCGTGAGTGTCATGGCACGGCCATCACCGCCGGTCGCCTGAAGTCGCGCTCCAATGCTGACATCGACGCCTTCGGGAATACGATCACGCGGCACCGATTGCACGCCTTCAGGATTATGCTGCCCATAGGCCTGCTCGGGCGGAATGGTGACGGATGCCTTATCACCGACATTCATGCCCTGAACCTGGGCATCGAGTCCGGGAATGATCTGGCCGGAGCCAAGCTGAAACTCAAGCGGCTCGCGACCTTGAGAAGAGTCGAATTGGGTACCGTCCGTCAGGCGGCCGGTATAATGGATGCGCACAGTATCCCCGTGCTTTGCCTGGGTCATGCTGTGTCCTCTTTTTTCTCGTGTGTGCTTTGGGATAGGCAGCGCATTATTTGAGGCGACTGACAGACCGATCCCACGACAAGGCAAGCGCCCTGCAATCGCACAGGGCGTCAAACCTGCCAACAAATGTAAGACACTGGATGCAGATGTAAACCGTTGGGCGACCCGAAAGTGCCCGATGTTACCTGTTGTTTTTACCATTGAGCGCCGAGACGGCCTCGTGCTGGGAAAGAAAAATCCGCCCCGTCAAATGGGCAAAAAACTGGGTAGCCCTGAGCTTGTCCATCACCGGGCCTTTGACTTCCGAAAGGTGAAAGGTGATGCCAAGATCCTTCAGGCGCTCATTTATCGCCTCGAGACTTTCGAGCGCCGACATGTCGATAGCGTTAACCGCAGGGCACATGAGAATAACGTGCTTGACTTCGGGACGACCCGAAACGCGCTCATAGATGCAATCCTCAAGAAAGCGTGCATTGGCGAAGTAAAGGCTTTCATCAACACGGATGGAGACAATTTCGGGATGAGTTTCCACCTCATGGCGCAAGACATTGCGGAAGTGCTCGGTGCCCGGCACCTGCCCAACAATCGCGGTATGAGGTTTGGACGTCCGGTAAAGAAAAACGAGGATCGAAGCCACAACGCCTGAAAGTACGCCGACTTCCACGCCCAAGACCAGCGTTACGCCCAGTGTGATAATAACGGCAGCGAAATCTGCTCGAGAATAGGCGAACGCTTTTTTCAGTATCGAGAAATCCACAAGCGTCAAAACGGCAATAACGATGGTGGCCGCCAGCGTTGCCTTGGGCAAAAGCGCCAGAAAGGGGGTCAGCAACAAGGTGGCGCCCGCAATGCCGATGGCGGTAAATGCGCCTGCTGCCGGCGTTGCCGCTCCGGCGTCATGATTGACGACCGAGCGGGCGAACCCACCCGTTACCGGATAGCCCGACCCGATTGCCGCAGCAATGTTTGACGCGCCGAGCCCGACAAGTTCCTGATCGGGATTGATGCGTTCGCGCTTTTTGGCGGCAAGGGTTTGTGCGACCGAGATCGATTCCACAAAGCCGATAATGGAAATGATGAAGGCTGGGCCGATCAGTGCGGCCATAACGTCGAGATTGAAAACAGGCACAGAGAGCGGCGGCAGACCCTGCGGGACATCGCCCACCAACGCAACGCCTTTGCCACCGAGATCGAAAAGCGCAGAAGCGCCGATGGCCAAAAGCACCACCACGACCGGCCCGGCGCGAACCAAAGTGGTGGCCACAGGCGCAGGAATACGAATAGCGATCAGACGCTTTTTCATATCCAGACGGATCCAGAGCAACGCCATAAGCGATGCCATGCCCACCGCCAACGTGTAAAAATTGATCTGGCTCAACGATGCCCAGATCGAGCCGAGCAGTTCGGGCATAGCGTGCCCGTACGTGCCGATGCCAAGAAGGCCGCCAACCTGGCTTGTCGCGATGATGAGGCCGGAGGCGGTGATGAAGCCGGAAATAACAGGGTGGGAAAGGAAATTGGCGACAAAGCCAAGGCGCAGCAATCCCATGCCAACAAGGATCAAGCCGGACAGGAAAGCCAGCATGATGGCCGCTGTTGCATAGTCGGCAGTCCCTTCGGCTGCGATGCGTCCGACCGCGGCGGCTGTCATCAGCGAAACCACGGCCACCGGGCCCACAGCCAGAGAGGTGGACGAGCCGAAAATCGCATAAGCGATCAACGGCAGGATCGAGGCATAAAGCCCGACCTCGGGTGGCAGGCCTGCCAGCAGGGCATAGGCCAGCGATTGCGGGATCAGCATGATGGTGACGATGATTGCCGCCATCATATCGCGCCCGAACAGTGCGGGATTATAGGTTCTGCCCCATTTGAGAATGGGAACGTATTTTTCCAATGCGGTCACTGTGTCCCAAGCCCCAATCGATATGTATGGCAGAAAAGCGTTTGCCTCACGCCCGAACTTTGCCCTCTTTGCGGGGACGCGGAAAGCATAAGTTCGGGGTGAGACTTACGGCACCGGACGAAAGACCGTATCGGCGCCGCCCTGCCGCGCTTGCGGTCAGCGTGACAGAGTTGCGTAGAGACTGCCCGCACGGGCACCGGAGCGGCAATAGCCCAGCACCGGCCCATCGCACTGACTCATGGCCTCATGAAACCGGATGATCTGGCCTTCCCCCAACTGACCCGAAACCGGAATGTGAAAAGCAGTAATGCCTTTGGCTTTAGCTGCCTTTGCAACGACATCGAAATTGGGCTGTCCGGGCTCTTCATTGTCCGGCCGGGCACAGATGATGGCGGTAAAGCCAAGCGCCACCACTTCATCGATCTGTTCGGGCAGTATCTGCCCGGTTACAGAGAAGCGGTTGTCGATCTTGCGAATGCTCATCGTGTTTCCATTTGCCTTTAGAGCTTGTTGACCGGGACCTTGAAGAAGGTTCCGCCCTTTTCGTCTTCGGGCGGCAATTGGCCAGCACGCATATTGACCTGAAGCGATGGGATGATGAGCTTGGGCATTGCGAGGGTCGCGTCGCGCTCTTCGCGCATCTTGACGAACTCGTCCTCGCTCGTGCCGTGACCGACATGGATGTTGTAGTCGATCTCATCTCCCACACTGGTTTCCCACTGAATGTCGCGGCCATTGGGGCCGTAATCGTGGCACATGAAAAGCCGGGTTTCACGCGGCAGGGCCAGGACACGCTGGATCGAGCGATAAAGTGTGCGGGCATCGCCGCCGGGGAAATCGGCACGGGCCGAGCCGCCGTCGGGCATGAACAGCGTATCGCCAACAAAGGCAGCATTGCCGATGACATGGGTCATGCAGGCAGGTGTATGGCCGGGAGTGTGCATGACATGGGCGGTCAGATTGCCAATTTTGTAGCGGTCGCCATCGGAAAAAAGCTGATCGAACTGAGAGCCATCACGCTGGAATTCGGTGCCTTCGTTGAAGATCTTGCCGAATGTATCCTGAACGATGGTGATGTTCTCGCCAATGCCCAGCTTGCCGCCAAGCTTTTGCTGAATATAGGGCGCCGCCGAGAGGTGATCGGCGTGAACGTGGGTTTCGATCAGCCATTCAAGGGTCCAGCCCTTTTCCTTGATGAACGCGATGATCTTGTCGGCTCCATCATAGGTGATGCGGCCTGCGGCGTAGTCGATATCCATGACCGAGTCGATCACGGCGCAGGCGGTCGAGGCCGGATCGCGCACGATGTAGGAGATCGTGTTTGTCGGCTCATCGAAAAATGCGACGACTTCGGGTCTGATGGAAAGATCAGTTGCAAAGGGAAGCGACGCGTTCATGATGGTGCTCCTTTCTGGCTAAGCGATATTATCAGGCGTTGGCGGTTGCCGCACGTTTGGCAAAAGCGTGGCGCACAAGCCGGGCCAACGCGATGCCGCCGAGCATGGCGCCTACGAAAATAAAGGCATCTGTTTCACCCAGGCCAAGAGCTGGGATTGCGCCGCCTGGACAAAAGCCGGTAATGCCCCAGCCGATGCCGAAAACAGCCGCCCCGCCGAGTAGTGGCACATCCATTTTTCGGCTGGTGGGCAGGTGGAAACTCTTGTCGAAAAGCGGAGCCGGACGCTTGAGTACGAAACGATAACCCAGCGCTGTGACGGCGAGCGCGCCGCCCATGACAAAGGCAAGGGATGGGTCCCATGTTCCTGCAAAGTCGAAGAAATTTAGGACCTTGGCGGGATTGATCATGCCCGAAATCGCAATGCCAGCACCAAAAATCAGGCCAATGATGGCGGCTGTCAGGATGCGTTGCATGTCAAAAGCCTCCAAGTATATGGCGCACGACGAAAACGGTAGCCGCAGTTGACGCCATGAATACCAGCGTGGCGGCAAGCGAACGCGGCGAGAACCGCGCCAACCCGCATACGCCATGACCCGAGGTGCAACCCGATCCGAAATAGACGCCGATCCCGACGATCAATCCGCCAATGATGAGCCAGAGGGTCGGCACCTGACTATCGAAGGGAATGGTCGGACCTGTCGCGCTGACAATGAGCGCGGGAGCGGCGATTGCACCAAGAATAAAGGCAGCGCGCCACGCCCAGTCTTGAGAAAAGGGCGGCACCAGTCCGGCAATAATGCCGGTCATCCCAGCAATCCTGCCGTGAAACGCCATGAGAAGAACGGCTGAGGCACCAATGAGCGCGCCGCCGAGCAATGCAGTGAATGGTGTGAATTCAGTCAAGATCGTTGTGGTCCGGTGTGCTAAGTGTTGAGCCTTGCCAAACCCACCGCAAAGGTGGATAAGAGGATTATTGCGTTTGTATATTAGAATATACTAATGTTGTAAACATGAAAATTGCTGAACTCGAAAAAAGCGCTGAAGAGGCTGCCAGCCTGTTGACCGCCATGGCCAATATCAAGCGGTTGATGATCCTGTGCAATCTGCTGGAACAGGATCTGACCGTTGGCGTGCTTGCCGAGCGGGTGCAACTGGCACAGTCTCCCCTCTCCCAACATTTGTCCAAACTTCGGGCGCTGGGGCTGGTCAAGGCGCGACGCGACGGCCAGCTTGTGCATTATTCTCTGGCGTCCGACGCTGTACGTCAGGTCATTGCAACACTTTACGGAATCTATTGTGAACCGCAGGATTGATAGCCACATGCCAGTGCTATGACGCGCAACTGCCACAAAGGAGGTCGTGGATCTCTAAAGCGATGAATGTTCTTGCCGCTAACTGGCGTCGTTGGTTGCCAATAACGGCGATCGGCGCCGCTTTTCTGCTCGCATTTGGCTTTGAGTTGCACAGTTATGTGAACTTCGATTGGCTGGCAGAACAGCGCGACTGGCTAAAAGGCCAAGTCGCAGAAAATTTTGTGCTCGCGCTCGGCGGCTATGCCCTAGCCTATATCATCGCTGTAGCCATTGCATTTCCCGCTCCATCCATGCTGACCGTTTTTGCCGGATTTCTCTTTGGCTGGCCTACCGCCTTGGTCATGGTTGTCATCAGCGCCACTTTGGGCGCGGCCCTGCTGTTTCTTGCGACCCGTTCGGCGCTTGGGGTATCACTGCGACAAAGATTGGGTCCAAAGGTCGACCGGCTGGCCAAGGGCTTTGAACGCGATGCGTTGATCTACATCATCGCCTTGCGGATTGCGCCTATCCTGCCGTTCTGGCTGGTTACGGTTGCCCCTGCCTTTTTCAAGGTTCCGATCAAGACCTTTATGATCGCTACTTTCCTGGGCACCATGCCGGGCACGTTTACGCTGGCCTATCTGGGTTCAGGCCTGGAAAGCGTTATCGACAATGCCGCCTCACGCGGCGAGACAATCACTCCAGCCGATCTCGTGACGCCACAAATTGCCGCCGCGTTCGGCTTTTTCGTGGTGCTGGCAATCATTCCGGCCGTCGTGCGCTACATAATCCATTTGCGCGGCCAGAAACTGCCCGACGAACAATAATTGCCTCGCAAATCCGCTTGTCACTGGATCAGAGCATCACAGACCTTTGACAAGCTCGGCGAATTGTTCACGCAGTTCCCTGAGTTGGTTCTTTGCAGCCGCATTTTGCCGCTCGAAGTCCGCAATGGCATCCTCCTGCTCCTCGAGCATGGCAAGGTATCGTTGAGCCAGACTGCTATTGGCAGGGACCGCTGCGAGGTTGTCGCGAACACGCGCCTGATTGCTTGCTGCGTTTTCAATCGCTCTTTCCAGTGCGGACACATCGCGTTGAGCCCGAGCGATCTCCTGCCGGCGCTCGGCCAGCGTTGAAACCGCCCCGGCAATTTGAGGATCATCGATCTGCCCGGACCAGAACAACAAATCCGAGGCGTCAAGATCAACAAGGGAAATGGTATCTGTTGCCGTGCGTTCAAATGTGGCTGTGGCGGTTGCTGTGCCACCAGCCGGTACTTCGCTGCGAAGCCGGTGATGGGTGGGCGTGTTCTCGTCAAGCACGTCGGAAGAAAAAGTCCAGCCCTCGCGCCGCGGTTGCTCAATGATAACCGTGCGTGCCGCATCCCGTGCGGCTCGGATCGTATAGACCGTCTCGACTCGCGTAATGCTGGTGGTTCGCAAGACCCCGTCTGCCAGGCTGGCGCGATAGAATGTCTGCTCGTTGCCCCGCTCCGTCGTTACCTCGACCTTGCGGTCGGCCGCAAAGCTGATCATCCGGCTTTCACCAGCAGGCAAGGCGTGAACCTGAGCGTCGCCTGCGTAACCTTCTTCAAGAGGCGCGTAAACCGTGACAATGCCTGGCGGAAGGCTTGTTCCGGTGGCATTTTCGATCCGCAGGGCTGCGACAGGATGCACACCACCGCGTTCTGGCTGGAAAAGCGCAATACGCTCGGTTGGCAACTCGGTATCGACAAAGGGTAATGAAAGCGTTTGTCCAGATGGCAGGTCTATCGGCGCTGGCAAACGGTAAGTCGCGGTCGTCTCACCTTCGCTTGCCGCGGCCTGCGCTTGGGGCATGGAGGCGCGCGGCGCACCCATCAGCGTCGCAACGCCCGGAGCAGCCGTTCTTGCAATATCCATGGAATGTTCCATGACCGCAGATTGCTCCGCGTCATCGACCGACGCACCGCCGAACCGGTCGGGCTGAACAGGCATGATCGTTTGGGCCAGCACAGGGATTTCCGGCCTTTGGTGCCAATAACGTTGGTGCAGATTCTGGGTAAGCGTGACCGGCGCGCCGGAGGATAGCGTCACCGTTACACCATCCCAGTCGTCGCCCGACGCGTTCTCGATTATTGCCCAGGCCTGCAGGCGCGCAAGATCATCACTCTCGAGAATAAGGCGATAAGCCGTTTTCCAGACCGGTGCAGGAACCACGTAATCAAGATGAACGTCGCGCGCGCCGGATCCAGCAAGCCCAAGGGTAATCGAACGCATGCTATCAACACGTCCCTGTCCGCTCACCGTGGCCGCAGTCCGGAGCCGCTCCCGCATGGCTTCGTCCCAGATTTCGAGCGCACTGTCTGGCCCCAATTCCAGCACTTCAATGCGTTCCCCATAAGTCATGACGGAGAGCAAGGGTGCAGCAGGGCCGCTGTCATCGCGGGCAAAAGGGTCTGTTTGGACGCCAAGAACAATCCCCTCAACCGTTCGCCCGCCAGAGGAAACTTGAACAGAGACACCTCGAAGGGCATCAAGCAATTGAGGCAGCGCAGCGATATCGGCGGGCGTGAACGGCAATCCACGGAAGGTTTCGTCCACCGGCGCCAAGCCATCAAGTATAAGGAAAGCAATACCGCCGGCAGGATCATAGACAACAAGGCTTTTCAGGATGTCATTCACCTGATCGAGGGGAACGTCGAAGGTCAAGTCCTGCGCGTCGACAAGGGATATGCTCCGTCGGATTTCGGCAAGGCCGCCCGATGACAAGGTCAGTGCATCAATCCGCATTTGTGGCGTTTGCTGGGCGAAAACCGACGCCGCAGGCAGCAGTAAAACAAGAGAGGCGCATAGGAGAGCCTGTTTAAGGGGCGACAAGTTCTCGCGCCGCGTGCGGCCGGAGCGAAATGAAACGGCAATGGACTTCATGTGGCACGTGCCTCCGGGCGCTTTGCGACTGGCGTCCGCATGGCTCGAACACCTTGTCAGCAAGCTTAGCAACTTGGCTTGCTGCATAGAATCCCTCATTGCCAATGACGCCAAGTTTGATACGCGTTACCGAAAAACCGACGGGCAAATAAGTACGGCGGCATCACCAGCACGCCCAGCACCGCCGAGGTCTCCGGCCATTGCTGGCGCCGCCAAGAGCGCTTTCTTCAAAGTTGCGACTTTGCCTCGCAATTCAGAATATTTGCAACAGGCGAATTGGTGGCTCGACGGCGCTCCATGTTCGAATTATCTATAAAATCATGACAACCACAAAAGACACACTTGCCGCGCGGATCAGCAAAGTGCTGGCCGACCGTATCATTGCCGGAGCGCTTGAGCCGGGCTCCCGGCTTGGGCAGGATCATATTGCCGAGGAATTCGGCGCAAGCCATGTGCCTGTGCGCGAGGCTTTCCGGCGTCTGGAGGCCCAAGGTCTTGTGGTCAGTGAGCCGCGCAGGGGCGTGCGGGTGGCCGGCTTCAGCCTCGATGAGGTGCGAGAGGTAGCCGAAATGCGCGCCGCGCTCGAAGCCCTGGCGCTGCGCAACGCCTTCCCGCATATGACCAAAGCCATTCTCGACCAGGCAGAAGAAGCGAACCGCGCGGGAGACCGCGCGCGCGACGTTAAAGCCTGGGAGCAAGCCAATCGCAGCTTCCACCGGATCATTCTTACCCCGTGCGGGATGCCACGCCTGCTTAAAGCTATCGATGATCTGCATACGGCAAGCGCCCGGTTTCTATTTTCAGGCTGGCGGGCCGAATGGGAAGCCCCGACGGATCGGGATCACCGTGCAATCCTTGACGCCCTGCGAGCCGGGCAGTCCGAAATAGCAGCATCCGTGCTGGCCCGGCATGTCCAGACAATTGGGCAAAAGAAGCTGAAATAACCCAGCAACAGCTCGTTCAGTTCCCAGCCACCGGCAGCATCGCGCACTTTGCTGTTGCCATGGCCGCATTTCTATGGATTCATTTAGCGATAGATTCTATAAATTATCTATAAAATATCCAAGGATGTCCAATATGAGCAGTAGCGCGACAAGATTCATCGATAACCGTTTTGCGTTGTCGGCGCTCACGGTGCTGACCGTCATCGCAGGAGCCGCGCTGATGACGCTGGCGGCCAAGGTGCAGATTCCTTTCTGGCCGGTTCCGATGACGCTGCACACATTGGCCGTCATGGCGTTTGCTGTCGCCTTCGGGCCGCGCATCGCCGTCTCGATTTTCGTTGCCTATCTTGCGGCTGGCGCAGCAGGCCTGCCAGTATTCTCAGGCACGCCCGCACGCGGCATCGGGCTGGCCTATATGGTCGGCCCAACCGGAGGTTATTTACTCGGCTACCTCGTTGCCTCATGGCTGGTTGGAGCGCTGGCCCGCGACCGCGGCATGGTTGGCCGCACAGGCGCGATGCTGCTCGGCTTGGCACTGGTTTATGCCTTGGGCGCTGCGTGGCTGGCTCGTTTCGTGCCGCTCGATCGCATTGTCGAACTGGGCGTGACGCCATTCGTTCTTGGCGACCTTGTCAAAATCGGCATCGTATCGGCAACCGGCGCGGTTCTCCCCGCCGCACTCGCCCGCCTTCGGGACAAAGCCAAATGACGCTGGCAGAAGGAACGATCCGGCACGACTGGACGATCGAGCAGATCGTCGCGCTGCACGACCTTCCGTTGCTTGAACTGATCGCGCGCGCCAATGCCGTCCATCGTCAGCACCACGATCCGAACAAGGTCCAGAAGGCAAGCCTACTCTCCATCAAGACCGGTGGATGTCCGGAGAACTGCGCGTACTGCCCACAATCGGCTCATCACCGCGAGGTCGATCTGACCCGCGACAAGCTGATGGACCCAGAAAGCGTGATCGCCATGGCGTCCACCGCCAAGGCGGCAGGGGCCGAACGGTTCTGTATGGGCGCGGCCTGGCGGCAAGTCCGTGACGGCAAGGAATTCGACGCCGTAATCGAGATGGTCGAGGGCGTCCGCAACCTCGGCATGGAAGCCTGCGTGACGCTCGGGATGCTGAAGCCGCATCAGGCCGAACGGCTGGCAAATGCGGGCCTGACAGCTTACAACCACAATCTCGATACCAGCCCCGAGTTCTACGGGCAGATCGTCACTACCCGCACCTATGAGGACCGACTAAAAACACTGGCTACAGTGCGCTCGTTCGGTATCGACTTATGCTGCGGCGGTATCATCGGCATGGGCGAAACAATCCGTGATCGCGCTTCAATGCTGCAAGTGCTTGCCAGTATGGAGCCGCATCCTGAAAGCGTGCCGATCAACGCGCTCGTTCCGATAGCAGGTACGCCACTGGCGAGTCGACCGCGCATCGATCCGTTGGAACTGGTTCGCATGGTAGCAACGGCTCGCCTTGTCATGCCCGCCTCCACAGTGCGGCTTTCAGCCGGGCGCTCAGCGCTGAACCGCGAAGCGCAAGTGCTTTGCCTGGCGGCAGGGGCCAATTCGGTGTTTTATGGCGACACGCTGCTCACGACGCCGAATGCCGGAATTGGCGCGGACGCCGAACTGTTCGCCGCGATCGGTGAGCAAGGACATGCCCGCACTTCCGCCCCAGCAGCGTAAGCACAAATGGCGCGGAAGTCGTTGAACGAGGGCAAGACCAACGCACCGATCGCAATACGGAAACTGAGCCAGATCGGGCCGATCTGATAGCTGTCCCTATGCCATATGGAAGACGTTTTGCAGTTCAACCTCGACTGGCGCATTGTCAGGATGGGTTTCCATGATGTCGGCCATCATGGCCCACCAGCGCTGGACGATTTCCTGATTTGGAAGATCGGCCATCTTGTGGTCGGAGGTGCGGATGAGCGTGGCAAACAGCGCGTGCGACTGCGGATCGTACCAGATCGAATAGTCTGAAACGCCAGCCTGTTTGAGCGCCATGACCAATTCGGGCCAGATCTCATCGTGGCGCCTTTTATATTCTTCCACCTGACCGGGATTGAGGGTCATGCGGAACGCAATGCGTTCGCTCATCGATAGCTCCTCCTGTTTTGATCTTGGCTAACATATCAGCGGATGGAGTTTGCGTAAAAATCGACAACCTTTTCAAGATCGGCTTTTTCAACCAGCTCCGCTTTCGGCGTGCCCAGCCGACCCGATGGATCGACTACGGTCATGCCGCGGGTCAGGCCTGAACCCAGCGCCACACTGACGCAAGCGCTGACGGACCGGGTTACGATTTCCGGCGCGATGACAACGGCAGCAGCCAGTGGATCGACAAAGCGGAAATTATCGCCACCGCCATAGCCCTCAATGGTGCGGCGGGCGTGATCGGCAAGCGCTTTGGAAAAGCGGCGGACCGGGGTTTCCGGCAAGTCAGCAAAAAGTGCATCGACCTGGGCGCCGGTAATGGCGTGGCTCATGCAGGGCTCCCACGGCACGACACGGATGCTCAAGTCCGCAGCAAAGACGATTTGCGCAGCTTCAGGATCGGCAAAGATATTGAACTCGGCAGCCGGTGTAGTGTTGCCGCGACCATAGACAGTGCCACCCATGATCGTTACCTGACCGATCCCCTTCATCGCGTCGGGATCGCGCTGCAAGACGAGCGCGAGATTGGTCAATGGCCCGATCAGCAGCAGGTCGATTTTTGTACCGGCGTCGGCGGCTCCGTTAAGCGCATCGCAAAGGAAGGCTATCGCGTCCTGCTCCTGGGCTTGCCCGATGTCGTCGGGCACCGGCGCGCCACCCAGACCATCTTCACCGTGAATGTATTTGGCATCGATGCGCGGCTGTTCGAGCGGCACCTCAGCGCCTTTGTAAACGGGAATCTGAACGCCGGCCGTAGCAAGGGTTGCCAGAATATTGCGGGTGGCGGCAGGCAGGCTGACATTGCCGAAAACCGTGGTGATGGCAGTGGGTGCACACCCGTTGGCCAGCAGCATCAGCAGGGCCTGCGCGTCATCGACACCGCCATCGGTATCCAAAATCAAGGGATTGGGCATTCATGAACTCTTGAGTCTTATCGTTGGTTGGCGCTTTTGTAACATGTAAGAATCGATTCGCACGCTTGTGCGTATCCCGTGATGAAAGGGTGGGCTTTACGGCCCAAGTATCCATGCCCCCCAACGCCCTGCCCGACGACCTTCTGATTTCCGCCAAGGACGAAGTGCGCATACGCCAGCATCTTGCACTGGTGGCATTGGGCGAGCGACCGGCGGATCGGGTGCTGCGGGTTGGCAGACTGCTCGATGTGCATTCACGCATTTGGCTCACCGATCAGGAGATTGTCATTTCAGGTCGGCGGATCGCCTATATCGGTCCGAAAGGCTCCTATCCGGGGCAAGCCGAGAACTATCACGACGAACCCGACCTTGCCGCCGTGCCCGGCTTTGGTGAAGTGCACAAGCATATCGAGAGTTCGCATGTGACGCCCGAATGGGAAGCCGCACTGGTTCTGCCGTTCGGCAATACATGGACGTGTGAAGCCAGCCACGAATTTTCCAATGTCGATGGCGCCAACAACCTCCAATTCTGGCTGACAGCGCGCAAGGCGGGCAGTCCGCAAAAGATATTTCCCCTGCCCGGCTCTGCCGTACCACCAACGGCCTATGAATGGGGCGGCGGATATTTCGGCCATGACGAGCAGCAGCGTTTCATGACCGAGAGCCTTGCGGTCGCGGGGCTTGATGAAGTGATGGACTGGCCCGCCGTGTGGAACCCGGAGAACCCGTCCTATGAGCGGCTTTGGGGAATGATCGAGGCGACGTTTGCCAATCGCGGAGTCGTGGAAGGCCATGCGGCGGGAATGCGCGATATTGCGAGCATCAGTGCCTTTGCTGCGGCAGGCATGGCGTCCGATCACGAAGCCTGGACGACCGAAGAAGTGCTCGACAAGCTGCGGCGCGGCCTTTTCATGGAGTTGCGGCCCCATTCGCTGCCCGAAATGATTAAGGGGTTGATCGCGGCAGGAATAAGCGACTGGAGCCAGTTTGCCCTGACGACCGATGACCGCTCATGTTCGGACACGATGAAAATGGGCGCGACCGATTATAATGTCCGGCTGGCGATCAAAGCCGGTCTGGCGCCCGAAATCGCGATCCAAATGGTAACGATCAATCCTGCCCGCCATATGCGATTGACGCCATGGGTCGGCTCAATTGCGCCGGGACGCTATGCCGATGTCGTTTTGCTCAATGAGGTGGAAACTCTCTCGATTGCAAAGGTCTGGGCCGATGGCGCGCTTGTCGCCGAAGGCGGAAATTATGTGGGGCCGCAGCCAAAGATCGACTGGCCGCAATGGGCAACGCAGACCATCAATATCGGGCGGGACATCACCGGCGAAGATTTTGCCATTCCGGCGGAGCCCGGTCGGCAAACGATGCAGGCGGCCTTGCTGCGCCCCTTCCATTGGGACGACAGCTTCATCGAAATGGAATTGCCGGTTGCAGAGGGCGCTGTACAGCGAGACGAGACGCGCAACGTCACCAAGTTCGCCATTGTCGACCGGTTTTCCGGGGAAGGCAAAATATCGCGCATGTTCTGGCTGGGGACCGGCCCGCGCACGCCCGACACCGCTTTGGCGTGCTCGATGGGGCATGACAAGCACAATATATGGGTCGTCGGCTCATCGGATGCGGCAATGGCGAAATGCGTCAACGCATTGCGCACAACGCAAGGCGGCTGGGCGCTGGTGCGCGAGGGTGAGTTGGTCGCAACGGTCCGCTACGAGGTGGGCGGGTTGATGACCTGCCGCCCGCCCCATGAACTCGATGCGGAGATGCAGCGCCTTTACGCCGAAGGCGAAAAGATCGACTGGATGTACGAGCCGACATTCAGCCCGAGATGGTTCCCCGGTTTCCCCGAACGTTTGGCCTTTGCCACGCTGACCTGCGCGCCCTGGCGCTGGGTGCTCGTTGCTCCTACCGATGACATTCCCCAGGGTTTTGTGAACGTTCAGACTGGCCAAACACACCCGATTGTCTGGTAGCGTGCGCACTTGCGACATTTACGACGTGCAATGCTCATATATTGGGCTTGCGAATGCGAAGGACAAAATTTAGGCTGCTAACATATCAGGCCCGCCCCTCTTTCCTGGCCTGACAAAAAACTCAAAACGAGGTGTTGAAATGAACCGTGTCCGCGGAGCCGCTCTATCCATTGTGTCGTTGGCTGCCATGACGGCTGCCATGCCTGCGTCAGCCCAGACGCTCACCATTTCCTGGTGGGGCTTTAACGGCGACCTTCTGCAAGAGATCATCATCGATCCATTTCAGGAAATGTGCGGCTGCGAAGTCGTGTTCGAGACAGGCAACAACGCTGACCGGCTGAACCGCGTGCAGATGCGTGGCGGTGGCGTTGACGTCATTTACCTGACCGACAGCTTCTCCCAGATCGGGATCGAAGAAGGTGTGTTCCAGCCGATCGACCGGTCGCAGATTTCCAATATCGAAGGCCTTTATGAGATGGCCCAAGCGCCGCAAGGCGAATATGGCCCTGCATATACAATCGGTCGGGTTGGCATCGTCTATAATGCGGATGCCGTCGAAGAGCCAATCACCTCTTGGAATGACCTTTGGCGCGAAGACCTTGCATCTTCGATCTCGCTGCCTGGCATCACCACCACCGCAGGACCAATGGTCGTCATGAAGGCCGGCGATTATGCCGGTGTTGATGCCTTTGTCGATACCGATGCGGCATTTGAAGCTATCCGGCAAATCCGTCCCAATGTTGTGACCAACTACAATACCGGTTCAGAGATGATCAACCTGTTCTCAACAGGTGAAATCACCACTTCGATTGCACAGGACTTCGCACTGGCCCAGATTCAAGCTGCGGTTCCCAGCGTGGTTTGGGCGGACCTTGAAGAAGGCTCGATTGCAACGCTCAACACCGTCAACATTCCGGTTGGTGCGCAGGAAGTGGAACTGGCACACCAATACATCAACTTCATCCTGTCGCCTGAGATCCAGCAGCAGCTTGCCGAGCGCGGCGTCGATGCGCCCGTTCATACGGCAGTTGAGTTGACCGACGGACAGGCGGCACTGTGGACATATGGCGATGAGATGATCGCTGGCCTGCAGCGCGTCGATTATGACCAGATGAATGCTGCAAAGAACGACTGGATCGACCGCTGGAACGAAACATTCGGCATGTAAGCCGGAATCGTTTTAGACAATGGTTGAGAGCGGGGGTGACTACCCCCGTTCCCTTATTGAGCCAGGCGCCGAAACGGCGCTGCAAAGAGCGACAAAAGACATGAAACGTTTCGCCGGCTGGATCATGGCCTCCCCGGCAACGCTGGCACTGGTCATCTTTCTGATCCTGCCCGTTGCAGCAACCATCGGCTATACCTTTACCGATCCCGATGGGCTGATTGCCCCATATATCTGGTATTTCGAGTCAGCATTCCGCAGAACGGTGCTCTGGCGCACCTTCGAGATTGCCGCAATCACCACGATCATTTCACTCGCCGTGGGAGTTGTGACCGCCTATGTGGTTTCCAAAAGCCCGCCCTGGGTCAAATCGATCCTGATCGTGCTTGCGGTTTTCCCGCTGCTCACTGGCGTCGTTGTCCGCTCATTTGCCTGGATGATCATTCTGGGCCGCAACGGCATCCTCAACAACTTCCTGCAATGGATCGGGATCACCGATGCGCCTATTGGCATGCTCTATACGCAGGGCGCGGTGATTGTGGCGATGGTCTATCTTTTCGTGCCGCTGATGATCCTCGTTCTGATCGGCGTGCTCGAAAACATTCCCGATGACGTGGTTCAAGCCGCCTCTTCGCTTGGCGCCAACCCCACCAGCACATTCATGCAGGTCATTCTGCCGCTGGCCACACCGGGCCTGATCGTGGGCGCAGTGCTGGTTTTCACAGCCAGCTTCACCTCATACGCCACGCCACATCTGCTCGGTGGCGGACAGCAAATGGTGATGGGCACGTTCCTGCATCAACGCGCCATGGTGGCGTTTGATTGGGTCGGGGCCTCGACCATTGCCGCGATCATGGTGGTCATCACGATTGCGACCGTATTGGTGATGACGCGGATTGCCCGCAAGCTCAATCCGATGGCGGTGTAGCATGACAACACGTATCAATCCCGCCCTTATCGGCTTTACCGCGCTGGTCTATGTGTTCCTGATCGGGCCGCTAGTCATCATCTTCGGCGCAGCGATCAGCGACACGAGTTACCTGACCTTCCCGCCGCAGGGCCTTACCCTGCATTGGTTTGAAAATATCTGGGCGATCAGCGCCTTCCGGCGCACCATCATCACCTCGCTCCAGATCGCGTTTCTAGCGACAACCATTGCGCTGATTATCGGCATACCCGCCGCCTATGCGCTCAACCGGTATCGCGTCCAGTTACCGGGCTGGCTTTCAACCCTGTTTGTGCTGCCCATTCTGGTGCCCGAAATCGTGATGGGCTTTTCGCTACTGCGTTCGGTTAATGTGGATAGCGGTGTACCGATCTTTTTCACGCTACTGATCGGGCACACGCTATTAGTATTGCCCTATGTGATCCGGGTGATTTCGGCGGCGCTATCCTCATTCGATTTCAGTATCGAAGAAGCGGCGATCAGCCTTGGCAGCCGGCCCGCCAAGACCTTTTTCACGATCGTTCTGCCCAATGTCCGTTCGGGGGTGATCGCGGCCTTCATTCTGGCCTTCATCACCTCAATCAATGACGTATCGGTATCCCTGTTCCTGACGGGTCCGGGCATTTCGACACTTCCCATCCAGATCCTGGCGCATGTGGAGCAGTTCTTTGACCCCACAATCGCATCGGTTTCAGTGCTGCTCATGGTTCTCACCGTTATCGTGATGATAATCGTCGAGCGTACGCTGGGCCTGACCGCCGTCGCCAACACCAAGTAAGGTTCGTTCCGTGACACTGCCTCTTTCAATCAACAACATCACCGCCCATTACGGCACGACCAAAGTGCTTGAGGACCTGTCGCTGGACATCGGCGAAGGGGAACTGGTTTCCCTGCTGGGCGCTTCGGGCTGCGGCAAGACGACAACCCTGCGCCTTATCGCCGGTTTTTTGCAGCCGACATCGGGCACGATCCGGCTTGGCGACAAGGACCTGACCAAGCTACCGGCACATGCCCGCGATATCGGACTGGTGTTCCAGAACTACGCGCTGTTCCCCCACCTTTCCGTGCGTGACAATGTTGCCTTCGGGCTAAAGCAGCGCGGCATCGCCGCTGCAGAGCGCAATAAACGGGCGAACGCCTTCCTTGAGCGTGTGGGGCTCGATCATCTTGCCGACCGTTTGCCCGCAGCGCTTTCCGGCGGACAGAAACAGCGCGTGGCGCTGGCCCGCGCGCTGGTCATCGAACCACCGCTTTTGATGTTCGATGAGCCGCTCTCGAACCTCGATGCCAAGCTGCGTGTGGATATGCGGGTGGAAATCCGCAAGCTGCAGCGCGCCAATGGCACGACTTCGGTTTATGTGACCCACGATCAGGAAGAGGCCTTTTCGATTTCCGATCGTGTTGCGATCATGAATGAAGGGCGGATCATGCAACTCGATACACCTGAAACGCTGTACCAGCGGCCTGCCAATGCTTTCGTTGCGCGTTTTGTGGGCTTTGAAAACCTGATCCCCATGACCGTTACTGCACGCGATGGCGAGACCGTCACCGCCAGCCTTTCGGACGGATCGACACTCAAATTCTCGCAGGACCGGTTTGGAGCGATAGACGATAAATTCGTGCTCGCAACACGCGCGGACGGACTTTCGGTTTCCTCCGACCCTGGGGCTGAAGGCATAGCCGCAAAGCTGGGGCTGCGGACCTATCTCGGCCGTGCCTATCAGTATGAGTGTGAAACGGTTGCGGGAAAGCTCATTGCCAATGGCGCGCTGTCCAATCCGCTTGAACCCGGCGCCACCGCCAAGCTGGTGCCCGTCGCCGATCAGTGTACGATTTTGAAGCCGGAATGACCGACACGGTTCTGACAAATGCGTGGATCCTTACCGTCGATGAGACGATGACGATCCATGCCAGGGGCTGGCTGCATATCTCCGGCGATACCATTGTCGCTTTGGGTGATGGCGCGCCACCACAGGTGCCGAACGCTGAAATTGTCGACATGAGCGGCGACATCGTGATGCCGGGCATGGTCAACACCCATTGCCATATGGCCATGTCTCTGTTTCGCGGGCTGGGCGAGGATGTGGACGACCGGTTGTTCCGCTATATGCTGCCGCTCGAACGCAAATTCGTTTCCCCGGAAATGGTGCGCGCCGGGACCACGCTTTCGGCACTGGAATCGATCATGGGCGGCGTCACCAGCATTGCCGACATGTATTATTTCGAGACCGAGGTTGGCCATGTCATCGACCGGGCGGGGATGCGCGGGATCGTTGGCCAGACGCTTGCCGATTTCGATGCGCCCGATCACAAGAGCTTCGATGCCGGCTTTGCGCTGGTTGACGAGTTGGCCGATACATTTGCAGATCATGCACGCGTCACGGCTTCGATTGCGCCGCACGCGCCCTATTCCACCGGACCGGCAATCATGGAGCGGGTGGCGCAGTGGTCGGACGATCATCCGGGCCTACCGGTGCAAATTCACCTTGCCGAGACCGAGCCCGAAATTGCCTGGGCGCGCGAAAAATACGGGCTTTCGACGGTTGGCGTTACCGCGCGTTCGGGCCTGCTCAAGCCGAGCACAATCGCGGCCCATTGCCTTTTGATCGACGATGACGACATTGCCATTCTGGCGCAATCGGGTGTGGGCGTTGCGCATAACGCCCGCTCGAATGGCAAGGGCGGGCGCGGCATGGCGCGCGTGGAGGACATGCGCAAGGCTGGCATTGCAGTCGGCATTGCAACCGACGGCCCGATGAGTGGAAATACGCTGGATCTTTTCGCTCAGTTCGGGGTGGTCTCGATCTTTGCGAAAATCCTTGGCCACTCGCGCAAGCCTATGCCGACCAAAGACGTTATCCGCATGGCGACAATCGAGGGCGCAAAAGTGCTGGGCCTTGACGACAGGATCGGTTCGCTGGAAGCGGGCAAGAAGGCCGATCTCATACGGATCAGCCTTGCCGCGCCGCGCCTACACCCGATTTACGACCCTTACTCCATGCTGGTTTTCGCCGCCATGCCAACTGACGTTTGCGATGTTATGGTGGATGGAAATTGGCTAATGCGGGACCGGCAAGTGCTGACGCTTGAACCGCAAAAGGTGCTTGCGGATGCGCTTGCGGTGGCCGACAAATTCAGAACCGAAATCGCTGCCATAGATGCAGCGCGTCAAAAAGAGTAGCCAGACCATGACTGAAAGCCAATTGCAGGCCGTTCTCGATTACGCAGATGCGCATCTTGATGAAAGCGTCGAGCGACTGTGCGATTTGATCCGTATTCCGTCCGTTTCAACCGACTCCGCCTATGCTGCCGATTGCGTGCGCGCGGCCGAGTGGCTGTCCGATGCCATCAAGGACCTTGGGTTCGACGCCTCGGTGAGAAAGACCGAAGGCCACCCGATGGTGGTGGGCCACAATGTTGCTGCCGACGGACCGCATGTGCTGTTTTACGGTCATTACGATGTGCAGCCGGTCGATCCGATCGAACTTTGGGAAAGCGATCCGTTCGAGCCGGTACTGCGCCCTGCGCCGGATGGGGATACCCATATCGTTGGCCGAGGCGCCTCGGACGACAAAGGGCAGTTGCTGACCTTCGTTGAAGCCTGCCGCGCATGGAAGGCGGTTACAGGCAGCCTGCCGATCAAGGTATCCATGCTGTTTGAAGGCGAAGAAGAAGCGGGCAGCAAAAGCCTTGGCCCCTTCCTTGAAGAGACCGCCGAGGAACTGAAAGCCGATGTGGTGCTGGTGTGCGATACCGATATGTGGGATCGCGAAACACCGGCAATCACCACCATGCTGCGCGGACTAGTTGGCGAGGAGTTCGAGATCACCTGCGCGGATCGTGACCTGCATTCAGGCATGTTCGGCAATGCGGCGCGCAATGCGCTACAGGTGACTGCCGACATTATTGCCAGCCTGCGCACCGAAGATGGCGGGGTGGCTGTTGAAGGCTTTTACGATGGGGTTTCCGAACTCGATCCCGAAATCAAGGCACAATGGGAACGGCTGCCGTTCGATCAGGAAGCGTTTTTGTCCGATGTCGGGCTGACCATCCCTGCCGGTGAAAAAGGCCGCTCGATCCTCGAACAGGTTTGGGCGCGGCCAAGCTGCGAAATCCACGGCATGATCGGTGGCTATACCCAGGAAGGGTTCAAGACCGTCATTCCCGCAAAGGCGCGCGCCAAGGTCTCGTTCCGGCTGGTGGCAGGACAGGACCCTATTGCCGTCCGCGACGCGTTCCGTGCCCATGTTCGGGCGCGGGTGCCGCAGGATTGCTCGGTGACATTTGAATCGCATGGCGCGAGCCCGGCAATCGCCTTGCCGCTGGAAAGCCCAATGCTTACGGCCACCCGCGACGCTCTCGGCGCCGAATGGGGGCGCGAAGCGGCGCTTGCCGGAACCGGTGGCTCGATCCCGATTGTAGGCGATTTCAAGCGCAAGCTGGGCATGGACACGCTGCTCGTCGGCTTTGCACGGTTCGATAATCGTATCCACAGCCCGAACGAAAAGTACGACCTTTCGAGCTTTAAGGGCGGCATCCGCTCGTTCATCCGGGTTCTGGCCGCGCTTGCTGACCAGCAAAAAGCATAACCATCATAAACGCATCGGAGATCACACATGGCACAGTTGACCCGCTTTTCGGTTGCCCCGCTCCATACCCAAACCCGCCAACTGGCCGCTGTCGCTTCGGGACGGGCCGCGGCGGATCTGGTCATCACCGATGCGCGTATGCTCTCCACCTATTCGGAACGCATTTCGGGCCCGAGTGAAATCTGGCTTTCGGGAGGGCGCATTGCGGCGATCAAGCCGCTTGGGGCACACAAGAACGGCCCGGCTCCCAAGGCAATTTACGATGCGAAAGGGGGCATAATCGCCCCTGGTCTTGTCGACCCGCATATCCATATCGAAAGTTCGATGATTACAGCCTGCGCTTATGCGGAGGCGGCATTGCTCAACGGCACGACGACGATCTTCTGCGACAGCCACGAAATCGGCAATGTCATGGATGTTGCCGGTGTGGAGGCGATGCTGGAGGACGCCCGGCAGGCACCGCTTTCGATCTTCCTGACGGTTCCGTCCACCGTACCCGCGACATCGCCGGAGCTGGAAACGGCGGGCGGCGATTTGACACCGGAGAAAATCGGCGCCCTGTTCGATAAATGGCCCGAGGCGGTCGCTCTGGGGGAAAAGATGGATTTCGTGCCCGTTGTCATGGGGGACCCGCGCAGCCATGCGATCATCGCGGAGTCTCTCAAGCGCAACCGGCCGGTATCGGGCCATATCTATGGGCGCGAGTTCGTTCAGCCCTATGCGGCGGCGGGCGTGACCGACACCCACGAGGCTGTGGATCGCGATATAGCCAATGATTTTGCCGATGCGGGTATCTGGGTTTTCCTGCGCGGCGGCAATCCCGCAACGCCCTGGAATTCCATCGAACAGGCCATCAAGGCGGTGACGGAATTGGGGGCCTCTCATAAGCGCTTCTGTGTCTGTACCGACGACCGCGATGCCGACGATCTGTTGGCCTTTGGGCTCGATTGGGTGACCCGGCAGGCCGTGGAACTGGGCATGAGCAAGGAACAGGCCTGGGCCATGGGTTCGCTGCATGGCGCAACGCGGTACGGCATGGACGGAGAGTTCGGCGGGCTTGGCGGCGGGCGCCGGGCCGATCTTGTTCTGCTCAATGACGATCTGGACGTGCAGAATACCTGGTTTGGCGGCGAACTTGTCGTTGAGGGCAAGAAGATCACGCCGGTGCTCGATGAAGCTCTATCGAACCGCTACCACTATCCGGACGCTGCCTATAAAACAGTTCATGTTCCACGGGCGCCCAAGCTGATCCCCGAAATGCCTGGCAAGCCTGTGACGGTGAATGCAATCGGTATTGAAATGCCGGGCATCACCCTGCCCCATCGCAAGATTGCAGTTGAACCATCCAACGATTGGGAAACGTTGCTGGAAAAGTACAACCTGACCTTCGTGACCGTGATCGAGCGGCACGGCAAATCCGATGGCGGAGTGGCCCATGGCTTCCTGCACGAATTCGGCCTCAAGGCCGGTGCGGTCGCTTCGAGCGTTGGCCATGACAGCCACAACATTATAGTTGCGGGCACCAATGAAGCGGATATGGACCTGGCGCTCAAAACCATTACGGAAGCCAATGGCGGCATCGTTGTCGTGCGGGACGGCAATGTAGAAGCCTTTGTTGCCCTGCCGGTTGCCGGTCTGATTTCCGACAAGCGGGTGCATGAAGTGGCCGAAGAAACCCGAATCCTGAAAAAGGTTTGGGATGAGGCCGGATGCGCTATTCCCTATATGGGCTTCAATCTGATTCCGCTGTCGGTGATCCCCGAAATCCGCATTACCGACAAGGGGTTGGTCAAGGTTCCGGAGATGGAGCTGGTTCCGGCCTATGAGGACTAAGCCGCGCAAGGTTATCATCGATACCGATCCCGGTCTCGATGATGCCGTGGGCATTTTGCTGGCGCTCAATCATCCGGCGTTCGATGTTCGCGCGATTACAACCGTTGCAGGCAATATCGGGATTGAGCGCACCACCGCAAATGCCGGGCGCTTACTCTCTGCCATGGGGCGCGAGAGCGTCCCTTATGCCCGCGGAGCCGCCAAGCCGCTTTCCGGTTCCGGGCGGGACGAAGAAACCATTCACGGATCGGACGGCTTGGGCGGCGTTGCGCTGCCCGAACCTGCTGCACCAGTTTCGGGCTTGAGCGCTGTCGAGCTGTTTTCCGAGCTTTTGATCGGAGCAGAGCCGGGCGAAATCGACATCCTTGCGCTCGGGCCTCTGACCAATCTTGCCGCGCTTTATCTCGCCGACAAGGACGCCTTTGCCCGGATCGGCAGGGTGATCATCATGGGCGGCACGATAAACGAACCGGGCAATGCCGGGCCCTATGCCGAGTTCAACATGGCCGCCGACCCCAAGGCTGCGCAGATCGTTTTTGGATCAGGCGCAGAGATCGTGCTGATACCCCTGGATGTGACGCGGCGATTGCGGGCGACGCCCGACTATCTCCAGCGTCTAGCCAGTTTGGAAACAAGGGCGGCGCAGATTTCAGCCGATCTGATTGCCGCCTATTTTGCTGACAATGCCGCGCGGGAGTCGCGGCCCCTGCACGACCCATGCGTGATGCTTTATCATCTGGCGCCGAAGTTGTTTGAGATTGAGCCTATGGCGCTTGCGGTAAATGATGGGGACAGGCCGGGCGCATTGACACAAGTGCAGCATGGCCCTGCCATCAATGTCGCCATGGGTATCGATGCGCAAGCCGCCCTGGATTGTCTGTCTGATGGACTTGGAAAAACTTAGCTTTTCGATGGCAGTTCGTTTTCGACGATCTGGCTCCAGAAGCGGATGCCGGGCAGGATAGCATCGTCGTTGAAATCATAGCGCGTGTTGTGATGCAGCGCCCCATCGACCGCGGGGCCATTGCCCAGCCAGACATAGCAGCCCGGAACTTTGCCTGAGAAAAAAGCGAAATCGTCACCTGCGGTTGAGGGTGGAAACTCGGTGCGCACATTAGCGATGCCAAGCGCATCGCGCGCGGCGGCGAGCGCACGGGCGGTTGCATCGGCATCGTTTATGACCGGCGGGATACGGCGCATGAAGGCGTAGTCGGCCCTTATGCCGAACATCTGCGCTACACCCCGCGCAAGATTGCCGATCTCTGCCTCAAGCTGGTCGCGCACAGCAACCGAATAGGCGCGTGCCGTGCCGCCGATACGCACGGTATCGGGAATGACATTGAGCGCATTGAAATCGCCGGCTTCCAATGCGCAGGCGCTGACAACGGCAGGTTCGAGCGGATCAACCATGCGCGCAACAATCGTATGAATGGCGGAAAGGAAATGCGCCGAGGCGGCAATAGGATCGCGCCCCAGATGCGGCTTGGCGCCATGGGTGCCGATGCCTGTGAACTCAACTGTCCAGCTATCGGAGGACGCCAATTGCGGCCCGGCAACCACCGCCATTTCGTCGGGGGCAAGGCCCGGCATATTGTGCAACCCGTAAACGCGATCGGTCGGGAAGAGATCGAAAAAGCCGTCATCGACCATTGCCTTGGCCCCGCCCCTGCCCTCTTCGGCGGGCTGGAAGATGAAATGCACAGTGCCGGAAAAATTGCGGCTGCGGGCGAGATGGCGCGCAGCGCCGAGCAGCATTGTCGTATGACCGTCGTGGCCGCAGGCGTGCATCTTGTTCGGTGTCCTGGACTTATAGGGACGATCGCCCATTTCCGGCATGGCGAGCGCGTCCATATCGGCACGCAGGGCAATCACGCCATCGCCATCGCCGACCTTGAGCGTGCCAACCACACCCGTTCGCCCCAGCCCTTTATGCACCTTTATGCCGACTTCCTCGAGTTTTTCGGCAACGATGGCGGCGGTGCGTTCTTCTTCAAACCCCAATTCAGGGTGCATATGCAAGTCACGCCGCAGGGCCGTCAGCATTTCGATTTCAAACGGATCGTTATCGCCATGGGGCGGTGTTGACGGCATGACTTGCCAAACTCCTTTACAGTGGTTCTCGGTCTGTACATTGTCGCGCGTCCGAACCGCAAAACCGTTTTCACCCTCGGATCAAGTCCAAGGGCATGCTTTTGCTGGACACGCTCTAAACGTGGTTTGAACCATAGAACCGCCCAACTCAAGAGGGGCTTTTGTGACTGCAATTCCCGCCCACACTTTCTGGCAAACGCTCTACCCGCCAAAAGCATTTTCCAATGACCCCAATACCGTTTTCGCCGATGCCTATCCGGCGGATTTGCCAGACGGGCGGCAGATACTCCTGCCCATTCGTGTTTTACCCGGCGACGGGACTCGGGCCGTCGCATCGCTGATCGTCAATCAGGCCAGTTTTGAAGTTGAAGATGCGCTGACCGAGGTGATGGCGACCAATAGCAGACCGCTGGAACCGGAGATTGTTATCGGCGTGCCGACATTGGGGTTGCCATTGGCCAATGGTGTAGCGCGGCGGCTTGGTCATTCGCGCATGGTGGCCTTGGGAACCTCGCGCAAATTCTGGTACGACGAGGCGCTTTCCGAGCCACTTAAATCCATCACGACGCCAGGTGGAGGCAAAGACATCTATCTCGATCCGCGCATGTTGCCTCTGCTCGAAGGCAAGCGCATCCTGCTGGTGGACGACGTGGTGAGTTCGGGCGCCTCACTTGCCGCCGTCCTGCGCTTGCTGGACAAGGCGGGATTGTCGCCAGTTGGCATTTGTGTTGCCATGGAGCAGGGCAATCGCTGGAAAAAGGCGCTGTCGCCGGATGCTGCCGGCAAGGTCCGCGGCGCATTCCGTTCGCCGATCTTGCGGCACGAAAATGACGGCTGGGTTGTCGACAGCGATCTCATCTGAACGAAGGGGTTCAAGTCAGATGCCCTCCTGTTAAGATGCGCCACTTGAAAAGAGGACGAGGGGATGCGCGGTGAAAAGACAGATTGCTTATTCACTTGGGTTTGCAGCGGCCATCTGCTGCACTTTACTTGCAATGGCGCAGAACGATATTGCCCAGGCCTATGTGACCCAGAACGGCTTTGAAGCCGTCGATCCCGATAAACTCTGGAAAAAGATCAACGCCGCTCTGGCGCCTTCGGACCCGGACGCCACTATTTTTCATCCCACCGCCGATATTGGCCCGGTGCCGATGGCCATGCTTGCCGTGGCATCGCAGGGAAGTGGTCCGGACCGGGTACGATACAGGATCAGCTACGGCATCGCGTGGATCGATGCACCGCCAAGCGCGGCAGCCCTCCCCTTGAGCTTTATGGAAGTGCAACGCTTCAATGTCGGCCCGGCCATCCGCGAGGACCTTGTGCAATCTTTGGGCGCAGATGCCGTTGCGCCAATTGAGGAATTCGGCGTCGGCCCGCATGTTGCGTGGCGTCTTGTCACCCAACCGGTGATGGGCAACCGGGCGATCATTTCTGCTGCCGGATATGCCGAGATTTCCGAGGACGCTGCAAGCGCGGCGCTGTGTTTTGGCCGTCCTTGTCTATCCCCCAATTCGGTGATTGAGGGCGACTTGCCGTGGAGCGAAATGGAGGAAGCGCCAATATCGCTCGATGTGCCCTTCGCGGTCAGCGCGAATGGTGTTCTTACCCCTTTTGCCGCTGCCGAAATTCTGCTGGGCGATGTGGAGCCCGAAGGCCCCGACGGCACAAATGACGGAGCGTCTATCCCCGAACCGGTCATCGAAGCTGTTATCGAAGGCAATCTGGGACAGGATATTGGGCTGGAGGCCGCTTATCGCTGGGGTGGGTTGCTCGACGATTCCGTTGCTGCGATCTGGGAACGGCTGGCATCGCTGGGCATGATGGAAGACAGGATCATCTATCGTGCCAGCACTTATGAATGTGCCCGCGGCCCGGACTTCCCCGAACCGGGGCAATTCTGCCCGTAAAAGCGTTGCAACAGCCGTGTCAGAGGTTTTCAGGGCGCGGCTGGATCGGCGGGTTTACGTCGTCGGGGATCGGGCACGAATAGGGCAGTTTGCCAATCCGTGCCTTGTGATCGGCCTTCGCCTTTTCCAGAAGTTCAGGATCGGCCAACAGATCGGCAGCGGTTCCGGCCATGATTTTTGCGGCATGGGCCAATCCCTTGTGTGCGGCACTCGCCTTGCCCTGCGCCGTGATCTGCCAGGAATGACCTGGTGTTCCGATGGCATGGGTGGCAACGCGCGCCTGCACAGTTGGCACTGCCCAGGAAACATCGCCTACATCGGTTGACCCGATCATGGGCTCGCCAACAGCGTCGAGCGGCACCAGAAAATCGCAGAGCGGTGTATCATCTCGGGTCTGGAGCCCTACAGCACGATAGTCAGCCGCAATGTCTTCGGCAGAAAGCGTTGCCTGTATCTGGGCAGCGAATGCGCGATCGGCGGCGTCGAACTGGACCGGACCAAGGCGCTGCATATTTGCAAACATCACCTCTTCGAGCGGGCTATTGCCCAAAAGGTTTGAGACGGCCGAGAAGATTCTGATTTCAACCTCTGTTTCCGTCATCATGGCGGCGCCGCGTGCGACCTTGATCACCCTCTCATTGAGGGCCTTCATGCCGTGAACATCACGAGCGCGAACCGCATAGCGCACCTTGGCTCTTGCCTGAACAACATTGGGCGCGATGCCACCACCATCGAGAACGGCGTAATGAATGCGTGCATCGGATGGCATATGCTCGCGCATATAGTTGACGCCAACGCTCATCAGTTCCATCGCATCCAGTGCCGAGCGACCGAGATGAGGCGCGGCGGCGGCATGGGAAGCACGGCCAGTGAAGGTAAAATCGATCCGGGTATTGGCGAGGCTGCCGGCCTTGTCGACCCGGTTCATCGATGCCGGATGCCAGGTGATCGCGGCATCCACATCGTCAAAAAGCCCGGCGCGCACCATAAAGGCCTTCGCCGCGCCGCCTTCTTCCGCAGGACAGCCATAATACCGGATGGTGCCGGGAAGATTGTTTTGGGCGAGATAGTCCTTGAGCGCGGTTGCTGCCAAAAGCGCGGCAGAGCCAAGCATGTTGTGGCCGCAACCGTGGCCATATCCGTTGCCCGGCAATGGCCTGGGCTCGGCAATATTGGCCTCCTGACTCAGACCGGGCAGCGCATCGTATTCGCCAAGGATCGCGATAACGGGACCACCGCTGCCCGCCTCACCGATCACCGCCGTGGGAATGCCGGCCGGTCCCTGGGTGATGGCAAAGCCTTGCTCTTGGAGCATCTTGCGATGCTCTTCGGCCGAGCGATATTCCGTATAGGCGATTTCGGGCATACCCCAGATGCGGTCACTGAGCCCGAAAAAGTCCTCGCGCTTTGCATCGATCAGGTCCCAGATCCGGTCGGTATTCTGCATAAAAGTCTTCCTAATTTGCGACGCTGCTGACCTGGGCCTTAAGCGCGGCCACGGTTGCCGGGTCGGTTATTCTGCGGTCGGTGGTATCAAAGCCGAGTTCGAGTGTTCTGGCGGCGGCGCCACTATTGGGGATGCCACCCGATGAGTGGATTTCATCAACGCCGAGCCGTTTAAGGATAGAAGCGGCATTGCCGACCTTTACGCCCGCGCCGGGCATGATCGATATGCGACCAGCGGCCAGCGAAACGATCTTTTCGAGACTATCCAGACCGTCGACCACAGTCTTTTTTCCACCCGAAGTCAGAATACGCTCAAAGCCCAGAGCAATTGCGGTTTCGACAGCCTCGGAAAAGTCGGGCACCAGATCGAAGGCACGATGCAATGTGGTACCGAGTCCTTCGGCATGGTCGATCAATTTCTCAAGCGTCATCGCATCGAGAGTGCTGTCATCGCGACTTACGCCGAGCACGACGCCTGCCAGACCGCACTGGCGCACGGCGTCTATATCGTTGAGCATTGTATCGATGTCGCCTTGCGAGAAGATGAAGTCGCCACCGCGGGGCCGTATCATCGCATAAACCGGCACAGGCGCATTCGCCGCCAAAGCCATAAAGCCGCGCGAAGGCGTCAGCCCACCAACCGAAAGTGCCGAGCACAGTTCAATCCGATCCGCACCACCCGCAATAGCAGCCTCGAGGCCAGCGGCATCGTCGACGCAGATTTCAAGAATTTTGCCGTTCATTTTTCTCTCCTTCTGGTCGCTTTACTGCTGCGTCGCCAGCACGGAAACGCCCACGAGCCCCCCGTCCTTCATATAGCGTCCGGGAACGACCAGTGGCTTGGGATAAAGGTTGAGCGTACGCTTGCGCACAGCCTTGTCCAACTCCTCGATCAAGGCCGTACGAACGGCAAGTCCCCCTCCGACAGGGACGATACGCGCCCCAGAAATATTGACCGCAAAGGCCAAAGGTTCGCTCAAAAGCTCGATATAGACGCCAACCGTTCGAGCGGCAATCGGATCATCAGCCTCCCAGAGGTCAAGAATATCGTAACTGGTGCACCGATCGCCGGTCAGATGTTTATGCAAGCGTTCGATACCACGCGCGCCGCCTATTGTGTCGGTACAGCCAACCTGGCCGCAGCCGCAGGCAAAGCGCGGAACGGTGATTTCCTCGCCGGTTCCGGGAAGTGCAACGCTGGTGCGCACAATCGCGCCATGGCCCCACTCCGCTGTAACCCCGCCAGCGCCTTGCACCAATCGTCCTCCAACCACCAGTCCGCCACCGACACCGGTGCCAAGGATTATGGACATGACGACATCGTGCCCCTTGCCCGTGCCGACATTGGCTTCGGCCAGAGCAAAGCTGTCGGCATCATTGGCAATCAATATCTTGCGACCCAGATAGGCCGAAAGCTCGGTTACAAGATCATGTCCGGAAAAGCAGCCGATATTGGCTGCATTGACCTGTCCAGTGCGCGGATCGAACAAGCCCGTCGTTGAAATGGCGAGCGGCAAATCGCTTAACTGGGCACCACGGCGCTGGATCAGGCCGGCCAAGGCATCCATGAAGCCCTGCCATGAAGCGACAGGCGTTGGCACCTGCTCTTCGACAGCAACCATGCCCGGACCGTAAGCCCGGCCGAACTTGATGAACGAACCGCCAACATCGGCGCAATAGGCTATGGCATCCGTTTGGGGCGGATGAGCAGCGTCGCTGGCCGTCATTGTCATTTTCTCGGGTCCAGCAGGTCGCGCAGGCCGTCACCAAGGATATTGAATCCCAGGACCGTGATCATAATGGCAAGGCCAGGAAACAATGACATCCAGATGTTTACCCCAAGATAATTTCGCCCCTGGCTCATCATGGCACCCCATTCAGGTATCGGTGGCTGGGCACCAAGCCCGAGAAACGACAAAGATGCAGCCGTAAGAATAACCGTGCCCGCCGTCAGGGTCGACTGTACGATAATCGGCCCGACCGAATTGCGCAGGATGTAGTGCACAAGAATGCGCCATTGCGGAACCCCCAGCGCAATCGCCGCCTCGATGAATTCCATGCTCTTGAGACCAAGCGTGATGTTGCGGCTCAGACGTGCATAAACCGGAATGGCAAACAGCGCTATGGCGATCATGAGATTGAACAGGCTTGGCCCGAGGATACTCACTATCAGGATAGCCAGAACAATGCCGGGGAAGGCAAAGAGTACGTCCATTATCCACATGATGACATGATCGACCATGCGTCCGGTCATGCCAGCGATAATGCCAAGGGGCACACCGACAGCCGTGGCGATCCCGACACTGAGAAACACTTCGAGCAGCGAGATCTGCGCGCCGTAAATGACTCGCGCGAAAATATCACGGCCATTGTCATCGGTGCCGAACGGGTGCTCCCAAGAGGGTGGCTGTAGTGTGTTCGCCAGGTTCTGTGCGTAAGGATCGGCCCCGGCAATCCATGGTGCAAGGATCGCCGCGAGAACGATAAGACCGATCAGAAATCCGCCAATGACGATATTGGCATTTTGCTGGCACCACGCCCAACTCCGACGCAGCCGGATGCGATTGCGGGCGGGTGCCACGATATTTGGGGAAGCGCTCACTAGTCGAACCTGATTCTGGGATTGAGGGCAGCGATAATCATTTCGGCAGCGAAGTTGATGACAACGACACCAAAGACGGCCACCATGGTCACACCCTGGATCACGGGATAATCGCGGTAGCGGACGGCATCGACCATCAACCTGCCGATGCCGGGCCAGTTGAACACCGTTTCGGTTACAACCGCGCCACCGATCAGGCCACCGAAATTCAGGCCGACAATCGTAACGATCGGGATGAGTGCATTGCGCAGCGCATGGCTCCAATAGACCTTGGAAACCGGCAAGCCCTTGGCACGCGCCGTGCGGATATAATCCTGGCTCAAGACCTCGATCATCGAAGAGCGGGTCATGCGTGCGATAACCGCCATTGGCAGAACTGCCAGCGTTACGGAAGGCAGAATGTAACTTTGCCACGAATTGGCGCCCAGCAAGGGTAGCCAGCCCAGATGGACCGAAAAGTAGTTCATCGCCAGCAGCGCCATCCAGAAATTGGCAATCGAGGCGCCAGCAATGGCAAAGACCATGACTATATAGTCCGGAGGCCGGTTTCGATAAATCGCCGCAAGCATCCCTGCGGGCACACCGACAGCAATTGCCAGAATATAGGACGTTACTGCGAGGGCCAGCGTATAGGGCAGTCGTTGAGCAATCTCATCCCAGACCGGCAGGCGTGAACGGATGGATTCGCCGAAGTCGCCCTGCAGCGCGCTGATTGCGAATGTGGCGTATTGCTCGGGAATGGAGCGATGAAGGCCAAGGCGCACTGTCATCGCATCGACGGCTTCCTGGGTCGCCTCGGGACCTGCCATCACGCGGGCCGGTTCGCCGGGCAGCATACGGATGGAGATAAAAACGAGCAGCGACACACCGATCAGGATCAGCGGCAGCGAGATCAGCTTGCGAAGTATGTAACCTTGCATTGAGGCCCTCAATTTAGCATGTCTTTATCCCAGAACCGGAAACCGATCAGGGCAAAGCGCTTTCGGAACGGGCTGGCAGATTTCCGCCAGCCCGCTCTCATTGTTAATTACCGCTTGGTTGCAGTATCGACGCGCACCAGGCCGCCTGGAATCATCCATACATTCTCCACGCCCTCGCGAGTCGCATAGAGGTCCCGCGAGACATAGAGCAGAACGTGGGGAGCGTCTTCGTTGACGATTTCCTGCAACTGGCCATAGATTGCGTTTCGAGCATCGACATCGACTGTTGCTGCCGCTTCGTCGAGCAAGGAATCGAACTCCTCGCTGTGGTAGAAGCCAAGGTTGGCGCTGCCAGGAGCAAAGCTGGACGAGTGATAAAGCGGACGGAATTGCAGGTCCGGACCGTTAACGCCCGAAGACCAGGACGCGATGACCGAATCCACGCCTTCCTGTGCCTTTTGCTCAACGTTGCCGAATGCGGCAGCCGACCAGACACCGCTTTCCATGCGGCGCACGTCGAGTTCGACACCGATTTCCGCCCACATGGCCTGCAGGACTTCGCCGATGCGCGACTCGTGTTCCTGAACAACGACCGACATGGAGAATCCATCGCCATAGCCGGCTTCTTCGAGCAACTCACGCGCACGATCGAGATCGAGCGGATAAGGGTCCAAATCCGGGTTGTAACCTTCCGAAACGGTTGCAAGTGGCGAGTTGGCCGGCGTGGCGTAACCCGACATTATCGCGTTGACGATGCCGTCCCTGTCAGTGGCAAAGTTCAGCGCCTGACGTACGCGCACATCCGAAAGCGCTTCGGCTTCGGTATTAAGCGCAACCCAGAAAACGGCCGAACCGTCCGACACATGAAGCTCAAGCTCCGGATTGGCATCGATGACCTGCGCGAATGCCGGCGGAACCGGGTTGATCACGTCGGCATCGCCAGTCTGGAGTGCCATCGAAAGCACGGAAGGCTCGGAGGACCATGTCCAGCGGATCGCCTCAACACTTTGGGAATTGTCACCCCAATAATCGGCAAACTTTTCCTGCAGAACGAACTCGCCGGAGCGGTATTCGGCCATCTGGAACGGCCCGGTGCCGACCGATGCTGCGCCGAGATTGCCTTCGGCATCCGCCGTGGGGCTGACGATCTGACCCGCATTGGTGGTGAGGATGTTCAGGAACGCGGGATATGGCCCCTGGAGCGTGAATTTGACGGTGTAGTCGTCGACTTTTTCCACGCCTTCAAGGAAGGTGCGCAATCGACCGGAAGCGGCAAGACCGCGATCGGTATCGAGGTGACGCTCGAAGTTGTAAACCACGGCGTCGGCATCAAACGGTGTGCCATCGTGGAAAACGACACCATCACGCAGAGTGAAGGTCCATTCGATTCCATCTGCATTCGGCTCCCATTCGGTAGCCAAACCCGGCACCAGCGAAAGATCGGGCGCACGAAGCACGAGCCCTTCATAAACCGGTGCAAGCAGGGCATTGGTGAAGGTCGCGCTCTGATCGCCCGGATCCATGGAGCGCGGCGCCTCGCTCTGCATGACAGTCAGTTCCTGCGCGATTGCTGCAGCAGAAAGCGATGCGGCGCCAACGAATACGCTGGCCAACAAACTCTTTCTGAGTATGGACAATGATGGCATGATCTGCCTCCTCTTTGGATAAACTTTAGACTTAAGTTCCCTACTTAGTACAATTTCTGAACTAAATCAGCTTGATTAATTCACTGGACGTACATAATGTCAACCCATTCTGGAAGGGGCCGATGCTCACACTCACGCACTATCAAATCCTCCGCTTTATCAGCGCATCCGGCCCGACCACCCGCGCAGAACTTGTGTCCCGTATCGGGCTGAGCAAGGCTGCAATGAGCGGGCTGGCGCGTGAATTGATCGACAAGAACCTGCTGCGCGAAACCAGCACGATCCAGAAACAGGGGCGCCCATCAACGCTTCTCGATCTCGACCCGCAAGGCGCCTATTTCATAGGCGTATCAATGGCTTCTGACCCAGCAGTCATTGCACTGGTCGATTTCAAAGGCGAAATTGTCAACCGCATCGATATCGCCCGTAGCACCGATCCTGACGAATTCGCCCAGGCGATTGCCAACTGTTTGCCGAAGCTGATTGGCGGCGCTGCGGTCGCGCAAAAGCGTGTACTCGGAATGGGTGTTACCCTCTCGGGACTTGTGGATCAGGAGCAGGCAAATTGCATCAAGTCCACGATTTTGGGCTGGCAGGACGTACCGCTGGCAAAGATTATCCACAAGCATACCCATCTGCCAACTTTCATAGAAAATGACGCCAAAGCGCTTGCGGTCAGCGAGCGGTTGTTCGGCGAAGCGCGCGACATGCACTCGTTCAGTCTGATCTGGCTGGGCAAGGGTATTGGCGCTGCGCATTTCGTGCATGACAGGTTGCATCGTGGCGCGCATGGCGGCGCGGGCGAGATTGCCCATTGCACGATTGAACCCAATGGCCTGCCCTGCCGCTGCGGCAAAACCGGTTGCCTCGACACCGTTGCCTCGATGATCGCCATTCTCGACGCAGCGCGGGCCCAAGGCCTGAAGGCCGAGACGCTCGACGATATCGAACGTGCAGCAGCGTCCGGGTCATCGGTCGCAATCCGTCTGCTGCATCGTGCTGGCAGCGCCCTGGGTCTTGCCATTTCCCAGATCATTCAGATCAACGACCCCCAGATGGTGCTTGTCACCCATCGGGAAGAACGATTTGACGGCCTGTTTTCTACCGTCATGCAGCAGGCCATTGAGGCAAACGTACTCCCGCGCCTTTCCGGCGTCACCCCGATCCAGTTCCGCAAAGTTGCGGATGCGGATTGGGCGGTCGGCGCGGCCAGCGTTGCCACTCACTCCTTCCTGCATGGCTTTATCTAGTATTGGAGACTTTTAATGCGCATCGCCGTCGGTGGTATCCATATCGAGTGCAGTACCTATAATCCGGTGCTCAATCGCGCTGAAGATTTCCGCGTGGTGCGCGGCGAAGGGCTTGCCGAGGCGCCCTACTTTGCTTCTCTCAAGGATTACGATGCGACCTTTCTCCCAACCATTCATGCCCGGACAATTGCCGGTGGACCGGTTGCGCGCGAGACCTATGAGGCTTTCAAGTCCGAATTTCTGATCCGGCTCAAGGAGTTTGGCTCGCTTGACGGTCTGTATCTGGCCATGCATGGCGCAATGAATGTCGAGGGCATGCACGATGCAGAGGGCGACTGGATAGCATCTGCGCGCGATGTCGTTGGCCCCGATTGCATCATTTCGACCAGCTATGACCTGCACGGCAATCTGTCCCAGCGCATCATCGACAATATCGATATTTATTCCACCTATCGCACCGCGCCCCATATCGATGTAGAAGAAACCATGCGCCGCGCGGTTTCCATGCTTGTCAAGGCACTTCAAACCGGCGAAATCCCGCATGTGGTCTGGGCACCGGTTCCGGTACTGCTGCCGGGCGAACGTACCAGCACCGTCGATGAGCCAGCAAAAAGCCTTTACGCCCGGCTGGCCACTATAGATGGAAAGCCCGGCATCTGGGACGCATCCCTCAATGTCGGCTATGTCTGGGCCGATGAGCCGCGCGCAACGGCCGCAGCGATAATGACAGGCACCGACAGAGCCATGCTCGAAGCCGAGGCCAAGGCCATGGCCCAAGCCTATTGGGATGTCCGCGATGCCTTCGTCTTCGGGCCGGAAACCGGCTCCATCGAGGATTTCGTTGCCAAAGCTATCGCCAGCAAGACGGGACCGGTCGTTCTGGCTGAATCTGGCGACAACCCGACCGGCGGCGGTGTTGGTGACCGAGCAGAACTTTTTGCAGCGCTTGTAAAAGCTGGAGCGACCGGCACCATTTTCGCAGGGATCGCAGATCGCAAAGCAACCGATGCCGCTTATGAAGCCGGTGCCGGTGCCCGGCTGGACCTTACGGTCGGCGCCTCACTCGATACCGAGGGCAGCGTCCCCTTCACAGGGGCTTTTGAAGTGATCTTCGTTTCCGACGCTACCGACCCGGTGGAACGCCAAGCCGTTTTGCGTATTGGTGGCATCGACCTTGTTGTGACAGCCCGCCGTCGTCCCTTCCACAATATCGCGGATTTCACCTCGCTCGGTCTTGATCCCATGACGGCTAAAATCATCGCGGTTAAATCGGGCTATCTTTCGCCCGAGTTGGCCCCGATTGCCAATCCCAGCCTTATGGTGCTGTCAACGGGGGTAGTCGACCAGTTTATTGAGCGCCTAGAGCGCAGGCACAAGCCGCACCCGACTTATCCTTGGGACAAGGGTTTCGAGTTCACGCCAAAAGCCTTCGTTTCGGCACGCGCCGAACAAAACAGCTAAACGGATCAAGGAGCGCCAAAGATGACGCCGACTTCCGAAACCAACGCAGCAGCGGTTCTTTCCGTGCGCAATCTCACGACCTCGTTTCTGAGTGAAGGGGAATGGAAGACGGTCGTGAGGGGCATTTCCTTCGATGTGATGCCCGGAGAAACCGTCGCTATCGTCGGGGAATCGGGCTCGGGCAAAAGTGTCACATCACTTTCGGTGATGCGGCTCCTGCCGAAAACCTCTAGCCGAATTTCAGGCCGGATCACGCTCGACGGCCGCGACCTGCTGGCGCTCGAAGACACCGAGATGCGCAAGGTTCGTGGACGCGATGTTGCAATGATCTTTCAGGAGCCAATGACCAGCCTCAATCCGGTTTTCACCGTCGGGCGGCAGATCTCCGAGGCTTTGACATGCCACAAGCCCATGTCAGCCAAAGAGGCGCAGGAGGAAACCATCCGGCTTTTAGAGAAGGTGCGTATTCCCAACGCCGCCCAGCGCCTCCGCGAATATCCGCACCAGTTCTCCGGCGGCATGCGACAGCGCGTCATGATTGCCATGGCGCTGGCGAGCCGCCCCAAACTGCTGATTGCTGATGAGCCGACCACAGCGCTGGATGTCACTATTCAGGGCCAGATCCTCGATCTCATCAAGACCTTGCAGGAAGAGGAAGGCATGTCCGTCCTCTTTATCACGCACGATATGGGCGTTGTGGCGGAAATCGCAGACCGTACCATCGTTATGTATCAGGGTGAGGCCGTCGAAACTGGCACCACCGCCGACATTTTCACCAAAGGCGCGCACCCCTATACACGCGCATTGCTTGCCGCCGTGCCGCGCATGGGCTCAATGATTGGCCAGCCCGATCCTTTGCGCTTTGGTATCGTTGACAAGGAAACCGGCATTCCCGGTGCTGAAGTGCCGCTCGCGACAAAGGTTGAGGCCGGAAAGCCTGTTCTATCCGTCCGTAACCTTGTGACGCGCTATGGGATCAACAAGGGCTGGTTCGGTCGTCGCACCGGTGCCGTCCATGCAGTCGAGAATGTTTCCTTTGACCTTTTCAAGGGCGAGACACTCTCGCTTGTCGGGGAGTCGGGGTGCGGCAAATCCACGATCGGCCGTTCGATCATGCGGCTGACCGATACCGAGAGCGGTGAAATTGCGGTCAACGGCCAGAATGTGCATGCGGTGACACGAAGCGAATTGAACCAGTTGCGCCGTTCGATCCAGATGATTTTCCAGGACCCCTTTGCGAGCCTGAATCCGCGCATGACCATTGCCGAAGCGCTGATGGAGCCGTTCATCGTTCACAAGCTCGGCACACGCAAAGAAGCAAGGGCGAAAGCGGCTGAACTGATCGAACAGGTGGGCCTGAGCGCGGATATGCTCAAGCGCTATCCGCATGAATTTTCCGGTGGCCAGCGCCAGCGCATATCAATTGCCCGCGCTTTAACGCTCGATCCCAAAGTCATTATTGCCGACGAGTCGGTTTCCGCGCTCGACGTTTCAATCAAGGCCCAGGTGGTCAATCTTCTGCTCGATCTGCAGGAGCGACTGGGGCTTTCTTACCTCTTTATCTCCCACGATATGGCTGTTGTGGAGCGTGTGAGCCATCGCGTTGCGGTGATGCTGCTGGGCGAGATTGTCGAGATCGGGCCCCGCGAGGCGATATTTGCCAATCCCCAACATCCCTATACCAAAAAGCTGATGGCGGCTGTGCCGGTTCCCGATCCAGCCCGGCGTGCCTTGCGCCGCCCGATCAGCAATGACGAGATCATGAGCCCGATCCGGCTGGTTGGTTATGAGCCTCCCGCCCGCACATATCGGGAAGTCTCACCCGGCCATATGGTGCGATTGGAAGAGGAGGCTGCGTAACGCCATGCGTGTTCTCGTTGCAGGACTTGGCACAATGGGCTGTTCGCATGCGCGCGCCTATCGCGATAGCCCCGATTTCGAGATTGCGGGCGTTGTAACACGCAACCGTAGTTCGGTTCCTGCCGAATTTTCAGCGTTGCCGCACTGGATGAATTTCGATGACGCACTGGCTTCGACCAAACCCGATCTGGTTTCCATTAGTACCTATTCGGAAACCCATGCGGCCTTCGCCATCAAGGCAATGGAAGCTGGCGCACATGTGTTTGTCGAAAAGCCTCTGGCAACCAATGTCGCCGACGCCGAACGGGTGGTCGAAACGGCAAGCCGTCTCGGGAAGAAACTGCTTGTCGGCTATATCTTGCGCTATCATCCGCTCTGGCAGCAACTCATTGTAAAAGCCCGTGACTTTGGTGGCCCGCATGTCTTCCGCATCGCGCTGAACCAGCAATCGCAAGGTGCCGGTTGGGCGGTTCACAAGGCATTGATGGAGACCATTTCTCCCCTTGTCGATTGCGGTGTGCATTATCTTGATGCGATGTGCCAGATCACGGATGCAAAGCCGATTGAGGTTCGCGGGATCGGCGCGCGACTAACCAATGAGATCGCGCCGGATATGAACAATTACGGGCAGTTGCAGGTGCTTTTCGAGGACGGTTCGGTCGGATGGTTCGAGACAGGATGGGGACCGATGATCTCGCGCCTAGGCGAGACCATCAAGGATGTTGTCACCCCGCAAGGCTCTGTTTCCATTGTAGATTCAGGCAATGGCGACGAACTTCATATTCATCATCTGAGCGGAGAAGATGAAATCCTGCCCGGCCAGCTTCACCTTGATCGCGATGCGCTTTGTGTGCGCCAGCAGGCCTATATGCACAGGGCGATTTCGGAAAACCTCGACCTTGCCCGCCACATGCAGGACGCGGTAGCCTCGCTGCACATATGCCTTGCCGCCGACGAAAGCATACGCATCGGGTCCCCTGTAAAGCTCTGATTTTTCGTTACTTGGAGCAAATCTGCTTTTCATTGCATAGCAGCTTTACTCTAACCCTCTCAAATGCACTTGACCCTCGCCTCATATATCGATACTTCTCGATATATGGATACAAATGCAGCACTCGAAGCCTTCGCGGCCCTCAGTCAGGAAACCCGCCTTGCCATTTTCCGGCTGCTTATAAAGGCCGGCCCAGAAGGCATGGCGGCAGGAACCATCGCCGAGCAGGTTGATGGCCGACAGAACACAATTTCAAGCCATCTGGCTGCGCTTGCCCGTGCCGACCTGATCGAAAGCAAGCGCGACGGCCGCTCTATCATCTATCGCGCCAGCTACAAGGCAGCCGGAGACCTCATCGCCTTCCTGCTTGAAGATTGCTGCGGCGGACGCGCCGAAATCTGCACGCCGCTTGTCAACAATCTTGCCTGTCTCCAACAAAGCGCTGAGGCTTGCTGTGACTGACACGCCCTATAATGTCCTGTTTCTGTGTACCGGAAATTCCGCCCGTTCGGTTATCGCCGAGGCTTTGCTCAATCGCGATGGCAAGGGACGCTTCAAAGCCTATTCGGCGGGAAGTCAGCCCAAGGGCGAGGTGCATCCTTTTACGCTCGATCTGCTCAAGAGCCTTAATATCGATACAGGTTTTGCCCGCTCGAAAAGCTGGGACGAATTCGGCAGGCCCGATGCGCCCAAATTCGATTTCATCTTTACAGTTTGCGACAGCGCGGCGGAGGAAACTTGCCCCATCTGGCCGGGTCACCCGATGACTGCCCATTGGGGTATTCCCGATCCCGCTGCTGCACAAGGTTCGGAAGATGAAAAGCGCTTTGCCTTTGCCGAGGCTGCGCGGCGGCTCAGCAATCGCATTGCGATGCTTGTCAATCTGCCTCTTGCGAGCCTCGATCGCACGGCGCTCAAATCACATCTCGACGAAATTGGCCAGACCAGGGATTAGAGATTCATCATGTCACAAGATATTGCTCAACCCGCACCAGCGGGCGGCATCGGCTTTTTTGAAAAATGGCTCTCGGTTTGGGTGGCCGGGTGTATTGTTGCGGGAATTGCGCTGGGCAACCTCGTGCCGGGTCTGTTTGAGACACTTGCGTCATTTGAGTACGCCTCGGTCAATTTTGTCGTCGCGATCCTGATCTGGGCGATGGTCTATCCCATGATGGTTGCCGTCGATTTCACGGCCATCGGTCAGGTCGGCAAGCAGCCCAAGGGCCTTATCATAACACTGGCGGTGAACTGGCTCATCAAGCCTTTCACCATGGCATTGCTGGCTGTCCTTTTCTTCAATTTCATATTTGCGCCGCTTATCGACCCTGCCGATGCCCAGCAATATATCGCTGGCCTGATCATCCTCGGCGCGGCCCCCTGCACAGCAATGGTGTTTGTCTGGTCGCAACTGACCAAGGGCGACCCGGCCTATACGCTGGTTCAGGTGTCAGTCAATGACGTGATTATGGTCTTTGCTTTTGCGCCCATTGTGGCGCTGCTGTTGGGGCTGACCGAGTTGACCGTGCCCTGGGGAACCCTGCTGCTCTCGGTTGGACTCTACGTGATCGTCCCGCTCATTGCCGGTATCGTCACCAGACAGATAATCACCAGGCGTTCCGGCGCACGCGCCGAGGACGAACTGGCTTCCTTCAACGGAAAGATCAAGCCGTTCTCGGTTCTGGGGTTGTTGGCCACGGTTGTCTTGCTGTTTGGTTTTCAGGGCCAGACGATCATCGACAATCCGCTGGTGATTGTGCTGATTGCCATACCGCTGCTCATTCAGTCTTACGGCATTTTCGGCATCGCGTTCTGGGCGGCATGGAAATGGCGTGTTCCGTTCAAAGTGGCAGCACCCTGCGCCATGATTGGGACCTCCAATTTCTTTGAACTGGCTGTGGCTGTCGCCATCTCTCTGTTCGGACTTAATTCCGGCGCAGCGCTAGCAACAGTCGTCGGCGTCCTTGTGGAAGTGCCCGTCATGCTGTCGCTCGTTGCCTTCGCCAATCGTAATCGCCACCATTTCGCGGAAGAATAATGACCATTACCATCTATCATAATCCGCTTTGCGGCACCTCCCGCAACACCCTCGCCATGATCCGCCAGTCGGGCGAAGAGCCCGAAATCATCGAATATCTCAAGACGCCGCCAAGCAGAGAAACACTGGTCGCTCTGATTGAAAAATCAGGACTGCCGGTGCGCAAGGCCATGCGAACCAAGGAAGCTCCCTACAAAGACCTTGGCCTGGATGATGAGAACGTCTCAGACGAACGGCTCATCGACGCCATGCTGGAATATCCCATTCTCATCAACCGGCCATTTGTCGTGACGGACAAGGGCGTGCGCCAATGCCGCCCATCAGAACTGGTGCTCGACATTCTGCCCAACCCCGATATTGGGCCGTTCACCAAGGAGGACGGCGAAGTGATCATCGATGCGGAGGGCCGGCGCGTTGTCTGACCCCATGGATACCTTTCCCGCCCTGCGCGAGGAACAGTTCCGGGCAATTGAAGAGCAGGCTCTAATCACGCCGGAACACAAGACCCATGCTCCGCGTATTCTGCTGCTTTATGGCTCGTTGCGCGAGCGCTCCTATTCCCGTTTCGCCACCCAGGAGGCCGCGCGACTTCTGCGCCGGTTCGGAGCCGAAACGCGCATATTCAACCCAGCGGGCCTACCCCTGCCCGATGACAGCCCTGCCGATCACCCCAAGGTGGCGGAACTGCGGGAACTGGCGCTTTGGTCCGAAGGTATGGTCTGGTGCTCACCGGAGCGTCATGGGGCCATGACCGGGGTGATGAAATCCCAGATCGACTGGATCCCGCTTTCCATGGGTGGCGTGCGCCCAACACAGGGCCGTACGCTGGCCGTCATGCAGGTCAATGGCGGTAGCCAGTCGTTCAATGCCGTCAACCAGATGCGCATACTGGGCCGCTGGATGCGGATGGTGACGATTCCCAATCAGTCCTCGGTGCCCAAGGCGTTCAACGAGTTCGATGAGAGCGGTCGCATGAAGCCGTCGCCCTTTTACAACCGTATTGTCGATGTCATGGAAGAACTTATCAAGTTCACCCTGCTCGTGCGCGACAGGGCCGACCATCTGGTGGACCGCTATTCCGAACGCGTCGAAACCGCCGCAGAAGTCTCAAAGCGAGTAAATCAGCAACGTCAATAGCAACCGTTGCGGCAGACCTTACGTCTGGAACTGCCTTGCGGCAGTTCCAGAACCTTACTGCATTTCTCAACAACATGCAGATGAGACTGCACTGAGAACTCTACCCCCTGATTTGGCGGCGATTAACCTTATCTTCTTCTGAAGCGAGATCCTTGCCAGTCGCAAGAAAATAGGCCTGTTCTGCAATATTGGTCGCATGGTCGCCAACGCGCTCAAGACTTTTGGCGCAGAACAGCAGGTGGGTACAGACAGAAATGTTGCGCGGGTCTTCCATCATGTAGGTAAGAAGCTCACGGAAGATTGCCACATAAGCAGCGTCGATTTCAACGTCATGCTCGAGAACGGCAATCGCCGAAGCCTCATTTCGCGTAGAGAAGGCATCATAGGCCATAGCGATCTGGCGTGTGGCAATGTCTGCCATTTGTTTCAGGCTGCTGATATGAGGGGCAACACCACCCACCGGATTTATATCTGCGCAGCGCCGCGCAATCGACTTTGCCATGTCGCCAATGCGCTCGAGATCGTTAGCCACGTGGATCGAGGACACGATCAGACGCAGATCCGAAGCAACCGGTTGCCGCCGCGCGATGATCGAAACGGCAAGATTGTCTAATTCGTGCTGAAGCTCATCGACAGCTTTGTCGCCCTTGACCACTGCCTCAGCGCTTTCGACATCGTTGCTCGCCATCGCGGAGACTGCCTCCCCGACTGCGGTGCCGACCAATGATGCCATATCGGCAACGAGCCCCGCGAGGGTGCGCAATTCCTCCTCATAGGATGAAACCATATGCTCTCGGTCTGTAGTCACCATGATCAACTTCCCAGTTTGGCGCCCATTGGCCAATTGACATTGCTTGATTTAGCCGAAGCGACCCGTCACATAGTCATGGGTCTGCTGCTTGGCCGGATTGGTAAACATTGTATTGGTGTTGCCGTACTCAATAAGGCGCCCCAGATACATGAAGGCGGTGTTGTCGGAAACGCGCGCCGCCTGTTGCATGTTATGTGTCACTATAACGATAGTGTACTGGCCCTTCAGCTCGCCAATCAGTTCCTCGATTTTGGCTGTGGCAATTGGATCCAGAGCCGAACATGGCTCATCCATAAGGAGCACTTCGGGATCGCCAGCAATGGCGCGCGCAATACATAGGCGCTGTTGCTGACCGCCAGAAAGCCCCAGCGCACTCTCCTTGAGCCGATCCTTGACCTCGTTCCAGAGTGCAGCGCCCCGCAAAGCCTTTTCGCATATATCTTCGAGCACCTTGCGGTTTGTCACGCCGTCGACACGAAGCGGATAGACGACATTGTCAAAAATCGACATCGCAAAGGGATTGGGCTTTTGAAATACCATGCCCATGCGCTTGCGCAGGGCGATCACGTCCATTGAAGCCCGATAGATGTTCTCATCACTCACAACGACTTCGCCGTCGATGCGCAGATCGTCGACAAGATCGTTCATCCTGTTGAGCGACCGGAGCAACGTCGACTTGCCGCAACCCGAGGGCCCGATCATGGCTGTGACCAAGCCGGTCTGCACGCCGAGCGACACATCGAAAAGGGCCTGGGACTTGCCGTACCAGAGGTTGAAATTCCGGATATCGAGCGCAACGCCCTTGTCGGCCTCGACGATGTGATAAGCGGTCGGTTCAAATTGCGGCTTTCCGGAAACCGGTTCACCAACGCTAGGAGCAGCGGCAGCCATTATAGGCACCTCCTTTAAATCGATTTGTCAGATCAGAACTGGCCGGCCGCATAGCGCCGCTTGAGCCGGTTTCTGACGATGATTGCTGTCGAGTTCATGGTCACGATCAATCCGAGCAACAGCAAGGTTGTGACGAACACCATCGGTTTGCCAGCCTCGGAATTGCGCGACTGGAAGCCCACATCGAAAATGTGGAAGCCCAGATGCATGAAGCTGCGTTCCAGATGGACATAGGGGAAAAACTGATCAATGGGCATCTGCGGGGCCAACATCACTACGCCCACCAGCATCAACGGCGCCACTTCCCCCGCGCCACGTGCCATCGCGAGAATCATGCCTGTCATGATGCCAGGCATGGCCTTGGGAAGCACGACCGAGCGGATCGTCTGCCATTTGGACGCCCCACAGGCGAGCGAGCCTTCGCGCATTGAGCGCGGAACCGCAGCCAGGGCCTCTTCGGAGGCCACAATCACCACCGGAACGGTCAACAGGGCCAGAGTAAGCGATGCCCACAAGATACCCCCGGTTCCGAAGGTCGGCGAGGGGAGCCGTTCGGGAAAGAACAACTGGTCGATGGTCATCCCCATCGTATAGGCAAAGAAGCCCAAGCCGAACACGCCATAGACAATCGAGGGCACACCGGCGAGGTTGTTCACCGAAATGCGGATGATCGAAACCAGTCGCCCCTGTTTGGCATATTCGCGGAGATACAGGGCCGTAATCACACCCAGCGGTGCCACAAACACCACCATGAGCAGTGTCATCACAACAGTGCCAAAAATTGCCGGCAGAACGCCGCCCTGCGTATTCGCTTCGCGGGGCTCTGTGGTGAGGAACTCTCCCCAGCGCGAGAAATACACTTGAACCTTGTCGAACCAACTCAGATTATTGGCCGCATAGAAGCGGACAATTTGCGAAAGGTTGGCCTCTATTTCGCGTCCGCCCACTTCCGACAACTGAATGCGGAACTGCCGATCGAAGGTACGAATTTCGTTGATACGGGCCTGAATCTCGGCAAATTCCTCATTGAGTTCGGCGATGCGCAAATTTGCCTGCTCAGCCACAGCGAGGGCCTCAGGCGAATTCGCACCATGCCGCAGCGCCGCGCGCCGCTGATTGAGTCGCTCGCGTTCGAGATAGTGGTTGATCGCCCCGATCTCATTGCGCTCGAGCGAGCGGATTTCATTGAAGCGTGCCATCGCCTGTTGTTGCAAATCGAAGATTTCGCGTAGCGACACGGTTTCAATATCGACCGGCTCGTTATTGACGATCAGGCCCGTGATCTGGCCGATGAAATGTCCCCATTCCTGGCGCTCGAACAGAAAGAAGCTTTCAGGCGTTTCAATGTTTGCGACTTGGAAATCCGAAACCCAGCGGAAATCGTCGCCATACAGATCGTAGTTCGCGGTCCGATAGAGGGTACGGGTGGAAATCCCGCCATTGTCCTCAACGAACTGCACCTGTTCGGGTGTCATCTGGGCAATCACGTTGCCGCCCGGCTGATAGCGACCCGAACGTGTGGGCTCACCCGCCAGTACCGCCCCGTCAGTCAGCGTTACAACTTCGATTGGCTTGGGCCAGAACGTTGTCAAACCGTTCCAGGCGATCATACCCAAAAAGCCCACGATCAGGATGATCCCAATGGCCAGCGCTCCGCCGAAGCCCCAGAGCGCCGGTTCGCCCACCGCCGAAAGATCGGCGGTGAATTTGCGAACCGCCCTGCCCTGGACGCCACCTTCATGAGGTTCGCCCTTTACAGCGTCTCTGGCATGTTTTGCTGCTGTAGTGCCCGATGTGATTGCACTCATAACAATTTTCCCTGACGCTTAGAGCTGGAAGGCGCGCTTGCGGAAGCGCTGGCGGATGAGTTCAGCGACCGTGTTGATAACGAAGGTCATGATGAACAAGGTCAGCGCTGCAAGAAACAGCACGCGGTAATTCGTGCCATCGCGTACCGCTTCGGGCAATTCGATGGCGATGTTGGCTGAAAGCGTGCGCAGACCGGAAAAGATATTCCACTCCATGATCGGCGTGTTACCCGCCGCCATGACCACAATCATGGTTTCGCCCACAGCGCGCCCCATCCCGATCATCACGGCCGAGAAGACGCCCGAGGCGGCAGTAGGCAAAACGATCCACATGGCGGTTTGCCAGGGCGTCGCGCCAGATGCCAGCGAGCCTGAACGCAGATGCGAGGGCACTGCATTGAGCGCGTCTTCTGCGAGTGTATAGATATTGGGGATCACCGCAAAGGCCATCACGAAGCCCACGATCAAGGCATTGCGCTGGGCATAGGTATCTACGATCCCGCCACGCGGATCGAACCCGATCAACGTGAGGAAACTTGCCACCGCGTAGCTCAGCACGATAGCGCCACCAAGAAAGCCCAGCCAGCGCAGGGCGTCGAGCCGCCCAGCTTCTGGTCGATCCATAGCCCGCAAACGATCGCGCAAGTAATGTCCATAGAAACGCTTGAAGGACCAGGCGACGATCATATAGGCCAGCGGAAGCTGAAGCAGGAACATGAACGGCGTTCCGGTTCCGATATCGTTGTTCGCCCAGGCCATGAAATTGCCGTAGAATAGCAGGTCTTCAAAGACCGGCCCAAGCTGATAGGCAACGAAGGCAGTGGCGATGATGGCAAAAATCATCAGCGCAAATTTCGGCAGACCATCGAACCTGATAGCCGTCTGAATCGGCAACATTTGCCAGCTAAAAGCCCCGATCATCAGACCTAACGGAACCGCGATAAAGCCCAGAAGAACTGCCGAGATCCATTCCTCGACGATTGGCGCCAGCACCAGCGCGGCAATAAAGCCGAGCACCACGGTGGGCAGGCTTTCCATCAGTTCCATGACCGGCTTGACGGTCGCCCTCACTCCGGTGTGGACGAACTCGGAAGTATAGATGGCCCCCATCAAGGCAATCGGGGTCGCAAACAACATTGCATAAAACGCCGCCTTGAGCGTGCCAAAGATCAACGGAACGAGAGAATATTTCGGCTCGAACAGATCGGTTGCGGCAGTGGATTGCCAGACCCAATTTGGCTGAGAATAGCCCTCATACCAAATTTGCCCGAAAAGTGTGTCAAGTGTGATGCCGCCGTGACGCGCATTGTACTGCCACGCATCGACGCCCCCTTCACGGTCCACCAAAAGCACGCCGTCCGAGCGTGGGAAAATCATGACTGTTGCGGGAAGCGATGGATCGGTGCGACGTTCAAACTCGAACAGCACCTGGTCGGACGTCGAATGGCGCACCCAAACGCTGCCATTCGCACCCATTGTCACTAGCGACTTGTCTCGACGGGCTTCGGACATCTCAACGATAGGCGTACCCTGCGACGCATGAACACGCGAACGCACCATTTCATAGCCATCCGCGGTATCGATACCTGGCCGTTGCAGCCGGAAAAACACGTCCACCGAGCCATCCGACCCGCCGACAGCCAACGCAATCTCCCCAGACAGGAATGTCATCGAAGTAACAGCGACCTCTTCATCGAAAACGGGCCGACGTTCGGCAAGCACGGGATTTTCGAGATTGCGCAGATCGTAGCGGAAGATATAGCCGTCATCGGTCCCGACAAATACCCGATCGCCCCCACTCGACATCAGCACCCGCGTTACGCTGACATCTTCGGCTAGGTCCAGGTTGGGTAATTCGGTTGTGGTCGTTGTCAGCGTTTCCTCGTTGGTCATCAGGTTCCGCTGCGCGGTTGTGCGACTAACCCGGACAACCCCGGCGCTATCGACGGTGACATAGGCCAGCGTGGGCCGCTCGACGGTTCCGCCGACGCGATAATCTACCGCAACGATAGGGAACTGCGAGATCTCCACCGGCTCGCCCAGTTCATAAACAGGTCTAATGGTACGAAAGTCACCGGTCTGCACCGGCGCATAGATCAAGCCGTTGGCTGTATAGTCACGACCGGTCAACTGCACCAGATCGGCGGGCGCGTTGGCCTGGGCCGTTGAAGTGCTGGAGAAGTCGACTTGCCCGAATTGCAGCGATCCGTCCTCGAACCCGAAAGCGACCTGGTTACGGTCGAGAATGCCGGCCACGGCCGTAACGGCACGGCCATCGAAATCGAAGGCATCGCGGGCAATGATTTCACCGGTCGGCACATGAAAAGTTGTTAGGTTGCCGGTGCGATCGACCGTCGTGGCGAGCGATTGGAATTCGTCGGCATTTACCCAGATGATATCGTCGCCGGCATCGAGCTGATAGTGGACCTGTCCAAGCGGGTCATTGGAGCCGAAAAGAGGGATAACAACCTGGATCAGAAACACCATGATCCCGACCACCGCGCCAATAACCAAAACACCGCCGACGGAAATAACCCATTTGGCGATGTTTTCGGTAACCTTGACCCGCGTGCTGGTCTTCTTGTCACGGTAATGAACGCGCGCGGTACTGCGTTTCTCGCCGACGGCTGTTTCGGTCGTGCTGGCCATGCGATCCCCCATCTGGGTGCAAGAATTGTTAGTATCCCTGCGGAAGCCTACCCCGCACGAAGGCGAAACCGGGGCGCATGAAGCGCCCCGGTTCACAGTGACGATTAGTCGAGCAGACCGAAAGCGGTCAGGTCGGCATCAGCAATGGCTTTGTTGACCGGGAAGAAGCCGGCGCGCAGAACATCGTTCTGGCCTTCCTGCGAATATACGTAACGGATGAACTCGCCGCGCAGAGGCTCAAGAGCTTCGTTGGGGTCCTTGTTGACGTAGATGTACAGGAAACGTGCAATTGGGTAGTTGCCCGCAGCGGCGTGCTCGCCGGTCGGCTCGTAGCATTCCCCGCCTTCATTGGCAGCGATGGGGACAGCGCGAACGTCGGCAGTGGCGTAACCAACGCCGGAGTAGCCGATACCGGCAACATCGGAGGCAACGCCCTGAATGACGGTCGAGGAACCGGGTTGCTCGCGCACTTCCGGGCTATAATCGCCATTGAACAGGGCGACTTCACGGAAGTACCCGAATGTGCCCGAAGCCGAATTGCGGCCATACATGGCAATTGGACGATCGGCCCACTCGCCTTCGAGACCCAACTGTCCCCAGGTTGTGATGGCCTGGTCCAGACCGCCATTGCGGGTGGACGAGAAGATCGCGTCAACTTGTGGCAAGGTCAGACATTCGATCGGATTGTCGATATGGACGAACACACCGAGCGCATCAATAGCGCCGCGAATTGCGGTCGGCACATAGCCGTACTGGGCTTCGAATTCCTGGATTTCCGAACCGCTCATGGCGCGCGACATCGGGCCAAACTGAGCAGTACCCTGGATCAGAGCCGGGGGAGCCGTACCCGAACCGGCGCCCTGAATTTCAATTGCAACGTTAGGATAGAACTGGGCATAACCTTCTGCCCAAAGCGCCATCTGGTTGTTGAGCGTGTCCGAACCGATCGAGGTCAGGCTGCCCGAAACGCCCGAGGCGGCTTCGTAATTGGGCAGTGTGGGGTCGACCGTAACCTGAGCATGAGTCAGTGCGGTCGTTCCCATAACCATTGCGGTCGCAACGGCGATGGTGGAAGCGATCCTGTGCATCACTTTCGTCTCCTGTGGTGTGCAGCATGGTGGCGGTGGTACGCGGATTGTCCCCCGCGCCGCTGCGGAACCTACGGCTGCTCTATGACACTCACATTTCAGTTTTATGACACTCTGATAACATCGGCAGAATCCACTAAAGCCGCGCAGATACACTGGCTCATCCGTCGATATTGGCCTGCGCAAGCATGACTGCTCGGGACCTTAGTTTCCCATTTGCAGTCGCATCTTTTCTGTCTCGATTTGCTGGGCGTTGCTGTGAGTCAAAAACAGCACGCCCCAAGGTGGGTAAGGGCGGGCGATCCAAACCAGAGTTTCACCCCGGATCAAACCGAACATGAACGCCGGTTTACAATAATATTGACTGCACTATGTTTTTACACAACACCTTGCACGTAGCCGGATCTATATCCGTCGGCAGCAAACTGTAGTTTTTCCCTCTCGGGCCGAGATTGAGTTGAGGATTTGGCCGATAGCCTCGCAAACGGCCCCGCCTGTTCGCTGTCCGGTATTGCGCAGGTGGTGCTTATGCTTGGCGAAGAGCTGCTCGATCGGTTTAAGGTCGGGCGAGTAATTGGCCATGAAGATGCGTTTCGCGCCAGCCGCGTCAACTGCGTCTCGCACGGTCTGAGCGTCTGCTCGGAGTAGCAACGATTTTGTGGGAGGGAGCGCACCCCAGCCTACGTACTTGGGCCTGCCACTTGTTGTTTCGCTTCCGTATCGAAGCCATGTTCAACCTTTTAAGTTGTGACCAGTTTGTGACCGGCGGTCGAAAGAGGGTGATTTCAGTTTCAAAACAGGTCGACTAACCCCAACTATTCCAGGGGTGAGGGCTGTGGCGCACCGCGCCGGGCGATGATGAGAACTACGTCTATGCCATAACCCTCCGAAATCGTGCATGAACTAGGAGAGCGAACTTCCTGTCTGAACCGGTTCTGAGTGACTTCGCCACCCGCGACAGAGACGCGGCGTTCTCGTTGGCCGCCTACGTGATGTTCTTTTTGGTCAATCGTCGTCTAACCGCCGGGCTGCTTGCGATCGCGGGTCGAATTCAATGGCAGAGACCTGCTAACTCCCCAGACATTCCTAGACGAGGCTCGGTTGCCGATGTCCCTTTCGGCCGGTAATATCAAGGCGTCGAGGGGGACTTCGCCATCGGTTCCTAACGCCATCAGCAGCGTCCCAACCAGGTCACGGCTTTCGAACAGCGCATCGAGCAGCGTATCAGTGCCGCCCTCGATCGTTCCTATGCGACGTAGGCTGGCATGCACCATGAGGGCATGCGCCCGCCCAAGCCCAGGTCGACCAACTGACTAATCAAATTTGCGCGGCTGAGCATGACACCCATTCATGGGCGGCTGTGACGGTGGCCCGCGACGCTCAACGTTCGAGTGGGGAGGCGCGAAGCGGCCATTCGCCGTGTGGTTGGAATGGTCATTCGTGACATCCTTAGAGCTTGGGCTGATCATATGAGCAGGGCTTGCCCGCTAAGCATGGCTGTGCGCGTGATGGACCGGGCAGTCTTGTGGTGGGCATGCCATCTCGTCGCAAAGGCGGCAGAGATGGCCTCTGCTGGACGGCTGGCCTGCCAGACGCTGCAGTATTTTTTCGAGGAGGCGAGTTAGTTCATGTTGCTCGTCGGAGCCGAGGAGTTCGACGATTGTGCCGGTCGCCAGGCAGCGCTGTGCTAGGAGAGTCCTTGCGTAGACCTTGCCCTCTGCGGTCAGTGTCAATTCGACGGATCGTCGGTCCAGAAGCTGGCGGCCGACAACCAACCCCTGAGCTTCTAGCTTGTCGACCAACCTGACGGTGGCGGTATGCGAGAGGCCGATGGTCTGGCTCAACGCGGCGTTGGTGCAGCCGTCAGACATTCCGATCACGTTGAGAGCCGCCAGTGAAGAGGAGGTCTGATTGGGGTGCTGTTTGAGCTGATCGTCGATACGAACTTGGACGGCGCCACTGACCGTAGCTAAGAGGTTTGCAGTGCGGAGCAGGTTGGAAGACATTTCACGGATTGCCCTTTATCGTTTCACATCATAATGTGCGTGTTGCACGCACATACAAAATCGGATTTCTGTAACACTATCAAGGTTCATCAATGCTGACCATGAGCGCTTACCGGGAGCTAACGACTAAGCCGACCAATACACAGGAGGATTCGGGATGGCAGCCAAGTTCGATGGCGGCATCGAAATCGCGATGAAGAGGCCACCGCATCAATACCATGCCATAGTCGCCTTCTATCGTGATGTCAGATGCCAAACGCTATGGGATTTCCGTGAGGCGCTGGTTGCTGCAAAGGTTGCGCATTCACCTCAGGTGCTGGACGAGGGATCGGCGTGGCGCATACGTTTGCTGGGCACCGTGGCGATACTCTCCATTCCCCAACATTGTTACCTTTCAGGTAATCGACATGCTTCGCGGACGGCGACATGGTCCCGGCCATAGGCTTCGAGCTCAGTCCGAACAAGCTTTGGCTCGATGAAGCTCCGGGCATGAGCCAGGCTGAAATCTGGCTAGAACGCTCACTGATCGCCACTGCCATTCCGACGCACAACAGGCACAAGGAGTTACAACCATGATACGTATTCTACTGATCGCGGCAGCGTTCGTCACAGCCGGCACCGCTTTCGCCCAGGAGGAGCCCGAAGGCAGCCGGGTCGAGATCAATGGCATGCAGATGTATTACGAAACCTCCGGCGAGGGCGATCCGCTTATCGTCCTGCACGGCGCCTATATGAACATACCAACGATGGGCGAGATCATTCCCACACTTGCCCAGTCCCGCCAGGTTATCGCCGTCGAACTGCAGGGTCATGGCCGCACGAATGATATCGACCGTCCCATTACCTACCCCAACCTCGCCGACGATGTCGCCGCCTTCATGGAGGCCATCGGTGTCGAGAAGGCGGACATCTTCGGCTACTCGATGGGCGCGGCCGTCGGCCTGCAACTGGCAATTCGTCATCCAGAAAAGGTCGACCGGGCGGCCCTTGCTTCCGTCGTCTACGACTTCGAGGGCTGGCATCGCGATTACCGAGCCTTTGTGCCGGAAATCGTTCCCGAGTTGTTCGTGGGAACACCGATGGAAGACGCCTATCGCGAACTGGCAGTCGACCCGGAAGGGTTCCCAGCGCTCGTGGACAAGCTGATCGCGCTCGAACACCAACCGATGGCGTGGGAGGACGACGTGGCGGCACTGGAGACGCCGATCCTCGTCATCCAGGGAGATGCCGACATCATAGACCATGAGCACACCCTGACGATGTTCCGGTTGCTAGGCGGCGGGGTGATGGGCGACCAGGGCGATCCCCTGCCGAAATCGCGTCTCGCCATCCTGCCGGGGACCTCGCACACCGCCGTTTTGGGGCAGACCGACTTGCTGCGCCTCCTGATCGAACCTTTCCTCGACGGCGAGACGCCAAAGGGCTGGTTCGATTGACATCGCTCACAATCGGTCCGGCTGGCGGCGATACGCCGGACCCGATGAGGCTGCTGCGCAGTCTTCTCGAACCCCAAACCAAATACCCAACGGAGAACTACAATGTCGAAGATGATCTATATAAATCTGCCGGTGAAGGACCTCGCCACGGCGACACGTTTCTACGAGGCGATCGGGTGCCAGAAGAACGAGCAGTACAGCGACCACCAGGCATCGAGCATGGTCTGGTCCGACACGATCACGTTCCATTTGCTGGTCAATGACTATTTCGCCACCTTCACGCCCAAGACGATCGCTAATGCCCATGCGACCAGCGAGGTGCTGCTTGCCTTAACCCGCGACAACCGCGAGGAAGTCGACGCTATCGCCGAGGCGGCGGCGGCTGGCGGTGGCAAGGCCGATATCCGGGAGATCATGGACCTGGGCTGGCTGTACAACCGCGCCTTTGAAGACCCCGATGGCCATGTGTTCGAAGCTGTCTGGATGGATACCGCGGCAGCACCGGTCGAGGTGGAAGGATAGCTTCTAGCGGACAAGGTTTCAGCATTAGACGGCTGGCCAGCTTGGCCGGCCGTCTAATCGGGAGGCCGGGTGGATGCGCATCTACAGGCTGCTGATCTAGCTGGCGATGAAGTCGACGGGAACCTCAAAGGCTTGGTTCATGTCAACCCTGACCACAGAGCGCGGCAAACGCATCCAGCGCGAAATCAGATCATTCATAGGAGAAAGAGGTGCCCGCAAAATTTGAAGGTGGAAAGAACATCGCCATGAAAGACCCGCCGCATCTCGCGAAATAGATAGTCACGTCTTCAAGAGTCCGATTAGTGCGTTGAACGAACAGGTCTATTCGTTTGCTTTGCGCTAGAACCATAGAAAGCACACAATGCTTGTCCCTTTCACCCGCGACGACCTTGCGTCCGATCTTGTCCGTCTTGGTATCGCGCAAGGCGATATTGTGATGATCCACGCCGCATTGAGCAGGATCGGCTCCGTGCTTGGCGGTCCCGACACGGTCATTGCCGCGTTGCGCGATGCCGTTGGCCCGCAAGGCACGATCGCTGCTTATTGCGATTGGAATGCCGATTACGAAGAACTTCTGGAAGCAAGCGGTCGCGTCGCCGCCCAATGGCGCGACCATGTTCCACCCTATGACCCCTTGACCTCGCGCGCCGTGCGCGACAATGGCGTGTTTCCGGAGTTTCTGCGCACAACGGCTGGCGCGGTCCGAAGCGCCAATCCCGGGGCTTCGGTCGCCGCTGTCGGCGCAAAGGCGGATTGGCTTACGGCGGACCATCCGTTCGATTATGGTTATGGCCACAGGTCGCCATTTGGCAAGCTGGCCTCGGCGGGAGGCAAAGTCCTAATGCTCGGTGCCCCGCTCGACACCATGTCGATCATTCACCACGCCGAACAGCTCGCCCAAATTTCCGGCAAACGCATCAAACGAGCAGAAGTGCCATATCGTACGACCTCGGGGATCGAATGGCGAATGTTCGAGGAATTTGACACGGGCAATGCTGTTTGCTCCGCGCTCGATGGCCGCGACTACTTTACCGAGATCGTTGAGAGCTATCTCGACGGGGGCGAGGGAGCGCGGGGCGATATCGGAAAAGCCTCGAGTGTCCTCGTCAGCGCAGAAGGCATTGTGAACCACGCCGTCGCATGGTTGGAGCGCGAAGTGAGCTAGTTGTGGCCCAATCGATCACGCTGACTAAATTGAGGCATCACCAGCCTATCACCGTGAAAAGCTGGAAAACTCTGCCTTCGGGCGGGCCAACGTTGAGGATCAGATCACGCGCAGCGCGTCAACTGCGCACATCACCCACGGCAATAACGCATGCCTCAATCTGTGTGGCGCAACTATTCTCAGAGACGACAGATCAGGAGGATAGTTATAGATATCAAGAAGAAATGGGCACCCAGCAGCAACGTACCGGTCGATTACGCTGGCAGAACAGAGTTCAACGGGCGGGTTGTGAATGGCATCCTGGCACCTAAGGGCCTCTATTCGGATTGGGGTCTGCATTCGCGATGACTTCAATTGTAACCACTCACTGGCGTTACTTTGGCAGATTTTTAGCGGAGAGGGTTCTGCGTCAGTGGGGACAACGGATTGGGAGCGGAAGCCCGCGCACTGTGCTTGTCAGGCCCGCTTCGCAATCAGCCCCAATCTACGATACCCATCGACTTAGGCAGCTACACCAGCCATTCCGTGATGAATCTGGGACTCGCGTGAACGTCAATCATTTGCAGTCGCCCTGTGCCGAGGTTTTCGAACCTGTGCGCCGACCCGGCGGGAGCCACCACGATATCACCGGCTACCGCGACAAATTCCTCGCTTTCCAGATAGAATTTTGCCCGGCCCAGTTGGACGATGAAAGTCTCTGGATAAGGATGCCGATGCAGTTTGGGACCGTAGCCAGTCTCATCGGTTGTGATGAAAATGAACGACACACCGGATCCGGAGTTCGGCCCTTCCCATTCCGCATGCCAAAAGTTCGGATCGATATGCCATGTCGCGGTCATTTTTTACCTCGTGGAGGACTTTGCCAACGGCTGCATCATTGCCATTCTACATCTTCAGTTGTGTGTTGTAGCTGTCGATTGCCTGTCAGGTAGGTAGCCAAATGGCTGTCCGCTTCTGGGACCTTGCAGCGGCTGCCCTTACGTCCGCATTGAAGGTACATCGCTGTTTGACTGGTTGGAGGCCGAAGAACTATCCCGCTGCGCGGGAGGGGTGAGCGTGGCGAAGTAGTGTCCAATCGGCATAGATCGTGTCTGGATTGAGCATCGAACGGTTCAGGCGGATCACCCGGGCTTATTCAACCAGGAGCCTAACGATGCACTGCAATTTCTTCCACTACCAAACCTGCTCGGTAAGCTTTTCCCGAGAAACAGCCTTCATCCTCTCAACCTCTGTCGTCCATGCGATGTGCTCGATCCCAACCCGCCATCCCGGCGCATCCACCCATGAAGCTGCCGGCAGAAGGTTCTGTCAGTCAAGCCTGCCCGTTATGTGGTGCGCGAGACACCGGTGGGCTCAATGGATGTATAGAACTTTTTGGTTCGCTGGCCGCATTGGCGTTTTCCGACCCGTCCTATTTCGCATATCAGCGGCTGACCGTAGATGCTTACTGTTTGCAGCATCCGGAAATTTATATGGCTTCGACAAAATCTGCCGCGACGCATCTGGCGGCGATGTGGTGGTCGCTGGAGCGGGGTTTGACACATCACCTGCATCCCCGCTCAAAGCGTTTGTTGATGGCCCCAGAAGATTTGCCCGAGCCGAGCCACCCATCCCCCTGCACCGGGGTGATTTCATCGTTGCCGACATGGTGCTTGCGAATACACTGACCGCGTATGAAGAAAGCGCCTGGACATGGGTACGCTCAGCTTGGGAGCCGTGGAAAGATCACTGGGAACAGGCCCGGCAGTGGGTCGCGGAAGCTTGCGACGGTTAACGATGTCGGAGCAAATCGCCCGGGAACCGAGTGTCCGCCGTTTATCTCATTCACCTTGACATTGCCAAATTTGCCCGGCGACACTGTAGGTAGCGGCCAATAGCGGCTGCGGCAAGTACTGGTAGACGAAATTGCTGGTGGCGCGAAGGTCAATTGAATAGTCAGTTTGAGACTTTTGGCAAGAAGTTGGCCAAGCACAGGCATAGGCGAGCCCTGTCCCAGCTTGCGCTGTCGCTGGATGCAGGCGTCTCGACGCGCCATATCAGTTTTCTGGAAACGGGCCGCTCGACGCCGACACGCGAGATGATCCATCGGCTGGCAGAAGTTCTGGGTTTGGCCCCATCCGAACGCATAGCAATGATGAACGCTGCCGGCTATTGGGAAATGCCTGCCACGGTGCCGGGCTCAGACCCATGTTCAAATTGCCACACAAATGATGATCTGGATGTGGTAATCTCGATTGAATCCGTCAACTGCGCTGAAGACGCCTTCGATGTTGCAGCGACGGCACTTGCCCGCATCGGGTTGACTCAATTCTTTACCGGAACCGTTGAAAACGCAGATGCCGGTCAGCTATTCCAGATATGTCACCATCAACTTACGCGCGCCCCTCTCGGCTGGATGCTGCATTACGCCGACCGCAATTATGTGGCAATTGATCCCCTGGTGCGCGAAACCAGGGCACGTCATCTGCCGTTTTTCTGGAGCGACCTTTTCCAGACTGGCACCCTGTTGCATCCTACCGTGCGTCGGATGCTGGATGAAGCGCGCGATTTTCGCATTACCAATGGTTTTGTGATGCCGATTCACCGCGCCGATGGCAAAGTTCACGCCCTATCGTCGATGACCCAGTGCGTCGATGTGGCCGATCCGGCAGTTCGCGCAACAGCGCGAACGATCTCGGTGGCACTGTTACACAAGATCGACGCACTGGGTTTGCCCCAGGCAGGAGTGGATCTGAAGCTGAGTGAGAAAGACCGAGATTTCCTTTCCTATCTCTTCGAAGGCCGCTCCATCGATTGGATCGCGGATCAATACCAGACCGATAGAGGCGAGGTCACGCGTTCAGTTTCAGTCATCTGCGCCAAGTTCGGCACAAGTGATCCTCTAGAAACCGCCCTGCGCGCCCGACGGATGGGCCTGCTTGCAGCCAGCTGAGATAAGCTCTCGCCTTCCTTTCTAACCACTGGATTTAGATCGACGATGCTCCGAGGCCTTCGGCCTCGGCTTACTCCCTTGGCTTGCCGCCTCAAGAGGTTCCGCGCCCGCTGTTACCCCGACATTCTCGTTCCGGCATCGGGACCGTCAAGTGTCGCGCAATGGCCGAATTACCGGAAGCAACAGATCGCACTTCGGACGTGGTCGTACGCATCTGTCCCAAGCCAAACGACTGCTCACCAATCGTTCTCGCATCGTGGTCATCAAGGCGACTTTTGGTTAATGGGGCACTTTTGGGGACAATCCTGTCTCCATCCTTCTCGAAAAGGACCCTTATCGCTCCTGCAACGCCAAGCGTGCACCAAGCGCACAGTAGATGCTTCCGACAACCTTGCCTTGCCATTTCAGGACAGCCGGGTTGCGACGCAGGAAGCTACCGAGGCTCCCGGCCGCGACCGAATACACGATTGTGCTGAAAAACCCGATCACTGCGAACAGGACACCAAGTATGGTGAGTTGCGCAACGACATAGCCGTTCTCTGGCCTCACGAATTGAGGTAGGAATGCCAGGAAGAACAGTGCGGTTTTGGGGTTCAGAACTTCAGCCAGGATTGCCTGGCGGAACGCCTGCGATGCGCTGATCGGGAGGCGCCCTTGACCAAGATCGATCGGAGCCCTGTCCAGAATTGCCTTAACACCCAGGTAAACAAGGTAGGCTGCTCCAAGATATTTCACGATGCTGAACAGTGTCGCGGAGGCAGCAATAATCGCGGAAATGCCAACAACGGCCATGATCGTGTGGATGATGTCGCCAGCGGTGATCCCTGCTCCCGTTGCGATCCCCGCTTTCGTGCCCGAAGTCGTGGCGCGAGCCACAGTAAGCAGGGTTGCCGGCCCGGGAATGAAGACGAACCCGAGTACAATGAGCGAGTACGTTATCAGCACCGTCTGATCGATCATTTTAGCTGTCCTCCGTGCACTGTGGAGCAGCCAGGCAGCGGCCAGGCGTCTCACCGTTCACGAAATCGTAGACCGATTCGCATGGGATGCCGATTGCTCATAACTCGTCGGCTACGCGAAAAGTCTTCTTCGGTTCAGGTGGTATTTTCATTGGGGGCAAGGATGAAAGGGTTTCGGCGGTACACTGCAATTCTCGGATAAATCCAGTCGCCCAGACTGACGTTCCGGGTAGAAAAGCTCGACTACTTGGTAGTAACATCGCGGGGAAAGGTGCGGAAATGTGGCCTACAGCCAGTTGCTGGGACGTCGAGGAACGCGTGAAGGAATTTTCGGCCGAAGGCAATCCGCTTGTGACGATGAACGCGCACGATTGATTTCGAGGTACCTCGTCTGGTTTGGCGATGCGGTTCGGATGCCAAACGCTATGGGATTTCCGTGAGGCGCTGGTTGCTGCAAAGGTTGCGCATT
>NZ_RZMW01000044.1:0-1737 GCF_003992625.1 Pelagibacterium lentulum | reverse complement strand
CCCCAACATTGTTACCTTTCAGGTAATCGACATGCTTCGCGGACGGCGACATGGTCCTGTGATGCATACTAGCTCCGAAAGGAGCGAAATCATGAGATTCAGCCTAAGGAAGGTGGCAAGCAATTAATGTCTTTCCGAAACTTCACAACTGGGCAGAGCCATTCCTTCGGCGGCACGTACCTGAAACTCGTTCCCGGTGAGACGCTCGTCTACATGGGAATTGGCCATTCTCCACAAAGTCGCCGTTGCAGCAATTACACCGTTCAGTAATGATCCAGCGACGCTGATTGGAAGGATGATAGTTTTGTCGCTCGCTGTGAAAATAGGAGCGTCGTACACATCAACAAAAGGCTGGAAAGGGTGGAGCGAAGTACGACTCGTACATAGGCATGCTACTTTCTGATCTACAGTTTGCCTTTCTAGGAAAGGAATTCGAGTTTCACTTTCCATATTTTATTTTGACCGCACAGCGCGATGGTAATCGACCATTCTTCAAGATTCGTGCATGCGGTAGAAGTATGATGCTCCTACAATACCACCCAGGGGTCCAAAAATGTCTCTCTTTCTGCTGCCTGCGGCAATCTCCCTTCTTTTTGTTGTTCTTCACTACTTATCTGGTGGGCCCGAGGTAGTGCGCCCTTTGCTCAAATCGAGAGAACTACCAAGCGAAGTGGTCTATGTTCTATACTTGTGCTGGCATGTGGTGACCATGATCATGGCCGCATTCGTAGTTGCCTATGCTGGAGCGGCGTTTGAGCCTTCCTTCCGGGCGTACGCAGTTGCGGCGACAGTCTTCGCTGGCGCGATGACCGTTTGGAGCTTGATTGTGGTGATCTGGAAGAGACAAAGCCATCAAAAGATGCCGCAGTGGGTCGCGTTTCTCTTCCTAGGGTCCAAACCCAATCAGCTTATTGAATAGATGCTGCAAATCAGATTCTTTGGCTTTGGATTGAGCTGGAGGCGTTGATGAGCAGACTGTTTTGGTTGAGCGATGAAGCATGGGCGGCCATTGAGCCGCACCTCCCTCAGAACCAACCTGGGGCGCGCCGGGTTAATGACCGGCGGGTGATTTCGGGAATTATACATATGCTCAAGTGCGGCGGGCGCTGGGTTGATTGCCCTGTCGAGTATGGCCCTGCGACAACCGTTTATAATCGCTGGAACCGCTGGAGCCGTCGCGGCATCTGGGCACGCATCCTGGCCGCGTTAACCGAACAGGGCTGGATAGCCGAAACAGCCCAGATCGACAGCAGCTATATCAAGGCCCATCGCTGTGCAGGCGGGGGAAAAGGGGGGCGAAAGCCAATGCCATTGGCATCTCGCGTGGTGGCCGGACCACCAAGGTCCACGCGCTCGTCGATGTTCTGGGAAGGCCGCTCCGCCTCATCCTGACGCCCGGCAACGCCTCGGACATGACGGGTGCCGATCTGCTCATCACTCATACGATGGGCATGAAGCGGCTCATCGCTGACCGGGGATATGATGCCAATCGACTTCGGACCACTCTGCGCAGCCAGAACACTATCCCCGTGATCCCTGGCCGCAAGAACCGCAAGCGCATAATCCGTTACGATGAGAAGCGCTACAAGGACCGCTGGCGTGTCGAAGCCACGTTCTGCCGCCTCAAGGATTTCCGCCGTGTCGCAACACGATACGACAAACTCGCCCGGAATTACCTTTCCGCTGTCATGCTCGCGGCCGCAGTCGCATATTGGCTATGATTGAGTCTCGACCCTA
>NZ_RZMW01000043.1 GCF_003992625.1 Pelagibacterium lentulum | reverse complement strand
CAAACCCGGATCACCAACGATGCCGATGCAGAAGCGGCCCGAACGGGTTTGGGTGCGCTCGGTCCTAATGAAACACCCGATAGAGCATTCAGGCGCGGAAACATTCTTGGTACTGTCACACAGTCCGGCGGCGTGCCGACCGGGGCAATCATTGAGCGTGGAAGCAATGCCAACGGACAGTATGTGCGCTACGCCGACGGGACGCAGATTTGCTGGAATGCGGATGTTGGTTCATTAGTAACGGATACAGCGGTAGGTAGTGTATTTAGAGCAGCAAGTACATTAACTTGGACTTTTCCTGCCGCCTTCGCTTCAGGTGTAGTTTCTGTGTCGGCTGCGCACACATCTTCGGCGTCCAATAGATGGACAGTTGTTAATGGTTTTGGCTCCACTTCAGCAGCTATTAATATGTTTAGCGCTACCACGAGCGTAGCAGGAATATCTGTGTCCGCTTTTGCAATCGGAAGGTGGTTCTAATGCATATTTCCTTTTCCCCGCAGCGCCGCGACGACACGCTTACCCTTGAGCGCACCGCACCGAACAGGCTTCGCATCAACGGAGAGTTGTTCAACTTCAGCCCGATGGAAGACGGCGACGTGATCGAGGCGGGTACAGTGCCTTGTGACTGGATCGTCGGACCGGTCGAGAAAATTGACGGCGAGGTACGGCTAACGGTGCGGCTTCCACACGGCCCGAGCCCTTCCCAGGCTGTGGCCTTTCCGGAACCGATAACCGTCACCGAAGATGGCCCGATTGCGGTGCCGTCCGACGAACAAGAGGAACCCGCCGATGTGGACGCCTGAACGCGGTAAGCAAATTATCACGCTAGAGATGCGCGAATATCAAATAGCCGCCAAACCCTACCGCCTTTACAAATCACACTTCATCGAGCGCATGACCCCGAAAGAAGCCGCGCAGTTCGAGCACGAACTCAACGCATCAGAACTCGCAAAGCTGCGCCTGATGTATCACGCGGTCGAGTATTTCGTCTCTGACGATCCGCTATTTGCCGTGCTGCATTGGGAGCTAACGCAGGCGTTTGATGATGAACGGGCGGACGCTCTCTTAGCCCGACCGGAATAATCTCAACATAAGGAGGCCCATGATGGCCAAAGGCAACCTACAGCGCTGCCTCGAACACCTATGGCCGTTTGAGGGCGGCTACGTGGATCATCCCCGCGATCCGGGAGGCGCAACCAATATGGGCATTACCTTCGCCGTGCTGCAAGCGTGGCGCAAGCAGCCAATCTCGAAGGCCGATGTCCGCAATCTCTCCAAGGCAGAGGCATCACAAATCTATGAGGCGCGCTACTGGCGACCGATTCGTGGTGATGATCTGCGCGTTGGCGATGATCTCGCAGTGTTTGACTTTGGCGTAAACTCAGGCGTCTCGCGTTCGGCCCGGTATAGCCAGGCCGTCGCCGGTGTATCGCAAGACGGCCAGATTGGCCCTGTCACTCTCGCAGCCATTGGCCGCATCCCATCCCGAGACTTTATCAAGCGCCTTTGCGCGCGCCGCCTGTCATTCGTTCAGTCTCTGGCAATTTGGAACACATTCGGCAAGGGCTGGTCGCGTCGCATTGCCAGCGTGGAGGCGACGGCTCTTTCTTGGGTCTCCACGAAAACCGAGCTGCAAAAAGACGCCAAGGACGCGCAGAACAAGGCAAATGGGCAGGGCGGTGCAGCGGTAGGCACTGGTGGCGCTGGCGTGGTCGATCAGGCCAATGAGGTCTCTGGCCTGCCTATTGGCCTCGTACTAGGCCTTATCGCCGTTGTTGTGGTTTTGCTGGTCATTCGCGCGGTCATCAATCGCCAACGCGCCAAGGCGCTCAAGAAAGCGGCTGACGCCGCCTAAAAAAACACCACATCGAAAGGATACCCAATGCCCTACCGGCTTATCCCGCTGGCGGAGCAAGTGCTTCGCATTGCCGAAAAACACACTGATCGGCAAACAGCCGAGCGCATCGCGCAAGATGCAAACCCCGTTCTGGTCAACCAGACCAACCAGGAGCCCTGGTATCGCTCTCGCGTCATCCAAGGTTTGCTGATTACGGCAATTGGTTCTGCGGCTCGTATTCTGGATCTGCCCATTGGCGGCGATGAAACCGTTCTGATCGTCAACGGCTTTGCCGCTGCGATGGAGTTTGGCGGGATCATCTGGGCGCTCTATGGCCGACTGAGCACAAAGCCAGCATTGGGCGAGTAGTCACAATCACGCGCCTCGGTGCATCCGGGGCGCAATCATGGGCATTTTAGACTATAGGGGCCAACGTGGTGGACGATATGAACCGTGATCTGGGTCGCGTCGAGGGCAAACTTGATGCCCTTATAGAAACCGTAAAACAGCAAGGCGAAAAATCAGACGCCAGCCGTGCTCGGCAATATGAACGCATCGAGGCCGTGGAGCGGAATACCCACGACCTTGATGGGCGCATGAAGACCGTCGAAGGTACGGTCCAGAAAATGAGCCCGCTTGTTGAGGAATTCGGCCGCATCAAGCAGCGCGGCGTCGGAATGCTGATGCTGCTCGGGCTGGTCTGGCTTATAATCGGCGGGCTTGTCGTTCAGGCCCTGCAATGGGTGATCGGAAAGCTGGCTCAAATAGGCGGGTAGCCTCAATCATCATCCTTGCTCTGGAATATACTCGGCATTGGCGATGGCCGATAATCCGGCTCAAGCGAGGCTAGGAACTCTCTCGCTCGCCATACCCTGATGTCTTGCTGTTGAAGGTCTTTTGGCATAGCCACGTCAATTATGGTCAGCAGGTCCCGTATCATGTCCGCCTGCGCCCGTAAGCGGGTGCCGGGGGTATCTGTGGCCTGTTGCGCTCTTTCGGCTGCCCTGAGTTCTGTGAGCGCCTTTTCGCAAAGCCTGCGCAGCTTGAGCATATCTGACCAACCAGTGGGGCTATCCTCGGGGTGGAACTTGACCTTATCGAATGCGGCCTGAAACTCTTTTAGGAATGCGCTGTCTTCGTGATCTGACCAAGATTTGAGTGGCATTCTTCCGGTCCTATGATGATCGAGGCGTCCGCTCACTTTAGCATCAACAAATCCATACTGATCTATCATAGGTTCGCCAAGCCAACCCGGAACAAAATGGGAAGCTGTCGCAAGGTGCGCCAAGTTAACCAACTGACTTTGCTTTCCTGTGCGTCTCCCTCCGGGCCCACCAAGAAAACCGGGCGTTTCCAGCTGAATCGCGGGGGATTCAGAGGGTTTCCCCACACTTTCCCCCACAACAATACGGCCTTGACGATGCTTGCTAAATGCGCTTGTCGCGGCTTTCAGGTGGTCTGGGTGATGGTGGCCGTATGTCTTTTCCACAAGTTCTGGCGACATTCCGAGATAGCCCGAAGCCTCCCATATCGGCGTACCGGCTTGCATGAGCCATGTTGCGCAGGTGTGTCGTAGGGTGTGGGGCGTTACATCGGGACCAAGACCGGCGAGTTTGCACGCCCTTGCGAAGCCAACCTTTACGGACTTGACAGGCTTGCCGTTTCACATGACGAAGTGCTCGGGGATATTCCCGTCCTCGTCGGACTGAGCCCACCGGCGAAGGTGCGTAAGTAAGCCTGGCGGCAGTGGCACTGGTGGTTGCCGCTTGCTCGACGCCCTACGACCGCCCGCAAGCCGGTAATAGATGCCGCGCTCAAGGTCGATGTAGGACTTACCCTCACCGCGTTGTGGCGATGCTGACGCCAAAGCTGCGGCTCGCGTCCCAGTGTACAGACCGATCAGGACGAAACGCGCGATGTGGCGCAGGGGGTATTTCTTGGTGGGTTCTTGAGGAGTGCCGGATACTCCGCCGTCATATTTCCTTCGCTGCATCTCGCGAGTGCGCCAGCAGAGCCGAGAAGCGGGGAAAGGTTTTGCCGCCGATATTACACCGAGCCTTGTCGCAAGTGGCCGAGGGGTTGAGCGAACCGGAGACACGCGAGGGCAAGACCCGGTAGTTGCAATATGTTTTTCGGCCAAGGACTACGGCGCGGACGCGCAGGAAGAGCTTAGTCCGACACTGCGTGCCGGTGGACACACAAACAGCCACGCCAATGCGGGTGTTATGCCTGCAGTCACAGTCACCATTCGCGGCCGTGAGGGCGGCGCTACAGCCGAACTAGGCGGTGAGGTGGCTACCGCCCTGCGCGCAAGCCAAGGCGGCGGTGACAAGCCGCATGTTCTGGCCTTCAACCACAAGATGGGAGCCAAGGCTGGCGGGATAGGCTTAGCCAAGGAATGCGCCCCGACACTCGGGACAAATTCGGATGGGCATTCCGCCCTTATACACTCCGCCGTCCGTCGCCTAACCCCCGTTGAGTGCGAACGACTTCAAGGGTTCCCCGACAACTACACCCAAATCCCGTGGCGCGGCAAACCAGCCGACCAGTGCCCAGACGGACCCCGCTATAAAGCCCTTGGCAACTCTTGGGCCGTGCCGAAATTCACATGGCTGAGGTGTCGCATCGCGCGGTTTATGCCTGCCGTGGTGGCTACAGAACAGAAAGACGCCGCATCACACTAAGCACGCAACCGCTCACGCGCGGCCCTAGCCAGGAATGCCGACCGGCTCTCTCCGGTCATACGTGCAGCGTTATCGATTTGTCCGAGCAGTCCCTCTTCAATGGAAACATTGACGCGCACGGACTTACCGGGGAAGTCTATTTCGATAAGTGCAGGCATTGCATTCGCAAACTCCTCTTCGGTCATTTCTGCGATTGCGTCCTCTGGTGCATCGCGAGGCAATTGTATTTCCAAACCATCTTCCGCCAGAGACTGCAGGTGGAAAACCAGAGTGTTTGCGCCTCGGTTGACCGCGTCGTTGAACGTCGTGCCACCGGAAATCACGCCGGGATAGTCCGGAAAGCTAATCCCATAAGCGCCATCCTCCTTGTGAAGGAGTGCCAAAACATAATGCTTAGCCATTTCCATACCTTTTCGAGTTGGTCGGGATTACCAGTCCCACCCTGCTTGCCTGAATATCGAACGAAGCGTTCCAGTCGGAAACTGACGAACTCCCATATCCACAGTGACGCGACCCGGCTTCGTGGGATGTGCATACTGGACATGATCGCCCGGTTTTGCGCTTCACTTCCCAACCATCGGCACGAAGCATTTTTACGACTTCGCGGGGTGTCATCGGTGAGCGCTTCTGGTTCATTTCATCCTCATCAATTTATACACACTTATACACACAAAGATGCGTTGTGTAAAGGTGTGTATCACCCGTTTTGTGAGTTTTTTAATGCTCAAGCCCGTTTCCAGTGCATACACGACAGTTGGCCGCCTGGTGTCGCTCGGCTTTAGCGCTGTGCCAGTCATGCCGGGAAGTAAAATCCCCGGCGGACTATGCGTCAAAGCGCTGGCACGCCAGGCGCGGGTGGCAGGCCTATGGCGATCGCCTGCCAACCGACTTTGAAATCAGCGCGTGGGAGACGTGGCCAGAAGCTGGCGTGTGTCTCGTTCTCGATCGGCAACTCATGGTCGTCGACATCGACACAGACGACGCGGATTTGTGCGCTGCACTCGCCGCGATCCTGCCTGACAGTCCAGTCAAGAAGCTCGGCAGCAAGGGGTTTTCAGCGTTTTACCGCGGCTCGTCCGACGTCGCAGCGCGCAGCTTTACTCTTGCCGGTGAGCGGATCGTCGATCTTCTGTCCTACGGCAAGCAGACCGTAATTCCGCCAACAGTCCACCCTGACACTCTGCGTCCATACCAATGGCTCGATGACAGCCTCGACATGTACGAAGTCGATGACCTGCCAGAACTGCCCGACGACATCGCGGACAAGATTTCCGCCGCACTGGAGCCATTCGGTTTCGTGGCGCCCATCCTTAGCGATCCCGTTATGGGCGACGCAGACACGGCATGGCGCGAAGTGAACGACATTGCACTACAACGGCTTGACGCATGGGTTGTCCACGCGACGGGCAAAGGCCCGGCTGGCCTGGGCAATCTTGGTGAAATCGGGAATGGGCGAGAGGCCGGTCAGCGGCATCGCATTGGTTTTCGCCGCATAGCCGTCCGGATAGATGTCGGTGACCGAATGGCGTACCGCGGCCCATTCGGCATTGTTCATCACCAGAACGAGTAGCGGCAGGTCCAGGGCTTCGGCGATCTGGTGGCAGGCGACAGGATTGGCAAACATATACGAACCGTCTCCCATGGTGGCGACCACCAATCGATCCGGTTCGGCAAGCTGCATTCCCAGCGCAGCGGGGAACGACCAGCCCAGCCCGCCCGCATGAGGTTCCTGATACCAGGCGCGGTGATGCGTGAGGGTCATTGGCGGCATGGGGCAGCCGCGTTCTGACAAGAGCACTGCGTCGCGCCCCTCAAGAGCCTGTGAGACCCGCAGGGCAACATAAGTCGCGCTCATGGTGCCCTCTTCAAAGGCTTTTGCCATTCTGGCAATGCTCGGTGAGCAGCGAAAAACGATCGGGGCAGCCGATGTCGCTCGCGAACTCGGCATGAACGCGATCACCGCGCATCGTTTTCTGAGGACCCTCGCTGCAGAGGGCGCGCTGGTCGAGGAACGTCGCGGCCGGTATCGGCTGGGCTACATGCTGGTCGACCTGGGCGTAAGGGCACAGGCCCAGGACGATCTTGGGCGGCACCTGCAACCGCTGCTCGATGCACTGACGCGCCAGACCGAAGAGGCTTCGATGGCAACGATCTACCAGGAGGGCATGGCTGTTTGCATCGCCCGTGCCATGCCCAATCGGTCGCTTTCAGTCGATATCAGGGTCGGGGACAGGCTCGAAGCCTATTGCACCGCGCATGGAAAGTTATGGCTTGCCTATCTGCCGGAACGCGAGCGGACAGATTATCTCAAGCGCACCGAGTTGCGGGCCTGGACCCTGAACACAGTCGCCAGCCGGGCGGCTCTGGAAGCAGAAATCGCGACCATCGCCGATCAGGGTCATGCCTATAATCTGGGTGAACGCGAAGAGGGGATTACCGCGATTGCCGTCCCGGTGGTCACGCGAGATGGAAAAATGGTCGCGGGCATATCGATGTTCGGGCCGACGTCCCGCATAGATCGGAATCGGTTGGACGCTGCGCTCGAGTATCTCAAATCGGCCGCGTCGTCGGCCCAAGACCTGCTCTACGGAGCATGAGCACGACACCAGCAGGTTTCGAGCCGTTCAGGATTTGATTGAATCAACTCCGCGGCTCCAAGTCCTTGTCTTGTCGCGTGTCCGAACCGCAAAACCGTCCCCCCGCATTCGGGTCCAACGAGATGCTTTTGCCAGACACGCTTTAGTGCGGGCGTTCTCCGATTGGGTAATGGTGGCCCATCGCGCCGCCGAGGTCTGCTATGCTGTCATGCAAAAGCTGGATCGCATAATGGGGGTTGTGCGCATATGCACCCGGATCGCTGGTGACGAATTTGTAGTTGTAAGCGGCGCGCAGCAGCCGTGGGGTCCAGCTTGTATAGACCGTCCCCGCGTCTTCCGTGTTCTCGGCATGGACGAAGTAGGGGAAGCGATCAACATAGGCGATTTCGGTCTGGACAATGTTGACCGAATAGGTGCCGATGGCTTCACGCAGCGTTTTGCTCAAGCTGGAGATATCGGCATAAATGCCTGAATCGGTGTGCCCGTCTCCGTCATAATCACCCATTGAGGTGCGAATGGCGCGCAAGTCCTCGGTGCCGTGACAGCGCACGCAACTCTGCACTTCAATCTCAAGGCTGTGTGGATCGTGGCAGTCGATACACTGCGTTATCGACCGCACATGGGTGAACCGGGTCATGTAGCTCAAGCCAGGGTACTGATACCCGCCGCCGCCAGCGCTGCCCATTTGCATGGCCGCAGCGGGGGCGTAGTGCGGATTGATGAAGCGCAAGTCTGCATTAACCGCATCGGCTACCATTCCCGCGGTCGCGGCAGCAACTGCCGGGCCGGATTGACGGCCCTGATGGCAGGTCATGCAGGTGGCGACGGTTCCTTCTGCATTGATCGTGATGCCGGACGGGAAGGTTACGGGCTGTGGCGTTGCCATGACATCGTTATGACAGGTCTCGCAATCCACGACGCCGCCGGGCACAATCGGATGATCGATGACCCCCACGGTGCTGCCGTCGACCCCCCAAAAATCACGGAACCCTTCGCCTGAATGGCACATGGCGCAATTGGCGGGAATGGCGTCCTGCCCACTCCAATGGGTAAAGGATGGCGACTCTGGATTGGCGTGTCCCGATCCGAGCCATTTCTGCACGATGGAGACCTGCGGGCTGGACTGCTGCGCCATGGCCGGTCCTGCCAGACCGATCAGAATGGCTACCAAGAACCCGACTTTCCAGTTGCGCTTTGCCATCTCTTCCCTCGATTTGCCTTGGTTCAAAATAACACCTTCGCGTGGGCTTCACTTGATCGAGGTCAAATGCCTTCTGACTGGCTTCCGCTATGAAAAGGTAGTTGAGCGAGTGAGGTGTTATGCGAATTGTCGTGCGGCGCGGGCTGTCAATTCGGCTTGCGGGGGAACCGGAGCAATCAATTGATCACCATGCAAATGTTGCGAAAGTAGGATCGCGCGGGCAGGACCTTGGCCCCGTTCGTGCTGAAGTTCTGGTTGAAGCGGGTGCGCTTGTTGCAGCCGGCGCACCGCTTTTTCGCGACCGCACGCGGCCCGATATCGTGTTTGTGTCTCCGGTATCGGGCACCGTCGAGCGCATTGAGATCGGGCCCCGTCGGCGGCTTTCCGAAATTATAATCGCGACTGACGGCTCGGCCAATATCGCGAAGTTCGATAGCTCCAGCATCAGAACACGGGACGGTATGCGCGCACTCTTGCTCGCTGCCGGGCAATGGCCTGCTCTGCGATCACGCCCATTCGAGCGCATCGCCGATCCTGATGTTACCCCATCGGCCATATTCATAACGGCAATCGATACAGCCCCGCACGCTCCCGATCCCCTTCCCATCATTGAGGCGCGGCGGGACGACTTTCGGCGGGGCGTGGAGGCAATGACACAACTGGTTGGTGGCCCTGTCTATCTTTGCCAGCCCGATGTGGCGCCGCTCGTGCAAGAGACCGGGCGGCTGAAAACGGTTCGCTTCGCAGGGCTGCATCCGGCGGGACTGGTTGGCACGCATATCGCCAGGCTTCATCGGCCCAGCGAGAGCGAGCCGGTCTGGCATATCGGCTATCAGGATGTCATCGCCATCGGTCATCTGCTCGAAACGGGAACGATCGACCCTTTCCGCATCGTAGCCATTGCAGGCCCAGGTATGAGAAGGCCCCGCCTGGTTCGCGTCCCGCTTGGAGCGGACCTTCATGCTCTGACGCGGCCCGATCTTGCACCGGGACCGAAAGCCATCGTTTCGGGTTCGGTGCTTTCAGGAACAGAGGGGCGCTTCCTTGCCCGGTATCATCTTCAGGCGACGGTCATAGAGCGCAAGCCGCGTCCGTCTCGCCATTGGCTTATTGAAGCGCTCGACAAGGCGCAAATGCCAGCGCCATTCATCCCAACCCAGGCGCTTGAAAACGCGCTTGGAACTGACGCTCCGGTTGTGCCATTGCTGCGCGCGCTTTCGATTGGCGACGCGGAAGCCGCGCAACGTTTCGGTTGTTTCCATCTCGCCGAAGACGATCTGGCTTTGGCTCGATATGTGACTGGCGGTCAGACCGATTTCGGCAAGCATTTGCGGGCAGTGCTCGATAGTTTCGAGGAGCGGGCGTGATGGGCGGCGTCTGGCATCGCGAAACCATATCGTGGCTTATTGCTGCGGCGGCGTTTCCCGCTGCCTGCGCCGCTATTGGCACATTCGGGCCGGTCGCGCTCTGGCATATGCTTTTGGCGCTCGGCGTCGCAATCGTATGGCAATTGATATTCTTGTGGGCGCGAGCGCAGCCCGTTTCTCCCATCGCATTGGTTACGGCCATTTCGATCGGCGTGCTTGCGCCGGGCGACTTTTCGCCGTGGCAGATCATACTGGCCGTCAGTTTCGGCGCTGTGATCGGTGAGCAGATTTTCGGTGGCTGGGGCCGCAATATCATCAACGCCGCTGTCGCGTCTCTGGCCTTTCTCTATTTTGCCTTCCCCCAGACACTGGTGGCCGGCGGGGGGCATTTGCTGGCGCTTTCGGTCATACCCGGCGCGCTGCTCTTGGTCGCGACAGGCATCGTTTCCTGGCAGATTGTCGTTTCGGCTATCCTTGGCGTCGCGCTTGCTTCGTTTGCACTGGGGCAGGACCCGACGATAATCGCCGCGCAAGGCAGCATGGTGTTCGGGCTGGTTTTCCTGGTCTGCGATCCTGTCACGTCCTCGGCGACACGCCCCGGACGCTGGGTTTATGGCTTGCTCGCTGGGGGGCTGCTGGCCCTTTTCGGCTGGACCGATACCGGATTTGATGGCCCGCAGGCTGTCGTCTTTGCGACGCTCGTCGCTTCGCTTTTCGCGCCACTTGTCGATGCCGCTGCAATCTCGGTGGCGAGCCGTTTCAGGAGATCGCGCAATGGTTGATCTAAATCCTCTATCGCTATGGCGCGGACTGCTGGCGCTGCCCAATGAAAGTCGGACCAAGACGATTGCTGTCGCGTTCATCGTGTCGGCGGTTTGCGCGCTTGCGGTGTCCAGCGCCGCTGTCTATCTCGGTCCGATTCAACAAGCCAATCGCGTCGCCGAGATGGAAGCGCGCATGGAGGCCATGCTGGCTTCGATGCCCGAAATGGCCGCATTGATCGAAGCCTCGGGTGGTGACAGCCTGGAAACGATGGTCGTCGACCTGAGAACAGGGCTTGTCGCCCAGGACATCGATCCCGACAGCTTTGATGCCGATGCCGTACGCACCGATCCCGCCAACACCACGGTTCTGACCGCAGAGCAGGACATAGCAGGGATCGGGCGGCGGCCCGACCTCGTCTCAATTCATGTGTTGCGCGAGGATGGAGAGCTGAGGCTTGTTATCTTACCCATTTCAGGTTCTGGTTATCAGTCGACCATCCGCGCCAATCTGGCTCTGGAGGGCGATCTCAACACCGTCGCCGCGCTTTCGATAACCGCGCAAGGGGAGACACCGGGACTCGGTGCGCGGATCGAGGAGGCCGCATGGCAGGCGCTTTGGCCTGGACGGCAACTGGCAGATGCAGAGGGCAATATCCGGCTTGAAGTGGTGCGGGGCCGCGCAACCAACAGTTTCGAGGTCGATGGCATTACCGGCGCCACACGGACCGGCCGCGGGGTGTCCGATGCGGTGCGCTTCTGGCTTGGCCCGGACGGGTTTGCGCCGGTGCTTGGCAATCTGCGCGCAGGAAGGTTGTAGCCATGAAGGCGATGCGCACGCTCTATGGGCCAATCATCGACAACAATCCCGTGACGCTGCAAATTCTGGGCATCTGCTCGGCGCTGGCGGTAACTACCTCGCTTGCAACCGCAACTATAATGTCGGTTGCGCTCACTGCCGTTCTGCTTGCCGGAAGCGTGGTAATTTCCCTTATTCGGCGGCATATCCCCAACTCGATCCGCCTTATCGTTCAGATCACGATCATTGCCTCGCTCGTGATTGTCACCGATCAGATCATCCAGGCCTATGTCTTTGAAATGAGCCAGCGGCTTTCCATTTTCGTGGGGCTGATCGTCACCAATTGCCTCGTGCTCGGTCGTGCCGAGGCGTTCGCAATGCACAACCCGCCCGGTTCCTCGGCGCTCGATGCGCTGGGCAACGGGTTGGGGTATTCGCTGATCCTGCTTATTGTCGGGTTTTTGCGCGAGCTTTTCGGGGCCGGTACGCTTTATGGCCATACCGTGTTTGTCACCGTCCATGACGGTGGCTGGTTTGTCCCGCTTCATCTGATGCTTCTGGCTCCGAGCGCCTTTTTCATTCTCGGTCTGCTTATCTGGATTATCCGTGCCGTTCGTCCTGCACAAGTCGAGTTGGCAGAGTTCGAGATAGCAACCGAAAAGGAAGGGGCTGCGCGATGATCGATCTCTTCATCCGTTCGGTTTTCGCCGAGAATCTGGTTTTGAGTTTTTTCCTGGGCGTCTGCACGTTTCTTGCTGTTTCAAAACGGCTTGAAACAGCGGTCGGGCTCGGGATCGCGTTGATCGTTGTTCAAACGATCACCGTTCCGCTCAACTTCCTGATTTTTGCCTATTTGCTCAAACCCGATACCTGGGCTGCGCTTGGACTTGGCGCGATCGATCTGACCTTTCTCAATCTCATCGCCTTTATCGGTGTGATTGCGGCGATGGTGCAGATTCTTGAAATGGTACTCGATCGCTTCGTTCCCGCGCTCTATCGCGCGCTTGGCATCTATCTGCCGCTAATCACTGTCAACTGCGCCATTCTCGGTGGCTCGCTGTTCATGGTCGAGCGGGGATATGACTTCAACGAAAGCGTGGTGTTCGGGTTCGGCAGCGGGGTCGGCTGGGCACTTGCGATTATGGGGCTGGCCGCAATTCGTGAACGTCTCAATTATGCCGACATTCCCCAGGGATTGCGGGGTCTAGGTATGGCTTTCATCATTACCGGACTGCTTTCGATGGGCTTTACAGCCTTTGCCGGGGTGGGGGCATGACCCAGATTGCGCTGGCTACCGGTCTTATTGTCGTTCTCGTTCTGGCGCTCTCGCTGATCGTGATTACGGCCCGCGCCATCCTGTCGCCCGCTCGCCCTGTGCTGATCACGGTCAACGGCAATACGGAAGTGGCTGGCACGACGGGGGGCAAGCTATTGTCCTTGCTCAACGATAGCGGGATCGCGGTCCCTTCGGCATGTGCCGGCGCGGGCACCTGCGGCCAGTGCAAGTTGAAGGTTCGCGAAGGCGGCGGCGATCCGTTGCCCACAGAAACCGCGGTGCTAAGCCGCGCCGATATTCGGGAGGGGCATAGGCTCTCGTGTCAGCTTGTCGTGCGCGGCGCGCTTTCTGTCGAAGTGCCAGACGACATCCTGTCGGCGGAAAGCTGGACCTCGACTGTGCTGTCGAGCACGCAGGTCGCACCGCTTATTCGTGAAATCGTTCTGAGCGTGCCCGAAGGCATAGATTTTGTGTTCAAGGCCGGTTCTTACGTTCAGGTCGAGGTTCCGACCTTCGATCTCGATCTCAAAAGCCTCGAAGTCGAGGAGGCGGACTTTAAAACTGCATGGGCCGAAATGGGAATTGCCAACATGCGGTTGCGTAATCCCGAACCGACCCATAGAGCCTATTCGGTGGCCAGCCGCCCGCAAGACAAGGGAACGATTGTGCTCAATATTCGGCTGGCCCTTCCGCCGGTGGGAGCAAGCGACATTCCGCCCGGCATTGTTTCCTCTTATCTCTTCAGCCTCAAGGCCGGGGATGCAGTCGATGTCTCAGGGCCCTTCGGGGACTTTCATGTTCAGGAGACCGATCGCGAGATGGTCTTTATCGGCGGCGGGGTCGGTATGGCGCCGTTGCGGGCGATGATCCATGAACAGCTCGCCAGCGAAACAAAACGCAAGATCAGCTTCTGGTATGGCGCGCGCAGCGGGCAGGACATTTTCTACCGCGAGGAATTTGATGCTCTGGCCAGGGAGAATGAGAATTTTTCATGGACGCTGGCCCTGTCAGAGCCACAGCCAGATGACGATTGGGGCGGACCAACCGGGTTCATCCATGGGATCGTCGACGCATATCTGAAGGCCCACGAAGCGCCTTACGATTGCGAATTCTACCTTTGCGGCCCGCCGCTCATGATCTCTGCTGTTTATGCCATGCTCGACGATAATGGCGTCGAGCCATCATCCATCTTCAATGACGATTTCGGGATATAGCCATGCTTACGCGCCGTCATTTTCTCGCTATCTCAGGTGCCTCGGTGTTGATGCCGGGGCCGGGACTGGCCGCAACAGGAATTGAAACGCTCGGCGGCCCGGCTTTTGGTACCTATTGGCGCCTGACAGTGCCGAATGCTATTGCGAGCACAGTTTCCCGGCCCCAGATCACCGCCATAATCGAGACGGTCGACAGGGTGTTTTCCCCCTACCGGGAGGACAGTGAACTCACTGCAATCAATCGCGCCGACACGCGAGATTGGCTGCCTGTATCGTCCGCGTTCAATGCGGTCCTCGGGCACGCACTCCAGATCGCGCACCGGTCGGGCGGCACATTCGATCCGACGATCGGTCCTGTCGTCGCCCGGTACGGTTTCGGTCCGATCGAGGCAGATGCCTGGGGCAACTATGCGCAAATCGGATCTGGCGACAATCGTGTGCGCAAGAACGATCCCGGACTGTCGCTCGACCTGTGCGGCGTTGCCAAGGGTTATGCCCTTGCGGCTATGGCGGCAAATCTGGAGCGTCAAGGCCTGACAGATTTCCTGCTCGATCTGGGCGGCGAACTGATGGCGCGCGGCGTTCATCCTTCCGGCCGCGATTGGCAGGCGGGTGTCGAGGGGCCAGATGGACAACTCGCCCTTGGTGTCCGTCTCGATGGGCGGGCGATTGCAACGTCCGGCATTGCGGCGCAAAGCTACGGATTGCCTGGGCAAGAGATAAGCCACATCATCAATCCGCTGACCCAACGTCCCGTCAGTGGCGCGACGTTTTCTGTCACCGTTCTCGATCACGATGCCGCATCGGCAGACGGTTGGGCAACGGCTCTGATGGCGATGCCTTTCGAGAAGGCCATCGAGACGGCAGAATTGTTCGATATCGATGCACTTGTTCTCGTTCGTGACGGCAACAAGGTTCGTGCGCTGACGAGCGGCAATTTCGCCGATTTTCTTTTGACCTGAGGATTTGCCATGCAGATCGTTCTGACACTCGCGATATTCCTCCTTGCCTTCGGTGGGCTCGCGCTTGGCGTGATGGCGGGCCGGGCGCCAATAAAGGGCTCGTGTGGTGGGTTGAACTGTCTCAAGGGCATTGAATGCGGGGCCTGCGACAGGAAGGCGGGAGGAGGATTGAAATGATCCGGTTTTTGACCGTCGAGAAATTCATGGTGAGCGACATTGCCACGCTCACGCCAGAAACCGAAATCGGTCAAGCTGCCCGGTTTCTCGCGGATCGTGGAATAGCAGGCGCGCCGGTGGTCGATGCAGGCGACGAGCTGGTCGGTATTCTCACAAAAAAGGACTGCTTCAAGGCCGCGCTCAATGCGGCCTATTACGGCCAATGGGGCGGCGCCGTCGAACGCTATATGACCAAAGACCCCGAGACGCTCGATATTGCGCTCGACATCGTTTCGGCTGCCGAAAGATTCATCGCGCGTCCCTATCGTTTGTTTCCGGTGACTAGAGAGGGCCAAATGGTGGGTGTGCTGAGCCGCTCCGATCTGCTCAAGGCATTTCTCGATGTGCCCAGCATCCCCGGTAGCTAGGGTGTCGGTGCCCTCAATCTACTCCGCCATTATCTCCGCCGGATCGTCGAGTGCCTCGAGAAGTTTTTCGGCGGCGCGTTCATAGTAGCTCTGGGCTGCTGCACCATCCGCAGCGACCAAAATACCGTCGCGGTGAATGTCGCCGAGCCTGATGAGCGCATCGATATGGCCCAGGGCTGCCGCCTGCTCGAAGGCTTCGATCACGCCGGGCGCATCGGGCGGCATCAGTTCAGGATCGGACAGCATGTCGCCAAGCGTCATCCAGGCGCCGATATCGCCTGTCTCCGCCAGCGCGCGGATTCGCGCCAGCCCGCCTGCCACATCTGCAGGCGTGCCTTGCCCGTAGGCCAACATGATACCGACCTCCTGGTCTGCAACGTCCAAGCCGTTATCGGCAGCGCTCTTGAAGCTTTCTAGCGACGCTTCGAGATCGGGTGTTCCTGCTTCCGGGTCACGATAAAGGTATCCCAGTCTCAGCATTGCATAGGCGTTTCCGGCTTGTGCCGATTGCTCGAAAGCTGAAATTGCGCCGGGCAAGTCCCACTCGTCTTGATCGCCTCGCGTGAGTAGATCACCGATTTCATAATAGCCTTGTGCCGGATCCGCCTGGGCAGCGTCTTCAAGGAGCGCCAATCCTTCTTCCCGCGTATTGCCGTCCAGCGCGCCTTCCATCATGAGAACACCAAGGCGCCGATTTGCCGTGTTGCTGCCCTCGGTTGCCGCCTGCCGATAGTAGGCCGCAGCGCTTTCAAGATCGCGCGGCATTACGCCCTCTGCGCCGGAAGCCAAGAGGTCGGCAAGGCTCAGTGTTGCATCGATGTCTCCTGCTGCGGCCAGATCTTCCAGCATCTGGATGCCAGTTGCAGTGTCACGAGCGACGCCCTGGCCAAGCACAAGCGCTTCGGCAACCGCAATACTGCCTGTTACGCTTCCCAACTCAGCTGCACGCGAAAAGGCTTCGTAGGCCGCCGTAGGATCAGGTTGGATCGGACCGCCATATCTGTAGAGCGTGCCAAGCCGCTCCCAGGCATCGACCCGTCCGGCTTCACCTGCTGCCATGTAAGCGGCGACCGCCCCCAGCGGATCCGGCTCGGTGATGGAGGGATCGAGTTTGAACTGGGCGAGACTGATCATGGCGGCGCTTTCTCCTGCAGCCATCAATCGCTCAAGCGTTGCCATGCCCTCCTCGATGTTGCGCGATGTTCCCTGGCCAAGGATTTGCATTTCCGCCATGCGCAGTTCCCCGGTCGGGTCGCCGAGCAATGCGGCACGCGCGTAATAGAAAAAGGCTCGCGTATAGTCGCGTTCGACGATGTCATCCTGGCTCAGCAAATCTCCAAGCCGGACGAGAGCGAGCGTTTCGCCCGCCGCCGCAGCATCCAGATAGATGCCTTGCGCACCGGCGGGATTGAGTTCGACCGGCGCCGCCTGTGCGAAATGCAGAGGCGGCAGCACAACAGCGATTGTCTGATCGTCGGCCTCGTGGGTCAAAGTGCTGTAATAGTCGCGCGCGATGACCGCATCCGTATGTCCGATGCCGCCATCGCGATATAGATCGGCCAATTCGATCAGGGCGGCGCCCGCGGTTTCCACCACCGGCGGGCGTGTGCTCGGGCTTGTGGAGAACACCGAATACGGCGAGATCTGCGAAAGGCTTGAGCGGCTCTGCGCGGCGCCGTCGGTTGAGTGGCCGGCAAACATGAGGGCGGCGCCGAAAAGCAGCGCGGCCGGGCGCCATGCACCGCTTTGCACCCACCTGAAAAGGCGCCATGCACGGATCGGCACGCTGTCTAACGGCGGCGCCGTGCGGATGTCATCGCCGTCCAGTATACGCTCAAGGCGCGCTTCATCAATGTCCTCGGTCGCGATGATACGCGAAAGGGCATAGGGGTCTTCATCCAGCGCACTCAAGGCATGGGCTACACGGCAGGCGGAGAGAAATCCGGCGCGTGCAACGATGTCGCGGACGCGCTGGGTAGAATAACCATGAGGATAGGCGAAAGAGATGGGTGCCTGACCGAGCCAGTCGGAGAGCAGGTTGCGGCTGGTCGTCACTTCGTAGGCAACAGCGGACTCGTCGAGCAGATCGAGTTGGGGATGAGTGTGGGTATGTCCCCCACACTCAATCCCCGAACCGGCCAATGCCCGCAAGTCGGCTTTGCTGAGCATTGGCCGATTACCTTCATCGAGGTCGGCAAGCCAGCGTGCCGTCTCCCCAATATAACCTGTGGCGACGAACAGGGTGGCCGGGATGCCAAGGCGCTCAAGCACCGGCACGGCGCCACTGGCAAAGTCGGCCAGTCCGTCATCAAAGGTGATGGCAGCTATAGGTTCGCTTACACGGAACGTATCGGACCTGATCTTCATCAATTCGCTCATGGTCACAAAGCGGTAGCCATAGGACATGACGGCTTTGAGCTGCGCCTCGAAACGGGCGGGCGTGACCATCCAGCGCCTATAGGCCGGGGCGCAATCCTCACCGATGCTGTGATACATCAGGATCGGGATGGGCATGGCTGGACCCTTATACCTGATGCCCGGAAACCGATGTCCGCGCATAAGCGCGTTCAGCGCTTCGAGCAACCTGTCTGCGGCTTCTGAAATAGGCTGAAAAACCTGCAAGCATTCCCCTGCGTTCCGCCCATTTGAGCGATGCCGGATAGTCGGTTGGCAGGCGTACATTCTTGCTGGAACCCGGTCCAAGAATATGGAGAAGCGCTGCAGGGAAGCCCATGGCATATGCCAGCGCCGCTTGCGGGTGATCGAGAAGCGTTTTCGTCAGATAGGCGCCTAGCCCCACACCGTAGCCGTGAGCCTGGCCTGCGATACCTTCTTCATTGCGCCGGTGATGATGCCAGATGATGGCTCCGGGTTCATAGGCTAGCTGGAAGCGGGCAAGGATGACTGCGGTAAAGGCGGCCAGATCATCACCGCCGCGCGCAATCGTTCCTGCGCCAAGCGCGGGATCGAAACCACCGATCGCGTCAAGGGCAGCGCGCGAAAATGCCATATTGGCCCCGGAGCCGAATGCTCCTGCCGCATATGGGAAAAGTGGGCTCTGGGGGCGATGGGCGCCCAAGTCGAACAGTCGGGGCGCAAAACCCTTCCCGAAGCCGCCGTGAGCCTCGATCCAGTATTGGGCACGCGTTTCCAATTCAGCAGGCAGGATCAGTCCGGTCACGCACCCGATGCGCCTGTCGCGACCAAAGGCAGTGCCAATCACATGCAGCCAATTGCGATCGATAAGCACATCGTCATCGGTAAACGCCAGCAGGTCAGTCCGTGCGCCAGCAATGCCGCGATTATGCGCCAAGGCCAGACCAGGCAGCGGTTCGTGACGATAGCGAATGTCGGTATCGGCATATTTCTGGGCAATCAATTCGCGCGTTGCGCTTGTAGCGGGTGCGCTATCGACCACATGAATTTCAAATTCGGGATAGGATTGGGCCAGCAGCGTATCGAGGCAATTGGCAAGCATCTCCGGCCGGTCCCGCGTAGCGATAACGACCCGTGCGCTCGGCAACTGCTTGATAACACTTGCCTGAACGGTCTGGCGCGGCACCGTGCAGGCTTTTGCCAACAGGGGGGACAGCTCTTTTTCCGGAATGGTCGTCCCGCATACCGGCAGCGTAGCGATGCCGACCGGGGTTCCATGATTGCGGACCAAGCAGAACGCAGCGCCATAAACCTTCCCGGTTTCCGGATCGACGCCCGCCAGATCTCCGAGAGGCCCGGATACGTCGAACTCGGTGATTTTGAACGGCGCAAATACGGGTGCGGCATGTGTGGCCGGAGCCTTCGTGCGCCTCAATCGTGCGCCCAGAAAGGCCCCGGCCGTCATGCCGAACCCCGCGATAATTGCGCCAGACTTACGCAAAGCGCCCGGCCCGCCGAAGAAGCCTTTGAGTACGCCTGTTGGAAGGGTGCGGCGGACATAATCCCTTTCGGACTTCAATCCGCGCCCAGTTCCTGTCTTTGCCGATAGCGCTGCCTTGGACCGTCCTTCGGACCGGCAGCGTTTGGCAAAATAGGACCATTTGGTGCGTTCAGGTTCGATGCTGTGGCTTACGCGAACAGCCGGATCGTAAAGTATATGGCCAAGGGGAAATGCCGTTTGCGCCCGGATGCAGAATTCGGTTTCTTCGCAACCTGCAGCATCGGACCCGACACGGCCAAGCTCGGTTGAAAAACCGCCGCAGATATCAAAGACGGCACGGCGGAAAGACATGTTGCAGCCGATCAGGTTTCGCACAGGGGCAACAGCGTCCGGTTGGCCACGGTAGCTGCATCCGATAACCCAGTCGAACTCCTCGGGCCACCATAACGGGCGTCCGGCGGGCCAGATCGGTTCTATATGTCCCCCGACAGCCAAGACATGCCGGTCCTTGTAATGGTGGACAAGCGTTTCAAGCCAATTGGGTGAGGCCAGGGCATCGTCATCGATAAAGGCAATAATGTCGCCCGAGGACGCCCGAACGCCAGAGTTGCGCGCTCCGGAAAGACCGGTTTCGCATGTGTTTGCAACGACACGGGCTGACGATTTCTCCGCCTTTATTTGCTTGAGCAGATCGGGATTATGATCCACGACGACGATCAGTTCGTGGGCCGGGAACGTCTGCTTTACAACGGAGGCAACCGCTTTGCGTGTCAGCGGAAGCCGGTCAGTCGCATGCGTGCAGATGATAACAGAAACTCTGTCCATCTCGGAAACCTCAATGCCGGGGCCGGCTACTTGTTCAGTGCTGTTGTGTTCTGGCTATCCGGGCTTGCGGTTCCCTTTGAGGTTTCTGAAAACTCAATTGCACGATCTTTGACAGAACGCGCCAACCGTCGGGGATGGTTCTCAAATTGCTCTTGCCATGGATGCGGCGCATCTCGGTGCTGGCGACTTCGGTGATTTTCAGATCGGTCAGCAGAGCCTGCACATTCATGCTGGTTTCGATTTCAAAGCCGACATCGTCATCAAGCGACATGCGGTCGAGGACGTCGCGCCAGAATGCTGCGTAGCCATAGCAAAGGTCGGTGAAATTGCCCCCGAACCGCAAGGATACGAGCTTTACAAAGCCCCAGTTGCCAAGCCTGCGATACCATTCCATGTCGAGAGTGCCGCCTCCCTGCAGAAAGCGCGAACCCTTTACAAAGTCCGCCCCGGAGAGCAGAGCGCCCACAAAGGCCGGAATTTCTCTCGGGTCTGTCGAACCGTCAGCATCCAGCATGATGATGATGTCACCTTTTGCTGCGCGAAAGCCTGACATAAGCGCCGCCCCCTTTCCGGGCCGGTCCTGACCTACGACAACAATATCGGGCACCAGCTTTCGGGCAATGGCGACGGTATCGTCCTTGGAGTTTCCATCCACCAGAATGATCTCATCAACCCATGTCGGGATATAGGGCAATACATGGGGCAGATTCTTTGCCTCATTCATTGCTGGTATTACTACGGATATTGACGGAGATCGTCCATTTTGTGCACGATGACTGCGGGGATTGGTGGTTTGATTGGAGTTGCGACGCACGAAGATATTGGAGTCAAATTTCATTGTACCCCCCGTTGGCGCCCCGCCTAGCGCGATGCTGAACCGAAAATCGGATAAAAACGCCTACATTGGCGACCCATAGCGCCGCCAAACACAACCATGGGCTGTGGCCAGCCCGATACCAGGAAGTTTCCGGAGTAGTTTGACGTCCCTCAAATAACATCCGGTTAAAAATATGTTAATATAGATGGATGCTTTAAGTAAAGCTTATTTTTGATTCGGCCTTACAATTTGAATATTATTTTCTTCTACTAAGATGCGGCGACATTTATTCGCCCGCGCCCATTTTTCAAGCACCTGTTTCGTAATGGAAAATGGCCGTTGCAACCTTGTTCCATAGCTCAATCGTTTGTGTGTCAGGGTGACATTTGCGGGGCATCTCGCTAAAGTCGCATTTGTGAATAATTAGCAACGTGTACTCTCGCCGGTCTTGGTGGAATAGTGGTTTAATCGTGACAGACAAATTTGATCCTGAAATCTTTGCCGAGTGGCAAAGTCTTGTTACTGCATGGGATAAGGCAGAACGCGAGCTCAAAGAATTACAGGCCGCTCGCGAGCGAGACGCCGACGGCTCGGACGCAAAGCGCGACGACGATCCGCGAGAAGCTCAATTGGTTGCGGAACTGGCCCAACTCAAGGCTGATATCGATACGCTTGTTCTCCGAATTTCCGGAACGCGCGATACCTCGTCGGAAGAAATGGTTGTGGCCTTGATCGATACAAAGCCCGACAACAAGACCTTTGCCGAGATGGTTCGAGAAAAGCTGGCTCGGCACGTACAGGGCCGTTAGAGCGCGTCCAGCAAAAGCACTCCCTCGGACGCGATCCGGGGGGAACGGTTTTCCGGTTCGGACACGCGACAAAGCAACGACTTTGAGCCAGGGATTTGGGCGCGTCAAAGCGCGCAATCACGCGATTTCTATATCGCCATTATTTCCAGCAGGCGGATGAGCACATAGGTTGCCGCGATGCTGCCCAGCACGACGGTGGCGATTGTGTAATTGCCGATAGCCGTTCGGTATAGTCGTGGTTCTGTAGCCGTCAGCCCTTCCCGTGTGCCGATAATGATCAGCAGAATGGCAAGCAGCACAAGGCCGACGATGTCCCGGCCCGACGGAACGAACCTTGGTGCGGGATCGATGCCGACAGCAACATTGATCACGCTATCGGTAACAGGAACAAGTTCGATCCAAACCTGAGCAACCGTGGGTAGTGCCGAGAGCGCTTCGTAAAGAATGGAAATGCGATCGGGGGAATAGGGCTCGTCTGTCGGCAGTGGCACATCGCCAAGAATGGCCGGATCGATGCGTTCCCACACGCCTTCAACCGAAGTGGTTCCAATTGTCGCGCGTGTCCCGGTCTCTATGACGATCTCCATGGTGACCAGTCTGGTCTCCGCATGAAGATCAAGAGTGCCAAGCCGCACCTGGGCGAAGGGATATCCCGACTGGCCAAGCAGCCATGTTGTGACGTTCATGAGCGAGTCAAAGTTCATGCGCGTTGCCGGTTCGCCAGGCGCACGCATGACGAGATCGGTCAGCACCTGCGGCAGTTCACCAGAAGACGCTGTGTCGATGCCATGCAGCCGTACAGTGCCGATGGTGTATATGGGACCGGCATCAACTTCGATCTCATAAGTTGCTGCGGTCTCGCCCGACCCTGAGGCCGGTGCCAAGGTAACGACAGCCTCATGGTAGCCGGCATCTCTGAGTGCGTCGATAAGGCGCTCCTGCTCGCGCTCGGCAAGATGATCTCGAGAGATCGGCAAGCCGGACGAGCCAAAGCCTCCGAACGCCATAAGTTGCTCGAGCTGGTATCGCTGCCGGACGATATCGTCAGGTGACATTGCCGGGCCGGGCACGGGCACTGCCTCAAAGACGATGGCATCTTGCGCGGCAAAAGCCACCTTGAGGTCCGGCGAGGCCATCAACTTATCGACGACCTCGGGCAGACTCGAGCCTGGCAGAAGACTCATCGCCTCGTAGAAGGCGGCGTGGCTGCGGGTGAAAATCGCATAGGCGGCAGGACCGTCATGTGTACGTAGCCAACTGGCCAACAGGCGTGCGGGATCTGTCAGCACCTCGTTGAGACTGGTGCGAAGCTCTTCGGACAGGGGCACATATATAAAGTTTTCGTAGTTCTGGAACTGCATCGGGTAGTTGGTGGCCGCTTCAATCAGAAGCGTATCGGGTACGGGGTCGGCATAGATCCATTTCGCTGCGGCGACCTCGCCATCGGTGAATGCGTATTGAGCATCCTTGCCATTGTTGGCGAGGATGAATGCGCCGCACAGCGTCGACAGAAAAAGCGCAAGTGCCGTTGCCTTGAATGCGGTGAACCGGCTTTTGGGATGGGGGAAAAGCAGGCCAGCGGCAAAAAAGGCAAGAAAGGGCAGCATGAAGAAATAAACACGAAACAGGATCTCGCCGCCATATGACGTGGAGATCGCAAGCGGCACCGGGGCCAATGCTAGTACCGCGGCAATGCCGTCTCGATAGCCGTGCCGCAATCTCAACAAGCAACCCGCCATCGCCGCTAAAACGATAACGACAACCACCGATCTGCTGGCCAGCGACACAAGGCGTTGCCCATCGCTCACTTGCCTCCAGTCAACAACAGCGCCGAAGGTTGCGTCGCCAATTGTGCCGAACTCGCCGATCATCGCCGGTAAAACCTGCCCCATGAAAGGATCGGCGATGAAAAACAGCCAAAGCATTTCGGCGGCAATGGCAAACAAAAGGAAACCGATTGACAGTCGGCCGATTGCAAATAGCCCTGCGAACATCGCTATCATCAGGATGGGGGTCAGTTGATGGCTTGCGGTAATGGCGAGGATAAGCACCAGGACCGTCACCACGGCCGTAACCTGATGCGCAGTTGGTAGGCGTTGGGGCAGAACCGGAGTACGGCGTGTCGACCAGAGTTGCAGGCGCCAGAACACGAACCGCAGCGGGTGAGCATTCGCGGGTGGGCGAGGGGGGATTGAAGCCAGAGGGCCCAGGCAGAGTGCCAGTACGATCAGCAGCAGAAAAAAGACGGTTCCCTGCGGCGAGAAATAGTCCTGGCCAACCCAGTTGCCGACAATGAACAGCGCAGTGGCTGTCCATACCAAGCGCCGGTCGGTTGAGAGGCGTCGGAAAATATAGGGCAGTATGCTTGCATAAAGCAGGTTGAGGCCGAGCGGAAAAAAGCGCGCGATCTGCGACATTTCCAGCGGGTCGATCTCGAATATTTTTCCAATGTTGGCAAAGATCAGAAAGAATCCTGGCCAGTTGTGATAAGCGGCTAGATAACGCGAGTATTGATCGATTGTGCCAGTGCGCTGGATAAAGTCTATGACCCCGAGATGTTTCCACGCCCAGGAGTATCGCAGATTGTCGTAGACGATCGCGGCTGTGCCATGGAGCAGGACCACGAACATGATAATCATCACATAGGGGGCGAGGCCTGTTTTGACCTTTGCGCGCAGCGTCAGGACAAAGCCGATTGCAACAAGTGCAAAGGCCGGCGCCATGGTCCAGGGCATGGCCGTGAGCAAGCCGAGCTGGCCGAGGTCTTGCGTGTCGATGAGGGGAAGGCTCGCCAGCCAGAATGCTATCGCTGCGGCCAGACAACTCCAAGGCAACATCTGGTCGGCGAGGTTGGCGATGGTACCGGCAGGCCTTACCACTTGGGGGCTTTTCGATACCATTTGGTCGCCATTTCTACCCGAAGCATATGTCATCGGAACGCCTCGTACTGCTCGTTCGATATGGCGGCCAGTCGATGCTTGTCAGAAGTGCGGGCGTGGGGTGCAGTGCGGGCGTCTGTTTCGGCAGGTCGGCCGGATAGCGACTGTGACCGGGTTCTTGCGCCATTATCGCGATGGATACCCAGCCTCGACATCACTGTGCCCTTTGCCAGATCCTGACATAGTCGATCAGGAACTCCGCAGGAAATTGCGTGCTGCTGTTTGGCGATCCGGGCCAGGCGCCTCCAACCGCCAGGTTCATTATGAGATACATGGGCTCGCGCGGGATGGCACTGGCATTGGTGAAGCGCCACTGCTCCACGCCGTCCAGATACCAGATGATTGCGTTGGGCGACCACTCCAGCCCATACACATGCCAATTTCGCGACAGGTCGGAAACGGTAACGCGCCGGTTTGCGGTTCGCTTCTGGCCGGCATCGGCGCGATAGTGAAAATGCATTTCGAGCACGTTTGGCCGATGTCCGATAACTTCCATGATGTCGATTTCCGGCAAATCCCGATGCGTCGATGGCATTAGCCACAATGCAGGCCACAAACCTCGGCCCGACGGAATACGTGCCCGGATTTCCACATAGCCATATGTAAAGGAGAACCTGTCGGAGCGATGACGTTCGGCGTAATCGCGCCCCGTCGTGACCATGCCGGAAGTGTAGGGAAACAGACGACCGTTAATGCCGCGAACCTGTTGCTCGCGTGCCGTCAGCACCAGAGCGCCGTTGCGAAACGAAATATTGCCAGGCAGATACCAGTTGAGATTGGGATTGCCCAGATTTGTGCAGCCACCGTTGTCCCACCAATAACATCGGGTCCATTTGGAACGGTCAAGAACGCCCGAAGTGAACTCATCGGTGAACACCCGTCGCCAGCCGCTGCCCCCGCTTATGGGGCCTGCAGATGGCGCGGCGGTCGGAACTGCGTTCGGTGCAACTTGGGCTTCCTCCGTAACGGTTGCAATGGGGCTGACGGATCTGAGTGGAACACAAGAACTTGTCGCGCCAGACAGCACGAGGAAACCGATACCCCAGAACCAATAGCTATACCGAGAAGTCATGTCTCGCATCAGCGAGCGCATTTTCGCCAACCATACGGAGTTGCGGACAATACTCATGTCCGTCCAAACTCGTCATCGAGGCGGATTATGTCGTCTTCACCGAGATACGAGCCTGTTTGCACCTCGATCAGTTCAAGCAATATCTTGCCGGGATTGGCCAGCCGATGCACGGCGCCCTGGGGGATGTAGATGCTTTCATTCTCGCGCAAAATGCGGATGTCCTCGTCGACCTGCACTTCCGCTGTGCCGCGGACCACGACCCAGTGCTCGGCCCTGTGATGATGCTTTTGCAGGCTAAGGCGCTTGCCAGGCTTGACAAACAGCCGTTTGACCTGAAATCGCTCGCCGTTGAGCACTGACGAATATCCCCCCCAAGGGCGATACATGGTGCGATGGCATTCCGCGAGCGCCAGTGTTTTCGGTTCGGCCTTCAGCACCTTTACGATCTCGCCGACATTCTGGGCGCTTGAAAGTCTGCCCACATATATGGCGTCCTCGCTTGCCAGCACCGCAACATCATCGAGTCCATCGACCACAACATGCTGGTTCTCGCTAACAACCAGAGCGTTGCTTGTCTGGTTAAGCAAGCCAGATCCGCGTAGCGCATTGTTCTGCCCGTCGCGTTCTGATGCTTGCCAGACTGCATCCCAGGACCCCAGATCGGACCATTTGATTGGTGCGGGTACCACAGCGACAGCATCGGACTTTTCAAAGATCGCATAGTCGATGGAAATGGCTTCAGCGCCGGCGAAGTGGTCTTGGTCGAGCCGTAGGAAATCGAGATCGCGCCGGGCATGGGCAATCGCGGCCTCGACGGATGAAACGATTGCCGGGGTCAGCCGTTGTGCCTCGTCGAGCATTACAGCCGGGCGAAACATGAACATTCCCGAGTTCCAGTAATGACCGCCCGCCGCGATCATCGCGTTGGCTGTCCCGACATCCGGCTTTTCGACAAAACGCGCAACGGACAGGACGCCGGGCGAAATCTCTTTGCCCGCCTCAATGTAGCCGAAGCCGGTCGCCGGGCCGGTTGGCGTTATCCCGAAGGTGACCAGCTTGCCATCGTGGGCTGCGTGGTGCGCGGTCTCAATTGCGCAGTGATAGGCCCGATCGGCTATTATTGCGTGGTCGGAAGCGAGTACGTAGAGGCAGGCGGAGGGGGATCGATGTTGTGCAGCGAGCGTTCCCGCGATTATGGCTGGTGCCGTGTTTCGCGCAACCGGCTCGAGGACGATGGCGCCGGGAGCAACGCCGATTTCCTGCGCCTGGTCGGCCACAAGAAAACGATATTCGTTGTTGGTAACGATGATTGGTGGCTCATATCGCACCGGGTCGGAAACCCGCAGCAAAGCCTGTTGAAAGAGTGAATGCTCGCCGATCAGGGTAAGAAACTGTTTCGGTCGCGATGATCGCGACATGGGCCATAACCGGGTGCCAGCGCCCCCTGCAAGGATAAGGGGCACGATCTTTTCATGGCGGCTCATCATATTCATGGTGCCGCTCCCAAGCCAAGTTGCGGAGTGGTGACCATGACTAGGCGATCAGGCGACGAGTAAAGGTAAGTAAAGTCTCGTACCGGGTCGCGGTGCCTATTCCGGTAGCTGCATTCTGCAACACGCATATGACGTCCCCAATAGAAGCAATTGTCTTGAATATTCTTCTATCCGGTTGGCGCCGCTGCTTTTTTCCTCGTTTTATCTGGTGCTTTTCCAGTTTGGAGGTCAAAAAACCAATCCGTAACGACCCTTATAAGCTAATTTAATTTTAACACCAAGGCGACAAACTTTCGTTACTTCAAAGCAATTGCCAAATTTCCGATATTGACTCTGTATCGTGTCTTCGACAAATTATTGTCCGTTTGAAAAACAGTATCGTACAATCTTTGTCATCTCGGAGAAAAGTCGCTCTGGGTGCAATTTTTTGTATGCTTGATCTTAATTCTGGATATTTTATCAAATGGCTTCGGCTACTTCGGCGCGAAGTAGTCGGGTAGGCGCTGTCGCCCGAGAGCAAGGTGACTGGTGATCTTGCCAACATGGTTTCGCAGGGCCGTTTCTGCCGCGCCAGCGTCCCTATCGTAGATGGCTTGAGCAATTTCCCGATGCTCGATCAGGTTGATGTCGATTGCGGCATCGAGTGTCATGTAGCGCACGCGGTCCAGTTGCGCTTTCTGAGCATCGATCAGATCCCACACAAACTCGACCTCGCATAGCTCTGCGATCTTGCGGTGGAACGCGTCATCGAGCGCATGGAAGGTTCTGAGGTCTTTTGCGAGGACGGCGACAGCCTGTTGCTCGAGCAAGGGCTCGAGCACGTCGCGCCAATGCGGTTGCGCTAACCCGGCTGCCCGTCGCATGATTTCCACTTCAAGCGCTTCGCGGATGAATTTGGCATTCAGTACGCTCTTCTCGGAAATTCTTACGACACGGGTTGCTTTGCGGGCTTGAACGGAAACCAGCCCGGCTTCCGCTAGCCGGATCAGGGCCTCGCGTACCGGTTGGCGCGACACGCCAAACCGCACCGCCATTTCCGATTCCGAAACGGGGTCGCCGGGTTTGAGGACGAGGCGCACGATTTCGTCGCGCAGAACGGCAACGATGCGCTCGGCATTGGTTTCTTCGGACGGCGATATGGTTTGCGCATAAGTTATCATACAAAATTTTCAATCAGTCAGTTGACACGTTCGACAATCTTCCATACCAGTTTAGGGGCGTTATACGCTAAAGGAAACTGAAAAGTCGATCCTTGCGATATTTCGCAATGGGAGTTTTGCCATTGGCGCCTTTGCCAAGAAAATGGCGCCAAAGATTTGGGAGGAAGTTATGAATGCAATGCTGAAACTGGGTGTCTCTGCCGCAGTTCTCATTAGCTTGTCGGCGGCAGCAATCGGTCAGGAGATCGTTCTGCGCTCATCGGACACGCATCCGGACGGTTATCCAACGGTTGAGGCTGTCAAGTACATGGGCGAATTGCTCATGGAGCGCTCGGATGGCCGTATTTCAATTGAAGTCTATCACTCCGCTCAACTCGGCGAAGAGGCCGATACGATCGAGCAGACCCGGTTTGGCGTTATTGATATGAACCGCGTCTCGCTTGGGCCATTCAACAACCTTGTGCCCGAAACCAAGGTGCCGTCACTGCCCTATATCTTCCGCTCAGTAGAGCATATGCGCACAGTGATGGATGGGGAAATTGGCGATGAAATTCTGGAAGCCTTCGAGCCGCACGGCCTGATCGGTCTTGCCTACTATGATGCTGGCGCGCGTTCGTTCTATAATTCGCGCGTTCCGGTGGCTTCCGTCGAAGACATGGCCGGGCTGAAATTCCGCGTTATGCAGTCGGATCTCTTTGTTGACATGGTCAATGCCCTTGGTGCTGACGCTGTGCCGATGCCTTATGGTGAAGTTTATTCGGCAATCCAGACCGGGGTTATCGATGGTGCGGAAAACAATCCGCCAAGCTATGAATCTTCGGCTCACGCTGAAGTGGCCCGTTACTATACGATGGACGAGCATCTTATTGTTCCAGAAGTGCTGGTGATCGCGAAGTCAACCTGGGATGGCCTTTCGGCTGAAGATCAGGAGTTGATCCGCCAAGCCGCCAAGGACAGCGTTGCTCATCAGCGCGAACTTTGGGATGCCGCCGAAGCAGAAGCAATGGAAGTGGTCCGCGCGGCCGGTTCGGAAATCATCGAAGTGGAAAAGCAACCCTTCATCGATGCGATGGGCCCGGTTTACGAGCGCTATGTCGATACCCCCGAATTGCAGGATCTTGTCGCCCGCATTCAGGCTGTCCAATAGGCCGCTGATTTCGTTGGCGCCGGGTCTCCGGCGTCAATTTTCTTGAGCTTGGCGCGGGTGGAGCAAAGTGCTCTTTCGCGCCAATTTTGATTGTGCAACCGGTGCCATCTCTTGCCAATTTCTGGCGCCAACAGGCATCGTAAGACGGGGAGGGGCACATGCAGAAGCTGTTGCGCGGCTATAGCGCCACGCTGACCCTATTGGCGACGCTGGCGCTTTGGATTGCCGGGGTCGGGCTGGTCATGATGACGGCGGCGGTGGCCTGGCAAGTCTATGGGCGATATGTGCTGGGCACAACGCCCCGTTATACCGAGGCACTTGCCGTGATGTTGATGGCCTGGTTCATCTTCCTCGGCGCGGCTGTAGGGGTGCGCGATCGGTATCACCTCGGCTTTGACGTGCTGCTCTATTTCGTGCCCTACAGAGGCAAGCTGATTTTGCGTACGATTTCCGATGTCGTGGTTTTCGGCTTCGGCGCGGGGATGGTGATTTACGGCATCCAACTCTCGCAAGGCGCCTGGTCTGCTGCAATTCCGACTCTTGGGGTGCCGGGCGGTCTGTCGTTCTTTCCCATCATCACTGGCGGTGCGCTTGTTTGCCTGTTCTGCATCGAACGGCTTGCCTTGAGGCTGTCGGGTCAAAACCCCGATGACGATTTCAGTGATCCCGATGCTGCCGAGCAGCAAGAAACCAAGGCATAGCTGCGATGGAACTCATTATTCTCTTTGGTACTTTCGTTACGCTGCTGCTGATCGGCACGCCAATCGCCTTTTGTCTCGGCGTAGCCTCGTTTGTCACCATTCTCTTCATGGGGCTGCCGCCGGTCGTAGTGTTTCAGCGCCTCAACTCCGGGGTTTCCGTCTATTCGCTGATGGCCATCCCGTTCTTCATTTACGCGGGTGATCTGATGGTGCGCGGCGGCATTGCCGCACGGCTCGTTGCCTTTGCCGGCTCGCTGGTCGGGCATTTGCGCGGCGGGTTGGGGCAGGTCAATATTGCGGCGTCCACCATGTTTGGCGGGATTTCAGGCTCAGCCGTCGCAGACGCATCGGCTATCGGCGGCCTTATGGTGCCGCAGATGAAAAAGCGCGGATATGGCGTTGATTATGCCGTCAATATCACCGTGACCTCATCGGTCATTGCGCTGATGATCCCTCCCTCGCACAACATGATCATCTATTCGATCTCGGCGGGCGGACGCATATCCATCGCCGATCTTTTCACCGCCGGTATCATTCCCGGTGCATTGCTGGCGCTTACGCTGATGACGGTGGCATACTTTGTGGCCGCAAAACGGGGCTATCCCACCGAGAAGTTTGCGGGGTTCCATACCGTGCTGCAACTTCTTGTTTCAGCCATTCCGGGGTTGTTGCTGATCGGCATCATCTTTGGAGGCGTGCGGTCGGGCGTTTTCACGGCGACCGAAAGTTCGTGCATTGCAATCGTCTATGCGCTTTTGGTGACGCTCATCATTTACCGCTCGATGGGCTGGCGCGACTTTGTCGATGCGACGCTGGGGGCGGTCCGCACTACGGCCATGGTCCTTATGGTGATTGGCTGCGCAGCGACGTTTGGCTGGCTTTTGGCCTATACCCGCGTTCCGGCGTCGCTGGTGGCCTTCATGCAGACGATTTCGGACAACCCGATCATTGTGCTGCTGCTGATCAATGTGCTGCTGCTGTTTCTGGGCAGCTTCATGGACATGTCGCCGCTCATCATCATCACAACGCCGATATTTCTGCCAGTTGCCGTGGCCTATGGCATCGATCCGGTGCATTTCGGGGTGATCATGATCCTGAACCTTGGAATTGGGCTCTGTACGCCTCCGGTCGGCGCCGTGCTGTTTGTTGGCTGCGCGGTGGGCAAGATACCCATATGGACCGCTATCAAGACCATCTGGCCATTTTATGGGGCATCGGTCGGCGTGCTGCTGCTGGTGACTTACATACCGCAGATCTCTCTCTGGCTGCCGTCATTGTTCCGATAGCCACTCCACGTGATTCAGGTCAAGGGCGAGCCTTGCAGCGCCCTTTACATTTCACCCGCAATAGATGTATGACAAGTTTGAACTTGTATGGAAGAAGGAGTCTCACATGAGCCGGACGCGTTATACGATCCGTTTTGCTATCGATCCGCAAACCGGTGCGTCTTTCGATACCGAAGGGCTACGCGAGCATTTTCTGATCGAGGATCTGTTTGAAGCCGACGTGGTATCGCTGACCTATACCCATTACGACCGCATGATCGTTGGTGGAGCATTACCGGTCGATACGAGCCTGCCGCTGGAAAACATCAAGCCCAATGGCACCGAGAATTTCCTCGACCGGCGCGAGTTGATCGCCGTCAATATCGGCGGGGCAGGGACAGTTTCGGCCGATGGCACCGATTACGAACTCGGGCCTCGCGATATGATCTATATCGGCATGGGCACCAAAAGCGTCAGTTTTGCTTCGGCCGATGCTGCCAAGCCTGCCAAGTTCTATATCCTGAGTGCTCCGGCGCATCAAAGCTATCCCACAAAGCATATTCGCATCGACGATGCCAAGCGGCTGGACCTGGGGGCGTCGGAAACTTGCAACGAGCGCTCGATTTTCCAGTTCACCCATAGTGTGGAGACCTGCCAACTCGTTGTGGGCATGACCATGCTGGCGCCGGGATCGATCTGGAACACCATGCCGGCGCATGTGCATGACCGGCGTATGGAAGCCTATCTTTACTTTAATCTGGCCGAGGATCAGCGGGTCATTCACCTGATGGGTGAACCCAAGGAAACCCGGCATCTGGTTGTGGCCAATGAGCAGGCGATCCTTTCACCAGCCTGGTCGATCCATTCCGGCGCCGGCACGGCCAATTACACCTTCATCTGGGCGATGGCCGGGGACAATGTCGATTACACCGATGTCGAGATGGTCCAGCCTGGGGATCTGCTCTGATGGATTTGTCGGCCTTTTCGCTCAAGGGCAAAACGATCATCGTGACGGGTGCCAATACCGGCATCGGACAGGGAATCGCGCTGGCCATCGGTCGCGCCGGTGGCAATGTCATCGGTGTCGGTCGCTCTTCGATGGACGAGACGGCAACGCTTTTTGCCCAGATCGCGGGATCGGAGCAGAGCTTTGCCGAAAGCCTACTCAATCTCTCCGATCACAAGGCGGCTGCATCCATGATCGATGCGGTCTGGGATAAGCACGGCCCGATTGCCGGAGTGGTCAACAATGCGGGGATCATCCGGCGCAATGATGCGCTGGACTTCACCGAGGACGATTGGGACGCGGTGATGGATATCAACCTCAAAACCGCGTTTTTCATCTCCCAAGCCTATGCGCGCAGGGTCGTCGCGCTGCCGGAGCCCAAGGGCAAGATCGTCAACATCGCCTCGATGCTGAGCTTTCAGGGTGGCATTCGGGTCGCGTCCTACACGGCCTCCAAGAGCGGTATTTTGGGCCTGACGCGGCTTTTGGCCTGCGAATGGGCGCAACGAGGTATCAATGTCAACGCAATCGCGCCGGGCTATATCGAGACCAACAATACCGAAGCACTGCGCAACGATCCTGAACGCAATGCTGCGATTTTGGGACGGATTCCGGCGGGGCGTTGGGGTGAACCCTCCGACATTGGCGATGCAGCGGTGTTTCTACTGGCGCGGGCGTCCGACTACATGCATGGCGCTGTGGTGCCGGTCGATGGCGGCTGGCTGGCGCGATAAACACAAACGGGACGATAAACAATGCCTCTTGATGCTGCTTTCATGACTGCCGATGACGGTGAGTGGACAAGCCCGGAGCCGGGTGTTACCCGCCGGATCATGGTCTATCGCAAGGAAATGATGATGGTTGAGGTTGTGTTTGAGGACGGTGCCGTGGGCGCCGCTCACTCCCATCCTCATATTCAATCAAGCTATGTGGCCGAGGGGACGTTCGAGGTCACAATCGACGGTGTTACCCAGACGCTGCAGCAGGGCGGGAGTTTCATCGTAGCGCCCAATCTGGTTCACGGCGTCCGCGCGCTCACGCCAGCGCGGCTGATTGACGTCTTCACACCAATGCGCGATGAGTTTGTATAAATGAAAAGGCCGGGCACTAGTGTCCGGCCTTTTTTGAGCAAGTCTGTTTTTCATTGAATTGCAGAATTGCTCTAACTCTTTTTGTGTGGCGTGTCCGAACCGAAAAACCGTTTCCACTCTCGGATCATGTCCAAGGGCATGTTTTTGCTAGACACGCTCGGCTGTTCAGAACTTGAAGAGCTTTTCCGGGTTGTCAACGAGTGCCAGCTTGCGCGCATTGTCGTTCGGTAGCCAACCCAGAACCGTGTCGATAAGATCGGCATCATCGGGGTAATCTTCGGTACGCCTGGCATTGTTGTGCGGCCAGTTGGTGCCCCAGATGATACGCTCTGGCGCATAGGTAGCGATTTCACGCGCGACGGCGGCGATGTCGTCGTAATGGGGACCGCCGGTCAGTGATGATTCATAGCAGCCGGCAAATTTGAACCAGCAATTGTCCTTGTCGATCAGCCGCTTGACGGCATCGATCTGCGGGCTGTCGGGTGTTACGCCAGCGAAGAATTTGCCGTGGTGATCGAGTATCCAGTCGCTTTTGAGCGCTGAAAGGCGCGGCTCGTGGTCGAGGATGTGCGAACCGTCGAACTGGACGGCGATGCACCAGTCATAAGCATTTGCGCGCGCGTCGATCCCCTCAAGGCCATCAAGTCCGATGGCGCCGCCGGGCAGGTCCATGATCCGGGCACCGACAATGCCAGCGTCGGACAGGCGCAGCATTTCATCATCGCCCGTCTCGCCAGTGACTACAGCAACGCCGCGTGCGCAGTCGGTCATTTCCTTCATGCAGGCGAGAAGGCAAGAATTGTCGAATTGATGCGCATTGCCTTGGGTAATGACCACACGATCAATGCCCAGCCAATCCATTGTCCTGCGGTAATCGGCTGGCGTTGGCAGCGGATCGGGCGGTAGGCCCGGCCCACCGGGCAGGGCCGGGAAGCCCGGCAGATACATGTGCATCTGCGTATCGATCGTGCCCTTGGGCATATGGGTGTTCGGCTTGATACCGGAATATTTGCGTTCGAGCATAATCAGGCCTTTGGCGCGAAGTCCTTGAGAGCATCGCGGTTGATTTCGATCCCGAGGCCGGGGCCGTTGGGGATGGCGACGATGCCGTCCTGATGTTCAAGCGGTTTTGTTACAACGGCCTGCCGGAACGGGTTATCGGTGCGATCAAATTCGAGAATAGGCTCGATGGGGTTGTTCCGCACCGGATTGGGCACCATCGACGCCATGAATTGTAGCGATGCCGCGATCTGCACCGCTGTTCCCCAGACATGGGGCACGAGGCGCACGCCATGGAGAGTGGCGAGATCGGCAATACGTTTGATCTCGGTAAAGCCGCCACAGCCGCAAATATCGGGCTGGATGATGTCGACACAGCGGGTTTCGAGCGGTTCGCGCATACCCCAGCGGGTGTGCCAGGTTTCTCCACCTGCGACGGGCAGCGGCTGGCCTGCGCGCACGGCGCGGTAGGCATCGAGTTGCTCGGGTACCACCGGCTCCTCGAACCAGTCGATACCGTAATCGGCGGCGCGTTTGCCCACCTCAATGGCTTCGATCACATCATAGCCGTGATTGCCATCGATCATCACGCGCATATCGCCGCCAGCGGCGTCGCGAACGGCCTTGATGACGCGCAGATCTTCTTCAAGGCCAAAGCCGACCTTGATTTTCGTGGCGTGAAAACCCTCCTCACGGTAGCGGGCGACATCCGCGGCGTTATCCTCGACGCGATCCACGCCATCGCGCTTGAACGAACCTGTCGCATAGGCTTTTACGCTGTCGCGGAACCGACCGCCCAAAAGGGTGGAAACGGGAACGCCGAAATGCTTGCCCTTGATGTCCCAAAGGGCGATGTCTATGCCCGACAGCGCCGTAATCGTCAGCCCGCGCTGCCCCTGATCGCGCAAGGCATTATAGAGAACGGCCCAGTGCTTTTCAGTTTCGAGCGGGTCTTTTCCGATCAGCCATTGGCGATAGGTCTGGACAATCGCGGCATTTGGAACGGCCGGGCCGAGGCATTCGCCCCAGCCTGTGGTGCCGTCATCGCAGATGATCTCGACAAGCACATGCACGCGCTTGTCGAAGCGCATCGAGGCACTTTCAAAGGCGGTGTCGAGCTTGTGCTCGAGCAGGTGGGTGCGAATGTCGGCTATCTTCATCTTTTATACGGCGCGATCAGCTTTGCCATCATGGCCTCCTCCTCGGATGTCAAATCCGATAGTGGCGCACGGACTGGTCCGGCGTCAAAGCCTTGCAGGCGTACACCTGCCTTGATGGCGGCAACCGCATAGCCTTTGCGACGATTGCGGATCGCCATGAAGGGGTAAAAGAAGTCCTTGAGAATCTGTTCGCACCGGGCGCGATCGCCGCCGCGCAGAGCCTTATAGAACTCAACAGCAAGGCCGGGAACGAAGTTGAAGACAGCCGAGGAATAGGTGGTGAAACCGGCGCCGAGATAGGCCTCGGCGAACAACTCGGCGGTTGGCATGCCGCCCAGATAGGTCAGTCGGTCGCCCATGGTTGCGGTGATCTGGCGGACAAGGCCGATATCGCCCGAACCGTCCTTGAAACCGACGAGATTGGGGCAGGTATCGCAAAGGCGCTTGAGCGTATCGGGTTGGAGAATGGAATTGTCGCGATTATAGACCATGACGCCCATGCCGGTCGCATCGCACACGGCTTTGACATGGTGATAGAGCCCTTCTTGCGGTGCATCGATCAGGTAATGGGGCAGCAGGAGAATACCGTCGGCGCCGGCCTTTTCGACCGAACGGGCGATGGATACTGCGATCTCGGTGCCATAGCCGCAGCCTGAAACAATAGCTGTTTTCCCGCCTGCCGCTTCTTTTGCAACTCTGACGATTTCTGGCACTTCTTCTGGAGCAAGGGAGAAGAACTCGCCCGTGCCGCCGGCGGCAAACAATGTGGTTGCCTCGAAATTGGAGAGCCATTCGACGTGGGCTGCGTAAGAATCAGGCTTGAATTTGCCTGCTGCATCGAAATGAGTGACAGGGAAAGAGAGCAAGCCAGCCCCAAGGGCGTGCTTTAGAGCTTGCGGATCCATAAGTGATTAATCCTTGTGCCAGAAGCCTATAGTTTCTTCCGACATACAAAGATGAATGACTTGTGTCAATCACTTGTATGATAGCTTTAGGTTGTGGTGCCTTTTTGCAGGAGGGCCCGATAGCGACGTTGGCTACCCTGAAGGTGCTCGCGCATGGCGTCACGGGCTGCATCGGCATCGCCGTCGGAAATCGCCGCAACGATGCGGGCGTGTTCCTCGTGAATCTGGTTGAGGTAAGTGGGGCTGGGGCGGTCGGCGGTTGAGGTTTTCAGGGCCGCCCGAGGGATAGCATTTTCGCCCATTAGTTTCATGAACTCGGCAAAGCGGGGATTGTTTGTGGCTTGTGCGATGGCCGTGTGCAGAGCGAAATCGGCAGCGCTGGTTGGCTTTTGCGCGTCAATGCAGGCTTTGACCGCGTTGTGGCAATCGATAATTTCTTCTTCCTGGGCCGGCGAGCGGCGCATTGCGGCAAGCCCGGCAGCTTCCACTTCCACAGCACCACGCAACTCAAGCATTTCAATCAGTGATGAGATGCGCGCGTGATCGACATTCTGAAAGGGCAGGGCGGGAGGGGCTACAGGTTCAAGAACGAACACGCCGGCACCGCGCCGGGGCTCTACAAGTCCATCTGCCCGCAGTGCCGCAATAGCCTCACGCACGACAGTTCTGCTGACGCCATGTGTTTCCGTCAGTCTTGCTTCGCTGGGCAATTTGTCGCCTGGCTTAAAATCCCCGGCGCGGATGGCGTTCCGCAGGGTTTCGGAAACCTGGACAACCAATGTGCCGCTGCGGCCGGTGCCGTTATTTTCTATATGTTCGGTTTCCATTTTGCCTCGAGAATTGCCTATTTTCGATTCTCTATCATACAAGTGCTCGAATCAGACACTTGCGCGTGCGACAAGTCAAGTGAACGCGGAGTTTTCGCGCCGGTCATAAGACAGATTGACTGAACTTGTGCTATGAGTAAACTGCCGCGCAAATTTTCGGGCGTTGCCCGGCCAAGCGAACTGTCTCGCACGACACTCATTGCAACGCAGGGGAAAGCCTTGAAACGACTTCTTATCACCGGAGCCTCGGGTGGGCTTGGGCGCGTGGCTTCGGCCAGATTGGGGCATCTGGCAGAGCACATTCGTCTTTCCGATGTTATGCCGCTGCCTTACACACCCCCCTCACAGGCAGAATTCGTGCAGTGCAATCTTGCCGATGCGGATGGGGTGATGAAACTGGTCGAGGGGTGCGATGGCATCGTGCATCTGGGAGGCATTTCGACGGAGCGCAAATTTTCCGAGATTCTGGATGCCAACATCTTGGGCATGCGTAATCTTTATGAAGCGGCGCGGGCTCATGGCATGCCGCGAATTTTCTTTGGAAGTTCCAATCATGTGACGGGCTTTTACCCGCAAGACGAGCATGTCGATCTCAATTCGCCTTACCGGCCTGACGGCCTGTATGCGGTTTCCAAGTGCTTTGGCGAAGCCTTGGCACGGTTCTATTTCGACAAGTTCGGGCAAGAGACGGCGATGGTTCGAATCGGCTCGTGCTTTGAAGAACCTACCGACTATCGCATGCTTGCCACATGGCTCAGCTATGATGATTTTGTTGCGCTCGTGGAACGGGTGTTCGACGTGCCGCGGTTGGGCTGCCCGGTGATCTGGGGTGTGTCAGATAATAGCAGGGCATGGTGGACCAACGAAACCGCGACCTATATAGGCTGGAAGCCGCGCGACAGCGCCGATAGGTGGGAGGCCACCTTGAAGGCGCAGGGCAAGTGGCCCGATCCGGAACATCCGCTGGCCAAGTGGCAGGGCGGAAACAATACGCAAGATCCTATAGTCAAGGAGGACTGAGATGAGTTTTACCCCCCACGGCAAACATTTGATTGCAGGAGAATGGGTTGCCGGGGATGCGACTTTCCAGTCGGCCCCCGCGAGTGGCTCAGCCCACGCGTTTGCGGTCGGCACGGTCGAGAATGTGAACGCTGCTTGCGAAGCGGCAGAAGACGCATTCTGGTCTTATGGCTATTCCGGCCGGGAAGAGCGCGCAAAATTCCTCAATACAATTGCCGATGAAATTGAAGCGCGTGCAGAGGCGATCACGCAGATCGGCACTGAAGAAACCGGTCTGCCCGAGGCCCGGTTGAACGGTGAGCGCGGGCGCACAACCGGCCAGTTGCGCCTGTTTGCCGAACATATTCTCAAGGGCGATTATCTCGATCGTCGCCATGACAAGGCACTGCCTGACCGGCAGCCGCTGCCACGCCCGGATCTGAAAATGGTCCAGCGCCCGATTGGCCCGGTTGCCGTGTTCGGTGCGTCCAATTTCCCGCTGGCCTTTTCGACCGCCGGTGGCGACACGGCCGCCGCGCTTGCTGCGGGGTGTCCGGTGGTGGTCAAGGGGCATTCCGCCCATCCCGGTACAGGTGAAATTGTCGCCGAAGCTATCCATGCTGCGCGCGAGAAACTTGGATTGCATCCTGGGGTTTTCTCGCTGATTCAGGGCGGCAACCGCGAGGTCGGTTCGGCTTTGGTTCAGCATCCCAATATCAAGGCGGTCGGGTTTACCGGCTCGCTTGGCGGCGGCCGCGCGCTTTTCAATCTTTGTGCTGCGAGGCCAGAACCTATTCCGTTCTTTGGCGAACTGGGTTCGGTCAATCCGATGTTCATTCTGCCTGAAGCGGTCAAGGCGCGCGGCGCCGAGATCGGCAAGGGCTGGGCCGGTTCGCTCACCATGGGTGCGGGTCAGTTCTGCACCAATCCAGGTATTGCCGTGGTTATTGAAGGCAGCGATGCCGATGCTTTCGTTAGCGCTGCAAAGGCTGCACTTTCGGAAGTCGGTCCGCAGACAATGCTTACCGATGGCATTGCCGAAGCGTTCCGCTCGGGACGTGACCGGGTTGCAGCAACGGCAGGGGTCCAGGAACTGCTGACCTCGACCTGCGATTTGCGCAATGCAACGCCAAATCTTTACGAAACCACTGGTGAAAACTGGCTGGCCAATCACGAGCTTGGCGAAGAAGTGTTCGGTCCGCTCGGCCTAGTGGTCACGGTCAAGAGCGCCGATGAGATGCGCAAAGTTGCCAAGAGCCTGCAGGGGCAGTTAACCTGCACACTGCATCTCGACCAAGGCGATGCCGAGCTTGGTAAATCGCTCATGCCGATCCTTGAGCGTAAGGCTGGACGTGTGCTTGCCAACGGGTTCCCGACGGGCGTTGAAGTTGCCGATTCAATGGTTCATGGTGGACCTTACCCTGCATCAACCAATTTCGGCGCGACCTCGGTTGGAACGCTCTCCATCCGGCGCTTCCTGCGCCCTGTCTGCTACCAAGCTTTACCGGATGCGCTTTTGCCAACCGATCTGCAATAGTCAGGCCGCATAGGCAACCCAGTTGAAGAGGCGGCGGGCTGATGAGCCACGCCGCCTCTTTTTCGTCTCTTTGACCGATTATCCGGCTGCATCATATTTTTCCAGAATGTTCGGAATGGAGGCGGTCCGTTGCTGCAATGGATAAAACTTATTCTCGTCGTTTCACTCGCTGCGACGCCTTTTGCATCGGTTGCGCAGGATTTGCCTTCGCCTGAAGGCTTATGGGAAGTGGACAGCGAAGACTCCCGTTACGAAGTCGAGCTTTGCGGCGAGGATAACGATCATCTCTGCGGGACTTTAGTGTGGCTCGGCGACGGTGCCGACAACGAAGACAACCGGCCCTACCTCAATACGATGATCGTCGATCACGCCGTGCCAGTCGATGAAAACGAGTGGGAAGGCACGCTTGAGCTATTTGGTCATAGTGCCAACGGCACAATTGAGCAGATCGATGCCAATACAATCGAATTGGTGGGCTGCACTTTGCTGATTGTCTGTAGATCCTACCGGCTGCATCGCATTTCCTGACGTTGCTATTTCGATTGTTCCGTGTTGCAGCGGGCGAACCGCAAGGCTAATCTCGCCGGCGCCCAACTGCCCCCCGCTACGCCTGATTCTTGTTTCGCATTGCTAATGCGAATTAATCATACTATACGAATTATTGAGGGCGATTTGGCTCTTCCGTTCCGATGGGACGGGTGATTTGGATTGGTGAGGTTGGTTATGAGCGGTGTGGCACAAGGGAGCGATGGACAGGTTGCGCCGCTTTCGGCCACGAAAACCCGGCGCAAGCCCCCCAATTTCCATTCGCATGTGATCTGGTCTTTGGGTACGGCAATTGTCGGCGGTACCTATGCGGAGAATCAGATATTGCCTGGCGATGCTGAACTTATTCAGCAGTTTGGCGTATCGCGCACGGTGCTGCGTGAGGCTCTCAAAACCCTGTCGGCAAAGGGTCTGATTGAAGCAAAGGCGCGAGTCGGTACGCGCGTTCTGCCGCGGGCGCAGTGGAACATGTTCGATAGCGATGTGCTCTCCTGGTATCTCGAAGCCGGTGTCACATTGGATCTTCTGACCAGTCTTGCCGAAGTGCGCATGGCCGTTGAACCTGAGGCTGCGGCGCTTGCTGCGCGACGCAGAACGCCCGAGCAGGCCGATGCTCTGGTTTACTGGGCCGACAAGATGGCCGAGGATGGGCAGACGGCTCAGGAATTCGCCCGGAACGACCTGGAGTTTCATCGTGTCGTTGCCGCCGCGTCGGGCAACCCGTTCATGGTATCGCTCAGTGCCGTGGTCGAAGTGGCCCTGACAGCCTCCTTCACCATCAGTTCGCCGGTAGAGGGGGGCGCGGCGTTCGACCGTGCGGTGCGGCTGCACCGCAATATCGCTGAGGCGATCATTGAGCAGGAGGCGGATGTCGCGCGTGTCGCCATGCGGCAGGCGATCCAGAGCGGCGTCGACCGAGCCTATGAGGCGCTCAAGCCCAACGAATAGAGCTGATTTCGCCCGAGTTGGCGGCGTCGCCACAAGTGGTCCGATAAAATCGGACCTTGCTTTCCAATTGCCGCTTTACAATAAATAATACTATATGCAAATGTGCTTCGGGCGCCGGGAGGAGCAGTCTCCGGCGTGGGTGAGCTTCGCGAAAAAAACGCGACAATTATTTTAGGGAGAGATTATATGAAAGCCATTCTTCTGGGCGCAGGCGCCCTGGTCGTTTCGACGGCCCTGACGGCCGTGCCTGCCGTTTCGCAGGACGCAGGTTTTGTCGGCATTTCCATGCCAACCCAGTCATCGGCGCGCTGGATTTCCGATGGCCAGTCAATGGTCGAGCAGTTTGAAGCTGCTGGTTATCGCACCGATCTTCAGTATGCGGAAGACGATATACCGAACCAGCTTGCGCAGATCGAAAACATGATCGTGCGAGGCGTCGATGCTCTGGTGATTGCTTCGATCGACGGTACTACGCTAACCAGTGCGCTCGAAGATGCCGCAGCAAACGGTATCAAGGTCATTGCCTATGATCGCCTGATCCGCGGCTCGGAGCATGTCGACTACTATGCGACGTTCGATAACTTTCAGGTTGGCGTTCAGCAGGGCCAGTCGTTGATCGACGGGCTTGATCTGGCCAATAACGAAGGTCCGTTTAACCTCGAAGTCTTCGGCGGTTCGCCTGACGACAACAACGCCTATTTCTTCTATGACGGCGCGATGAGCGTGTTGCAGCCCCTTATCGACGATGGCACCTTTGTCATTCGTTCGGGCCAGACTGGCATGGACACTGTTGGTACCCTGCGTTGGGACGGCTCGGTTGCGCAGGCGCGCATGGATAACCTTTTGAGCGCGCACTACACCGAAGACCGTGTGGATGCGGTGCTGTCGCCCTATGACGGGCTGTCAATCGGCATCATCTCGTCCCTGCGCGGGGTCGGTTATGGCAGCGACGACATGCCAATGCCCATCGTCTCGGGTCAGGACGCAGAAGTGCCGTCGGTGAAAGCGATTGTTGCTGGCGACCAGTACTCGACCATCTTCAAGGATACCCGCGAACTGGCACGCGTGACCGTAGGTATGGTTGCTGCGCTTCTGGGCGGCGGTGAGCCGGAAATCAATGACACCGAAACCTATGATAATGGTGTCAAGGTCGTGCCTTCCTATCTGCTTTACCCCGTGCTGGTTACAGCAGATAATTGGGAACAAGTTCTGGTAGGGTCCGGCTACTACACTGCGGACCAGATCGTCGACTAATTCGCGTCTTCGCGTATCCGAAACAGTGATGGCACCGGCTTTCCGGTGCCATCCGCGTTATCGGCCAAACCCTGCAAAGCCACTATCTGACGGTGCATAATGACCGCCATTCTAGAAATGAAGGGCATCACGAAAACCTTCCCCGGCGTGAACGCGCTCGACAATGTCAATCTGACTGTCGAGCAAGGCGAAATTCACGCTCTGGTTGGTGAAAACGGTGCCGGGAAATCTACCCTGATGAAAGTTCTCAGCGGCGTTTATCCGCATGGGGAGTATGAAGGGCAGATTTTCTTTGAAGGTGAAGAAAAGCGCTTCGGCAACATTGCTGACAGCGAGCGGGATGGGATCATCATCATCCATCAGGAACTCGCCCTGGTGCCGTTGTTGAGCATTGCCGAAAACATTTTTCTAGGCAATGAGCGTGCCGGGCGCGGCATCATCGACTGGTCGGAGACATACCGGCGCACTGAAGAATTGCTCAAGCGTGTGTCGCTCAAGGAAAGTCCGAGGACACGTGTTACCCATCTTGGGCTGGGCAAGCAGCAACTCGTCGAAATCGCCAAGGCGCTTTCCAAAGAGGTCAAGCTGCTGATCCTGGACGAGCCGACATCGAGCCTGAACGAGAAAGACAGCCAAGCGCTGCTCGACCTTCTCGTGGACCTCAAGGGCAAGGGCGTTTCCTCGATCCTGATTTCGCACAAGCTTAACGAAATTTCGCAGGTTGCAGACCGTATTACGGTTCTGCGTGACGGCGCCACGGTTTCGACGCTGGACTGCCAAAAGCAGGAAATCAGTGAAGACGACATCGTGCGTGACATGGTTGGGCGCTCGCTATCGGACCGCTTCCCGCCGCGCCAGCCAAATATCGGCGAGCCGCTTTTTGAAGTGCGTAACTGGTCGGCCTTTCATCCGATTCATTCGGATCGGCAGATCGTCAAGAATGTCAACTTTCACGTTCGCGCAGGCGAAGTCGTCGGAATTGCCGGGCTGATGGGGGCTGGGCGCACCGAACTGGCAATGAGCCTTTTCGGTAAATCCTATGGTGACAAGATCAGCGGCGAAGTCCGGTTGCGCGGCAAGTCGGTGGACGTTTCAAGCGTTCACAAGGCGATCAAAGCGGGCATTTGTTATGCCACCGAGGATCGCAAGACTTATGGGTTGGTGCTTGACCAATCCATCCGCGGAAACGTGCCGCTTGCCAACCTCAAGGGTATCGCCAACGGCATCGTTGTGGACAACCATCAGGAGCGGAGCGTTGCGGAGCAATATCGTAGCCGCATGTCGATCAAAAGCTCGGGGATCGCTCAGAAGACGGTAAATCTCTCTGGCGGAAACCAGCAGAAGGTCGTGCTGTCCAAATGGCTTTATGCCGGGCCGGAAGTTCTGATTCTGGATGAACCGACGCGCGGCATCGATGTCGGCGCAAAATACGAAATCTATTCCATCATCAACGATCTGGCCGCCGCCGGAAAAGCCATTGTGGTCATTTCTTCGGAAATGCCGGAGCTTTTGGGTATTTCGGACCGGATCTACGTCATGAATGAAGGCGCGTTTATTGGCGAGATGCCAGTCGCCGAAGCATCACAGGAAAAAATCATGAGCATGATCCTAAAAAAGGGAGGCAAGGCAGCATGACCGACATTCCAGCACAAAAGGCTGAAACAGAACGTCCGCCAGCCTTGCAGTTTCTGCGCACGCATATGCGCGAATACGGCATCCTTTTCGCGCTTATCGCGATCATGGTCTTTTTCCAGTTCTCGACCGAGGGCATTCTTTTGCGCCCGGTCAATCTGACCAATCTCGTCCTGCAGAACTCCTATATCGTCATTATGGCCGTTGGCATGTTGATGGTGATCGTGTGCGGGCATATCGATCTTTCGGTCGGCTCTGTCATGGGCTTTGTCGGCGCGCTTTCGGCCGTCCTGATGGTCAATTTCGGCATACATTACATCCCTGCTGCGATCATCTGCCTTATTGTCGGAGCTGCCATTGGCGCCATCCAAGGCTATTGGATCGCGTATTGGAAAATTCCGTCCTTCATCGTTACGCTGGCTGGCATGCTGGTGTTCAAGGGCTCGATGATGGTGCTGCTCAAGGGGCAGTCGGTCGGTCCGTTTCCCAATGAATTCAGGGCGATCTCGTCAGGCTTCATTCCCGACTTCTTTGCCGGGGAGAGTCTGCATATCACCTCGCTATTGCTGGGCGTCGCGGTTGCCACACTCCTGGTGTTCCTGAGCATTCGCGCGCGTCAGAAGGAACAGAAGCATGGTGTTCCGGAAGAGCCTTTTTTCTTCTTTGTCGGGCGCAACATCCTTGTTGCCGCTGCTATCGTTTATCTCACCTATCTGCTGGCGACGGCCCGTGGTCTGCCTAACGTCTTTATCGTTATGGCAATTTTGATAGCGGGCTACAGTTTCATTGCCAAGCAAACGACCATCGGACGGCGTATCTATGCAGTGGGCGGCAACCAGAAGGCGGCCAAACTGTCGGGCATCAATGCAGAGCGACTGACGTTCCTTGTGTTTGCCAATATGGGCATGCTGGCGGCGCTTGCCGGGCTGGTCTTTGCTGCACGCCTCAACATGGCGACGCCCAAGGCGGGTGAGACGTTTGAGCTGGATGTTATCGCTGCGGTCTTTATCGGCGGCGCATCCATGGCCGGTGGTGTGGGCACTGTCGTTGGTGCCGTGGTCGGTGCGTTCATCATGGGGGTGATGAATAACGGCATGTCGATCATGGGGATCGGTATCGACTGGCAACAGATGATCAAGGGGCTGGTGTTGCTCGCTGCCGTGATCTTCGACGTTTACAACAAGAACAAAGCGGCTTGACCGGCCATCGCGGCGGCACTTCGTACGAGGTGCCGTCGTATCGTTTTACATCCCTCTGTGCGTGAGGAGTTCCCAACGTGTTCATTTCCCAGGTTCTCGATTCCAGTGGTCGCCAATGTGTCGTTGCACGCGCTGGCAGTGAGGCGCGGATCGTTAGCGGCATTGCTTCGATCTATGATTTGGCACTGGCCGCTCTTGGTACGGGCCGCAGTCTGCTGGATCAGATCGAGGCGCAGGGGCTTGGCGACACGGTGGATCTTCAATCGGCTTATGGAAAAGGGCGCGTACTTGCGCCTATCTCCCATCGCAATCCGACGCATGTCCATTTGACTGGCACCGGGCTGACTCATCTCGGTTCGGCGGCCACGCGCGACAAGATGCACCAGCAGGATAAGGCGCAGGAAGAAAAGCTTACCGACTCTATGAAGATGTTCCGCATGGGCGTTGAAGGCGGCAAATCGCGGGATGGCAAATGCGGGGTTCAGCCGGAATGGTTCTATAAGGGCAATGGCCATGTGCTGGTTGCGCCGGGTGGTGACTTGCCGTCGCCGTGTTTTGCGCTCGATGCAGGCGAGGAGCCTGAAGTCGCAGGTATTTATGTGATCGACCAGAATGGGCAACCGGTGCGTATCGGTTTTGCAATCGCCAATGAGTTTTCCGATCATGTCACTGAACGGCAGAATTACCTTTTTCTCGCCCATTCCAAGTTGCGCCACGCTTCAATCGGGCCGGAAATTCTGATCGGGGATTTACCCAAGCATATCGAAGGCACATCGCGTATTCTTCGCAATGGCAAGACCATCTGGGAAAAACCTTTCCTTTCGGGCGAAGCCAATATGTCCCATACAATCGATAATCTCGAGCACCATCATTTCAAGTACGAGATTTTCCGCCAACCGGGCGATGTGCATGTACATATGTTCGGCACAGCGACGCTCTCGTTTGCCGATGGCGTCAGCACTGAAGACGGCGATGTGTTCGAGATCGAGGCGCCCCAGTTCGGCCTGCCGCTGCGCAACCGCGTTGCCATCGATACCGCCACTGACAAGGATACCCTTGTCAAAGTGGCCGTACTGTAAAAGGACACTCTAGATGACCTTCAAAAAGGCTGAATGGCCGCGGCCCTTGCGCTCGCACGAATGGTATGGCGGAACCTCGCGCGATCATATCTATCACCGCTCTTGGATGAAAAATCAGGGGCTGCCCGCGGACCTGTTCGACGGCCGGCCGGTCATCGGCATCTGCAACACCTGGTCTGAGCTTACCCCCTGCAACGCGCATCTGCGCGATCTTGCGCAGAGGGTGAAGAACGGGATTTACGAGGCTGGTGGCCTGCCTGTGGAGTTCCCGGTTTTCTCTACGGGCGAAAGTTCGCTGCGACCGTCGGCGATGATGTATCGCAACCTTGCAGCGATGGATGTGGAAGAGGCGCTGCGCGCCAATCCGCTCGATGGCGTCGTGCTGATGGTGGGCTGTGACAAGACCACCCCGGCATTGCTGATGGGGGCGTCTAGCGTCGACATCCCTGCGATTGTTGTTACCGGTGGCCCCATGCTCAATGGTTGGTTCCGTGGCGAAAGGGTCGGGTCCGGCACTGCGCTTTGGCAGATGAGCGAAGCGATCAAGGCGGGCGAAATGTCCCGCGAGGACTTTCTGGAAGCCGAGCAGGCGATGTCTCGCTCACCCGGTTCGTGCAATACAATGGGTACGGCCTCGACAATGGCCTCGATGGCCGAGGCGCTCGGCATGGCGCTTTCGGGCAATGCAGCCATCCCCGCAGTCGACAGCCGCCGCCGCGTTATGGCGCAACTTACCGGGCGCCGGATCGTCGAGATGGTCAAGGATGACCTTAAGCCCTCCGACATTCTGACCCGCCAGGCGTTTGAAAATGCGATCCGCACCAATGGCGCAATCGGTGGCTCGACAAATGCAGTGATCCACTTGCTCGCGATTGCCGGACGTATCGGCATCGATCTGACGCTCGATGATTGGGACAAGCTGGGGCGTGAAATTCCGACCATCGTTGACCTGATGCCCTCGGGCCGGTTCCTGATGGAAGAGTTTTTCTATGCCGGTGGTCTGCCGGTGGTGCTCAAGTCACTGCTCGACGGGGGCAAGCTGCATGGCGATGCCTTGACCGTTTCGGGCAAGACGATGGCCGAAGAAGTCTCCAATGTCCGCAACTGGAACGAGGAGGTCATTCGGCCTGTCGAAAACGCCCTGACGCCAAATGGCGGCATAGCTGTGCTCAAAGGCAATCTGGCGCCCAATGGCGCCGTGCTCAAGCCATCGGCGGCTAGCCCTCACCTGATGCAGCATCGCGGCCGTGCGGTCGTGTTTGAGGATATCGACGACTACAAGGCCAAGATCAATGACGAGAAGCTCGACATTGACGAGACCTGCATCATGGTGATGAAGAACTGCGGCCCCAAGGGGTATCCCGGTATGGCCGAGGTGGGCAATATGGGCTTGCCGCCCAAGGTGCTTCGCAAGGGGATCAAGGACATGATCCGTATTTCAGATGCGCGTATGTCCGGCACGGCTTACGGCACAGTGATCCTGCATACTTCGCCGGAAGCGGCGGTGGGCGGCCCTCTGGCTATTGTGCGCAATGGCGACATGATCGAGGTCGATGTCGCCAACCGGCGACTGCACCTGGACGTTTCGGATGCCGAAATCGCAGCGCGTCTGGCTGAATGGAAGCCCTTGGCAGGCCAGCCGCAAAGCGGTTACGCGCGGCTGTTTCTCGATCACGTTCAGGGCGCCGATACTGGCGCCGATTTCGATTTTCTGAAAGGTTCCCGAGGCAAGGCCGTGCCAAAGGATTCGCACTGATGAACGACACTAAGCACAAAATCGCGATTGTTGGCTTCGGAAAAATCGCCCGTGACCAGCATGTACCTTCGATCGCAGGCGAACCGGCATTTGATTTTGCGGCGGCAGTGAGCCGCAATGCGACCGCTGAGGGCGTCGACAATTTCGATACGCTCGAAGCGTTGTTCGCCAACCGTCCGGATATTGGCTGCGTCGCCCTGTGTACGCCTCCGCAGGTGCGTTTCGATATGGCGGCAGCGGCTATTAATGCGGGCAAGCACGTGCTGCTGGAAAAGCCGCCTGGGTCCACACTCGCGGAAATCGATACGCTGATTGCATTGGCCGAGAAAAAGGGCGTGGTGCTCTTTGCCACCTGGCATTCGCGTTATGCGGCGGCGGTTGAGCCAGCCAAAGCCTGGTTAAAGGACAAGACCATCGAGAAGGTGGAGATCGTCTGGCGCGAAGATGTTCGCCGATGGCATCCGGGGCAGGCATGGATATGGGAGCCGGGCGGCCTTGGCGTTTTCGATCCTGCGATCAACGGGCTTTCAATCCTCACCGCGATCCTTCCAGACCCAATTCATGTAACGCGGGCAAATCTGGAATTCCCGGAGAATTGCCAGACGCCTATTGCAGCGCAGGTGGATTTCACCGATGCCCGTGGTACGCCGGTCAAAGCCGATTTTGATTGGCGCCAGACCGGACCACAGACCTGGGACATTGTGGTTTCAACCCGTGAGGGGGAAATCGCGCTATCGATGGGTGGCAGCAGAATGGCGATCGACGGCGTCGAGAAAATTGCTGAACCGGATCGCGAATACGCAGGAATTTATGCGCATTTTGCCGAACTTCTGGAAAGCGGTACGTCGCTTGTCGATGCGTCCCCGCTTCGTCATGTCGCCGACGCGATGATGCTGGGCCGTCGTACGATCGTTGAAGCGTTTTACGACTGATAGAAGCGCTTCTGCATGGCGGCGGCGCGACCTTTTCCGTTATGGAACAGCATCTATTGGTAACATTTTGTCGTTGTGCCGTTTCCACTTGAAATGAGCGCTACGTAGCGGGACACTTTTGCTTTACAATAGCCGTTGGATGAATGGCTGTTGACTGCTTGGTTTGGTGCAATTTAGAGCAGATTTTCCGAAGTTTTGGCGGTGGGCCTAGCCGCAGCATTTCGCATGGCTGGACAAAAGGAATTGCCGTGACAATGTATAGCGCACTGGTACTCGCCAGTGCATCGGCGCTAATGGTGAGTACGGTATTTGGCCAAAGCCTGACGATCAACTCGTTCGGCGGGGCTTATGAAGATGCGCATCGGAAATGCGTAATTGCGCCATTTGAAGACGCGACGGGCTCAACTGTCGAAATCGTGACAGCCTATTCCGCCGATGCCTTGGCGCGCCTTCGCGCGCAGCGGGATGCGCCGGAGTTCGATGTTGTGCATTTTTCCGGTGGGCAGGAAATTGTTGCGGCGCAGGAAGGGCTGCTGCTGCCGATCGACGAGGCAAGCCTGGTCAACGCAGGCGATCTTTATGACATCGCAAGATCCAATCTTGAAGGTGGGGAAGGGCCGGCCTATTCGATTGCAGCTATTGGCCTGGTCTATAATGTCGAGAAAACACCGCAGGCACCTCAGAGCTGGGTCGATGTGCTCGATCCCATTTATGGTCGTCATCTGGTTCTGACAGATATTTCCAATGCCTATGGGATGCTTGGTTTTCTTATGATCAACCAGATCAATGGTGGTGATCTGGGCAATATCGAGCCTGGGCTCGACGCGGTTGCTGAGTTGCTCGATGGAGGGGCCGTGGTGGTCTCGACGTCGCCGGAGTTGCAGCGGGCCTTTGCGGAGGGCGATGCCTGGCTTGCGCCCTATGCGTCCGATTATGCTTTCACATTGCGTAGCAGCGGGTTGCCCGCGAATTTCGCGCAGGCTGCCGAGGGTGCGCCAGCCAGCTTCATTACGGCAAGCCTCGTGGTAGGTCGTGATAACAAAGACCTGGCGCTTCAGTTCATCGATATGTCGATTTCAAAGGAGGCGCAGGAGTGTTTTGCTCACGAGTTGCGCTATTCGCCCACCAATATGACAGTGGAACTGCCTGACGCGGTTGCCGCCGACGTCGCTTACGGCGCAGGCGCCGCGTCAGGTTTGCTGCGGTTCGATCCAACGGTCATTGAGGCAAACCGATCCGATTGGGTCGATATGTGGAACCGCACGATCTCACGGTAACGGTGGTCTGGGCTTGTTTAGACGTTGCAACGGTATGCCTCTGACGCCAGTCAAAGGCAGCGTCCCCCCGATGCAGCAAGTGCCTGGACTAACCGTGGCGGCGTCGCCTGTATGTCCGGCGGCGCCGCTGTTTGGTATGGGACGGTTTCCGAACATGAAGGGGAACCTGGCAATGTGGGGCGCTGGTGACACAGCAGATACTATTTTGCCTTCGTTCCAGCAGGTTTGATCGAAGGCACATTGACCTGTCATCATGATCTGACACATTTGGTGCCATGATAAGTGTTGCCTCATACAATATTCGCAAAAGTGTCGGCACGGACTGGCGCCGCGACCCCAAACGCATTCTCGACATTTTGAGAGAAATCGACGCCGACATTGTTGCCTTGCAGGAGGTCGACAGGCGCTTTGGAAGCCGCACCACCTCGCTCAGCCCCGACCTGATAGAAGACACAACCGACTACGCGGCCATCCGGTTCGGTGTCAGAAAGCAAAGCCTTGGCTGGCATGGCAACACGATATTGGTGCGACGCGGCATTGAGGTTCTCAATCAGTCCACTCTCACGCTGCCTGCCCTTGAGCCTCGCGGGGCCGTCCTCGCGGATCTCAAGGTCGGCGAACTAAAAGTCCGGGTTATTGGCCTGCATCTGGGGCTTGTCGATCTCTGGCGCCGCCGGCAGGCCAAGTCGGTTCTCAACCAGTTGGATGTGCTCGATGAAGCCTTGCCTACTGTGATGATGGGCGATCTCAACCAATGGACGACCGAAGGCGGCTGCCTTGCGCATTTCGCAAAAGACCACAACATCATCGCGCCTGGGCCGAGCTTTCATTCGTCGCGTCCGGTTCTTGCTTTCGACAGAATCATTACGACGACCGACATAGAAGTGCATGACTGTGGGGTGCATCGTTCCGATCTGGCTAAAAGAGGGTCGGACCATCTTCCAATCTGGGCGAAGATTTCCGTGCGACCGGAAGGCCGACCTGAACGGCAGGCTGCCCAAATGACACCGGAAGCGGTTGAGGGCTTGCAATAGTCCGTGATTGCCGCCATCTGTCCGGCTGATATTGATACCGCATATCCTGAAAGATATTTATGGCCGCACCGCTTCTCGCCCTGCAATCGATCCGTCTTGTGCTTGGCAGCACCCAATTGCTCGACAGTGCCGATCTGGCCGTGGCGCCGGGCGACAAGATTGCATTGGTTGGCCGGAACGGATCGGGAAAATCGACCCTGCTGAAGATTGCTGCAGGTCTTGTCGAGCCCGATGGTGGGGAGCGCTTCCTTCAGCCCGGTGCAACTGTGCGCTACCTTCCTCAAGAGCCCGATCTTTCGGGCTTTGATACGACGCTTGCCTATGTCGAGGACGGGCTGGAAGGGGCAGACAATCCTTACCGGGCGCAGTATCTGCTTGAGCAACTCGGACTTCGCGGCGACGAGAATCCCAAGGCGCTTTCCGGTGGGGAGGCGCGCCGTGCGGCGCTTGCGAGGGTTCTGGCGCCAGAGCCCGACATTCTGCTTCTGGACGAACCGACCAACCATCTGGATCTTCCCGTTATCGAGTGGCTCGAAACCGAGTTGAAGTCATTGCGTTCGGCACTTGTTTTGATCAGCCACGACCGGCGCTTTCTTGCGGACCTGACGCGCGCAACCATCTGGATCGACAGGGGCGAGACGCGCCGCATCGATCATGGTTTTGCAGGGTTTGAAGCCTGGCGGGACGATTTTCTAGAGCAGGAAGAAAAAGAACAACACAAGCTGGCACGCAAAATCGTGGCCGAGGAACACTGGGTGCGCTATGGCGTCACCGCCCGCCGCAAGCGTAACGTGCGTCGCATGGACCTCTTGAGCAATCTGCGCCAGCAGGTGCGTGAGTATCGCGGGCCGCAGGGCAATGTGAAGATGACTGTCGCCGAGGGCAAAAGTTCCGGCGCCATGGTCGTTGAAGCCGAGGCAATTTCCAAGACCTACGACGGCCGCAAGATCGTCGACGCCTTCTCGACCCGAATTATGCGGGGCGCGCGCCTTGGTATCGTCGGTCCCAACGGTGCGGGCAAGACGACTTTGATCCGCATGCTGACCGGCGCGCTTGAACCCGATAGCGGTACGGTGCGGCTTGGAACGCGTCTCGAACTGGCAGTTCTCGACCAGAAGCGTGCTTCGCTTGATCCTGACATGACGCTTAAGGATGTTCTGACCGGGGGCGGGTCGGACACGCTTACGATCAACGGCGAGAGCAAGCACGTCATTGGCTATATGAAGGAGTTCCTGTTTACGCCCGAACAGGCCCGGACGGCGGTTGGCAAGCTGTCTGGGGGTGAGCGCAACCGGGTGACATTAGCCCGCGCGCTGTCTCTGCCCTCCAATGTGCTGGTGCTCGATGAGCCGACAAACGACCTCGACCTTGAGACGCTCGATCTATTGCAGGAAATGGTTGCCGATTATCAGGGCACTGTGATCGTCGTCAGTCACGATCGCGATTTTCTCGATAAGGTCGCGACCTCGATCATCGTGGCGGAAGGTGATGGCACCTGGAACGAGTATGCAGGCGGCTATAGCGATATGGTTGCCCAGCGCGGCGAAGGGGTTGTCGCACGCCGGGTTGAAAAGCCGAAGGGCGAACCGAAGTCCAGGCAGAAACCTGTCAGCCCGTCAGTGCAGCCCAAGCGCAAGCTGAGCTTTAAGGAAAAACATGCGCTCGACACCCTGCCCAAGACCATGGACGGGCTACGGGCAAAGATGGCCAAACTTCAGGAAAGGCTGGACGATCCGAGTTTTTATAACCGCGACCCCAAGGCGTTCGAGCAAGCGACTGCGGATTTCGTAGAAGCGCAGGACGAACTGATGCGCTGCGAGGATCAATGGCTGGAGCTTGAAATGTTACGCGAGGAGCTTGAAGGCTAGGCTATTCGGAGGAATTGATGTGCTTTAATATGGCCCTAGCTAGTTTTCTTAATCTCATTACTGCTCACAAGTTAGAATAAATTTCTTTCGGCCACTTGATTTCGCCTCTGTAGAAGGCATTATTCAAGCTTGCATACATATCGTTCATTGGAGGAAATAATGGACCAGGAGCAAGCGCAACCCACTCGCAGAGAGTTTCTCTCTATGGTTGGGGCTGTTGGCGGGGCAGCGCTGATGTACCAGGCGATGGCAATGATGGGAGTCGCCAAAGCATCATCCTATAACGGTCCTATTCAACTCGGCCAGGCTCCCGAGGGCACCAAGGTCCTGATTCTGGGAGCCGGTCTTGCCGGTATGGTCGCTGCAATGGAATTGCGTGACGTTGGGTACGAGGTCGAGGTTCTCGAATATCGCGAGAAGGCCGGTGGCCGCTGCTGGACGTTGCGCAGCGGCGACACCTACGAAGAGTTGGGCGGCGCCGTACAGCAGATCGATTTTGCAGAGGGCAACTATTTCAACCCCGGCCCTTGGCGCATTCCCTACAACCACTATGGGGTGCTCGATTATTGCGCGCGGCTTGCGGTGGAACTTGAGCCGTTCATCCAGATCAACAACAATGCCTATTTGCATTCGGCCTCGGCCTTCGATGGCCGTCCGATCCGCTATCGTGAGATCAACACCGATTACCGGGGGCATATCGCTGAATTGCTGTCCAAAGTGACAGACCAGGGTGCGCTTGATGAGGTGATGACCGACGAGGACAAGGAACGTTTGCTGACCTCCCTGCGAAGCTTCGGCGCGCTGAATTCGGACAATGAATATGTCGCGTCGGGTTCGGCAAGCGCGCGGCGTGGTTATGAGCGCTATCCGGGCGGCGGTGTCGATGGCGCTCCGATCCCCAATGACCCCATGGACTTGTCCACGGTTCTTGAGTCGGGCCTCTGGCGTTCCCTGGCCTCGGCGGAATCGCTTAATACCTCCATGCCCATGTTCCAGCCACGCGGCGGGATGGACATGATTGCCCGGGCGATGGAAGAAAATCTGAACGGGTTGATACGCTACAACAAGAAAGTAACCTCCATCCTGCAGGATGACGATGGCGTCACCGTCACTTTCGAGGATGGGGAAAATGGTGGCGCTTCGGGCACGGCAACCGCCGATTATTGCGTCTGCACCATTCCGTTCTCGATCCTGGGCCAGATCGAGCACAATTTCAGCTCGTCGCTCTCAAGTGTCATCTCCACGATGCACTATGCGAGTTCCGTCAAGGTTGGGCTCGAATTCAACCGACGCTTCTGGGAAGAAGACGAGCACATCTTTGGCGGGATCACCTATACCGATCTGCCGATCTCGATGATCTCTTATCCTTCCAACGACTATTTCCAGAAAAAGCCCGGTGTCTTGCTCGGCGCGTATAGCTGGGGGGCGACGTCCTATCAGTTCAGTTCGCTGCCGCATGAGGAGCGGGTTGCAAAGGCTTTGGAATACGGAGCACAAATCCACCCCCAATATAATGAGGAATTCAAAACCGGGGTTTCGGTTGCCTGGCATCGGGTGCCGTGGGTGCTTGGCTGCTATGGGTTGTGGCAGGACAAGGAGGCCCAGTATCAGGATGCCGTCGCAATGGACAGACGGGTGGTAATGGCAGGGGAGCACCTGAGTTACCTGCCAGCCTGGATGGAAGGGGCGATATTGTCCTCTCTCGATGCGATTACACGTCTCCATGACGTTGCAACCAATAATTGAGGAGACGCGCTATGAAACGTTTTCTGATTGCCGCTGCCGCTGTCGCCGCTATCACGCCATTCGCCGTGACACAGGAAAGTGCCGAACGCGAGATTGTCGAATACGATGAGTTCTTTGCAAGCAGCTCGGTTCTGACCCAGCAAACCGGGGCAGGCATTTATGGGGCAGTTTGTGCGGCATGTCACATGTCTAACGGCGAAGGCGCCGTAGGGGCTGGCGCTTATCCCGCACTTGCGGAGAATCCCAATCTCGAATTCCCCGAATATGCGATCTACCTCACGATCCACGGACAGGCGGCCATGCCGCCGCTTGGCGGCATTCTCAGCGATGAGCAAATCGCCGCTGTGATCGAGTATATCCGCACCAGCTTCGGCAATGACTATCCGGATCCGGTGACAGCGGAGATGGTCGAAATCACCCGATAAAATTGACTTTGGGAGGAGTGTGATTTTCAGCCGCGACTGGCGTCGCGGCTGCGGATTTAATCCAACCGAAGAAAGGTATTAAGAATGAAGACACTTGTTGTGGGGGCGGCGCTGTCGCTCGCCAGCATTGGGGCGGCCAACGCGGAGGTTATCCGTCACCATAATCCGGGTTCGACCTTCCCTATTTTGCGGGCTGTTGAAATCCCGGCAGACGCGACCCTCGTCTATCTCAGTGGCGCCGTGCCCGGTGTCATCAATCAGGATGCCGAGCCGGGCACTCTGGCGGCCTATGGCAACACGCGCGAGCAGACGATTTCCGTTCTCGATCGAATTGGAGCAACGCTCGAAGATCTCGATCTCACCATGGGCGACGTCGTAAAAATGCAGGTCTATCTGGTGGCCGATGAAAGCGGCACGATGGATTTTGCCGGCTTTATGGAGGGCTATGTCGAGTTCTTTGGCACCGAAGAGCAACCCAACCTGCCTACTCGCTCGGTGTTTGAAGTGGCCGGGCTGGCAAATGCCGGCTGGCTCGTGGAAATTGAGGTGGTTGCCGTTCGGCCATGATGTTGCCATTGCTGGTTGGCTTGGAGCCCGATGACCTGAGTTTCAAGCTTTGACCAAGTTTACCGCCGGGGGAAAGCCATTGCTTTCTCCCGGCTCATTTCATTTTTTTTCTCGGACTCGCCGCTGCCGGGGAACTGGACGCACATTTAAGCAATCGTAACCAATTTTGGTTAAATACTTCATATCGGGGCGACTGACACTCATTACCAAGGATAATACGGCGTAAAATGATCCGACGGGAGTTTCTAACCGGGGCAGCAAGCCTCTCCGCTCTGGCGCTGGCCGGGTGCGCGACAACCAATATGGAGCCGACCCCAGTTCCGGCGCAGCCGCAGTTCGATCCGTTCTATGTGAACATGTATGGTCCGCTGCCCAATGAAAGGCACCCGGTCCCCGCAGTCGACTTGCGCCATCTCAAACCCGAATATTATCGGCGGGTAGTCGATGATCCGACAGGCGAACGGCCCGGCACATTGGTTGTAGATACCGCCTCGCGCTATCTTTATCTCGTCCGGGAGAACCGTCAGGCCATCCGTTACGGCGTTGGCATCGGACGCGCAGGCTTTTCATGGTCGGGCCGGGGCTATATTCAATACAAGCGTGAGTGGCCAACCTGGACACCGCCTGCCGAAATGATTGCGCGTGAACCGCATTTGGAGGAATGGCGCAACGGCCAGCCCGGCGGCCTCGACAATCCGCTCGGCGCCCGCGCGCTTTATATCTTCGAGAATGGCCGCGATACGATTTATCGCGTTCACGGGTCCGGTGAGGCCTGGACGATTGGCGACGCGGTCTCTTCCGGTTGCGTGCGTTTGCTGCATCAGGATGTGATCGATCTTTATGGCCGGGTTTCCCAAGGCTCTCCGATTATCGTTGCGTAAACTGCGTCATGCTTTGAATTTTCAGGACCCTGTCTTTATAAGGCAGGGTCTTTTTCTATAGGGCCATACCATGCGCCATTTTGACGTTGTTATTATTGGCGCAGGCGCCGCAGGCATGATGTGTGCCGCCATCGCCGGGCAGCGTGGGCGCTCCGTTCTGGTGCTCGATCATGCCGAAGCGCCGGGCAAAAAAATCCGCATTTCAGGCGGAGGGCGCTGCAACTTCACCAATGTTCATACCGCGCCGAACCGCTTCCTGTCGCAAAATCCCCGATTTGCGATTTCGGCGCTCAAGCGCTACGGGCCGCGGGACTTTCTCGCGCTTGTCGAGCGCTATGGCATTGCGTGGCATGAAAAGACGCTTGGTCAGTTGTTCTGTGACGGTTCGGCGCAGCAGGTTATCGATATGCTCGTTGCCGAGATGAGGGTTGCTGGCGCCGAGTTGCTGCTCAACACGAGCGTTCACAAGATCGAGCGTGCGGATGACGGGTTCGCGCTTGAAACCGATAACGGTCGGGTTTCCTGCACCTCGCTCGTTGTCGCTTCGGGGGGTAAGTCGATCCCCAAGATGGGGGCCACAGGATTTGCCTATAAGGTGGCCGAGCAGTTTGGCGTCCCGATCACTGAAACGCGGCCCGCGCTTGTACCGCTGACATTCGAGACTGGACTACTCGAAACCATAAAGCCGCTTTCCGGCGTCTCTCTCGATGCACGTATCCGGCACGGCAAGATGCATTTCGACGAGGCCATGTTGTTTACGCATCGCGGTCTGTCGGGGCCTGCGATCCTGCAGATTTCCTCCTATTGGCGTGAGGGTGATGCCATCGGCATCAATATGATGCCTGAGACGGATATAGCGCAGTGGTTTGCCGAACAACGGGCGGCCAATGGCCGGACTTCAGTGCTCAACGCCTTGGCCACGGCGCTGCCGCGCCGCCTTGCGCAAAAGATCGTCGAAGAAACGGCAACCACTGGAAACCTTGCGGATCTTTCCAAAAAGCAGATTGCACGGCTGGCGGTTGCGCTCCAGGATTGGCAAGTCAAGCCTGTGGGCTCGGAGGGTTATCGCACGGCGGAGGTGACGCTCGGCGGTATCGATACCGATGCGCTGAGTGCAAAGGACATGTCCGTGAAAACGGTGCCTGGGCTCTATTTCATCGGCGAGGCCGTCGACGTCACGGGGTGGCTCGGCGGCTATAATTTTCAATGGGCCTGGGCTTCAGGCTGGTGTGCGGGGCAGAGCGCTTAGGCTCCGCCCCATCCTATGCTCTTTGCAGCTTCTTATTGTTCTAAAGGGTCAGGGCCAAAGGCGTTCGGGCCTTTGGTGCCTTTAAGAAAGCCCAATTCAATAAGCGCCCAGATTCCAACGACTGCCGATGCGAGCGTGACGATCATACCCAGCATATCGGGCACGATTAGCGTTTCGCTCTCAAATTGCACTGGATAAAAGCCTATGCCCAGCACCTGCATGATTTGAAGCAACAGGCCCGGTCCAAAAAAGATAATTGCCCAAGGCATTGCGGACTTGTTGCGATCGTGGAGCCGCTTGATGGCTATGGCGAGGCCCGGATACAGCATAAGCAGATATAGCAATAGCGATGCGAGCGAGAGGCCTGCTTCGCCCATACCGCCTAGCAGCAGCGACAGTACGATGCCCAGCACCAGCGAGGCGACAATCAGCACCAGCACGCCAAGCCAGAAGCGCTGGCGGTTCAACCGCCCATCAAATGTCGTAAAAAGTTCCATTGCTTCCCCCAAGTGTCAGGGTGCGCTTACCGGCACCCGCAAATAGGGACATTAGCAAGATTCTTTATGTCTGCGAATGCGTGGCGGTCGTTTCGATCGGTTGTCCCGCCACTTGTAGTTCGTACTTTGAGTGCGAAAGGGGCAGGGTAATGATTGCGAACATTGCTGCGCCAACGGCAAGTATGGACAGCCAGCCGATGATGAAACTGCGCTTGTCCTGTCCTCTGATGGGGGCGGAAGCGGTGGAACGTGAACGCGACAACCAATGACGCATGTATTGGAACCTCGAGGCAATGTATCCAAGCCGACTCAGGAAGATTAGCTATTCATTATGCTCATGCGAGGGCCGAATTGTGCCCGTCATATGGCGATTCTGCCTTGCTTCGGCCTGCATTTTATTTGGCCCAATTATATAAAACGGTCGGCGGTAGGTGCGGTTCCAAATTTGGTCCAAATATTTGAAATTTAAGTTTTAGTTTGTGTTTTGCGGAACTGCCGGGGGGAAGCGACGTTGATGGAGCAGGTGGCTGCTGACTGCTTGGACAGACAATTTCGACAGCCATTCAGACAATAAATTAGCGAAATAAGGAGAAAAACTATGTTTCGCACGCTACTTGCCTCTACTGCGCTTTCTCTGGTTATGGTAGGCGGTGCCTACGCTCAGGAAGCGCCAATGGACCCGGCTCCGATGGACCCGGCTATGGAAGCCCCTGCAACCGATATGGCTCCCGAAGCTCCGGCCGATCCGCTTGTTACCGCCGCTGAAGCGGGCATCAATGCTGACGGCTGGCTGGCCACGGAATTGCTGGGCATGGACATCCATAATTCTACCGCCGACGATGCGGAAACCATCGGCGAAGTCAACGACTTCATTCTTGCCCAGGATGGCGGCGTAGCCGCTGTCGTGGTTGGCGTTGGCGGCTTTCTCGGCATCGGTCAGAAAAACGTAGCGATCGGGTGGGCCGATCTTGAACTTGTGGTCGACAACAACGGCGATCAACGCCTTGTGACCAGCAAGACGCGTGAAGAGCTCGAAAATGCTGCGGATTTCGAACGGGCCGAATGGCTCGCAAGCGAACGCGAGGGCGAATGGTTCGTCGACGACATTGCTGGCGATCCCGAAGTTCCTGCTGCTGACCCGGCAATGGCCCCTGCTGACCCGGCAATGGCCCCTGCTGACCCGGCAATGGAGCCCGCTGATCCGGCTATGGAGCCCGCTGATCCGGCAATGGCCCCTGCAGGCGATGCCATCGGTTGGGAAACCTATACGGAAGTGCCCACAACCGAAATAACAGCGGATGAACTGTTGGGCACCACCGTTTACGGTGCTGGCGATGAGAATATCGGTTCGATCGGTGATGTCATTCTTTCCGAAAGTGGAGAAGTCGAGGCTGTGATCATCGATTTTGGCGGCTTTCTGGGTATTGGCGCCAAGCCTGTTGCGGTTTCATTTGCAGAGTTGAACTTCCTGCGTGATGACACCGGCAACCTGGTTCTACGCACCAGCCTGACGGAAGCGGAGCTTGAAGCAGCTCCCGAGTATGACGAAGATGCCTATCTTGCTTCGCCTGCCGATGGCTCGATTATCGCTCAGTAATCTGGGCTGACGTTTCGCAATTGCAAGGGCCGCCTTTTCGGGCGGCCCTTTTCGTTATCCACAGCCTTTACCACAGGCTTCGCCGCAGATCGGCATTGCCATTATTACACCCCGGGTCCTTCGTATGCTTCAGGTCGAGGGGTTGCAGGATTGTCATCGCATCATGGCATGCTCACTGCAGGGCCAAACGGCGGCACGGGAAAAATGCAAATGAAGCAACTGGCCGCCTTTTGACAGATATCAAAAAAGATTGCGGGGAACAGGCTTATCGATATCTGCGTTGTTCAGTGACGAGGAGGAGACGAAGATGGCCACAGACAAGAATATCTCTACTTACTTCCAGGCGGGCGGTGTGCGGCGTAGCCCCAAGGACATCGCGCAGGATTCCACACTATCCAACGCGCGAAAGATCGAGCTTTTGAGAAGCTACAAGTACCATCATGCCGCTCCCAAGCATAAGGCGGTCATTCGCGATGTTGACCTGGAGCTTTCCAAGCTGATGAAGCTCAATTCGCTTGCCAACGAACGATAGGAGTGTCGGCGTTGGTTTATATGGAGGAAACAGAAAAGGCCGGTCACTGCTGACCGGCCTTCGTCACATCTGAGATCAGGTGCTGGCTTTATTCCTTGGAATTGCGGGTGAGATACCAACCGGCCGCAATAGTCGCGACAGCCGGCCAGAACATGGGGTTTTTCACTCGGGAGGCGAGCTTGAGGCCCGTGCTCGCGAGTGAAATGCTTGAAGCGACCAGGGCGGCATTTGCCGCGCTTTGTTTCTGCTCAAGTTTGCGGACCTTGGCACGTTGAACCATAATGGCAAATGCGATTGCTGAAACTGTTAAAAGCGCACCGCCGAGGATGAGGGCGGCAACAAGTGGATTGGTTGCGGCTGCGACCGCCATGAAGGCCGCGGCCAAAAGAAAGCCCAAGCCCGTCAATCCGACAAGCGCAAGGACCACGTAAATTGCGACGGTAAAACCAACAGACCGGGCAGTTTGCCCGGCCTGGTTGGCCAGCGCCGCAAAGGGCACCGGCAGAGCCATCGTCCTACACCCTCAGGATTTTGGACAAAATATATCCGGCACCTGCGGCAATCAGCACCGACTGGATCGGCTTGTCGCGGATCATGGTTTTGAATTCATTTTCCGCCGCTTGAACGTTCTCGCTGACCATGTCGACGGCCTCTTCGCCCTTGGCGATGGCACTGTTTCGTACCTTTTTTATCTCGGCCTTGGCTTCCTGGCCGCGATGTTTAGCAAGATCGGCCAGTGTCGCAGTAATTGCGGCAACGTCTTCGCGCAGTGCCGCAATCTCTGCATCGAGTTCTTTTGCAGGATCTTGGTTGTTGCCATTGCCTGAGCGGCTGCGCGCTGCTGTTTCGCCACGTGCCATAATAGGACTCCCTTCAATTGCATGAATACTGAGAAGCCAACGCGCAAAGCGAGTTGAGGTTCCAGAATTTCTTCTGAAACCTCAACGTAAAAATGCTTTATATTATAATAGCTTGTGGTCTATGCTGCTGAAGGTGAGGTCAAATTCATCACGCCGACAGAAACGGCATCCGGACCAAATTCGCCGTCGCCCTCGAGCGAAAGGGTTTTTGTCAGTTGCACACGGGCTCGGCTGACACGGCTCTTGATCGTTCCGACAGCACATTCGCATATCGCTGCGGCTTCCTCATAAGAAAAGCCCGAAGCGCCTACAAGGATAAGGGCTTCCCGCTGGTCGTCAGGCAGAAGATTCACCGCCGCCTTGAAGTCTTCCATATCGAGCTTGCCCACCTGCTCGGGATGGGTCGAAAGCCGCTCGGCCATCGCGCCCTCGGGGTCGGCAACCTCGCGCTTGCGTTTGCGCATCTGAGAATAAAACTCATTGCGCAGAATTGTGAAGAGCCAACCCTTCAGGTTGGTGCCGGGCGTAAAAGTGGAGCGCTTGTCCCAGGCACGCACCAAGGTTTCCTGCACAAGATCATCGGCCTTGTCTGCCGCGCCGACAAGCGACATGGCAAATGCGCGCAGGTTTGGGATCACAGAGAGCAGTTCTGATCGGAAATCGTAGTCTGACATCTCTTGGCGCCCCTTATTCTGGTTTCTTGTTGTCGCCGAGTTGATTGAGCAGTTGCATGAAGCGTTCCGGGATCGGTTCGGCAACTACATCGTCATAAAGCTCACGGAGCTTCAGCCCGATAAAGGCTTGAGAATCCGAGCTTAAGCCCGCATTTTCGGGGCCGTTATCGTCTCCTTCGGCTTCCGGAAGCCTGCTGTGCTTGGTTTGGTTCACTGTTTTTCACCTATTCAAATTTCAAATATTTGTTCTGCAAACGAGCATATGCAAAAAAAGTTCCATAGGTTGGGAACTTTCCTTTTTGCGCGCGCGTTATTGCTACCATTGCAGTCCGTCCGTAACCTGCGGCACGGGGGAGTATCGCGAGGGAGCTTTTTTCAATGAATCTTGCCGAAGTCGTTGCACCACATCTTCCATATTTGCGGCGCTTTTCGCGCTCGTTGACCGGAAGCCAAGCCAGTGGTGACGCATATGTCGCGGCCATGCTTGAGGCGCTGGTCGCAGATCGGTCAATTTTTCCAGAGCACTTGGATCCCAAAGTTGCCTTGTATAGCGTTTTTTCCAGAATGTGGCGCTCGGTGGACATCAATTTGCATTCCCTGCCCGAAACGGTCGATCCGTGGGAGGCGCAGGCTCGAAAGAGTCTCAAGGCTATCGCGCCACTTCCCCGTCAGGCATTTTTGCTAATGGCGGTTGAGCGTTTTTCTCATGCCGAGGGTGCCACGATCCTGGGCGTAAGCGAAGGCGAATTTGCCGAGCTGATCGATCAGGCCTCCCGAGACATGGCTCAACAGGTCGCAACCGACATCATGATCATTGAGGATGAACCTTTGATCGCGATGGATATAGAGCAAATGGTCGAGTCTTTGGGGCACACAGTAACCGGGGTCGCCCGAACCCATTCCGAGGCGCTCAAGCTTTTCAATGAAAGGCGTCCAGGGCTCGTTCTGGCCGATATCCAGTTGGCCGATGGCAGCTCAGGCATCGATGCAGTCAACGATATCCTGCAGAAGGTAAGTGTGCCGGTGATTTTCATTACAGCATTCCCGGAGCGTTTGCTGACCGGCGAGCGTCCGGAGCCGGCGTTTCTTGTTACCAAGCCGTTCCAGCCGGATATGGTCAAGGCGCTTGTCAGCCAGGTTCTGTTCTTTTCGGAGCAGATCGAGCAAGCGGCATAAGTTAATTTTTTGAAGGGAACTGCAGTTAGTTGAGCGCGTTTTACTTATGTAAAAAATAGAAGATATGGAGATAGTTATGCTTAGTTGGGCATTAACTTTTCTGGTAATTGCGCTCATTGCTGCTGTTTTAGGTTTTGGTGGGATCGCGGGCGCTGCCACGTCTATTGCTCAGATCCTGTTTTTTGTGTTTCTGGTGGCGATGGTCATTAGCCTTATAGTTGGATGGACTCGTCGTTCACCCCGGTAAGTCAGGCGGGTATTGAAGTGGTGTCGGATGGGGCCCGATGTGGGGATTGTGAATATTAGAGACAGAGACCTCGCTAAAGGACAGGACATGCATCGGGATGTAATCGGTGAGAACGATTTCGATCGCTCTCACCGATTTGCATTTATAATGCGTACGCTGGACCGGGCCGGGGCGTCGCTTTTTTATCAATCGGACGATCTGATTTGCCGTTGGGCAGAAAACCTGCCCCACGGCATTGAGAGTGCTCGGGTGATCGGTTTCACCGATATCGGGTATTTGCCACAATTGCCTGCCGAGAGACTGCTTGCCGCCAAGCGCAAAATTCTCGATGGCGGGGAAGCGCAAAAGCTCGAAATGCCGATCAAGATCGGCGATGACCTGCGATGGTTCGATATCTGGATGGATCCAGACCATGACCGATCTGGCGCAGTGCAGGGGGTTTTTACAGCGCTCGTTGAAACAACCGAGCAAAAGCGGCGCGAATTGCAGATCAAGAATCTGCTGCGCGAGGTCAGTCACAGATCCAAGAATCTACTGGCCATCGTCTTGAGCCTTGCAACGCAAACCGCACGTAATTCCAGTTCGTTGACGGGCTTTGTCTCGGCTTTTTCCGGTCGATTGCAATCCATTGCGCGCGCGCAGGATCTCGTTACCGATCGGGATTGGCAGGGAGCATTGTTTTCCGATCTCGTCGCGCGCCAGGCTGCCTTGTTCAATGGTGAAAAGCCCTTGCCGGTTTTCCAAAGCGGCGTAGATGCTGTCATTTCACCGACTGCAGCTCTCTATGTGGGGCTGGCCATTCACGAACTGCTGGCAAATGGTGTTCGTGAGGGACGCTTTGTTTCCGCGGATGCACGCGTCGATATCGTCGCACGTCTGTTGCCCGATGAAGAAGGCGATGCAGCTCTAGTCATCGACTGGTATGAAACTGGAAAGGCAGATTTGACCAGGAGCAATGCGGCCGACGGCAATATATTTGACGAATTGTCCCGCAAGTTTTTGGAAACGGTTGTGCCGCTTGCCGTTGAGGGCGATGGCAAGATCGAAATCTCTTCCGATACGCTGACCTATCGTTTGCGGATCCATGGGCGGCATATAAGCTGAGCTTTTCGGGAGGCCGCGCAAAATAGAGAGACCGGCTTGCCTTGCACAAACCGGTCTCCCGCAAGGCTTTGGCGCTTGGGGGAAACGCCGCAGCTTGCGCCACTAACGACTGACGGGCCTTATCGTTCCGCACAAAGAATAAAAAAATGGAGGATGCGCGGAATGCGATCCTCCATAGGGTTAGGGCTTGGGCGTGAAGGGCGTAGGGGGGCGCCCATTCACATTCGGTAAATGCGCCAACTGGGTCGTCGGTTCCGGCAAGGCGATAAAATTCGCATAGTCGTCCTGCAATAAATCTTGCTGGAAACGATTTTGTTCTCGTGCAAGACTGTTCGTACTCTGAGGGGAGGAGCCTGATGATGATGACATATGGGTTGCGAAATGCCGCAAAAGCCGATCGTTTACGATGCTCCCAAACCTCAGCCCCGCGCAAACGATGCTGAAAGTCTCAAGAGCGAGATTTTAGAAAAGCTGACCTATGCGGTCGGCAAAGATCCCATAGTTGCCCGCCGGACAGACTGGCTGACAGCGACCACGCTGGCTGTGCGAGATCGCATAATTGACCAGTGGATGGAATCCACACGCGACACCTGGCGCAATTCCAAAAAGCGCGTCTATTATCTCAGCCTGGAATTTTTGATTGGTCGGCTTCTGCGTGACGCCATTTCCAATATGGGCTTGATGGACTCTGTGTGTGAGGCACTGAAATCCTTCAACGTCGATATTGAGGAATTGATCGAGCGCGAACCCGATGCGGCGCTGGGCAATGGCGGCCTGGGGCGCCTTGCTGCATGCTTTCTTGAATCGATGTCGTCGATCAAGGTGCCGGCCTATGGCTACGGCATTCGCTATGTCCATGGCCTTTTCCGGCAGGAAATGAGCGAAGGCTGGCAGGTCGAGTTGCCCGAAGACTGGCTTGCTCATGGCAATCCGTGGGAATTTGAACGTCGCGAAAGCGCCTATGAAATCGGCTTTGGCGGGCATGTGGAGCCGGTGGAGCAAGCGGACGGAACCGTTCGGCAGGTCTGGCATCCAAGCGAACATGTGTTGGCGGTGGCATTTGACACACCGATTGTCGGTTGGCGCGGCGCGCGGGTAAATACGCTTCGCCTCTGGAGCGCGCAGCCGATCGATCCGATCCTGCTCGACCGGTTCAATTCGGGCGACCATATCGGGGCGCTTGAAGAGAGCGCAAAGGCCGAAGCAATAACGCGGGTGCTCTACCCGGCCGACGATAGTCCTGCCGGGCAGGAATTGCGCCTGCGGCAGGAGTTCTTCTTTTCTTCAGCGTCCCTGCAGGACATCGTGCGGCGGCACTTGCAGCAATATGGCGATCTCGGTTCGTTGCCGGACAAGGTTGCAATCCAGCTCAACGACACCCATCCGGCGATCTCGATTGCTGAGATGATGCGCATTTTGATGGATGTGCAGGGACTGGAGTGGAACGAGGCCTGGAAACTGACCAAGGGCACGTTCGCCTATACCAACCACACGCTTTTGCCCGAGGCACTGGAGACATGGCCGGTGGCGCTGGTCGAACGCATGCTGCCGCGTCAGATGCAGATCGTTTACGCGATCAACGCCATGGTTTTGGAAGAAGCGCGCGAAAAGGGCCTCGACAACGGCCAGATTGCGTCGATTTCGCTGATCGATGAGGCTGGAGGCCGACGGTTGCGCATGGGACAGCTCGCCTTTGTCGGCGCGCATTCGGTCAATGGAGTTTCGGCGCTTCATACCGAGTTGATGAAAAAGACGGTCTTTGCCGAGTTGCATAAGATGTATCCCGAGCGGATCAACAACAAGACCAATGGCGTCACACCTCGCCGCTGGCTGCTGCAGTGCAACCCTGGCCTGACCAAGCTGATCGGGGATCGCATCGGTGGCGGTTTCCAGGATGATGTCGAGCAATTGATCAAGCTCGATGCCCATGCCGAGGACGTGGGCTTTCAGGAGCAATTCGCGGCGGTGAAATTGGCCAACAAGGAAGCTCTTGCTCATGTCATACGCGAGCGGTTGGGCGTGGTTGTTGATCCTCACGCAATGTTTGATGTGCAGATCAAGCGTATCCATGAATATAAGAGGCAATTGCTCAACATCATGGAAGCGGTGGCGCAGTACAATCTGATCCGCGCGCATCCGGAAAAAAGCTGGCAGCCTCGCGTGAAGATTTTCTCGGGCAAGGCCGCGCCGAGCTATTGGAACGCAAAGCTTATCATCAAGCTCATCAATGACGTTGCCAGGGTCGTCAATACCGATCCGGCGGTCCGTGGTTTGCTCAAGATCGTGTTCCTGCCCAATTACAACGTGTCGCTGGCTGAAAAGATCATTCCCGCTGCCGATTTGTCCGAACAGATTTCGACTGCAGGGATGGAGGCGTCGGGCACAGGCAATATGAAATTTGCCCTCAATGGCGCCTTGACCATCGGTACGCTTGATGGCGCCAATGTCGAAATTCGCGAAAGGGTTGGGCCGGACAATATTGCGATCTTCGGTCTGACGGCGGACGAGGTCAACGAATTGCGCGCCCAGAACCGTTCGCCTCGGGATGTGATCGAGCGCTCCGTGACGCTCAATCAGGTCATCGAGGCAATTGCGGGCGGTGTGTTCTCGCCTGACGACAGGGAGCGTTATCGTTCGCTTATGGACGGGTTGTACGAGCATGACTGGTTCATGGTGGCCCGAGATTTCGATGCTTACTACGCAGCACAACGGCAGGTCGATAACTATTGGGCCGATCGCAAGGTCTGGAACACCAAGGTTATCCATAACACGGCCCGTGTTGCCTGGTTCTCGTCGGATCGCACCATCCGCCAATATGCGGAGGAGATTTGGAAGGCGCTTTAATGCCTGCAAGCGGCCATCGGGTCGGATGGGCGTATAGTATCAAATTATGAGAGCTGGCTTCGGCCAGGGGGGAGAGTAGAACATTGGCAAAAACGCAATCCGGGTGGCAGGTAAGCGGGACGGATATAAGCCAGGTCGTGGCAGGGCAGCATGATAACCCCTTCTCCGTGCTGGGTTTGCATCAGATCGACAGGGCCTGGGCGGCGCGCGCTTTTGTGCCCGGAGCACAAACGCTTGAAGCGTTCGATCTGTCCGGAAAATCGCTTGGAGTGCTTGAACAGCGCCACGATGCCGGTTTTTTCGAGGGACAAATCTCGGTCAGTGATCGCCAGCCGATCCGCTATCGCGCCAGCAATGAGGGCGGCGAGTGGGACGTAATCGATCCCTATGCCTTCGGTCCCGTGCTCGGGCCAATGGACGATTACTATATCGGGGAAGGCTCGCACCTGCGCCTTTCCGATAAACTGGGCGCACACTTTATGACGTTTGAAGGGGTGGAGGGGACCCATTTTGCGGTCTGGGCGCCCAATGCCCGGCGGGTTAGTGTCGTCGGCAGTTTCAACGATTGGGACGGGCGCCGTCACGTCATGCGCAAGCGCATGGAAACAGGCATATGGGAAATATTTGTTCCCAATGTGCGGCCCGGCGCGCAATACAAGTATGAGATCATAGGCAAAGACGGAACTCGCCTGCCGCTCAAGGCGGACCCCTTTGCCCAGCAGTCTGAATTACGGCCCAAAACGGCTTCGGTAGTGGCCGATCCAGCCCCGTTCGACTGGACTGACGGGGCCTATTGCACTGAGCGCAAGCAACGCGACTATCGGCGTGAGGCCATGTCAATCTATGAAGTGCATCTTGGGTCCTGGCGCCGCCGGCCGGATGGTACTTTTCTTTCTTACGACCAACTTGCCGAACAACTGATCCCTTATGTTGCTGATTTGGGCTTCACCCATATCGAATTGTTGCCGATCACCGAGCATCCGTTCGATCCAAGCTGGGGCTATCAGCCGACCGGGCTTTATGCCCCGACGGCCCGCTTTGGCGATCCGGCCGGGTTTGCGCGGTTCGTCGATGCTGCTCACAATGCCGGACTGGGTGTGTTGCTCGATTGGGTGCCAGCCCATTTCCCAACCGACGAACATGGGTTGGCCCGGTTCGACGGCACAGCGCTTTATGAGCATGAGGACCCGCGACAGGGGTATCACCCGGACTGGAACACCGCGATCTACAATTTCGGGCGCAAGGAAGTCTCCAGCTATCTCACCAACAACGCGCTTTACTGGCTGGAAAAATTCCATCTCGACGGTCTTCGCGTCGATGCGGTCGCGTCGATGCTCTATCTCGATTATTCCCGCAAGCAAGGCGAATGGGTGCCTAACCAGCATGGCGGCAACGAGAATATCGAGGCAATCGCCTTTCTCCAGCGCGTCAACGCGGAAACCTATGGGCAAGAGGCCGGAACCTTTACCGTGGCCGAGGAGTCGACAAGCTGGGGTGGGGTAACGGCACCAACCTATGCCAAGGGGTTGGGCTTCGGGTTCAAATGGAACATGGGCTTTATGAACGATACGCTGCGCTATATGCAGCGTGATCCGGTCCATCGCCGGTTCCATCATAACGACCTGACATTCGGTCTGCTTTATGCGTTCTCGGAAAACTTCATACTGCCTTTGAGCCATGATGAAGTGGTGCATGGCAAGGGGTCTCTGCTCACCAAAATGGCGGGCGATGACTGGCAGAAATTTGCGAATCTGCGTGCCTATTATGCCTTCATGTGGGGCTATCCCGGCAAGAAACTGTTGTTCATGGGGCAGGAGTTCGCCCAGCGCGAGGAATGGAATGAGGCTACCGCGCTCGACTGGTGGCTGCTCGATGCCCCAGCCCATGAAGGCGTGCGGCGCCTGGTTTCGGATCTCAACGCCGTTTATCGCGAGTTGCCGGCGCTGCATGCTCGCGATTGTGAACCGGAGGGGTTTGAGTGGATCATTGCAAATGACCATGCCAACTCGATTATCGCCTGGGCACGACATGCTCCGGACAGCCCGCCGGTTGTGGTGATCTCCAACTTCACGCCAGTACCACGTACGCCCTACCGAATGCCGATGCCTGCGGCCGGGCGGTGGATCGAGCGCATCAACACCGACGCTGGCTGGTATTCGGGATCAAACATAGGCAATCAAGGCGTCATCAACGCGACAGAAGGAAATGAGTATGGCTATCCGGCGACGGCTGAAATTGTGCTGCCGCCGCTTTCGACATTGATCCTGCAATTTGATCCGGGCTGAGGGGTCGGCCTTTCAAACAATAATAAGCCTAAAAACAGGGACGGGAAGCCCTGAGGGCGCGTAACAAAGGAGAGGAAAATGGTGCAAAAGAGTAACCCGGCGCCGCTGGCGCGTGACGCAATGGCTTATGTTCTGGCTGGCGGACGAGGAACGCGGCTCATGGAACTGACGGACCGGCGCGCCAAGCCTGCTGTCTATTTCGGGGGGAAGTCCCGCATCATCGATTTCGCGTTATCCAATGCGATCAATTCCGGCATTCGGCGTATTTCAGTCGCTACACAATATCAGGCGCATAGCCTCATCCGCCATTTGCAGCGCGGGTGGAACTTCCTGCGTACCGAGCGTAACGAAAGCTTCGACATTCTTCCCGCCAGCCAGCGTGTTGCCGAGGATCTCTGGTATGCGGGCACGGCCGATGCGGTGTATCAGAACATCGATATTATCGAGGATTACAACGCCAAATATATCGTCGTTCTGGCTGGCGACCACGTTTACAAGATGGACTATGAAATCATGCTGCGCCAGCATGTGGATACGGGGGCGGATGTAACCGTGGGCTGCCTCGAGGTGCCGACCAAGGAGGCTTCAGCTTTCGGCGTCATGCATGTGGATGGGCGCGACCGGATCATCGATTTCGTGGAGAAGCCCAAAGACCCGCCCTCGATCCCCGACAAGCCGGGCATATCGCTGGCCTCGATGGGCATTTATGTTTTCGAGACCAAGTTCCTGATGGACCAGTTGCGCCGGGACGCTGCGACTGCGGGCTCCTCCCGCGACTTTGGCAAGGATATTATCCCCTATATCGTCAAAAACGGCTCGGCATGGGCGCACCGTTTTCCCCGATCCTGCGTACGATCCGAGCACGAGCAGGTTTCGTACTGGAAGGATGTCGGCACGATCGATGCCTATTGGGAAGCCAATGTGGATTTGACCGATATCACGCCGCAGCTCGATCTTTATGATCGTGAATGGCCGATCTGGACCCATGCCGAGATCACGCCGCCAGCCAAGTTTGTGCATGACCTTGAAGGGCGGCGCGGTCATGCGATTTCCTCACTGGTTTCGGGGGACTGTATTGTTTCGGGCGCGCAGTTGCGTCGTACGCTGCTGTTCACCGGGGTCAAGGTCAATTCCTATTCCGAGCTCAACGAGGCGGTGGTCTTGCCGCGCTGCAACATTGCGCGCGGGGCGCGGCTCAATAAAGTAGTCGTGGATGCGCGCGTCGATATTCCTGAAGGGCTGGTTGTTGGCGAGGATCCCGAATTTGACACCAAATGGTTCCGGCGCACCGAAAGCGGCGTGACGCTCATTACCCAACCAATGATCAACCGATATCTCGCAAGCCAATGATGGACGTGCTTTCTGTAACCTCGGAGATTTTTCCACTGGTCAAGACCGGCGGCCTTGCCGATGTGGCCGGGGCGCTTCCTTTGGCGCTGGCGGCGCACGATATTTCCGTGCGCACGCTCGTGCCAGGCTATCCTGCGGTCACCAATGCCCTAAAGCGGGGGCGGGTCGTTGCCGAGATCGGCGATCTTTTCGGCGGCTCGGCAAAACTCGTCGCGGCACGCGTGGGCGGTCTCGATCTTATCGTACTCGATGCAGAGCATCTGTTCGATCGGCCGGGCGGCATTTATGTCGACGATTTCGGCAAGGACTGGACCGACAATTGGCAGCGTTTTGCCGCCCTGAGCTGGGTTGCCGCCGAACTCGCCAAGGGTATGGTGGAAGGCTATCGTCCCCGGATCATTCATGCACACGATTGGCAAGCAGCAATGGTGGCAGCCTATGTCGCTTTTGGTGGGGACCAGCAGACAAGAGTGGTCGTCACGATCCACAATATTGCCTTTCAGGGGCAGTTTGGCGCAGACATTTTTCCGCATCTGCGGTTGCCCGACGCCGCCTTCACGATGCACGGTGTGGAATATTATGGTGGGGTGGGGTTTCTGAAAGGCGGGTTGCAGTGCGCACATGCCATAACCACCGTCTCGCCGACCTATGCACGGGAAATCCGCACCCCAGAATATGGCATGGGCCTTGAGGGACTGCTCAACCAACGCGGATATGATCTGCATGGCATATTGAACGGTATCGATCCGGTGGCCTGGAACCCGCAGACGGACCCCGCGCTGGCCGCCAATTATGCCGCTGCCAATACCAAGAAGCGCTCGGTCAATAAACTCGCTCTCACATCCCGCTTCAATCTCGATCATAGCGAAGGTCCGCTCTTTGGTCTTGTTAGCCGTCTGACATGGCAAAAGGGGATTGATCTGATCGCGGCCAATATCGACTGGCTCGTGTCGTTGGGTGGTCAGTTGGCTGTTCTTGGGTCAGGCGAAGCACATCTGGAAGCTGCCATGGCCGATGCTGCGGTTCGTCATCCGGGGCGCGTCGGCTTCGTTCAGGGCTATGACGAGGACTTGTCGCATCTTATGCAGGGCGGCTCCGACATCATGCTGGTGCCCTCGCGTTTCGAGCCTTGCGGGCTGACCCAGCTCTATGGGTTGCGTTATGGTGCCGTGCCGCTTGTCAGCCGCGTCGGCGGTCTGGCCGATACGGTTATTGACGCGAATGAGGCGGCAATAGAAGCAGGAGTTGCCACGGGCATCCAGTTTTCGCCGGTCGATTCCCAAACTCTTGGCGAAGCCATTCTGCGCGCCATCAATCTTTATGCCGAACCGGAAACCTGGTCGCGCATGCAGCGTAAAGGCATGAAAACCGACGTCAGTTGGAACAATAGTGCCGGGAAATACGCCATGCTCTATCAAAACCTTGCAGCGGATCAATGACGACAAAAACCATCTCCACCACCCCATTCGATGACCAGAAGCCGGGCACTTCCGGGCTGCGCAAGCGCGTTACCCATTTCCAGCAGCCCAACTATGTCGAGAACTTCATCCAGTCGCTGTTTGACAGCCTGCCTGATCTTGCCGGGCAAACGCTGGTGATCGGGGGAGACGGGCGTTACTTCAACGACACGGTTATCCAGATTGCCATCCGCATGGCTGCGGCCAACGGCGTGGGCAAGATGATCGTCGGGCAGGGCGGCATATTTTCGACACCTGCCGCATCCAACGTCATACGGAAACGCAAGGCGCTGGGCGGCATTGTTCTGTCGGCAAGCCATAATCCAGGTGGCCCCGATGGCGATTTCGGCATCAAGTACAATGCTTCCAATGGCGGTCCCGCGTCTGAAAAGATCACCGATGCGGTCTATGCGCGCTCGAAGGTGATCGACGCATACAGGATCGTTGAGGCGCCCGATATCGATCTTTCGGCGCTCGGTACGCAATCTGTGGCCGGCATGGAGGTCGAAATTATCGACCCGGTTGCCGATTATGCAGCGCTGATGGAAGAGCTCTTCGATTTCGATGCGATTGCGGAGATGTTCGCGTCGGGCTTTTCCATGCAGTTCGATGCCATGCACGCGGTGACTGGCCCCTACGCCAAGGCAATTCTGGAAAATCGGCTCGGCGCAGCAGAAGGCACGGTGCTGAACGCTGTTCCGCTGCCCGATTTCGGAGAGGGGCATCCTGATCCCAACCTTGTTTACTGCAAGGATATGTATGATCTGATGATGAGAGCCGATGCGCCCGATTTCGCGGCGGCGTCGGATGGCGACGGAGACCGTAATCTCATCATCGGACGCAACCGCTTCGTGACACCATCGGATTCGCTTGCGCTTCTGGCGGCCAATGCGCATCTGGCGCCAGCCTACAGTAGTGGCATTGCCGGAATCGCACGCTCCATGCCGACAAGTGCTGCGGCCGATCGGGTTGCCGAAAAGCTCGGCATTGAGATGTTTGAAACGCCGACGGGCTGGAAATTCTTCGGCAATTTGCTCGACGCAGGACGCGTGACGATCTGTGGCGAGGAGAGCGCAGGCACAGGCTCAAATCATGTGCGTGAGAAGGATGGGGTGTGGGCAGTCTTGCTCTGGCTCAACATCCTTGCTGCGCGCAAGCAATCGGTCGATGAGATCGTTACGGAGCATTGGGCCACCTATGGCCGCAACTACTATTCCCGCCATGACTATGAAGAAGTCGACAGCGGTGCAGCCAACGAACTGATGGCGGACCTGCGCGCGAAACTTCCCGAACTGCTCACCAGCGGACTTTTGGGGCGTGAGGTGGTTCTGGCTGACGATTTTGCCTATCTCGATCCGGTCGATGGCTCTCAAACCGAGGGGCAGGGCGTTCGTATTGGGTTCGCCGATGGATCGCGCATAGTTTTCCGACTGTCCGGTACTGGAACAGTCGGAGCGACTATCCGTGTCTATCTTGAGCGTTATGAACCTGCGAGCGGCGTGCATGACAGGGATACCCAGGATGCGCTTGCCGATCTTGTCGGGTTAGCGGATGCTGTTGCCGGAATCAAGGCTCGTACCGGCCGGGATGGGCCTACAGTTATTACATAGCGGATCGTTTCATGTCGCCACGCAAGAAGGCCGTAAAACCGTCAGTGCAACTGGGCGCGGTGGTTACTGATACTGGCGTGCAGTTTGGCGTCTATAGCGAGACGGCCGAAAAGATCTGGGTCTGCCTGTTCGACGAACAGGACGTGGAAACCGGCAAGATCGAGATGAGCAAAGGCGACGGCCATGTCTGGACGGTCCATGTCGATGGCTTAACGTCCGGTGCCCGATACGGCTTGCGCGCCGATGGACCTTATGATCGTGCGCAGGGCTATTATTTCGATCCCAACAAGCTGCTGGTCGATCCATATGCCCGCCGGATCGACAGGACGTTCGTACGCAGTCCCAGGCTGCGATTGCCCAGACCGGAAAGCGTTGATACCGCGCCGGTCATGCCCAAGGCTTTCGTGCAAGGGCCCTATAACACCGACAAGCCCAAGCTTACGACCGAGCGACCGAACCTCATCTATGAGTTGAATGTCCGCCCGTTCTCGATGCGGCATCCGTCGGTGCAGGGGCCGCTACGCGGCACGGTGGCGGCGCTTACCACCCACCGTGTGCTCGACCACCTCAAGCATATCGGTGTTGATGTGGTGGAGCTGATGCCGGTGGCTGGCTGGATCGATGATGGGCACCTGCCCTCGTTGGGCCTTACCAATGTCTGGGGCTATAATCCGGTCACGTATTTTGCGCCCGATCCGCGCGTCATGCCGCGGGGGCCGCAGGAATTGCGCGCGCTGACTGAGCTTTACCGGGAGGCCGGCATCCGCGTCGTGCTCGATGTGGTTTACAATCACACCGGAGAAGGCGATTCAGATGGGCCGGTCCTCTCTATGAAAGGCTTGGATGCCCGCACCTATTACCGGCATGTGGAAGTCGATGGCCAGATGCATATGGTCAACGATGCGGGCACGGGTAACACGCTGCAATGCGATCATCCGGCGGTGCAGGATCTGGTGGTTGATAGCCTGAAGTACTGGGTGACTGAATATGGCATTGCAGGGTTCCGCTTTGATCTGGCAACCATCCTGGGCCGTTCGATGAATGGCTTTTCGCCCGATGCGAAGCTGCTCGAGCGCATCCGCACCGATAAGATCCTCAAGGATTGCCTGCTGATTGCAGAACCTTGGGATCCGGGACCGGGAGGCTATCATGTGGGGCGGTTCGGTGAACCTTTCATGGAATGGAACGACCGTTATCGCGATAAAGTCAGGCGCTTTTGGAAAGGAGAGGCCTCTACGCTCAATGGTCTGGCAACGCGGTTAGCGGGTTCAGCCGACCAGTTCAACCATGACGGGCGTAAGCCTTCGGCCAGCGTCAACTTCCTTGCCGCCCATGACGGGTTCACCCTAGCCGATCTTGTATCGTACGAGGACAAGCATAACCAAGCCAATGGCGAAGACAATCGCGATGGGCACTCAACCAATTACTCATGGAACAATGGCGTTGAAGGCCCAACCGACGATCCGGCAATTCTTGCTGCCCGCGACAGGGACATTCGGGCGCTTCTGGCGACGCTGTTTGTGTCCCATGGCACACCCATGCTGACCGCAGGCGATGAGTTCGGTCGTACGCAGGGCGGCAATAACAATGCCTATGCGCAGGACAACGAGATCACCTGGCTCGATTGGGAAAATGCCGATGGCGCCCTCGTCGATTACGTGGCTTCTTTAAGCGCTTTTCGGCGGGCCCATCCGGCTTTGCGATCCGATGATTTTCTGACCGGCGATCGCACCGGCGGTCTTAAAGACGTCATGTGGCTACGCCCGGACGGGTTGGAGATGAGCAGCCGCGACTGGAATGAACCCGATGGGTCAACGCTTGGCATGTTTCTACACGAGGCGGGAGAAATCATGCTGGTCTGGTTCAATCGCAAGCACGAACCTGTCGAAGTCAGCCTGCCGGCAGAATCCGGGCTGACTTTCGAGGTGAAGCTTGTGTCGGCGGCCGATACCAGCATCGGGATAAAATCCGGTCACTTGACGCTTCCCTCGCGCAGTGTGGTCATTCTGGCTGCAAAAGCCGAGTAAATCCCAAATCGTCGGTTGGGTGAGCAATCACGCGCGCCGGGCCGCTGCCCCCTGCTGTCTTGCGCGACCGCAATATCGTCAATGCCCGTATTTCGCTTTGATATCGCCCATTTAGCACCGGCCATGCGGTTACTTGCCTATTGCAAGAACGCTTCAAAATTTCAATTTCGATTCACAATCTAGTAAAGTTGTCAATAGATCGTCCTGCGGCATTTTGTCAAAGAATGCCGCTAGGTGATTGGAATCATTAAAGTTTGACTACGCAGTGAGTTGAGGTGAAGAGCTCAAGCTATATAATTGTTATTAAAGAGAAATAATGATAAGTTATGACTTATGCGGCCAGATCCGCCGGGGGCGCGGAAGGGCGAGCGGCTAGTGCTCGAGTTTGAATGCGTCAAAATGGCGCGGTATGGCTTCATTAGTGCCTTTTTGAGGCGGCCAAGCGGTTGGTCGCAATTGCATAACGGAGGCTTCAATGAATCGAACACTAGGACTTATTGCAGGCGCGCTTTTGGGAGTAAGTGCGCTAACAACGCCGATAATGGCTCAGAACAGTCTGCTGGGTATTATTGGCGACAAGGACAGCGGTGCGTTAGTTACCATTGGCAGCGGTAGCGCGGGCAGCAGCGGTACGGTCAATCTCGGACTCGGCGGCGGAGGAGGCAATGTGCTCGACGCCAATATCGGCTCCAACTCGTCAGGCGGATCTCTTGCCAATGCCAATGTGAGTGCCGGAAACGGATCGTTGGTCGGCGTGGACGCTGACTTACTTACCAGCGGTAGCGGAGGCGGTCTCGTGAGCGCTACCGCAAATGTGGGCGGCAGCGGCGGACTGCTCGATGCATGCGTTCAGATCGGCGGGAGCTGCGATCCTGCTGGTCCCGGTGGACCAGGCGGACCCGGTGGGCCGGGCGGTCCCGGTGGACCAGGCGGTCCCGGTGGGCCAGGCGGACCCGGTGGGCCAGGCGGACCCGGTGCGATCGTGGGTTCTGTGCAGACGCTGACCACAATGCCCGGTCAATGTCAGGGACAGAATGCCGCCCCGTTGCTCAATCTCATCGCTCAAATGCGTACGGCGGTCGGTACGGTCGCAGGCTGGAACGGCCCGGTCGACATCCAGCTTATCGGCCTATGCGGTCCCATTCGTGATCAGGCTATGAATCTTGCTCAATTCAATGGGATCAGCGCGATCCACGGCGCGGCCAGCAGCAATCCGCTGGTTTTGGCAATGCTTCAGCAAAATCGGCGCAGTGCCAGCGACATTCTCGCCGCTGGCGTTGATGGCGGTACGCTGAAGATCTACGTGCGCTAGAGCGCGATTAGGACCGGAGGATCATGCAGCGAAAAGTTGCTGTGTCTCCGGTTCGGTCTCACGACCAAACAAGAGCTTGGAGCGAGATCAACGCCTCGCAAAGGCTCGTTCCGCTCCAAGTTTGCCCCATGCTCCTCCACAGGGAACGCGAAACCCTCGCGTTCCCATTTTTCTTCCACCTCAGGCCAGAACGGATTCCCCAGGCACAAAATCATACCCCAACACTTCGGCCACCGGCGCGCATGTGACTAGTCCATGCGCGATATTGAGTCCGTTGCGCAGGTGCGTGTCGTCCTTGAGCGCCTGCTTCCACCCTTTGTTGGCCAGTGCCAGAGCAAAGGGCAGAGTGACGTTATTGAGCGCATAGGTTGAGGTACGCGCAACGGCACCCGGCATGTTGGCCACGCAATAATGCACGATATCGTCGACAATGTATGTCGGGTCGGCATGTGTCGTTGGCTTGGAGGTTTCAAAGCAACCGCCCTGATCGATCGCGACATCGACCAGAACTGCCCCTTGCTGCATAGTTTTGAGCATGCCGCGCGTTACAATTTTCGGCGCGGCGGCGCCGGGGACAAGAACGGCGCCGATAACCAGGTCCGATTGCGCCACCGTTTCGGCAACTGCCGCCTTGCTGGCAAAAACGACCTTTGCGGAGGCCTCGAAATGGTTGGAAAGACGCTCAAGCGCGACCGAGCTCTTGTCCAGGATCGTTACATCGGCATGCATTCCGACAGCCATTTGCGCGGCATTGAAGCCAACAACGCCGCCGCCGATGATTGTCACTTTGGCGGGGCTTACGCCCGGCACGCCGCCGAGCAGCATACCGCGTCCTCCGTGGGCCTTTTCAAGTGCTGTCGCGCCGGCCTGTATCGACATGCGACCGGCGACCTGGCTCATGGGCTTGAGCAGGGGCAGTCCGCCTGCTGTGTCGGTCACGGTTTCATAGGCGATGCAGACCGCGCCTGACTTTATGAGGTCGGCGGTTTGCTCGGGGTCAGGGGCGAGATGGAGGTAGGTAAAGAGCAACTGATCCTCGCGGAGCATTGCACGTTCTTCGGCTTGCGGCTCTTTGACTTTGACGATCATTTCCGAGGACGAGAAAACCGTCTTTGCGTCCGGGGCGATTTTTGCGCCTGCCGCACCATACTCGTCATCGCTCGCGCCGATCCCGGCGCCGGCCTGGGTTTCCACCAGGATTTCGTGGCCTGCGCCTGCCAGTTCGGCAACGCTTTCTGGGGTCAGGCCGACCCGATATTCATGGTTTTTGATTTCTCTCGGTACGCCGATGCGCATTGTTGTTCCCCTCTGCTTTTTCGTCAGTCGGGACAGAATAGGGCGGAATGCGCGCATAAAGGTTGCAAAATTCCACCTCAACTCGCTATTATTGCAATGCTATTCGCAAAATTCCGGCAGAGTTTTGATGAAAATTCAACTTTCCGAACTTGATCGCAAGATATTGCGTGCTGTGCAGGACAATTCGGCGCGCAGCATGGCAGAACTGGGCAATGTTGTGGGTTTGAGTGCATCAGCTTGCCATCGCCGACTGAAATCGCTGGAAGATCGCGGCCTGATAGCTGGATACGGCGCAACGCTGGATCGTCGTCAGCTTGGCTTTGCCATGCAGTTTTTTATCGAGGTTTCGCTGGTCAGTCAGAGCGAGCCGGTGCTCGAAGCATTCGAGAACGCAGTTCGGGCAATCCCCGAGATTCTCGAATGCCATCTGATGGCGGGTCAGTCCGACTATATCTTGCGGGTTGTGTGCCGGGATGCGGAAGCGTTTGCCCAATTGCATCGCGAACTCGTGGCCAGGCTACCGGGAATCGCGCGCGTTCATTCCAATATGAGCATCCGCGAGGTTAAGCCTTACGCGGGACTGCCTGTTTGACGGGAAGCCAGTTGCATACAAATTCAGCGACCACCATAGGCGCCGTGCTTAACTGGTAATCAAAGTTGTTTTCGTGCTCACAAAATAGAATTTTTTACTTGCCAGTCAAAAAAATGGGCGCTTCTATCCATTGGCAAGGGAAACAAGGGAAGCACAAATCATGTTCAATCGCAGAATATTTGCGCTGGCGGCGGGCGCGCTGATCACCTCAGCGGGTCTAGTTGCGCCGGCACTTGGGCAAAACACGCCTGTTAGATTTACGCTGGACTGGCGGATCGAAGGTCCGGCCGCTGGCTTCATGCTGGCGCAAGCCAATGGCCATTTCGCCGACGAAGGGCTGGATGTAACATTTGACGTCGGCGCCGGCTCGGTCGAAGTCATTCCGCGTGTCGCTACCGGCACCTATGACATGGGCTTTGGCGACATCAACTCGCTTATCAAGTTTCTTGATGAAGATCCCGATCAGCCGATCAAGGCGATCATGATGATCTATGAGACCCCGACCTTTGCGGTGGTGGGGCGGCGCTCGCTTGGAGTCACCGAAGATCCGGCATCGCTGGAGGGCAAGACGCTTGGCGCACCACCGCCCGATGGTGCCTTTGCGCAGTGGCCTGCATTTGTCGAGGCATCGGGAATCGACACTTCCGACATCACCATTGAATCCATCGGTTTTCCCGTGCGTGAGCCCATGCTCGCGCAAGGCGATGTCGACGCGGTTTTTGGCTTTGCTTTCTCGGTGATCCTGAATCTCAAGGCTCAGGGTATTGAAGATGAAGACATCGTTCCGATCCTGATGGCCGATCATGGGCTCGATCTCTATGGCAATGCGATCATGGTCAATACCGATTTCGCCGAAGCCAATCCCGAAGTTGTCAAAGGTATGCTACGCGCGTTGGCCAAGGGGTTTGCCGATGCGGTTGCCGATCCACGGCAAGGGGCAGAGGCTGTCGTCGCTGCCAACGAAATTCTCGATGTCAATATTGAACTCGAGCGTTTGCAGATGGCCAACGAGATGAATATCAACACGGCTTATGTGCAGGAAAACGGCATGGGCGGTGTCGATATGGACCGGCTTAATTCCGCGATCGAACAGCTCAAGCTGTCAATCGGTATTCAGAGCGATATTTCGGCGGCAGATGTCTTTGACGCAAGCTACCTGCCGCCAATGGAAGAGCGCATGCTGCCGTAAGGCGAGCATAAGGAATGGGCCGGGCGCGGTTGCGCGCCCGGTATTTTTCGGGGGAAAGGGGTATGTCATGGGCGCCAGTCTGGTGACGATCGACAATGTGGATATGCGCTATGGCGGTGCCGACGGCACGCTGGCTGTTTCCGGTCTCAACATGGTGGTCGAGCGCGGGGAGTTCGCTGCTGTGGTTGGGCCATCAGGGTGCGGGAAATCCACGCTGATGAAGCTTGTGACGGGGTTGCATATTCCACAGCAAGGTCTTGTAACCGTTGCGGGAATCCATGTGACCAAGCCGGTTTCGATTGTCGGCATGGCCTTTCAAAACCCCACAATGCTGCCTTGGCGCACAACGCTCGACAATGTGCTTTTGCCGCTCGAGATCGTTGAAAGGCATCGGCGTCGGCTGCGTAAGCACAAGAAAGAGTATGTCGAGAAAGCCGAACACCTTCTCGAAACGGTTGGCCTTAAGGGCTTCGGCTCAAAGTACCCCTGGCAGTTGTCAGGCGGGATGCAGCAGCGCGCCAATCTCTGCCGTGCGCTTATTCACGAGCCGGAATTGTTGATGCTCGATGAGCCTTTCGGAGCGCTCGATGCTTTTACCCGCGAGGAACTCTGGCAGGTCATTCGCGATCTGCACGCGAGTCAGGACGTCACGATTGTTCTTGTGACGCATGATCTGCGTGAAGCGGTGTTTCTGGCCGACAATGTGCATGTGATGAGTGCCCGGCCGGGCAAGATCCTCAAGGTTCACAAAATCGGCTTTGCGCGTCCGCGCGACCTTTCCGTCATGTATGAAGCCGAGTTCAACGATGTCGTGCAGGGATTGCGCGGCGAAATCGCCGACGCGAGGGCAGTGGCATGAGCGCTTCCAATACAACGCCTGCACCCACGGCCTTGCCAGTAACGCCAGCCAAGAAATTTGACTGGCTACCGCTGATGCCGTGGATTTATACAATCGGGCTGTTCCTGATCTGGGAACTCGGGGTCCGGCTTTCGGGCGTCTCTCACACGATCATGCCGGCGCCCAGCCGGATTTTTGAAGCGATTATCCAATATTGGGGCGCCATCCAGCGCCACTCGATCCAGACGCTTTACACCACATCGGTTGGGTTCTTGATGGCGGTGGTCGGCGGCTTGGCGCTCGGGTTGCTCATCGGGTGGTCGCGGATGATCTATGCCGGGCTTTATCCGCTCATGGTCGGGTTCAACGCCATTCCCAAAGTTGCCGTCGTTCCGATCCTTGTGATCTGGTTTGGCATCGGTACGGTTCCGGCAATCCTCACCGCCTTTCTCATCGCGTTCTTTCCCATTGTTGTGAATGTTGCGACGGGTCTGGCAACCATCGAGCCTGAGACCGAAGACGTTCTGCGCGCGCTCGGCGCCAAGAAGATGGACATCATGCTCAAGGTGGGCATTCCACGTTCGATGCCCTATTTCTTCGGCTCGCTCAAGATTGCGATTACGCTTGCGTTTGTCGGTTCGGTTATTTCGGAAACCGTCGCCGCCAATTCCGGGCTTGGCTATATGATGAGCGCAGCGCAAAGCCAGTTCAACGTGCCGCTCGTCTGGGCCGGGTTGATCATGCTTGCGGTTGAAGGCATCGCGATGTACGCGCTGATGGCCTGGATTGAGAAGCGCACAACCGGTTGGGCGCATCGCAGTCAGACCATGGCGGGCTGAAGCGGCGCGCCTATCACGCCAAGGGGTAGGTCACATAAGCAAAATGCCGGCTGTCGGGTGCCCATGAATTGACATTTATGGTGCCCTGACCGCCGAAAAAGGCAGCGACGTCGGCCTGCTGGCTGCCGTCGGTTCTCATGCGGCGCAGGATTATCTCCTTATTGGCCGGGTGGCCGAGCGTTTGAGGCGGGTAGCTGAGATAGACCACCCACTGACCGTCCGGCGAGACATGGGGGAACCAGTTCACCCGCTCGTCATCGGTTAGTTGTTCCACACCTGAGCCATCTGTCCGCATCCGAAAAATCTGAGCATGACCGGGATGCTCCGCGTTGCGTTCGGAATTGAAAAAAATCCATTGCCCGTCAGGAGTATATTCGGGTCCGTCATTGGGCTTGTCGATGTCGCTCAGCCGCGTATCAGCCCCACCCTTGGCGGGGATGGTGAATATGTTGATGCGTTTTTCATCGCCGCTTCCTTCGACTGCCACATAGGCAAGCGTTTTGCCGTCGGGCGAAATGCCATGCAGGTAATAATGGAAGGGTGTGTCGTGGTCGTTGCTGATCTTGCGGGGTGTTCCGCCTGAAACTGGAATGGCATAAAGATGGCCATCGCCATTGCTTGCGTAAATGGTCTGCCCGTCCGGGGACAGAACGTGGTCGTTGTTGAGCCGATCAATCCCACCCGTATCGATCAATGTCGGGCCAGCGCTTGCGTCGACCGGAATACGCCAGAGTTGTCCTCCGGCATTGAAGATTAGCCAATTGCCATCAGGCGTCCAGTTTGGCGCCTCGATCACCTGATCGGCTTTGAGCACCAGGCGCTCCCGTGTTCCGTCGATGGCGATAATGCGCAGTTCGGCCGCTTGTCCGGGCAAAAGATCGCGGTCGAAAGGTTTGAAATGGCCGGAAACCGTTTGATACATTGAAATTTGTCTCGTCATTGGTTGATGCGGTGAGGCATTGCACCAACTCGCCCCTTGCCCTAAATACGGCACCAAGATTCCAAAAGACCAGTATCACAAGAGGCTCTCGCTTTATGGCGCGTCAATTTATCTATCACATGAACGGCATGTCCAAAGCCTATTCGGGCGGCAAGAAGGTTCTCGATAACATCCATCTGAGCTTTTATCCCGATGCCAAGATCGGCGTTCTGGGGCCGAACGGCGCGGGTAAATCCACACTGCTCAAGATCATGGCTGGGATCGATACCGAGTTTACCGGCGAAGCCTGGGCAGCCGAGGGCGCCAAGGTCGGCTATCTGCCGCAGGAGCCTCAGCTCGATCCCGCCCTGGATGTGCGCGGGAATGTGATGATCGGGGTCAAGGAAAAGCAGGCTATCCTCGACCGCTACAACGAATTGATGATGAACTATTCCGACGAAACGGCCGATGAAGCGGCACAGCTTCAGGACCAGATCGATGCGGACAACCTATGGGATCTCGATTCCAAGGTTGAAATGGCGATGGAAGCCTTGCGCTGTCCGCCGCCGGAAGCGAGCGTCGACAGCCTTTCTGGCGGTGAGAAGCGCCGGGTGGCGCTTTGCCAGCTTCTGCTGTCGGCTCCCGATTTGCTGCTGCTTGACGAACCGACCAACCATCTGGATGCCGAAACCACGGCGTGGCTGGAAAAGCACCTGCGCGAATTTCCCGGTGCCGTGCTGATCATCACCCACGACCGCTACTTCCTCGATAATGTAACAGGCTGGATTCTCGAACTCGATCGTGGCCGGGGCATCCCCTATGAGGGCAATTACACCGCTTATCTGGACGCCAAGGCCAAGCGGATGAGGCAGGAAAAGAGCGAAGATGCGGCGCGGGCGAAAGTGCTCGAGCGTGAAAAGGAATGGCTTGGCCAATCGCCGCAGGCGCGCCAAACCAAGTCCAAAGCGCGTATTCGTGCCTATGATGAGTTGGTCAAGATCAACGAGGCGCGTACCCAGTCCAGCACTGCCCAGATTATTATCCCGGCAGGCGAGCGGCTTGGCCAGAACGTCATCGACATTGAGAACCTGCGCAAGGGCTATGGCAATCGTTTGCTGATTGACGATCTCTCCTTCAAGCTGCCGCCGGGCGGCATTGTTGGGGTGATCGGGCCGAACGGCGCGGGTAAATCGACCCTGTTCAAGATGCTCACCGGGCAGGAACAGCCCGATAGTGGCTCAATCACCATCGGGGAAACCGTGCATCTGGGCTATGTCGATCAGAGCCGCGATACGCTCGATCCGAAAAAGTCCGTTTGGGAAGAAATTTCGGGCGGAAACGACATCATCAAGCTGGGCAAGCGCGAGGTGAATTCGCGCGCCTATACATCCTCATTCAACTTCAAGGGCGGCGATCAGCAGCAGCCTGTCGGAACCCTCTCGGGTGGCCAGCGCAATCGCGTGCATCTTGCCAAGATGCTCAAGTCTGGCGCCAACGTGTTGCTGCTCGACGAGCCGACCAACGATCTCGACACCGAAACCCTTGCGGCTCTTGAAGAGGCGCTCGAAGAGTTCGCCGGCTGCGCCGTAATCATCTCGCACGACCGCATGTTCCTCGACCGGCTCGCCACGCACATGCTGTCGTTTGAAGGCGACAGCCATGTGGAATGGTTCGAGGGCAACTTCCAGGATTACGAGGCAGACAAGATACGGCGCCTTGGCCCCGACGCCGTTAATCCCAAGCGTGTGACCTACAAGCCGCTGACGCGGTAGGCTATACTGTTGTTCTGCATTTCGCAGTCATGAAGGCCGGGTGTTGCCAGCCCGGCCTTTTCTCAATTTCGATTACTTGGGCGATGATTGATGATTGAACCTTTCACCCTCGAAATCGACGATGTGATTTTTTCCGGTATCGAAGCCGGGGAGGGGATTCCTGTCGTCTTTCTTCATGCCGGGGTTTGCGACAGCCGCATGTGGGAAAGCCAGATGGAGGTCGTGGCAGAAGCGGGGTTCTGGGCGATAGCCTACGACCGGCGCGGCTTCGGGGGCACACAGGCGCCCGATGAGAGCTTTTCCCATCTCGAGGATTTCGAGGCAGTGCTTGAGGCATTGGGAATTCATGCAGCCGTAATCGTTGCCTCCTCGCGTGGTGGCGCGTTGGCGATAGACTTCACGCTTGCAAATCCCGAGCGGGTTGCAGGACTGGTCCTGATCGGCACGTCGATTTCCGGGGCGCGGCGTCCGGTCTTTCCCACCGAGGTTATGCGGATCGTTCACGCCATGGAGGCTGTGAGCGAGAGCGGCGATTTCGATGCGATCAACGCGGTGGAAGCTCACGCGTGGCTCGATGGGCCGCTATCGCAAAGCGGGCGGGTTTCCGGGCCCGTGCGTGAATTGTTCAAGACAATGAACGGTAATCTGCTGCGCAAACCACGCCTGACGCGCGAGGAGATGCCCGAATCCGCAGTTGACGATATTGCCGGGATCGACACGCCGACCCTGCTTGTCTCTGGCGACCTAGATTTCCCTCATGTCATCAACCGGCATGACGATTTGTCCGAAGACATGGAAAATGCGTTTGCGGTGGTGATCGAGGGTACGGCGCATCTGCCCAGTCTCGAACGACCGGATCTGTTCAATCCCTTGTTGCTGGAATTTCTCAACACGCTCACCGGTGCCGAGCCTAACGAGAACTGATCGAACCGATCAAAAACTGTTGCTGGTCCTTATCGTGACGAGACGATAGAGTCTGTATTCAAGAGGACTCTGAAGGCCAATCCCATGACATCGATTGAAGGCGCACCTGCCGCCAAAGGCGTGCAATCTCCCCGTGCTACAGGGCCGGGCGGCGATGTACGCCTGGGCGTCATGGCGGCGCTGTTCACCTATACATTCTGGGGTCTGCTGCCGCTGTTCTTCAAGCTGCTTGAGGATGTCGATGCGGTGGGCGTCGTTGCAAACAGGATTGTGTTCTCGCTGATTTTCGTGGCTGCAATTTTGTTTCTGCGTAAGCGCTTTGCCGAGATTGTCGTCGCATTGAAGGATTGGCGGATACTCGCCCTGATGGGCGTCTCTGCGGTTCTGATTGCAATCAATTGGCTCACCTTCATCTGGGCAGTGAACAATGAGCGGGTGCTCGAGGCCAGTTTCGGCTATTTCATCAATCCGCTCGTGAGCGTTGCCATCGGCATGGCGTTCTTGTCAGAGCGGCTGTCGCGCACCCAGGCCATAGCTATAGCAGTTGCCCTGGTTGCCATCGGCATCCAGACTTTTGGGCTGGGGACCGTGCCGTGGATTTCCCTCGTTCTAGCCTTCAGCTTCGGCTTTTATGGCTTTGTGCGCAAGACGGTGAATGTCGGCTCGCTGCCGGGCCTGGCGATTGAGACGGCAATTCTCGTTCCCTTTAGCCTCGCCTTTCTCATCTACTTGCTGCTGGGGCCGCAGCCGACTTTTTACAGCGATCCGATGACCACGCTTTATCTGGTTCTGACTGGCCCGCTTACGGCTATTCCGCTGGTCATGTTCGCCTTTGCAGCGCGGCAATTGCGGCTTTCTACAATCGGCATGTTCCAATATATCGCGCCATCGCTGCAGTTTCTGTCGGCGGTGCTGCTGTTTGGTGAGGAGCTTTCGCCGCTGCGCCTTCTCAGCTTTGCGCTGATCTGGGTATCGCTGGCGATTTTTTCTTATGGATCGTTCCGTGCGCGTGGCCGCTCTGTTGCCGCCTGAAATCAGGTCGCGTCAATAGCTGTGCAAAGACTGGCCTCACCGACTTCCTTTACCACCGCGCCGATGGAGCGGAATAACTCGGCATAGGGCGAACCTGTCCGCCAAACGAGCTTTAGCAATCGAGATGCGCCGGGCGCGCCCAGTGTGTGAATGGAAATGCGAGGGTTGCTTTCCTCGCGCTTGAGGCTGATCGCTGGCAGCAGCGTGACTCCATAGCCGTTGGCGACAAGTTCCAGAATCGTTGTCAGCGATGTGGCGGCAAAGGTTCGGCCCTGCTGTTCGGGCTTGAGCGCACAGGCATCCACCATCTGGTCGCGCAGGCAATGGCCCTCTTCGAGCAGGAGAAACTGATCGCGCGGCAGTTTGTCGAGCCGCACCGGCTCGGAAATATCGGCGTCACGCTGGGTTGCCAACACAAATGGATCGGCGAAAAGCGTCAAGATTTCGAGATTGGACTGGGTGGGCTGGGTTGCCACAAGTGCAAGATCGAGATTGCCGTCGACCAGGCCCGTCACCAGTCTCTCGGTCTTGCCTTCGCTGATGGAGAAATGAATGTTGGGGAGCTGAGCGCCTAGAGCGGGCAATATGTTTGGCAGGAGATAAGGCGCGACTGTCGGGATCAATCCAAACCGCAACGGGCGGGCAGGGTGGCCGGCCGCCATATCGGTAAAGGCCTCCAGTTCACTTGCGGCACTGAGGACGCGGTTGGCATGGGCCAGAAAATCGCGGCCAAATGGGGTCAGGCGAACCGTTTTGCCTAGACGGTCGAAAATGGTTGCATTGCAGCGTTCTTCGAGCAGCTTGATCTGCTGTGAAAGTGCGGGCTGGGTCACATGGCAACGCGCTGCTGCTCGCCCGAAATGTTCCTCTTCGGCAATGATCTGTGCGTAGTGAAGTTGGCGCAGCGTCAATATGTGCATAAGTCTATCGTATAGGATGAGTTTCCTCTATTAGTCAAGCTAATCGTCTGCGTCAGATTTATCAATTTGCAACTTGATATGGCTCGCGTTAGGGGTAGGGCCAAAGTTTAGAATGCTTATAAAGACGAGGCCTCATGTCCGACAAACCGACCATGACCACGAGCGCCGGCGCGGCTGTTCCCGACAATCAGAATTCGATTACTGCCGGGCCGCGTGGTCCTGTCTTGATGCAGGATTACCAGCTTGTCGAAAAGCTGGCCCATCAGAATCGCGAGCGTATCCCTGAGCGTGTCGTCCACGCAAAGGGATGGGGAGCATTCGGTACGCTCAAGATCACCGGCGACATCACAAGCTATACCCGTGCAAAGGCACTGCGGCCGGGCGCGGAGACCCCGCTGATTTTGCGTTTTTCAACCGTTGCGGGTGAGTTGGGCGCCGCGGATGCGGAACGTGACGTGCGCGGCTTTGCGATCAAGTTCTATACTGAGGAAGGCAATTGGGATCTTGTCGGCAACAACACGCCGGTCTTTTTCGTGCGCGATCCGCTGAAATTTCCCGATTTCATCCATACCCAGAAGCGGCACCCCAAGACCAATCTGCGCTCGGCGACCGCCATGTGGGATTTCTGGTCTCTTTCACCCGAAAGCCTGCATCAGGTCACAATCCTGATGAGCGATCGCGGTCTGCCGGTCGCTCCAATGTTCATGAATGGCTATGGCTCGCACACCTATTCGTTCTGGAACGACAATGGCGAGCGGTTCTGGGTGAAGTTCCACTTCAAGACCCAGCAGGGCCACAAGTTCTACACCAACGCGGAAGCGGAAAAGGTGATTGGGCAGACGCGCGAAAGCTATCAGGAAGAGCTTTTTGGCGCGATTGAGCGCGGCGATTATCCCAAATGGACAGTTCAGGTCCAGATCATGCCGGAAGCCGATGCCGAAAAGACAAGCTACAACCCGTTCGATCTTACCAAGGTGTGGCCGCATGGGGACTATCCGCCGATCGAGATTGGCGTGCTTGAGCTTAACCGCAATCCTGAAAACTATTTCTCGGAAATCGAGCAGGTCGCGTTTTCGCCCTCCAACATCGTTCCTGGCATCGGGCACTCGCCCGACAAAATGCTGCAGGCGCGCGTGTTTTCTTATGCCGATGCGCATCGCTATCGTCTGGGCACGCATTACGAGACTTTGCCGGTCAACGCGCCCAGGTGCCCGGTTCATCACTATCACCGCGATGGGCAAATGAACTTTTACGGCGGCATCAAGACGGGCAATCCCGATGCTTATTACGAACCCAACAGTTTTGACGGTCCGGTTGAAGACAAATCTGTTCAGGAACCGCCGCTCAAGGTCTCGGGCGATGTCGATCGCTACAATCACCGCGATGGCAATGACGATTTCGGGCAGCCGCGCGCGCTGTTTAATCTCTTCGACGAGGGGCAGAAAAAACGCCTGTTCGCTAATATTGCCGCTGCAATGGATGGCGTGCCGGCCGAAATCATCGAGCGCCAGTGCAAGCTGTTCGACCAGGTTCATGCTGAATATGGCGCTGGCGTTCGCGCAGCGATTGCCACGGGAAAGCAGCAAAAACCTGCGTCGGTTTCGGCCGCGGAATAACAATCTAGCCATTTGGCATAAGAAATTTGAACCCGGCGTTTTGCGGCGCCGGGTTTGCTTTTTTCCACAAGCATGCCGATAGGTCGCATTTTAATTAAAGGCCCGGGAAGTCCTTCAAACGATATCTAGACCCTTCTGCGAAGTTGCGCAGGAATGGCGTTTGGCCCGGGAGAGCAATGATGAACGAAGCCGCTGAAAATATTAAGGCATTTGCCAATTTCAGGGTGCTTAACGGTGAAGCGGATGCGCAGGAACGCGATCACCTGATCCGCAACCTTGCTCAACTGTTCTCCTATGTTTCGGATCGCTGCGACGACGAGCAGGTTGCTCAGTACGATGAAGTGCTGTGCCAATTGGCCGATATTGTCGAGATTGAAGCGCGCGCTCATGTTGCCAAGCTGCTTGCGCCGCTTGAGCGGGCACCGGGCTCGGCCATCGTCAAGCTGGCCCATGACGTCATAGAAGTTGCCGCGCCGCTGCTCGAGTTCTCCAACGTGCTGTCCGACGACGACTTAATCGAAATCGTCGAACAGCAGTCCGAAGCGCATCGCGTTGCTATCGCGGGCCGCAAGCGATTGGCGGATCGTGTGGGCGATGCCATCGTAACCTACGGGCAGGAACCCTCGATCACGCGCCTTTTGCGCAATATGGGCGCCGATATCAGCAATCGCGCGATTGAAAAGATTGCCGTGCTTGCGACCGAGAACGCTTCCCTGGCCGAGGACTTGCGTGGCCGGGAACATATCGACTGGTCGGAAATGCGTGGCCGGGTCAGCGCGATCGGGGTCAAGGCTCTTGAAACGCTCGGCCTTATCGAGCACATCGGCGATGCCAATACGGTCAATCGGGTTCAGGCGGTCGTTTACAATCGCATCAAGAATCGTGCTGGTTTTTCGGCCCAGGAGTGGAAGCTGGCCTGGAATCAGGTCAAGGCCCTTTCGGATCGTCGCCAGTTCGATCTCAAGGCTCTGCATCGGTTCACCCGATTTGGATATGGGCACCACACTGCGGCAGGACTTACGATGCTGCTTGAAGTGCGGCCTGAAATTTTTGTCAAATGGCTGGCCATGCAGGATTATGTGGCCGTAACGGTAGCAGCCAGAGCCATCGATCTTGCTCCCGATCTTTTTGAATCGATTGTCGGTGTGCTGCCGTGGCGCGATATGCCAAGCACGCTCGATATCGCCAATGTACGGTCCCGCTACGAAGCGCTGAGCGAGGAAGAGGCCTCTGGCATCTTCGAGCTTTGGCGCTCCCATTCCTTTCGTCGCAGAGGTCATGCAGTCGAAGAGGCCGTTGCCTGAGGGCAGCTAAACGACACAAGGAGACAAGACGGATCGGTCGCCTGACCGGTCCGTTTGCTTTTTGAAAACCCTGCTACAGCGTAAAAAAGCCAGCCTGCGCACTTGACGAAAAAGATATAAACATATCTTTATGTCATTTAATTTGGTGTCGTGCTGCCAGGGGCGGGATTTGGCAAACGCTGATACAATCGTTGCGCTACTCAAGGCTGCCGGTGAAGAGACACGGTTGCGTCTTTTGGCCTTGCTGGCCGAAGGCGAACTCAGTGTCAAGGATTTTACCGAAATCCTCGGGCAAAGCCAGCCGCGGATATCGCGGCATCTCAAACTTCTGGCCGATGCCGGACTTGTAACGCGCCATGCCGAGGGCGCCTGGGCCTATTACCGTCTCACCGAAAACGGCGTCGCCGGATCGCTTGCAGGCTGGCTCAAGGACGAGCTTGACGGTTCGACGCAGGATGTCGCGCGCGATCGTTCCAAGCTCACCAGGCTGCGCATGGCGCAAAGGGAAAAGGCTGCAGCCTATTTTGGCAAGATTGCGGAAAGCTGGGATCGGTTGCGCTCACTACATGCGCCGGAAGCGGCAGTGGAACAGGGCATTTTACAGTGCTTTGAAGGAAGCGATGTCGAAACCCTGCTCGACATCGGAACGGGCACAGGTCGTATGCTGGAATTGCTTGCCGATCACTATCGGCAGGGCATGGGCATCGACTCCAGCCGTGAGATGCTTTCGATTGCCCGCGCCAAGCTCGATGCTGCCGGGATCGCTCACGCTCAGGTGCGGTTGGGCGATATTGCCGAGCTTGAGGATTACTCGGACTTTGCCGATGCGGTGGTCGTGCATCAGGTGCTGCATTATTTCGATGACCCTGGGGCGGCCCTTGGCGCCATCGGCGCCTGCATCAAGCGCAATGGCACTCTTGTGATCGTAGATTTCGCGCCGCACAAATTCGAGTTTTTGCGCGAAGAGCAAGCGCATAGACGCCTTGGGCTTTCAGATGACCAGATGGAAAGCTGGGCGCAGGCAGCGGGGCTCAAAGTCGTAAAAGTCGACAAATTTCCACCCCAGGACAGCGAAGGGCTGACGGTTTGTCTCTGGCAGTTGTCGCCCGTTGGCCGAACGCAATAATCGATAAGGATTTCTAACCCGTGACCCCGAATAATGGCGCCACGCGCCTCAGCCGCCAACCGGAAGTCAACCGCCCTGATCTTGAGGTTAGCTTCGAGTTCTTTCCGCCAAAAACGGATATGATGGAAGCGCGGTTCTGGGAGAGCCTCAATAAACTCGCGCCGCTCAAACCGCGTTTTGTTTCGGTTACTTACGGGGCAGGCGGTTCAACGCGCGAGCGTACCTTGCGCATGGTATCGCGGATCACCGCCGAGTCCGGCGTTCCCGCTGCGGCGCATCTTACCTGCGTCGGTGCGACGCGCGATGAAGTCGATGAGGTGGTGCGTGGATATGCAGAAGCTGGCGTCAATCGGATCGTTGCCTTGCGTGGCGATCCGCCCGAAGGGGTTGGTCAGCCCTTTACCCCGCATCCCGACGGCTACAAGAACGCTGCCGATCTGGTGGCGGGCATCCGTAAGATCGGTGATTTCGATATTTCGGTTGCCGCTTATCCGGAAAAGCATCCGCAAAGCGTCGATTGGGACGCAGAAATCGACAATCTCAAGCGCAAGATCGACGCCGGCGCCAACCGCGCGATCACGCAGATGTTCTTTGAGAACGGCGATTATTGGCGCTTTGTCGAGCGGGCCCGCAAGGCGGGCATCGAGGCGCCTATCGTTCCCGGCATCCAACCGATTCACAGCTTCAAACAGATCGCGGGTTTTGCAGGCCGGTGCGGTGCATCGATTCCTCGCTGGCTGGCCGAGCGCTTCGATGGGCTTGAGGACGATCCCGAAACGCACGCACTTGTTGCGGCGGCAGTTGCCGCTGAACAGGCTACCGAGTTACTCGATTCAGGGGTAACGGAGTTCCATTTCTACACGCTGAACCGTTCCAATCTGGTACTGGCTCTGGCCCGGCTTTTGGGCATCCGCCCATAGGCGTTAACTGGTCGGTAAGGAATGGTTCATCGCGCGTTCACCAAACTGCTGCCATGATCGTGGGTACATTTGTGTGTCATGCGGGGCAAACAGGACGGTTGATGATGTTGAACAAACCCTCTGTGTCGGGCGCGATGATCCTCGCCTTGATCGTAGCTTTTGGTAGCGGCTGGTTTCAGCGCGATGCCATCTCGCGCATCGGAAGCGATGAGGCGCATAGTATCGATGTTGTCGAAACCGAGAGCATTGTTGCCGACGAGGACATTGCCGAAGAAGTGGTAATTGCCGAAGAAGTGGTAGAAGAAGCCGAGCGTACCGCCACAGCCCCAAATCGCGTTGTCGATAGTGCGGGCTTCCCGGTTGTGCCTGAAGAGCCGCGCGAAGCGGTCAGGACCGGCCCGATTGTGACGGTCAATGGCCGGCCGCTCGGTTCTGACGAACCTGCGGTTGCCCGTGCGACGGAAAATACTACGTCCTCTGCAACCGTCTCGTCGACCGAAGCTGAGCAGACAGTGGCCGTTGTGGAGCCGCCGCGCCCGATCCCGCGCCCGGAAGGGTTAACCTTGCCCCGGCAGGAGCAGGCTATCGATCAAAATGCAGTGACTGCCAGTGCTGCGCGCCCGGCAAGTGGCATTTCGGTCAGCAGTAACGGGTTCATGTCCCGCGAGGAGCGAGAAGCGCTGGCGCCGATGCCAGGGGAGCCGGTTCGTCCGGCAGGCGGAGGCGGTGAACTGGTTGCGATTGTGGGTAATAACGGGCAGGTCATCTGGGTTCATGCCGATCAGGTGGGTCCCGCCGGGCGGGTAGCACCTATACCATCAGCGCCGGTAGGCAATCGCTATGGCTTCGTCTATGATGATTACGATTATCGTTGGTAGGCCATTAAAATTCCCCGCAATCCAGTAGGAGTCAGCAGGGAAAGCCGCAGATCGAGGGAGCAGAATCATGTCATCGTCGTGTTGCTCCTGCTCAGACTTGGGCAGGTGCCCTCCGTTTGCGCTTCAGCTTGATCGGTTCTTTCGGGCCTTGGCGTGTCGTCTTAAGGCCTTGATTATTCGGAAACGCGAGATGTCTATCTGGCAGCGTATCGCCGCCTTTCTGGGTTCTTTTTCCGAAGGAACCGGGTTGGCTGGCGGGATCGCCAATATTTTCGATCCAGACAACTGGATGCCCGGTGGGCGCGATGCGGCCTTCACCATGTCCATTATTGCGCTTTCAGCCAAGATGGCAGTCGCCGATGGCGTCGTCAGCATTCGTGAAATCAAGACATTTCACAGGCTCGTCGATATTGCCGAGGGCGAGGACAGACACGTTGATCAATTTTTTGCACTGGCACAGCAGGATGTCGCGGGTTTCGATGCCTATGCGCGCAAGGTTCGCAAGCTGTTCATCGATAGCCCGGCGACGCTTGAACATGTGCTGGACGCCCTGTTTGAGATTGCGACGGCAGATGGCCTCGTGCATGAGGACGAGATTGCGTATCTGAAAGCGATAAGCGACATATTCGGGTTCGATGAAGTCCGGTTCGAGCAGATTGCCAGCCAGCACGTGCTTATGCCGAGCGGGCAGCGCGATCCTTATGCGGTGTTGGGACTTGTGCCTGGGGCCAGCGATGACGAACTCAAGCGGACCTATCGCCAGCTTGTTGCCGAGCATCACCCTGACAGGATGATTGCCAAGGGCGTGCCGACCGAACTGATGGGTCTGGCGACAGCCAAGATGGCTGCCATCAACACCGCCTATCAGGAAATCCAGGCCGTGCGGGGGCAGCGTCAGGTGCTGTTGGCCGAGTAGGCGCCAACAGGCTTGACGGGATGGCGCCAGCCACCATACATCAGCGTCGTCACCAGTTGACCGGGCGGCCGCTGCGCGTTTACGCGGAGAGGAAAGTCCGGGCTCCACGAAAACACGGTGCCGGGTAACGCCCGGCGGGGGCGACCCCAGGGAAAGTGCCACAGAAAGCAAACCGCCATGTTATGACATGGTAAGGGTGAAAGGGTGCGGTAAGAGCGCACCGCGGACCTGGCAACAGGGACGGCACGGTAAACCCCACCGGGAGCAAAACCGAATAGGGATGATGGGGGCTCCGGCTCCGGCGGCGTTTTCGCTGCTTGTCATCCGGGTTGGTTGCACGAAAGGACTGGCAACAGTTCTTCTAGATGAATGGCCGCCACGTTTGCCCGGAAGGGCAGGCCCTACAGAACCCGGCTTACAGGTCAACTGGTGACGCTTTTCCACAAAACCGGGTTTGGGAAACAAATTCTTAAAGCCTGCCATGCAATCTGCGTCAAAGTGGATTTGATCCACGTAAAGTTCTTTATGCGTGGCCTTTTTCAGAGGTCGAATGAAGGAGCGCGAGGCGCGAGTCACAGACCCTATGGGCAATAATAACGTGGCCGGTTCAGGCCCTGATAATTCCCATGAATCTGTATTGCTGCCGGAGGTGCTTGAAGCGCTTGGGCCGCTCGATGGCGCCTGCATTGTCGATGGCACATTCGGCGCCGGTGGCTATTCACGTGCCATGCTCGATCGCGGCGCGATTGTCATCGGGATCGACCGCGACCCGACCGTTCTTCCCTTTGCCGAAAAGCTCGCTTCTGAATTCGGAGACAGGTTCACCTTCATTGCAGGCCGTTTTGCCGAACTCGACAGCCTTGTAGCCGACAAGCCGGTTGCTGGCGTGGTGCTCGATATCGGGGTCAGTTCCATGCAACTGGACCAGGGTGAGCGCGGCTTTTCCTTTATGCGCGCGGGGCCGCTCGATATGCGCATGGGCCGGGAAGGGACCAGCGCCGCTGATCTCGTCAACGAACTGGATGAAGCCGAACTCGCCAATCTGATTTTCGCTTATGGCGAGGAACGCGCGTCCCGGCGCATCGCCAGGGCCATTGTCGCCGCGCGCGCCGATACCCCGATCACCGATACGCTGGCGCTGGCGCGGCTTATCGAAAAGACCATCGGGCGAAAGCCCGGCGCCACTCATCCGGCGACCAAAACCTTTCAGGCGCTCCGGATTGCGGTCAATCGCGAGTTCGACGAGCTTGTCGGCGGCCTTTTCGCCGCCGAACGCCTTCTGACCGAAGGCGGGCGGTTGGCGGTCGTGACTTTCCATTCGCTCGAAGATCGCATCGTCAAACGCTTTTTCGATATCAGTAAAACCTCAGCGCCTCAGTCGCGGCACTTGCCGCAGGTTGAGGCGGTGGAGTCGTGCTGGGCGCCGGTGCGCAAGCCGGTCAAGGCGGGCAGTGCCGAACTGGCGCGCAATCCGCGGGCGCGTTCGGCTACGTTGCGTTCAGGTATCCGGACCCTGGCGCCTGCGCGTGAAGTTTCCCGTGAAGGGCTTGGTGTGCCCGGCTTCAGGCGAGGTGCGGCATGAACAGTCTGCTCCACAAGATCAACGTGCTTCTCGCGGTCGTGTCCATGTTTGCCCTTGTTGGCGTTTATGCGCAAAAGCATATGGCCGAACTGACCGCAGCCGAAATCCGCTCCATCGAAAATGCAATCGCAAAGCAGCAGGCCGATCTCTCGATCTTGCGTGCCGACTGGGCCTATCTCAATCAACCAACGCAGATTCAGCCGATCATCAAACGTCATAGCGAAGAACTGAACCTGCAGATGGCCAAAGCCAGCCAGTTCGGTTCGATCGATGCTATTCCCATGCGTCCGCAGATGCGTCTCGATACCGACGCGCTGGACGCCTTGTTCCAATCGATTGAAGAGGGCGAGGATCCGATCGGCGCCCTGCTGGAGGGGTTGTTGTGAGTGCGATAGCCAGCAACGATGTCACGATTTCGCTTGATGGCGCCCGCAAGAGCCGGGGCAACCTTACAAGCGCGCGCATTCGCTGGGCGATGTTCTTTGTATTCGTTGTTTTCGCCATCATGGCTGGGCGGCTTGTCTGGTTGGGCAATATCGAACTCGATACGACTATCGAAGGGCAGACGCGCGATGCAATCATGGCCTCGCGTCCGGCAATTCTGGATCGCAACGGCATTGAAATGGCCGTCGATATCCGCGTGCCTTCACTGTTTGCCGAACCGCGACGTATTCTCGATGTGGATGAAGCGACCGATGCGCTTCTGACGGTACTACCGCATCTGAACCGTTCCTGGTTGCGCCAACGGCTTTCGGGTGATCGCGGGTTTGTCTGGGTGGCGCGCGAGCTTACTCCAGCTCAGGAAGAGCGTATCATGCGGCTGGGCATACCAGGGCTGGATTTCGTAACGGAAAGCAAGCGGTTCTATCCCGGTGGCACCGTTGCGGCCCATGTTATGGGCGCGGTCAATATCGACAATGTTGGCATCGCGGGCGTCGAAAAGCATCTCGATGATGACAATGTTGCGCTGCTGCAATCGCTTGGCCTTGCGCGCGGTAACGCCCTGACGCCGGTCAATCTGGCGCTGGATCTGCGCGTCCAGCATGTGCTGCATGACGAACTTTTGGACGCTATGGAACGGTATCAGGCAGTTGCGGCAGCAGGCGCAATTATGGACGTCCATACCGGTGAAATCGTTGCGATGGCATCGCTGCCCGATTTCGATCCCAATGTGCCTGCAACGATGCTTGAGGAAGGGCGCTTTAACCGCTTGACTGCGGCGAAGTTCGAGCCTGGCTCGACCTTCAAGACCATGACATTTGCGGCTGTTCTGGATAGCGGGGCATTGCGGCTCACCGATTCCGTCGATGCGCGCTTCAACGCGCGGTTCGGGCGCTACTCCATCAGCGACTTTCACGGGAAATACCGCATCCTGAGCGTTGCGGAAGTCTATAAATACTCGTCCAATATCGGCACCATCAAAATGATGCAGGCGATGGGCAAGGATAATTTCCGGGCTTTCATCACGCGCATGGGATTTGAAGGTGGACCGTCGATCGAATTGCCGGAAGTGACCACTTCAACAATTCCGAACAACCTTTCGGAAGTCGCAGCCGCGACCATCTCCTTTGGCCATGGACTGAGTGTCACCCCAATGCAGATGCTCACCGCGACCGCAGCCTTGGTCAATGGGGGCTATCTGATGGACCCGACGCTGTTCGAGCGTTCGCGGGAAGAGGCAATGGTCGGTGCATCGCAGGTGGTTTCTCAGCGCACCAGCGATCAGATCCGCTATCTGATGCGGCTCAACGCCCTTGAAGGTTCGGGGAGTCGTGGCAATCGCATTGCCAATGGCTATCGTTGGGGCGGCAAGACCGGTACGGCCGAAAAGGTCGTGGATGGACGCTATTCGACCCAGAATGTGACGGCATTCTTTGCTTCGGCATTCCCGCTCGATGCGCCACGCTATGCCATGTTCATTCTCGTCGATGAACCCAAGGCGGAGAATGCGCAGTCAGGCCGGACCGCCGGTTGGAATGCCGGTGAAGTGTCGGGGCGTATTGTTGCGCGCGCCGCTCCTATGCTAGGCATCCAGCCAAATAACGACCCAGAGATCGACGCCCAACTTATTCCAATTGAATTGCGCCAATAAGGACATTTGAATGACCATGCCTTTTTCTGTTGCCACTTTACTTGATGGCATGGCCAAGGTGAGCCCGGATGTTTCGGCGTCTGGCCTTTGCGCCGACAGCCGATTGGTTGGAGAAGGGGATGTGTTTTTTGCGCTTCCAGGAACGCGCGCGCATGGAAACGCCTTTGCAAAGGACGCCGTTGCGCGCGGTGCCGTTGCCGTTGTTACGGATATAAAGCCGGAGCTTGATCTGGACGCGCCGGTCATCCTGGTCGATGACGTTCGCATGGCTTATGCCCGCGCTGCTGCAAAAGCCTGCGGCCCGCAGCCCACCCATTGCGTGGCCGTCACCGGCACCAATGGCAAGACTTCGGTTGTTACATTCCTGCGCCAGATCTGGGACTATGCGGGCCTGAAGGGCGCAAGCCTTGGCACGCTCGGCCTTATGGTCGGCGATGAACACATTCCGGGCGAGTTGACGACCCCCGATGCGCTGTCCCTGCATAAGACGCTGGCGCAGCTCAAATCGGACGGGGTCGATTATGTTGCAATGGAGGCGTCCAGTCATGGCATCGATCAGCGCCGCCTCGACGGGGTGAAGTTCGAGGCGGTGGCGTTCACCAATCTCAGTCGGGATCATCTCGACTACCACGCGGATATGGACGCCTATCGCGATGCCAAGCTGCGCCTGTTCCGCGAGTTGATAGACGACAGCGCAACAGCGGTCATCGATGCGGAAAACGAGGAAGGCATGGCCTTCATGTTTGCTGCGCTCGATCGTGGGGCGACGGTTTTCACCGTTGGTGCGGGTGGTGCCCATATCGATGTGGAAAGTGTCGAAGTCGAAGGTTTCGGCCAGCGGGTCAAAGGCAAACTTGTGGGCGAGCCGCTGGATTTCCATTTGCCGCTTGTCGGCCGTTTCCAGGTCGATAATGCCGTGGTCGCTGCCGGGCTGGCCATGGCAACCGGCGTTGAAAATGCCGTGGCCATTGCGGCACTCGAACATCTCAAGGGCGCCAAGGGGCGGCTGGAGCTTGCGGGCAAAAAAGGCGATGGTGCGGTTTTCGTCGATTACTCGCACAAGCCCGAAGCGTTGCGGGTTGCATTGGAAACCTTGCGCCCCTCTACCAAGGGCAAGCTGATCGTTGTCTTTGGCTGCGGCGGGGACCGCGATGCGGGCAAACGCCCGCAAATGGGCGCTATCGCTTCCGAGCTTGCCGATGTGGCGATCGTCACCGACGACAACCCTCGCACCGAGGATGCAGCCTCAATCCGGGCACAGGTCATGGCCGCTGCCAAAGGCGCCACCGAGATCGGCGACCGGGCCGAAGCCATTCACCATGCAATTGCCATCATGGAGCCGGACGATACCGTGCTCGTTGCTGGTAAGGGGCATGAGGACTATCAGATTATCGGCAAGACCAAGCACCATTTCTCGGATCACGAAGTTGTACGCGAAGCTCTAGGAAACTGACGGGATTTCAGTAGCAATGCTTTATTCGATCGCTGAAGTCATCGCGGCGACCAGCGGTCGGGCCGAAAACATTGCGGCGCAGTCGGTCGGCTCAATCTCCATAGACTCGCGGGACATATCGCCCGGTGCCCTTTTCGTTGCCATCAAGGGCGACAATTTCGACGGCCATGATTTCGTCGCCAAGGCGGTAGAGGCAGGTGCGGTCGCAGCGCTTGTCAGCGAGGCGCAAGCAGCAACGCTCTCGGGGCTGCCTCTGATCGTTGTGTCCGACGCGCTTGAAGGATTGAACCGGCTTGCCCGATTTGCCCGGCAACGCTCCAACGCGCAGATCGTTGCGGTGACGGGCAGTGTCGGCAAGACCTCAACCAAGGAAGCCATCCGCACGGTGCTCTCCAGTGCCGGGCGGACGCACGCTTCCATCCGCAGCTTTAACAATCACTGGGGCGTGCCGTTGATGCTGGCGCGTATGCCGGCTGACACCGAGTTTGGCGTTTTTGAACTCGGCATGAGTGCGGCAGGCGAGATAGAGCCCTTGTCCAAGCTCGTGCGGCCGCATTGTGCGGTCATCACCACCATTGCCCCTGCCCATATCGAGTTCTTCGACTCCATCGATGGGATTGCCGATGCCAAGGCCGAGATATTTGCCGGGCTGCAACCAGGCGGTCTTGCGATCGTCAATTGCGACCACGATCAGATCGAGCGGCTTATCGTCCATGCGCAGACCGCTGGCATAAAGGTGCGGACGTACGGCTTTGCCGAGCGGGCAGATGCCCGGATCACCGGATTTGTCAGCAATGCCACCGGCGCGCACGCAAATCTTGCGAGTGAGGGGTTGGACGTAAACATCAACCTGTCTGTGACCGGGCGCCATGTGATTGCCAATGGCGCGGCTGCCATTCTGGTTGCACAGGGTTTCGGTATTGCGCCCGAGGCGGCTGCTTATGCGCTTGCCAAGCAGGAAGCGCCGGAAGGGCGTGGCGCAACATATCGGCTGGGAACCGGCGAGCAATCGCTGATCCTGCTCGATGAGAGTTACAACGCCAACCCTGTTTCCATGCGGGCGGCACTTGAGGTTTTTGCAGCGATTTCGACGGATGCGAAGCGCCGCGTGCTCGTTCTGGGGGAGATGCGCGAACTTGGTGCAGCATCACAACAGTTTCATGCCGAACTGGCGCAAGATGTGATTGATGTGGCGCCAGACCTTGTTTTTTTGGTGGGCGAGAATATGAAGGCGCTCGCCGAACGTTTGCCGCCGCACCTGCAGATTGAGCGCTTCGCATCGACCGATGCCGGTGCCGATCGTATTGTCGATGCGCTTGCCTTTGGCGACTCGGTTATGCTCAAAGGATCGAATGGCGTCCGGCTCGGGACATTGGTTGCTCGCATTCGTACGCATTTTGGTGCCTGAAGGACGAAGTTGAAAATTTCATGCTCTATTTCTTGCAGCAGTTTGGTGACGTCTATCCCGTTCTCAACGTCTTTCGCTATCTTTCGTTCAGAACCGGCGGCGCTATAATCACAGCGCTGTTCTTCGTGTTCCTCTTCGGGCCCGGTATGGTCAATGCGCTGCGTGTAAGGCAGGGCAAGGGTCAGCCGATTCGTGAGGACGGGCCTGCAAGTCACCTGATCACCAAAAAGGGTAAACCCACCATGGGCGGGTTGATGATCCTTTCCGGTGCGATCGTTGCGATCCTGCTTTGGGCCGACCTTTCCAATATCTATGTCTGGGCAGTGCTTCTGGTGACGGCCGGGTTCGGACTCGTCGGATTTTACGACGACTATCTCAAGGTCAAGCATCAGAGCCACAAGGGCTTTGGCGGCAAGCAGCGTCTCCTGATCGAGGCGGTGATCGCCGTTGTCGCCTGCATCATGATTGCCAGCCAGACCGGCGACCCGTATGCGACCTCGCTGCTGTTCCCGTTCGTGAAGGGGCTGGCGCTCGATCTTGGCCTGTTCTTCTTTGTCTTTGGTGCTTTCGTCATCGTTGGCGCAGGCAATTCGGTAAATCTTACCGACGGGCTGGATGGGCTGGCCATCGTGCCGGTGATGATTGCTGCCGCAGCTTTCGGGCTGATCGCTTACCTCGTCGGCAATCAGGTCTATTCGGACTATCTCTTCCTCAATTTCGTACCGGGAACCGGCGAACTCTCGATCATCTGCGGTGCGCTGATTGGCGCGGGCCTGGGCTTTTTGTGGTTCAACGCGCCGCCGGCTCAGATCATCATGGGCGATACCGGCTCGCTTGCGCTTGGCGGCGCGCTTGGCGCCATCGCGGTTGCTACCAAGCACGAAATCGTCATGGCCATCATTGGCGGGTTGTTCGTTCTTGAAGCCGTGTCGGTGATCGTGCAGGTCGCCTCCTACCGCCTTACGGGAAAGCGGGTGTTCCGCATGGCGCCTATTCACCACCATTTCGAGCATTTGGGGTGGACTGAAAGCCAGATCGTGATCCGTTTCTGGATCATTGCGATGGTGCTGGCGCTTATCGGGCTCAGTTCGCTCAAGCTGCGCTGACACAGCCCTACGGAAAAATTTGCCGCTGAGAGCGATATGGTTGCGAATTCGTAACCACTTTGGCGCTAATTTTGCATTTTGCGACGACGCTGGGAGCGCGGCCCGCCCATATCGCGGCCTTGTGGTCTTGGCCGGAGCATAAGCCAATTGTGTCTGGAGTATCCCCTTGGCCGCAATCAACGCATGGTTCTCCCGTGAGAGAAAAACCCCGATCGCTGAATGGTGGTGGACGGTCGACCGCGAGTTGATGTTTGCGCTGGTCGCGCTGATGGCCTTTGGGGTGTTGCTCAGCTTTGCGGCCAGTCCACCTGTGGCGGAGCGTATCGGGCTGGGGCCGTGGCACTTCACGCAACGGCATGCGATGTTCTGCCTGCCCGCACTGGCTGTCATGGTTCTGGCCTCGTTCGTCAATGCGCGCTGGTCACGCATCATTGCGCTGCTGACCCTTGTGGGTGGTATTGTCCTGTTGTTTCTCACGCTTCGTTACGGCGTTGAAATCAAAGGAGCGCGACGCTGGATTTCCTTTTTGGGCCAATCGGTTCAGCCGACCGAATTTGTAAAACCGGCCTTTGCGATTATTGCTGCATGGCTGTTGTCCGAGAAGATGAAGCGCAAGGATGTGCCCTCCCATACGCTGACACTTGGCCTGTTGGTTGTGATTGTTGTGCCGCTGCTTTTGCAACCCGACGTCGGCCAGACCGCGCTGGTTGCCATCACCTATGGCGCGCTGCTGTTTCTCTCGGGCATTTCATGGTGGCTGATTGCTTCGCTCGGTGGTGCAGCCGTTGTTCTTATTGGCATGGCCTATATGTTTTTCCCGCACGTTGCCCGGCGCATCGACGCCTTCATCAACCCGGACACGGGCGACAACTATCAGGCCGAGCGCGCGCTTGAATCGCTGCTCGAGGGCGGCTGGTTCGGCAAGGGGCCCGGTGAAGGGATTGCGAAACGCTATCTGCCCGATGCGCACGCGGACTTTGTTTTTGCCGCCGGTGCCAGCGAGTTCGGCATCTTGTTCTGCCTGATGCTTGTTGGCCTCATTGCGTTTATCGTCCTGCGCGCACTTTTTCTGGCACAAAATCAGCAGAGCCTTTTCAATCGTCTTGCTGCCAGTGCATTGGCGGTGCAGTTCGGCGTGCAGTCGGCAATCAACCTGACCGTGAACCTGAACCTTATTCCGCCCAAGGGCATGACGCTGCCATTCGTATCGTATGGCGGCACCTCGATGGCTGCGATTGCGCTGGGCATGGGACTGCTTCTGGCGCTGACACGCAAAAAGCCTGAAGAAACCTTTGCCACGGGCTTGCCGATCCGCAGTGCATTGCGCAAAGAGAGCGCATGAGCACATTTGTATTAATGGCCGGTGGAACCGGCGGTCACCTGTTTCCGGCGCTCGCGCTGGCGCAGGAGTTGCGCCGGCGCAGCCACATCGTTCATCTGGCAACCGATCAGCGTACCACCCAGTTCGGTGACGCGTTTCCGGCGCGAGAGGTGCATGTCATCCCCGCGGCTACACCTTCGATCCGCAATCCGATCAAGTTCATCAAGGCCGGTTTCACCATTGTTGGCGGGACCTTCCAGGCCTGGAAGGTGCTGCGTGAAATCAAGCCCGATGCGGTTGTCGGGTTCGGTGGTTATCCGTGCTTTCCGCCTTTTCTTGCAGCTTCGCTTATGGGCATTCCGGGTGTCTTGCATGAGCAGAATGCCGTATTGGGACGGGCCAACCGGGCGCTGGCGCGCTTTGCCGACACGCTGGCAATGAGCTTCGTGCCGACCCGCTACGCCGACACGTTCAAGCTCAGGCGCGAGTTGACGGGCAATCCGGTGCGCGACCGTGTTCGCGAGGCCGCCGGCACGGCTTATCCTCCCTTGAGTGCCGACCATCCGGTCCGTCTTCTGATTTTTGGCGGCAGCCAGGGCGCGAAGGTATTTTCCGACCTGGTGCCATCGGCGCTTGCCGCGCTCGATGACGCCGTGCGCAGAAGGCTTGTCGTTACCCAGCAATGCCGCCCCGAAGATCTCGACCGGGTGGCCGAGAGCTATCGTGCCGCGCGGATCAATGTCGAACTTGCAGCGTTTTTCGACGATCTGCCTGAGCGCATTGCGCAGAGCCATCTGGTGATCGGGCGCGCGGGGGCTTCCACGGTCGCGGAACTGACAGTCATTGGGCGGCCATCGATCCTGGTGCCCTTGCCGGGCTCGCTCGATCAGGATCAGCGCGCAAATGCCCAAATCGTTGAGCAGGCCGGTGGTGGGTGGCTGGCCGATCAGGCCACGCTTTCACCGCAATCTCTTGCCACCCAGCTTCACGATCTTTTGAATTCTCCTGATCGACTCGTTTCGGCTGCGCAGATGGCAAAAACAATTGGCCGCGCCGATGCCGTTGAACGGCTTGCCGATCTTGTGGAACAGACTGCCAAGGAAACCAGATGAATACAAAAATGCCACGCGAGATCGGCCCGGTGCATTTTGTCGGCATTGGCGGCATCGGCATGAGTGGCATCGCCGAGGTGCTGCACACGCAAGGTTATACCGTGCGCGGTTCGGACATGGCTGCAAATGCCAATGTGCAGCGGCTCGAGGAAATGGGTATTGCGGTCAAGATAGGTCAGAGCGCCGACAATATCGGGGACGCGGCGGTGGTTGTCATTTCCTCTGCGATCAAGAAGGACAATCCTGAACTCAAGGAAGCGCGCGCCCGCGGTTTGCCGGTTGTACGCCGCGCTGAAATGCTTGCCGAAATCATGCGGTTCAAGAACGCTATTGCGATTGGTGGCACCCACGGCAAGACCACAACGACATCGATGGTCGCGGCCCTGCTCGATGCAGGTAATCTCGATCCCACCGTCATCAATGGCGGTATTATCAATGCCTACGGCACCAATGCGCGATTGGGGCAGGGCGACTGGATGGTGGTCGAGGCAGACGAGAGCGATGGCACTTTCGTCAAGCTGCCGGCCGATGTGGCCGTTGTCACCAATATCGATGCCGAGCATCTCGATCACTACAAGGATTTTGATGGCGTTCGGAAGGCCTTCAGGCATTTTATCGAAAACGTACCCTTTTATGGCTTTGCGGTCATGTGCCTGGATCATCCGGCGGTGCAGGCATTGGTTGGTGAAATCGAGGACCGCCGCGTCATCACCTATGGGCAAAACCCGCAGGCCGATGTGCGAATTTCCGATATTGATGCGCAGCACGGAACCACGCGCTTTTCCGTCATCGTGCGCGACCGTGTGACCGGCGCCGAGCGGATAATCGACAATCTCGAATTGCCGATGCCGGGCCTGCACAATGCACTCAACGCCACAGCGGCGATTGCTGTTGCCGACCAGCTCAAGGTCAGCGCCGAAGACATCCGTTCAGGTTTGAAGGGGTTTGGCGGGGTAAAGCGCCGCTTCACGCTCACCGGGCAGGTCGAGGGCATTTCGATCATCGACGATTACGGTCATCACCCTGTCGAGATCAGTTCTGTGCTGCGGGCCGCGCGTCAATCGGCCAGACGCGACGTGATCGCGGTGGTTCAGCCCCATCGTTATTCCCGGCTCAATGACCTTTTTGATGACTTTGCGGCCTGTTTCAATGACGCCGATACCGTGCTTGTCGCCCCCGTTTATGCGGCGGGTGAAGCACCAATCGAAGGTGTCAGCAGCCAGGAATTGGTCGATCGGATACGCGCGCGCGGTCATCGCGATGCCCGTGTGATCGGTGGACCCGAGGATGTCGCGCCTATCCTTCTCGAACGTGCCGCAGCGGGCGACTATGTGGTCTATCTGGGCGCTGGCAATATCACCCAATGGGCCAACGCCATGCCCGCCGAGTTGGAAAAGGCGCTTGGGGCACGTAAGGCGGCGCAATGATTTTTCCCGATCTCTTGCCGCAATTTGCCGATTGGATCGGCGATGTGCGCGGCAAACTCATTGCAAATCATCCGCTGGCCAAGGTGAGCTGGTTTCGAGTCGGCGGACCGGCGCAGCTTTATTTCGAGCCTGCCGATGAGGCGGACCTGGTTCATTTTCTCAAGAACCTGCCTGCCGGTATCCGGGTGCTGACCATCGGACTTGGCTCTAATCTTCTCATCCGGGACGGTGGAGTCGATGGCGTCGTCATCAAGCTGCCCGCAAAGGCTTTCGGGCAGGTCGAGGTGCTCACTGACAACCGTATTTCGGTGGGGGCAGGGCTGCCAGACGTAAAGCTGGCGACCGCTGCGGCCAATGCCGGGATCGACGGAATGGAATTTTATCGGGGTATTCCCGGTGCCATTGGCGGCGCTCTCTACATGAATGCCGGGTGTTACGGCACCGAGACCCATCAGCGTGTGGTTTGTCTGCGCGGCGTAACGCGGGAGGGAGACGTAATCGAACTCTCCAACGCGGATATGGACTATCGCTACCGCAAATCGAACGGGCCGAAAGGCGTGATTTTCACGTCGGCAACCTTTGAAGGGCTACCCGGCGACCGCGATGAAATATTGACCAAAATGCGCGATATTACCGACCGACGCGAAAGCACCCAGCCCACAAATACCCGTACGGGCGGTTCCACCTTCAAGAACCCGGACGGCCATTCGGCCTGGAAACTTATCGATGAGGCCGGGTGCCGGGGCCTTCGGATCGGCGATGCGCAAGTGTCAGAGATGCACACCAACTTCCTGATCAATCTCGATGCTGCAACCGCGCATGACATCGAGTTGCTGGGCGAAACGGTGCGCAACAAGGTGCGCGAAAAGCATGGCATCGACTTGAGCTGGGAAATCCGCCGTATCGGACATTTTGAGCCCGGCAAGGAAGTCCGCCAGTTTCTAGATGGCGATGTCTTTGCGGGCGCGCACTAGAGCGTGTCCAGGAAAAGTGGAAACGGTTTTCCGGTTCGGACACGCGACAAAACTAGGAGTGAGAGCAATTCTGCGATTCAATGAAAAGCAGACTTGCTCGAAACAACTGACTTACTACCGCCTTGGCAGGCACGAATTGGAAAGGCTGGTTTCATGACCAAACACGTTGCAGTGCTCAAGGGTGGGTGGTCCCATGAACGGGAGGTTTCGCTCAATTCCGGTGCCGAATGCGCGCAAGCCCTGCGCAACGCGGGTTACAGCGTCACTGAAATCGATGTGGGTCGCGATATTGCCCAGCGCCTGACGGCTTTGAACCCCGATGTGGTTTTCAATGCGCTGCATGGCCGGTTCGGGGAAGACGGCACCATTCAGGGGATGTTGGAGATTCTGGGCATTGCCTATACCCATTCGGGCGTTCTCGCTTCCTCGGTGGCGATGGACAAGCATCAGGCCAAGGTGATGTTCAAGGCGGCTGGGGTGCCTGTCACCGATCATGTCATTGCTTCGCGCGCCGAGATCGCGCGCAGCCATGTCATGGAACCGCCTTATGTGGTCAAGCCGTATAATGATGGTTCCAGCGTCAATGTCTTCATCGTCAAGCAGGGGCAGGAGCATCCGCCGCAAGAAATCCTGCGCAGCGATTGGGATGGCGATGAGGACCTTATGGTCGAGCGTTTTGTGCCCGGACGCGAGCTGACATGCGCGGTTATGGGCGATGTCGCGCTGGGCGTTATCGAGGTCGTGACCGACCTTGCCTTTTACAACTATGAGGCGAAATACGTTACTGGCGGCTCCAATCACATTCTTCCTGCGCAAGTTTCACCGAAAATTTACGAAAAAGTTCAGAAAATGTCGCTCAATGCGCATGCTGCTTTGGGCTGCCGTGGCGTAACGCGAAGCGACTTCCGATACGACCCGCGCGGCGGCGACGATGGTGAACTTGTCTGTCTGGAAATCAACACCCAGCCGGGCATGACGAAAACATCGCTCGTCCCTGAGCTCGCGGCACATGCAGGCCATTCGTTCGAAGAACTTGTAAGCTGGATCGTGGAGGATGCGAGTTGCAACAGATAAGGCGTGAGTTTGTCGCTGACGCTGCGCCGGTTGCGGAACCGCCTCTGTTTGCCGATAAACCGTCCCTGCGCACCATTCGACCTGCGATAAAACCTGTTCCTCCGCTTGCGCCGGTCAAAAGCGAGCGCAGGCAACTGGCCAAGCGTGCCAACCTGCCGGTGACGACCCGCAGGCGTCGCGGTGTTCTTGTCGGGTTCGGGCATTTCTGGGTGCTCCACCGCGTCGTGACGCTGCGGGCAATGCTGGTTGCGCTTCTGCTCGCTGTTGGCGTCGGTTGCTATGTGATACGCGAGGATATCCGCACTGTGGCGCTGATTACTGCCGATATTGTCAGCGGCGGTGCGGCAGAAGCGGGCTTTGGTGTCGCGCAGATCGAGATCACAGGGCAGGCGCTGACCCGTGAAGCCGATGTAATCTATGCACTTGCGCTCGACGATTTTTCCACCACCCTTGCCTTCGACGCCGAGGCGGCGCGGCTACGCATCGAGGAAATTCCCTCGGTGGAAACGGCAACCATCCGCAAGATCTACCCCGATTCAATCGTGGTTACGATCCAGGAAAAGGTGCCGGTTGCGCGCTGGCGCATCGACGGGGCAACGATGTTGATCGATGCCGCCGGGCGCCCCATTGCTCCGGCAAGTTTCGAGAATGGCGATCTGATGCTGGTAATCGGAGAGGGTGCTGGCGATGATGCGATCGCCATGATTAATCTCATGGAGCGCTTTCCGGCGCTGGCCGATGACCTGGCCGCCCTGAGCCGGATCGGAGATCGGCGCTGGGACATGATTTTTTATACCGGTCTGCGCGTGCAATTGCCTGAAAATGGTGTTGTTTCCGCGCTGGAGCGGCTCAATACCCTTCACCGCGATCACCAGTTGCTGGACCGCGATCTCGATCTGATCGACATGCGCGTGCCTCAATATCTGGCCGTCCGGCCCACCCAGCGGGATGAAAGCTGATGATGACCTCCGCAATGACAGCCCGGCTCAAGCCCGTTCAGCCTGGCCGCGCTTCACTTGTGACCGTCCTCGATATCGGATCGACCAAGATCTGTTGCGTCATTGCACGCCTTGTGCCGCGCCCGGAAGGGCGTTCGTTGCGGGCGCGCACCCATACCGCGCAAATCATCGGGTTCGGCTATGGACCTTCCGCCGGGGTCAAGAGCGGGGTCGTCACCGATCTGGACAAGGCCGAACAAGCCATACGTTCAGTTGTTGGCATGGCCGAGCGGGCCGCAGGGATCACCGTGCAGTCGGTCATCGTTAATGTCACGGCGGGGCGGTTGGGGTCAGAAACCTTTTCCGCCAGCGTGTCGCTCGATGGCCATGAGGTCGAACCTGCCGACATTTCGCGCGTGCTGATCGCGGTCAATGACCGCAGCATCCGCGATGAGCGTTCGATCATTCATGCCCTGCCCATCGGTTTTTCGCTCGATGGTCAGAAGGGCGTGCGCGAGCCGCGCGGCATGGTCGGGGAAACGCTGGGCGTGGATGTCGCCGTTATCAGCGCCGAAACGCTTTCCATGCGCAATGTCGAGCTTGTGCTCAACAAGTGCCATCTCGAAGTCGAGGCACTTATGGCAACGCCCTATGCCAGCGGGCTGGCAACGCTTGTCGATGACGAAGCAGAGCTTGGCGTCGCCTGCATCGATATGGGCGGGGCGACCACCACCGTTTCGGTGTTCAACGATGGACAACTGGTCTATGCGGACGCTCTCGCCATTGGCGGGCACCACATAACGCTCGACATCGCGCGGCAACTTTCGGTCAGCATTGACGATGCCGAGCGCCTCAAGACCCTTTATGGCTCTGCGCTGCAGGGGCAGGGCGATGAGAGCGACATCATCACGATCATGCCCATAGGCGCGCCGTCCCATGAGGCGCCCAATTCCATCTCGCGCGAGACCCTGACCCGTATTGTGCGTCCGCGTGTCGAGGAAATTCTCGAAGCCATCCGCGACCGGATGCAGGCGACCGGTATGATGGATGTCAGTGGCCGCCGTTTCGTTCTGACAGGCGGCGCGTCCGATCTCACCGGCCTGCCGGAACTGGCGCGCCGCATGCTCGCACGCAATGTTCGCAATGGACGCCCGCTGGGGATTTCCGGCTTGCCAGATCGCGCCAAGGGAGCCGCCTTTGCCACCGTTGCCGGAATGCTCGTTTATCCGCAGGTCTGCGGCACCGAATATGTCCAGCCGCGTGCCGTGCGCAAGCTCACGGGGACCGACGGTTATCTCGCTCGCGTCGGAAGCTGGTTGAAATCGGGTTTCGTATAATCCCGGTCGGACGCCCTATAGCATGTCGTCCAGGCTCCAGTGGTTGCTCCATCTTGCGTCGATTTCGGATTGCACGTCCTGGTATCGTAGATCGGTTGAGAGGCGGATGCGGTTCTCAACGTCCTGATTATCGGTGGATGCGTGGATCATGTAAGGGCTGTGCAGCATAAGATCGCCCGCCTCGAAGTCAGCAACCAGCCAGCGTGAGTCGAAGCGCTGCGCCATATCCGGCAGGTCTTTTGAAACCCATCCGCCTTCGGTCATGTGCTTGTTGAATGCATTTATGCGCTCTTGCGGGCTCAGTTCTGCTGCCCGCTCGGCAAACTCTTGCTCCATCTTGACCCCGATAGCGTGGGAACCTTCAAGATAAACGAGACCACCCATCCGGCGCGGAATATCTCCAATGGGTATCCATGCGGTTACGATTCTGTGGGTGCCGCCTCTGAGGTACACAAGATCGTAGTGGGCAGGCGTGAACGTGCTGCTGCCGGGCCTTGTGTAGCGCATGATCTTGCGTTTGTGGATGTAAGACAGGCCGCCAAGAAAGGCATCCATGAATGCCACCAGTTCAGGCTGGGTGCAAAAGGATTCAAAGGCGGCGGATCGTACGATTTCCATCAGTCGGCGGTCGATATCGGCCTTGCCACCAACCTGCGGGCTGCATATTCCGATGCGTGGGTCCGTGCCGGCGGCGATCAAACCTGCCGAGCCGAGATGCGACAGGACCCGGCCACGAAAGGCAAGGACCATTTCGGGGTCAAAAAAGCCTTTGAGCCAAAGATAGCCTTGATCCTTGTACTGCTCAATAAGATCGCCCAGCGGCTGTTTGGGGAGCGTGGGAACCAACGCTCCCATGCGCGTGGGCGCGCAATCAAGAACGCGTCCTCCAGCTTGAAGCGGGGTAAAGGCTTCTGATGACTCGGGTTCGTGCATGTAAGCTGATTTTGACATTTCGATCATCCAGAAAAGCGGTTCGTGAGCGTCATCTTGCCTTGAACCATTGCTCTATGGAATGGATGAATCTAACACATGGATATTTCGATCATGGGTACAGCAGCAATAGCGTTCTATCGCACCGCGATTGGCAACGAACGATCACAGCCGCTGGCTGTAACTGGATTTGGTCGGCAAAGGATAAGTTCGGATATTTCCGGGCGAACACTTGAGAACTATGCCCTTGTCTGGATCGAGAGGGGGCAGGGCTGGCTGGAGACGGCAGCGTCGGGTCGGCATGTGATCGCGGCGCCTGCTGTGTTTTTTCTGTTTCCCGGTGATGAACACGCTTATGGCCCTGACCGTGACACGCAGTGGGACGAGCGCTGGGTGTTATTTGAGGGTACTTTGGCCAATTGGCTTGAACAACATGGACTAATTGAGCGGACGGAGCCGCATATTCCCTCTGCCGACGACCCGGAATTGGCGCATCTGTTTGGCATGGTGCACACTCATCTGCTCAAAGATGAGCCCTCGAGCGGCGCAATGGCTGCTGCAGCTCTGCATTTGCTCATTCTCCGTGCGGTCAACGCGCGCAAATCACCTGTAGCTGAAAGTGAAAGATCGGCGGATCGTGCTTTGCGGGCGCTCAGGACGCGCGTCAATGAGGATGTGCCGTTGGATATGCTAGCCAATGAGTTCGACGTTGCGACCGTGACATTGCGGCGACGGTGCCACGAAATCCACGGCGTTTCGCCCAAGGCGCTGCATATCAGGCTGCGGCTTGATCGCGCCAAATATCTGCTGGCCATGACTGATGAAAGTATCCAGGCCGTTGCCGCTGGTGTTGGTTTTAGCGATCACTTCTACTTTTCGCGTCTCTTTGCAAAGCGTGAAGGTTGTTCTCCCTCGGAGTTTCGTCGTCGCAACCAGCGTGTCTGAAAACCATGTTGGCTAAGGCGATGTCGGAGGGCGAGGCAGGCACAGTCAGCCCGCTGCCGTGCGTGAGTTTACAGGCGCGAATGGCTATCTTGTCCGTGTGGAAAGCTGGCTGAAATCGGGTTTCGTTTGAGCCGGAATATTGATTGCCGTTAGCGTTGCGAATTTGCGCCGGTATGCTGCAGGTGTCAGCCCCGTTCGCCGTTTGAACAGGCGGCCAAACGATGTAGGATCGTCATAGCCGACGGCGTACCCTGCGTCTTCGATCGATAGCCTGCCGGTTTCCAGAAGCTGCTTGGCCTCCTCGACGCGGATCAGTTGCACATATTCGAGAGGGGTAATGCCAGTCGCCGCCCGAAAGCGCCGGGTGAAATTGCGCTGAGACAGCCCGATCTTGTGCGCCAGCTTTCCGACAGGGTTGTGGGTGGCATAATTGTCGGCAATCCATATCTGGGCATCCCGGACCGCCGCATCGGTCGACTGGATACGCGGCGTACTCACGACATAGGGCAATTGTCCCTCGGCATGCTCCGAAAACAGATAGATATTGGCCGTCTGCACCGCGTGCTCGTGCCCACAGAACCGCGCGATGAGGTAGAGCGCCAGATCTTGCCATGCGCTGACGGCGCCCGTCGTAATGATCCGCTCGTCTGGCCCCGCGCAGCATAGGGCCAAATCCTCCCGCATGACGACCTTGGGATAGTAATCGCGGAAGGTTTGTGCATAGCACCAGTGCCCTGCGGTCTCCATACCATCGAGAAGTCCCGCTTCGGCGAGGATCAGCGATCCCGAACACACCGAAGCCACGAGCGCGCCACCCTCGTACATCCGTCGAAGCCATGCTGTTTCGGCGCGGTAGAGACCAAAGGGCGGCCTGTCGATTGGCTGGTACATATCGCAGACAATGGCGATATCGGTGCTCTCGATGTCGGCCAATGCTTCGTCCGGCTCCACAATCACATGCCCAAAGCAGCGAAAAGGGTCTCGGTTCTCAGCAGCAACCTTGACCGAAAACAGTGGTTCACCGGGGTTTCCGGTCGTCACTTCCGAATAAATCGCGCCGACGGAGCCGAGGACGTCCAGCAGCCCATAGAGGACCAGTGCAGACGTTTCGGCTGACGCCAAGACATGCACGCGGGGCCGTTTATCGGGGTGAAGGCTCATACGCGTTCCTTCCGGGATGACGTATTTGGCCGTTTCCTGCCCATTCTGCCACTTGGTGGAGCAAGGCTCAAGAGTAGCATGGCTGTAGGGTCCGCATGTGCGGGCCGCGCAGTTCGGGAGGTTCATATGTCTGCAGCGATGGAACGTGCGGTACACCATTTCCAGGAGCGCTTTACAGGGGACGTGATTGCGCCTCCCGACAGCGGCTATGACGATGCGCGCCAACTCTTCAACGGCATGATTGACAGAAAGCCCGCTCTGTTTGCCCAATGCCGCAGCGTAGCCGATGTTCGGAGCGCACTTGCTTTCGGGCAGGAGAGGGGCATGGACATAACCGTTCGCGGTGGCGGTCACGGTGTGGCCGGGCGCGCGCTTGTCGATGGCGGCCTTGTTATAGATTTGCGCCACATGAACACCGTAACCGTCGACCCTGACGCGCGCACGGCGACTATAGCGGGCGGGGCGACGATGGGGAATCTCGACCGGGCAACCGAACCATTTGGGCTTGCTGCGTGCGGGGGACGCGTTTCGACGACGGGCGTTGGCGGATACCTGCTTGGCGGTGGCGATGGCTGGATGGCGCGCAAGTTCGGGCTGGCGTGCGACAATCTGGTTTCTGCTGAAATCGTTACGGCGTCCGGCGAGGTGGTCCGGGCGAGCGAGACCGAAAATTCCGAGTTGTTCTGGGCGTTGCACGGTGGCGGCGGCAACTTCGGGGTTGCGACCGCGTTCACCGTCCGCCTGCACGATCTTTCCACCGTTACGGCGGCCCTGCTGTTCTGGCCCCATGAGCGTGGCGAGGAGGTGGTGCGGACCTATCGCGACTTTATGGAGGCCGCGCCCGACGATGTCGGAGGAGCGGTGTTGTATATGACAGGTCCCGACGAGGAATTTGTTCCTGACGTGCTCAAGGGAAGGCTGTGCTGCGCCATACTGCTGATTTGCCCTGGCGAGGAAGACGTGGGGCGCAAGGCCCTCGCGCCGATGCTCAGTCTGGGCCATCTGGGCGAGATGGTCGTTGCGGTACCCTATGCCGAGTTGCAGTGCATGCTCGACGACCCTCCCGGCTTGCGCAATTACTGGTCGGTGGAGTATCTCAGCAGTCTTCCCGATGCGGCTGTGGCGGCATTCTGCAAGGCGGCGGAATCGATGATTGTGCCATCGGCAACCCAGCACCCCGTGTTTCCGCAAGGTGGAGCGATAGCGAGAGGGCCAGCGGAGTTCCCCATTCCCTGGCGGCATGCACCATGGGCGGTTCATCCCTTCGGCCTTTGGGAAAGTCCTGCGGACGACGCGCGGGGTATCGCTTGGGCGCGCGGCGTGCGTCAGGTCATGAAACCTTGGGCCAGCGGCGATGTTTATCTCAACTTTATCGGTGGCGACGAAGGCGCGGACAGAGTGATCGCGGGTTGGGGGGAGGAAAATTACAGCCGCCTAGTCAAGGTCAAAAGGCAATTTGATCCCGATAACGTGTTTCGGCATAACCACAATATCGATCCCGATTGGACCGGGTGAGGGGACTAGTGCTGGCTCACATTTGGGCCTGCACCTCAGGTCCTGTCCCATCCTCTGCTGTTATCGTCCGCGGGCGAAGCCGAGGAGCCCGCGCCCTGATGGCGCCGCGCCGTACGACAAGAAAAACCCGCGTGAGGCAAAACAATGCACCTAGTCGCCGCGATAGGCTGCCTCAAGATCGGCGACGATCAGCTTTTTCATGCCCATCATGGCCTCGGTCGCGCGCTTCGCGCCCTCAGAATCAGGGCCGGATATGGTCTTGAACAAAGCGTCGGGGACGATCTGCCAGGAGATGCCGAACTTATCCTTGAGCCAGCCGCATTGCACTTCCTTGCCGCCGTCGGCTGTAAGCGCAGTCCAGTAGTGGTCGACCTCTGCCTGGTCTTTGCAGGAGACGAACAGCGAAATCGAATCATTGAACGCATCGTGCGGCCCGCCATTGAGGCCCATGAACTTTTGGCCTGCCAACTCGAAGGTCGCAGTAAAGGCGGGACCATCCGGGGTCTGGCGCTGAATATGGGTGATTTTCGAGTCGGGAAATGTGGCGGAATAGAGGGCCATCGCTTCCTCCAACTGGTTATCGAACCAGAGAAAAGGTGTGATCGTTGTCATGGATGAGCTCCTCCAAAATTCCCCAGCTATTGTATATCTAATTAGTTATATAAGTTAGACGCGTGTGTCAACGGTGCCCGGCGGGCGAGGCGAGGAGGGGTGATTGTTAAGAATGCGTGACTCAGGCACACTCCGGCATCGCATTTTGCACGATGGTTAACGAAAATGATCAATTTGTTAGGGTCTGGTTAACGAATTGAGAGCTACATCTTGGGTACACAGCCACTATGGGGCCAGAGATGACTATCAACCTACAGATTCCCGGAATTCAAGAGCTTAAGCCGCGAATCACCGTCTTTGGCGTCGGTGGTGCGGGCGGCAACGCCGTCAACAACATGATTAACTCGGGCCTTGAGGGCGTTGAGTTTGTGGTCGCCAATACCGATGCCCAGGCGCTCGCGCTTTCGCGCGCGCAGCGTGTGATTCAGCTCGGTGTCGGTGTAACCGAAGGTCTTGGCGCAGGTTCGCACCCCGAAGTCGGGCGCGCTGCGGCCGAGGAAAGTTTTGACGAACTTAACGATCACCTTTCCGGTTCGCATATGGTGTTTATCACCGCGGGGATGGGTGGTGGTACCGGTACCGGTGCTGCGCCGGTCGTCGCTCGCGCTGCACGCGAGCAGGGTATTCTGACGGTTGGTGTCGTGACCAAGCCGTTCCAGTTCGAGGGCAATCGCCGCATGATGCTGGCGAATGAGGGTATCGATGAGCTGCATCGTCATGTCGATACGCTGATCGTAATTCCCAACCAGAACCTTTTCCGCGTCGCCAACGAAAAGACCACCTTTGCAGATGCGTTCGCAATGGCTGACGAGGTGCTGTTCTCGGGCGTTGCCTGCATCACCGATCTGATGGTCAAGGAAGGTCTTATCAATCTCGACTTTGCTGACGTGCGCGCTGTCATGCGCGGTATGGGCAAGGCGATGATGGGTACCGGCGAAGCCGAGGGCGAAGATCGTGCGCGTCACGCTGCAGAGGCTGCCATCGCCAACCCGCTGCTCGATGATGTTTCCATGCAGGGTGCGCGTGGTCTTCTGATCTCGATCACCGGCGGCAAGGACATGACGCTTTATGAGGTCGATGAAGCGGCTTCGCGTATCCGCGAAGAGGTCGATTCCGACGCAAACATCATTCTTGGTGCGACGTTCGATGATAGCCTGCAGGGTAAGATTCGCGTGTCGGTCGTTGCCACCGGCACTGACGCGCTGATGGTTCAGGCGCTTGATCCGGTAAAGCCGAATGCAAATCGTGCCGCGCTTCAGGCCAAGCGTCCTGCCGATGCAGCCCCTGCCGCTCAGGTAGCTCCGGCTCCCGCTCCACAGCAAAAGCCCGCTGCGCCACAGCCGGCACCAGTTGCCGCGCAGATGTCGGACGAACAGTTTGAAGCCGCCGTTGCCCAGGCAATCCGCCACAAGGAAAGTGTCGAGCAGGCGCAGGCGCGTCCGCAGTCGCAGGACGATGGCGTGACCATAGAGCCCTATATTCCTTCTGCTCCAGTGCGTCAGCCGGTTGACGATGCGCCCCGTGCGCCGGTCGAGGCAGCGATGCCAAAGCCCTATGTGCCGTCCGGTGCGGAGCGTCCGCAGGTGCAGCGCCGCATTCCGCGCGCCGACGAAATGCCCCAGGTTGCGCGCCAGCAGATGGAGCAGCCCCGCGCTGAAGAACCGCGCAACGCGCGCGCGTTGTTCCGCCGTCTGGCCTCCAATGTCGGCCTCAACCTTGGCGGTGATGGTGTTCAGGAGCATGAAGCCGATCGTCGTCAGCCCGAGTTTGACGACATGGCTGCGCGCAGCGCTATCGAGGCCGCCACGCCGCGTCCTGCTCCGCAACGCCCGCAGAATGAAGGCGCGACGGGACAGTTTGACGCACATGGCCGTGCGCCCGCAAAGGCTCCTGCCAAGGAGCAGCTGGAAATTCCAGCGTTCCTGCGCAAGCATGGCTAATTAGCAACAGCAGAAAAATTGAGACAAATCAGGTCTGGCGCGGGTTTCCCGCCAGACCTTTTTTCGTTACGAAGGCAAAAAGGGCGGTGTAACATTGTGCCCGGGAGTAACAATGAAGAATTATTCCGTACGTCAGAGTACGTTGAACCGTCCCGTTGAGTTTGCTGGCATCGGTGTTCACAATGGCAAGCCATCCCGGCTGATCATTTCACCTGCGGCGGCTGACAGCGGCTATCAGCTCTGCCGTCTCAATGCCGATGGCAGTTCTACCGATTCGGTTCGCGTGGCCTTCGATAAGGTCAGCAGGACAGCGCTGTGTACGGTCATCGATCTGGGCAATTCGGTTCATGTGTCGACAGTCGAGCACGTGATGGCAGCGCTGAGCGGCCTGGGTATCGATAACGCGCTGATCACCGTTGACGGCGAAGAATGCCCCATCATGGATGGCAGTGCGATGCCGTTCGTTTCGGCAATCCTCGATAGCGGGATTTCGGTGCAGGGGCCGCGCAAAAAGTTTATTCGTATCCTGCGGACGGTCACTGTTCGCGAGAATGATGCCTTTGCAAGTCTCGAACCGTATAACGGTCGCGCATTCGATGTCGAGATCGATTTCGACAATCAGTTGATCGGACGTCAGCGCATGATTCTCGATTGGTCGCCGCGCCGGTTCGAGCAGGACGTTGCCGCCGCACGGACCTTCGGTTTTTACAAGCAGGCAAAAGTTCTGCGGCAGGCCGGCTACGCGCTTGGCTCAAGCCTTGAAAATTCGGTTGCCGTCGATGATGACCGAATCCTCAATAGCGGCGGTTTGCGGTTTGACGATGAATTCGTTCGCCATAAACTGCTCGATGCCATTGGAGATCTTTCGCTTGCCGGTCTGCCGATTTACGGGCGGTTTCGGTCGTACAAGGGCGGGCATTCGCTCAATGCCCTTGTTCTGCAGTCGCTTTTTGCCGCCGAGCAGAATTATGAGATCCTCGATGCGGACGGTTTGCCCATGGAACTGGAGGGGCTTTCGGACTTGCCCGCGTCGCTGGAAATGACACCATACTTGCGTTCCATTGGGTGAATGGGCCATAACCCGTCACAGTTTTGATGAAATTGCCCATTAGCGGGTGGCAGGGGGATGACTTCCCATGATGCCGAAAATACGGAGCCGGTTGTGACACCAATTGCTAATATGCGTTCAATGGGAGCGGCAGTGCGCATGAGCGCTGCGGTTTTATTGATTACTCTGATTGCAGCTTGCTCGCCATTCGGCATGTTCGGCTCCAGCACGCCTGAAGAACCGATTGTTCCGGCCGAGGAGCTGTATTCGAGCGCGGTCGGTAATATGGAGGCAAACCGCTACCAGTCGGCCATAAGCGATCTGGAGAAGCTGGAACGCCAGCATCCCTATTCCGAATATAACGAGCGCGCCAAGGTCATGATCACCTTCGCCAACTTCCGGACACGGAAATGGCGCGAAACCGTTCTGGCAGCGGATCGCTTTCTAGCGCTCTATCCCCAGTCCTCCGAGGCGCCCTATGTTCTGTTCCTCAAGGGCAGCGCATATTACCAGCAGATCACCGACACAACCCGCGACCAGACCCACGCCGAAGATACTATCGATACGTTCGAGTTGCTGCAGTCGGCGCATCCGAACTCGCGCTATGCGCGGGAAGTGGGGCCGATGCTTCTGGTTGCGCGTGACCAGCTTGCGGGCAAGGAAATGTCGGTAGGTCGATACTATCTTGGCAACAACCAACATGCCGCAGCGATTAACCGCTTCCGTGTTGTGGTCGAAGAGCATGATCAGTCCAGCCATGTGGAAGAAGCGCTCTATCGCCTCGTGGAAGCCTATCTCCGGCTTGGCCTTGCCGGTGAAGCGCAAACCGCGGCCGCCGTTCTTGGCCACAACTATCCGAGCAGCGAATGGTATCAGCGCGGATTTGATCTGCTGCAACGCCAAGGGCTTGCGCCGCAGATGATGGCCGGGAACTGGCTATCGGGCCGCGCCTGACACCCAACTTAGCGACCCAAATTCAAGTTACCCCCGGTCATTGCACCGGGGGTATTCTTTTTTGGCCTGGATATTGCCCGCTATTGCGGGGCAAAAATGTTCTTGTTTTATTCTCATTGTCTTTTATTGTGCAAAGCCTGTTGAGGAGCTTCGTGCCAGTTTGCGGTGTGATGCGCAATGCGGTTAGGTCGGTGTGTAGGTTTGCCATTTCTTGAGGAGTGACGAGAGCAATGCTGACGACCTTGTCGGTACGCAATATTGTTCTGATCGATCAGCTTGATCTTGCATTTGAAACCGGGCTGACGGTTTTGACCGGGGAAACGGGCGCCGGTAAATCGATCCTTCTCGACGCGCTGACGCTGGCGCTCGGCGGTCGTGGTGATGCCGCGCTCGTGCGCCAGGGCACAGAAAGCGGACAGGTTGTTGCCGTTCTCCATCTACCCGACGATCATCCCGCGCGCATTCTGCTTCGCGAGAGCGAGGTGGCGGACGACGCCGAAATTATCCTGCGCCGGGTGCAATATCCCGATGGACGCACGCGCGCTTTCATAAATGATCAGCCGGTTTCCGCAGGCCTGTTGAAATCGGTCGGGGCCCTGTTGGTGGAAATTCATGGCCAGCATGACGATCGCGCGCTTGTCGATGCAGCAACCCATCGGGCACTGCTCGATGCGTTCGGCGGCTATCCCGAAAAGCTGGCAGCAACCGCTGGGGCCTATCAGGCCCTTGTTGCGGCCCAGCGCGCGGTCGATGAACAAAAGGCTCTGGTTGAGCGCGCGGCGCGTGAAGAAGACTATGCGCGCCACATCGTTGAGGAACTATCCGCCCTCGATCCCCAGCCTGCCGAGGAAGAAGCGCTTTCTGAGCGGCGCCAATGGCTCATGGGGCTGGAAAAGGCTGCCGGAGAAGTCTCCGACGCTGACGAAATTCTCAATGGCACACAGGCTCCCGGACCAACGCTTGCGATGCTTTTGCGTCGGCTGACCCGCAAGAGCGACGCCGAGGCCGCACTATTTGCGCCCATGGCAGAAGCGCTCGATGCGGCCTTGGTCGCGCTCGATAGCGCCAATGAGGCACTGGATCATATTCGCCGTGAGATGGCGTTCGACCCGCGCGAGCTTGAGCAGGTCGAGGAGCGGCTTTTCGCGCTCCGCGCCGCGGCACGCAAGCATCAGGTCGACTGCGATGCGTTGCCCGAGGTGCTGGCACGTTATCGCGCCGATATTGAGGCGCTCGAAAGCGGCGCCGAGACATTGATAAAGCTGGAAGCAGACCTCAAGGACGCCGATGTAGCCTATCGCAAGGCGGCGCAGGCCCTAAGTGGTGCGCGCGCCAAGGCGGCCAAGGCCTTGAGCGATGCTGTGGGCAAGGAGTTGCCCGATCTGAAATTGGGCGCTGCCCGCTTTATCGTCGATCAGCAAATCGATGAGGATCGCGTCGCTGCATCCGGCTTCGATCAAATTGCTTTCCATGTCCAGACAAATCCGGGCACGGCAGCCGGTCCGATGATGAAGGTTGCATCGGGCGGTGAGCTTTCGCGTTTCCTTTTGGCGCTCAAAGTGGTTCTGGCCGATAAGGGCTCGGTTCCAGTGCTGATTTTCGATGAAATCGATACAGGCGTTGGCGGCGCGGTCGCCGATGCCATTGGCAAGCGTCTGGCGCGGCTTGCGCAATCGGTGCAGGTGCTCACTGTCACGCACGCACCGCAGGTTGCCGCGCGGTCTGGAATGCACATGCTCATCGAAAAACAGGCGATCTCGGAAGGCGCCTTCATGCGCACCCATGTCAAACCGCTCGATGCGGACGCGCGCGGCGAAGAACTTGCGCGCATGCTGGCAGGCGCCACAATTACCGACGAAGCACGCGCTGCTGCCCGGCGGCTTATGAGTGAGGTTGGGGCATGAGTGCCGATATCGATGTCGGGGATTTGACCGAGCAAAGCGCAAAGGCGGAACTCGATCGTCTGCACAAGCTGCTTGAAGGGGCGGACAAGGCCTATTTCCAGGCCGACAACCCCGAAATGAGCGATGCCGACTATGACGCGGCAAAGCGGCGCTATATGGAAATCGAAGAGGCCTTTCCGACCTTGCGGCGGCCCGATTCGCTTTCGGAGCGCGTTGGGGCTGCACCGGCCGAAGGCTTTGCCAAGGTCCGGCACGCCGTGCCCATGCTCAGTCTCGGCAATGCCTTTTCCGATGAAGATGTCGCCGATTTTTTCGCGCGCGGTCAGCGGTTTTTTGAACGCGATAAGGGGCTCGAACTCGCCTTTACGGCCGAGCCCAAAATCGATGGGCTTTCGGCTTCGCTGCGGTATGAAAATGGCGTTTTTGTCCGCGGCGCGACACGCGGGGATGGCTCTGAGGGTGAGGACATCACCGAAAATCTCAAGACCATCGCCGACATTCCCAAGAAGTTGCAGGGGACCGGCTGGCCCGAAGTTCTAGAGGTCCGCGGCGAGGTTTATATGACCCATGCCGATTTTGCTGCGCTCAACGAGCGCTCTGCCGCGTCGGGCGGACAGGTCTATGTCAATCCGCGCAACACCGCTGCTGGCTCGTTGCGCCAGTTGGACCCGTCCATTACCGCCCAGCGCAATCTCAAATTTTTCGCCTATGGTTGGGGCGAGGTCAGCGAGCAGATTGCCGACACCCAGTTTGAGGCCGTACGACGGCTTGGCGATTGGGGTTTTGTCATCAATCCCCTGATGATGAGGACCACAAGCGTTGAGGCAATGATAGAGCATTACCGTAAGATCGAAGCCCAGCGCGCCACGCTCGGCTACGATATTGACGGTGTGGTTTACAAGGTGGACCGGCTCGATCTGCAGCAGCGTTGGGGCTTTGTTGCCCGTGCGCCGCGTTGGGCTATCGCACATAAATTCCCGGCCGAACAGGCAACCACCATCCTTGAAGCTATCGATATTCAGGTGGGGCGCACAGGCGCGCTCACCCCGGTTGCCCGCCTGCGGCCGGTTACGGTTGGCGGGGTCGTTGTCGAGAACGCAACGCTGCACAACGAAGACGAGATCATTCGCAAGGATGTCCGGGTCGGTGACACTGTTACGGTCCAGCGCGCTGGCGATGTCATTCCGCAAATCGTTGCCGTGGTCGATGACGAAGCGCATCGCGCGCGTACGAAATTTGAGTTTCCAACCAAATGTCCGGCCTGCGGTTCGGATGCGGTGCGTGAGGTCAATCCAAAGACCGGCAAAATTGATGCGGTGCGTAGATGCACGGGCGAGTTGATCTGCCCGGCACAAGCTGTCGAGCGTCTCAAGCACTTTGTTTCGCGTAACGCGCTCGATATCGACGGCTTGGGGGATAAACAGATTGCGGCGTTTTTTGCTGATGGCAGGATCATGCAGCCTGCCGACATTTTTACCCTCGAAGCGCGCGATGCCCGCAGCCTCAAGAAGTTGAAGGATCAGGAAGGCTGGGGTGATACTTCAGCCAAAAAGCTTTTCGCCGCGATTGATGCGCGCCGCACCCCAGAGCTTGACCGTTTTATTTTTGCGCTTGGCATTCGGCATGTTGGCGAGACGACAGGCGCGCTGCTGGCCAGGACGTTCGGCACAGCAGAGGCGTTTCGCGACAATGGCCTCGCCCTCGCGCAAGATAATCATGAGGCACGAGAGTTGCTCATGGCGGTCGACGGTATCGGTGAGACTGTCATTCAGTCCCTGACCCGATTTTTTGGCAATGAACGCAATGTGCGGGCGCTTGCCGATCTCATGGGGCATGTGCGGCCCGTCCCTTATGAAGTTGTCGCCAGCGGTCAAAGTCCGGTTTCGGGCAAGACAGTCGTTTTTACGGGCAGTCTCGAACGGATGACCCGTTCGGAAGCCAAGGCCATGGCCGAGCGGTTTGGCGCCAAGGTTTCGGGATCGGTATCTGCAAAGACCGACCTCGTGGTTGCGGGGCCGGGCGCGGGGAGCAAGCTTAAACAGGCTGAGACACTGGGTGTCGAAGTCATCTCAGAGGATGACTGGTTCACGCTGGTTGGCCAATAAAGGACGCGGCAATGAAGTTTTTGCGTAGTTTTTCGTTGGCCATTTTGCTGGCTGTTGCTGCCATTGGTGCCGCGCGGGCAGATACTGCCGGGACAATTCGGGAGCATCTTTATAATGGCACCAGTGCGGCCGGATACGAGGCCATGAGTGCCCTTGCCGCCGATGATCCGGAAGCGGCCTTTGGCGTTTCACTGTTTCGGTTTTTTGTCGGGATCGAGCAACTTGCTCAAGCCTTTAACGCCCACGGGTTTTCTCCCGAGCAGGGGATTTTCGTAAGTCCGTTGCTTGGAGCCGCTGGGCGCATTGCCGCACCGGATGAAGCGGTCAAGCCTCTGTCATATCAGGCCATGCGTTCCTATCTGGCAGATTTTGCAGTTGCGATGGACGAAGCCAAGGCGCTTTTGCTCACTGCGTCGCAATCGAATGAGTTTGCTGTTGAGATTGATCTTTTGCAGATACGCATCGATCTTGATGGGGATGGTGTTGGCGGTGAACACGAAGCGATTGGCGCGATATTGGGCCAGCTTGGCGGCATGGGCGCCAGGCTCGATATTTCCGATGCCGAACTTATCGACGTTCCCGAGGCGCGCTTTGCCTTCGATGCCGCCGATGCAATCTGGCTGGCCGGTTACAGTCAGGTGCTGGCCTTGCAGGCCGATTTTCTTCTTGCCCATGACTTCGAGGATTTTTTCGGCAGTTTCATGCACCGGTTTTTCCCCGGCGCCGGTTTGCCAATGGAACAGCATCTTTCAGGGCGCACGTTCTTTATGGATCGCGACACTGACCTTTTGATCGCCGATGCAATCGCCGCCATTCACACAATCAACTGGCCGGTCATCGAGCCGGAGCGGCTGGCCAATGTCCAGACGCGGCTTTTAGAGATCGTGGAACTTTCGCGGGCGAACTGGGCGGCAATTCTGGGTGAAACTGACGACCATCTTGAATTCATGCCCGGTCCGCATCAGACGCCTGTTTATCCCGAGATGGAAGTTAGCAAGGAGATGGTGCAGGCTTGGCTTGCGACGCTCGACAGCGCCGAGAAGATTTTTGCAGGCGAGTTGCTGATACCTCATTGGCGCTTTGCCGGGCTCGGCTTCGATCTCGTGCAATATCTTCAATCGGCGGAGCGGACCGATATCGTCCTGATCTTGACCGGTTATGGCGCGCTTCCCTTCTTGCGCGAGGGCAAGATTGCCAGCGCCAGGGATTTCGAGGCCGGGCTTGAAGTCTTTGGCGATGCAATCTGGGGTTATGCGCTCTGGTTCAATTGAGGCCGACCTGGCGCTTTTGCCAGGTCAGCGCTCCCCGATCTCAAAGCGGTGCCGTCGCAGCCTTGAGCCATTGGCGGTCGTCTTCATTGAGAGCCGTTGCAATGGTTTCATAAACGCTTGCGTGATAGGCGTTCAGCCATTCGCGTTCGTCTTTATCGAGTAGTTCGATTGCAATGAGTCGGCGATCAATCGGGGTAAGCGTAAGCGTCTCGAATTCGAGATACTTACCGTCGCCAACCTCACTTTGCCGGATGGCAATGAGATTCTCGAGCCGGATGCCGTATTCACCCTCGCGATAAAAACCCGGCTCGTTGGAAAGCACCATGCCTTCTTCCAACGCTACTGTGTAGCGCGGGGCGATGCCAGCAGGGCCTTCATGCACCGAGAGGTAGGCGCCGACGCCATGGCCGGTGCCGTGGTTATAGGTAAGACCAACCTGCCACAGATATTGCCGGGCGAGGATATCGAGTTGCGCGCCCGTCGTGCCGCGCGGGAAACGGGCGCGGGAAATCGCGATCATGCCCTTGAGGACACGCGTGAAGTGGTCCTGTTGCTCTGGCGTTACCGATCCGGTCGCCATTGTGCGGGTAATGTCAGTGGTGCCCGAGAGATATTGCCCGCCGCTATCGACAAGCATCAACTCGCCGGGCTGCAAGGTGCGATTGGTCTTGTTGGAAACCCTGTAGTGGACAATCGCGCCGTTCGGACCCGAACCGGAAATCGTCTCGAAACTGATCTCAACCAGATTGGGATCCTGCCGACGGAAGGCTTCAAGCTGCTTTACAATATCGATTTCTGTGAGAGTGCCGGTCGGAGCCACACGATCAAACCAGGCGAGAAACTTTGCCATGGCGATGGCATCGCGACGCTGGGCTTCGCGCATGCCTTCAAGTTCAACTGTGTTCTTCTTGGCTTTAGGCAGGAGAACGGGGTCGCGGGCCTCCATTAGCGTTGCACCGCCTTCAGAAAGCAAGGTTTTGACCTGCAAGGGCGCCGTCGCCGGATCGAACCAGACTGTGCCGCCTTCTCCGGCCAGCGCCGCCAACTCGACCTCAAAATTTGCCTTATCGCAAAGCTCGGCATGGCCAGAGAGCGCCTGCCGATGTTCAGCCCTCAGCTTGTCGGCGGAAACGAAAAGCTTTGGGATACCTTCCCGCCTGACGATGGCAAAGCCAAGAACGAAGGGATTATGCGGCACATCCTGGCCACGGATATTGAAGAGCCAGCATATCGATTCCGGTAGCGTGAATACGACGGCATCGGCATTTTCCTTTGCCAATGTCTCTCGCAGATCGGCCAATTTGTCGGCCGTCGACCGGCCAGTACGATTGGCGCCGAGCACTTCGATGGGGCCATCGGGTGGCGCAGGGCGATCCAGCCAGATGGCATCGACAAGGTTTGTGACCGGCTTCAATGTGATGCCAGCTTTGGCCGAGGTCTTTTCCAGTGCCTCGATCATGCCGGGGGTATGGAGCCAGGGATCGAAGCCGATTACAGCTCCTTTGGCAAAGTTCTGCGCGATCCAGTCGCCGGGCTGAGTCGTCGTCGTATCGACAATTTCAAAGATCGCGGTATCGGTTTGGGCCGGTGCCTGCAATGTATAGCGGCTATCCACGCAGAGCGCCGCCGTGTCGCTGCCGATGACCGCAAGCCCGGCCGAGCCCGTGAACCCGCTTATGAAGGCTAGCCGTGCATCGCAGTCCGGCACGTATTCGCCCTGATGCACATCGGCACGCGGAACCAGAAAGCCATCAAGCCCGGCTTTGCCGAGGTCGGTGCGCAGTGCTGCGACGCGTGGCGGCACGGTGGCCGGGTCGGCTGGTTCTTCAAAGGATTGAAAGACGGTGTCTGGAAAGGCGTGAGGCATAATGACCTGTCAGGCTTGAATAAATTAACCACTCATGCATGGGCGGCATGGCTGGTTTGCTCCTACCCCTCTAACTAGCAGAGGCAAACCGGAGTATCTATGGATCATCGAATTTGAAGTAACGCTTTTTCGCGTTGCAATGATGGAGAGATGAACATGGCTGAAGACAAAAGCTTCTTCCGCAAGGCCCTCGACGCAATGGTCGAAGCCCGCAGCCGCGAAGCTGCCCGCCAGATCGACCGTTACAGCCGCGTATATGGCTGCGATTTCGGCACATCCCGTAAGGGGAATGCTGAATAATTTCCGGCCAAGGCCATCCGGCCTTGACTGAGAAATTGAACCAAAGCCCCAGCGGCCCGCCAGCCGCCGGGGCTTTTTGCTATCGTTTTTCCAGGATCAAGGTGCTCCAGTCGCCGCGCTCGAGCCGGTCGCGCAAAATCATGCCCTGCATGCGATACGCCGTTACGATACGCGGAGCCTGCTTGTTTAAAAGACCGGACAGAATGATCGCGCAGCCCGGTTCAGCAATTTTGCCAATGCCGGGCGCGAGCGAGACCAACGGCGCTGCCAGAATGTTGGCGATAATCATGTCATAGGGGGCATTGCCCTGGATCGTCCGGTGATCGAGCCCTGCGGCGTCGACTGGAATGATGAGATGCCCCACGCCATTTTCCCGAGCGTTGTCGCGGGTAATATCGACGGCAAGCGGATCGATGTCCGAAGCAACAACCGGTACGCGGCGGCGCTTGGCAACGGCGATGGCTAGAATTCCGGTGCCGGTGCCCACATCGATCGGTCGAACGGGCTTTTTGCGCTTGAGAACGCGCTGGATCGCCTCAAGGCAGCCGGTTGTGGTTTCATGATGCCCGGTCCCGAAAGCCTGCGCCGCATCAATGCGGATCGGGGTTACGCCCAAGGGCGGCGCAACAGTCTCGTGGCTGCCATAGATGTAAAAGCCACCAGCCTGAACAGGCCTTAGCCCTTCCAGTGACCGGGACACCCAATCGGTCTCATCGTCGAGCGGATTGACGGAAAAGCCTACCTGACCGCCAAGAATCTCTTGTGCGAGCGCCTGAAACGCTTGCATGTCGGGCGGAGAGTCGCAGGTCGCCTCAAATACCCACTCTCCTGTTCCGGCATCTTCATGGGCCGACGCGGTAAGGGCGAGATCGTCTCGCTCCATCACGGCGTCGACAAGCGCATAGGCCTGATCCTTTGTGAGTGGGGTCGAAATCTGGTCCTGTGGCATAAGCATTCCGTCTGGCTGTGTTCGGTGGCGTTGTGAAGCGCGGTGCGGCCCAAGTCAACGATATAGCTTGGCCTCGTTGTTTTGCCTCACGGGCCGCACCGATCGCACATGACGGCGCTAGTTCTGCGCCTATGCGCTGCGCTGGCCCTCCGGCGGGGGGCGCGAAACGTCGCGCGGGCTCCTCGCCGTAGGCTTTCCATGGGGCAGTTCCAAAATCATCAAGCGCCCAAAAGAAAGCCCCTAGGTCGTCACCCTGGGAGACAGTGGATGAGGTTTCGCGCCAATGGCAACAAGTCGCAGGAAGGCGCTTTCATCGACAATGCGCAGGATGGCCGATGGCCCCGCTGGCATGAAAACGGGCAGGTTTGGGATTAGGGGGGGTATGCCAAGGGCAAGAAAGTTGGTCTTTGGAAAGTGTTTGACCCAGATGGCAGATTGAAATCGGAAAAAGATCATGGCCAGTAAACACGCCAAGTCCGCAAGGCCGATCAAGCAGGAGCGACGCGCTCCATGAATAGTCTGGCCGTGAAGGCGAATGAGGGAGTGGCCTTTGGGGTTTGTCGACAAGATGCTCTGGTTCATCGAGAGCAATTTCCGCAAGACGATTGAGCTTGAAGACATTGCAGATGCCTGTGGCGTTTCGCGTTTCCATATGTGCCGCGGCTTTGTCGCGGCAACCGGATATTCGGTCATGGATTATGTGCGCGGACGCAGGTTGACCGAGGCAGCGCGGTTGCTGGCTGTTGGCGCGCCCTCGATTCTCGATGTGGCGCTTGAAGTCGGCTACGGTTCCCACGAGGCTTTCACACGCGCGTTTCGCGAGCGGTTCGGGGTAACGCCCGAAGGCTTGCGGGATGGGCAATACATAATGTCATCACTGCTTGTGGAGCCAATCAGAATGAATACTGCAGCACAAACCCGCGTTTCACTCGAACCGCCCCGGCGCGAAAAACTCGGGCCATTGACCCTTGTGGGGCTGGGGCGCGTCCATCGCTATGACAACAATAGCGGGATACCCTCACAATGGACCGATTTCCAGGCCTATGAGGGCACGCTGGGCGAGACCGAAAACATCTGGTTCGGCGTCTGTACGGATTTCAATGAGGAGGATAGCAGTTTTCGCTATATGTGTGCGGTGATCGCGCCGGACACCGGCGGTTTGCCTGACGAACTCGATGTTCTCAAGCTGCCGGAACAGACTTATCTGGTTTTCACCCATCGCGAACATGTGTCGCAAATACAGGCAACCATGAAGGCGATCTGGAGCGACCATATTCCCAATAGCGATGTTACTGTAAACGGGTTGGAGGCCGTGCTGGAACGCTATGACGAGCGCTTCCACCCTGTAACCGGTCGTGGTGGATTCGACATCCTGATCCCGATCAAGGCTTAAAGGGCGTCAACCAGCGGCAGCAACTGGCTCAGATCGGCGATCTTGCGATAGCGTGGCGTATCTTTGGGTTCGTCGGCGTGCTCATATTCCCATGTCAGTTGATGGGGCACATGTATGCCCCATCCGCCAGCCTCAATGGCCGGGATCACATCCGAACGTAGCGAATTACCCACCATCATGGCCCGATCCGGCCCATCGCCATGGGCGGAGAAGGCACGGGCATAGGTGGCAGCGGACTTGTCCGAGACGATTTCGACGGCGTTGAAAAATTCGCCAAGGCCGGATTGGGCCAGTTTGCGCTCCTGATCGAAAAGATCGCCTTTGGTGATGAGAACGAGGGTATGATTGCCGGTCAGCGCTTCGAGCGTATCGTGGACGTGAGGCAGGGTCTCTATCGGGTGTGAAAGCATTTCTCGGCCGGCATTGACGATGCGGCCGATCACTTCGCCCGGCACCTTGCCATCGGTGACTTCAATGGCAGTTTCGATCATCGACAGGGTAAAGCCCTTTATGCCGAAGCCATAATGAGCAAGGTTGCGCTTTTCCGCTTCGAGCAAGCGCGCTGCCAGGTGTTCGGGTTCCGCATAGCCGGACAAAAGCTCGGTAAAATGACCCTGGGTGAGCCGGAAGAAATGCTCGTTTTCCCAAAGCGTGTCGTCGGCATCGAACCCGATGGTCGTAAGGCGGGTCATTGGCCGGAAAAGACGGAAAGGCCGGTGTAGGTCAGCCATTGCACGGCATAAAACAGCGCGATGACGGCGGCGAGAAAGGCAGCGAACTTGAAGGCGGCGCGGCCCATCGCCTTGTTATGCGCGTCGCTGCCATATTCGGGCTTCTTGCCGTTCTTTTCTGCCATCAATGAAAACCTTCGCTACCGTGTCGTCGGGGCGAAGGTGTGATTTTTGTGCGCCTGCGTCAAGGTGGGGGAGGCACCTCACCCATCCAGCTTGCGCTTCAATAGCTTGATGCGGTTTTCCGCCTCCAGATGCGTGATGTTTTCATCATAGGCGTCGGGCTCCTCGGCGCGCTGGGACAGGCAGAGCAGTTCAGCCTTTTGGGCGCTCGTCATCGGCCCGCCACCTGAAAGCTCATCTTCGTGGTCGTTGACACGAAAGGCATCAGGATTGGCGGTCGCGATATCGGAATGAATGGCGGACATTTTCGACGTCTCCTCGTTCTTGGATCAGAGAAACGGGGAGGGGTGGCGAGTAGTTCCGGGATGTTAAAAAGACTGTTCGCAGCGGAAGGTTTTGACCATGCTGACGAAGGCTCACCCCCGCTTTACAAAACTATCCAGCACCTTTTTCGGCCCGGCTTTTTCAAAATCGATGGAGAGTTTGTTGCCTTCGGTGGCGGTGACCGTGCCGTAGCCGAATTTGAGGTGCAAGACCCGTTCGCCGACATCATAGGCGGCGGATGGGCCGGACGAGCGGGCGACGAGATCACCGTCGATTGTCAGCGGGCCGGGGCTTTTGCGGCTTTGCTGCTGGCGCTGGGCGCGTTGCCAGCCGGGGGTCTCATAAACGCTGTCGAATGGATCACGGGCATCGAACCGGGTGGTCTGACGCCCGCCATAGGTATAGCCGCCATAGGACGAGCCGGTATCGGTGACTTCGACAACCTCTGTGGGCAATTCGTCGAGAAAGCGCGAGGGGATGGCCGATTGCCAGAGGCCGTGGATACGGCGGTTCTGAGCCAGTGAAATGCGGCAGCGTTTGCGGGCGCGGGTGATGCCGACATAGGCGAGGCGGCGTTCTTCCTCCAGTCCGGCAAGCCCGGATTCATCGAGCGCACGCTGGTGGGGGAAAAGCCCTTCCTCCCAGCCGGGGAGAAAGACGGTATCGAATTCCAGCCCCTTGGCCGAATGCAGCGTCATGATCGACACGGCGTCATCGGATGCGTCGCCTGAATCTCGGTCCATGACCAGCGCGATGTGTTCGAGAAAGCCACCGAGATTTTCAAACTCTTCCATCGAGCGGATGAGTTCCTTTAAATTTTCCAGCCGGCCCGGCGCATCGGCGCTCTTGTCGTTCTGCCACATGGCGGTATAGCCGGATTCATCGAGCACCTGCTCGGCCAACTCGAAATGCGGGATAGTGCGCATCCGGTCAGCCCAGTCGTCGATCTGGCGCAGAAATTCGCGGAAGGTCGAGCGCTGCTTGGGCTTTAGCTCCTCGGTCTCGACCAGATCGCGGATGGCGGCGACCAGCGGGATATTGGCGGCGCGGGCGGTGTCGTGGACGATCTGCAGCGTGGCATCGCCCAGCCCGCGTTTGGGCACGTTGATGATGCGCTCGAGCGCCAGATCGTCAACGGGATTGGCGATGATGCGCAGATAGGCCAGCGCATCGCGGATTTCGCGGCGCTCGTAAAAGCGCGGGCCGCCGATAACGCGATAATTGAGGCCAAGCGTGATGAAGCGCTCTTCAAACTCACGCATCTGGAACGAGGCGCGCACGAGGATCGCCATGTCGTTGAGATAATCGCCCTGGCGCTGGAACTGCTCGATTTCCTCGCCGACCTGGCGGGCTTCTTCTTCCGAATCCCAGACCGAGGTTACAGCCAGTTTGTCGCCTTGTTCGCCCACATCGGTTTGCAAGGTCTTGCCGAGCCGGGACTCGTTATGGGCAATCAGGTGGGAGGCGGCGGACAGGATGTTGGAGGTCGAGCGGTAATTGCGTTCGAGCTTGATGACCTTGGCGCCGGGGAAGTCTTTTTCAAAGCGCAGGATGTTGTCGACCTCGGCGCCGCGCCAGCCATAAATAGACTGGTCGTCATCGCCCACAACGCAGATGTTGGATTGGGATTTGCCATCGCGCGACTGGGCCAGAAGGCGCAGCCAGAGATACTGGGCGGTGTTGGAATCCTGATATTCGTCCACCAGCATATAGCGGAAGCGGTCGTGATACTGGGCGAGGATTTCCGGGTTTTCCTTGAACAGGCGGATGCCTTCGAGCAGCAGATCGCCGAAATCGGCGGCGTTGAGGGTTTTGAGCCGGGCCTGATAATCGGTATAGAGTTTCTTGCCCTTGCCATTGGCGAACCAGCCGGCATCGGCTTCGGAAACGTCCTTTGGCAATTGGCCACGGTTTTTCCAGCCATCCATCATGGAGGCGAACTGGCGGGCGGGCCAGCGCTTTTCGTCGATATTTTCGGCGGACAGAAGCTGCTTGATGAGCCGGATCTGGTCGTCGGTATCGAGAATGGTGAAATCGGGGCGCAAACCGACCAGTTCCGCATGGCGGCGCAGGATACGCGCGCCGATGGAGTGGAAGGTGCCCAGCCACGGCATGCCCTCGACGGTGGCGCCGACAACCTTGGCAATGCGCTCCTTCATCTCGCGGGCGGCCTTGTTGGTGAAGGTGACGGCGAGGATCTGGCTGCCGCGTGCGCGGCGGGTCGCAAGAATGTGACCGATGCGGGTGGTCAGAACGCGCGTCTTGCCGGTGCCAGCGCCTGCAAGGACGAGCAAGGGGCCTTCGGTGCTCTCGACCGCTTCGCGTTGCTCGGCATTCAGCCCATCAAGATAGGCAGGCGCGCGGGCGCCGAACTGGGATGTAATGGGGCCGGACGGGCGATGCGGCGGAACGGCTGACATTGCGCGGTAATATATCCTTGGCGAATCTTATTTTGTTCTCACGCGCAGTATATAGGGGGATATGGCGCAAAAGTATATGCACGCCGGGGATTATGCGTGCTTGCGCACTGCCATAATGGCGTACAAAGTCTGTGCCAGAGAGCAGGTGACGGAATCGCATTGCGTGCTATTGTCCGTCACGTTTCGAGTATGCGTTAGAAAAACGAAAGTCGGCGTGGGTTGGCCAACCGGATTTACATTGCCATAGGCCTTTTGGCGATCTTGCTGATGGGTGCGGCATTTATTGTTCCGCATTTCATGAATTGGGATGCCTATAAACCCCGCATGGAGGCCTTGGCGAGCGAGGCGCTGGGGATCGAGGTGTCGATCGCCGGCGATATGGGCTTTACGTTGTTGCCGCAACCGCAATTGCGCATCGCCGACATACGGCTGGGGCCGCCGGACAATCCGCTGGGTCGGGCACAACATGTGCAGGCGAATTTCTCGCTGATGGACTTCCTGCGTGACCGCTATATGGTCACGGACCTGGCACTGACCGGGCCGGAACTGAACCTGACCATTAACGAGCAAGGGCAACTCGAAACCCCGATTGCCTTGGCCGAAAACGCTATTGCCAGCAATGTTTCGATTGCCCATGCCCGCTTTTCCGAAGGCGTCTTTGCAGTCACCGATCAGCGCAGCGGGAATAGCTGGTCGGCGGTAGAGATAGACGGTGACATGCGCATGAACGCATTGCGCGGTCCGTTCACCGTGCAGGCGCAGGGGCTTTACGAGGGCGGGCGTTACAGCGCCCGCATCGGCACTTCGGCAATGAACCCGGAAGGCGCGATGCAGATCACCGCAGGACTGCGGCCTGAAAGCGGCACTTACTCGGTGACAATCGAAGGCTTGTTGCGTACAGGAGCGGCGCCGGATTTTGATGGTGCGCTGACCTATCGGCAAAGCCAGAGGCATCTGGTGGACGCCGACGCTGGCGATCTTGTGCTGACAAGCCCGATGCAGGCCGATGGCGAAAGGGTGCTGCTTAGCGACTTCACGCTTATGCCCGATGAAGATCAGGTTGCGACACGGCTGACCGGTTCGGCTTCAATCTCGCTAGGGGCAACGCCCAGCTTCGAGGCATCGGTATCGGGCGGGGTCGTACCGCTTTTGCCGCGCGTGATCGAGGACGATGGCGAGGGGCAGCCTTTCGCGCTGCTCAAGCTGCTCCGGGAAATGCCCGAGCCGATGATGCCGGCGATGCCAGGGCGTATCAGTATGGAAATCTCCGAATTGGGGTTGCGCAATGTCAGCCTGCGCGAAGTGCGTCTGGATGCGCAAAGCGACGGCGCTATGTGGAATGTCGACCGGCTTTCCGGCCGCATGGCGGGCGATACGATAATAAACCTCTCCGGCCAGCTTGGCCGCGCAGCGGGATGGCCTGCATTCGATGGGCAGATATCGGCATCGGCGGAGCGCCTGGATGCGCTGTCAGCCTTGTGGCGGCGGGCATCGGAAGGCAATCCGCTATTCGGGATGGCAGGCGGGCTTGAAGGCCGGTTGCAGCTTTCCAACGAACATTTGCGCATAAGCGATGCCATATTCACGCTCGATGGCACAAACCATTCGGGCAGTTTGCATATCCGGTTCGGCGAGCGCAGCGGCGCCGATGTCAGCGCACGGCTATCGGAAATGACGACGCGGCAGAGCCAGGCCTTGTTGGCGTTCTTGCCGGTTCTGGACGGGGGCGGGCGGTTTGGCGCGAGCTTTCCCGAGGGGCGGCTCGATCTTGTTGCCGCGGCGGGCAGTTTTGCCGGTCAGCGATTTCGCGACCTGTCGCTGGTTTCCAGTTGGGATGCGGATGGGCTGAGGGTGGATGGCCTTGCCGTGCAGGATTTCGGGGGCGCTGCATTTGAAGGATCGGCGCTTGTTTCAGGCACGCTGAATGCGCCTGTTCTTTCGGGCAGCGGTACGGTCCATGTGCGGCGTAATGCGGCGCTGCTCGACCTTATGTTCGGGCCAGCCGGGCCGGAAAATCGCCTGCGGCAGCTCGCCCAGATAAACCTGCCGGTTGAAATGAAGCTCGATCTGGATGCGCCGCGTCAGGATGGCGGCCAGACTGTATCGTTTGAAGGACGTGCCGGGCAGGTCGATCTATGGCTGACCGCAGATATCGCCGGGGGCGCATTTGCTTTTGGCAATGGGCACGCGACGCTCGCTTTGGAAGCTGTTGCCGATAGCGGTGTCGATCTGCTTGAGCAGTTTGGTATGGCACCGATCATCGCGGGCGAGGATGGTGCTATCCTCAATCTCTATGCCTATGGCAACCCGTCTTCACGCATGGAAGCGGAAGTGACTGTGGAAGGCGGTGGCGAGCGGATCGACTTTTCCGGTTCGCTCAACCTTGCCGATCTCGCCGCCATTCAGGGGCAGGGGCAGACCTCTTTCCTGTTGCTCGATTCCGTGGCGTTGATGGACATGTCCGGGGCCACCGGGGTTTATTTTCCCGGTCTTGAAGGGCAGGCGGATGTCGGCTTTGTTGGCAATCAAAGCGTAACGCTTTCCAATATCGCGGCTTTTGCCGGCGACCGGCAGGTGACGGGCGAACTTTCCTATGCGGCGCAGACTCGAAGCGCGACGGTGGGCGGCGCGCTTGCTTTCGATGCCATGGATGTGCAGACGCTGGGCGCAATGCTGGGCGGGCCGGCTTCGATGTTGCAACTGGAGACAGATGTGTGGCCCGACGGCCCATTCGACATCGGAGCATCCCAGCGCAGGACGCGCGGGCGTATCGCAATTCAAACCCCTGTCGTGTTTAATGGCGAGGTGGAAGTGTTGCGCGATACGCAGTTCGACTTTGCCTGGGACCATGAAGATGTGCGGATCAGAAGTTTGCAGGCGCAGTTGGGCACTGGCACCTTGACGCTGGAAGCAGGGCTGTGCTGCGCATCGCAACTTGCCGACAAGAGCCTTACAGGCCGCTTTGCCATCGAAGGGGTGGATCTTGAGGCACTGCTGCCATCCGATACTGCGAATATTGTCAGCGGGATCTTGAACGCCGGCGGTCAGTTTCAGGCCAATGGCGATAGTTTCGCCGCCATGGCCGACGCCTTGACCGGCGATGGTAGCTTCACCATTTCACAAGTGCGGGCGGAACGGTTTTCGCCAGCGGTTTTCGCTTCGGCTGCGAGCATAGACAACCTTGTGGAACTCGATCCGGAAACGCTGGAAATGCTGGTTTTGACAGCACTCGATTCTGGGCCGTTTCTGGCCGAAGAAGCGGGTGGGCTTTTCGTGATTGCCGGTGGCAACCTGCGTGTATCCAATATTGCCATGGATGGGCGCAACGCGCGGCTGCTGGGGAGCGGGCAGATCGACATTGCGCAATTGATGATCAATGGCGGATGGACGCTGGCATCAACCCAAAATCATGGCGGCAACGGACTGATTACCGAAACCACGGGCAGGATTGGTGTCAATGTGACCGGACCGCTCGATGCGCCTGAACGCGAACTCGATCTTACGCAGATGGTCGATGCCATTCAGATGCGGGCCTACGAACTTGAACTCGAAGAACTTGAACGGCTCCGGGCGGAACAGGAGGCACGCCAGCGCGCTGCGGCGGAAGAACAAGCGCGTATGATGGAAGAGGAAGCGCGGCGCCAGACCGAAGAATTGCTGCGCCAGCAGCGCGAGGAAGCCGAGCGGTTGGAAATGGAAGAGCGGTTGCGGTTCATCGAGGAGCTGGAACAGCAATTGCAGGATGCCAGTAGCCAGGCACAAGATGCAGCCGAACCAGACACCCAGGCTGCGCCAGCCCCTGTCGTGCCGCTCGTGCCGCCGCTGATTTTGCCGCCGGGCACTCCGGGGTCATCAATATTCATGCTGCCGCCCAGCGAGCCGGCTGAAAATCTATAGGCCTATTGCTCGCCCCTGAAGTGCTGGAGCACGGCAACCCTTATGGCGGAGGAAAGGTTTCCGGTCTGCCGGGATTGGTCGATTTCAGCGATCAGCTGGCTGACGGGCAGATCACGTGCCGCGGCCACGGTGTAAAGCGCTGCCCAGAATTCCGGCTCAAGCGCGATTGAGGTGCGGTGGCCGGCAATGGTGAGCGAACGCTTCTCCACCTGCGAAAATCAGGGTTTCTTGCGGAAAGAATCCAGACTCACGACCTTTTCGCCACCTGGTTCGTCATCGGGGCCGTCGGTATCGCCATTGTCCTGTGTCGCGTCGTCCGTATGATCGTCGTCGGTTTTGACGAGCTTGGGCTTGCTTGCATCGGTTTCCCCGACGTCAAATTGCAGGCCGAACTGGACGGAGGGGTCGAAGAAGCCCTTTACAGCCGAGAACGGGATATGAAGCGTTTCGTTCTGACCGTCAAAGGACAGCCCGACCTCAAATGCGGTGTCGGTGACTTTGAGATCCCAATACTGGTTTTGCAGAACGATCGTCATTTCCTTGTCGTACTGGGCCAAAAGACGCTGGCTGAGCCGAACGCCTGGGGCATGGGTCACAAAGGAAATGAAGAAATGATGTTCGCCGGGCAGGCCGGTTTTTGCGACCTCGGACAACACCTTCCGAACGACGCCGCGCAGGGCCTCCTGAGCCAGAATGTCGTAACGGATGTGATCTTCGGCCATAATCTGTGCGCTTCCTTTGCTCTATGATTGAGACTGAACTGCTGCCCTGACGCGAGCATGGGAAAAATAGCAGGCAGCTCAGCGCCCGAGCGAATCTCTAAACGTCATATCAGCCTAATATCAGGCAAAAATTCAAGCGCGAAGGAAGAAATGCAGGCTTCTGTTGCCAGGTGCCTGCGGACCCCGCCTTCACCCGGCTAGGAGCGAAGGGCTTAAATTCCCAGTGCTAACACTGCTTACGCAGCGACAGCGACCGGAGCCTTATTGTTGTCATTTGCAACTATAAGTTTTAGTCCGATAACGGTGGTACCATGCCGAGCGAAAACACACCCTTTACGCCCTCGTCGATCCTGTTTCGCCCCCATAAAAGCCCTTTCAATCAAAGGGTAATGGTGGAGGCGCCGGGTACTGCCCCCGGGTCCGATGGGTTTATTACGATGGCAATTTATCGCCATAGCTGTTGCCAGCACGACCAATATAAGGGTTGGCGATTGGGATTGGAAGGGGTTTGCTTGCGGTTTTCCCAATGGGGTGCATCGTGGGTAAAGGGAGAATTTAGGGCAGGAATAGCGGCCAGAATCACGTTAGTTTGACGCCCATGAAGCAATATCTCGATCTCATGGCTCACGTTATGGAAACCGGTGTCGACAAGGCCGACAGGACCGGCACTGGAACGCGTTCGGTCTTTGGCTACCAGATGCGTTTCGACCTTGCACAGGGGTTTCCGCTGGTCACAACCAAGAAGCTGCATTTGCGCTCGATAATTTACGAGCTTTTATGGTTCCTGCGCGGGGAAACAAATGTGCGCTGGTTGCAGGAGCGCGGGGTCAAGATCTGGGACGAATGGGCAGATGAGAATGGCGATCTGGGGCCGGTCTATGGCAGCCAGTGGCGCAACTGGCCCGCACCCAAGGGTGAGCATATCGACCAGATCGCAAACCTTGTCGAGCAGATCAGCACGAGGCCGGATTCCCGGCGGCATATCGTTTCGGCCTGGAACCCGGCGGAGGTGGACAATATGGCGCTGCCGCCCTGCCATTGCCTGTTCCAGTTCTATGTGGCCGAGGGCAAGCTCTCATGCCAGCTTTACCAGCGCTCTGCCGATATTTTCCTTGGCGTGCCGTTCAATATCGCATCTTACGCGCTGCTCACGCATATGATGGCCGAAGTAACGGGCCTCGAGGTTGGCGACTTCATCCATTCTTTTGGTGATGCGCATATCTATGCCAACCATTTCGAGCAAGCCCGATTGCAACTGACCCGCGAGCCGCGCCCGTTGCCAAAACTGGTGATCAAGAACAAGCGCCAGTCGATCTTTGATTTCGAGTTCGAGGATTTTGAAATCGTCGATTACGACCCCCATCCCCATATCAAGGCGGAGGTTTCGGTGTGACGGTGCAACAAAAGCCCGATCTCGATACGTCGCGGCAGGCCATTGGCGATTTGAGCCGGGCTGTGGGGCTGGTTTCCGATACCTATGCCAAGCGGTGCGAAATCGATCGCGACAAGGATTGGTCCGCGCTCAAGCTGTCGGAGGAAACCGGCGAGCTGATCGCAGCGCATTTGAAGGTCACGGGGCGCGGGCGCCGCAACGGCGAGGATTCACAAATGCTTGAAGAAGCGCGGGCCGATGAGGCTGCCGATGTTTTCGCCCTACTTTTGCTTTATGCGCATGAGCATGACATCGATCTTGTCGAGGCGCTGAACCGGAAATGGTTCAGATATCTCAAAACAGAATAGTGTTCGAGGTTTTATGACTTTAACGATACGACGCGCCCAAAAAGGGGATGCGGCTCTTATACTTGAATTTATTATCCGCCTTGCCGAGTTCGAGCGGCTCAACGATGAGGTAACGGCGACTGAAGCAGACATTGACCGGGATCTTTTCGGTCCGGAGGCTCGGGTTTTTTGCGAAATCGCGGAACAGGAAGGCGAGCCAGTGGGCTTTGCGCTCTGGTATTACACCTATTCAACCTTTCAGGGACGCCACGGTATCTGGCTTGAGGACCTGTTTGTCGATCCCGATGCGCGCGGTAATGGTATTGGCAAGGCCTTGCTGGTCAATCTTGCAAAGCGGTGCAAGGCAGAGGGGCTGGGGCGCCTGAGCTGGTGGGTGCTGAACTGGAACGAGACTGCAATCGACTTTTACAAGGCGCAGGGCGCAGTGTTGCACGATGAATGGACGACATGCCGCGTGAGCGGGCCGGAACTGGAGAAGCTGGCAAGCCAATGAGCACGGTGCGTATTGCCATGATCGCGGCTGTGGGGCGGAACGGTGCCATAGGAGCCGGCGGCAAGCTGGTGTGGCGCCTGCCGTCCGATTTTGCCTTTTACAAGGCCACGACGATGGGCAAACCGCTTGTGATGGGGCGCAAAACGTTTGAAAGTATCGGGCGGCCATTGCCGGGGCGCACCAATATCGTTGTCACCCGCAATGCCGACTATAAGCCCGAAGGCGTCGAGGTCTTCGCTTCACTCGATGCGGCCATCGACCGGGCAAAGGCTGTCGCGATGCGCGATGGCAAGGATGAAATTTTTATCAATGGCGGTGGAGATATTTACCGGCAGGCGATCGATAGCGCCGAGCGACTTTACATTACCCATGTGGAAGCGGAGGCAGAGGGAGATAGCTATTTCCCCGAGATCGATCCTGGCCAATGGGTGGTAGTCGAGCGGCCCGACGTGCCGCGAAGCGAAAAGGATGAGGCAGACTATCAGATCGCGATTTACGAGCGGCGATAGTTTTGCCGGGCGGAAGCAGAGTTGAATGGCGATGATCAGGATCAAGACAGGCATGGCGGGGATGGTGCTGGCGCTCATGGTGGCGCTGTTACCGATACAGTCGGCCAGCGCTCGGGAATGCGAGCGTGAAAATTTTGAACGATCCGATTTTATCGTCTGCACGGTAGAGCCGGGAACCGACGACCTTCAGTTATTCTGGCGCGGCGGGAACAATGAGCCGTTTCGGCATTTTTCCGAGTTGGCCAACGCGCTTGCCCGAGAGGGGCGGCAACTCGTCTTTGCGATCAATGCTGGCATGTACATGACCGATTTTACGCCGGTCGGCCTTCATATCGAGCATGGCCGGCAATTGCGTCCGCTCAATACAAGAACCCTGGATGGCCCGCCCGCGCAGGTGCCCAATTTCTATAAGCAGCCAAACGGCGTCTTTTATATCGATGAGACGGGCGCCGGCGTCGTCTCGACCGAAGCGTTTGCCGACCTTGATAGTGAAGTGCGATTCGCCACGCAGTCCGGTCCGATGCTGGTTATCGAGAACACGCTGCATCCGGCCTTTATCGAAGGATCATCGGACAGAACGCGCAGAAGTGGGGTTGGCGTATGCGCCGATGGCCGTGTCCGCTTCGCATTGAGTGAGGGGGGTGTCAATTTCCATGACTTCGCACGCCTGTTTCGCGACCATCTGGAATGCCCCAACGCCCTGTTCCTCGATGGTGGGCGCGGGGTCGGGATCTATCATCCTTTCATTGGTCGCAATGATCGCTCCTGGCATGGCGGGTTTGGGGCGATCTTTGGTATTGCAGAGTAACGTGTTACGAGTGTTGATGGGGGACACGCGATCACAAGCGTGTTGATAGTGGGGAATGGCGGCAATGCCGCGTCCGGTTTTCATTGATCCAAAATGCGCGGTTCCCTATATAACCCGCACAAGCACAAATAATTTCACGACAAACCGAAAGGGACGAGATGCCGTGGGAAGACAATAACAAAGGCCGTCGTGGCCGAAGCGGAGGCCCCTGGGGGCAATCGCCCGGCGGTGGCGGCGGCGGCGGTGGACCGCGCCGACCCGGTGGGGGCGGCAACAACACGCCGAACCTAGAGGATATTCTTGCCCGCGGCCGTCAACAATTCGGCGGTGGACTTCCCGGTGGCCGTTGGGCCATTCTGGGCGGTGTCGCTGCGCTTCTGGTGTTCTGGGGTTCTCAGTCGATCTATCAGATCGCTCCTCAGGAAATTGGCGTTGAGTTGCTGTTTGGCCAGCCCAAGGACGAATTCTCTTTGCCAGGCCTGCACTTCCATTTCTGGCCGATTGAGCGCGTAGAGCGTGCGTCGACCACGGAAAACCAGACTCGTGTGGGTTCGCTCGCAGGGCAGCAGAGCAATGACGGGCTGATGCTTTCGGGCGATCAGAACATCGTCAATATGAGCTTTTCGATCCTGTGGCGTATCACAAATCCTCGCGAATACCTGTTTATGGTTCGCGATCCGGATCAAATGGTGCGTCAGGCTGCGGAAAGTGCGATGCGCGAAGTGGTTGGCCGTCGTACCGCCCAAGCGGTGTTCCGCGACGACCGTGCCGGTATTGCACTTGAGGTTCAGCAGATCACGCAGCAGATTCTCGAAAGCTATGAAGTCGGCGTGACGATTTCCAACATCTCGATCGAAAACGTTGCACCGCCGGCTGAAGTGGCCGATGCGTTCGATGAAGTGCAGCGCGCGCTGCAGGACGAAGACCGCTTCCAGGAAGAAGCCCGGCAGTATGCCAATACCCTTCTGGGTAGTGCGCGCGGCCAAGCCGCTTCGATCCGTGAAGAAGCAGCAGCGTATCGCGACCGTGTGGTCAACGAAGCACAGGGTCAGGCAGCCCGCTTTGTTGCCGTTTACAACGAATATCGCAACGCGCCGGAAGTCACGCGTCAGCGCATCTTCCTTGAAACCATGGAAGAGGTCTTTGCCGGGTCCAACAAACTTCTGGTTGAAGGTGGCACGACCGGATCGGGCGTTCTGCCCTATCTGCCGCTGCCTGAACTGCGAGGCACCGGTTCAAGCCAGCCCGCCACCGGCGTGCAGGGAGGTAACCAATAATGAATAGACTCGTTATTGCAATTATCGTCCTCGTTATTGCCGCATATGTTCTGTTGTCCTCGCTTTTCGTGGTCAACGAGCGTGAACAGGCAATCGTCACGCGTTTCGGTGAAATCACGCGCGAAATCCGCGAGCCGGGTCTTTACTTCAAGATTCCGACCGATTTCGTCGAACAGGTCCAGTTCATCGACAAGCGGTTGCTCCGCTATGACCTTGAGCGGATTCGACTGCAGGTTTCGGGCGGTCAGTTCTATGTCGTGGATGCGTTCATTACCTATCGCATTGAAGATCCAATCCGGTTCCGTCAATCGGTGCTCGGCAGCCTTCAGCTTGCCGAACAGCGCATTGCTACCCGGTTTGAATCGGCTCTGCGTGGTGTTTACGGTCTGCGGGAATTCGATGCGGCGCTGTCCGAACAGCGTGCGGAAATGATGCGTGAGGCCCGCGATCTCGTGGCTGCCGATATGGTGGAACTGGGGATCGACGTCGTCGACGTGCGTATTCTGGTGACCGATCTGACGCCGGAAGTCTCCGCTCAAACCTATGAGCGCATGATTGCCGAACGTCTTGCGGAAGCGGCATTCCTTCGTGCTCGTGGTCAGGAACAGGCGCAGATCCTGCGCGCTATTGCCGATCGTCAGGCCGTCGAAATCGTTTCAGCTGCCAACCGCGACTCGGAAATCATCCGAGGTGAGGGTGACGCTGAGCGGAACCGTCTGTTTGCGCAGGCCTATTCGCAAGACGAAGCCTTCTTCGACTTCTATCGCTCGATGGAAGCGTACCGGAACGCATTGCTGGATGGAAACACCACGATGCTGCTCTCGCCTGACTCGGCGTTCTTCCGCTTCTTCGGTTCGGGTGGCGAATTGCCGGAGTTCCCGGAACCGACCGCAGCGCCGATCGATATCGGGATTGAAGGCCCATCCGAGGAGCCGGTCGATCGTTCGCAGTTTGAAGATCTGCTCTCGACGGACAGCCTGCTGTTCTCGCCGGAAGACGGTTCGATCGATCTTGACGCGCTTGACGATATTGATCTTGAGCAACTGCTCGAGGACGAAAATCTGGGCACTGAGGTCGAAGAAGACGCCGAGCCTGCACCGGCTCAATAAGCCGGGTGGGGCCAAGTGATCGAGGGCGCGCAGCTTGCGCGCCCTTTTTCGTTGGAACGATTTGGGATTGAGATATGAGCGATCTGTTAGCGGCACTGGCTCTGGCTGTTGTGATTGAGGGCGTGCTCTATGCCGCATTTCCCGAACAGATGAAGCGCATGGTGGCACAACTGCTCGAAATGCCGTCACAGCAGTTGCGGGTAGGTGCGTTGGTTATCGCCTGTATCGGGCTGGGACTACTGATGCTTGTGCGTATGTGAGCCGCACTACCAGCCGTTGCGGCCATCGATATGTTCGATGGGCACCGATTGGATGTCGAAGTCGTCAAGCAGCCAGAGATTGACCGAAATTCGGCGTTTTGAGGGATCGAAATTGGCTTCGGCGTTTTCGGGATCGGTCATAAAGAGCGAATAATCGGGGTTGTCCGAAAAGGTCGTGCAGCCGCAGGTGGCGCAGAAATAGTGTTTGTTTTCTTCCCAAGTGGGTGAATAGCGCGTGTTGGCATCCATTGGCGTCAGAAGGCGGAACTTGTCGGGCTCACCATAGATCCAGAGCGCACCGCGCTTGGTACAGAAGGTGCAATTGCAACGTGTGGCGCTCTCGGGCGTGAAGTCGATTTCAAATTGCGTTGCACCGCAATGGCAGCTTCCTTTGATCGGCATGACTCATCTCCTGATTTGCAGTGGAGACAGGTTGGCTGAACGTGCTGACAGGCTGTGTCAGGAGCGCAAGGGATTTGCGATGCGGTAAAGGATGTGCGACCGCAGCGGGTGCCCCTCGGCAATCTCAGGGTGCTCGAAATCGCCCTGCAGGTCGCGCGTCATGCCTATCTTTTCCATCACGCGCCGGGAGGGGCCGTTCGGAATGGAGGTAAAGGCAACCACTTCGTCGGCATCCAGGACGTCCCAGGCATGGGCAAGGCATGCGCGGGCCGCTTCGGGCGCATAGCCCTGGCCCCAAAATGCACGGCCCAATAGCCAACCGATCTCGATTTTCGGACTGCCGCGCAATGGCATGGGAACTGGCGAAAGGCCGATGTCACCTAGCATGGCGCCATCCGACTTGCGCTCGGCTACGAGAAAGCCGAAGCCGTCGCGGTCGAGTCCGGCGATCATCCTATCGATCATGGCTTCGGTTTCGTCCGCGGTGAGAACGGAGGGGTAATAGCGCCGCACCTCGGGGTCGGCGCAAATGGCGCAATAGGGCGCGCGGTCGGCATCGGTCCAGGGCCTCAGGATCAGGCGCTCGGTCTCCAGCCTCATCGTACGAAATCGTCCTCGGCATAGCCTTGCAGATAGAGCAGAGCCGTGAGATCGCCGTGATCGATGCGCACATCTGCCATCTCCGCGACCTTGGGCTTGGCGTGGAGGGCAACGCCGAGCGCCGCCGCCGACAGCATGTCGAGATCGTTGGCGCCATCGCCAACCGCCATGGTCAGCGCAGGCTTGATGTTGCGCTCAGCGGCCAGGGTTTCGAGGCGGGCGCGTTTTACGTCCTTGTCGACGATCGGCTTTGCGACCGTGCCCGTGAGGCGGTTTTCGGCGTCAAATTCCAGCACATTGGCGGTTGCTTCGTCAAAACCGATCCGCTTGGCAAAGTAATCTGCAAAGAGCGTGAAGCCGCCCGAAACAAGCGCGGTATAGGCGCCATAGGCCTTCATGGTCTGGATCAATGCGCGTCCGCCGGGCATCAGCGTGATGCGTTCGCGACGGACTTCCTCGATGATCTTGCGTTCGAGGCCCTTGAGCAGGGCGACGCGGGTATCGAGTGCCTGTTCGAAATCGAGTTCACCACGCATGGCGCGTTCGGTGATTTCGGCAACCTGCGGCTTGATGTCGAGGGCAGCGGCCAATTCATCGATACATTCCTGCTCGATCATGGTGGAATCCATGTCGGCGAGGAGAAGCTGCTTGCGCCGATTTGCGACCGGCACGAGTGCTGCATCGATAGGCAGTGGCGCGACGATTTCGCGGGCAATCGAAACCGGGTCAGCGGCCTTGGGGGCAATGATCTCGCAGGCTATGCCTTGCGCAAGCCAGTTGATTTCGCCATGTGTTTCCCTGTGTATCGCTTCGACCAGCGTGCGCGAGAGAACCGGTTCATTCGGATTGGCGATAAGGCAAAGTACGGACATCGGAAATTCCATGACCAGTGTGAGTGGCAAGCGTGCGGTTTTGATAGCGGGTCCGACCGCCAGCGGCAAGACAGCCAAGGCGATTACGCTTGCCGGCCGACGCGATGCCTTGATCGTCAATACCGATTCCATGCAGGTCTATGATGTGCTCAACCGGCTTACGGCGCGGCCATCGGCGGAGGAATTGGCCGCGGCGCCTCATCATCTGTTTGGGCATGTCGATCCGGTGGTGCGATATTCGACCGGGGCGTGGCTTTTCGATGTGCGCAAAATGATTCAACAGGCTCACGAAAAGAATCAGGAGCTGATTTTCGTTGGCGGAACAGGGCTTTACTTTGATGCGCTCATAAAAGGATTCGCATTAATTCCACCCATTCCTCATGCAGAGATTCAAGCTGCTGAGGAAATGATTCAAGGGCTCGATGCCGATGAACGCATGGCGTTGCTGGTCGAAAAAGACCCGGAAACTGCAGCGCGGCTAAAGGTGGCTGATCCGCAGAGGGTGGTGCGGGCACTTTCGGTGCTGTCGGCAACCGGCAAGCCCCTGAGCGCATATCAGGGAGATAAATCGCCGGGGTTATTGGAAGATTACTGGCTCGAAAAAATTGTGCTGATGCCGGAGCGTGGATTGCTGCGGCGACGCATTGCGGAGCGGTTTGAGGCGATGATGGAGCAGGGGGCAGTCGAGGAGGTCGAGGTACTTCTGGCGCGCAAGCTCGACCCATCCCTGCCAGCGATGAAGGCCATAGGTGTCAGTGAAATCTCGGCCATGCTGGCGGGCGATATTTCGCGCGCGGAGGCGGTAGAAAAATCGGTAATCGCGACGCGGCAATATGCCAAGCGGCAATCGACATGGTTCCGCAACCGCATGAGCGATTGGCAGTTTATCGATCCGTTTGCGTGACGCGTCAGAGCGTGAGCACCAGCCAGCCAAGATAGGCAATATAGCCGGCAAGGAACACGCCGCCTTCCCAGCGGACGATGGTTCGGCCCGTGTAGGCGAACACCAGCAGCAGGCCCGTTGCCGCCAGCATGACCCAGATATCGAAGCCGATGATTTCATTTGGGACCGGGATCGGCTGCACCAGCGCGGTTGCGCCCATAATGGCGAAGATGTTGAAAATGTTAGAGCCGATGATATTGCCCAGCGCCATGTCGGTATGGCGTTTGATGGCTGCGAGGCCGGACGTTACAAGTTCGGGCAGTGACGTGCCGATGGCAACCACTGTCAGGCCGATGATCGTTTCAGAGACACCAAAGGCGGTCGCCAGTTCAACCGCGCTGGAAACAAGCAGTCGGGCGCCGGCAATGATGAGCGCCATGCCGCCAAGCGTCAGCACGATAGCAAGCCAGAGATTTTCTTGCCTGGCTTTGGCGCGTACGCTTTCACTGGCCCTGAGTGCGGCTGTGTTACGTTTTTCGATGGCGTAAGTGCGTGAGATATAGGCGACCAGAAGCACAATGAAGATGAAGCCTGCTGTGCGGCTCAGCGCGCCGATGGCCACAACGCCAAGGCAGGCCAGTGACGCGAGCACCAATACGCCGCCATCGCGATAGAGCACACCCTTATCGACCATTACCGGGAAGATAAGCGCTGTGATGCCAAGGATCAGTAGGATGTTTGCGATATTGGAGCCGACCACATTGCCAACGGCAATGCCCGGCGCGCCATCCAGCGCTGCCTGAACCGAGGTCACGAGTTCGGGCAGCGAGGTGCCGATGCTCATCAGCGTCAGGCCGATCAGAAGAGGGGACATGCCGAACTTGCGGGCAATCGAAACCGCCCCGCGCACAAAGCCTTCACCGCCAGCAATGAGCAGAACAAAGCCGATCAGCAGCGTGACATAGACCATGGGAAGGGAACTCCGTTAGGTGTCAGGTGACATTTATGCGCTTGGCGCCGGTTGCCCTTGCAAGGTCCTGAGGCTTGATTTCAAAAACCGAGCGGGCATTACCCGCTGCTGCCCAAACGGTTTGAAACGCAAACAGATCCTCATCGATCCATAGCGACATTTGCTTGAGATGGCCAAGCGGCGATACGCCACCGATGGCAAAGCCGGTTATATCGCGCACGAAATCGGCATCGGAACGGACGAGCTTTTCGCCGATCAACCGGCTTACGCGCCTTTCATGGACGCGGTTAGCGCCCGAAACCAAAAGCATGTAAGGCGTTGTCGTTTCTGCCCCTGCAAAGACCAGCGATTTTACAATGCGCCCCACCTCAATACCCAGCGCATCGGCTGCCATCTGCGCGGTGGTCGCGAGTTGATCGAGCACGATGACGCTGCCGGGCAGGCCGTGTTCGGCAAGGGCAGCGGCAACGCGCTGTTCGGATTGACGAAGTTCGATGATTGGCGTGTTCATGAGCCCTGAGGTTCCACGCATTAAATTTTAGGTCAAGTGGGGAGTTGACGGGCGGGGGAAATAGCGCCGATTGTGCGGCCACTGGAGTGAGAGCAGATGTCCCGGTTAGGGACGTACGAGAATGGACCCATGGAGGCCGCAATGAGCAACAAGGTGCTGATTGTCATCGATGTGCAAAACGATTTTTGCCCCGGCGGCGCGCTTGCGGTCGATGACGGCGATGCGGTCGTGCCTGTCATTAACGCGCTCATGGGCGAATTTCCGCACGTCGTTTTAACCCAGGACTGGCATCCGGCTGGCCATTCCAGCTTTGCGTCCTCGCATCCCGGCAAAGCGCCGTTCGACGACACCGATATGCCTTATGGCCCGCAACGGTTATGGCCCGACCACTGCGTCATCGGCTCCGATGGCGCGGCCTTTCATCCCGATCTTGAAACCAGCCGGGCCGAACTGATCATCCGCAAGGGCTTTCGGCCTGGCATCGATTCCTACTCGGCCTTTTTTGAGAACGATCACCAGACGCCTACCGGGCTGACAGGCTATCTGCGCGAACGCGGGCTGACCGACCTGACACTTGTGGGGCTGGCCACCGATTTCTGCGTCGCTTATTCGGCGCTCGATGCAGTCAAGCAGGGCTTTTCAGCGTCGGTTCTGCTCAAGGCGTGCCGGGGTATCGATCTGGCGGGGTCGATGGAAACGATGATGGGCAAAATGCGCGACGCTGGGGTTGAGATCAATTGAGCACGTCCAAAACCGATATTGCACGGCGCGTCTTTAACCACGCCTTCAAGCTCGATCCGATCATAAGGTCGCTGCTGGATACCGACTTTTACAAGCTGCTTATGCTCCAGATGATTTGGGGGCTTTATCGCGATGTGGACGCAACCTTCTCGCTGACCAACCGCACCACAAGCGTCCGGCTGGCCGAAGAGATCGATATTGGGAGCTTGCGTGAACAACTCGACCATGCGCGGACGTTGCGATTTTCAAAAAAGGAAATGATCTGGCTGGCGGGCAACAGCTTTTATGGCACCAAGCAGATATTTGCGCCCGAGTTTCTGGCCTGGCTGGAAGATTTCCAATTGCCCGATTATGAGCTTTCGGCGCATGACGGGCAGTTCGAGCTGCATTTCCACGGGCGCTGGGTCGAAACAACGATGTGGGAAATTCCTGCACTCGCAATACTCAATGAATTGCGTTCTCGCGCCGCAATGGATGGCATGGGACGCTTTACGCTCGATGTGCTCTATGCGCGCGCGAAAGCCAAGACCTGGGAAAAGGTGGAGCGACTGAAAAAACTGCCCGACCTGAAGATTTCCGATTTCGGAACGCGGCGGCGGCACAGCTTTCTCTGGCAACGCTGGAGTGTGGAGGCGCTCAAGGAAGGGCTGGGCGAGGCGTTGACGGGCACCTCCAATGTGCTGCTTGCGATGGATACCGATCTGGAAGCTCTGGGCACCAACGCGCATGAATTGCCGATGGTAGCTGCAGCACTCGCCAAGGATGATGCAGCGCTTAAGGAGGCACCATACAAGGTGCTGGAGGACTGGCAGCGCTATTACGATGGCAATCTGCGGATCGTTTTGCCCGACGCATTCGGCACGGCGCGGTTTCTGCGCGACGCGCCAGATTGGGTGGCAGACTGGACCGGGTTCAGGCCCGATAGCGCGCCGCCCATCGAAGGCGGGGAAAAGATCATTTCATGGTGGAAAGAGCATGGGCGCGATCCGCGCGAGAAATTGCTGATTTTTTCGGACGGGCTCGATGTCGGTTCTATCGAAGCTGCATACCACCATTTCGATGGCCGCGTGCGCATGGCTTTTGGCTGGGGCACAAATCTCACCAATGATTTTGCAGGCGTGGCGCCCGCCTATACACCGCAACTCAAGCCGGTCTCCATGGTCATCAAGGTTTCAAGCGCCAATGGGCGTCCGGCGGTGAAACTGTCGGATAACCCGGCAAAGGCCGTTGGTGAACCCGATGAGATTGCGCGCTACATGCGACTGTTCGGCAATGAGGATATGGCCGAACAGCCTGTGCTTGTGTGATGGGTGCTATTGCGCGCCGATCAGGTGTGAGCGATTCAGCAAGCCCAGTTTTTCCCGCATGGCGAAGCGGGCTGTCAGTACGACTGCGGCAACGGCAAGCCCCGCAGCAAGGCCGAGCCAAACGCCGATGCCCTCGAGATCGAAGACAAAGCCTGCGATATAGGCCACCGGCATCCCGATCACCCAATAGCTGAAGATGGCAACGAACATCGGGATTTTGGTGTCGGAAAGTCCGCGCAATGCGCTGGCCGCAACCACCTGCGCTCCATCAACCAGTTGGAACAGGCCAGCCATGCCCAGATAGACCGCGGCCAAAGCCAATGCTGCCGCATTGGCCGGGTCAGTCGGATCGAGGAACAGGCGTACGAAAATTCCGGGCATGGTGATGAAGGCCAAAGCAGTGATGGCCATGAACCCGGTGCCCACATATATCGACATCCAGCCAGCCTTGGTTACGCCATCGTTATCGCCCGATCCAAAGGCAAGGCCCACCCGAACGGTCGAGGCCATGCCGATGCCGAGCGGTACCATAAAGGCAAGCGAAGCGCATTGCAGCGCAACCGCATGAGCGGCAACTGCATCCGTACCCAGCCATCCGATGAACACCGTTGCAACCGAGAACAGGCCGACTTCTGCCATGATGGTCAGGCCAATCGGTGTGCCGATCCTGAAGATATCCCGCAGCCGTTGCCAATCGGGCTTCCAGAGGCGCAGGAGGATGTGGAAGCGCTTGTAGCGGCGGTGGCGCAGGGTGAAGATCATCAGCGCCAGGAACATGGCAATATTGGCGATGACGGTGGTGATTGCAGCTCCGCGCAACTCAAGGCGCGGGAAGCCAAAATTGCCGAACATCAGTGCGTAGTTGAACAGGGCATTGATGACTACACCCCCTAGAGTGACGTAGAGAATGACCTGGGTCGAGCCCAGTGCAGACAGAAATGCGCGGATCGCAAACAGGCCCAGACCAGGCAAGAGCACAAAGACGGCAATGTGCATATAGGTTTCGGCGTGGGAGATCAGCACAGGGTCCTGGCCGAGCATCCGATAGATCGGGCCGATCTGCCAGATCAACGGGATGAGAAGCGCCGAAACGATCAGGCAAGCCCAAAAACCTTGCCGGATAACCCGGCGGACGTTCTTGATCTTCTTGCCGCCAAGGGCTTGGGCTGCAAGCGGAGCGACCGCGCCGACAATGCCGCCACCAAGCAGCAGGAATGGCGAGAAAAATGCCGTTGCCAGCGTGCCGCCGGCCAGGAATTCCGGGCCGAGCCAGCCCATCATGATGACGTCGGTAGTGAACAGGGCGTTCTGCGCCAATTGCGCGACGACGAGCGGCCACGCCAGAATAAACATGGCACGGAATTCTCCCGCCCAACTGCGTGCCGGGCGTGCCTCTATAGCCGATGACATTGTTCAAGCCTTCCCACAGGACATTGAATGGCCCGCGAAGGTGAAATTGCAGACCGAGCAGTGTCCCTACACCGATGCAACTGATTTGTCAGTCCATATTTGGGCCGCAATGGGCGTTACAGTGATGCATGCTCAGTTCTCTGGGAAAGGAAAGTCCTTGTAAGAACTGATATTTTTGCGTTAACTAGTGAAGGTGAACCTCAAAAGACTGAAACTTGGCATGTGCCGGTTTCGCTTTTTATGGCCTGTCAGTGGAACGAAGGGCGGCTTTCCACGTTAAAGAGCAGGTGAGGTTTGGCCAGTGTGCTCAAGGAGGCTTTAATTATGAAGAAAATGTTGGTTATTGGTATAGCTCTTACCGCGCTTATGGCAGGAACGGCATGTACGCGGACGCAGCAGACCGCTGCCGTGGGTGCTGGTGCCGGTGCTGTGATTGGCGGGGTTACCACTGGCACAATTCAGGGTGCTGCAATCGGCGCTGCTGTTGGCGGCGTAGCTGGTGCGGTCGTTGGTCAAGTGGCCGGCGAACCCGAACGTTGCTATTTCCGTGCTCCGGACGGACGCCTTTATATCGACAACTGCCCGGCTGGCTAATCGGCAGGCATAGTCTTTAGAAAAAGGGCTCGTACCGTAAGGTGCGGGCCTTTTTTGATTCTGGCCGGTGATTTTTAGGGTTGACCCCATGGCATGGGCTGACTACCAATAGCGCGGAATTTTTACTTGGGAGCAAACCGCTCATGCGGACGACTCTAATTCTTGTGGTAGGCTGGCGCATCGCAACATGAGGGCATGAACCCTCGTGCGAATTGCGGTGCGCTAAACAGGTCCCAAACGGGGCCTTTTTTATTATCTGGTTCCCGGTGATGCCGGGCAAGACGAGAAGAAAAGGGAGTGGCTTGAGATGGCCGAACAAATGACCGGCGCTGAAATGGTTGTCCAGGCCCTGATCGATCAGGGCGTTGAACATATTTTCGGGTATCCCGGCGGGGCTGTGCTACCGATCTATGACGCGATTTTTCAGCAGGACAAGCTCCAGCATATCCTGGTGCGCCATGAGCAGGGTGCAACCCACATGGCGGAAGGCTATGCGCGCTCGACCGGCAAATGCGGCGTCGTTCTCGTCACCTCCGGCCCCGGTGCCACAAATGCCGTCACGGGGCTGACCGACGCACTGCTCGACTCGATCCCACTGGTCTGCATCACGGGCCAGGTGCCCACACCGCTGATCGGATCGGATGCGTTTCAGGAATGCGATACGGTCGGTATCACCCGCAACTGCACCAAGCACAATTATCTCGTCAAATCGATCGAAGACCTGCCGCGCGTCCTGCATGAAGCCTTCTATATCGCGACCTCGGGCCGTCCTGGCCCGGTCGTGATCGATATTCCAAAGGACGTTCAGTTCGCACTCGGCAGTTATCTCAAGCCGCAGGCCAAGATGAGTCATCCGACCTACAAGCCACAGATGGAAGGCGATCTCGAGGCCATCCGCATTGCGGTCGATATGATGCTTAAGGCGGAGCGTCCTGTCTTTTACACCGGCGGCGGGGTTATCAATTCGGGCTATGAAGCCAGCCGCACGCTACGCGATCTTGCCGATCTCACGGGCTTTCCTGTTACATCCACATTGATGGGGCTGGGTGCTTATCCGGCCTCAAGCAAACAGTGGCTGGGTATGCTGGGTATGCACGGCACCTATGAGGCCAATATGGCTATGCACGATGCCGACCTCATCATCTGCCTTGGCGCACGGTTTGACGACCGGATCACTGGCCGGATCGATGCGTTCTCACCGGGCAGCCGCAAGATCCATGTCGATATCGACGCGTCCTCGATCAACAAGAACATTCTCGTCGACGTTCCAATCGTCGGCGACGTCAATCTGGTCATGGAAGAAATAATCCGCATCTGGCGGGCCAAAACCAACCAGCCGCGCACCGAAGCGATTGCGCCATGGTGGAAGGCGATCGAGAAGTGGCGTGGGGTCAATTCGCTGGCCTTCACCAATTCCGACAAGATCATCAAACCGCAGCACGCAATTCAGCGGCTTTATGAGGCCAGCAAGGATCGCGACGTCTATATCACGACCGAAGTTGGTCAACACCAGATGTGGGCTGCCCAGCATTTCCACTTCGATGAGCCGAACCGCTGGATGACCTCGGGGGGGCTTGGCACAATGGGGTATGGCTTACCTGCCGCAATCGGCGTTCAGGTCGCCCATCCCGATGCGCTGGTTATCGATATTGCCGGGGAAGCCTCGGTTCAGATGACCATGCAGGAAATGTCGACGGCGCTGCAATATGATCTGCCGGTCAAGATTTTCATCCTCAATAACGAATATATGGGTATGGTGCGCCAGTGGCAGGAATTGCTGCATGGCGGGCGCTATTCCCATTCCTACTCCGATGCGCTACCCGATTTCGTAAAGCTCGCCGAGGCCTATGGCGGTCATGGTATTCGCTGCGACGATCCGGCAAAACTCGACGATGCCATCGACGAGATGATCAATATCAAAAAGCCGGTGCTGTTCGATTGCCTTGTTTCCAAGGAAGAAAATTGCTTGCCGATGATCCCGTCGGGCAAGCCGCATAATGAAATGATCCTGCCCGATACGGCCGATATCGGTTCGATCATCGATGAAAGAGGGAAGGTTCTCGTTTAAGGGAGCGCTTGAGGACAATGAACATGAACGCAAATTTGCTGCCGACCGGTTCGGCCTATTTTCTGACCCAGCAGACTCAGGAACCCGAACGCCATACCCTGACGGTGCTTGTCGATAACGAGCCGGGCGTCCTCGCGCGCGTGGTCGGGCTGTTTTCGGCGCGCGGGTTCAATATCGACTCGCTCACGGTATCGGAAACCGAGCACGACAAGCACCGCTCACGGATTACCGTTGTAACGGTCGCGACGCCAAAGATTCTGGCGCAGATCAAGCTGCAACTTGAGCGGCTGGTGCCGGTTCACAAGGTTCACGACCTGACAGCGGAAGGCAATGCCATCGAGCGCGAGTTGGCGCTGGTCAAGGTCGCCGGTGTCGGTGAGCATCGTGTGGAAGCGCTGCGTCTTGCTGACGCCTTCCGCGCGCAGGTGATCGATGCGTCGACCGAAAGTTTCGTGTTCGAGGTGACGGGCAAATCCTCCAAGGTGGAGCAGTTCATTTCGCTCATGGCCCCGCTGGGGCTTGTCGAAGTGGTTCGCACCGGTCTTGCCGCGATTACCCGCGGTTCGGAAGGCATGTAACCAAATTGCCAGCGCTTTCGGCGAATGTTCGCGGCATCATTCTCATGGTTGCCGCGACAGCATGTTTTGTCACAAATGACTCCCTGATGAAGTTTGCGACCGCTGAGTTGCCGGTTTTTCAGGTGCTTTTCATGCGTGGCGTGGCGGCGGCGCTATGGTGTCTGCCGCTCGTCTTTTTTACGCGCACGGCATCGAAGTTTTCGATGATCGGCAACAAGTGGGCGCTGCTGCGGAATCTTTTCGAGATCATCACCGTCTTTTGTTTCATCAACGCGCTGGCACGAATGCCCATTGCCGACATAACGGCAATCGGTCAGCTTTCGCCCATGATCCTCCTGATCGGTGCAGCCTTTCTTTTCGGCGAAAAGCTGGGGCTGATGCGGATTGGGCTGATCGTTGTCGGGTTCATCGGTGCCTTGCTCGTCGCGCAGCCCACAATGGATGCGATTTCGCCCTGGGCGCTTTTGGGTTTGGCAGCGGCTGGCGGCATGGCGGCGCGCGATCTTGCCGCCCGCAAGGTGCCTGCTGAAATGCCCGGTCCGATTGTCGCCTATGGCGCGGTCATCATGGTGATGCTGGCGTCCGGTATTGCAACGCTTCTATTTGATGAATGGGTGATGCCGCGTCCCGAACATATCTGGCTTCTGACCGGCTCGGCGTTTTTCCTTATGTTTGGGCAACTCTTTATCTTTCTCACTTTCCGGGTTGCACCGGTTGGGGTGGTTGCGCCCTTTCTTTACAGCTCGATTCTTTGGGCCATGCTGCTTGGCTTTGTGCTTTTCGGTGAATTGCCCAACGCGATTGCCATGGCCGGTATCGTCCTGGTGACGATTAGCGGGGTGATTCTCGTCATGCACTCGCGCAAGCGCACGACATTGCCGCCGACAACTTAAGGCCGGTGTCGGCGGCCCATACGCATAAAGAAGGGTTCTTGTGTGCGCTGTTTCGCGCTAGAGAGAGCCTCATAAAGACTATTAAGTTCCGGACCATCCCATGACAAAGCTCTCCGTCAACCTCAATGCCGTTGCGCAATTGCGCAATCGCCGCGATCTGCCTTGGCCGAGCGTGGTGGGTATCGCCCGGATCGTGCTCGATGCCGGTGCGGTGGGGGTGACGGTGCATCCGCGCCCTGACGAGCGGCATATTAGGCGCTCGGATGTGCCTGAGATCAAGGCGTTGCTCGATGCTGAATATCCGCAGGCCGAGTTCAATATCGAGGGCTATCCCAGCGATGAGTTTCTCGATCTGATCGAGGCGGTTAATCCTCATCAGGTCACGCTTGTCCCAGACGACCCGGCGCAGGCAACTTCCGATCATGGTTGGGATTTTGCCGGGAAAGGCAATTTCCTGACCTCGGTTGTCCAGCGTTTGAAGGTGCCGGGGCGTCGAATTTCGCTGTTTTGCGATCCCGATGCCGGGATGGCTGGCATAGAAGCGGCCAAGGCGACCGGTGCAGACCGCGTTGAGCTTTACACCGGCCCTTACGGTTCCTGCTACGATGATCCGGAAGCGGGCAGGGCCCAGCTTGCCATCCTTGCCGAGACAGCACGCGCCGCCAAGGCCGCCGGGATGGGACTTAATGCCGGGCACGATCTGACGCTGGCCAATCTGCCCGATTTCCAGGCCCATGTTCCCGGCGTCGATGAAGTTTCGATCGGGCATGGGATCACCGCCGATGCGTTGCTTTATGGCTTTGCCAAAGCGGTGAGGAAGTATCGGGCCGTGCTGGAGGTCTAGCACATCGAGGCAGATGTGATCGCGTGAACCCCTAAAAGGGGTGATCCGTTCACGGGTTGGCTCGTAACTACTCCAAACGATTTTGGAGGGTTGTCATGCGAATTGCACTTGCGACCGGTGTGGCTTTGGCCCTTTGTGCCGCTTCGCCCGCGCAGTCCGAACCTTTGTCCGCCAGCGATATAGAGCGCGAGATTATTGGAAAACGCATCTATCTCGCTGCGCCTTTCGGCGGTGAATTCCCACTCAATTATCTCGCCAATGGCGAAGTGAACGGTGATGGCCAGGCGCTGGGGCTGGGCCGGTTCATGCAACCGCGCGACCGCGGACGCTGGTGGATCGATGCCGACCGGCTCTGCCAGCAATTCGAGACTTGGTACGACGGCGAACCGATGTGCTTCAACCTCACATGGATCGGGCCTGATCAGGTGCAATGGATTCGCAATAATGGCGAAACCGGTACAGCGCGGATCGAAGGGTAGGGGGACGATATGCTCAGACGGACACTTTTGGCTGGGGGATTGGCAGCACTTGCGTTGGGCGGTTGTGCTCGTGTGCCTCGGGTACCGCTATCCGCCGATACTTCGCTGACTCTGGATGAAGCCTTTGCGGGGCAATCGCGCGGACGGGGCGAGTTTGTCGTGCCCATTACCGGGTACAGGCGTGGATTTGACGTCGATCTCAATGGCACGTTGAGCAGCGATACCCTGACGGTGGTCGAGGACTTTTATTGGGATGACGGCGAGGTCCAGCAGCTTACCTGGCGCTTCACCCGAACCGCTCCGGGGCGCTGGAGCGGCATGCGCGAGGATGTCGTCGGAGAGGCCGATGTGCGTGAAACCGAAAATGGCATTACCCTCGATTATACCGCCGATATAGAGGCCAATGGCGAGGTAACGCGATTGTCTTTTTCGGACATTCTTTATCGGCGCGCCGATGGCGCGATCATCAATGAAGCGCTGGTCCGCATGTTCGGTCTGCCAGTCGGTAACGTCCGCCTTGTCATCGAACGTCAATAGCAGGTTCGGTGCGAGCGTCCAGATTGTTTGCTTTGGACGAACAATCGTTTCAAATTTCCTCTAGTGCCTGTGGTAGAAAAAAGTCTAAAGTTTATCAGTATGTTGGAGGGGCGTTGGTTTGTGGTCGGCCATCCGATGGGCAGATGAATGTAACCCGGTGACACCAATGTGCCTACTTGTGCGATGGACCAAAAGTTACATATTGGGCGTTACGCACTTTACGTAACCAATGAATGAGGAACTGCTCATGTCCAAGCCAAAAATCGGTATCATCATCTCGTCCACGCGCGACAGCCGCTTTGCTGACAAGCCCGCGCAGTGGATTCTGGAACAGGCCAAAGCTCGCGACGATATGGACGTCGAATTGCTCGACCTGCGCGATTTCGATTTGCCTTTCTTCAACGAGGTGGCCTCCAACGCCTGGGTGCCGACGCAGGACCCCAAGGCCGTTGCATGGCAGAAAAAGGTTGCCGAATTTGACGGCTATATTTTCGTTGTTGCTGAATATAACCGCTCGATCACCGGCGCGCTGAAGAATGCGATCGATCAGGCCTATGTAGAATGGACCCAGAAGGCTGCAGGTTTTGTCGGTTACGGTTCAATGGGCGCAGCGCGTGCCATTGAGCACCTGCGGACCATCAACGTCGAATTGCAGATTGCTTCCACCCGTTCTGCCGTTCATATTGCCGGTGCTGAATTCATGAAGGTGCATCCGATGGGCGCCAACGGTCCGATGACCGATATCGAAGGCGCAATCGGCGGCAGCGCCAAGGATATGCTCGATCAGCTCGTCTGGTGGACCAATGCCACCAAGGCTGCTCGTGAAGGCAAGATTGAAGCCATTGCTGCTGAGTAATCCGTAGTCTTACAACCTCTATTTAGTCACGAAAAAATCGCGTAATAAGGGCTGCCGGAAGGTGGCCCTTATTTTTTCGAGGCAAGAAACCGATGTTTGAATGGGTGGATAAGGCTGGCGATGTCGTCATGGGCAGCGTCGTTGCAGTCTTGGGGTTCGTGGGGTTGGGCGATGAGCCGCCAACCCATCTCGATTTGTCCATGCTGCTAGACGGGTTGACCGAGCAGTGCCACATCGATCCCGATCTTGATCGGATATGGGCCAGCATCGCCCAAGGCGAGCCCATCCCGCTGCCGGAAGAATATCGGCCCTATTTCAATGATCTGGAAATTCAGATTGAAGACGAATATCGCGAGGTTCGCATACCGATCAAAGGCATGTGGAAGGATTTCGAGGTCAGCCACATCGCCTTCATCATGGGTATCGATAGCGGGATCAGCATTGTCAGCGTTTACTTCCAGCCAGACCAACCAGCGCTGGAAGCAACTTTTGTGCCGCTGGCCCTGGCCTCTTCCACCGCGCTCGATGCAGACCCGGACAATATTGTCGGCATTACCACCGACTTCGGGACCTATCGCGGCATCCCGCAATATTACTGCGATTTCTCGACCTGATCTTAGAGTCTTTGTGTTGTCGCGCTTCCGAACCGAATAAGTGGTTTCCACTTATTCGGTAAGCACTCTAGCGTGGCAGGTCGGGACAGATATAGGGAACCGGAGCGGCTTCAAAATGCTGCTCGACGGTTTCTTCTCCAAGGTGCAGCGAGAGAATCAACTCGGCTTCGTTGAGTTCGACGATTTCGGCCGCGATCGCCATTCCATCCTCGTCCCATGTGATATTGTCCTCATCAATCATCTGCCATGTGTTGATGCGGTAGGTTTCCCAGCAGGAATCCATCAGCATGGTGCCCTCGCTCAGAAACAGCACCATTGAACCAGGCAGGCCGGGATTGTCGCTGCGCATCCATATTTTTTCGGTGAGCGAAGCGCCGACCATGGGCGCGGAGGTTATGCCGTCGGCTTCCTGCGCAAGGGCAGGGACGGCAAGCGCAAAAATAATTGCGGTGGCGAGAAGTGGCTTGTGCATCGCGGCAATTCCCTGACTGATGCAGAATAGATCTGTGTTGGCGTGATTCTCGCTGATTCAGCCCCATTCTGCAAAGCCTGATTTCGACCTTGCAATTTACCGAACCGTACCGTACGGTACGGCTGGATATGCAGCGTCAAAAGCGACATGGCGCCCGGTTTTACGCATGAGATTGCCGATCCCATCGTGCAGCCGCGGTGATTATGTGTTAGCGGGCGCAGATCATTTCAACGAATTAGAGCTTATACAGCGTGACACCGCCTACCCTTACCATTGGTGAAGACAATCTGACCGAGCGCCAGCGCGCCGTGCTCGATGCCGCCCTGGGGCTGCTCGTGGACGGCGGTGATGGGCTGACCATGACCGGAGTTGCGCGCCGGGCAAGCTGCTCGAAAGAAACACTGTACAAGTGGTTTGGCGACCGCGACGGGCTTTTGACAGCAACGGTTCAATGGCAGGCTGCAAAGGTGCGCATGGTTCCGGTGGATCGGGAAACGCTGACGGCCAAATCCCTCGCCATCGCGCTGGAAAAATTCGGTCGCGACCTTTTGAGCGTTCTGGCTGGCGATATTTCCGTGGCGCTCAATCGGTTGGCGGTCAGCCATGCGGGGCAGGAGAAGCGCAATCTCGGAGCCATCGTGCTTGAGAACGGGCGCTATGCGATGGGGCGGCGCCTGAAGCCAGTGCTTCAGGCCGGCCGTGACGCCGGTCTCTTGTCGTTTGAGGATTGCGAAACCGCTTTCCGCACCTTTTTCGGCCTTGTGGTTCGAGACGTTCAGATCCGGCTTTTGCTCGGCGATCGGATGGAGCTTGACGAGCAGACAATCGCCGCCGATGCCCGCCGGGCGCGGGAACAGTTTTTCGCGCTCTACGGGGCGTAATCGACTTCAACGAAATGCGAGAAATGGGAGAAACCAATGCGCGTTTATTATGATCGGGATGCCGACATCAATCTTATCAAGTCCAAGAAAGTAGCCATTATCGGCTATGGCAGCCAGGGCCGCGCGCATGCGCTGAACCTGAAAGATTCCGGCGCGACCGAAATTGCGGTCGGCCTGCGTCCGGGTTCTGCGACGGCGAAGAAGGTCGAAGCCGACGGACTCAAGGTCATGAGCGTTGCCGAAGCAGCCGCTTGGGCCGATTTCATGATGATGGCGACACCTGACGAGTTGCAGGCCGACATTTACCGCGACGATATCGCGCCCAATATCCGTGACGGCGCTGCGCTGGCTTTCGCGCACGGTTTGAACGTGCATTTTGGCCTGATCGAACCCAAGGACACCGTTGACGTCCTGATGGTCGCGCCGAAAGGCCCCGGCCACACCGTGCGCGGCGAATTCGAGAAGGGAGGCGGCGTGCCATGCCTGATCGCTGTTCATCACGACGCTTCGGGTAATGCACACGACCTTGGCCTTTCCTACGCTTCGGGCGTCGGGGGCGGCCGGTCGGGCATCATCGAAACCACCTTCAAGGAGGAATGCGAAACCGACCTGTTCGGCGAACAGGCCGTTCTCTGCGGTGGTCTTGTCGAACTCATCCGTGCTGGTTTTGAAACGCTGGTCGAAGCCGGCTACGCGCCGGAAATGGCCTATTTCGAGTGTCTGCATGAGGTGAAGCTGATCGTCGACCTTATCTATCAGGGCGGCATCGCCAACATGAACTACTCGATTTCCAACACTGCCGAGTGGGGCGAATATGTCACCGGCCCGCGCATCATCACCTCGGAAACCAAGGCTGAAATGAAGCGCGTACTGAATGACATCCAGTCGGGCCGCTTCACGTCCGAGTGGATGCAGGAACACCGTTCGGGAGCCGCGCGATTCAAAGCGATCCGCCGCAACAACGATGCGCACCAGATTGAAGAAGTCGGCACCAAGCTGCGTGACATGATGCCGTGGATCAAGGCTGGCGCACTGGTCGACAAAGAGCGCAACTGATCCGCTGCTCCATTTTGGAAAATAATGGGCTGCGCATCGGACGTTCCGGTGCGCAGTTTTTTTGTTTCTGTGCCAGGCAAATCGGATAAGAAAAAAGGAAGAGGGAGGCCGCACATGTCCCAGCATCATCTGGCCAGCGTCATCGCCCATGAAAACGATCTGGTTTTCGAGCGTTTCGATGAGGAGATCGCATTCGAGATCGGCTCAACGATCCGCGAGCTTGCCCGCGCCGAACATCTTGGTATCGTTTGCGATATTCGCTTCTGGGATCGGCAGCTTTTCTATATGGCACTGCCCGGCACCAGCGCGGACAATCCCGATTGGGTGCGGCGCAAGATCAACGTGGTCAAACGCTTTGGGAAAAGCAGCTACCGAATGGTGCTCGAGCGCAAAGCGACGCCGCAAAATCGCGCCTTTCCCGCCGATAGCGGCCTGTCGGCAGCTGACTATGTATTGGCGGGCGGTGGTTTTCCCATCCGCATCAAGAATGTCGGCGTTGTCGGCGCGATCACGGTTTCAGGCGTGCCCGAACATCTCGATCACATGCTGGTTGTGCGCGGCATATGCCAACACCTTGGCATAAATGCAGAATCATATGCTTATGACGGTGGTTCGGCGTAAGGGCAATGCAATGAAACTAACCTATTACATTCTTGATGTGTTTACCCGCGACCGGTTGGCAGGCAATCCGCTGGCGGTCGTTCTCAAGGCCGATGAACTTTCCGATGCGCGCATGCAGGCCATTGCCGGAGAGTTCAACCTGTCGGAAACGGTGTTTGTGCGCACACCGAAAAGCGAGCGCCATACCGCGTCCTTGCGCATCTTTACGCCGCGCCGGGAATTGCCTTTCGCAGGCCATCCGACCGTGGGCGCCAGCGTGCTTTTGGGGCTGGAGAACAGGCTTTCGGCCATCCGGCTCGAACTTGGTATCGGGCTTGTAACGTCGGTAATGGAGCGGGAAAACAAGCGCACCGGATATGCGCGGTTTAGCCTGCCGCAATTGCCGCAGCGAATTGACGAAGCGCCCGATCTGGACGCTGTCGCCCGGACGCTGGGTCTGACGGAAAGCGATATTGGCTGCGGCGATCTCAAGGCGGGCCGCTATTCGGCAGGTCTGCCTTTCTATCTGATCCCGGTACGAGACGCACGGGTGCTTGAATCGATAAGTCTTGAGCGTCGCGGCTGGACTAGCGTCTATACCGGCGATCATCCTGCGGTATATGTCTTTACCAAAACGTCGGGTGAACGGGGAAATGACTACGCTGCCCGGATGTTTGGAGTCGGTGCCGGAATTGGCGAAGACCCCGCGACTGGATCGGCGGCGGCAGCGCTGATCGGGCTTTTGGCCGAACAGCCAGAATATGCGGAAGGCAATCACTCGATCCGGCTGCGTCAGGGCCTTGAAATGGGACGCCCGAGCGTCATCGAGTTGCAATTGCATATGTCGGAGGGCAAGCTGCAGCGCGCCGGGATTGGCGGTGCAGCCGTGGTGCTGGCGCAAGGTGTGCTGGATTTCGACGAGTGATATAGTCTCGGCTGCAGGTTGGGGGGCTTTGACATGGACTTGCTGTTCAAAATTTTGCTGTTCATTCATTTTATCGGTCTTGTGCTCGGCATGGGGTCGGGTATCGCGCTTGCCAATGTGGGCAGGCTTAGTGCCAAAGCCCCTGCGCCTGAAGCCGGTCTTTCGCAGATGGGCGAGATATTGCGGCGCAATTCACACATCGGTCTGGGTCTGCTCTGGATCACAGGGTTGTTGCTGATCTGGCTTCGCTATGGCGGTTTTGGCGCGCTGGACGTGTGGTTTTGGATCAAAATCGCCGGCGTTATCGTTCTCAGTGCGGCTGTTGGCATGGCTTCGGCCAATTACCGGCGCATCAAGGCCGGGCAGGCGGGCGCAAGGGAGCGCGGGAAAATGCTATCAACAATTGCCGGTGTTTCCGGCATTGTCGTGGTTTTTTCAGCAGTTATGGCCTTTAACTGACGTATTCCGCGCCCTTATGGTCCATTAGAGGGTTGCGCAGGACGTTTGTTTGCCTCATTGTGCGCATCGAAGAATATGACAAGGGTTCAGGCCGTATCGATGCGCCGTAATGCACCGAACAGAGCTGTCGCAATTGCTGCACGCAAGCAGGATGTTTTGCGCGCGCGCCTTGTTATCGGCTCGGCGCTGCTGCTGCCCGCTGCCCTCCTACTTCTCCTTATCAGCCCCTGACCACCGGCAGGTCGCAATAGCGAGCGGGTCGTCAGGGGATTTTGCCATATGCCGAACAGATAATTTGTGCGGCCTTGTTTCCCGTGCTTACGCAGGATTTGCAGCCGGGTGGCCGAAGAATAAGGGAATAGACCTGAAATGAGCAGTCCGAGCGAAGCCGCGCCGTCCAACACAGACCGCGTGTATATTTTCGATACAACCCTGCGTGACGGCGAGCAAAGCCCCGGCGCGACCATGACGCTGGAAGAAAAGCTCCAGGTGGCCGAAATCCTCGATACGATGGGCGTCGATATTATCGAAGCTGGGTTTCCCATCGCTTCAAATGGCGACTTCGAGGCCGTCGCAACGATTGCCAAACGCGCCAAAAACGCCGTTATAGCCGGGCTTGCCCGCGCCATTCCTGCCGATATCGACCGGGCAGGGGAAGCGGTGCGCTTTGCAAAACGTGGCCGTATCCATACCTTCGTCTCGACCTCGCCGATCCATCTGGCGCACCAGATGAAAAAGACCGAGGATGAAGTGCTCGAAATCGTCACCAAAACCGTGACGCAGGCCCGTAACCTCATTGACGATGTGGAATGGTCGGGCATGGACGCAACCCGCACGCCTATCGAATTCCTTGCCCGCTGCACCGAAGCTGCAATCAAGGCCGGGGCAACGACCATCAATATTCCCGATACGGTCGGCTATTCGACGCCGGAAGACTATTATGCGCTGATCAAGGGTCTGATCGAAATGGTCCCCAATTCGGATCAAGCGATTTTCTCGACCCATTGCCATAACGATCTGGGGATGGCGGTTGCTAATTCATTGGCCGGTGTGCGTGCCGGTGCGCGGCAGGTCGAATGTACGATCAACGGGTTGGGTGAGCGTGCAGGCAATGCGGCGCTCGAGGAAGTAGTGATGGCCTTGCGCACCCGCGCCGATGCCTTGCCTTATCACACCAATATCGAAACCACGCACCTGTCGCGCGCATCAAAGGTGGTTTCGGCGGCAGCCAATTTTCCGGTGCAGTATAACAAGGCGATCGTGGGCAAGAACGCGTTCGCGCATGAGAGCGGTATCCATCAGGATGGTATGCTGAAAAATGCTTCCACCTACGAAATCATGACCCCCGAAAGCGTCGGCATCAAATCCACCTCGCTGGTCATGGGCAAGCATTCGGGTCGCCACGCCTTCAAGGAAAAGCTCAAGGATCTGGGCTACGAACTGGCCGATAACCAGTTCCAGGAGACGTTCCAGCGTTTCAAGGATTTGGCCGACCGCAAGAAGCACGTTTACGACGATGACATCATCGCCCTGGTCGACGATGAAATGGGTTCAAGCGGGGACCGCATCAAGCTCGTAGACATGAGCGTGACCACCAAGACCGGCGGCGTTCACCGCTGCGAAATGGTGCTGTCGGTGGATGGCGAGAAGGTCGATGTCAGCTATGACGGCACCGGCTCGGTCGATGCCATTTTCAACGCCATCAAGAAGGCGGTGGAAGCCGATCCGCATCTGGTGCTCTACGCCGTCGATGGCGTAACAGGCGGCACCGACGCGCAGGCCAATGCTCATGTGCGCCTTGAAATGAGCGGGCGTATCGCGTCGGGCAATGCGTCCGAACCCGATACGCTGGTGGCTTCCGCCCGTGCCTATCTCAATGCCTATAACCGGCTGCTGATCGAACGTGGTGCGCCAGCCCAAGGCGCGATGGCGGGGTGACATACACCCTTATTCTTGTAGAGACCTCCCGGCAATGGGAGGCTCTGCATGACATTCGGCATAGTGTTCTTTTTGAAGGGCGCCATGCCGATGTGGTTTACGATGCCAATCATCCCGATGACAGGGCGGCGGGCAATCTGCCGTTACTGCTCACACGCGATGGCGAACCGATCGGCACCGCCCGGCTGGATGATTTCGGCGACGGCACCGGCGCCATAAGGCTGGTCGCAATCGTCGTGTCCATGCAAGGGCAGGGGCATGGCCGCGCCCTTGGTGACAGGGTAGAAGAGCTTGCCCGCTCTCGCGGCATACAGACCCTTTATGTCAATGCGGCCCCCGAGGCGCTCGGCTATTACCGGGCGCTAGGGTGGGAGCGCTATGATTGGAGCCTTGCCGAACTGATCGGCATTGCAGCCGATTGCGTACAGATGCGGAAAAGCCTCACGGTCCTTTGATTTGCCGCGTGACCGGGGTGAGGCGCAGGCTGGTCCGGCTCACGAGGGAGATTGCAATGACGCCCCATCGAATGATTACACTCATGCTGTCGGCTTGTGCGGCCATGGTTGTCACGCCCGCGCTTGGCGGGACCGCACTTTTCGCCGGAGGTTGCTTCTGGAGCGTCGAGGCCAATTTCGAGAAGGTTGAAGGCGTTATCGAGGCCGTCTCGGGATTTGCCGGAGGGCATACGGAAAACCCGACCTATAACGAGGTCGCCTATGGCGGGGATACCGGCCATTACGAGGTGGTCGAGGTTACCTATGACCCCGATGTGGTGTCCTACGATCAGCTTTTGACGGTGTATTGGCACACGACCGACCCGACCGATCCAACAGGCCAGTTCTGCGACAAGGGACCGATGTACAAACCGGCCATTTTTGCGCTCGATGACGAGCAGATGCGGCTTGCCGAAGCCAGCAAGGCGGCAATCGCTGAGGAAAGCGGCTATACCATTGTGACTGAAATCAAGCCTGAGGCGACATTCTATGCAGCTGGCGACGAACATCAGGATTTCTATCTTACGAACCCTGCCCATTACGAGCGTTACCGCATTGGTTGCGGTCGTGATGACGTGATCCGCAGGCTATGGGGCGAGAAGGCATTCCTGGGCACCAGCCAAAACCCCTTTCCTGACGTTTGAGCGCATTTTGCCCCAATTGACGCTAGACAGCACCGATTGCGTTTGTTAGAGAGGCGCAACTTGCAGCGGGGCGCTCCGGCGCGCCGCGATTGGGTTTGGGTGTATAGCTCAGTTGGTAGAGCAGCTGACTCTTAATCAGCGGGTCCAAGGTTCGAGTCCTTGTACACCCACCAAAAACCTCTAGTAGAATCAATCGGATAGACGAAAGCCGCCACAATGGGCGGCTTTGCGGTTTGGGCTGCGTCGCCACCCTGTCGCCACGGCGACACGTCAGGCCGCTTTTTTCTCAGCCTGAGCGCTATCCGTCGCTACCCAGACAATCTGCGGTGCTTGTCCGAACATGTGGAGTTCGGCGAGATGGTGCTCGATAACCCTGCCGGCTTTCGGGTTCGGCTGGTCACTTTCTTTGTGCGCACTGCGCGAACTGTTGTTAATCATGTTTTGAGTGGCCCTAAATGATCTGTTGTTCAGTGGGAGAAATTCGCTACACTGTTTCGATTATAGGGTTAACAAGCATTAGTCAATTAAAATCGCAACTATGTCGCGATTTTGTTATCGGTGGGGTATTCGGTGGTGCCGAAGCAGATCAAGATGGCTCGCGCAGCCTTGGGAATTGGGGTGCGTGACCTGGCCAGAATGGCCGGCGTTTCTTCAAATACGATAAGCAGACTGGAGCGGGGCGAAGAGCTCAAGGCCGACACGGTCGCCACCATCCGAACCGCCCTAGAATTAGCCGGCGTCCAGTTTCTTGACGAGGGTGCTACTGCCAGCGGGCTTGGCGTGGCGCTGAAGGGTGAATCATGACACCCCCAGTCCTCGAAACGATATATACGCTCGAAGAGGCGGCAGAGCGCCTTCGGCTGAGCAAGAACGCACTCGCACGCTTGGCTCGCCGAACGGGTCATTGTTCCGTTGCCGGGCGGACAGTCCTCTTTAGCGATTCCGACCTACTGGCAATTTGGCAGGGGATGCGGGTGGAACCGACCCGATCGGTAGAGACCGTGAAGTCGACGCTGAAGTCAGAGCGCGAGATTCACCAGCGCGCAAAGGAGTTTCTCGCAAAGAAGCCTAAGGCGAGGGGTGCCAAATGACTGGATCAGATCAGAACGATGCGCCAGACCTTAAGCCATGTCCTTTTTGCGGGGGCACTGCCAGAATTTATCACAACACCAGCCCGCCCGGTAATAGTTGCGAGTGGCACCTCGCTTCGATTGTCTGCTCAGGATGCGAAATCGGAGTGTATCAAGAGGTCACCCCTGAAGAGGCCATTAGTGCTTGGAACCGGCGGGTAAACTGACTGAAACGGAAGTGTGGCGCGCAAAATCATTTGGCAGCAGAAATGGACATTCGTTCGGGACTCAGTGAAACTTCGTGGAAGCCATATTAACTGCGAACGGAAGTTCCCCGATGAAGGCAATATGCAATCATACTCTCACCGAATCCCACGACGACCATAAAGGAGACCTGGCACTTGTATATGATGACGGCCAACCGATACTTGGTTTAATAGGATTACGCAGGAACGGCAGCCTCGGCTGTCTCGTCATCGACGGGATTAGAACCTATGTCCGAGACGCGCCCAGCTCAATCATCTCGCTTCCCGAAGCTCAACTTGAGGCAGTTCTGCCAACCGCAACCTCTGATTATCGGCGCACACCAATGGTCGGCGATCTAATACTTGTGGATCAGCATTACTTTATCGTGGCATCTACCGGCTCTAATGGCATGGTTTGTGCCGATGTTGACAGCGGTGAGATCACTATTTGTCGGCAGCACGGAGTTGTTTTCAGCCACTGGCGTATCTGGCATCCGAGCGCAGATAAGAGCCAGCAACTGCTTTACGATAGTCTAACCGTGGATCGTTCTGAAGACGACTGACTCTAGCGAGATTACCATGCTACGGAGCACGACTTGCGATCTCTAGTAGACCAAACGTCACCCGCTTCTTTTTGATGTCACCCATTTTCCCTGCAACTATTCCCGTGGCCGCCACGTCCTGTCAGCGGCTTGAACCGGGCCGTCGTCTAGGCCCCTCCCCAACAGGCGGCCCGGTCCTATTTACTCTGGCCTAACCAATAGCTCATCCGCCCGATCTTCGCCAAACGCCTGCGTTAGCTCCCAATGCAAAACAGCAAACAGCGGATCGTCAGAGACGAAATACTCAACCGCGTGATACATCAGGCGCAGCTTGGCGAGTTCTGAGGCATTCAGCTCCTGCTCGAACTTCTCGGCCTCCTCGGGCGTCATGCGCTCGATGAAGTTGGATTTGTAGAGTGCATAGGGCGAGTTTGGGTCAGGGATAGGTGGTTCTGGTTCAGGCGGCGCAACCCATTCACCATTTTCCCAAGCGTGTTCTTTGGACGGTGCTTGGTCACGAAGAATAAAGCTATTGCCTTCGAGAAACACTTCTTTCCCGGATTGAATGCCGACAAGAGCTGCTTGGTATTGCTCTGCGCTAATCTCAATAGCATTTTCCGGCAGTTCTTTATCCGTTCCAATGCCCCCATTCATTGCAAAATGAATTGTCATGCGATCCTCCGATACACTTTGACATACTGTCGTTTGACGTTGGTGTGATTTCCGGAACGCGAACTGCCAGCGCTGTCGAATGTGACGTTGCCGCTCCAAGTGGATGCCGACCCGGCACTAGCAGGGATGAAGTTATCAGATCCCGATGGGAGATCGAATACCCCACTCCCCCCATTGAAGATTACACGATTACTTCCCGCACGTGACAGGGTTCCGGTCATTTGCTGGACTTGATCGTTTGCAACATTGCCAATTGATGCAGAACGCGGCATGAGATAACGTTCTTCTGTGTTCAAGAGACGGATAGTCTGACCATTCATCGGGCTGCCGCCCCAAGCAACAACCGCCGTCGCATTAACAAGCGGTGCCGAACCTGTAACGCTCTCGCTTGTAAGTTTCCCCTCGTTAAATTGACCGCTGCCCGTTAGGCCCGCTGTTAGCTCAATCCAGACACCAAGCCCATCGCCGGGATCAGCAGGCGGGATTGCGGCACCCACTGTGCCGTCATGGGAATAGTACTCGCCAATGGCTTTCGAGAACCAGATCAGCTCATTGGCATTCAACCCAATATTGGTACGTGCAACAGCCTGTTCAGCCGGTGATTTCTGTAAATCTTCTTCAAACAGTGCATCAACCGAACCAATATCTTCTGGCTTCAACCCACTGTCTTTGATTAACTTGCCAGTCGTCCCATCGAACAGCGCTATGTGGTCATCAACCGCCGATGCCGGTCCACCAACCGCACCCAAACCCGTTCGGGCCGCTTCTGCATCGGCATCGTTGGTGATCCGGGTTTGCCAGAATGGCGTCACGCCGTCGATATCGCCGGCAGGGCCGCGAGGTATCGAGAGGTTGACCTGATAACCGCCTGTGATGGGCACCCAGTCCCACACAGCGTCCTGATCTGCCGCAAGCGTTGTGATCGACCCCGGCTCTACGATCATGCCAGCCGGAATCTCGAAGTTCAGCGCGCCACCACCTGCGCCAGGCGTCAGCGTGACATTGGGCGACTCGCCGAACGGGACTGCATCAACAACGCCAATCGAAAGGCTATATCCTGCCCCGGTCACATACGCAGGGTCAGACCAATCGCCGCTGGCATTGCTATTCTTGGAAAAGATCGCCGAACGCCCGGCATTTTCCGGTCCGAAGGTGTTCCCCACATCGGAGGCCAGCACAGCAAAAGGCTGCTCCATATCATCGTATAAAGCGCGGGCCGGTACATCCGCTACCTGAATGTCATAATTCGCGCCGCTAACAAGTTCAGTCTTTGCGACCAGCGTCAGAACCCCCGGCGCCGTAAACATCGGCAAAAGGTTTGCCGCACCGTTGAGCCCCGCCATCGCCTGCAAATTGCCGTTGCCGAGTTGCTGGCGCAGCATGGCAGCTTGGGCTGTAGAACGCACACCGTCACTGGTAAAGCGCATACGATAGGCGGCATCGGTAAGGGTCGGGCCAGCCCACGGCCGCGTAAGACGCCCCCCAACATTGCTCGTGATCTCGCCAATAATCGCCCAGAACTCGGTTGCTCCCTCAACGTCGATGAGAAGATCACCTTCGCGTAGTCCAATAAGTTGCCATGCGGTATCTGCGCCAGAGAACTCGTCAGAGCCATTCTCAAGAGTTATGGTGCCCATTGCGTAGTCAGAGGGCATCGTTAGAAGTGCCATGTTCTAGTCCTTATTGCTGTGTTTGCGCATGACGCCCTCAAGCAGCATCGACGTCACCTCGACATCGCGCCGCTGAGCTTCCCGCATGGATTCGACAGAAGGGGTCCTGCGCGCATGACATCGGGAGCTTAGCAAGCTCTCGCGTTCGCCCACCTCAATCGGCTGGCCCGGCACATCATCCCAATCGAGCACCCGCTCCACACGGGCGCCGTTGCGGTCCACAACAGTCCAATCGATGTGACCGCCAACGTAGTGGCCCAATGGCAGCCCGGCAAACTGCTCGCAGGGCTTGGCCCGCATGGCTTTCAAGAGCTGCACACCGTCCGACCGCAGACCGTCTGGGAATGAGAAATCCACACCCGTGGCCAACATTTCGTCGATATCGAGGCCCGGACCAAAAGCGTGGCTGTCGCCACGATTGACCAGGCGGTCCTCGGTGTTTTTGTATGTGAGGATCAGCGGCCCGCGTGTTTCTGATATGCATGCAATCACGATCGCGCTTGCGCCGATTGTTGGCTCGAACTTAGGCAATTCCTCGCCCAGCACTTCGATCATCTCGTCGACCGAACTCAGAAAGAACGCCGCGGTTAGCACCACTTCCGTCATTACTTCGATGTCGGGCTCTTCGCCAACACCCGCAACGGCAACTGGCGCGAATAACGCCACTCCAGACTTGTTCTTGTCGCGGACAAACCGGCCTTCTATGTTGAACACTGCGCCGTCGGTCATCATTTCGATGCGGTCGTCAAATCGTATTGCGAAATAGCAGCTCATTCTGCGGCCCTCCTCGGGATTTGGATTTCTGAAATAAGCGGGCCGGCTTCTCTCAATGCTTCCGTCTCGGCCTTAATCATATCGATGCGATTGGAAATAGCTTCCATCGCCGACATGAATGCCGAAGACTTGGAGCCGCCGCTTCCGACGGGCACTGTGGTTTGAGTGTCTTGCGGGTTTGCCGTTACCGTTATGGACGCGCGACGGCCGGTAAGGATGGCCTCGATTTCGGCCTGTTGCGCGTAGTTCGCGTCGAGTTGCGCGCGGATATGATCGATCGACGCCTGGTGAACCTCAGCAGCGATGCCAGACATGTACTGGCTTCTGGACTGCAATGCTTCGAGTTGGTTCCCCAACTCAATGGATTCCTGTCCAAGCACCCGTTGACGCGCAACAAGGTTGTCCGTGCCCACAAGGTCCAGATTGCCGCTCATCAGTTTGGCGGCGTCGACCGTGTCGCGGATGGCACGCGCAACTGTACCGATCGCCCTTGCGGCTTCGATAACGACGGGCGCCAAGTCAACGAATGCCACCATCAAATCATGCCGAATTATTCTGTTGGCCACACCCAGTTCGTTATTCATTTCCTCAGCGCGGGCAATAACTTCCCGATCGACAACAATTCCCATTTCGCGAGCGCGCTTAGTGAAGTCGTCCAGACCGTCTGCGCCGTCTTTGAGAATGCGGACCATATCCATGCCAGAACGACCAAACGCCGCCCGTGCTATGGTTGCCTTTTCCTCAGCGCTGGTGGCATTAGCCACGGCGTCGGCTATCAGGCGCAGGCGCTCCTCTTGCGTGGTGGCGAGCTGCAATTGCTCAAGCAGCGACTTGTTGGTCTTGTCCAGAAACGTTGCCAACTCGCCTTGGCCGTTCCGCAGCGCACCAACGCGCACCGTGAACTGCTCAAGCGCGCCGTCTAGTCCGTCGACACCCTCCTCAAGCGCAGCGAATCCAAGCGACTGGTAGAGGTCGGTGTCCAGTCCGACCGTGCGGGCCGACTTGCCAAGTTTGTCGAACTCGGAGATTGCCTCACGGGCCACGCCGAGCATTTTGGTGAACGCGAATGTCACGCCACCAATACCAATAACCGTGGCACCCATAAGCAGATTGGTGCGGCTGAAAATCGATGCCGTCGCGCTAAACCGGCTGGCAATGCCACCTAGAGGCCCATGCACCAGCGCAATGGAGCTGGCCATGTTTCGGAACGACGTCGCAACCTGCTTGTTATTGCGCTCCATGTTCCGGCTCATGTTACGCGTAAGCCCCATTGCCTTGTTCACGCCGTTCTGCAGGCCGGTGATCTTGGCGTCTAGTTGAACGACAAGGCGCTCCATGTCGGTGCTGCTCATGAGCTTTCAACCTGCAGGCGCGCGGCAATGTCGACGAGATGTTGGGCTGTGGCTTCCCGGCCCTCTGTCAGGACCAGGATGGCAAGGGCGGCCGCTGTGAGGGCGCCTGAAACATCTTCAGTCTTAAATCCGGTGTTCAATAGGTCGAGTATGGCGACGTCGATGTGTGCGCCAGCGATTTCTAGGGGTGTCATGGTTTGCTCCAGGCAAAGAAAAACCCCGCCGAAGCGAGGTGTGTATTTGGGATGGGTTCGAGCGCGCGACTCTGGTTTGATAGGGGGCAAACAGGAGGGGCGACAAATGACGATGTTTATCAGCGACTGTGTGAGATGCGGGACGAAAAGTGTTCAGCACCAAGTAACCGGCCAATCAAAATATGGCACTTTCGATTGGGAGATTATGGGATTTTGCATGGCCTGTGGACGATCGTCCATCTACGAGTGGGACGCTCCGGGGTCTGCGGCGCCGATGGACTATGATGGTCGCCTAGGGCGTGGCAACAGTGGAATAATAGGAAAGCATCCAGTTCGAATCGCAACAACTGCCATAGAAATTTCAGAGCATGTTCCGTCTCGTATCGCCGACCTGTTCCGCGAAGCAAACGAGTGTCGCCAAATGATGTGGTACGAGGCGGCTGGCGCAATGTACCGAAAGACTCTCGATGTGGCGACGAAGCACATCTATAGTCATGACGATCGGCTTGAAGGTAAACAACCCGCTCAAGCACTGCGGGTGCGCATCAAGTCACTTGGCGAGATGAAAATTCTCGAACCTGACATTGTTGAATTGGCAGATGTCGCGGCCTTGGACGGCAATGACGCCACTCATGATGTCGATCCATATACAGCAGACGAAGCTGAGGCGCTCGAGGACCTCACGCAAGATTTGTTAGATCGGCTGTTTGTCCGCCCTGCTCGACTTGCAGCCGTAAAGGCGAAGCAGATTACGAGCGGGCAGCGGAAAGCAGATTAGAGGATCCGAGACGGCGCAAGTTTCTTGCCTACCCCCCCATATTTTCAATTGTGGGAATGCACGCGTTGGCCCCCCGCCGGTCCCTGGCACAAAAAGTTTTTGGACTTTCGAAGCCCCCTGGGGGTGCCTTCCTCCTAGACGAAAAGCCCGCCAGCCGGAGCTGACGGGCGAAGTGGGTTGCCAGCGCAGATGCAATTGCAAAAGTGGATATCGCTGTCCAACCGGTCCCTGTGCAAATCAGCGGTCGAAAGGATTGGCGGCCCGCTGGTTAGCTACGACAAGGGTTTGCCGTCATTCCCGCCGCCATGTTCTGTGTCCGCTATCACGAAATCCCAAGCGCGGCCTCGACTTTGGCCAATAGAACCGTATCGACGCTTGCATCTTCGGCGCGCTGACTGTTTGCCGCACGCAGTTTTCGAATTGGTTCTGGCGACTGGTTTGCGCCAAACCGCGCAAGTGTCTCGCCAAGCGTGCCGATACGATCGGCCATGCCCTTCTCGACAAGCTCTTCGGCGAAGAACACGCGACCTTGGCCGTAGTCCTTTTCGACTTTGGCAGTCGAAACGCCCCGCCCTTCGGCGACAGCGGCAACAAATCGACCATAAGACCGCGAAACACGCTCCTCGATGAACGCCAATGCGTCCTCGCTCAGCGGCTCCGTCTCGTTGCCTTCTGTTTTAAAATCGCCGGCTGAAATATACGTGCGCTTAACGCCCGCCTTTTCGAGTGCAGCCGAAATATCCTCATGCACCGTATAGACGCCGATCGAACCTGCGCGAGCGCTCGGGCTCACCACGACCTCGTCCGCTTGGCTGGCAATCCAATATGCAGCACTGGCCGCAAGGTGGTTGACCTGCGCAATGATCGGTTTGTCGCCGCCGCGCAAGGCGCGGATTTCGTCGCCAAGCTCCTGCGCGCCGGGTACAGCGCCGCCTGGGCTATCGATGTCCAACACAACAGCCTTGACGTCTTCGTCGGCTAGTGCGGCGTGTAGTGCGCGCTGAATGCCCATGTAGGACGTTCCGCCCGAAATCTCGGTCATCATGTCCATTTTTGGCGCCAAGACGCCGTGAATCGGAATGACCGCAACGGCACCCTCGCGCCGTGCAATCTCCCCGTCCTGCTTCTTGGTAATCCGCGCTGCCATTTCGTCGGCCGCAACTTCACCGCCCGCAGCTTTGAACGCCAGAAAATCGGCAATGACCGAAAGCTTCGAGCGCTCCATAGCCCACGGTTCCGCGGCGAACGCGGATAGAACGTGTTGATATTTCATTGAATTTCCTTGGACTACGCGGAGTCCGATTGGCGCGGGTTGTTTAAGGTTTGCGCCAATCGGAACCACCGGGACTAACTGGCAGCCGGTTCGAAGTCGCCGATGATGAACGAACGCGGATGGTAAACAGCAAGGGCCAAGCGCTCTTCAATACGGCCCGTCCAACGGTTGCGGACAAAGTCGTCCTCGTTCTCAGTGGACAACATGAACTCGACCTCTTGCCGGTCGAATATCTCGGCCGCCATTTCGAAAGAGCCTACAAGGAATTGGCCCGGTGCGAGTGCACGCGACGGCACAACCGGCAAGTTCCAGACCCGACGCGCGGTCGTTCCGAACGCGCCGTTGGATAGGAAATGGCCGTCGGTGCCACGCACGTCGAGCAGGCGGCGCCAGTCGCGAACTGAAAGCACGATGCCGTCCGGGTCGTAGTCCGACTCTTCGCTCTGAGCGATAGCATGGTTCAGGATCGAAAGCTCATCGTCGCCCGTTCCGGTCCGGCTGGTATCATAGGCACTCGCCTGCGGCACAATGCCCAGAACGTTCTGACCAACGCCATTACCGTTGAGCAACTGGTTTTCTTCTACCAGTTTCAGGCCGTAAGTGCCTCGCCGATCGATGTACGAAATCAGTGCTGGCGCATCATCGAGGATTTGGCGGCTGCCCTTGAAGATGTGGGCCAAGGTTCTCACGGGGGCCGAGCGCATTTCGAATTCGAGATCCGACTGCGGCTTGGGATCGTCCGGGTTTTCTTCGACCGGTGCGGCCTCGTTGGTGAAGTCGGTTTCTTCTGGCCACTCAATGAGGCTCGACGTCGTGGTGGTCTGGCGCAACAGATCGCGCACAGTGAACTTGCGCTCGGGTGGCGTGACGATACCAGGGCGGCGGTCAGACTGGACAAGGGACGTTGTGCCAGAAGTGTTGTTACCGACCGTGGCAGGGGCGCTGGTGATGTCGGCGCGTTCGCCGGTCAGGCGGACGACGGCCTTACCTCGAAATGAGGACGTGAGATCCTTGATATCCTGAGATGCCGCGACCTGCGAGCCGAGGGATTTGCTAACCGGAACGCGATTGTCATTGTCTGGCTCACGCGCTGCGCGCATTTCGAGCTCCCTAAGGCGGCTGTTATACTCGCCTTTGATGGTCTCGACGGCCTCAGCGATGGCCGTAAGTTGGTTTGCAGTGGTCATAAGACAGTCCTTATTTAAGGTTGATAGCCGCGCTCAAGCAGCGCTTCGCATTGAGCGCGAGCCTTGGAGCGTGCGGCGTTTGAGATTCGGGTGATTTCGACCGTGCCGGGATTTTCCGGTTCGGCTAGGGCGCCGAGGGCCGTGAGCACGGCAAACTCGGTGTTGATGGCGCGCCACAAGTTCACCCGTTCTGGTGCGTTTCGGGGCGTTTGGCCGGTGTAGCCAAAGTGCTTTCCGGCGAAAGCAGAAAGCTCTGCCAGTTGCTCGGTGTCATCGGGTAGCGCGAACAACTCGCTGCCCTCAATTGTGGCTAGTGGTTTGAATGTCATATTCATCCTGTTGGAAATGGGTGCATCGCATGGCCAACGCTCGCCGACGCGGTAATACGGGCCAGTGCGACCAACTCATCTGCTTGTGCCGGTGTGTGGCCTTGAAATTCCAATCCGATTGCCGCGAGTGCCTGGCCGGGTACGATGACGTGTTTGCCGGCGGCGCTTTTTGGCGGTTCTGGGCCATACCGAGAGTGAATGCCGGCCAAGGTTAGGGCGGCGCTTGCTGGCTCGAGCCGGATCACAAGGGAGCCGGACACGGCGCCCTGCAGCGCGGGACCATGAGAAAGCAGGCCGGCAAGGGCGGCGTGCAAGGTGGTGTGGCTGTCGGAAAGAGCGGAAAACGTTTCGACCTGGGCCGAAACCTTGCCGAGTCCGTAGTCAGTCAGGACGGCAAGCAGCAAGTTGACCGCCTCGCTTACCGATAAATCGGGCGGATACCTACGCGATCCTTCCGTAACTGGCAGCAATCCGGCGTCGGCGGCACGTTGGCCAAGGCGCTCAACCCGGCCGGGATCGATATTGAGGCGACGTGCCAATACGTCGCCAAGCGCTGAACGGCGCATGTCGTCACCTCTTTCTGGTGGAATTGGGGATTAAATGGCGAAAGCAAAACGGCGAACCCAAGGTGCCGCCCAGGGTTCGCCGCTAGAAAAGGCGCTTTGCGCCCTTCATCAAGTAAAGGCTACCAACGCTGAATTAGGTGGCATTGCCCCGCGCATCGTATTTGGCATAGGCATCGACCAGTGCCTCAAGGGCGACGCGCTGCAGTTCTGCGCCGACCGTCTGAGCATATTTTGCGCTGTGCCCGCGATCTTGTCCGATTTCCTCGGCAGTCGCACCATCTACCGACGACTCGAGGACCCGCCACAGTGCCTTCGGCAGGGCGTCCTGCAAGTGAACTACCGTCTTCTCGGCGAAGATTGTATTGATCATTCCGGATTCGGGAGAGTGCCATGTGCGGGTCTCTGGTGCCGCCTTCATCATGGCGCCGACAAATACATGTCGAGCTGATTTTGCAGCGTTGGGCGCCGATGGCCACTCCGCGCCGGAATAACGGCCATTAAGTTCGGCCTCGACTTCATCAGGATACTCCGGCAACTCCGGCCCACGAGGGCCGCGCAACCTGTCCTCGATCTGATAAACGTCGCCGTTGTCGGATTTGTGCGGCACCAATTCACCGTCACGTGTCGGGAGGAATTCCAGCGTGCCTGCGATATACAACGCGATCAGATGCTCGGCGGTTGGCTTCTCACGCTTGAGGTCTGCGCCATACCCGATTTGCACGTCTTCATTTATTGTCGCGTCGGGGGTATCGGTTGTCCACGACGCACAGCCACCAATAGCTTCAAGATCGCGCCGCAGCCTGACTAGCGCGCACAGGGCGACAACGTTGTCCTCTGGCGTTCGCATGAGCCGACCGGCCTTGAGGCGGCTATAGGCTGGCCATGACCAACGATGATTGTCATTGGCTGGCACGGGCAGCGGCGTGGAAACCGCGGCATGATCTGGATGAAGTTCGATTGGATTGGTAACGGTCATAGTTCCTCCGGGCGGCAAGGGAGTGGTGGCATAATTTGCCTTTTTCGATTCTCGATCAGATCGTCAACTTTTCTCGGCCTTGGCGTTATCATTCGCGGGTTTGCGATCTGGCCGGAGTTTGAAAAACTCTCGCCACGACAGCCGACGACCGCGACCGGCTCGGTTTTCAAGGTTGGCGTCGATGAAGTCCGGCGATCCGACGTACAGCCTTGCGCGCCGGTTCATCGGCTCGTCCCGCACGGCTCAACAAAATCCAAAAGAACGGGGCGGATCTTGTCGTCGTCGTCGACGTCGAGCGCAACGAATTGCGGCTCGGCGCCGGGACGATCGGTAATACCGACTACACGCACCTGCCGGCCTTTTTCGGTCTGGGCGTCGAAGGGTTCTAAATGTAGCATTCGGTTCATTCTTTCAGGCTCCTCTAAGTTGATAATATTACTTGTCACCACTCCGCCCTTGCGCGTGCGAGAAAAGAACAAAACAGGCTGCCCCTCTAAAAGAGAGAAAGACTATTATTATTTTTATCTCGCGCGCCCAATGGACAAGTGGTGACAAGTTCAGGTCTATTAGGTTTTACTTGTCACCACTTGTCCGCCGTCCTGAAGACTGGGCGATTGTTGCTCTTACGCGAGCGCGCCGTTCCAATTCCACTTCGGCACGGTCTTCAAACAACTCGCGGACAAGCGGTGACACTTGGTAATGTGTCGAAGTCTCGTTTCTCTCTCTAGGTTTGGCAGTCAGCCAACCCAACGAGTCTAACCTCTCAAGAATTGCCTCCGCTTGGCGGGTGTCGAGCGTCCGCATAATTCGGTCGCCGCGTCGCACGTCGCGAGCGCTAATCACCTTCATTGTCGGACGGCTCAAGATATAACCAGCGGTAGCCAAAAGAGCGTCGTGGTCATCGGTGAGGCCCAGTATGTTGCTGTAAAAAGCGAGGCCGTGCCGAAAAATGAAGTCGTGAAGGAATGAAGCCACGCGGCGTGCGACGTCGGCGGAAATCTCGTTTGGGGCAACGTCCGAATTGGCCTCGATGCAATGAAAAACGATACAAAGCCGATTAAAAAAGCTGTCATATTTCCCAAGATGACCGGCAAACTTTCGATTGATTTCCTCCCAAGCTCGCACCATCGCGTGGTGCCGCTCTTCCATCTCGACACGGATGGCCTGAGCGTCTTCTGAATAGACCAGCCGGCCAACACCCCCCAAGCCAGGCGCGGACATACGCCGCAAGCGCCGTACGGTGTCGCCATAAGTGCCAACGGACGGGCCGACTGCGCGATCATGACCCACACCGGCCGGCGACAGCACTACTGGCAGGAAGCGCTGCAGTAACCCGTCATCGTGCATGTCGTTTGCAATTCGACGCATCGGTTCGGGCTGGATGCCGCCCAACAACGATATGGAAAGATTCGGAATCAGGCACACGCCACGACCAACCCGGTTGATCGCGTATGATCCTCCGTTAAAGCTTTCCAGCCAAAACGAACGATCTGCCATCGACGCCTTCGATGATCCGTATTTTTCCATCGACCCGAACCACGCTGACAACTCATCACGGATGAGCAGGACGCCATCAGGATTGTCTTTGAGCACTTCCTGGGTTGCCTCGATCGTGGCATCCTCAATACGGGCACGAGCCTGTCGTGGTTTCGGCTTTTCGCGTTGCTGCGCTTTTTCGAGCGCACCCCACTGCCCGAGTGCGTCGATATAGCTCCGAACAAGTCCATCATCGACGGCGCGCAGTGGCCGCGCCGCGGTTGAGATTATTGGAGATTTTTTCGTCGAGGGTGCGCCAACGACCGCCGTCCATAAACGCGCGGCCTCTCGCCAGCCGGTATCGTGTTTTTTGACCTGCAGCGTAATTGCGTCAGGGATTGCCGCTGCACAGACCGTTATCGCGGCCATAGCCAGCCCGCCGACATCAGCACCCATCTGCTCAGCCATGTCGAAAGCGAAGTCGTCTATAACGGCGGGGAGAACACCTCGCGGCAAGGACGGCTTCTCTCGTTCCGCCCATAGATCAACTGGTGCGTTGTCGTTGGCAGCCGTAGGTGCCGACGAGTTTGTGAGGCCGAGCGACATCCGAACAAACGTCTGCAAGTCCCTCTTGGGCGTCCCGTCCATAGGCTGCACCGACACGCCACCACCCATAGTGAGGAACATATCTGCAGGAGAACCGGCAATTACGGCGCCCTTTAGCCACGGATGGCTGATCGTGCCACCCCAAAGGTCACGGGCGCGTTCGAGAATAGAGTTATCGGGATTTTTCATGTAGGCCAACGCCCTCCAACGCGAGACGGGTGATTTCGGCGATAAGTTCCGGCGCCAGGACGGCAGCCGGTGAGCCATTTCGCGGCGAAGGTGGAAATACTCGACCGCCTCTTTTCAGCGTCCAATCGAGCAACTTCACCTGCGGCGAAAGCTCGATGTCAAAGCGTGCCAAAGCGCTTCCCGCGCCCGTCATCGGGCGCAGGTTCTGTATCTGCATTTTGATTTCCTTGTGTTCAGGCGGCTTGGTGTGCCGCGCTATTGTCGTTGGCGGGCCCCCATGAGGAGGTGCGTTGCCGTTCCTTGAGCCACGCGTCGAGATCGTCGGTATTATAGACCACAGCGCGGCCAAGCTTGGCGTAAGCAGGCCCGCCGCCAAAGCAGCGAAACTTGTCCAGTGTAGATTTTGATAGGCCGAGATACTCGGCGGCGGCGCGGGTGCGAATGTTGGCCATCATAAACTCCTGTTGTCGGGAGTTTTATTGAGACACATTCGCTAGCGGGTGTCGTGAGGGTTTAAATCCGGTTATGGATTCTGTTTAATGATGTTGTGGTAGATAGCAATTGCTCGGCGGTATTTGCCGATCATCTTTCGATAGTCGCTTTCGTCATTTGCCGGATACGCACGGCGCAGAGCCTGGAAACGCTCGCTACGCGGAATGCCATCGTCTTTCATTTGCTCGTAGAGCGCACCGATCTCAATCCAAAGATGCTTCACCCCAAATGGTTGCCGTCCTCGTCCCGCCGTGCGCAAATACTCGGCTAACTCAAGCGTTTCCGCGCCAGCGTTGCCGCTGTCTATTGCTGCTTGCAGCTTCGCAATTGCGTCTTCACGCCGGCCGCGGTGTAACAGATTGCGGATCCAGAACTCTTCGACATCAAATGGCTTCGGAAGCTTAGCCATTGGTACTCCCTTTCAACGCCGTCGCAATCTGTCCGGCAATGGAGTCCGCAGCGCGCTTCGATGCGTCCGTTGCCAAATGGGCGTACCGTTCGGTAGTCGCCGCTCGTGCATGCCCCAACAGCTTGCCTATGACCGGCAGTCCAAGACCAGAGCCCGCGCCGACAGATGCAAACGTGTGACGTAGATCGTGAAGTCGCACACCATCTAGGTTGGCACGCTCGCATATTGCAGCCCAAGGCTTCTTTAGGTCCGAGCGCGGTTTCTCATCCTTTTCGCCAGCACTCTCGCCGGCAATGACAAATCGTCCGACCCTCGGCGTGTTTCTCAAAACCTCGATTGCAGCCTCTGAAAGCACAACGGTTTTTCGGCCAGTTTTTGAATCTGGTAGAAAGAGCAGGCCCCGTTGCATATCAACTTGGGACCATTCGAGGTTCAGTATCTCGCTAATTCTGCTACCAGTTAGCATGAGCAGCCGCAGCGCATTCGTCGCATGAATCGGCAAGGGTGGACGGCGCGTGGTTGCCTTGGGAGAGTGCTTCGACTCGCCTTGCCGATAAGGCAGGCCGATCGTTTCCGCCTCGGTCATTGCTTCACCGATCGCGGCGATTTCCTCGTTGGTCAAAAAGCGTTCTCGGCCATCTTCTTTGAATCGCTCAATTCCTCTTGCTGGATTTGGCGCGTCGGGATCGAGCCAGTTAAAAACAGCAGATGTGATCGCGAGAGCCCGGTTAGCAACAAACTTGCCACTGGATTTGGCGATTGCGCCATGCATCACACTGACGTCGGCGCGGGTGATGGCGTTGGTTCTTTTTGAGCCGATCTGCGGATCAATATGAAGACGGAGAATGTAATCGTAGTACTGAGCCGTTCGTTCTTTTCGCTTGGTACGCACGTGTTTGTCGATGTATTCGGCGACAGTTTTCCTGAAAGGCAACGCGGCACGCTCTTCAGCTTTGGCACTAGCAGGATCGGCGCCTAGCTCGACGGACGCAAGCGCTTTGGCTGCTGCCTCCCGTGCTTGTTCGGGAGAAAGGCGATCTAGATGCCCGATGGTCACGCGCTTCTTCGCGATGGTCCGACCGCCGGCGCCCGGTCGATACTCAATGAACCAGGTGCCAGTTTTTGACGCATTGATGCGGAGACCGAATCCCTTCAGGTCTGAATCGTAGTATACTCCGCGCTCTAACCCGCCTACAGACCGTCGTCCGAGTTTAATAACTGGCATTTATAACTCCGTGTCGCCACCATGTCGCCACCAAGATAGGAAACCAAGCGAAACTTGGCAATGCTAACGGACACTTTAGTTATCAGAAACGCCCGTAAATTGGCGATTCTTGACACGCAGAGAAACTGAGTGATACAAGTGTCGAATAACTCTTAATCAGCGGGTCCAAGGTTCGAGTCCTTGTACACCCACCATTTTCCAAGTCATTTCCGGTAACTGGATGAAAAACTTGTCGCGATGCGCGAAGATGCGTAACGCGCATTGAAGCGGTGTGAGCAGTTAGAGCCGTTCAGGTTTTGATGGGATCAAAACCCGGCTCTAAGTCTTTGTTTTGTTGCTTGTCCGAACCGCAAAACTGTTTCCACTTTTGCTGGACACGCTCTCACTGCATTTTATGGAATTACTTAGCAATTGGTTCACCATCGGGCGATTTGTAGTGGCTGTATCGGCGCAATGAAAGTATTTGGGAAGCCTGTACGCTTAGTCTGGGCTGAAACTGGCTTTTCCAAAGTGCCCGAGAGACCAATGAGCCTTGCTTCCAACATTGCCGTCAATACGCGCATTCTGACCGCGCATGTGGCTGCCGGTGCCGCAGCCGTAGAGCCTTTGCAAGTTGAAATCATCGCGCCCGATGCCTGGGATCGCCGTGCGTCGGCATTTGACGGTATCTGCCAGGAGCAGCTTTGTGCTTACGCGCAAGCGCGCTGGCCAGGCGTTGTGCTTGAGCCGCTGATATTTTCACGCGACGGGCAGACGGTGGGCGGTGCGCTTGTCATGATCCAGCCGTTGCCGTTGGGACTCGCGTCGATTGCGCTGACAAAATGGGGTCCGATTCTGGCTGATAACGCGGATTCAGGTGCTGACCGGTTGATGGGTCAGATGGTCGATCACATCACGCAGGCCTATGCAAAAGAGCGCGGTATGATGGTTACCATTATGGCAAAGACCGCGCCGGGCGATACCAATGCCGATTTCCAGCGCCTTATGGCCAAGGGGTACGTAAAGGGGCAGGGTGTCAGGTTTCCGAACCGCTACGTGGTCGATGTCCGGCTTGATGATGAAACCCGCATGGCGCGCTTTGGCCAAAAATGGCGCTATCACCTGCGCAAATCGTTCAAGGCCGGGCTGAGCTTCGAGCGTGCCGGGCCAGAACAGCTCGATCGGTTCATGGTGCTCTACAACGCTATGAGCGATCGCAAACAGTTCCCCGATTATTCTGCCATCGATTCATTGGACAGCTTTCTGGCAATGCCCGGCGGCACGGCGCGGCCAGAATTGTTTTTCGTTACACATGAGGGTGAAACCGTTGCCGGCGCTGTGATTTTCACAGCAGGGCATACCGCGGCCTATCTTTACGGCGCGACCAATGACGATGCGCTCGACCTGCGTGCGGGATACTTTTTGCATTGGCACATCATCCGCTGGCTGCGCGACAATACTGAAGCCAAGGTTTATGACCTTGGCGGGACGGATGGTTTTCAGGGGTTGCACCAGTTCAAGTCCGGCATGGTGGGCGAGGGTGGCTACATCGCACCGATACCCCCCATGGCCAATTATGCCATCAGTCTGCGCGCGAGATTCTGGGGCGCGTTAGCCTATGAAGCCCGCGCATTTGCAACCAAAACGCGCGATGGTATGGAGCATCTTAAGCGCAAGATCATGCGTAAGCTGCGCCGGGCATAAGGAGCGGTTCGCGCAATGTCCATTGTCAGGCGTCTTGCGTCGAAATCGGCCATAATGTTCGGCATGCGGGTCGGTGGGGCCGGCTTCATTTTCATCGTTCAGGCAGCGATCGCGCGTGTCTGGGGCGCGGAAGCGCTGGGCGATTATCTTCTGGTGATTGCATCGGCAAATCTGCTCGCGGTCGTGATGCCTTTAGGGTTCCAGACCGTGGGTACTTATTTTGCCGCAGAATACCGGGCAAATGGGGAGGGGCGGCATCTGCGCCGATTCCTCTTGCGGGCCTATGGTCATGTTGTGGCCATCGGCGTGGCTATAACGCTTTTTGGCTGGCCGGTCACGTTTTTGATGGGCGCGCCGGGCGAGCATCTACTCGCGCTTTGGGTTCCCACAAGCCTCGTCGCAGTTTCCACGGCCCTGACTTTTATCAGTTGTACCATTCTTGTGGGACTCAAACGCCCCTTGGCCGGCTATGTGCCCGATATGGTGTTTCGGCCAATGCTTTTGATTTCCGCCTTTGCAATCATTGCAGGTGTCGCGCAGGGGCCGGAACTCGAAGCCATGCTCTGGTTGTTCTCGGCCTTTATGGTGGGGCTGGTTCTGGTGCATTTCGGGTTGGTTGTCCACGCTGCAAAGCAGGTTCCGGCGCAGGACGATCTGCGCCCGCATGAAGCGCGCAAATGGTGGCGTTTCGCTGCGCCCTGGGTGCTGATTACACTGGCGTCGGACTATTTCTTTGACATCAACCTGCTACTCCTTGCCGGGTTGCTGGATCGGACCGATCTGGCGATCTTCGGTGTCAGCACTCGCATATTCGCATTGGTGTCGTTCGGTGTCGTGGCGGTCTATGCCATGACGCTGCCCGATATGTTCGAGGCGGATGCAAACGATGATCGGCGCGCCTTTGAAAAACGGGTTGGGGAAGCCAATTTCGTCGCAACGCTTTTGGCCGCCTCGCTGTTTATCGGTGTCCTGCTGTTCGGCCGTTATCTTCTGATGTTGTTCGGTGAAGAATTTAGCGCCGGTGCCGTGCCTATGAGTATTCTATGCCTTGCGCTTGTGGTGCGCGCGATGTTCGGCCCGGCTTCGCTTGTGCTTTCGATTCATGATAAACCCGCTGCCAGCCTGCCCTCGGTGGCGCTGGGCATCATCGCCCTTGTCATTGGTAATTTTGTGCTTGTGCCCGGCTATGGCCTTATGGGTGCAGCGATTTCGGCGCTGATCGCCATCAGTCTGTGGTCGGTTTCGCTTTGGCTCACCGCATGGCGGCATGCCAAGGTCGACGTTTCGATCTTCAACCGGTTCCGCATCGCGCCAGCGGGCTAATCGAGTATTCCGCGCAGGCGCAGTTTCATCCGTGCTGCAAACGACAGGCTCATGCCATTGTCATATTCGGGATCGCTTTTGTTCAATTTGCGTTCCATGACGAGATAATCTTCGCCAAAGATATGCTGTTCGAGGTGAGCGACCTGCTTGTAGCCGTAGCGCTTGAGAAGTGCGAGGGCGGGGCGATTGTCGGGCCGTGTGTAGGTCGAGGCCTTGTGGAAGCGCGAATTGTCCCAATGGGAGATGAAAGCCTCCATGCCGAACCGGCCGAGCGGAGTGCCTCGGAACTGCGGGAAAATGGCAGACCAGTATTGGAATATGGTGCCATTGGAAGGCCCCGAGATCAGAAAGCCACCGGTCTGGCCGTCCATTTCCAGAAGCAGGACATGCCATGGATCGATTTCGACAAGGGTGCGCAGGAAGGATTTGTCCAGCCGTGCCTTCTCGTAGGTTTTGAAGCGATTGTTGTAGTAAGGCATGGAATCGATGAGTTCCATCAGCTCGCGATGGACCAAATTGATGTCGCTCCACCGTGCGGGCCGCGATGTCATCTGGCTCATGTCGTTTGCTCTCGTCTTGCCGAAAGCAGGTATTGTCTCCTCTTTAGCCTAAAAAAACGTCACCAAGGAACCAGCCAGGAATTACGATGGTAGTGGCGTCGGCTCGCAGCTTGCTCGAGCTTGCTTGAGCAGGTTAGAAGGAGGCTCGAACTGAAGCATATCTGGGAGGAACCATAATGAGTTCGCAGTCCGTGTTTGCCCCGTCCGAGGATGTGGTGGCCAAGACCTATGTGACCGCTGACAAATATGAAAAGATGTATGCCCGCTCGGTCAGCGATCCAGAAGGGTTTTGGGGCGAACAGGGCAAGCGGATCGATTGGATCAAGCCCTATACCAAGGTCAAGAATACAAGCTTTGCCTGGCCCGATATCTCGATCAAATGGTTCGAGGATGGCGAGCTGAATGTTTCCGCAAACTGCATCGACCGCCATCTCGAAACAAGGGGCGATCAGGTCGCGATCATTTTCGAGCCTGACGATCCCAAGGCTGAAGCGCGCCATATCACGTATCGCGAGCTTCATGCGGAGGTCTGCCGCTTTGCCAATGTGCTGAAGCAATTGGGCGTCAGGAAAGGCCATCGGGTCACGATCTATCTGCCCATGATCCCGGCTGCAGCTTATGCCATGCTGGCTTGCGCGCGCATTGGCGCGGTGCATTCGGTTGTCTTTGGCGGGTTTTCGCCCGATGCACTTGCCGGTCGCATTAATGACTGTGACAGTGCTGTGGTCATAACGGCGGATGAAGGCAGGCGTGGAGGCAAGACGGTGCCCTTGAAGGCCAATGTCGACAAGGCGCTTGAAGATTGTCCGGGCGTTCGGAACGTGCTGGTGGTCGAAAATACCGGCGGTGAGGTTGCGATGAAAGGCAGCCGCGACGTCTGGTGGCATGAGGCTGCGGCGGGAGTCGAGCCGTTCTGTGAACCTGAGCCGATGAATGCGGAAGACCCGCTCTTCATCCTTTATACGTCAGGTTCGACAGGGAAGCCCAAGGGCGTGCTGCATACGACCGGCGGCTATCTCGTCTATGCTTCGCTGACCCACGAACTCACTTTCGATTATCGCGATGGTGAAGTGTTCTGGTGTACGGCGGATGTTGGTTGGGTTACGGGGCACTCCTATATCGTCTATGGACCGCTTGCCAATGGCGCGACCACGCTGATGTTCGAGGGCGTGCCGAACTATCCCGATGCGGGGCGGTTCTGGGACGTTTGCGACAAGCATAAGGTCAATATCTTTTATACCGCGCCGACAGCCATTCGGGCGCTCATGGGTGCCGGAAACGAGTTTGTGGCCCGTGCCGATCTGTCGAGCCTGCGGCTGCTTGGCACGGTTGGCGAACCGATCAATCCCGAAGCGTGGATGTGGTATCACAAGCAGGTGGGCCGCGAGCGCTGCATCATTGTCGATACCTGGTGGCAGACCGAAACCGGTGGTTTCATGATTACGCCTTTGCCCGGGGCCATCCCGACCAAGCCCGGTTCAGCCACAAAGCCATTCTTTGGCGTACAGCCAGTGGTTCTGGAGCCGGAAAGCGGCAAGGTGATCGAGGAGACCGAAGCGGCCGGGGTGCTTGCCATCGCCGATAGCTGGCCGGGCCAGATGCGTACGATTTATGGCGATCATCAGCGTTTCAAGGAAACTTATTTCCAGCAATATAAGGGCTTCTATTTCTCAGGCGATGGCTGCCGTCGGGATGCGGACGGCTATTACTGGATTACGGGGCGCGTCGATGACGTGCTCAACGTTTCCGGCCACCGGTTGGGTACGGCTGAAATCGAAAGCGCGCTCGTTGCTCACCCGAAGGTTTCCGAAGCGGCGGTGGTTGGCTTCCCGCATGACGTGAAAGGGCAGGGCATTTATTGCTATGTGACGCTTATGGCGGGAGAGGCTGCGTCCGACGATCTCGCGGTGGAATTGCGCAACTGGGTGCGCAAGGAAATCGGGCCGATCGCCTCGCCCGATCATATCCAGTTTGCACCGGGACTTCCCAAAACCCGCTCAGGCAAGATCATGCGCCGCATTCTGCGTAAGGTCGCAGAAAACGATTTCGGATCGCTAGGCGATACCTCGACACTGGCAGACCCGGCAGTGGTCGACGATCTTATCGAAAACCGCAAGAATCGTTAGTGGCACCGACAAAGGGCAGGAGGTGACTTCCTGCCCTTTAAGGTATTGTTTCGAAATGGATTAATTCCGGTCTGGCGTTGCTAATCCCGTTGGGAAAACCCGTCTCCAGACAATTGCTTGCGGCGCTCTTGCCGTAAATCAACATTTTAGCAGGTATTGACTCATTAGGCTGCAGCTTGGGCAAAGGACGTTTGTCTCGCTTGTCTGAGTGCGGTGAATGTAAGTGGTTATTCTTGTTCTGGGACAAGGTGTTTCCATAATGCGGCATCAGAACGGGCGTTGAGACAAATGTCCGGCATGTTGTGTGCAGGGGGCATAGGAACCGGTGACGCATTTTCGACACCTGTTCATAACAGGAACAGTCAGTCTGATCGTCGTGATCGGGCTCCTCGCCGGTTGGCTGACACCTGTTGACGATGCGCTGCGCGATCTGCGCTTCGAGCAGGCGCAGCGGGCCGCGAGCGGCGATTTGGTTTTCGTGCAGGCAAATGCGCTCAGCGCATCCAATCTTGTCGCCAATTCCAGGGCCCGCAGCGACTATGCCGAAGCGATCGACGTGCTTTTGGATCTCGGCGCCAGTAAGGTGGTGCTCGCGGTCAACCTGAGCAGTATGCTCGGCCTGATGGACGATCTTGCCCTTGGCGAAGCGCTGCGTTCGGCGGGCGGCAAGGTCCTCACCACCGCCTACCAACTTGGCGGCACGCAGGAGGGCGGCACCTATGTCCTCAAGGGCCTGCTGCAACCCCACGAGCGCTTCATAACTGTAACGCCCCCTGTCTTTGCTGACAATTTCCCTGATGCCGATGGCAAGCTACGGCGTTATCGCGCGGCGGTCGTCTATGATGGTTGGGTTCTGGAAACGATGGCGACGGCGCTTGTTCCTCAAGGCGCGGCGCGCGGGTCGGCATTTCTGATCGATTACGGCATTGACCTCGATACAGTGCCTCGCATTGGCCTTGAAGACCTGCTGTCGGGGGATGTCGCACCCGCCATGATTGCCGGCAAGCAGATCATTATCGGCGTGGACCAGCATGCGCCCGGCGACATGGCCCTGGCTCCGCGCTATGGACTTATCGATATCGTCAGCGTGCAACTGCTCGCGGTCGAAACGCTCCTGCAGCAGCGCAATCTGGTTGACGCGGGTCATTGGCCGACGATCCTGATGGTGATGGGCGTGGCGCTGACGTTCTGGGTATTGCGGCGACGCCTCGCGCTCCGCTCTGCCGTTCTGGGCGCCATGGCCTATTCGCTGTTGCTGGAAACTCTTGCGCTGGCCCTGCATTTGCATTCCGGTTTGCTGCTCAACACTGCCGGGGTACATCTGGCCCAACTCGGCTTTGTGTTCGCTGCCTTCTTGCACGAACTCGACCTCAAGGCGCGGTCGCTGTCGGCCACCTCGCTGGAGCGGGACTCCATGCGCGGTATTCTCGCGCGGGTCGTTGCTGACAATTTCGATGGTGTGGTCGTTGTCGACAAAAGCCAGATCATCCGCGCGGCCAGCCGACTTGCCGAAGACATCGTCGGTACAGATTTGCGCGGCCGATTGATGCACGATGTGTTGCCCCAGGCCTTTCAGGACGTGCTTGCAGCGGCCCTGGATGACGGCGTGGTGGTGGATACCACAACCGGCACCACAATCACCGGCGGGGATGGCAGTGAACGCATTATCGAATATGTGGTGACGCTTTCCAGCCTTGAGGATGGCGAAGTCAGCCCGGAAAGTGCAGGGCGGGTTGCCTGCCTCACATTCCGCGATGTCACCGAGCGCAGGCAGGTCGAAAGGCGGCTTGTCTTTCTTGCCGAACATGACACGCTGACCGGCGCCGTGTCGCGTCCTCGCTTCCTCAAGATTGTCGAGTCGAATCTGCCTACGCCCGATGCACGCGCGACCGGCCTTCGGGTGATGATTGTCGGCCTGACCCGGCTCAAGACTGTCAACGACACGCTCGGGCATGATTTTGGCGATATGCTTTTGCGGCAGGCGGTCAAGCGGCTGACGAGCCTTGATGTAATCTGCATCGGTCGGCTTGAAACCAATAGTTTCGGCATTCTCGTGCCGGGGCGGCTGGACGATAATGATGCCCAGGCGTTTGCCGAAAAGGTACTGGCTACCATTACTGCACCTTACGATCTCGATGGGCACCATGCGATCGTCGGCGCAAATCTGGGGATGACCGATACCGGGTTGTCGCTCTTTGACCCCGAAACGCTCGTCGCGCACGCTACGATGGCGCTTTCGCGCGCCAGCGATCTGCCTGGCAATGCCATCGCGGTCTTCGATGAGGAGATGAACCAGCGGATCAAATCCAAGCAGGAGATGGAAGTTGCCCTGCGCCGCGCGCTGGATAGCGATGAGTTCTCGGTCCATTACCAGCCGCAGGTCGCGCTTGATAGCGGCGAGGTCATAGGGGTCGAGGCGCTGATCCGCTGGAGCCACCCGGAAATGGGCAATATTCCACCGGGCCAGTTCATTCCCACGGCAGAAGAAACCGGGCTCATTATCGAACTGGGCCGCTGGGTGCTGCGCCGGGCCTGCATGGAGGTTGGGGGTTGGCCCAAGCCGGTTCAGCTATCGGTCAACGTATCTCCGCTGCAATTTGAGCATGGCGACATCGTTGCCGATGTGCGTGAGGCGCTGGAAGAATCCGGATTGCCGGCAGAGCGGCTTGTGGTCGAGATCACAGAAAGCCTGCTTATTACCGAAACGTCCCAGTTTACCGCCAAGCTTGAAGAGTTGCGCGCGTGTGGCATCGGCGTTGCGCTCGACGATTTCGGGACAGGCTATTCCTCGCTCAGCTATTTGGGACGCCTTCCGATCGACAAGATCAAGATCGACCAGAGCTTTGTAAGCGGTTTGCCGGACAACGCCGCTTCCACAGCGATCATCCGGGCCGTGCTGATGCTGGCGGATTCACTGGACAAATCGGTGATTGCTGAGGGCATAGAAACCGTCGATCAGGCGTGGCTCCTGCGCCTTTTGGGCTGTCGAATAGGGCAGGGGTACTACTTCGGCAGGCCGTGTCCGGCAGTCGATCTTGTGGCTAAGCTCAATGAGGATGAAGCCGACAAAATGCCGATGGAGGCAATGGGCTGAAAAAAGTCCCATTGCGGTGACAGGTAGAGGGCACCAGTGCGCGGGAATTGTGCAAAACTGCGCCTGATCCGAAATACTGTTTCGCCGGAGCTCTCAGTGTATCGCCTTATTGCCTCGTCCATCGTTGCCGTCTGCCTTTCGCTTGCAAATGCCGGGAGCGTTTTGAGCCAAAGCCTTGAAACGATGGCGGGTCAGATGATTCTCATGGGGTTTCAGGGCGCATCCACTTCCGATGCTAATTTCCGCGCTGTGCGCGATCAGGTGGCAGCGGGCCGTATCGGTGGCGTGATGTTCCTGCGGACCAACATTTCCAGCCTGTCGGATGTGCGAGCAATGAATGGCGCCTTGCGTGCGGCAAGGCCCTGGCTTGCGCCGCTGATTGCGCTCGATCAGGAGGGAGGACAGATTCGCAGGCTGACTGCGGAAGTGGGCTTTGAGGAAATTGCCTCAGCCGAAGCGATCGGGCGCACCGATCCGGATACAGCGTTCGCCATCTATGGCGACCTTGCCAGGCGGCTGGCGGCTTTGGGGTTCAACGTCAATTTCGGTCCGGTCGTCGATCTCAACATCAATCCCGACAATCCGATCATCGCGCGATATGAGCGCGCCTTTGGGGTAGAGGCCCAGGCCGTGGCAGCGTTCGGCACCGCCTTTGTCGAAGCGCATCGGCAGGCAGGTGTACTGACGGCGCTCAAGCATTTTCCCGGTCACGGTTCCAGCACCGGCGATACCCATGAGGGGTTTGTCGATGTAACCGACGACTGGCAGGACGTTGAACTGGAGCCCTATCGGCTCATGCTGGCTGCGGGCGAGGTCGATATGGTCATGGTCGCGCATATCTTTCACGAAGATTACGCAGGAAACGGAGCGGTGCAATTGCCCGCTTCCTTGTCGCCGGACTGGATCGAGGGCGTCTTGCGCGGTCAGTTGGGCTTTGATGGCGTGGTTATCAGCGACGATATGCAAATGGGTGCCGTGCGTGCGCATTTCGACCTGCGCGAAACCATCGTGCGCGCGGTGATGGCAGGCAACGATATTCTGCTGTTCTCCAATACCGCCGATTTCGACCCTGACCTCGGCAACCAGATTCACGCGATCCTTGTGGAAGAGGGTCGCGCCGATCCGAATTTTGCCGCCCGCATCGCGCAGAGTTATGAGCGCATTGCGCGGCTCAAGCGCCAGCTACCACCCGTCCGATGACCCGTTTCGTCGCGCTGCTTTACTCGATCAGTCTTAATGACGGCGCGCGGTTGAAAATGGAGCCGTTCCGGCAGTTTGCCGAGGGGCTGGGTCTTGCAAATCCAAGAACGGTGCTTTCGACAGGCAACCTGATTTTCGATAGTGCCGCGCGCAGCGCGCCCAAACTGACTGCAATGCTGGAGGTGGCTTTTGCCGAGCGGTTCGGCCGCCGCATCGACATTATCGTACGCAGTGGCAAGGATTGGCAAAGGCTTGCCGCTGCCAATCCTTTTGTCGATCTGCCAGACAGTGAAGCGTCGCGGATCGGGGTCCGCGTCATGCGCGAGCCGCTGACTGCCCAAGCACGGGCCTATTTGGCCAGCAAGGTTACAGGAACCGAGAAGCTCGTCGTTGTCGATGGCGATCCCTGGATGCATTTTGCCGATAAGGTTGCTGGCACGCCGCTTGCCAATGCCCTTGGCAGCCGGCGTATTGGTGCCGGTACGATGCGGAACCTGAACTGCGTGCGCAAGATTGCTGCGGCCTTGTAGGTACATGCGAAAATCGGGTGGCTGACACCACCATCGCTGTCATAACAAACATCTTGGCAGACAGATGTCTTCCTGCTAAAAGGTCAGCAATACTGACATATATAATGGATGTTTTCCGATGAATACCGCGCTTGTCACAGCGTTTCTTCTGGCGGCAGTTTCGGCATTTTTCTCACCGGGGCCAAACAACCTCATGCTGATGACCTCGAGTGCCAAGTTTGGACTTGGCCGAACGGTGCCACATGCCATGGGGATCATTTTCGGATTCCCGCTCATGGTGTTCGTTGTGGGGCTCGGGCTTGGCGAGTTGTTCGTTGCCTATCCGCAGATCAATATCGTGATGCGCTATCTCGCCGCCGCCTATTTCCTGTGGATGGCATGGACCATGCTGGGCATCAGGATCGGCGCGGCCAGCGGTTCGGAACGTCCGATGCGCTTTTACGAGGCGGCGCTGTTCCAATGGGTCAATCCAAAGGCCTGGGCCATGGCGGTGAGTTTCGTTGCGCTTTTCGTGCCGGGCGGCGAAGGGCGGATGCTGGCCCTTGCGGCGCTGACAATCGGATGCATTGCCGTTGGGCCGTTCTCCGCAACCACCTGGATGGTATTCGGGCAGGGGCTCATTGCCTTCTTGCGCCGCACCGATATGGAAAATCTTCTGGGCTGGATTCTGGCCGGGTTGATGGTGGCTTCGGTTATCCTGTTCCTGATTTGACCGGCACTCCCTAAAGTGCCATGAACAGAAGCCGGATTCGCGCGGGCGTGGGTCTGGACAGCAGGGTTCAATACGGAACGCGTTCATGGATCAGACTGGGGCCGTCCACAATGTGAGGGCGCTCTTTATCAGTGATGTTCACCTTGGCATGCGCGCTATTCGCGTTACCGAGCTGATCCAGTTCCTGGAGCGTTACGAGGCCGATACGATCTATGTCGTGGGCGATCTTATCGATGGCTGGCGGTTGCAAAAGGAATGGTACTGGCCGCCCGAGTACGATCAGCTTGCCCAGAGCTTTTTCGACAAGGCCAACAGGGGCGCCAAGCTCGTTTATCTCGCCGGCAACCATGACGAGTTCCTGCGCGATTATCTGGGTACCTATTTCGGCGGCGTCGAAATTGTCGACCGCGCCATTCACACGACTGCCGACGGCAAAGACTATCTCGTTATCCATGGCGACCAGTTCGATGTGGTCGTCGCCAATGCCAAGTGGCTCGCCCATATCGGTGACTGGGCCTACAACTTCGCGCTCAAGATCAATGTCGTGGTCAATTGGGTGCGGCGGCGGCTCGGGCTTTCCTATTGGTCGCTATCGGCCTGGGCCAAGCGCAAAGTCAAAAACGCGGTCAGCTTCATGGGGCGCTTTGAGGAGGCCCTCGCGCTCGAAGCGCGGAACTCCAAGGTGGAAGGCGTTATTTGCGGTCATATCCATCAGGCCGCCATGCACCATAAATTCGGCATCCATTATCTCAATTCCGGCGATTGGGTGGAAAGCTGCACCGCCATTATCGAAACCCATGATGGCGCGTTCGAGCTGATCCGCTGGAAAGATATTTCAGCCCCGCGCAAGCGCCGCAGATGGCGGCGGCGGAAGGATGAAACGGCTGACATTTAGGCGCTGGTCGCCGAAATGTAACATATTAGAACTTGCAAGCGCGCGTCATTCATCGCAGTCTGGCCTCGCTCTTATAAGGCTTTCAACTCCTCTGTTATGGATTCCTCGCTGTGGCCCTGATCATGCCCGCCCGGCTCGCTTCGCCTGAAGCGCGGACCGGGCTTTACTATCTGACCATGTTCATGCCCGCAGGCGTAGCCTCGCTGCTGTTGCCCGTCTGGCTGGATTCCAAGGGCATTTCCGAAGAGCAGATCGGCATTATCAATGCGGCGCCGATCTTTGCCATGATCGTGCTCAATCTCGTCGTCGGCCGTATTGCCGACAAGGCCAAGGACTGGCGCAGTGTCATTGTTGCGGGGTCAATCCTTGCCGCAGTCGTTCCCCTCGGCCTTGGTTTTGTCGATGAGTTCTGGGGCATTCTGTTGTTCTGGACGCTTGCAACCATTCCCTTTCTCGCGCTTGAACCTGTGATCGATGCGGCGGCAATGCGCATGACGCGACGGCGTGGATCGGACTTTGCACTTGTCCGCGTTTGGGGGACCGTTGGCTATATCATTGCAACTGCTCTTGCAGGGCTTATTTTTGGCTGGGTTGGCATTGCGATTTTCGTTCCGCTCTTCATCGTCGCGTCGCTGATGCGTGGAGGGGCCTCGCTGTCCTTGCCGTTCTTTCGAGCGCCGGACAACAGCCCCGACCGCAGCCCGGTTCTGGATGCCGATGCCGCGACCACCATGCGGCAGGTGTTCCGTCCCTGGTTTTTGCTACCCCTTATCGGCACGGCGCTGTTGCAGGCCAGTCATTTCGTTCTGATGGCATTCGGTGCGCTATTGTGGCTGCGCATCGGCATTCCCGAAGAGGCGATCGGGCTGTTGTGGGGCATTGCACCGTTGGGCGAAGTCATCGTCATGTTGTTTTTCGCGCGGATCGCACGACGCTTCTCCGCGCGCCACCTGCTTTTGGCTGCGTGCCTTCTGGCCGTGGTGCGTTGGTCGGGTGTGGCGGTCGCGAGCGAGGTCTGGCAGCTTGCTATTTTGCAGGTCATGCACATGTTCACCTTCGGGCTGGCTTATCTCGGCGTTGTCAATTTCATCGCCAACTGGACCGGAGAATCGATTGCCGCGCAGGCGCAGAGCTTCTTTACCGTTTTGCGTCAGGTCTCCAACGTTATTGCGCTGCTGGTCTTTGGTCCGCTGGTGGCGATCTTTGGCATCAAGAGTTTTTATGCCGCAGCGGCCCTTGCTGCGGTCGGCGCGGCGATGATTTTCGCCTCGCTCATAATCATGCGCACCAAGCGCTGAATCTGTCGCTTCTCTTTCGCTGTCACGAAAGTTTTGTGCAAATCAGGCAGAAGCTGTCTCGCTGTCGATGGACAACGGGACACGCTCATGCAGCCCTGTGCTTCCAACCGCCGCGTGCGGACGCTCTTTATCTCCGACGTGCATCTGGGTATGCGCGACATGCGCATCGATGCTCTTATCGATTGCCTCACAAAGATCGAAGCCGAGACGATCTATCTGGTCGGCGACATCGTTGATGGCTGGCGTCTGCGCAAGAGTTGGTACTGGGCGCAAAGCTACAACGCGCTGGTGCAAATGCTCATCGAGAAGAGCAGGGCTGGCACGCGAATCGTCTATCTGCCTGGCAATCACGATGAGTTTTTGCGCGATCACATCGGCACCGTGCTTGGCGATGTCGAAGTCATTGACCGCGCCATCCATATCGGCGCCGATGGCAAAACTTATCTGGTTCTGCATGGCGACCAGTTCGATGTGGTCGTGCGTCATGCGCGCTGGCTCGCTCATATCGGGGACTGGGCCTATAACGCGTCGTTGCGCGCCAACGGCCTGATAAACTGGGGCCGTCGTCGGCTCGGTTTGCCATACTGGTCGCTCTCGGGCTGGGCCAAGCGCAACGTCAAGAACGCCGCAAGCTATATTGGCCGCTTCGAGGAGGCCCTTTGCCATGATGCCCGGCAGGCCGGTGTCGATGGTGTCGTTTGCGGGCATATTCATCACGCCATCATCCATGACCGGTTTGGCGTCACCTATCTCAATTGTGGGGATTGGGTGGAAAGCTGCACCGCCATTGTCGAAGATTTTAACGGACGCTTCGAGTTGCTCCGCTGGCCCTCGACATTGCCCGCCCAACCCCGTCGACGGATCAAGCGCCGACCAACCCCAATTGACATTCCCCAGCAGATTTCGCTCCGATCCTAGGAGATAAGTCCAATGGTCAGATTACTGATCGTCACCGACGCATGGCACCCGCAAGTCAACGGGGTTGTGCGATCCCTCGAACGCGTGGGGCAACACCTGTCCGGTCGCGGATACGATGTGCACTATCTCACGCCCGACGCCTTCTGGACGATGCCGCTGCCCACTTACCCTGAAATCCGCCTGTCGCTTGCGACTCGTGCGGCTGTCAGCGAGCATATAGTGAGGGCTGCGCCCGACTATATCCACATCGCAACCGAAGGTCCGCTCGGGCTTGCAGCCCGCCATGCCTGCCTGGCCTTGGATCTCACCTTTTCGACAAGCTATCACACGCGTTTCCCTGAATATGTGGCTGCGCGGCTGCCGGTGCCACTGGAATGGAGCTACGCCTATCTGCGCTGGTTTCATGAGGCTGCGGCAGTCACCATGGCGCCCACACCCAGCGCCATAGACGATCTCAGGATGCACGGATTTTCCCGTCTGGCACTGTGGTCGCGCGGGGTCGATACCAGCCGGTTCGCGCCCGGTCCGAAATCCTGTTTTGCCGGTTTGCCCGGCCCGCATATGCTCTATGTCGGTCGTGTCGCGGTGGAAAAGAATATCGAGGCGTTTTTACAACTCGATCTGCCTGGCACCAAGATTGTGGTGGGCGATGGCCCGCAACGCGAGCAGCTAGAGCGGAACTATTCCGAGGCGGTCTTTCTGGGCAAGAAAACCGGCTCAGACCTTACCGCGCTTTATCAGAGCGCCGATGTCTTTGTCTTTCCATCGCGCACCGATACGTTCGGCAATGTCTTGATCGAGGCGCTGGCTTGCGGCGTGCCGGTTGCCGCCTACCCGGTGATGGGGCCGCGCGATGTTCTGACCGACCCGGCCTCCGGCGCACTTGATGAGGATCTGGGCAGAGCGGTCACGCGGGCGCTCGGCCTATCGCGGCTCGCGGCGTACAAGCACAGCCTTAATTTTACATGGGATCGCGCCGCAGACCAGTTTGCCGCCAATCTGCATCCCGCTGCTGCGCCCCTGCGGATCGTTGCCTGAAAAAGCAAAACGCGGCATCTCTGCCGCGTTCACTTGATCCGTTAATGCAAGCCCGATCAGTTCAACCGGCCCGACGCATGGGCAAGCATGGTATAGACTTTGCCGCGGTTGGACATGAGCAGTTCAAAGGTGACTGCCATGCCGTTGGGGCCTTTGGCCTCCTCACGCAAAAGCTGCTCGAACTCGCCCATATAGGCGGTGGCGGTGCGGCCGAATTCGGCATCGCGTTCCATCTTGCGCTTCACCTCGTCAAAGGTCGCCTGACCCGTGATTGTATAGAGACGGCGGTTGAACGCGCCCGAATGTCCATCCTGATAGCGGTTCCAGGCGTCGGCGAGAGCCCGGTCGTCGATTGCGCGGGCGATTTCATCGGTGAGGCTGGAGAGATTGATCTGGCGCGAGCCGCCGGCCTGATTAGCCGAGGCATTGCGCAGCACATCGCGCAGCCAGCCTGCTTCGTTCGGGCTGGGTTGCGGGGGTGCAGATGCCGGATTGGGTGCCTGTGTCGGCACGGCGGCAGGTGCTTCCTGGCGGGGGGCTTGAGCCTGGGCAGACCGTGATTGTGCCAGCGCTTCATTCAGGCGTTCGGACGGCGATTTCGGCTGTGCCTGGGGCGCTTCAGCCATCGCGGGTTGACGCGGCGGTTCAGGACGGCGAACGGGTTCCGAACGCTGCTGGACGGGAGTTGGAGCCGGCTCAACACGGCGCTGGGGCGCGGGCTGTTGCGTGCGTGCAGGGCGCGAAGCGCTGCGGCCTGACACTTCGTGAGTGTTGGGCTGGGCCCGAACGATAGCGTTGAGTTCGGAAAGTGCCTCGATCTGTTCTGCCACGACGCGGCGCATTGCCGCTGCGCTGGCGCGTGTTTCTTCCGGCAGGTCGAGGACCGAACGCTGCAATTCGTTGCGGGTCGCTTCAAGTTCGCTGCCAAGCTGGGAGGCGGTCATGCGCATTGCTTCTGCTGTGTCGGTGAAGCGGCGTGTCGCATCGGCATAGGCGCGTTCGATGTCGGCGAGCAGTTCGGCCTGGGTCTGGCGCAGTGCGTTGCTTGCACGCTCGCCTTCGCCCGATGCCAGGTCGCCGATATGGGTGATCTGCCCGGTAACGGCATCCGATGTCGAGGACAGAGCTTCTTCCATGGCCCGGCGGGCGGCAATGAGCCTGTGCTCGGTCGCGTTGACGGTTTCCGCGATGTTCTGCGCAAAGCCGCGCAGGCGGGTGTCGATTTCCTCGGTGCGGGCGGTAAAGCCTTCTGCCAAGGCATCCATGGCCGCTCGGCGATTTTCCAGAGTATCAACGGTCGAGTTGCCCACCTCGGCGAGATTGGCCGCTGCGTCGGTGAAGGTCGTGGTTTCGTTACGCAACTGGCCGGAAATCGAGCCGAACTGCTCCAGCATGGTTTCGATGGTCGATTGCAAAGCCTTGACGTGGTTGCCTACGAGAGAACCAGCCTGTTCGGTGCCTTCGAGTGCATCGCGCACGGCCTGGGAGTAGCTTGCCGTCTGGTCGTTTACGCTGCCTTGCAGACGCGCGAGATTGCCGGTTGAGCTTTCCAGAACGCGCTGGAGCAGCAGGTTGGCATCGTTGAGCTTGCGCAGCGATTCGGTGACTTCATGTTGAATCCGGTTTGTGGATTCGGCCATGATTTCTTCGGACTCCCGGGCATTTGCTTCCAGCGCTGCGCGCAGCAGGTTGGTCTGGCTGCCCAGCGCATTGGTAAGCTGGTTCTGCTTGGCATCGATAAGCTCGGCAAAGCCATCGGTGTGCTGGGCGACGATCTTGTTGAGTTCGGCGGCCTTGCGACCGAGTTCGTCTGCGGTATGAACGGCGCGGACTTCCACAAGGTCTTCGATCTGGACTGCGGCGGTCTTGAACTCTTCCATGGCCTTACGGACAACCGCGTCCATGCGCATGGCGGTCTGCTCGACATCGGTTGCGATATTAGCTGTGATGTTGGCCAGTTTGTCGTTGAGCACGTTTTCGATGCGGTCCGCGCCGCCTTCGAGATCCCGTATCGATTGGCCGATAGCGCTGTGGATCGAAGAGGTGAGGGTGGATTCGATCCGGTCGGCACCCGCTTCGAGATCGCGCATGGAATCGGAAATCGTGCCGTGGATTGCTTCGTTGAGATGAGCTAGGCGCTCGGCAGTGATTTCGGCGCGGGTGGTGATGGCTTCGGGCAGGGTGCCGAGGCGATCGTCGACCATTTCGGTAATGGCATTGCGCGCTTCGCCGAGCCGCGATTCAACGAGGCTGGCCGCTTCGTGGGCGCTCTGTCCAACGGTCTGAGCGGCAGAATCGATGCGGGCGGTGATGCCGGTTTCCGCGTCGGCAATTCTGGTAATTGCCGTATCGATTTCGCGCCCGATATTGGAATTGACTTCGGCGACCTTACCCTCGATGAGCGACGATACCTGATTGGTGCGGCTTTCCATCGTTTCGGTGATGTTGACCAGGCTTGCATCGACGGTCGAGCGGAAGTTTTCGCTCGAAGTGTCCATGGCTGCGGAAAGTTCGCCCGTGCGCTCGGCAATGGTTCCGCTCAGGCGCTCGGCCTTTTCGTCCAGCGCCGCTTCCAGATAATTGGCCGAACCGGTGATGCGGCGGTCGAGACGGTCGGAAGCCTCATCGATGGTTGTGCCCAGGAAGCTGGTGCGCTCGCTCAGCGTTTCGGTAAGCTGGCTGGCGGTGATGTCGAGCATCGAGTTCATGGCGCCGGTGCGCTCGGCCAGAACGTCGTCGATCTGGGTTGTGCGCGCGGCAATCGTATTGTCGAGTTGAGCGGTGCGGCTGCCGATGGCGTTTTCGAGCTGCTCGGTACGTTCGGCGAGCGTGCTCTCGAGCTGTTCCGTGCGCGATCCAATCGTGTTCTCAAGCTGGCTCGTGCGCTCGCCGAGTTTGCTTTCGAGTTCGTTGGAGCGGGCATTGAGCGCAGCTTCCAGTTGCTCGGTCCGCTCTGTCAGAGCGCCTTCCAGTTCAATGGTGCGTGCGCTTAGAGTTGAATCGAGGTGAACTGTGCTTTGATTGATTGTTCCCTCAAGCTGGGCCGAACGTTCCGCGAAGGTTGTTTCAAGTTCTGCCGTGCGCTCGGCAAGAGCGCCGCTGAACGCGGCTGTGCGTTCGCCCAGCGTCGTGTCGAGTGCGCTAGTGCGCTCTGCGACGGTGCTATCGATCTGGGCCGCGCGCGCTTCAAGCCTGGAATCCAGGTCTGCGGTGCGTTCCTGGAGGCTTGCGTCGATTTCCTCGGCGCGGGCGCCCAATGTGGCGCTGAGGCCGTCGACGCGGGACTCGATGGCATCGACGATCTGTGAGGAGCCGAGTTCGACTGCGACCGCGAATGCCGTGCTGCGGTCGTCGAGCAGGCTATTGAGCAGGCTGACCTTCTCGTCGACAAGACCGGCAAAGCGATCGGCGCGGCCATCGAGCGCGGCATTGAGCGAAGTGCTCTTGTCCTCGATAACGCCTTCCAGATGGCTGGCGCTGTCGCGGAACCGGTCGGCATGGCTGTCGAGCGTGGTGATGAGCTTCTCGCCCTTTTCGCCGACAATCGTGTCGACCGCGCTGATGCGGCTGTCGAGAACAACGGAAATCTCGTCCACGCGGGCATTGAGCTGGGCCAGTGTTTCATTGCCTGCGCGCTCGACAGTCTCCCGGCTGCGATCGGCAGAGTCCTGGAAAGCGCTGTCAAGTTGCAGGGCAAGCGTCTGCATCTGGCTATCGAGCGCGTTTGTCTGGATCGAGAAGGTTTCGTCCAACCGTTCGGTGATGCGCGAGAGCGCGGCCTGCGCCTCCTCGGAGCGATTGGCGATGTCGTGGGAGACCTTTTCGCCCATCTCGGCGAAAGCTGTCGAAAGGTTCTCGCCGCGCTGGGAGAAGTCGAGCAGTATCGAGTCGCTTGATGTCCTCAGCACATCGGTAAGCGAAGCGGCACGGTCTTCGATAGCCGCGGAAATGGACACCGTATGGGAATCCAGCGCATTGACCAGAGAATCGACGCGGGCATCGACTGTGCTGGCGATAGCTTCGGCACGTGAATCGAGTGCGCTGGTCAGAGCGTCTGTGCGCTCGGTAAAGGCGGTCTGGATGCGATCCGCACCGGAGGTCAAGGTTTCGCCCAAAGCAACGTTGCGTTCATCAAGCAGTACGGACAGGCGATTGCCGGTTTCAGAAAGCGCGTTTTCAACCCGATCGGTATGGCCTGAAAGCGCAGTCTGGATGGCTTCGGCGTTGGATGTCAGCGTGGTTTCGAGACGCTCTGTGGTCCCATCGATCGCACTGGTCAGCGTGTTAGCCCTGTCGCTCAATGTGCCATCAAGGCGGCTGGCGCTGTCGTCCAGCGCCATGAGAAGATCGGACGTGCGGCCATCGACCAGCTCGGTAAATGAGCGCGAGCGGTTGTCAAACGCCGTTTCAAGGGCTGAGGTGGCGGTTTCGATGCTCGATGCAATCGAGGTTCCGCGTTCGTTGAGCGCAGCGGTGACTTCGGTGCCCGCATTGCGCAGGCGTTCGGTGAGTTCGGAACCGGCAACTTCGAGATCGGATGCGACACTGCCATGAACCGCGGCTATGGCTTCACGCATCTTTTCCGAATTGGTCACAACCGATTCACGCTGGTTGCCCAGCTCCTCGATCAACTGGCGCATGCGCGTTTCGTTGTCGGAATAAGAGCGTTCGAGCGCGGTCACTTCATTGTGGACCATCACCTCAAGCTCGCTCGCACGCGAAAGGGCGCGTTCGAGCCCGTCGCCAATGGCATTAACCTCGCGGCGCACGGCCTGGCCAACGGTTGCGATCTTGTGGGCGGCAGCGGATTCGGGCTCATTGAGCCGGATGGCGGCCTGCGTCATGGAATTGGCGGCAAGGCGCAGGTCCTGCGCGCGGCGCACAAGGAAGGCAATGGAAAACATTGCCAGAACCGGCAGCGCGATGATGGCGGCAAGCGCTGCAAAATCGAGTGTCTGGGCAAATTCGCCAAAGGTTAGCCCAGCACCGAACTGGGCACCGTAGCGCAGCCATGCGATGGCGCCGACGCCCGCAATCCAGAGTGCGGCGGCAATGATGGCAACCCAGAGCGGGGCGTTTGAAGCCTTGTTCTGGACGGCAAACAGCACAGATGGTGAGGCAGAACGGTCATCATTGGCAACGGTAGAGGCCTGCGCTGCGATCTTGTCGGCAGCGCGCAGTCTTTCGTTTGAGGTGCGGCCTTCGCTCCGTTTGGGTTGGAATTCGGTTTTTCGCGCTGGCTTGTCTTCCATCGAGAAAACCGATTCCTTCAGTGCGTCCTCGACAGCGGAAAATGCCAATGCTGCCAGATCGTCCTTAGGAGGGGTCGATTTTTTCGCCATACTCTCAACTACTCTTTACTCGTGCGCCGCCACGCTTTTGAGCGGTCAGTACCGGATCATGGATTGGCCCAAAACACTGCCAATCCTAAGCGATCCGTTGTGGTTCGTGCTCTGATATGACGCGTCTCTTATCGAAACACGAAATCCACGCCGCCGCCTGCTCGTAACACAGCTTTATACACCGAAAGGCGCGATTGCTGAAATCTTTATTAAAAATTCGTTAACGACTTTTTCACTCGTGTCATTTTGCAAGGAAAAGCAAGAATCTGTCAGCAATTAAGGCTCTCTTTAGACCCGTCACATTAATCTTCCTGCTGTATGAGTCAAACCGGCATTGGCAGAAAGGTCAATCATGGCGCAATCCGTATCGATTCCCTCTCTTGAGAGCGCCCGTGTCGACCGGACAAACCGGCCGATTGACCTTGTTCATCTTGCGCGCCAGACCATGGGCGACCAGATGCTGGAGCAGGAAGTGCTTCGCATGTTCGAGCGCCAGGTCAACGTCTATTTCGAGCGCCTGCGCGCGACACACGATCATTACGAACTCGAGCTCGGCCTGCATACGCTGCGCTCTGCCTCGGTGGGCATCGGGGCAACTGCGCTTGCCGATATCGTGCGCGGAGCCGAGCGCGAACTGGCCGAAGCTGGTCGCGTTGATCCTGAAACGCTTGACGATATGGCAATGGCCGTCTCGGAAGTCAGCGCCTATATCCTCAATCTGATCGCGGATTGATCCGCCTCACGAATCGTCCGGTTCGGGTTGTCGGCGGCCCGATCGCCGACTATATCGGTCGCGATACGTCGATATACCCCGCCCGGAGCCTCACAATCCATGCCGCAGATCACCTTCATCGAACCCGATGGCACGCGTCAGCAGGTCGAAGCCGAAATCGGCGCGACGCTGATGGAAACGGCTATCCGCAATGGCGTGCGCGGCATCGTTGCAGAGTGTGGCGGTGCCTGTACCTGCGCTACCTGCCATGTCTATGTCGATGAAGAGTGGATTTCGACCACCGGCGGTCCATCCTCGATGGAAGAGGACATGCTCGACTTCGCCTTCGATGTTCAGGAAACCAGCCGACTGTCGTGCCAGATCAAGATTCGCGACGATCTCGACGGTCTTGTCGTGCGCGTGCCAAGCCGCCAGGGCTAACCCGACTTATAGAGTAGTGTTTCCTGCCTGGGCCGCTTTTGCGTAAATTTTTGCGCCTGCGCACAGTGGCCCCCATGCGGTGTTCTAATGGTGTAAAGCCGAGGGAAATAAAGCACCGGCTTTGTCTTGCTGCCTTGCTGATTCCCATAAAAACCCTTATTTTCTAGGCCACTTGGAACGGGCAAATGCCGCCGATGGTAGCCCGCCTTGATCCGCAAAACCCTAGATTGAGCAATCGTCAGGAGACGGCGCACCCGTGGCACGGCTGAACACATTCCCGGTTTCGTTCAAGGTCGCTGGCCGATCGATCATCATTGTCGGTGGTGACGACGAGGCGTTGGCCAAGGCCCGACTCGCGGTCAAGACCAGCGCACGCGTCCTGATTTTTGCCGATGTTTTCGAGGCGGATTTTTCGGCGCTTGACGTAACACTCGTTTCCCGCCGGCTCGAAGCGCGGGACCTTGCCGATGCCGCTTTGCTCTTTGTTGCCGATCATGGCCTTGAAGGCGCCCGCGCGCTCGAACTGGCGCGGCAGGCCGGTGTCCCCGCCAACGAAGTGGACGTCCCCGAGAACTGCGATTTTTTCACACCCGCCATTGTCGATCGTGCGCCGATCTCGATTGCGATTTCCTCTGAAGGCGCGGCGCCAGTGCTTGCGCGTCTTGTGCGTGCGCGCATTGAAGCGATGTTTTCCCCCCGGCTTGGCGCTCTGGCCGGGCTTGCCGGCGCCATGCGCGACAAGGTGGCCGAGCTGATTTCCGATGGCACCGCGCGCCGCCGCTATTACGAGGCGCTTGTCACCTCGCCCGCCGTCGATGCAGCGCTGGTGAGCGGGCAGGGCGAAGCCGAAGCCCATCGCCTGCTCGATGCCCATGCGAAAGCGGGGCAGGGCGCAGGTGTTGTCTGGCTCATCGGTGCGGGACCGGGTGCCGAGGACCTTTTGACCCTGCGTGCCCAACGGCTTTTGCAGGAAGCGGATGTGATCGTTCACGATCAACTCGTTCCGCCGGCCGTGGTTGAAATGGGCCGCCGCGATGCTGATCGAATTTCCGTAGGCAAGGCCAAGGGCCATCACTCGTTCTCACAGGCCCAGATCAATACGCTCATCGTTCGCCTTGCGCGCGAGGGCAAGAAGGTCGCGCGGCTCAAATCCGGCGATCCGATGGTCTTTGGCCGGGCCGGTGAGGAAATCGCGGCACTGCGCAAGGCCGGTATCGATTATGCCATCGTGCCGGGTGTTACCGCGGCGCTGGCTGCCGCAGCCGATACGGCAACGCCGGTTACGCTGCGCAAGGTCTCGTCCGGCTTTGTTTTTGCAACCGCGCACGGAGCGGACAATACCGATCTGGCCCATTGGGCCTCGCTTGCCCGATCCGGGTTGACGCTGGGGCTATACATGGGCAAATCGATTGCGGGGCAGGTGGCCTCCGATCTCATGGCTCACGGTGTTGCTGCAACGGTACCGGTCGGGATCGTGGTCAATGCCGGACGCGCCGACAAGGCACTTTATGCGGGAACCATTGGTGCGTTGGCGGCAGGCGAAATCGCCTTTGCCGATGGCCCGGCGATCATTTTTATCGGTCACGCAGTGGCTGCGGGCGATTGGGCGCAAGCCGAAGCGATTGCGCCGGAACATTTCAGAGTAGCGTAGAAAGACAATATGCAAATCCTCACTGGAAACGAACTGCTCTCGGGCGCTGTCGTATATCTCGACGCAGCCGGCAACTGGATCGAAGACCTGCAAAAAGCGCGGGTTTTTGCAAAAGACGAGGCTGACGATCTCGATGCGGCCCTGGCTGCCACGAAGGCAACCGGCAAGATCATCAGCCTTGAGACCGAAGATGTGTCGGTCGAAAACGGGGTAATTTGTCCGAGCCGTGTTCGCGCACGTATCCGGGCCGAAGGTCCCTCCACCCCGCGTTTTGACCGCCAGCATCTCGATGAGGATGGCCATGTATCGATATGACGAGTTTGATGCCGCGTTTGTAAATGATCGCGTCGCGCAGTTTTCAGACCAGGTACGCCGCCGGATTTCCGGCGAGTTGACTGAAGACCAGTTCCGCCCCCTGCGGCTGATGAACGGTCTTTATCTGCAGTTGCACGCCTATATGCTGCGCGTTGCGGTGCCTTATGGCACGCTTTCGTCAAAGCAGATGCGGATGCTGGGCCATATCGCGCGCAAGTATGACCGGGGCTACGGGCATTTCACCACGCGCCAGAACATTCAGTACAACTGGCCGAAATTGCGCGACATTCCCGATATTCTCGCCGATCTGGCCAGCGTTGAAATGCACGCCATCCAGACCTCGGGCAATTGCATACGCAACGTGACGACCGATCAGTTCGCCGGTGCCGCTGCCGATGAAATCATCGATCCGCGCCCGGTTGCCGAAATCATCCGGCAGTGGTCGAGCCTGCATCCCGAGTTCACCTTCTTGCCGCGCAAGTTCAAGATCGCGATCACCGGCGCGCCGCAGGATCGGGCCGCGATCAAGTTCCACGACATCGGGCTTATGGCGCAGACCAATGGTTCGGGCGATGTGGGCTGGGCGGTCTATGTCGGTGGTGGCCTTGGCCGCACACCCATGGTTGCCAAGCTCATCAACGGGTTCGTGCCGCACGAGCACCTGCTAGCCTATCTCGAATCCATCATGCGCGTTTACAATCGCTATGGCCGCCGGGATAACAAGTACAAGGCCCGCATCAAGATTCTTGTTCATGAGGAAGGTCTTGAAAACATCAAGGGGCAGGTCGAAGCCGAGTTTGCCGAAGTCCGGGGCGGTGTTCTGACATTGCCGCAGCAAGAGCTGGACCGGATTACCGACTATTTCGCGCAGCCAGCCTATAAGGACACAGGCGTTGTCAGCGTCGACATCGAGCGGGAAAAGATTCTCGATCCGTCCTATGCTCGGTTTCTGGAAAACAACACGTTTCCCCACGCGCGGCCCGGCTATACGTCCGTTACAATCTCGTTGAAGCCCATCGGTGGCGCGCCGGGCGATGCCACGGCAGAGCAGATGGAAGCGGTTGCAGATCTGGCGGAGCAATACAGCTTCGACGAGCTGCGTGTAACACACGAGCAGAACCTTGTTCTGCCTCATGTGGCGCTCACCGATCTGCGGGCGGTCTATGACGGGCTGGTCGAGGCTCGCCTGGCCGATGCCAATGCCGGTGAGATTACCGACATGATCACCTGCCCAGGTCTGGATTTCTGTGCGCTGGCCAATGCCCGCTCGATCCCCATCGCGCAGGATATTTCAAAGCGCTTTGCGTCGCCCGACCGGCAAAAGGAAATCGGCAAGCTCAAGATCAAGATTTCCGGCTGCATCAATGCCTGCGGGCATCACCATGTGGGCCATATCGGTATTCTCGGCGTCGAAAAGAAAGGCACCGAGCTTTACCAGATCACGGTTGGCGGTGACGGCAGCGAAGACGCGGCCGTTGGCAAAATTCTCGGCCCCGGTTTCGTGGCCGAGGAGGTTCCCTCTGCCATCGAACGGCTTGTGGATGCCTATATCGCCAAGCGTGAAACCGAGGACGAACCCTTCATTGCAGCCTATCGGCGACTTGGAGACGCACCGTTCAAGGAGGCGCTTTATGGCAATGGGTAGGTTGGTGAATTGCATTTGGGCTGGTCACCCCTCATCCGACCCGGCTTTGCCGGGCCACCTTCTCCCTCAAGGGGAGAAGGGCAGACGAACGCAAGCGCTGCACCAGGAGCCCCCCTCGCCCCTTGAGGGAGAGGGGCCGGGGGTGAGGGGTGTTCTTTTGCTGTCAGGTGCTTTTTTCGGGGAGTTCACACATGGCAATGGCTAGCCCCATCGTTTCTGCCGAACCCAAACGGGACAAGCTGCGCCAGCTTGGGATCATTGCGCTTAACGGCATGTATGACGAAATGGATGCCGAGGGCGTTCTGCGTCAGGCGGTCGAAGACGTGCTGCCGGGCGATATTGCGCTCGTTTCATCGTTCGGAGCGGATTCGGCGGTGCTGCTGCACCTTGTTTCGCTGGTCGATAAGGATCTGCCTGTCTATTTCCTTGAGACCGGCAAGCATTTTGCCGAAACGCTGGATTATGTCGAAACGCTCAAGAGCGTGTTGGGGCTGACCAACGTAACCGCGCTCTATCCCGATCCCGAAGATGTCAAACGCTTCGATCCCGATGGCACACTGTGGGAAACCGATCCGGATTCGTGCTGCCATATCCGCAAGACCGAGCCGCTCGACAAGATCGTTGCAGGCTTTGGCGGCTGGGTGACGGGCCGCAAGCGGTTCCAGACAGCCGAACGCGGCGTTCTGCCGCATTTCGAGCTGACAAACGACGATCGGATAAAGGTCAATCCTTTGGCCTACTTTTCACACGAGGATATTGAGGCTTATAAGGCGAAGCACGACCTGCCCGAACACCCGCTTTATCGTCAGGGCTACAAATCGATTGGCTGCGCGCCCTGCACGAGCGCTGTCGCCGAAGGCGAGGACCCTCGCGCCGGACGTTGGCGCGGCCTCAACAAGAATGAATGTGGAATCCATTTTGACTTTAACGGAAAAATCGCAGCACCAATGAGCCAGTCCGATCTCACCTTGTTCAAGGACGGCTCGTTCAAGGCCGATCCGTGGAAGCCATGGGCGGAAGGCGATGCGCCCGACGCGGTGCGTTATGTCCATGTGCCCCTCACTGTGTTTGTCGAGAACCGCGAGGCGTTTCTGGCCAGCCCGCATCCGATAGGACTGCAAGTCAATCCCGGCGAGAGGGTCGAAGACGTCGCTGACGATCTGGCACGCTTTTCCTCGATTGCCATCAACTTTCCGGCCTTTACCGATGGGCGCGGCTATTCCAGTGCGCGCCTTTTGCGTGAGCGGTTCGGCTATGAAGGAGAATTGCGGGCAGTGGGCGACGTGCTGACCGACCAGATTCCCTTCATGCGCCGGTGCGGCATCAACGCGTTCGTCGTCACCAACAAAGCGACCCGCGCAGCGATTGAAAAGGATGCGCTGGCCGAAGTGCCCCTTTATTACCAGCCGGTGGGCGAGGGGCGCGAAGTGCCGGTCGGCACGCGTCCGTTTCTGAGGCGCGCCGGGAACTAACTATACTTGATAGGACGTGTCAGCTATACCGCGCACGTTCTAACCTAAAATTTTCCGATAGGACCTGTTTATGAGCGGAAATGAAATCGTTACCGATGTTGTGATTATCGGCGCTGGCCCGGTGGGCCTTTTTGCGGTGTTCGAACTGGGTCTTGTCGATCTCAAATGCCATGTCATCGATATTCTGGATCGCCCCGGCGGCCAGTGTGCCGAGCTCTATCCGGAAAAGCCGATCTATGACATTCCCGCTTTCCCGGAGATTTCCGGGCAGGGCCTGACCGACAATCTGATGAAGCAGATCGAGCCTTTCGGGGCCGAGTTCCACTATAGCCAGATGGTCACCAATGTCGAAAAGCTCGCTGACGGTAGCTTCCGCGTCACCACCGATGCCGACGAAACCTTCGTTGCAAAGGTTATCGTGGTTGCAGCGGGCGGCGGTTCGTTTCAGCCCAAGCGCCCGCCGGTTCCCGAAATCGAGAATTACGAAGGCAAGTCCGTCTTTTACGCCGTGCGCAAGATGGAGCAATTTCGCGATCAGGACATCGTTATTGTCGGGGGCGGGGACTCCGCGCTCGACTGGACGCTGAACCTGGAACCGCTTGCCCGCACGCTGACGCTGGTGCATAGGCGCGACCAGTTCCGTGGCCACGCCGACAGCGTCAACAAGATGCGTTCGCTCATTGCCGAGGGCAAGATCAACTTCGTGCGCGGCCAGCTTAGCCATCTTGAGGGCAATGATGGCATGCTCTCGGAAGTGCATCTGAAGACCGATGGCGGTGATATGGCCATTCCCGCGACCCGGCTTCTGCCGTTTTTCGGGCTGACCATGAAGCTGGGACCGGTTGCCGATTGGGGCCTGGACCTGCACGACAATGCGCTGATAAAGGTCGATACCGAGAAATTCGAGACCAGCCAGCCGGGCGTCTTTGCCATTGGCGACATTAATTGGTATCCGGGTAAGCTCAAGCTCATCCTTTCGGGCTTCCATGAAGGTGCGCTGATGGCGCAAGCAGCCAAGCGTATCGTTCACCCGGACGAAAAAGTGGTCTTCCAGTACACCACGTCCTCCACTAAGTTACAGAAAAAGCTTGGGGTTGCCTGATGCAGATCATCGTCACCGACCAGAGCGGCAATGTGCATGAACTCGAAGCCCTCGAAGGCTGGCGGGTCATGGAAGTCATTCGCGACTGGAATCTCAATATCCGCGCCGAGTGCGGTGGCGCCTGCGCGTGTGCGACCTGCCACGTCTTTGTCGATGAGGAATGGGAAGACCGCCTCAATGCACCGACCGACGAGGAAGAAGACATGCTCGACACGGTTCCCGATGTGCGATCCAACTCGCGCCTGTCGTGTCAGATTTTGATGACCGAGGACCTCGATGGTCTCAAGGTCACTCTTGCCGATTCCGCGCGGCAGGAAGAGGCTGCGTAAAGCGTCGCACACAATATCGCGGCAAGGCATGTTTTAAGGGCAGTTTCCGGCCAGAAACTGCCCTGAACTTTGCGTTAAAGGAGGCGATTCTGGCCCCTCAAGAATCGGGTTCCTGATTTTTCAGGCTTGTGATAGCTCTGGTATTCAACAGTATGCTCGGGCGGTTCCATGTTTCTTCTCCAATATCTTCCCTATGCCATCGCACTTGCGATTGCTGCAGCAATTCCGGGGCCCGGCATCGCCGCAGCGGTCGGGAAAGCCCTTGGGGGCGGGTTCCGCCCGGCCTTCTTTTTCATGAACGGGCTGGTCCTCGGCGATCTGACTTATCTTGTCCTTGCGGTTCTCGGTCTGGCTGCCATCGCAACGGCGTTTTCAGGTATTTTCGTCGTTATAAAAATCCTTGGCGCGGCCTATCTTGCCTATCTGGCCTGGAGCTTCTGGCGCGCCGGGATCGATCCGGACAAGGTACAGGCCCGCAAGGGGCACGGGATATGGGCGTCGCTGCTCTCCGGCTATTCCGTCACGCTGGGTAATCCCAAAACCATCATATTTTACATGGCCTTGCTGCCGACCGTCGTGCGGCTCGACGAGGTGACGCTGGAAGATTTCCTGTGGCTTTCGGTCGTCACCATCATCGTACTTTATGCGGTGGTCATTCCCTATATCGCGCTTGCAGCCAAGGCGCGTGACTTCCTGCGCAACCCACGCGCGCTCAAGGCGCTTAATCGCGGGGCGGCAGGGGCCATGGCTGGTGCTGCTGCCTATATCGTCTTGAAACAGTAGAGCGTTCTCAGAGAAAATAGGGCGAAAAGGGGGCGCGTGCCCTTAAAAAACCCTATATTGGGCGGCAACCGTTTGAAAGGTGGATGAGTTCTCTATGCGGCGACGTTCAAGTCGCATGTAGTCAAACGGAGAAAATCCATGTTCAAGAAGTCTCTTGTTTCCCCGATCGCTCTCGCATTCGGTCTTGCTCTGACCGGTGCTGCAGCCGCACAAACCATGGTTGGCGGTCAGGAAGTGACCGATGCGGACCTGGCGGAAGTCCAGGCGCATTGTGAAGCGCTGGCTGCTGATGAAACCAATGTAAATGGTGATGTGTCCGACGATGCAACCATTCAGGATGACGCTACCGATATCGGCGGTGTTGACCCGATGGCTGGCCTTGATGTGGCGTCCATTACCATTGAAGAGTGCCGCGAAGCTGGCTTGATCGATTAATTTCGATCATATCAGGGCAGCGCCGAAAGGCGCTGCTTTACTTATGTTTTTTCTGGATTCAGTTTTGCCAGATCAGCAACGAAGTCACCCACGACAGGTGATTTTTCCGTATTGAAGGGCAGCGGCCGTACGATGCTCATTGCTGCGATACCCACCCTTACGGTCATTAGCCCGTTTACGACCCCTTCTCCCAATCGCGCGGACAGTTTCGTGGCCAAGCCCTGGCCCACCAGTTGTTCGACCACCCCGTCGGTCAGCACCAGTCCGCCGGTTACAGCGAGATGGGCGATAATGGCGCCGATGAGGCGCATGAAACCGAAAAAGCCTGGTCGCGCTCCGTAAAGGTCCGCCAGGTTCCGGGCGAGGCGGAAGCTTTCATAGGTTATAAAGGCCACATCGATCAGCGCGCGTGGCGACACCGCCGTCACCAGCGCAACGCGGCGCGCGCTGGCTGCGGTCAGTGCCTTGGCGCGACGATCCAGCGGTGCCATGAAGCTGCGTTCGGCATAAGCGATCAACTCTTTGCCATCCAGTATCGACGCCTTGCCGTTCTCGAAGCTCTGCCTTGCGCGTGCCAGTTCCGCTCGAGAGCCATAGAGTTTCGTAAGTTCGTCAGTTGCTACTTTAGCCTGCACCAAGTCGTCATCGACATAGGCTAACGCAGCTTTTGCCCGTAGCCGATCCAATGTGCGCAGGCGCCAGAGGCCGAAAATCTCGCGCCCGATCAGTACCACAAGGGCGGTGACAAACAATGCGAGCAGGACAAGGCCGACCCAGCCGAGCCATTCATAGGCTGCGAAAAGATCGCGGACAAGCCGCTCGGCGGCTAGTCCAAGCCCAAGCGAGATCAGCGCCCCGGCCGTGCCCAGCGCCAGCGCGCGCCAGAAGCCGAAGCGTTTTTTCGGCGCGGGTGCGATTTCAGCAGGCGCCTCAAGTTCCTCAGCGAAAGCGTAATCGATTTGCTCGGCAGACTCGGAAGTAAACGCACGGGGGCTGCGGGCGTTATTGTCGGTTTTGCCATGGCTGGAAGTCGGGATGGCGCGCGGGTTTCTCATTGCAACTTGTCCCCGATCAGATAGTCGATGGCACGGTCGAGCCGGATATTGGGGAAAATCGGCTCTCCGGTCTCGGAGCGCTGAAGGTCGGTTGGTGGCAGAAAGCGCAGGAAATTAAGCTCAGGTGTCGATTCATCTGTTTTGAACAATGATTCCGGACTGTCCGGTAAGTCTCCAGGAAACAACGCGATTTCGGTTTCCCCATCGTAGGTTGTGTCGCCCAGAACCTGGCCCTGCTCAGGCGTTCCGATAATGGTGTCCAGCGTGTCGCCATTGTCCTTGATACGACCTTCGCGGGTGGCGCGGATGGCGGCAATGGCCAGAGACTGTGTTTGCGCTCCGGCAAATCTAGCGCGGCGCGTGGCGTTCATAACCAGCCGGTTCAGGATGGCTTCGAGCTTTGCGTGCGATGTGTGATGCAGAAGATCTGCCTTGGTCGCGGCAAAGAGGATCTTGTCGATCCGGCGGTTGAGGATGCGCGAGATCGGATTGACGCGGCCTTGCCGGTAGCAAGCCAGAACAGAGGTGAGGGCGTTTTCGAGGTCCGATACGGCTTCCGGCCCCGCATTGAGCGCGCGCAGCGCGTCGACCAGAACGATCTGCCGGTCGAGTCGCGCGAAGTGATCGCGAAAGAAGGGTCGGATCACGACGGTCTTATAGGCCTCGAAACGGCGCTCCAGCATGGCATAAAGGCTGTTGGAGCGGGGAGCGTGGCTGGGCTTTGGCAGTGGCGCAAATGTCAGGGCGGGGGAGCCTTCGAGATCGCCGGGCATAAGGAAGCGCCCCGGCGGTAGCGTAGAGAGTGCGCGGGCATCCTGCTTGGACGCGCGCAGATATTGGGTGAAGGCCAGCGCAAGGGTTTCGGCGGCGGTTTCATCGGCCTGCGCCATCGTGTCTGTCGCTTTGAGCGCTTCCAGGAACGGCGTTGCCTCTTCCTCCCGGTTAGGCCGCTGGGCCAGATCCAGCGCTTCGTCGCTCCACTGCCGGAAGGATTTTGACAAGAGCGGCAGGTCGAGCAGCCATTCGCCGGGATAATCGACAATATCGAGATTGAGCGTGGAAAGACCCATACGGTTTTTCAGCCAGCGGTCGGACTGATAGCGCAAAGTGAGCCGCACCTGCGAGATGCGGCGCGTGCTTTCCGGCCATGTAGGCGGCGTGCCGAGCAAGGCTGCCAGGTGGTTTTCATAGGCAAAGCGCGGGGTGGCGTTGTCGGGATGTTCGGTCAATTGTGCGCCAATCAACCGGCCTTGCGTCATGGCCTGAAAGCCGGGCAGGGTGGCGCCCGAGAGCAGGTTGTGGATCAGTGCGGTGATGAAGATTGTCTTGCCCGCGCGCGAAAGCCCCGTCACCCCGATCCGCAACGTCGGGGTAATGGCGCCGCTGGCCGCATCGGCAATGTTGCCCAGCGTTATGCCGACCTCATCAACAAATATGGTGGGAAGATTGGACAGGGGTCTTGGTCTCCGGTTACGCAAGGTCAAAGTAGGGGGAGAACATCAGATTGCAAGGCGGGTGTCGATATCGCTTGCCGATATGACGCTGCTGGACTATCGGTGTTGTGTCTTCGGTCTTCGCCGACTGAAGACTTTGGCCCGGTCGGAGATTCCACCTCCTGGCCGGGCCATTCATTTTTGACGAGCACGGTGATCACGATGGCCTACACTCCGCGTCGACCAACCAGTGGTAAAGAGCGCGCTGAGGCTCTCTTCAAGGCCGCAACGACCAAGCCCGACGCACCCAAGGCGCAAGCCAATCCAGTCCCGACAGGCAAGGAGCTTGTTTCGCTGCGTATCGATAGGGATGTTCTCGCCCATTTTCAGGACGATGGACCGGGCTGGCAAGAGCGGATCAACGCCGCCTTGCGCGCCGCGGCCAAGCTGGACTGACACCGCCCCCTCGGTCGCATGTGTATCCTGCTCCCGCGAGGGCGGCACACGTCTGATAGCAGTGCCTACCATTCCCCCGTGCCGACCTTGCCCAGATCATAGGGTGTGGTCTGGTAAATCTCGTTGATCCAGTTCTGGAACAACAGATGAGCATGGCTGCGCCAGCGGTTTTCCGGCATTTGTGACGGATCGTTGCCCGGAAACAGGTTGGCAGGCAGTTCCGGATCGAGCCCGGCCTTGACGTCGCGCTCATACTCGTCAGCCAGCGAGCGATTGTCATACTCGAGATGGTTGAGCATGTAGAGCGCGCGATATTTCCGGTCGTTGAGCATGCAGATGCCGACCTCCTCGCTATCGATAAGCACTTCGAGATCGCTGCTGACGCTGGACCGGTCAATATCGTTATTACGCGAGACCGGGACGGCAAGATCGTCGGAAAAGCCCCGCAGATAGGGTGAGCGGGTGTCGAGTACCCGGTGGCGGAAAACGCCGAACGCTTTCTTGTCGCGGCGGAAGCGCTTCACATCATGGAAGTGGTGCAGGGCTGCCTGCGCCCCCCAGCAAATGAACATGGTGTGATGCACATTGGTCTGCGTCCAGTCCATGATCTCGACCATCTCGGGCCAGTAGCGCACATCCTCGAACGGCAGGTTGGCAATCGGCGCGCCGGTAACGACAAAGCCGTCGAACTTGCGTTCACGCACTTCTTCCCAGGTCTGGTAGAAGGTCTGGAGATATTCTTCCGGGGTGTTTTTGGAGTCATGATCGGTTATGCGCACCAGCGAAAGATCGATCTGGAGCGGGGTGGCCGCAATCAGGCGGGCGAACTGGGTTTCGGTCCGTTCTTTATTGGGCATCAGGTTGAGCAGCCCGAACTGGAGCGGGCGGATGTCCTGCCGCGCGGAGCGGGACTTGTCCATGACGACCACGCCCTCGTTTTCGAGCGTTTTGCGGGCGGGGAGTTGATCTGGAATACGGATTGGCATTTTTCAAAGTCCTGTGTGTAGCGTTAGATCAGGGTTTTCGGGCGCTGATGGCGCTACACATGAGGGCGGCAAAATCCTTGTCGTCGCGCACCGATGAAAGATCGGTCGCCTGCACTTCATAGCCGAAATTGTCCGCGAGCGCCTGATAGCGGGGCAAGCGGTCTTCCAGCAGGGCTTCAAAACCCCAGACGGCAAAGGCGTTCGGGTCGACATCATCGTCGTGGGCTATGCCGTTGGTCCTTTTGAACTCGTCCCATTTGGCAATGAGAAAATCGGGCGGATAATACATCGGCTTTGGCTGTGCCTTGAAACGCTCGACAAGCCTGTCGGCATCCGCATCGGTGCCCTTGAGATAAAGGAGCACCGTGTTTTCGGTCAGAGCCTTCACCACCGGGTCCTCTCGATTGTGCGGATCAAGGACTTCGATCAGCGAACCGCCGGTATCGCAAAGGAAATTATCATAGCCATAAAGGTCTTTTGCCCGTTCGATGAAATAGGGCACATCGAGCAGGGAATAGACTTCGGCAATGCGATGCTGTTCCTGCCGACGCTGATATTCAGCGAAAGGTAAACCGCCCAGTTCAGGATTGCCCGGCGTTCCGAGATAGGTTGAAAGCGGGTCGAGATTGTCGAACGTGATGTTGGACGAAATATAGATCGAATCCGAGCGCAGCAATTCGGCGAGGAACGGCACTTTCATGGCCTCGCGCTTGAAATTGTCCACGATGTATTCGCCCATATGGCGCGTGCCGATACGGAAATCGACCGAGAAATGAAACCATTCAGCCCGGCGCAACAGATTGCCGAGCCGGGTCTTGCCAACGCCTGCCATGCCGAAAACAGTCACGGCTTTGCGGTCAAGACCGGTATATTGGCTGGCGCTTTCAAAAAGCATGTCGTCTCCGGATTTTTGCAATTCTAGCAGTATCGATTGGCATTAGCCTATTGGCCCAATCGAGACAAGGCGCGGGGCCTGGCGAGGCAGAAATTGCCGGATGAGCGGTCGTTCTTGCCTGTCGTTGCCTCTGTAAATTACCGTGCGAATGTAGAAAAATCATTATATTTCAATGATATAAAAAGTTGGCATTGCGTTTGCATTACTTGTGTCGAGCAGGTGCGTTTCGCACCGATTTCGATACGGAGAGTAGTAATGGGTATCTATGGGGCATTGTCGACTGCCGTTTCCGGGCTGCGCGCCCAGGCATTCGCCTTGGAAAACATCTCGGGCAATATCGCAAATTCGCAGACCACCGGTTACAAGCGGATGGAAACCGGGTTCATCGATATGGTCACGGATGCTGCCGTCGGGCGGCAGGTCGCCGGTGCGGTGTCTGCGTATTCGCGTTCGACCAACGATGTGCGCGGCGACATCATAAATTCCTCCACTGGCACCCATGTTGCGCTTACCGGTTCAGGCTTTTTCGTGGTTGGCGAGCGCACCGGCATGAGCGACGGCAATTCGATTATCGGCGGCTCGAACTTCTACACGCGGCGTGGTGATTTCGAGATGGACCGCGAGGGGTATCTGGTCAATGGTGCTGGCTACTATCTCAAGGGCGTTCCCATCGGAGCGACTGGCAATCCAATCGGTTCTGTGCCGGAAACCATCAAGATCGATAATGGCGTTATTCCTGCTCGTGAAACCAGTCGTATCAATTACGGCCTGAATCTGCCTGCAGATCCAGCCGTTGGCCTTTATACCGGTGGTTTGACGGATATATCGGGTCTGGACTTGGAGCCATTCAAAGAGGCAAGTCTGAATGGCGGTGCCATCACAACTTTTGCATCCAATGGTGCTCCAGTGCAGGTTGAATTGCGGTGGGCAAAAACTGACGATGCGCCCGACACTTGGCAGCTTTACTATCAAACCGCAAGCGACCCGGAGCGCTGGCTTGCCGTCGATGACGCCGTGGCGACATTCAACGCCAACGGTACGCTTGCCACATTGAATGGCGACCCTATCGGTGCAAATCAAGTTGCCAACATTACTATGGGCGGCATCGAAGTCAACGGAACGACACTTGGCGATGTCGAGCTCAATTTTGGCACAGGCGGTCTGACACAATTTGCAAACACCAGTGGGCGCGCTTCCGACATTCAATTGTTCCAGAACGGGTTCCCTGCTGGTTCATTCCTGGGCGTTGAAATCAGCGACGCTGGCCGGGTTGTTGCGACCTACAGCAATGGCGAGCAGGTGGATCTCTATCAACTCGTCACCGCCGATTTTAACGCAGCCAACATGCTCAAGCGCTTGGATGGCGGCGTCTATGCGGCAACCACGCAGTCAGGCGAGCCAATCTTCTCGCTTGAAGGTGGGATTGCCGGTAGTGCGCTGGAAGCGTCGAACACGGACATTTCTGACGAATTCACCAAGCTGATCGTAACGCAGCAGGCCTATGCTGCAAGCACGCGTATCGTTTCGACATCCGACGAAATGCTCCGCGAAGCCCTGAATATGGTCCGGTAACAACGGCCGCTATCGCGTGAGACGAGGTTAGATTTATGGGACTGAGTTCGGCACTTTCCAATGCCCTTGCAGGCATGAATGTCAATCAGCGCGGCATTGATGTCGTCTCGCGCAATGTCGCAAACCAGGGGACGCCGGGGTACCACCGGCAGTCCCTCGTTCTGCAGGAGACCAGCTTTGGCGCAAGCGCCGGGGTTCGTCCGGCGAGTGTATCGCGCGCCTTCGATTCAGCGCTTGAAAAGCAGCATCTTGTTTCGGTCTCCTCGGTTGGATTTTACGGGGTCAAGGCCAGCTATCTGGATCGGATGCAGATCGAGCTGGGGCGTCCCGGTGATCCGCAATCGCTCGATACGCTATACTCGAAATTCGAGAATGCGCTTCAGGCGATGGCGACCAACCCCAATGATCTCGGCGCTCGTGCAGGGGTCATAAATGCTGCACAGACGCTTGTTGAACAGCTCAACCTGCTGACCAATCAGGTCCAGGAAATGCGCCGGGATGTCGAATATCAGATGTCCAATTCGGTGTCCGAACTCAACACGGCGCTTAAGTCGCTGGAAAATATCAATACGCAGCTCAAGGGGCAGGTGCAGGACCCGACTGCAAGGCTCGCAATGCTTGACGAGCGTGATCGGCTTGTCGCCTCCATCTCTGAGAAAATGGAGATCAGCGTAAACTATCGCGACAACGGAACGGTTTCGCTCATGACCCCCAATGGGGTCGGGCTGCTCGATTACACGGCATCGCAATTCTCGTTCGTGCCGACTGGAGCCGTTTCGGCAAATGACCCCGATGTCGTCGGGCAGTTGATGTTGCGTACACCCTCGGGCCTTGAAGTGGATCTGGTCGGTCAGGGTCTGTTGACGTCAGGCTCGCTTGCCGGCCTGGCCGAACTTCGCGACAAGACGCTTGTCGATATGCAGCATCAGCTTGACGATATTGCGTCCGCGTTGGCACTGGCCATGAACACTGCGGCCGATCCGGCCGATGACGATCTGGCGCTCGATCTGTTTATCGATGGCGCCAATCCCTATGATGAGAACGATATACAGGGCTTTGCCGGGCGCATTCGCCTTAATCCCGATGTCATTGCCGATCCGACCTTGCTGGTGCAATACGGGCCGGACATCTCGCTGGGCGATCAGGCACGGCCGCAATTTTTGCTCAACAATCTCAAGACGATGAATTTCGTCTCCGACCATGTTTCGGACATCGATAATGGCGGGGTGCGCCTGTCAGGACGGGTGGGCGATCTCGTCTCTCAGATGATCAATCATCAGGGCAGCATCGTTGCCAATGCCCAGTCCAAATCCAGCTCCGCCATGTATTCTCTGGAATCGGTCACGATGCGGATGGAGGAGCAGTATGGCGTCAATATCGATGAGGAAATGGCGCGGCTGCTGCAATTGCAGACAGCATATTCGGCCAATGCGCGGGTTATTTCCACCGTGCAGGAACTCATGAACGCCCTCTTGCGGATGTAGGATGAACCATGAACATCAATAGTAAATCTCTTTATCCGATCTCCAGCAATGTCCGTATGCTTGGCAATATGCAGAAGCAGTTGGACGGGCTCATCAACCAGTTGGGCACCGGCAAGCGTTATGGCAACCTCGCCGATATGGGATCGGCGCGGCTTCATGCGCTCAACCTGCATGCCCGGCTGGGCAAGGTGCAGGGCTATCAGGCGAATGCGCAAACGGTTCAGACCCGCATTGACTTTCACGTCAATGCGCTTGAGCGGCTTTCCGAGATTGAATCGGAAACGCGCAGACTGGCGATTCCGAGCGCGTATGGCACCGATGGCGTCAATATGACGGTGATCGAACAGCAATCGCGGAGCCTGTTCAATGAAGTCATCGACCTGCTCAATACCGAGATTAACGGGCAATACATCTTTGCGGGCAACAAGAGCGACACCAAGCCGGTGCCCGATTTCAAGGACCTGATGGATGCGACGGCCCCGGACGGCTACCGTGCGGTGCTCAATGAATACAAGCAAGCGCATGAGGTCGATAATCTCGGCCGTATGACGGTCGCTGCGGGAGCGGATTCGGCAACACTGGCCGGTTCGCCATATGCGGATTTCGGCATTCAGCTTGTTGGCGCCACAGCGAGCGATTCCATTGCCGTCACGGGCGATGCGGCCACCGGCTATACCTTCACCGTCGATCAGGGGGCAGTCGAAGTCGGGGATTCTGTCACCATCACGGTCAGCCTGCCGCAAGATCCCAACAAGACCTATACGATCAAGCTCCGCGCGACCGAGGAAACGCCCGCCGGTCTGGGCCAGTTCACGATTGGCGATCCGGACTCGATTGGAGAGGCACTCGAGAAATCCATCGACGTCTTTGCCAAGGGCGAACTTGCGGCCGCGACGGTCGAGCAGGCCACTAACGCCTTCTTCACCTCAGATCCCGATGCCGGCGTTCAGCGAGTCGACCTTGGGGCACCTGCCTATTATATGGACGTCGATTACGACGACACGATCCGTTGGTATAACGGGCAGACCAGCGATGTGCCCCGTCAGAGCATGGTGGGCCAGGTCGATGAGGCGACGCGCGTTGCCTTCGGCGTTCAGGGCAATGAACACGGACTGGCTGAACTCATGCGCGGCCTGTCGATGATGGTTGTCGGCGATTTCAAACTGGCGCCCGATTCCAACGACCCCGTCGTCAAGGCCCAGAACGAGCAGAAGAACGCCGCCACCATCGCCCGCTATGAAAGCATTGCGGACAAGGTGCGTTACCGGCTGTCCGATGCCCATAACAACATGCCCGGTTCGATTGAAGTCATCACGATGGAACTGGCGCTTTCCAGCGTTACGCTGAAAAATGTCGGAGAGCGTCACGCCCATTTCGAGGCGCAACTGGAGAATCTGCTTTTCGATGTCGAGGAAGCGCCGACCGAGGAAGTGGCCATGCAGATTCTAACGCTCACTACGCGCATGGAAGCGAGCTATCAGGTTACTTCGATGGTCAATCGCCTGTCGCTGGTCAACTTTTTGAGCTAGAGCGTCAGGCGCACGCTGTTGATGAGAACTGATGAGAAAAGGCCCCGGAGTGAGAACTCCGGGGCCTTTCCCGTGCAGGCTGATACTACCGCATGAAAATGCAAATGGCCCGCCGGGGCGGGCCAAAGGCAGTCAAGCGGCAGCGGAATTAGATCCTCTCAGGCCCGCCGCAATCTGACGATTGATATTGATCAGGCTATCAAGCATTTCCGGCTTGGGATTTGCCATGATCTCAAACGTCTGGCTCATAATGAAGATACCCAGATTAGCTACATTTTCCCGCACAGGGACGGGGAGGGGGCTTTTTTCGTCGGTTACAGCAGCGATGAAAAAGCTCCAGACCCGGCGATTGCGATTGAGAATATCGGTCAGTTCGCCCGGTGTGCTTTCACCCCAGTTGTCGCGCACCTTCTGCAGGTTCATCGCCATCCGCGTCAGCAAATTCGCTTCGAGGTCTCGTGGACCGGCTGTTTGCCTAGCCGTCTGTTGATAGGCCAGCGCTCCCTGATGCTGCATTTGATAGAAGCCCCCGTTCGTATTCTATGAGTTTCTTGGCGATCTTAAGAGCCTTATATAAATCGCCAGTTAAAATCTCGTTGTTGATCTGATCGATCAACGGGAGCGTCGATGGCGCGGCGCGAATGATGTCATTGACCAGTTCAAAATAGTTGCGCTGCAGTTTTTCGGTGGATTGATCCACATACATGATCTGAATGGCGAGATAGACGGACTTGGCTGGCGTATCGGCGGTTGCCGGGGTCAGGATGTCCTTTTCGCGCAGGATCGGGGCGCTGCCTTCGAGAAACAGCTTTGTGCGCTGATCGGAATTGGTGATTACGCAATTGCCGATGATCATCTTCTCGCCGGGCTTGAGTTCAACTTTCAACGCCATGATTCGCTCCCCGTCTGGTCCGCTGCAAATTAGGCGCTTTCGCCTGAAAAAGAAAAGGGCAGGCCTTCTGGCCTGCCCCAATCCACAAGTATTTGCTCTTCTTTATTCTTAGAAGAGACGCAGAACGGCCTGATCAGCCTGCGAAGCCATCGACAGAGCGGTCGAGGACAACTGCTGACGGGTCTGCAGAGCCAGAAGGTTTGCAGCTTCCTCATTGGCATCGGCCAGGGTGAGGTTGGCAGCACCGGTCTGCAGGGTGTTGATCATGTTCTTGGAGAAGTTCTGACGGTTTTCAACGATCGAGAGCGATGAGCCGAAAGCCGAAGACTGCGAACGAACAGAGTTGATGGCGCCCTTAACTTCCGCAAGGAAAGTATCGATCGTGGAATCGCTATCGAAATCGGCTTCGTTTACGAAGGTCTGAATACCCAGCGTTGCCGAGTTGATCGCTTCACCGTCCTTGGCCTGGATATCGATATCCGAGGTGCCGAGTTCGTTGAAGGTGATCTTCAGATTGTCGCCACGCAACAGGTTGATACCGTTAAACGATGCGTCATCAGCCAGTTTGTCGAGCTGATCGCGCAGTTCATTATACTGTGCTGTCAGATCGGCACGAACGGAGTTGCCGTCTATTGTACCGTCACCACCGCCTGTGTTAGTTATTGTGAGGTCCTGCGTCGAAAGGTTTTCGATGCGGAGCTTGCCGTTGTCGTTGGAGGCCCGAACTGCCCCCTCCAACGTACCGCCCGCTTTGGCGGCGTCATTGATGGCGGTTACGACATCATCGATCGTGTCGCCTTGCGCGAAAACGATGTCAACCGGAGTGCCAGCAGTGCCAGTCGTTGCGCCGCCTGCAAAGGAGATAGTGCCGCCTTCGAGTTCACCCGGCCCTGCACCTACGGCAGTGCTTGCTGTAAGTTCATACGAAGCCGTTTCGAAGCTCTTGTCCTGACGCGCCTGACGAAGCGTGGACTGCATGGATTCGAGAGTCTTGGTGATTGCGGTGAGGCCGTTATCAGCAGCTTCGATCACCTGAATACCGTTGGCCATATCGTCCATCAGGGCGCTGATGTCGCCTGCACGGGCGTTAAGGCTGGAAGCGGTAAAGAAGTTGGTAGGATTGTCCAGAGCCGAGTTGACCTTGTTGCCAGTCGCCAGGCGGTTCTGGGTCTGGGCCATCATGGAAGCGGTGTTCTGGAGGGAAAGCAGGTTCGTGCGAACGGCTTTCGACAGTGCTACATCAGACATATATAATCCCCTTCTAGGATTTACTCATAACGTCACCTCGTCCTGAGGTGTGAGGCGACACTGGCCCCCGAGGCTTAAAATTTCGGTTAATGGATTAAATCGGTTTCGTGGGATTTGGCGCCGCGGGATTTTATGGTTAATGAACGGTTTTCGGCGTGTGCGGGGTATGTCTCGCGCACCAGTGCCTCATCTCCTCCACCATCATCCCTGTCCTTGCACCGGGACGGCGAGGCTGCGAAATGTGCCATTGCCCTGTGCTTCTCATGGCCGTTGCGCCAATACCTCGACTATCCCCTCCGCTATCGTCCCCGGCCTTGAGCCGGGGATCTTTCTTTAGAGCACTTGCTTGAGGCACAGACCCGCGGGTCAAGTCTGCGGGCGAGATCGGATAGGTCGGTGCTAGGTACCTTGGGCGCTTGATGATTTTGGAATTGCCCGTACCGACGAGGCAAAGCCGAGGAGCCCGACGCCTCACGTTCTGCTCCATCCCCTCCGTTATCGTCCCCGGGCTTGACCCGGGGATCTCTCTTTGCAGCGCGTGCTTTGGGGGGCACAGACCCGCGGGTCAAGCCCGCGGG
>NZ_RZMW01000042.1:55340-195013 GCF_003992625.1 Pelagibacterium lentulum | reverse complement strand
ATAGCTCCATCCTTCTCCCCTTGAGGGACTTCGAGGTGGTTGCGCAGCAATCAATCGTGCCGGTGGCACGATTGAAACCGAAGAAGGTGCCCCGAAGGGGCGGATTAGGGGTCTCTTTGCAGGCTCACATTTGCCCCCTCACCCGGCGCATTCGCGCCACCCTCTCCCTCAAGGGGAGAGGGGAAACCGAGGCTGGCGCAAGCGGTGGTGAAAGGCCGATAGCGGCGCGCATACCATGCCCCGGATCAGGTCCGGGGCAGAGATGGTGGAGGGAGACGATGGTGCGCTAGTCGAGAAGCCCTACAACACCAACCTATCCGATCTCGCCCGCGGGCTTGACCCGCGGGTCTGTGCCCCCAAGCAAGCGCTGCAAAGAGAGATCCCCGGGTCAAGCCCGGGGACGATAGTGGAGGGGATGGGTGCAATGGGGCGGCAAATTTGCGGTTGCCAGAGCGCATCGAAAATGATGGGCTGGGGACGTCAGCGGAGAGCGATACATGACGGAACCGGAAAAAGAAGTTGTCATCGAGCGCGAAGATGGTCCGACCAAGGGCCGTTATGTGATCCGCATTGACGGGCATGAGGCCGAGATGACTTACACAAAGATCGGCGATAGCAAGATCATCATCGACCATACCGGCGTGCCCGACGCGTTGCGCGGGCGCAGTCTGGGCCCGGCGCTGGTGCAGCGCGGCGTTGAGGATGCGCGGGCGGAGGGTAAAAAGATTATGCCGCTTTGCCCGTTCGCCAAGGCACAGATCGCGCGTCACAAGGAATGGCAGGACGTGCTGGCCTGATCGGCAACAGGTCCTCAGAACAGGCCGAGCATCTTGAGGCCCGCCACAATCAGCACGACCCCCAGCGCCTTGAGGATCGCGTCGGCAGCAAAGCGTTTGATCCCCAGATGTGTGCCCACAAATGTGCCGATCAGCACGAAGGCTGCAAACAGGGGCAATTCGGCCGGCAGCGATTGCACCGAAGCCAAATTGCCCGACAGGCCCGCGATTGAGTTGACAAGAATGAAGGCCGCCGCAATGCCCGATGCCGTGCGCGCGTCCGACCAGCCCATGAACAACAGCAGCGGCGAAAGAAAAATGCCGCCGCCGGTGCCGGTCAGTCCGGAGAGAAAACCAATGCTCGCTCCCGCCAAAATGCCGAGGGCAATCGGCATGGGAGTGGCATCGCGCCAGGGTTTGAATGCGCCGGGCCAAAGTAGCCGGACTGCTGCGGCAAGCAGAACGATGCCGACCAGGGGGCGATAGAAATGGCCGGGCAATTGGATTGCGCCGCCCATAAAGGCCATGGGTGCGGCTCCGAGAAGGAGCGGCCATAGGGTGCGGCCCGAAAAAAGCCCCGCCCGCATATAGCGATAAGCGGCCACCGACCCGGCCAGGATGTTAAGCGAGAGAGCGGTCGGGCGCATCACCTGTGCAGGCAGCCCAAAGAGTGCCATCAGCGCGAGATAGGCCGAAGCACCAGCGTGCCCGACGCTGGTATAAAGCGCTGCGCCAAATCCCATCAGAACGGCAAGCAGCCAGGTTTCTAGCGAAAAGGCCGCTATCAACGTGGGCGAACCGACATCTCGATCATCTTTTCAACCGACGCACGGGCCGGAGCGATCAACTCTTCGGGCACGATGACTTCCTCGGTCATGGTGTGCAGCGACCAGAGGATGTTTTCGAGATTGATGCGCTTCATATGCGGGCAGATGTTGCAGCCGCGCAGGAAGGATACGCCTTCGGTTTCGGCAGCCACATTATCGCTCATCGAGCATTCTGTGACCATAACGACCTTGGCGGGCTTTTCGGTTTTCACCCAATCGATCATGGCCGCGGTTGAGCCTGCGAAATCGGTTGCATCGATCACTTCGGGCGGACATTCGGGATGCGCGATGATCTTGGCACCGGGATAGGCGGCGCGCAGTTCGGCAATATCATCGGCGGTGAAGGTTTCATGGACCTCACAGGCGCCAGCCCAGGTAATGATCTTCTTTTTGGTTTTTTTCGCCGTGTTCTGGGCCAGATACTGATCGGGGATCATGATGACCGTATCGCTATCGACCGCTTCAACGATTGCCAGCGCGTTCGATGAGGTGCAGCACACATCGGTGACAGCTTTGACGGCGGCAGAGGAATTGACATAGGTGACGACCGGAACGCCGGGATATTGCGCCTTCATGGCCAGCACGTCCTCAGCAGTAATCGATGAGGCCAGCGAGCAGCCCGCGCGGCTGTCGGGGATCAGAACGGTTTTGGACGGATTGAGCAGTTTTGAGGTTTCGGCCATGAAATGCACGCCGCATTGCACGATGATATCGGCCTCGACCTTGGTTGCTTCCACGGCAAGCTGCAGGCTGTCGCCGACAATATCGGCAACGCCATAGTAGATTTGCGGGGTCTGGTAGTTGTGGGCCAGAATGACCGCATTCTTTTCGCGCTTGAGGCGGTTGATCTCGAAAATCAGTGGCGCATAGAAGGGCCATTCGATCTCGGGGATGCGATCCTTGATCTTTTCAAAGACCGGGCGTGTTTCACGCTCGACCGATTTTGAGAATTTCAGGTCGAAATTTTCCGCCAGAACGGCTCGGGCGTCATCAATCGGTGTGACCGCGTTGATCTGCTGGATCATGAACCTCTCCACCCGCGAGCCGGACAAATCTTTCGCCGCACTGGCGGCCGGGCTGTTACTTAGGGACTTTTGGTTCCCATTTCAACAAAGCGTGTGCTAGAGGAGGCTCAACAGGGTACGACTTTGGTTGGAGACTTAGAAAAAATGGCCCAGGACGCAGGCAAGCTCAGATCCATTCTGTCGACGGCACCGGTTGTACCAGTCATCATCCATGACGATGTGTCGACCGCACGGGCTTTGGCCGAAGCACTGGTCGCCGGTGGGCTGACAAATCTCGAGGTGACGCTGCGCACCCCCAACGCGCTCAAGGTGATGGCGGAAATGGCCAAGGTTACGGGTGCGGTGGTAGGTTCGGGCACCGTAAGGCGGAAAAAGGACATGAAGGCATCGCGCGACGCGGGCTGTCAGTTCATGGTCTCGCCCGGTGCGCCGGTGGCGCTGCTCGAAGCGGCTGAAGATATTTCGATCCCGCTTCTGCCGGGCGTCGCCTCGCCGACCGAGGCGATGGCCGCTGCGTTGATGGGCTATAGCTATCTCAAGTTCTTCCCTGCTGAAGCCATGGGCGGCGCGCCGGTTCTGAAATCTTTTGCCTCGCCTCTGGCCGATCTGACCTTCTGCCCGACCGGGGGCATCGACCTTGAAAAGGCCAAGACCTATCTCAAACTGCCCAATGTGATCTGCGTCGGCGGGTCCTGGGTGGTGCCAGCCGACAAGATCGAGGCAGGCGATTTTGACGCCATTACAGCTTTGGCCCGCGAGGCGGCCGGGCTGAAAGGCTAAGACCGGACGTTAGAGCCGTTCTGGTTTTGATGGAATCAAAACCCGGCTCTAAGTTTTAGTTTTGTCGCGTGTCCAAACCGCAAAACCGTTTCCGCCCTAGGATCAAGCCCAAGGGCATGCTTTTTCTGGACACGCTCTAGAAATCGAGAAGCGTGATGATGCGCTTTAGCCCTTTGCGCAAATGCTTGCCGCGCTTGTCGCCGAGATCGGCCGCGATTGTTTCTTCGAGTTGACGCCAATGTTCTTCGATGGCCTGCCGGGTGAGATGGCCCTGCTGGGAAAGGCGCGCGCCGGGTTCCATTTCCGGCCCAACCGCAAGGCGCAGCAACATGCCCTTGTCTTCGAGCCGACGCAGGATGGTATCGAGTTGTTCGTCCATCAGGCCGGTGAACTGGGACAGATCGGCAAGGGTTGCCCCTTCCGCTGGCGCCAGCCCAAGCAGGATCGCATCATCGCCCGGTTCCAGCCCGCGCGCGGAAAGCGGGGCAAGCAGGGCCTGTCGGGCCAGATGGCCCGCTTCTATCAGCCGGTAAAGGGTCGATGCTGTTGGTGTCTTGGGCATGGGAAAAGCATTATCGGATGCGGAGGGGGAGGTCGAATCAGCATTTAAGGAACAGTTAATCAGTCCGCGCATGGTTGTTCGGAACGGGCGCACAAGCTAATCCTAATTGTCTTCAATCTGTTTAACGGAACTCATTGGCGTGGCGCTTTCCCGTTTACCCTCTATCGATGCGCTGGCAGGCCACTGCCTGACGGACAAAACCATCGGCATCTTACCGGTCGGGGCCACTGAAGCGCATGGCCCGCACCTGCCGGTTTCGACCGATTGCGACATTGCCGAAGGCCATCTTACGGCATTGGCCGGCCATCTGCCCCCAAAAATCGACGCATTGGTGCTGCCCATCCAGCGCATAGGCGCTTCGCTCGAGCATGCCCATCTTGCCGGAACCCATAGTGCGGATTTCGCCTCGCTGCTTGCCGAATGGTTTGCCATTGCGAAAGCCTTTCGCGAAAGCGGCGGGCGTAAGCTCGTGATTGTTTCATCCCATGGTGGCAATAGTGCGGTGGTCGATAGCCTGATTCTTCGCGCAAGGGCGGAACTGGACATGCTGGCGGTCGGTACCGGTTGGCTGCGCTTTGGTTATCCGGAAGGGCTGTTTGACGAAAACGAACGTCGCTATGGTATCCATGGCGGGGATATCGAGACGTCGCTGATGCTGCACTATTGGCCGGAAAAGGTGGACATGGCGCGGGCCGAAAATTTCGTTTCCCGGTTGGAACGGCTTGAGCCGCAGATGGCGCATTTGACCGCTTATGGGCGGCATCGATTCGGCTGGTTAAGCACCGATCTTCATCCAGCAGGGGTGGTGGGCAATGCAGCGGCGGCCAGCGCTGCGAAAGGCGCGGCAGCGGCCAGCCATATACTTGGCGGCTTTGTCGACCTGCTTGAAGATATTGACCGGTTTGATCTCGAATGGTTGGGGGAACAAAAGGCATGACGCAGGATCTGGCCCGCATCAGGGCGTTCGTTCAGGTTTACGATGCGGGCGGATTTTCCGCCGCTGCGCGGGTACACGGGCGCTCCAAGGCGCTTCTGTCCAAATATGTGACCGATCTTGAAGACTATCTCGGCGTGCGGCTTATGAATCGCACAACCCGCAAACTCAGCCTTACCGAAGCCGGGGAAGCCTATTATCGGGAAGTGAGCGAGATTCTTACCCGGCTCGATGATCTTGATGCAACCATCACCGACCAGACGGCGGCGCCGCGCGGGATATTGCGGGTTTCCGCGCCGCGCAATTTCGGCGAATCTACCCTTGCCGATCCGTTGTTTGAGTTTGTGAGGCTGCACCCGGACGTAACGCTCGATCTCAAGTTGGAAGATCGGATGGTCGATCTTGTCGATGAAGGGTTTGACGTCGCCCTGCGGATTTCGGCCATGGCCGACAGTTCCTTGATCGCCCGCAAGATTGCTGAAACCTGCGCCTATGTCTGTGCCTCGCCATCGCTTATCAAGGCCCATGGCATTCCCAAGACCCCGGACGCGCTGCGTGGGTTGCCCTGTATCATCGACACAAATATGAGCGGGCAGGCCAATTGGCGCTTTATCGAGGATGATAAAACCGTCTCGATCCACGTGGATGGGCCGATAAAGGTCAATTCTCCGGTGGGCGCCAGGATCGCTGCACAAAAAGGCCTAGGTTTTGCGATATTGCCCAGTTTTCTTGCTGATTCTGCCATCGCCGAGGGGAGCCTGGTGCCTGTTCTTGAAAGCTATTTGCCGCAACGGCCCTTGCTGCAGGCGGTTTATCCGCACAGGCGGCATCTTTCAGGAAAGGTGAGGGCGCTTATCGATTTCCTCGTTGCCTGGTTTGAAAAAAATCCCATTCGTTAGAGAGATTTATGCCCCAAGGCTTTTTTGCCCGTTTTCTCGCACTTCTGCTTGTTCTTGTTTCCGGGCTAGGGCTGGCAGTTCCAGCCAAGGCGCATCCCCATATCTGGATCGATGCGCGCGGCGACTTCCTGTTTGAGGACGGTGCTCTTGCCGCTATCCGGCATCATTGGACGTTCGATCCCTATTTCAGCGCCTGGGCGATCCAGGGCCTGGATGCCGATGGCGACGGGATATTGACGCCCGAGGAATTGCAGCCGCTGGCAGACGAAAACATCATCGGGCTCGATTACTATTCATATTACACCTTTTCCGGGCGGGATCAGGAAGAGCTGGGCTTTGCCGGCGCTTATGAGCCTTCGATGGTCTATGAGGGTGGGCAGGTTACGCTGACTTTTACTGTCAGGCTTGACCGGCCCCGTACAATCGGGCGCTCGTATGATATTTCGGTGGGCGATCCCGAGTATTACGCCGCTTTTACCTTCGACGAGGACAATCCGATAACATTGGTCGGGGCGCCGGACGGCTGCGTCGCCAATGTCAGCCCGCCACGCCCGGTATCGCCTGAGATCGAAGAGCAGTTGTTCATGCTCGGACCCGAAGTAACCGAATTGCCCGACGAGTTGCGCGATGCGGCGCGCGACCTTGCAAATCTTGTTACGCTTTCCTGTCCGGTCGGGCCGGCGACAACGGCAATCGATGCTATTGAAGAAGTGACAAGTTCGGGCCCGGTGCGTCCGCCCTTTGTCGCACCTCCGGTCGAGCCGTCGATTGCACCCAATACGGGCGGCCTCCTGGGCTGGATCGGCCAACAGCAACAGCATTTCTATCGCGCGCTGACTGCGGCGCTTTCGGCTCTGCACGAGGACAATAATGCCTTCTGGGTCCTTGGCGGTCTGAGTTTTCTTTACGGCGTGTTCCATGCGGCAGGGCCAGGGCATGGCAAGGTCGTGATCTCGTCATATATTCTGGCCAATGAGCGGCAATTGCGGCGCGGAATCGTTTTGAGTTTCCTTTCGGCGATGATGCAGTCACTGGTTGCGATCGGGTTCGTTACCATTGCAGCGGGTGCGCTAAGACTGACTTCGATGGCTATGAGCGATACGGCAAACTGGATGGCGATCGGTTCATACGGGTTGGTCGCGCTGTTGGGGGCATGGCTCGCTGCGCGCAAGATTTTGGGGTTCGGACATGCACATGGACATGTGCATGAACCCGCGCTCGCGACGGCCACGGCGGGTGCTGGCGGCCATGCAGGCCATGGGCATCACCATCACCACGACCACCATCATGGCCATGATGGCGCGTGCAGCCACCATGTGGTTTTGCCCGAGCAAACCAAAGGCGACTGGCGCAGCGCACTGGGGGTCATCGTTTCGGTTGGATTGCGCCCCTGTTCCGGAGCGCTGGTCGTACTCGTTTTTGCCCTGACGCAAGACCTTCTGGCTGCAGGCATCTTGGCGACCTTCATGATGGGGATCGGCACGGCCATTACGGTAGCGGCCCTCGCGTCACTCGCGGTCGGCGCCAAAGGGCTGGCTGCGCGGTTCAGCGGCGGTGGCGCAATGGCCGACAGGGTGCTGTGGTGGGTGGAACTGGCAGCGGCGCTGGTTGTGATGGGATTCGGGCTTTTGCTGTTGTTTGCGGCGCTTGGATAGGTCCAGACACCGGTTTGGTACGTATCAACGGGCAAAAGGCCGCATTCGGCGCGTGGATGGTTGCCCGCAAGAGCAATCGCGCTATTGTGCGGCAAATTTTTTTTCCAAGGATGCGCCGGGCAGTTAATGGCTTGAGGCGTGTCAGCCTCACAGCAATTGCCCCGCGAGAATGTTCATGTCCGACATCCTGCCTCCCGATCATCCGCCTGTCAAAAAGCGCAAGATCGGCGTGCTGCTGCTCAATCTGGGGACGCCCGATGCGACCGATTATTGGAGCGTGCGGCGCTATCTCAAGGAGTTTTTGTCCGATCCGCGCGTCATCGAGACACCCAAGCTGATCTGGTGGCCGATCCTTAACGGCGTGATTCTGTCGCTGCGCCCGCAAAAGGCTGGCGCCAATTACGCCAAGATCTGGGACAAGGAGCACAATGACAGCCCGCTGCGCGTCATCACGCGCAAGCAGGCGGAAAAGCTGCAGCAGGCTTTCGGGCCGGAGGAAGACGTGGTTGTCGATTTCGCCATGCGTTATGGCAATCCCTCGACCAAATCGGTGATCGAAAAGCTCAAGGACGAGGGCTGCGACCGCATCCTGTTGTTCCCGCTCTATCCGCAATATTCCGCGACCACGACGGCAACAGCCAACGATCAGGCATTCCGCGCGCTGGCCGATATTCGCTGGCAGCCGGCGGTGCGGACGGTCCCGGCCTATTTCGAGGACAAGATTTTCATCGAGATGCTGGCCAAGTCGATCACGGACGGGCTGGCCAAGCTCGATTTTACGCCGGACCTTGTGATTACCTCCTATCACGGCATGCCCAAATCCTATCTCGACAGGGGCGATCCCTATCACTGCCAGTGTTTCAAGACCACGCGGCTCGTGCGTGAGCATCTGGGCTGGGACAAGGACAGGATAATGGTCACGTTCCAAAGCCGGTTCGGGCCGACCGAATGGCTCCAGCCCTATACGGACGAAACGCTCAAGAGCCTGCCGGGCAAGGGGATCAAGAAGGTTGCGATTCTCGCCCCTGCCTTTTCAGTCGATTGCATCGAAACGCTTGAGGAAATCGAAATGGAGGGCCATGAGGAGTTCATGGAAGCGGGCGGCGAAAAATACGCCTATATTCCATGCCTCAACGACACGCCGGAGGGCATGAAAGTGATCGAAACCATTGTGCGCCGCGAATTGTCGGGGTGGCTGTAGAACCGCCGGAACGTGGCGCGAGGCGTATGTGTCTCGCACCTGAGCTTTTTTCGTGCATTCATATTCGCGCTACTGACGATTATTCCGACCCTTGGGGTCATTCTGTTCCTGCCGGAGAGATATTGCCATGACGTCTATGGGGCATCTGTTTTAATCGCCGACCTCTCCGTTTGTGCGCAAGGTATGCGTCATGGCGACCGAATTGGGCCACAAACTGACGCTTGAGCCGATTGCTGCAAGCCCGGTCGCGCCGGAGCCGCACCCTGATCTTCTGGCCGTCAATCCCTTGGGCAAGGTTCCCGCATTACAATTGCCATCGGGCCGGGTGCTTTATGGCAGCCAGGTGATCTGCCGCTATCTGGGGCAGGGCACGCCGTTCTATCCCGACGGGGATGCCCATTGGGATGCGGTTACGCGTGAGGCGCTGGCTGACGGGCTGGTCGATGCGGCCTTGCTGGCGCGGTACGAAAACCACCTTCGGCCTGAGGCCTTACGCTGGAGCGACTGGGCCAAAGGGCAGATGGCCAAGGTCAACCGGGCGCTGGACGCGATGGAGGCCACTCGCCCGGATGCCGCGCGTTTCGATATCGGCGATGTCGCGACGGGTTGCGCTCTCGGATATTTGGATTTTCGTTATCCCGAAATCGACTGGCGCGGCCAATACCCGCATTTGCAGGCGTTCGCCGGGATCATTTTCGCCAGAGATTCATTTCGCGATACTGTGCCGGCTTAGGGCGCGGGATTTGATTGAAGCAAATCCTCGACCCTGGAGCAAATCTGCTTTTCATTGAATCGCAGACTTGCTCTAACTTCTTGTTTTGTCGCGTGTCCGAACCGGAAAACCGTTTCCACCCTCGGATCAAGTCCAAGGGCATGCTTTTGCTGGACACGCTCTAGAGCACATCGTGAATCTGCTGGCGTAGCCAGTCAACGGCGGGATCGCCCTGCCGTTGCGCCGGCCAGGCCATGGCAACGTCGAAACCACTGACCGGAACCGGCGGCTCGAACAGCCGCAGGCGGTGATAGACGGCCATCTGTTCGGCGATGCGGCGTGCGATCGTCATCACGTAATCGGTTTCCGCCACCATCGCCGGCGCGGCCAGGAAATGCGGTGTGGTGACGGCAATGGTGCGGCGCGCGCCGATGCGCGCCAATGCCGCGTCGACGGGGCCGGAGGTGTCGGCACGCGGGGCGATCAGCACATGGCCTTCGGCAAGGAATTCATCGATGGTGGGGGTCGGCGAAAGGCGTGGGTGATCGCTGCGCGCGATGCAGACATAGGCCTCATGGAACAGGGTCTCGCGGTTGCGCAGGCTGCGCAGCGACCAGTCGTCGCGAATGGCGAGATCGAAGTCGGCGATCGCAAGGCGGTCGCTGAAATGCTCTTCCAGCGGCAGGATTTCGACCGAGGCGGCTGGTGCCGTCTCGTGCAGGCGTGCGACGACGCGCGACAGCACGGCGCTGACGGCGTAGTCGTTGGCGGCAATCGTGAAGCGGCGTTTCGTCGTCGCCGGGTCGAATGTCGCCTGCGGAGTGATGACCGATTCGATCTCCGCGATCAGCGCGGCAAGCCGTGGCTGCAATTGGCGCGCGAGATGGCTCGGAACCATGCCGCGCCCGTCCCGGATGAGTAGAGGATCATCAAAGGCGTCGCGCAGCCTTGCCAGAGCCGCCGAGGTGGCCGGCTGGCTGAGGTTGAGCCGGCGCGCGGCACGCGACACCTGCTCTTCGCTCAGCAGTGCTTCCAGCACCGGCAGAAGGTTGAGGTCGAAGCTTCGAGTATTTGTCATATGGATATATTATATACAAATGATCCATTTGACAAATTAAATGGGCGATTGTCTCCTTGGAACGATGAAAAAGGAGCAGGACCATGCAAGAAGAACGGTTTGAATTCGACAATGCCGGCGCGCGGCTCGTCGGCGTGCTCTACCGGCCGGACGGAGATGCACGGGGCGCGGTCGTGACGACCGGTCCGCTGACCTCGGTGAAGGAGCAGGCCGCTGGTGTCTATGCGCGCGCCATGGCGGAGCGGGGTTATGCCGCGCTTGCCTTCGATCATCGCACATTCGGAGAAAGCGAGGGAGAACCGCGTCAGTTCGAAAATCCTCTGGGCAAGGCAGACGACATCGTTGCGGCGATCACCGCGCTCGACCGGGATGCCCGGACCGCGGGGCTGCCGGTCTATGCACTGGGCGTGTGCGCGGGCGGCGGCTACATGGCCCGAGCGGTATCTGACGATAAGCGGGTGACGGCCTTTGCCGGTATTGCCGGCGTCTATCCCGACGCGCAACAGACCCGCACCTGGATGGGCGAAAACTACCAGGCCGCGCTCGACCGCGCCGCCGAGGCCGAGAAATGCTGGCGTGAAACAGGGCAGGCCGAGACGATCCCCGCAGTGGCCGCTGGCAATGGCGATGTGGCGATGCCGTTGGATGAAGCCTTCGCCTATTACGGCACGCCGCGTGGCGCGGTGGACAACTATGTCAACGGCTTTGCTGTGCAGTCGCGGGCCTACACCCTGCCGTTCGACGTGCAGGAGATTGCGGAAAGGATCACGGTTCCGTCGATCATCGTGCATTCCGAGAACGCTCTGATGCCCGATCTTGCCCGCCGCTTCTATGCGGCGCTGGCGGTCGAGAAGGAACAATTGTGGCTGCAGTCGCAAGGGCAGATCGATTTCTACGACGATCCCGCCCTTATCGCGCCGGCAGCCGATGCAGTCGCGCGGTTCTTCGCGCGGCGCGGGCAATAGGTGGAAGTCGTTAGCGCGCCGCGATCGTCATGCCTTTGGAACGGCCAATGGCCCTTGGGGGAATCTCAAATCCCCACAAGCCTTAAACCGAAATGCAGAGATATTTGATGTCGAGATAATCCTCGATGCCGTATTTGGAACCTTCGCGGCCAAAGCCGGATTGCTTGACCCCGCCAAAGGGGGCGGTTTCGGTTGAGATTAGCCCGGTATTGATGCCCACCATGCCGTATTTGAGCGCCTCGGCAACCTTGAAGACCTTGGAAAGATCCTTGGCGTAGAAATAGGATGCAAGGCCGAATTCGGTGGCATTGGCCAATTCGATCACCTCATCGGTGCCGGTGAATTTGAAGAGCGGCGCCACGGGGCCGAAAATTTCCTCGCGCGCGATCCGCATGGTCTTGTCGGCATTTTTCAAGAGCGTCGGTTCAAACATAAGGCTGTCCCCACTGCGCTTGCCGCCAAGCGCGATCTCGCCGCCGCCCGAGCGGGCATCGTCAAGCAGTTCAACAACCTTTTCGATGGCCTTTTCATTGATGAGCGGGCCGATATCGACACCCTTTTCCATGCCATTGCCCTGCTTGAGTTCCTTCATTCTGGCGGCGAGCTTTTCGGCAAAGGCATCATAGACGTCCGCGTGAACATAGATGCGGTTGGCGCAAACGCAGGTTTGCCCGCCATTGCGGAATTTTGAAATCATCGCGCCGTCGACCGCCGCATCGAGATCGGCGTCCTCGAACACGATGAACGGGGCATTACCGCCCAGTTCCATGCTCATGCGTTTGACGTCATCGGCGCATTGGCGCATCAGGATCTTGCCCACATTGGTCGAGCCGGTGAAGCTGATCTTGGCAACCTTTGGATTGGCGCAAAGCTCCTGACCGATCGCCGGGGCGTCTGTGCCGGGAACGACGTTGAAAACGCCCGGCGGAAAGCCACACCATTCCATCAGCCGGGCAAGGGCGAGGGCTGAAAGCGGCGTTTCGGCCGCAGGCTTGGCAACCACCGTACATCCTACGGCCAGAGCCGGCGCGAGTTTGCGCGCCAGCATGGCGTTGGGAAAATTCCAGGGGGTGATGAGGCCGACAACGCCCACAGGTTGCTTGAGCACCATGATGCGCTTGTCGGGCTGATGGCCGGGGATCGTATCGCCATAGACGCGCCTTGCCTCTTCGGCGAACCATTCGATATAGGCTGCGCCGTAAAGGACTTCTCCGCGTGCCTCGGCCCAGGGCTTGCCCATTTCCAGAGTGAGGATGGTGGCCAGATCGTCTGCATTTTCCACCATCATGCGATGGAGTTTTTTCAAGAGGTCAGCACGTTCCTTCGCCGTTTTTCCGGCCCAGCCCGGTTGCGCCTTATGCGCAGCATCAATGGCAACCTGGGTGGCGTGGGTCGAAAGATCGGAAATCTGGGCAAGCACTTCGCCGGTTGCCGGATTGGCAACACGAAAGACCTTGCCGCGCGAGGAAACCGTGTTCCACTTGCCATCGATGAAACCACCCGCCACAACAAGGCTCTTGTCCCTGAGTTTGTCGAGAAGTGCTGACGTGAGGGTCATGGTGAGGCTCCCAAGGTTATAAGTCATTGAAATGCAATTGAACGCTGAAATCGCTGCCGGTTCAATCCTTGACAAGAGCTTTGCTCTTGCCGGCATATGCGTTCATTGTACTATGGTTGCTGCAAATGGCCGCTAGCGCTTGGAATCGCTTGGGTATAAGAACATCAAATGACAGAACAAAACAGCCCATATGCCTTTCTTGAGCGGCCAGAACACATGCCGCGCGGCTCGCTGGCCAGCCATGTAACCGCGCAATTGCGCGCGGCGATTGTATCGGTCAGGCTCAAGCCCGGCACAATGCTCGACAAAAGTGAAATCTGCACCCGGCTGGGCGTATCGCGCTCGCCGGTGGCCGAGGCCATGGCGCGGTTGCAGGGGGAAGGGTTGATCGACATTCTGCCCCAGCGCGGGTCTGTGGTGTCGCGGGTATCGCTGGCGGCAGTGACCGAGTATGTCTTTATCCGCAAGGCGCTCGAATGCGAGACGGTGCGCAAGCTGGCAGAAGATCGGCCCGCGGGGCTGATGGATACGCTTTTGGCCAATATCGAGGCCCAGCGCGATCGCGCAAAAACCGACGACCGCATCGGATTTCACGCGCAGGACCTTCAGTTCCACGAATTGCTGCTCAACGCTGCGGGCTATAAGCGCATGAAGGCAATGGTGGATACCGCGCGCAACAATCTTGATCGAGCGCGCTATCTGTCAAACCGTATCCGGCAGCTCGACATTGCATTCCATGAGCATGTTGCGATTGTTGAAGCAATCGGGCGCGGTGATGCCGATGGTGCGGCTGCGGCGATGCGGCTTCATCTCGACGGTATGGTAACCTCGGTCCTCGAGGTGGCGCGGCAAAACCCGGCCCTGTTTTCCGATGGCGAACTGGCCCACACCACTGCGTGACGCGCGACTGTCTGTTTTTCACGAACGCATTGTAGGGATTGTTTGGGTTTAAGTGGCGAGTTGTCGAGCCTAGATTGATTGCAAAGACACTCTGGAGACTATCCAATGTCCACGCAGACACAAACTGTAGCGACCCCTTCACTGATGCCAAATTCAACAAGGCTGGGGGCCGTTCATATCGGCATTACAGACGCAGCCAAGGCGCTTGCCATCTGGCGCGATGTCGTTGGGTTGACGCTTTTTGAAGCCGATGCGGAAAAGCTGGTGCTTGGCGCTGGCGACAAGCCGCTTATCGTTTTGCACCTCGATAGCGCAACGCCGGTGGCCCAGCATACGACGGGTCTTTATCACGTTGCCATACACGTTCTGACACGGCGCGATTTCGCCCGTGCGCTCAATCGTGCGTTGCATGCGCAGGTGCGGATTTCGCCTACCGACCATCTCGTTTCAGAAGCACTTTATCTGTGGGATCTGGACGGCAATGGCATCGAGATCACTTTTGAAACGCCCTGGCGCGGCAGGTTTGTAGAGGGCGATGATTTACGCGCGGAAACCGTGGACGGCGAGCCGCATTCGGGCCGCGAGCCGATAGACGTTCCGGGGCTGATGGCCGAACTGGATGGCGACGATACCCCTTTGGCGCCGATGCCGGAGGGGACGCGGATCGGGCACGTGCATGTCCATGTCGGCGATCTCGACCAGGCGATGGGCTTTTATCGCGATACGCTGGGGTTTGCTGGCCAGCTCCTGAGCCGACGTTATGGCATGGGTGATGTGACGCTCGATTATGCGCCGCATATCCTTGCCTTCAATACCTGGGCAGGACATGACGCTCCACGGCCGCCTGCGGGAGCCGCAGGCCTGCGCTGGCTCGAAATCGTGGTCGAGAACGCCGATGTGCTCGACAGTCTTGTGAATCGCCTGCGCCGTGACGGGGCTCCTGTCGATCCCATTGCGGGCGGGATCGAAACAGCCGATCCCTGGGATAATGCGATCAGGGTTATCGTGGCCTGATCGCGGTCAGGGGCGGCGCGCGATCATGTCGATTTCGACCAGTGCCCCGACAGCCAGCCCGGAAACTCCGATTGTAGTGCGGGCCGGCAATTTGCCCTTCTCAAAATAGGAGGCGTAAGTCTCGTTCATTGCCGCATAGTCACGCTCGAAATCGGTCAGATAGATGCGGATCATGGTGACATTTTCGAGGGCAAGTCCGATGCCGCCCAGAATGATTGTGAGATTGTCCATCACCCGGCGCGTCTGGGCCTCTATGCCTTCGGGCAAGGGGGCATCGGGCGCTTCGGGATCGGTGGGCATCTGGCCCGTCACAAAAACCCATCCATCGGCCTCGACCGCGTGAGAAAACGGCGCAACAGGGCGCGGGCCGGAGGTAATCATGTGATGGACGGGCAGGGGCATGGAACTATGCTCTCACTTTACGGTTGGCACGGAGTGCTATGCACTGTGCTTTGTGCATCGCGCCAGGTCAACGCTGTCATGGGAAACGAAATGGAAATAGAGATCTCTCACAATTTGCATGGGGATAGAGGCCGCTATTGGGCGCAGATTGCGCCAGGATACGAGGCGGAGATGACCTATCACTATCGTGGGCCTGACGTGATCGTGATCGACCATACCTATGTGCCTCCAGCCTATGAGGGGCAAGGGGTGGGGCTTGAACTGGTGCGGCGCGGGGTGGCCGACGCGCGCGGGAAGGGGCTCAAGATCGTCCCGCAATGTCCGTTCGTGGCGGCGCTTTTCCGGCGCTACGAGGAGTGGAAGGACGTTCTGGCGGCGTAGTTACCGTCAGAGATAGGTGAGTTCGCTGCCCGAAAGACTGGCTTTGCCAAGCTTGGGATCAAACAATACAACGCGGTCGCGGCCCTGGTCCTTGGCACTATAGAGCGCGGCGTCGGCCATATCCGTGCCCATATCAAGCGAATCGGAGGGCTTGAGCAGGGTCGCGCCGATTGAAGCGGTGAGCGCCAGCGTGCGTCCGTCCGGCAGGACGACAGGCTGGTTGCGTATCATTTCAACGATTGCGAGGGTTGTGTCATGCAAGCGTCCGCTATCGCATTCGCGCAGCAGAACGATGAATTCATCGCCACCCCAACGGCCACAGAAATCATATGTGCCGATGGATGAAGCAAGCCTGCGGGCGACCTCAGCGGCAACGCGGTCGCCGGCGGCGTGACCCTCGGTGTCGTTGACGTGCTTGAAATGGTCGATGTCGATCAGCAGTAGCCCATTGGTAAAATCGCCCTTGAGTGCCAATTCACGAGCGCGGGCAAAGGCATTGGCAAAGCCGCGGCGATTATAAATGCCTGTCAGGGCGTCGATATTGACAAGCGATTCCAGTTCTTCAGTGCGTTCCTTGATCTGGCCCTCGAGATCGATCTTCGCATAGGTGATCGCATTGACCATTTCGTGCATGGTCCGGGACAGCCTGCCGATTTCATCTTTGCCCGGATCGGTTTTTAATGTCGGCTTGCTGCCGGTGCGGACAGCTTCAACACCAGTTTCGAGCCGGGCCAGACGATCGAGCACCATGATCTTGAACGCGAAGGTCAGCCCAAGGGCAAGAAGGGTCATCAAGATGCCCAAGAGGATTGCCGCCGGGACAAAAAGCGAGCCGTCGACGATCTCATCGACATCGGTCATCGTGACGTTGTACCAGCCGACGCCATCGAGATAGCCGACACCGACCAGCATGGGCTTGCCCCCAACGGTCATCATGGCGGTGTGGATGTCGTCACCGCCCCTGATTGCGGCATTCATCATGGTGCGCAGGCGTGCGGTATCCGATGGGCCGCCCAAAAGCGAGAAGACGGTGCTTTTCTGCGCCAGATCCTTGGTGAGAGAATGAAAATCGATAAGGGAGGCATCGGCATGGGCCTGAACGGCGCCGGCCTGATCGATGAATACCGACTGGATGCCCGGCTGGCGGATATCGATCACCTCGCGGATAAAGGCGGAAAGATTGAGCCCGGTGCCAATGATGGCCTGCACCTGACCTTCGTGAGAGACGATGCAGTTTATCCAGACATTGGTGACGCGCAGCACGTCGTTGGAATCGACGTTGAGAAAACAACCTTCCCGGCGCTGCCGCGTGGTGAAATACCAGCCATCGCGTGGATTGTTTGAGCGCACCGTATACTGGAAAGGATCGTCGGCATAAGCGTTCTGAGCGTCGTTATAATAGTAGTTGCCCGAGGCATCGATGACGATGAAGGCGCTGCGGTTATCGAAGGCTTCCCGATAGTGCTCGAGTTCGGCCAGCCCCCGCTGCTTGAGAACCGGATTATGCTCATCCTGTGCCCATGCGATGATTGTTGGCGAGCGGGACAACGACTGCGCCAGGGAAACTTCGCGCTGGAGCGTCGCCAGGCCGCGATAGCGGTCATACTGCACCTGCTTTTCAGTCAGCAGAGTAGCTATGCGCAGGGTGGCATCTTCGGCGATCCGTGCATAGACGAGATAGGCGGGCGCTGCCAGTAGGGCGAAAACGGCGAGCGCAGCAAGAAAGACCCGCGTGCGCAGGCCTGACAATAGCGGTCGTCCTCGGGAAAGCGACATCATCGCCATCCTGCCCCCTAATGCAAAGGGCGACATCTCAGCCCTTGTCGAGCAGGAAAGTTACATCATCAAGTCTTTAGGTTTTGCTAACCCTCCGGCGCTGGGCGCCGGAGGGGCAAGGCATTTCAAACTGTGGCGAGAAAATCGCGGGCGCCGACAAGTTCTTCCTGGCGGATTTCGTGTCCGCCCTCATGCCAAAGGGTTTGCACATCGGCATTCTGGCGGGCCAGATAATCGGCAAGCCGTTCGGTGTGACCTGCGGGCGCGATCGGGTCACGGCGACCGGCGGTTATCAGTATGCGTTTGCCGGCAAGTCCGGGCGCATCCGCAGGCGTCCAGGGGATCAGTGGATGCATCAATATCCCGCCATCGAAAATACCGGGATGGGAGAGCATGACCGATGCCAGGATATTGGCGCCGTTGGAATAACCAAGGCCATAGATCGGTCCCTTGTGTTCCAGCGCGTTTACAAAACCAGCCATCTGATCGGTGCGTATGGTGAGGTCTTTCATATCGTAAACGCCTTCGCCGGTACGCCGGAAATAGCGCAGGGCGCCACCTTCCGACACATCGCCACGTGGCGCAACCAGCCGGGCATGGGGCAGCAATTGCCGCCCCAGCTCGAAGAACTGGTTTTCGTCCCCACCAGTGCCGTGCAGAAGAACGAGGAGCGGGGCGCCGGGTGCCTCGTTTTGATGCTCGCGATAGATATAGGCGGAAAGCGTCATGGCTCAGTCCTTTATTTGAGGCAGGCTGGTTTCAAGGTAGCTGCGCAGATGCTCATGCTGGGTCGGCAGCTTGAGCGCTTCGCCAAGATGAGCGGGGTCTTCGTCGCGAGCGAAACCGGGTTCGTTGGTTGCGATCTCGAACAGGACGCCGCCAGGGGTGCGGAAATAGATCGCCCAGAAGTAGTCGCGGTCGATGACAGGAGTTACCTGATAACCGGTGTCGATGAGGGCGTTACGCACTTCAAGCTGCGCGGCACGGTTTTCAACGGCGAACGCAATATGATGGACCGAACCCGCACCCAGATCGCCGCGTGGCATATTGGGCAGAGTCTGCACATCGATATAGTCGGCGCCATTGCCACCGGGAATGGCAAAGCGCTTGATGCCCTTGGAGGTGTCGACCGGCTCATAGCCCATGAACTTGAGCAGTTCTTCAGTCGCACCACTGTCGCGGACGCGCATGGACGCGCCGAAAAAACCGCGAATGGCTTCATCGTCTTTCACCGAGCCGCCGGTCCAGGGTGCGCGGGTATCGTTGCCGGTTTCGACAAGAACGAGCGCGTCGCCATCGGGTCCGGAAAAACGCAGACGTTTCTGGCCAAAGCTTTCGTCAGGCGTTGCCTGTACGCTTTTGCTGGCAAGCCGTTCCTTCCAGAAACCAAGGCTGCCCTCGGGCACGGAAAAGACGGTTTCACCAACCTCACCGCTGCCGGGCCGACCGCGAATGATGTGGGGGAAGGGGAAATAGGTCATCACTGAGCCGGGCGTGCCCTCTTCATCGCCATAATAGAGGTGATAGACGGAAGGCTCGTCGAAATTGACGGTTTTCTTGACGCGGCGCAGACCGAGCGTGCCGGTGAAAAAGCGGTTATTGGCGTCGGCATCGCCGGCCATCGCGGTAACGTGATGCAGGCCCTTGATCTGATTCAGCATGGGATCACTCCGGGTTGGGTGCGCTTTTACGACCAATCGGGCCGCGCACCAAATGTGTGATCTCAATATAGACCGGCAATCTTTCATCAGAAGGCGTCAAAATGTTCATAGATTATTCGATAATCTTGAACAGTTTTGCGTCAGGCGGGCGTGATGCGATAGGCACAGCGCCGGGCGCCTACGATAATATGTTCGATGCGCTCGATCTGCGCATCCGGGCCGAGCACCTCGCGAAAAACGGCAAGTTCGGCGCGGCAGAAATTCTGGCAGGCGGCGGCAGCGGCGCAAATGGGGCAGTGGTTTTCATAGAGCAGGAAGCCGTCGCTTTCGTCGTGCTCCCAGTCGGCCATATAGCCTTCGCGTGTGCGGATATCGGCAAGCCGTGCGACGCGGGTTTCGAGATCGGGTGCGGTTTCGAGTTCGGCGCGATAGGCGGCGCGGGTCTTGGCCTCGCGGGCATTGATGATCTGCTCGAGCATTTCCGAACCCAGCTCTTGACTGATCGTTGCCAGCAGATCCACGGTAAGCGCGGCATGGGTATCGGGAAAGCGTTTCTGGCCCTTGGCGGTCAGGCGCCAGAACTGGGCCGGACGACCGACACCGCGGGCCTGAGACCAGCTTTCGACGTAACCTTCCTCGGCAAGCCGCGCCAATTGCTGGCGCGCCGCTTCGCCGGACGTGCCCAGGGATTTGCCCAGATCGGCGGCAGATTTATCGCCGTGCATCTTGAGCAGCATCAGGATGCGATCGCCTGCGCTGCGCGGGGTCCATGCGGGTAACGAATTGGCGACGGTGCTTGACATGGCTCTTGCAGTCTATTTAGAAAGTGCTTGCTTGGAAAATAGAGGATTGGCCGCGATAGATCAAGCGGTAGCCTCATTGCCGCCATGACAAAAATGTCATGGGCCGCGTGATCTGGCAACACGTGGCGCTCTTACAAAGGGCAATCGGCAATGCCATATTTGCAGTTTGCGGCTTTTGGCTCCCCGAATTGGAGCGAGGCGCACGATACGAATGAAAGTAGGCAATATGCCGTTGCAAAAAGGGTTGGCTTCGACCTTGTCACCAGATGGGGATCAAAGTGCTCCGGAAGTCTCCGTTCGCACGCTGACCCTGGATGGAATCCCGCTTGAGGCCGGTCCTGTAAGTCATCGCCAATTTGCCGATACGATGGCTCACCTTGCCTCAAGTGTGTGTATCGTCACGTCCGGGGAAGCGGGCCAGTGGGAAGGCCGGACTGTGACCGCAATGGCGTCCTTGAGCGCCACGCCGCCCTCGCTTGTGGTCTCAATCACAAAAGGTAGCGCGTTGGCCGAGCAGATCGTCCGCACCGGCGGATTTTCTGTTGCCATGCTGGCGTCCGATCAAAACGATATTGCCGACATATTCGCAGGCAAGTCGATTTCAGGCGGCCGGTTCGATACGGGGCAATGGCAGTCCTGGGCTTCCGGGCGCCCCAAACTTTCAGGGGCAATGGCGGTGATCGATTGTCAGTTGGCCGGCGTGATCGAATTGGACACGCATTGCCTTTTCGCAGGCGTTTTCATGGCTTCGGAATTTGGCGATCACAAGCCGCTGCTCTGGCACAATCGTGGGTATGCTTATCTGGCCGGTTAACCCGGTTGCCGTCAGGATTGCCGTGCGTTTTCGATCGGCTCTGTCGGTCCGTCCGTTTCGGTCGATGGTTGTTCTGCACCCGAGGCCGGTGAAGCAACCGGCTTGGCGAAGGGCTTTTGCCGTCGCCTTTTGAGCCGGCGCATTCGCGTGGTTGCCAATTCGAGCAATTCCCGGCCATTGAGGAAGAACTTGACGCGGGCCGGCTGAGGTTCCTGATCGATGGTCAGGCCGGCATCGGCGACGTTGCCGTTTACATCGACGCTGCGCACGATCAACTCAAGATTGCCAACCGCGACCCGATCGCCTTCTTCGGCGCTGCCGCCAAGGCGCTCAACCATGAACTCGGAGATGGACTTGTCCGCCGACACATTGGGTGCAATGTTCATGCCATAGGCTTCCCGCAGGGCGCTTATGGGCTTTTCCGGATTGATGGGGAAGGCGCCGAAGAAGTCCTTGTCGTCGGCCTCCACTTTGGCCGGACTTGCAAAGAGCCGGTCGAGCAGACGCGTATAGCGCGGTGCGATGAACATATAGATGTAATCGCCCGGCTTGATCCGGCCCGCATATTGATAGCGCATGGATTGCCCGTCGCGGACGACAAGCGAGGGCCGTGCCCAGCGCGGCAGGCGTTCGCCCTCGGCAACCGGGCTGCCGGGGACGACGTGATAAACGATGAGTTCGTGATGGGCATTGCCGGGCAATTCCAGCCCCACGCGCTCGACCGGTCCGATGCGCGGCGGTACGATAAGTCCCAACCATTGGGCCATGGGCCTGATGGTCCAGCCCTGCACAAGCAGTGAGGTCAATACGATGATGAAGGCCGTATTGAACATCATCGTCCCGTTGGGCAGGAAGGCAATCAGGGGCAGTATGGCCAGAAGGATCGAAACGGCGCCGCGCAGGCCCACCCATGAAACGAAAGCGATTTCGTCACGCTGATAGCGGAAGGGCAGAAGGCACAGCCAGACCGCAATGGGACGGGCAACAAACATCAGGAACAGGGCCAGCGCAATGGCTGGCAGCGCAACAGATGCGAATTGCGAAGGGTTGGCCAGAAGTCCGAGGATGAGGAACATCACGATCTGGGCAAGCCAGGTCATGCCATCTTGAAATCGCACCAGTGAAGATTTCCCGCGCACGCGGCGATTGCCTGCGACAAGGCCGGCAATATAGGCAGCAAGGGCTCCCGAGCCACCGAGCAGGCCGGTCAAGGCAAAGATCGAAATGGCCATGCCCAGCACCATGATGGGATAGAGCGCGCCTTCAAGCTCAAGCCGGTTGATGACCTGAACGATCAAAAGGCCCCCGCCTATGCCGACCACGACGCCGAGCCCCATCTGAATGGCAAAGCCCGCGAGCAGTTCGTGGGTCAACTCGCCAAGGCTGGTGCCCGATATTAAAAGTTCCACGAACATGACGGTCAAAAAGATGGCCATCGGGTCGTTCGATCCCGACTCCACCTCAAGGGTCGACCTGACTTTTTCACGGATGGTGATGCCGCCCACACGCAGCAGGAAAAACACCGCAGCGGCGTCGGTCGAAGAGACAATCGCGCCCATTAACATGCCCTCAAGCAGCGTGAGGCCGAGGACGAAATGAGCGGCTATGCCAACGACAAGCGTTGTGAGGACAACCCCGATCGTTGCCAGTATGATGGATGGAGCAGCGGTTTGCCGGAAGGCCTTGAGCGAGGTGCCGAAGCCGGAATCGAACAGAATAACGGCAAGCGCGAGAGAGCCGACGAAATAGGCGGTATTCACATCGTCAAATTGCAGGCCAAGACCGTCTGAGCCAGCAACAAGGCCGATGCCGAGAAAGATCAAAAGCAGCGGGGCGCCAAAACGAAAAGCCACAAGGCTTGTAAGGACAGAGATCACGATTAGTCCCGCTCCGATAAGGATCAGCGGGAAAATCCAATCGACCATTGGCGGCACCCAGAAATTGTTACCCCTGTATTGACACAGGATAGGATCGTAAAAATGGCAATGAAGCGGTCGGCCGGAACCGGCCGCCAGAGACGAGTATAAAAAGCGCTTATTAAAGAATAGGGTGCGTTTGGCTCAGGTCCACCCCCGGACCTGACAAAAAACGCAAATCGGGCAATTATTTTGTCCGGCTGGCGGTTTGGGTTGCAAGCCAGTCGAGATAGGGCGCGTGGCCTGCCGAGATCTCGATCATCACGATTTCGGGTACCTCATAGGAATGCAGCGCAACGACCGTTGCTTCGAGTGCTGAAAAGAGCGCTGTACGGGTCTTGACCGTCAGCATGATCTCTTCGCCCTGTTCGATCTTGCCCTGCCAGGCATAGGTGCTTTTGATGGCGTGGGACTGAATGCAGGCGGCGAGGTGGGTCTCGATCAGATGGCGCGCGATGGCGTCAGCTTCGGCCTGATCTTTGCAGGCGATCTGAACAATGGCAGGGCGCTCGGTGTCGCTATTCATCGATCTCAATCCTCGATGTCGAGCATGTAAGTGGCCACGGCGGCAATATCATCCTGTGTCCAGTGAGTTGTGCTTTCCGAGATCACTTCGGCCATGGTGCCACCGGGAATATCGAAGGAGGGGGTGACGCCGCCTTCAAGAACCTCCTCGAGCCATTCACGGTCATAGCCCAGGACGGTCAGCGCCTCGGCGGTGATCGCTGGCGCGTCGCCGCCCGAGAGCGGTTCGGCGGTCTGGCCCCCGATAAAGTTTCGCGGGGTGTGGCAGGCGCCGCAATGGCCCGGACCGTTGACGATATAGGCGCCGCGGTTCCAAAGGCCGGAACGGTTTGGGTCCGGCTCGAACCGAGCGGGAGCGAAAAACAGGTTTTTCCAGGCAGCAAGACCAAAGCGCATATTGAAGGGAAAACCGATCTGATGGTCGGCAGCCGATGCGGCAACCGGAGGTACAAGCTGTAGCGCCGCATAGAGATCGGCAATGTCGGCATCGCTCATCAGTGTGTAATTGGCATAGGGGAAGGCGGGATAGTAATGGCTGCCGTCCGGGGCAATCCCTTCGCTCATGGCCGCGGCAAATTGCTCAAGGGTCCAGCCGCCGATGCCGTGAACCGGATCGGAGGTGATATTGGGGGCGACGAAAGTGCCGAACGGGGATTCGAGCGGTGCGCCGCCGCTGAGAAATGCACCATCATTGCGCGTATCGGTATGACACGCGACGCAGCCGCCAAGCCTTATGAGATAGTCGCCATGGGCCGGATTGGCGCTTGCAAGATCAAGCTGCCGGACGGGTCCGTTTACCGGGCGCAGCATGAAAGCGGTCGTTACAAGGCCCGCCAGAACGATAAGCCCAAGCGCAATCAATCGTTTTCTTGGCATGGTCTGCGATCCCCTCATTGCCGACTGCCAGCATAAGAGCAAAGGCATTGCTGCCAGACAACCTGCTCGCCATCTTGTGAGAAAGGTTTGGCGATTAGCCCTGGGCCAAGATGGATTCGACTTCGGCGCGGGTTGGGGGCACACAGCCGATATGGGCGCAATTGAGCCCGGCCACGACCGCGCCGAACCGCAGGATTTCGGTGAGCGCGAGGCCGTCAAGTGCCCCGATCTTGCCCGGCGCCAATGCGTTGCGATCGGCAATGGCCGTTAAAAGACCAGCCATCAGACTATCGCCAGCGCCGACCGTGTCGCCAAAGACCGGCGGGCTGTATATCGGCGCGCTGGCCTGGGCGCGGGTGGTGAAGGCGCGCGAACCCTCTTCCCCTTTCGTTACAACGACCAATTCGCAATTGGGGCGGGCAAGCAGGTCCGATGCGTGATCCTCAAGGGACTTGCCGGCATCGAGCGCGGCGAGGTCTTCGTCGGAGACCTTGACGATATGAGCCAGATCGAGAAACTGGCCGAGGCGGTCCTTATAGCCGTCAAAGTCTGAAATCAGGCTGGGACGCACATTGGGATCAATGGAGAGCACCGCGCCGCTTGTAGCGACTTTGCGGACCACATCGAGCCAGATTTCAGCGTCGCCGGGTTCGATGGGCAGAAACCCACCGATCTGGAACAGATCGATTGCCGGGGGGAGAGCTTTTTCCAGCTTGTCGCGGGAAATATCGCGCTCTGCTGTGCCCTGCCGATAAAAGGCGTAGGCGGGAAGCCCTTTTGCGTTGCGGGTCACAACCGCAAGGGTGGTGTTGCAGGGGGAGCGGCCGGCAACGAGTTGGTGAACCCCTGCCGCATTGAGTGGCCCAAGCAGGAGATCGCCGAATGTATCTTGGGAGATGGGGCAAAGAAAGCCGGTATCGTTGCCCAATTTGGATAGCGCAATTGCGCAGTTATACGGCGAACCGCCCGGATGCGCGCCCATCTCCAGAACGCCGCCATTGACATCAGGTTTGGAAACCAGATCGATCAGGCTTTCCCCTGAAACAACAAACATGGCATCCCCCTCGTGATCTGGCCGTGATGGCGCTTCTATAGCAGGTTGAGCGCCGCCGCCAAGATCGATATGCGACTAAAGTTGAATCTGAGCTTGCCGATCATCGCTCATGGGTATGCGGAAGCGCTTCAACCTCAGTGCATTGCCGAGCACAAAGACGCTCGACATGGCCATAGCCCCTGCGGCCAGAACGGGCGATAACAGCAGCCCAAAGGCAGGATAGAGCACACCTGCAGCGACCGGGATAAGCGCGGTGTTATAGGCAAAGGCCCAGAACAGGTTCTGCCGAATGTTGCGGATTGTTGCCTTTGAGAGCGCGATTGCGTTGGGCACGCCCTTGAGGCTGCCCGACATCAGCACCACATCAGCGGCCTCGATGGCAATATCGGTGCCCGTACCGATTGCAATGCCCACATCGGCTTCGGCAAGCGCGGGTGCGTCGTTGATCCCGTCGCCAACAAAGGCGAGCTTGCCATATTCGGTCTTCAAATCGCGGATGGCCGCCACCTTGCCGTCAGGCAGGACTTCGGCCACCACCCGATCGATTCCCAGCCGCCGTGCGATTGCCTCGGCGGTGCGGCGGTTGTCGCCGGTGATCATGGCGACCTTGAGTCCCAGATCATGGAGGGCAGAAATGGCCGCTGGCGTGGTCGGCTTGATCGGGTCGGCAACCGCGACAATGGCGGCGAGCTTGCCGTCGATTGCGGCATAGAGCGGCGATTTTCCATCTTCTGCCAGACGCGAAGCGGTGGCGGCAAACGGGGCAATGTCGATACCGAGCTTTGCCATGAACCGATCCGCTCCGATCTCGACCCGTTGCCCTCCCGCCTCGGCCCGTACACCATAGCCGGTGACGCTATCGAAGTTCGCGAGTTCGGGAAGTGACAGGTTCTCTGCGTGCGCGGCCTCAACGATGGCGCGCGCGATGGGGTGTTCGGACTTGGCTTCAACCGCTGCGACCAATGCCAGAACCGCGTCGCGGGTAAATCCGTCTGCTGTTTCGAGGTCGGTCAGGGCAGGCTTGCCCTCGGTCAGCGTGCCCGTCTTGTCGAGCGCTACGACGCGGGCGTCCTTTAGCGACTGCAGCGCCTCGCCCTTGCGGAACAGGACGCCCATTTCGGCGCCCCTGCCGGTGCCGACCATGATCGAGGTCGGTGTCGCAAGGCCCATGGCACATGGGCAGGCGATGATCAGCACCGCCACGGCATTGACCAGTGCGAAGGTGATCGCAGGATCCGGTCCAAAGATTGCCCAGACCAGGAAAGTCAGCGCCGCCACGAGCATGACGGCGGGCACGAACCACAGCGTTACCCGGTCAACCAGGGCCTGGATGGGAAGCTTGGACCATTGCGCTTGCTCGACCATGCGAACGATCTGCGCCAGCATGGTGTCAGCGCCAACGGCGGTCGCACGGAAGGTCAGCGCGCCGGTCTGGTTGATCGTACCGCCCACCACGGCGGCGCCGGACGCTTTTTCCAGCGGCACCGGCTCGCCCGTAAGCATGGACTCATCGACAAAGGACGATCCGTCGACCACTTCGCCGTCGACCGCGATGCGCTCACCGGGTCGCAGGTCGAGGAGATCGCCGGTTACAATCTGGGAGAGTGGTAGTTCAACTATCTCACCGTCGCGATGCACGCGCGCGGTCTTGGGCTGAAGGCCGACAAGGTGCTTGATGGCTTCCGAGGTCCGGCCCTTGGCGCGAGCCTCGAGATAACGGCCAAGCAGGATCAGGGTGACGATAACAGCGGCGGCCTCGAAATAGACATTGACGGTTCCCACTGGCAGCAAGTGCGGGGCAAAGCTCGCAACCACCGAATAGAGCCATGCCGCGAGCGTGCCGACCGCGACCAGCGAATTCATATCTGGCGCGCCTTTGGCAAGGGCCGGCAGACCTATCCTGTAAAAGCGCAGGCCCGGCCAGAACAGCACCACTGTCGTCAGCGCAAATTGAAGATACCAGCTCTCGCGCATACCGATGGTGGTCATGACGAAATGGTGGATGGCAGGAACAAGGTGCGAACCCATCTCCAGCACAAAGACGGGAAATGTCAGGATGGCGGCGATGGCAACGTAACGGGCCAACGCGTTCTGTTCGACCTGTTTGCGGATCGCGTGAGCTTCGTCATCCCCGGTGCCGCGCACGACCTGAGCCTGGTAGCCCGCGGATGCTATCGCCGCCACGAGACCGGCTTCAGTGACCGCGGCGCCCGCCGACACCGATGCGCGCTCGGAGGCGAGATTAACCGAAGCAGCGTTTACGCCCGGCACTGTCAGCAATGCTTTTTCCACCCGCGCCACACAGGACGCGCAGGTCATACCATCGATGGCCAGTTCCAGCTTGTGGGCAGGAACCTCATAGCCTGCATCCTCAATCGCCAGCACCAGCGAGGCCGTGTCGATGGGCTTTTCCAGGGTGATTTCGGCGCGCTCCGTCGCCAGATTGACATTTGCATTCTTTACACCGTCCACCCGCGCCAGCGCCTTTTCGACGCGGCCAACGCATGAGGCACAACTCATACCCAGCACGGGAAGTGTAATTTTCGGCTGTGAGTGAGACGTGTTCGGTTCGATTTCGGTATGAATCGTTGCGCGGGTCGTCATTTTCTAATCCTGCTGGAAGCCCAATGGTGCCTTTGTGGACCTTCCTGTCAATGGAAGGTCAAGCGGGTTGAACGAAATTCCTAAGAAAGCCGAACGCTTGTTCTTTGGGCATCGCGCGGCCAGTCTGGCCGTCATCGGTTGCCCCTTGAGCTTCCAGTTGCTGGAATCTTATATTGGGAACAACAGATTTGGAGATGTCGCCATGAATATCGGAGCCGCCGCCGAGCGATCGGGCCTGCCGCCCAAGACCATTCGCTATTATGAGGATATAGGCCTTCTCAAGGCCGATCGCGCCGCAAACGGCTATCGTGACTATTCACAAGAGGATGTTCACCGATTGCGGTTTGTGCAGCGCGCGAGAAGTCTTGGCTTTTCGGTCGAAGAGTGTCGGCAATTGCTCTCGCTTTATGCCGATCGCAGTCGCGCCAGTGCGGATGTAAAGGCAATCGCGACAGAAAAGCTCGGTGAGATCGACCGAAAGATCGCGGAATTGACCGAGTTGCGCGGCGTGCTCGGGCATCTGGTCGAGAACTGTCATGGCGACGCCAGGCCCGAATGCCCAATCATCGACGGGTTGTCCGGCAAGACTGAGGGGCATGAAGCTGCCTGATCCTCGCCGTATCAGCACCAGGGTTGGCGGGCGCCGCCCCAGGGACGGGCGAGACCTTCGGCAACCAGAATCATGCCGAGCGACTGACCATCACGCTTGAGAACGCGCAGTTTGCGGCCATAGCGATCCTCATCGCGATGGTCCCACATCTCGAGCGTGAATGGGCCTGCATTGACCAGTTCGAGCATCCGGTCGGTCGCCCTTTGGCCCAGCGCCAGTTCTTCCGCGCACTGATGGGATCGGATTTCGGGCGTATCGATATCGGCGATGCGGATCGATTGGCCGTCAATGCGGATCGTATCGCCATCGATGACGCAGGTGCCGCCGGAACGGGGGCACAAGACAAAGCTCCGGAAGATGGTGGTGCCTTGTGCCAGCGGTGTTGTCGCGGTGGTTGCCGGACGCGGCTGGATGAGACTGGACAGATCGACAAGGCCGCGCGCCTGCGCGATATAGGCCAGCAGGACGACAATCAGCAGCCCCAGAGCAATTTCGATCAATGACCCGGACCGGCGCCGATGCCGAACCGGGCGCAATGCGGGATTGGCCCTGCGCCGCCCAAATGTCTGGCCGCCATTCCTGCGCGCTGGATTGACCTTGTTCACGCCCGTTTCTCCGAATCTGTCTTCGGCCCTGAGGCTGATCGCAAAAGGCTAACCAAGGGTAAGCGCGGATCCCGGACGATGTACGTAGGCGCCCCGGTCAACCCGATAGATCCCTATGGTTCCCAGGTAATGGGGACCGGCGGTTCCTCGTTGAGGATCGTTATCTTGACCCGCTGGTTTGCCGACAGATACGGGTCATTGGCGAAATAGGGTTCGGTTTCGGCCCGGCCGACAACCGCCTTGATCCGGCCCGAAGACAGCCCAAATTCCTCAAGAATCTGCCGGGCAGCATTGGCACGGTCAAAGGACAGCTCCCAAGCGCCATAGCGCGGGTCGGAATAGTGATTGCCTGCTGCGGTGTGGCCGGAAACCTGAATCTGATTGGGTAGGCGCTGGATCACGGGTGCGATGGCCGCGATAGCCGCGCGGGTCGCCTCATAAGGATATTTGGACCCTTCTGGGAACATCGGGCGGCCCTCCTGATCGACAATGAGGATATCGAGACCTTCCTCGGTCTCCTCGACGATCAACTGGTCCGCGATGGTCGTTATGTCGGGATTTTCGCGCCATGCCTGCTGAACGCTGGCAGCCGCCAGCGAAAACAGCTTGGGCGTTTCAATGTCGTTGCGCTCATCGTCAAACGTGTTGGCGCGCGGTCCCTGATTGGAAAAACGATCATGGTCTTCGGTTGCAAACTGACTTTCGGCCGGGTTGATTTCATGGGTCAGCATGCGCTGGAACTGGCGCTCGGGATTGCCGTCACGTTCCATGACTGCGGAATTGGAGAAGGTCTGCACGACGCCGAATGCGTCGCGCATGGAGCCCGCAACCACCTGCAGTTTGCGCTCGTCCTGAATCGAAAAGGAAATGATCAGGACGAAAAAGACCACGAGGATCGACATGAGGTCGGCAAAGGTCACAAGCCATTCAGGGACGAAGGCTTGCCGTCGGTTTTTTTTCTTTCCTGCGACTGCCGCTGCCATGATCAGGCTGCCTTGAGCTGAGCTTGTGCGCCGACTTCGCCGTCGCGCTGGTGTTCGGGCAGATAGGCAACGAGCATTTCGCGGATCAGGGTCGGGCTCTTGCCATCGCGAATGGACATGACGCCGTCGATGATGAGGGTCTGGTTGACTTCCTCAACGTCCAGCTTGGCAATCAGCTTGTCGGAAATGGGCAAGCAGACCAGATTGGCCAGCACAGCGCCGTAGAGGGTGGTCAAAAGCGCAACCGCCATGGCCGGGCCGATGGCGGACGGGTCATCCATATTGCCCAGCATCTGGACCAGGCCGACGATGGTTCCGATCATGCCGAATGCCGGTGCCGCATCGCCAAGGGATTTGAAAACACGCTGGCCCTCGGAAAGACGCGCCAGATAGCGGTCACGCTCGAGTTCCATCGATTCGCGGATGAAGGCAGCATCGTAGCCATCGGCGATATATTGAGCGCCCTTGCGCAGGCTCGGCTCGTCAAAATCGACACCTTCGAGCCCGAGCGGACCTTGCTTGCGTACGACGTCGCCCATTTGCGCAATCTTTTCGATCAGTTCGCGCGGCTCGACTTTCTTGTGCGTGAAGGCTTCGCGTCCGCCGGTTACGACCGCTTTTGCGACACCTGAGAGCGGAAAGCGGATCAGGGTTGCGGCAAAGCCGCCTCCCAGAACGATGAGGATCGCCGGAGCGTCCACAAAGGCAGCGAATGAGCCCCCCATGAAGATGGCAAAGGCGATAACCGCTGCCCCGAAGACGATGCCGATAATTGTGGCCAAATCCATGCCGATACTCCTCGCGCGTTCTGCGCGTACGCAATACTCATTGAGGGGGACTATAGGGGGAGAGAGTCTAATCACCTCTTAATCGCGAGCATCTCAATTTGCGACAAAGGGTGCTGAGGACCTTTTTTGATAAGGCTTTTTTAACCATAAGTTGAAATCGTGGGCGCGCGCGTGCCGCGCTATCGGAGTGCCTTACCTTGAATGCGCAGACCAACCAGATACAGACGCTGCTGATCGCGGTGGTCGCTGCGCTGGTGATCGGTTTTGCCTTTGGCGCTTATGCACAAGGGGATGGATCGCGCACGAACAACCCCGATCTGCTGCGCGGTTCATACGGACCGTTTTGTGAGCGGCCCATGTTGTGCCATCCTGAAATCCAGGCGCGGGCGCTCGAACAGCCTCTAAGGACTCACGCTGCCCCGGCACCTGTGGCCGCACCTGAACCTGCGGGAGCCGACGTGGCAGTACCCGTTGCCTATGAGCCGATCCAGCCTGCGCCGGAATATCAGCCTCCGCCCGTTTCGCACTCGCCGTGGCAATTTCGCTATGGAGTAAGCCTGAGGGGGCGTTTCGTCATAAGCGAGGACAATGAGCGCTTCGATCTGATTGCCACGCCGCGCGCCTCTTGGATCTATGAGGGGTCGCGGACGCAGGTGGGGATCAATAGCGAAGTGTCGGTGGTGGCGCCGGGGGATAACGACGCGCGAATCGAAGAGGCGCGCATGTCGTTCGATGTGGCGCACAGGCTCGATTCCTTTACCGGCCTTTCGGCCGAGGGTGCTCTTGCAATACGTCAGAACGATCCGCGCGGTCTCGATTTTGCGCCAAGCGGTGCGATGACCGCGCCGCTGGAATTTGCAGGTGAGGTCAACACGCGTGCCTCCCACCAGTTTGGCCGCGCGGTGGCGACCTTTTCGACCGGTCTAGCGCGTTCATACAAGGACGAAACATTGCTCAATGATGGCAGTGTCATCGACAACAGCGCGGATAGCAGCACGCGCGTTTCGGCCGGTTTGCGGCTATCACAAGAGATTTCTCCAATCATTTCGATCTTTGGGCAAGCCGATGTGGCGCGGGAGGCATTCGATACCGCTGCGCCCGGTCTTGGCGTAAAACAGGATAGCTGGCTCCCTCGATTGCGCGGCGGGATAAGTGGCAACTGGAACGATGTCGTAACCACCGAAGCCTCGCTTGGCTATGGCTGGCGCGTTTTTGACGTGGATACGCTTGAGACGGCTCATTCCATTCTCTACGGAGCGGCGCTTGGCTGGCGTCCCAATGGCACGACGCAATTGCGCCTCGCTTTCGATAGCGCCATCGGGGCAGGCGGAGGTGGTAATGCGGCCAGATTGGACTACGATTTGACGCTTGAGGGCAGCTATAGGGTCAATTCATGGCTCGCTCTGCGGGCAAGCACGGCCGCGGGCTGGCAGTACGATATGGATGGCAATTGGGGTGAGACCCGACTGACCGCCGGTATCGGCTCCGATATTATGCTTGGGCGCCACAGTAGTCTTAATTTCGACTATGCCTATGGTGTGCGCGAGAGAGCAAATGCTGATCCGGCGACACGCGAGGAGCACCGGATCAGCGGTGGTGTTACTCTTCAATACTGATGGGCAGGCTGTCCGCGAGTGCCTTGAGCTCTGCGGTAAAGGCATCGGCGATGTCGGGCCGATCCAGCGCAAAAACGAGATTGGCGGTCAGAAAGCCGATCTTTGAACCGCAGTCGAATGAACGGCCTTCATATTTCACCCCGGTGAAACGTTGCATATCCATAAGGTGCCGCATGGCGTCGGTGATCTGAATTTCACCGCCGGCGCCAACCGTTTGTTCGGACAGCAGCGTAAAGATTTCAGGCTGGAGAATGTAGCGGCCCGAGATGATGAGATTGGATGGCGCTTCATCGGCTTTTGGCTTTTCGACCATGCCGGTAATGGAAAAGCCGGTATCGGGACCCTCGCCGCGCGCGACAACGCCATAAGACGATACGTCCGCAGGGTCGACTTCTTCGACCGCGATCACATTGCCGCCGGTCTCCTCATAGGCTTCCATCATCTGCTTGAGCACACCGGGTTCCGAGCGGAAAATCATATCGGGCAAAAGCAGAGCGAAAGGCTCGCGGCCTACCAGATCGCGTGCGCACCAGACCGCATGGCCAAGCCCCAGCGGTTCCTGCTGCCGGGTGAAACTTGTCTGTCCGGCACGCGGCAGGTCGCGACGCAATTCTTCAAGGGCCGCTGCCTTGCCGCGAGATTCCAGGGTCTGCTCGAGTTCAAACTGACGATCGAAATGATCCTCAATGACACCTTTGTTGCGCCCGGTCACGAAAACGAAATGTTCGATTCCGGCTTCGCGGGCTTCGTCAAATGCGTATTGGATGACGGGGCGATCGACAACGGTCAGCATCTCCTTGGGCATTGCCTTGGTGGCGGGCAGAAAACGAGTGCCAAGACCGGCGACGGGGAAGACTGCAGTTCGGACTCTTTGGGCCACATGGGCCTCCTTTTTTCTTGCAAGAATATTTCGTAAGAGAGTTTCAAGGGCTTATTGCCACTAATGCAACCCACAATCACCCGTTGAGGGTTCGCTTTTTTATACGAACCATACCAAAGAGGACAGCATGGGCGTACTTGTGACCGGTGGCGCGGGATATATCGGCAGCCATATGGTGCTTTATCTTGCCGACCGGGGCGAAAAGGTTGTCGTGCTGGACAATCTCGTGACCGGCTTTGACTGGATGGTCGATCATCGTGTTGACTTCGTTCAGGGCAATATTGCCGATAACGCGCTGGTTTCCCGTTTGATCCAGGATCATGGCATCGATGCGGTCATCCATTTCGCAGGATCGGTCGTGGTGCCCGAATCTGTGGAAAATCCGCTCAAATATTATCGAAATAATACTGCAGCCACCCGCGACCTGATCGAAACCTGCGTGCAAAATGGTATCAAGCATTTCATTTTCTCGTCCACTGCCGCGGTTTACGGCATGGTCGGGCTTGAACCGGTTGCCGAAGACGCGGTTTTGACGCCCGTTTCGCCCTATGGGCGGTCCAAGCTGATGAGCGAATGGATGTTGGCCGACGTTGCTGCCGCCCATCCCATGACCTATGGCGTCCTGCGCTATTTCAACGTTGCGGGGGCCGATCCTGAAATGCGTTCGGGGCAATCGACGGCAGGGGCGACCCATCTCATCAAGGTTGCGGTGCAGACTGCGTTGGGGCTGCGCGCGTCGATGAGCGTTTTCGGTGACGATTATCCGACCCCTGACGGCACCTGCGTGCGCGATTATATTCATGTCTCCGATCTTGTCGCTGCGCACGGTATCCTGCTCGATCATTTGCGGGCGGGCGGGGAAAGCCGCACAATGAATTGCGGCTATGGCCGTGGCTTTTCGGTTGATGAAGTGGTCAGTACAGTCAAGCAGGTAACCGGGGTGGATTTCCCGGTCGTGCATGGTCCGCGCCGGGCCGGGGACCCCGCATCGATCGTTGCGGGGGCCGACAGGATCCGCTCCATGGACTGGGAGCCACAATTTGACGACCTGCCAACAATTGTGGAAATGGCCTATAAATGGGAACGTTATCTCAATACCCGAAACGACAGGCCCGCGGTCTGAAGTCGATCATTTTCGCGCTGGCGCTTGTCCTATCGGGCGCGGCGCCAGCGTTCGCGCAGCCGATTGAAAGTTTCGATGCCTTCAAGACCCGGTTCGAGACTGTGGCTGTCAGCCACGGCATCGGACTGGATTTTTATCGGGCGGTGATGGGGCCGGTGCGCCAGGATGAGTCGATTGCCCGACTCATCTCTGGCCAGCCCGAATTTGCCACCCCGATATGGGACTATCTCGATCAGCGTGTGACCGCCTCGCGCATTTCGCGCGGGCAACAGGTCTATCGCCAGAACCGTGCGCTGTTCGAGCAGATCGGTGCGGCCTATGGGGTCGATCCCTATCTTTTGGCGGCAATCTGGGGCGTTGAAACCGATTATGGCGCAGCGCTTTCCAATAGCGCGATGATAAAGCCGGTCATCGCTTCGCTTGCAAGTCTGGCCCATCAGCGGCGCGGACGTGTGGCAGAAGATGAGGCTGAATTGCTTGCTGCACTCACGATCCTGCAGCGGTCAGGCATGGCATCGGACCAACTTGTCGGCTCATGGGCCGGGGCTTTGGGGCATTTGCAGCTCATCCCGACTGCCTATCTACAATATGGCCGGGACGGTGATGGTAACGGGACGATTGACGTGCATGGTTCGCTTGCCGATGCGCTGGCAAGTTCTGCCGCCTACCTGCGGGGACTTGGCTACCAGCCGGGGCTCGATTGGGGCTTTGAGGTGGAGGTACCCGACGGGTTCGATTATCTGCTCGCGGATCGAGAGCAGATGCGCCCGATCCGGTTTTTTGCCGAGCGGGGTGTGACGCGCGTTGCGGGACGGCAGTTCGGCAATCCCGATACCGAGGTATTTCTCTACGTTCCGGCCGGAAAAGATGGGCCGAAATTTCTCGCAACGGCGAATTTCCTGGCAATAAAGGGCTATAATTTTTCCGATTCTTACGTGCTTTCTGTAGGGCATCTGACCGACAGGCTCAAAGGGTCGGGACCGATTGTCGCGTCCTGGCCGCGCCAGACGCGGTTTCCGAACCGGGCCGAGCGCATTGAAATTCAGACGCTTCTGACGCAACTGGGCCATTATGGCGGCGCCATCGACGGCATGGTGGGGCCGATAACGCAGAGCGCTTACGCGCGCTTTCAGGCGCAGGCGGGTCATGTGGCCGATGGGTTCATCACCGCGAATAGTCTTACACTTCTGCGTGCTCAGGCGGGTCAGTGAGGGCTTTGGCAATGTTCGCGCAACCGTGTTTGGGGTATAGTTCCGCCATGACGATCCGGCACCTTATCGTGGCATTCATGCTGGCGCTTTTGGCGCTGCCTTTGGCTGCGCCAGCGGCATATGCGCAGGATCAGGCGCCGCGCCGTTCGCTGTTTGAAGTGTTGTTTGGCAATTCCAACAATCAGCCCAGTCAGCCGCCCGCGACAACCCAGCAGCGCACCATGCCGCAGCCCCAGTCGTCGCCCCGTCCCCAGCAACAGGCGCCACGCCCGGCACCGCAGGCGAGCCTGCCGCCAGCGCCGGCGGCGGTGGACAAGGATGAGGATGCGACAAGGATCGCGGTTTTCGGCGATTCCCTAGCGGTAGATCTGGCCGCTGCCATGAACCGTTTTTATGCCGAGGATCGGGCAACGCGAGTCATCGGGCAGGGCGTTGGGTCTTCGGGCTTTGTACGCAACGATTTTTTCGATTGGCAAGGCGCGCTCGATCAGGCGATCGCCAATGACAGTTTCGATATTGCTGTCGTGATGGTCGGTATCAATGACCGGCAGGTGCTCGGAGGCGCCGCGGCGCTGTCCGAGCAATGGAAAGCCAGCTATTCAGCGCGTATAGAGCGTTTCGTCAATACGCTGGCACGGGCGGGCAAACCTTTTGTCTGGGTCGAATTGCCGCCGATGGAGCGTACGCAGTTTTCCTCTGATATGGCCCAGATTTCGGCATTGCACAGATCGGCTGTGCAATCGGCCGGTGGCGAATGGGTCGAGACGTTTGAACGCTATATGAGCGAGGCTGGCAATTACACCGCTGTCGGGCCTGATCTCAGTGGCAATATCGTTTCCATGCGCAAGGGGGATGGCATTCACCTGTCCAATGCCGGGTCGGATAAGCTCGCCTTTTTCATTGATCGGGCCATTCGCCAGCATCATACGGGCAGTCCCGGCGGCAATCGCTCGGAAGTGGCCGATCTTCTGGCCGGGACCGATGCCGCGGACATGCTGCGTCCACCCTTTCAAGGGTTGGGGCAGTCACGGCATTTCGAGATGGCTGGATTGGTGCAGCAGATTGGCGGGCAAACGCGGCGCGCCAACGATCTGCTCATGGCTGGAGGCCAGTCGGCTGCGCTTGCAGGGTTCGATCTGGAAACCATGATGGTTGCGCCCGCCGGTCGCGTGGATGCATTCGGCGCCGTACCCGAACCGGCCCTCGAAAATCGATACGGGCGATAAAAAGGCCGGGCACCAAGGCCCGGCCGTTTTCAGGTTCTAGAGCCGTTCAGGATTTGATTGAATCAAAACCCGGCTCCAGATCTTTGTTTTATCGCGTGTCCGAACCGCAAAACCGTTTCCACTTTTGCTGGACACGCTCTTTTTTTCAAGCTCAGCGCGGCAGGTTGGTTTCGCCCATCAGGTCGAAATCTATGGCGCGGGCGGCTTGACGGCCCTCGCGGATTGCCCAGACGACAAGGGACTGGCCGCGGCGCATGTCGCCTGCAGCATAAACCCCATCAACAGACGTCTTGTAGCTGAAAGTATCAGCAAACAGATTGCCGCGCTTGTCGAGCTTGGCGCCAAGCTCGTTGAGCATACCGTCATGGATCGGATGGGCGAAGCCGATGGCCATCAGCACCAGGTCGGCCTTCAAAATGAAGTCGGTGCCTTCGATCGGCTTGCGCGACTGGCTGACGCGGGCGCATTTCACACCGGTTACATGGCCTTGTTCGTTGCCGACAATGGCTAGTGTTCCTGCGGAGAATTCACGTACGGCCCCTTCGGCCTGGGAGGAGGACGTGCGCATCTTTATGGCCCAGTTCGGCCAGTTTGTGAGCTTGTCTTCGATTTCAGGCGGTTGGGGGCGAATATCGAGTTGAGTGACTGAAATCGCGCCCTGCCGGAACGAGGTGCCGATGCAGTCCGAAGCCGTGTCGCCGCCACCGATCACGACCACATGCTTGCCCGATGCGAGCAATTGTTCTTCGTTGCTGACATCCTCGCCGCCATTGCGGCGGTTCTGCTGGACGAGGAAGGGCATGGCATAATGCACACCTTCAAATTCGGTACCTTCGCAACCGGGGTGACGTGGAAATTCCGAGCCGCCACAAAGCAATACGGCGTCGTGGTTCTCGCGCAGGTCCGAAAGCGGGCGGGAGACGCCGATATTTTCGCCAAAGTGGAAAATCACGCCTTCGGCTTCAAGCTGTGCCTGCCGGAAGTCGATATGGTGCTTTTCCATCTTGAAATCGGGAATGCCATAACGCAGAAGGCCGCCCGGCTTTGGTTCGCGTTCATAGACATGAACGGCGTGACCGACCCGTGCCAATTGTTGCGCCGCCGCGAGCCCGGCGGGGCCCGCCCCGACAATGGCAATTTTCTTGCCCGTTTTTTTCTTGGCGATCTGCGGCTTGATCCAGCCGTCGCCAATGGCGCGATCGGCAATAGCCTGTTCGACGGTCTTGATGGCGACAGGTGTGTTCTCGAGGTTGAGCGTGCAGCCTTCCTCACACGGGGCAGGGCAAATCCGGCCCGTGAATTCGGGGAAGTTGTTGGTGGAGTGCAGGTTGCGGGCCGCTTCTTGCCAGTCATCGTTCCAGACCAGATCGTTCCAGTCGGGAATCTGGTTGTTGACCGGGCAGCCCGTTACCTCGCTGTGGCAATAGGGAATGCCACAATCCATGCAGCGAGCAGCCTGCTTTTTGACCTCGTTCTCGGTCAGCGGAATTGTGAATTCGCCAAAATGGCGGATACGATCCGAAGCCGGTTCGTAGCGCTGTTCCTGACGATCGATTTCGAGAAAGCCTGTTACCTTACCCATGCTTTCCTCCTTTATTCCGCAGCCGTCGGGCGCATTCTGCCGCCCCGGCGCTTTTCTTCCATTTCCTGAATCGCACGGCGATATTCGACCGGCATGACCTTGACGAATTTGGGCCGGTATTCCTCCCAATTGTCGAGGATATGCTTGGCGCGATCCGAGCCGGTGTAATGCAGGTGGTTCGAGATAAGCTGGTAGAGCCGTTCGTCGTCATGCTTGGTCATGTCGCCCGAAATATCGACCCGGCCATGCCATTCAAGATCGCCACCATGGTGGTGGAGCTTGCGCATGAGTTCTTCTTCTTCCTCGACCGGCTCGAGATCGACCATGGCCAGGTTACAGCGCGAGCGGAAGCTGTCGTCCTCATCGAGAACGTAGGCCACGCCACCGGACATGCCAGCAGCAAAGTTGCGCCCGGTCTGGCCGATCACAACGACAAGCCCACCCGTCATATATTCGCAACCGTGATCGCCTGTGCCTTCCACAACCGCAATGGCACCGGAATTGCGCACGGCGAACCGTTCGCCAGCCACACCGCGGAAATAACATTCCCCGGCGATGGCGCCGTAAAGCACCGTATTGCCTACGATCATCGACTTCTCGGGCACGATCTGCGCCTTTGCCGATGGGCGGATGACAATGCGTCCGCCTGAAAGGCCCTTGCCAACATAGTCGTTTGCATCGCCTTCAAGATCGAAGCTGACGCCCTTGGCAAGGAAGGCGCCAAAGCTCTGGCCTGCCGTACCGGTAAACTTGACCGCGATCGTATCCTCGGCCAGCCCGGCATGACCGTGCGCTTTTGCTACCTCGCCGGACAGCATGGCGCCTGCGGAACGGTTGAGCGAGCGGATCGGCATGTCGATCTGCACGGGCTCCTTGGTGTCGATGGCGTTGCGTGCCTTTTGGATCAATTCGCGATCCAGAACCGCTTCGAGATGGTGGTTCTGGAATTCGGAGTGATAGATCGTATCGCCGCCCAGGGGCTCGGGCTTATAGAACAGCTTGGAGAAATCGAGCCCCTTGGCCTTCCAGTGATTGACCAAGCGGGTCTGATCGAGAAGGTCCGAGCGGCCAACAAGATCCTTAAGTTTTTTGACGCCAAGCTGGGCCATGATCTGGCGCAGTTCTTCGGCGACAAAGAAGAAGTAGTTGATGACGTGTTCGGGCGTTCCCTTGAACCGCTTGCGCAGGACCGGGTCCTGTGTGGCAATGCCGACCGGGCAGGTGTTAAGGTGACACTTGCGCATCATGATACAGCCTGCCGCAATCAACGGCGCCGTCGAGAAACCGAATTCATCCGCACCCAGGAGCGCACCGATCAATACGTCGCGACCAGTCTTGAGACCGCCATCGACCTGCAATTTGACGCGCGAGCGCAGCCGGTTGAGCACGAGTGTCTGGTGGGTTTCGGCAAGGCCGATCTCCCAAGGACCGCCAGCGTGCTTCAATGAGGTCAGTGGCGAAGCGCCCGTACCGCCGTCATAGCCGGAGATCGTGATGTGGTCGGCGCGCGCCTTTGCAACGCCAGCCGCGACCGTGCCCACGCCAACTTCCGACACGAGCTTGACCGAAATGTCAGCTTCGGGATTGACGTTCTTGAGATCGTAGATGAGCTGGGCCAGATCCTCGATCGAATAGATATCGTGGTGCGGCGGGGGCGAAATCAGGCCCACGCCGGGTGTCGAATGCCGGGTCTTTGCAATCACCCAATCGACCTTGTGGCCGGGCAACTGCCCGCCTTCGCCGGGCTTTGCACCCTGAGCGACCTTGATCTGGAGCATATCGGCATTGACCAGATATTCGGTCGTGACGCCAAACCGGCCCGAAGCGATCTGCTTGATGGCCGAGCGTTGCGGGTTCATCGACCCATCGGGCATGGGCTTGAACCGGTCGGGTTCTTCGCCACCTTCCCCGGTATTGGACTTGCCGCCGATCTGGTTCATGGCGATGGCAAGGGCCGTATGGGCCTCGCGCGAGATCGAGCCAAAGCTCATTGCACCGGTTGAAAAGCGTCGCACGATCGATTCAGCAGATTCCACTTCGGAAATATCGACAGGCTCGCCAAACGGCTTGACCCCGAACATCGAACGGATGGTCAAAAAGCTCTCATTTTCGCCGTTTACGGCCGATGCGAACGCGTTGTAGCGGTCCTGTGCGGTTTCTTTGGAACTGCCTTTCAAGCGTACCGCATGTTGGAGATTGGCAACGATGCCCGGATCCCAGGCATGGGCTTCGCCGCGGATGCGATAGGCATATTCGCCGCCCACATCGAGGGCCTTGCGCAAAACGACGTCCTCACCAAAGGCGAGCGCGTGCCGGCGCACGGTTTCCTCGGCGATTTCATTGAGGCCAACGCCTTCGATCGAGGTTGCGGTGCCAAAAAAGAACTTCCTGACCAAATCGGTCGAAAGACCGACGGCATCGAAAATCTGGGCGCCGCAATAGGATTGGTAAGTGGAGATGCCCATCTTGGACATCACCTTCAAAAGCCCCTTGCCTACCGACTTGATGTAGCGATGGATGACTTCATCGGCCGAAACTTCAGGGGGAAACTCACCCTCGGCGTGCATGGCGGCAAGGGTTTCAAACGCCAGGTAGGGGTTGATCGCTTCCGCGCCATAGCCGGCCAGAACGGCATAGTGATGAACTTCGCGCGCTTCGCCGGTTTCAACCACCAGGCCCGAAGACGTCCGCAGACCCTTGCGGATCAGGTGATGGTGGACAGCCGCGGTCGCGAGCAGCGCCGGAATGGCGATGCGCTTGGCCGACACGAGACGGTCGGACAAGATGATGATGTTATGGCCGCCAAGAACAGCCTTTTCGGCGCGGGCGCACAGTGCCTCGATGGCCTCGCCCATGCCTTCTATGCCCTTTTCGACGCCATAGGTGATGTCGAGGGTAACGGTCTGGAACTGGTTGTCAGCCATCTCGCCAATGGCACGGATCTTTTCGAGATCTTCGTTGGTGAGAATGGGCTGGCGCACTTCGAGCCGCTTGACGGTCGAAAGGCCTTCAAGATCGAAAAGGTTCGGACGCGGGCCGATAAAGGACACAAGGCTCATCACCGATTCCTCGCGGATCGGGTCGATAGGCGGGTTCGTGACCTGTGCAAAATTCTGCTTGAAATAGGTATAGAGCAGCTTGGGCTTGTCCGAGAGCGCCGAGAGCGGGGTATCGGTGCCCATGGAGCCGACGGCTTCCTGGCCGGTCGTGGCCATGGGCGCCATCAAAAGCTTGACGTCTTCCTGCGTGTAGCCGAACGCCTGCATGCGGTCGAGCAGGCTCTCGCTGGTGGGCGGAGCCTTCGGTTCGGTATTGGGCAGGTCTTCCAGAACGATCTGGGTCTTGCCGAGCCACTTGGCATAAGGGTTCTTGCCCGAAAGCGCCTTCTTGATCTCTTCGTCCGAGACGATGCGGCCTTCTTCGAGATCGAGCAGCAGCATCTTGCCGGGCTGCAAGCGCCAGCGCTCCACAATATCTTCGTCGGGAATATCGAGCACCCCGGATTCTGACGCCAGAACCACATGGCCTTCCTTGGTGACAAGATAACGCGCCGGGCGCAATCCGTTGCGGTCCAACGTCGCCACAACATAGCGTCCATCCGAAAGCGACATGGCGGCCGGGCCGTCCCATGGTTCCATCAGTGCTGCGTGATACTCGTAAAACGCCCGGCGTTCCTCGTCCATCAACGGGTTTCCAGCCCAGGCTTCGGGAATTAGCATCATGGCCGCGTGGGGCAGTGAATAGCCGCCGCGCACGAGGAATTCGAGCGCGTTGTCAAAACAGGCGGTATCGGACTGGCCCTCGTAGGAAATGGGCCAGATCTTGGAGATTTCGTCGCCGAACAGGTCGGACGCAACGGAGGCCTGCCGCGCAGCCATCCAGTTGACGTTGCCCCGGATGGTGTTGATCTCCCCGTTATGGATGGTCATCCGGTAGGGGTGGGCCAGCTTCCATGAGGGGAAGGTGTTGGTCGAAAAGCGCTGGTGGACAAGCGCGATGGCGCTCTCGAACTGCTCGTCATGCAAGTCTGGATAGAACTTGCCCAACTGGTCGGCGAGGAACATGCCCTTATAGACCAGTGTGCGGGCCGACATCGAAACGATGTAAAAACCATTATCGTCCTGTGCCTCGGGGATTTCGGCATAGACGGTGTTGGAAATAACCTTGCGCACGATCAGGAGCTTGCGCTCGAAATCGTCGAGCGTGGCAAGCCCATCGGGCCGCGCCACAAAGACCTGTTCGATGATCGGCTGGGTGGCGATCACGCCCTCGGAGAGGCAGGAATTATCGAACGGGACAACCCGCGTGCCCAGAACCTTGAGGCCCTCGCCTTCAAGGCATGCGTTCATCACCGTCTCGCACTTGTCGCGCAATGCGGTGAGGTTGGGATAAAAAACCATGATTACGGCGTAGTGGCCTGCCGCGGGCAGGTCGAAATCGGTGGTCTTATCGAAAAAGGCATGCGGGATTTGAACCAGAATGCCCGCGCCGTCGCCCATGAGAGGGTCGGCGCCAACTGCGCCGCGATGCTCGAGGTTCTCAAGGATTTCGAGACCCTTCTGCACCACCTCGTGGCTCTTTTTATTCTTGATATTGGCGATCATGCCGATGCCACAGGCATCGTGCTCGTTGCGCGGATCGTACAGTCCTTGTGCGGGCGGATTTTTAAGGGTGGTCGCCACATCCGAAATCTGCCGGGATGCGTCGATCAAGCTTTTATCCATTTCACCCATTCTCAAGTCCTCGCCAAAGTTACCGAACCGGCCGGTACGCCACTTGTCCGTGCAGGCCACTGTCTCGGGTCGTACATTTTGTACGGCTCGGAGTGAGCAGCCCAATTCTTTACACTAAGAGCGGCACTGCATCCAAATGGCCGCTCGAAAGGGACTTTGAAAGTCCCATCTGCCTTTCGAGCCTTTGCCGGCTTTTAGAAGGGCAGAAACGCAATGGATAACCGGGAGACGGCTACCTTGCGGTTTTACATCTGGTTTACCCTTCCTCCCTGCATGGCGCAAAGGATAAAACCATAGAATGGACAATAATACTGTCCTAATTTTGGTGGGACATTGGCAGATTTTGCTGCAGGGGGCAAGTAGCCTATATGATTTTGCCTATACAAATTGGGCGCGGACCGTTTCCGGCCGCGCCCCTGCAAAGTTTCGTAGGGCAATAAGGCCCTGTTTTAGTTTACGGTTTTGTCCTCAATAGTGGTCGTGCCGGAGGTCGCAATATCGATCTGGCGAGGCCGCTTGGATTCGGGCAATTCGCGCTTGAGTTCGATATGGAGCAAACCGTTTTCCATAGACGCACCAGAGACTTCCACATATTCGGCAAGCTGGAAGCGCAGCTCAAAAGCGCGCTCGGCAATGCCACGATGGAGGAATTCCCGGTTCTTGTCGTCGGCTGTGCCGTTGCGCCCGCCCTTGACCAGAAGGCTGTTTTCCTTGGTCTCGATAACGATATCGCCAGCAGAGAAACCGGCAACCGCAATGGTCACGCGATAGGCATCCTCGGCAGTGCGTTCGATATTATAGGGAGGGTAGCTCTTGGCATCTTCCGATACCAGATTGTCCAGCCGTGAGAACAGGCGGTCAAAGCCGACGGTTGAACGGTAGAAGGGGGTAAAATCAAGACGTTGCATGGTGACTTCTCCTAAGTTCAGCAAGAATCACATTTTGGGCTATCCCGATAGGCTTCCCGATCTTTGGCAAAGCGTTTCGAGATATTTGTTCCCGGCTCATCCGGCGAACAACAATGAGATAGGAGCCGCATTTTCGCCGTTCAAGAGGCGCAAGGCCGGAAAAAGTGTCGTCACATGAATTGAAACTGAACGGGCCGATTGGGCTGCGTTCAGATGAGGCCAGCTAGAACGGGCCATGTGCTTTTTCCGAAAAGCCACGAAAACAGCAGGTGTCGTTCACCGCCCCCCGCAATGGCACCTGTTGAACCGGGCGCGCTGTCACCTTAACCGGGGCAGCGCGCCTTTTCTTTTGCCCCAGGATTTGCAAAAGCGGATTTCCCTTTTCAATACTATGCTCTAGCCTCGCGTCAGGCAGAGCGTTCGGAGCAGCATGTGAACCAACCTGTTATCGTTGAAGGTCCGAAACTGTACGCGGTGCATTCCAATCCGGTGCCGGAGGGTGCGCGGGTGGGCTACTTCCGGACCCGCGACAATGTGCAACTGCGCTACGCGATTTTTCAGCGCACCGGGGCCGAGCATAAAGGCACCATTTGCCTGGTGCAGGGGCGGACCGAGTTTATTGAAAAGTATTTTGAGACCATTGCCGACTTTCAGAAGCGCGGCTTTGCCGTTGCGACATTCGATCTGCGCGGGCAGGGCGGATCGGATCGCATCATTGCAAATCCCAAACTCGGGCATGTGGAAAAATTCGACGATTACTGGGCAGACCTGAGTGATTTTCATACGCAGATCCTGCTGCCCGATTGCCCGCCGCCCTTTCACCTGGTCGGTCACTCGACGGGGGGATTGCTTGCTCTTTTGGCCGCCTCGCGCGACAGGCTGATGTTTGACCGGGTGTTTCTGTCTTCTCCCCTTGTCGGGCTGCCCGGTCTGCCATTCGGGCCAAAGGCTACGTTGGCTCTGCTCAATTTTGCGCGATTTTTAGGGTTGGGCCGGGTTCCGCTGGGGCGTAAAGCCGACCGCAGCCCGACCGAGGCGCTATTCGCGGGCAATCCGCTGACCTCGGATAAAACGCGGTTTATGCGGGCCGTGCATGTGCTTGACGAGTATCCCGAACTTGGCGTTGGCGCGCCTACGATTGGGTGGATCGCTTCGGCTCTGGAAGCGATCAGAATCGTAAGTCAGGATCACTTCCCCGCCAGCCTCAAGATTCCGGTCTTCATTTGTGCTGCAGCCTGTGACCGGGTTGTCGATACAAGCGCAACCGAGGCGCTAGGGCTGCGGATGCGCACCGGCCATCACATAGTGATCGGGGGCGCCCAGCACGAGCTTTTCATGGAAGCAGACCCGATCCGCGAGCAGGTTTTTGCAGCGTTTGATGCCTTTGTAACCAATCAATCCTGATTTGGTCAGTCAAGCATGGCGCGGCGCAACAGGTCGAGCGCTTCTTCATGCAGTTGGGGGGTTGCGGCAGCGACGCAGGTGCCGCCTTTTTCTGCCCTGCCGCCATCCCACGTCGAAACGCGCCCGCCCGCGCCTTCAATAATGGGCACCAGCGGGGCGATATCGACATTTTTCAGACCTGCCTCGACAACAAGATCGATATGGCCTGAAGCCAGCAGGCAGTAGGCATAGCAATCGAGCCCGTAGCGTACTTGCAGAACGGCGTCGCGTATGGCGTTCCAGCTTCCGTAATAGAGGCCATCGAACAGGTCGGGGGAGGTGGTGCTGGCGCGCGCCTGGCTCAGTTTTGTCACAGAACTGGTCTGGGCCCGAACCGTTTGCCCGGCGTGGATGAAGTCTGTTGCCCCATCGATGCCGATCCACATTTCACCCGTGAAGGGTTGGGCCATCAGCCCGGCAAAGGCATGGCCGTTGTTCATCAGGCCGATCAGTGTGCCCCAGACCGGCACGCCGGAAATAAAGGCGCGGGTACCATCGATCGGGTCAATGACCCAAGAATAGGGGGATTGGGACGGCTTGTCGTCCCATTCCTCTCCGATGATCGCGTGATCGGGAAAATGGCTCTCGATTACTGCGCGAACCGCCGTTTCGGCTTCCCTGTCAGCCTCGGTAACAGGATCGAAGCCCTCCGTCAGTTTGTTTGTGACCGCGAGGCCGGAGCGAAAGCGTGACAAGGTATGGTTATGCGCGGCCTGAGCGGCTGCGAGCATTGTTTGTTTGACGGCAGGGCTGGACAAGGGGCTGCTGGACACGATCTGGAACTCAAGTGACTGGAAATAATTACGGAAATTAGGGCTTGGTAAACACTTATTAACAAGGTGTTGACAAAAGTGATTCCTTTTTGCAACAGCGTGCCCCGATTGTATGCACTCTCTAAGGTGCATACTTGCAAGGTGAGAAGAAAAGGTTCATGCACAATATTGCATGATGGTTTGGCAGTTCTTTTCTGGATCCTTCCAAATAGTGATCTGCCAACGTTTCCTCCCTTGACTTGGGCCGCCTGGTGCGGCCCACTCTTTTCCGATTAGCAATAATTGTCTTTATTCCGCAGCAGCTTGCGTCCGTGCGATGGCAATGCTGTCGCTGTTGATAAGCGCCGAAATCAGTTGCGTAGCCAGCGATTGCAGGGGTGCGAATCCTTCGTGCTTTGCCAGTGTCATTTCGTGCATGTAAAGATGCCGCGAAAATTCGATCTGGAGCGCGTTTACCCCATATTGCGGGCGCCCATATGTGCGGGTTGTGTGCCCGCCCGCATAGGGGCGATTGCGCGCAACTTTCAATCCGGCGCCCGAAAGAACGGTTTCCACAAGATCGACCAGAGCGGGCGAGCAGGCGGCGCCATAGCGATCTCCCAGAACCACATCGGGCGCAGATCGGTTGTTGCCGCGCGATAGCCGTGGCATGGAATGGCAATCGATCAGGATGGCCATGCCGAAGCGGTTGAGGGTTTCGGTCAGCAAGCTCTGCAAAGTCTTGTGATAGGGCTTGTAAATACCTTCAATCCGCATGGCTGCGTCATCGAGGCTTAAAAGATTGCGGTAAATCGGGCGATTTTCCGAAACGATTCTGGCTATCGTGCCCAGGCCCGCAGCAATGCGCGGGCTGGTGGTATTGAAGTGATCTGGCAGGCGATCGCGGAACATGCGCGGATCGAGCTCATAAGGCTCGCGATTGACGTCGAGATAGGCGCGCGGGAAATGCGCCCTGAGCATGGGCACGCCAAGATGGGGCGCGCGGGAGAATATCTCGTCGATATAGGCGTCTTCGGACTGCCTTATGGCGCGCTCGTCGAGCTTTGACAGGGCAAGAAAGCGCTTGGGGTAGTCGCGGCCCGAATGAGGAGAATTGACAACAATGGGCGCAACCTGGCGACGGGGCCGAATCGTTTCAAAAGCGGGTCTGTCTGAATAGTCCGATTGCACCTGGGTTCGACCTCACACGATGAGATTTCCTGAGCTGCGTCCTCAAAGTTCAACTTTTTAAATCGTTTAATAGGAAGTTTGCCTCGGCTCGGGGCGCTTGTCCACAGTTGCCGCACCCTGCGCGCGGTATTGTGAGCAATTGAGCTGTTGCGTCACGCCAGCATATGTAAAAAATGCGAATCATCGGGTCCGGTCGGGCGCATGGCTTAATAAAGAGACGATAATGGAACGAATCCTTCTTGCCGAAGATGATGCAGATATGCGCCGTTTCCTGACGCGCGCGCTCAAGAATGCCGGCTATGACGTCGTAGCCTTCGATAATGGCCGCTCGGCCTATGAGCGCCTGCGCGAAGAGCCATTCACGCTCCTGCTTTCCGATATCGTGATGCCGGAAATGGATGGTATCGAGTTGGCCCGCCGGGCAACAGAACTCGATCCTGACCTCAAGGTCATGTTCATCACCGGCTTTGCGGCCGTGGCGCTGAACCCGGACAGCGAGGCGCCAAAAGGGGCGTCGGTGCTTTCAAAGCCCTTCCATCTCAAGGATCTGGTTGGCGAGGTCGAGCGCCTTCTGGCCGCCTGATCGGGTCGATTGGGAGCATATGACAATTTAGCGGCTAAACCCTATTGACCGCGATAGCGGTTTTGTGGTGTATCCGCGCAAGTGCTGGTTGCAGCTTCGGTTGCGCCACACCACCTCAAAGAAAGTGGGCGTATAGCTCAGCGGGAGAGCACTACGTTGACATCGTAGGGGTCACTGGTTCAATCCCAGTTACGCCCACCATTTTCTTCCCCCTTGTATTTAGGTATTTGCGGCGCAAGGGTTGTCGCACCGGCGCTATTTGCCTGTGATCCGCTCGGCGGCAAGCTGGCGGATTTCGGTCAATTCTCCAATCGTCATTTCGAGATCGCTCAATTGCTGACGCAGCAATTCCAGCCGCTCATCGACCTTCTCGATCAGAAGTTCGACCTGGGCCGTGCGGGTTTCGTCCGCATCATAAAGCGCCAGATATTCTGAAATGTCGCGCAGGGAAAAGCCCAGCCGCTTGCCGCGCAGGATCAGAATCAGGCGGGCGCGGTCGCGGCGGCGAAAGACGCGGGTGCCGCCCACGCGATCGGGCTGTAGCAAACCTTTCGATTCGTAAAACCGGATCGTGCGGGTGGAAATTCCGAATTCCTTGGCCAGATCGGCAATAGCGAAAAGATCGCGTTTTTCAGCGTCCAGCCTGTTCACGATTTTATTCCCCCTTGCCGTGGTGTTTTTTATAGTCATCCCGCAGATCGTTTTTCGACAACTTGCCGATCATTGTTTTCGGTAACTCGTCGCGGAAGATGACCTGGCGCGGCATTTCCATTTTTGAAAGATGATCCTTCAAGAAGCCAAGCATGGTCTTTTCGTCAAGACTTTCGCCTTCCTTGAGCTTGATATAGGCGACTGGCGCCTCGCCGCGATACTCGTCCTTGACGCCGATAACCGAGGTTTCATCGACGGCAGGGTGTTTGTAGATCGCGTCTTCAATGGCGCGCGGATATATGTTGAAACCCGAGCAGATGATCAGGTCCTTGATCCGGTCCACCAGGAAGATGTAGCCGTCCTCATCGAAATAGCCCACATCGGCGGTCCGCAGATAGCCATCGGAGGTAAAGACTTCTCTGGTGGCTTCCTCGTTGTTGAAGTAGCCAAGCATGACCTGTGGGCCCTTGACGGCCAACTCGCCCTTTTCCCCTCGCTTGACGGATTTTTCCGGATCTTCGAGATCGAGGAAGCGGACGTCGGAAGCCGGAAGCGGAAGGCCGATCGAGCCTGGCTTTGACGGCACACGCAACGCGGCACAGGCCACGACCGGAGAGGCCTCCGTAAGCCCGTAGCCTTCGGCCAGCAGCGCCTTGGACTTTTTGGCAAAGGCCTGCCGGGTTTCCTCTGGAAGTCCCGCGCCACCCGATATGGCAACTTCTATGCATGAGAGCGCCTCGCTTGTCGCCTCGGGCTTTGTGGCCAGGGCATGCAGGAGCGTTGGCACGGCGGGCAGGACGTTGGGCCTTGTGCGCTTGAGCAACGAAAGAAATGCTTTCATCTCAAAGCGCGGCAGCATGACGACCTGGGCGCCGGAACAGAGCGGTACGTTGAGGCAGACCGTCATGGCAAAGATATGAAAGAAGGGCAGAACGGCCGCCACCTTGGTCGGTGGGTAAAACAGCCCGCATCCCCAGTGATCGATCTGGCTCAGATTGGCAGCGATATTGGCATGGGAGAGCATTGCGCCCTTGGGCGTGCCGGTCGTGCCGCCGGTATATTGTTGAACTGCAACGTCCGTTTCCGGATCGATCGTGACCGGCTCGGGCGCATGGTTATGGGCAATCAGTTCCGCATAGGAGATGATCGCTCTGGCCGCGTTCGATTTTTCCGGCTTTGCCAGATCCTTGCCCTTGACCAGTTTGAAGAGGAACTTTTTCAGGCCGGGCAGGGCATCGGGGAAATGGGCAGTGATGAGCTTTTTGATATGGCCCTGTCCAACCAGCTTTTCAGCGTTGTCGAAAGTCACCTTCAAATCGATGGTGATCATCACCGTTGCGCCGGAATTGCTGACGATATGACTGAGCTCGGACAAAGAATAGAGCGGGTTGCAGTTGACGACGATCGCGCCGATGCGCAGCAACGCGTAGTAGGAAACCACATAAAAGGGGCAATTGGGCATCAGAAGCGCAACCCGATCCCCTTTCTTGACGCCCAATTCGGTTTGCAAGGCCCCGGCGAGGGCGTTCACCGCTTCTCCCAGATCGCGAAAACTCGTTGTCGCACCGAGAAAATCCAACGCGGTGGCTTCACCCATCTTGGCGCAAGAGGCCAGGAATTGTTCGTGAACCGGGGTCGTATCGATCTTGACGTCCCAGTCGATGCCATCAGGGTAAGACTTGAGCCAGGGGCGAGTTTCCTGGGTAGGGGCGGTGTCTGTCATTGTCTTCCTCCTCGCGGGCTTTGCCCATTATTGCTTAAATTATGTCACGGGATTACGTAAGCGTCAAATGCTGCACGCGCATGAGAGGGCTGCATCCGCCGCACCCGTAGTCCATCGCGCCCATGCCGCACAGCAGCCGAACCTGCATGCAACGAACTGCCCTGTCGCTGCATTGTCCGAGCAAAGGCCATTGTTGATGCTCCGATGATGCAGGCCGAACATGACGCGCCCGGCAATAGGTTGACGTTAACGTATAGAGGTGTATGCTTGGAGCGTCGCCGGCTGATATGCAAGAATGCGGATAGCTGGCAAAGGGGTCAATGAGGAGCGGTCCTTCCTTTTGACGCCTTTGAAGAGGTTCAATCTGGTAACGATCGCGTGGCAGGAAGATGTCCGGTCGAGCGTTGCCAATCGAGGAGGATTGCCGAAATGGGTCTGATCGTTTTCATTCTGGCTCTGGTCGCCTTTTGCGTGCTGGCTATGCGGCAGGCGCCGATCTGGCAATGGGCGCTTGCCGCCCTGGCGATCGGCGTTCTGGCGCTGGTGCGTCCCGATTTCGGGCTGGCGCTTTCAACCAATCCCGTAGCCTGGTTCTTTGCGCTGCTGCCAGCGGCCATTCTGGGTCTGCTTTCACTCAAAGCGATCCGTCAAGCGGCGCTGACAGGGCCAGCCTACCGCATGGTCAAATCCATTCTTCCGCGCATTTCGCGCACCGAGCAGGAAGCGCTCGATGCGGGAACGGTGGGCTGGGATGCACAGATTTTTTCAGGCCGTCCCGACTGGAACGAGTTGCTTGACATTCGCAAGCCCGATCTGAGCGCCGAAGAGCAGGCATTTCTCGATGGGCCTTGCGAAGAAGTCTGCGCGATGATCGACGATTGGGATACGCGCCATAACCGCATGGACCTGCCGCCCGAGGTCTGGCAATTCCTGAAGGACAAGGGCTTTCTCGGCATGCTGATCGGGAAAGAGCATGGCGGCCTTGGCTTTTCGGCACAGGCGCAATCCCAGGTCGTTTCCAAGATTGCCTCGCGTTCAGTTGCGGCCGGGATCACCGTCATGGTGCCCAATTCGTTGGGGCCGGGTGAATTGCTGGAAAAATACGGCACGCCTGAACAGCAGGAGAAATATCTGGGCCGATTGGCGCGCGGCGAGGAGGTCCCCTGCTTTGCATTGACCGGCCCTCATGCTGGCTCGGATGCGGCTGGCATGCGCGACGTGGGTGTTGTCACCTATGGCGAATATGAAGGCAGGCAGGTGCTTGGTGTGAACCTGTCCTGGGACAAGCGCTACATTACGTTGGCCCCTGTTGCCACGCTTTTGGGGCTGGCTTTCAACCTTTACGATCCTGAAAACCACTTGGGCAAAGGCGAGGATGTCGGCATCACGCTGGCGCTCGTTCCGGCCGATTATCCAGGCGTTGAAATCGGTCGCCGCCACATGCCTGCGCGTTCGGCCTTCATGAACGGCCCCACATCGGGCAAAGATGTGTTCGTGCCGCTCGACTTCCTTATCGGTGGACCGGATTACGCCGGGCAAGGCTGGCGCATGTTGATGGAATGCCTGGCCACGGGCCGGGCGATTTCGCTGCCGGCCATCGGTACGGTTTCCATCAAGGCGGCGCTACGCACAACTTCGGCCTATGCGCGCATCCGGCGTCAGTTCGGTATTGCGATCGGGATGATGGAGGGCGTTGGCGAAGGTATGGCGCGACTGGTCAAGTCGGCTTATCAGTTTGAAGCCTCGCGCGCGATGACCGCAGCAATCGTGGATGACGGCCAGAAACCGGCGGTCATTTCAGCAGCGCTTAAGTATCGCACGACCGAAGAAATGCGTCAGCGGGTCGATGATGCCATGGATATCCACGGAGGCCGCGCCATTCAGGATGGTCCCTCGAACTATCTGTTCTCGGGCTATGCCAATGTGCCTGTTGCCATCACGGTTGAAGGCGCCAATATTCTGACCCGCACGCTGATTACCTTTGCGCAAGGGGCGCTGCGCGCGCATCCGTTCCTGCTCAAGGAAGTGCAGGCGGCGCAAAATCCCGACAAGAAGGCCGGGCTCAATCAGTTCGACGCGGCGTTTTCTGGTCATATCGGGTTCATGCTGCGCAATATCGTGGCCTCGTTCTTCCATAACTTGACGTTTGGCCGCTTTGCCAATTCGCCGGTGCGCCATGAAATGCAGCGCTGGTACCGGCAATTGCATCGATACTCCCAGAGCTTTGCTCTTGCCGGCGACTGGACCGTGGCGTTTCTCGGGGGTGATCTCAAGCGCAAGCAAATGCTTTCGGGCCGCATGGCGGATGTGTTTTCCGATCTCTATTTGTTGTCAACCGCGCTCAAGCGCTTTGAGGACGATGGCCGGATGCCCGAAGACGTTGCGTTGATCGACGCTATCGCGCGGGACAGGATTGCAGGTATCGAAAAAGGGCTCGGCGAAGTCATCGACAATTTCCCCAATCCGTTCCTGCGGTTCATGCTCGGGCTGTTGATCTTCCCGTTGGGCCGCCGGGCGCGTCCGTCATCGGACCGGCAGAACTTCCGCCTAGCGCGGTCGGTGCTCGGTCAGTCTGCGTTGCGTGACCGCTTGACCCGCGGCGTCTATGTCAGCTTTGATCCCGAGGACCGGACCGGCATGCTTGAAGATGCCTTGATCAAGGTGGAAGCTGCGAGCGAGATCGAAAAGAAATTCTTCCGTGCGCTCAAGAAGGGCATCATTGCCCGGCGTCTAGATCGGGACGCAATCGCCGACGCCGTGGCTGAAGGCGTACTGTCGGAGGTGGAAGCGGAATTGATGCGCGCGGCCGATCTTGCAACAGACAGGGTAATCAAGGTCGATGACTTTGACGCCAAGGATATGGTGCGCGTTTCAAGACAGGATGACGATCATATCACCGTGGCTGCTCAATAGGCAGCCGCGTCCCACCATGACAGCCAGAACCTAAGGAAACGAAGGAGCGTGCCTTGGCGCAAGCTGAAACAGAAAAAAAGCGGCATTGGACATTTCATATCGATGTCGAAAAAATCGGCTGGCTGACCCTTGATGTGGTCGGCAGCGGCGTCAACGTTTTGAGCCGAGAGGTTATCGGCCAACTCGAAGAGATCGTTGTCAAAATCGAGGCGATGGACCGGGCAGGGGAGTTGACCGGGGTAGCGCTGTTGTCGGGCAAGGCGTCCGGCTTTGTGGCCGGTGCCGATATTTCCGAATTCGATGAGATGAGCGATCCGGCGGTCTTGCCTGAAGCGCTCAAGCGGACCCATGCGCTTTTTGCCCGAATCGAAAAAATCAAGGCGCCTTTTGTGGCCGGGATCAGTGGCTTCTGCGTTGGCGGCGGCTTGGAACTGGCGTTGGCGTGCCACTACCGGATCGCGGTCAATGACGACAAGACCAAATTCGGCTTTCCAGAAGTCAAACTCGGGATATTCCCCGGCTTTGCCGGAACCGGCCGCTCGATCCGGCAGGCCGGACCGATCGATGCCATGCAGTTGATGCTGACGGGCCGTACGCTTTCGGCCAGCGCGGCCAAGCGGCTCAACCTTGTCGACAGGTTGGTACGTCATCGCGACATGCTGCGTTGGGAAGCGCGCAAGGCGATTCTGTCGAACCGCAAGGCCAAGCCCGCTCCGTTTTCCAAGCGTCTTATGGCGATGGGGCCGTTGCGCAGTCGCGTTGCTGGCAAGATGCGCGAGGAGACCGGCAAGAAGGTCAACAAAGCGCATTATCCGGCGCCCTTCAAACTCATCGACCTGTTTGAAAAGCATGGCAACAATCCCAAGGCCATGATGAATGCCGAGATCGATGCCTTCGTGCCGCTGATGGGATCGCCAACGGCGCAAAACCTGCGCCGGGTATTTTTCCTTTCCGAAGCGCTTAAAAAGCAGGGCGTCAAGGAAAAGCCCAAGCCCACATTTTCGCGCGTGCATGTTGTTGGCGCCGGGGTTATGGGGGGCGACATTGCGGCCTTTTGCGCCTTGCGCGGCATGGCCGTTACGCTTCAGGACATGGATATGGAGCGCATCAAGCCTGCTCTTGAGCGCGCCAAAAAGCTGTTCAAGAAGCGCCTCAAGACCAAGCAGGCGGTGGACGCAGCACTGGCGCGGCTTGAAGCGGATGTGGATGGCAAGGGTATCGCGCGTTGCGACGTTCTGATCGAGGCGGTTGTCGAAAAGCTGGAGGTCAAGCAGCAGATTTTTTCCAACGCGGAGAAAAAGCTCAAGCCTGGCGCCATTATGGCCACCAACACCTCCTCGATTGAGCTTGAACGCATCGCTGAGGCGTTGACCGATCCTGCGCGTCTGATCGGGTTGCATTTTTTCAACCCGGTTGCCCAATTGCCGCTGGTCGAAGTGATCCAGTCCAAGCTCAATGATGAGCGCGCCGTGCGACTGGGCTGCTCGTTCGTTCTGGCAATCGGCAAGAGCCCGGTGGTGGTCAAATCCGCACCCGGTTTCCTCGTTAATCGCGCCCTGATGCCCTACATGCTTGCGGCCATCGAACGGGTCGAAAAGGGCGAAAGCCCCGAGCAACTCGACGCAGCGGCGGTGGCGTTCGGTATGCCCATGGGGCCGATTGAACTCATGGATACGGTGGGGCTCGATGTCGGGGCGTCTGTGGCGCGCGAACTCGGTCAGGAGGTCCCCAAGGACAGCCGGTTCTCGCGGTTGATTGCCGAAGGCAAGCTGGGCCGGAAAACCGGGCAGGGCTTTTATCGCTGGGAAGACGGCAAGGCGCAAAAGCAAAAGCCGCCCGCCCATGCCAACCTGCCGGGGTTGGGGCGCGACCTTATCCAGCCGCTTGTCGATACAACAGAACAGATCGTCGCTGAAGGCGTTGTCGAGAATGCCGACCTTGCTGATATCGGCATGATTTTCGGCACCGGTTTTGCCCCGTTCCTCGGTGGCCCGCTTAAAGCCCGTCAGGACGGAAAGGCCTAATTGAAGATGGTACAGACCTTGCGCAAAGTTGCCATTGTGGGCAGCGCCCGAATTCCCTTCTGCCGCTCGCATACGGGCTATGTGGATCAATCCAACCTCTCGATGCTGGCAACGGCAATTGGCGGGCTGGCCGAAAAATACGATCTCAAGGGTCAGAGGATCGGTGAGGTGATGGCCGGTGCAGTTATCTCTCATTCCAAGGATTTCAATCTGGCGCGCGAGGCGTTGCTCGATGCAGGGCTTTCCCCGCAAACGCCGGGCACGACCATGCAGATTGCCTGTGGTACTTCATTGCAGGCGGCGCTTACCCTTGGGGCAAAGATCGCGACCGGGGAAATCGACAGCGGCATTGCCGCGGGTGCGGATACGGTCAGCGACAGTCCGGTGGTTTTCGGTCCCAAGATGCAAAAGCGTATGATTGCGCTTTCCAGAGCGCGCACGACGGGTGAAAAGCTCGGGGTGTTCAAGGGCTTCTCGTTTGGGGAGCTGACGCCGATTGCGCCTTCAACCCAGGAGTCGCGAACCGAGCTTTCCATGGGCCAGCATTGCGAGCTGATGGCCCGCGAATGGGACATCTCCCGCGAGGCGCAGGATGGCTTGGCGCTCAAGAGTCATCATAACGCCGCCGCAGCCTATGACGAAGGCTTCCACGACGATCTTCTTGTTCCTTGCGCAGGCATTGTCAGAGACAACAATGTGCGCGCCGATACAACGCTCGACAAGATGGCGAGCATGAAGCCAGCGTTCGACCGCAAGTCAGGCAAAGGCACGCTCACCGCGGCAAATTCCACGCCGCTGACCGACGGTGCCGCCGCGGTGCTGCTTGCCAGCGAAGACTGGGCGCGTGAGCGTGGCCTGCCGGTTCTCGCCTATCTCACCATGGGGGCCGTCTCGGCCAACGATTTTGCAGGCGGCGAGGGTTTGCTTATGGCGCCCACCATTGCGGTATCCGACCTGCTGCGGCGCGCAGGACTCGGATTTGACGACATCGATCTGTTCGAGCTGCATGAGGCGTTTGCGGCGCAAGTCTTGTGTACGCTCAAAGCCTGGGAAGACCCGGCTTATAATCGCGACGTTTTGGGACGCGATACGCCGCTGGGCTCGATCCCTGCCGACAAAATCAATGTCGTGGGGTCTTCGCTTGCCTATGGGCATCCCTTCGCGGCGACTGGCGCACGCATCCTTGGCGTTACTGCCAAGCTCTTGAATCAACGCGAGAAAAATCGAGCTTTGATCTCTGTCTGCACCGCAGGCGGCATGGGCGTGGCGGCGCTTGTCGAAAGGGAATAAAAACAGGCTTGTCAAAGTTGACCAAGCAAGCATAATCTCACTTTCATGGCCTTGGGAGAATGAAATTCTCTCCAGGCAATAAAAATGCACGGCCCCATGCTCAAGTGGGCCGGCAGGTGGAAAACATCAAGCGCGTCCATAGTTTAGGAGACGATTATCATGCAGTTGAAACATGTAGCAAAAGGCGGCCTTCTGGCCGGCCTTATGGCTTTGGCTATGACAGGTTCCGCATTTGCGGTGACGTTGCATATGCACAATGGGGGCGAACCTGCCTCCCTCGACCCGCACAAGGTCAGCGGCACCTGGGAAAACCGGATCGTTGGCGATTATCTTGAAGGATTGACGACTGAGGCGGCAAATGGCGATGCTATCGCGGGCGCAGCCGAGTCCTGGGACATCTCGGAAGATGGCCTGGTCTATACGTTTCACTTGCGTCAAGATGCCGTCTGGTCCGATGGTACGCCAGTAACAGCCCATGATTTCGTTACGGCATTTCAGCGTTTGATGAATCCGGAAACGGCCGCCAGCTACGCTTATCTGCAATATACGATCAAGAATGCAGAAGCGATCAACAGCGGCGAGATCGAAGATCTCAACGAGCTGGGTGCGGTTGCGCTTGACGATTATACGCTTGAGGTCACGCTGGAAAATCCCGCGCCGTTCCTCTTGCAGGCCTTGACCCACTATACCGCCTATCCCGTGCCCAGCCATCTTCTCGAAGAACATGGCGATGCGTGGGCCGACACGGCCAATATCGTTGCCAACGGCCCGTATGTGCCGGTCGAATGGCTGCCGGGCTCTCACTTGCGCTCGGTCAAGAATGACAGCTATCACGATGCTGACAACGTTCAGATCGAAGAAGTGATTTACTATTCGCTCGACGACCTGTCCGCTGCGCTCAACCGCTATCGCGCTGGTGAGTTCGACATTCTGACCGACTTCCCGGCGGATCAGATTACGCTGCTCGACAGCCAGCATCCGGGCGAAGCGCATGTGGCGCCCTTCCTTGGGCTGCACTATTACGTGTTCAATCTCAACAATCCCGATCTGGCCGACGTTAATGTCCGCAAGGCGCTCTCGATGGCCATCAATCGCGAGATCATTGGGCCCGATATTTTCGGCACGGGCGAACTTGCTGCCTATTCCTGGGTTCCACCGGGAACGGCCAACTATATCGACGGTGCCTTCACCTATGACTGGGCCGAAACGCCCTATGGCGAACGCGTTGCCGAAGCGCAGGCTCTGATGGCAGAAGCAGGCTTTGGTCCTGACAACCCGCTGAGCGTTGAAATCCGCTACAACACGTCCGATAACCACCAGCGCCTTGCGGTTGCAATCGCTGCGATGTGGGAGCAACTGGGCGTCCAGACCGAGTTGTTCAACTCCGAAGTGGTCGTCCATTACGATGCGTTGCAGGCCAACGATTTCCACTCTATCGGTCGTGCCGGCTGGGTAATGGACTATAACGACCCGATCAACATGCTTGAGTTGCTGCGCACCGGCATCGACTACAATTACGGCCGTTATGACAATGACGAGTATAACGCGCTGATCGCAGCGTCCGCGACGGAAACCGATATCGATGCCCGTGCGGCGATCCTGGCTGAAGCCGAGGCACTTGCGATGGAAGACTATGCGGCTCTGCCGCTGGCCTTCTATGTGTCGCGCAATGTGGTCTCGCCTCGTATTTCGGGTTTTGAGGACAATGCCAGCGATATCCATCGTACCCGGTGGCTGACCAAGTCCGAGGACTGATCCGGCTTACCCTGGCCCAATGCCGCCCTTATAAACAGGGCGGCATTGGCCTCACGCTATCGGGGTGTAACCAATGTTGCGCTATGCTTTCAGGCGCGTGCTATCGGCATTGCCGATAGCCTTTATCGCCGTAACTGTTTGCTTTTTCATCCTGCGCCTCGCGCCAGGCGGCCCATTCGACACCGGGCGCCCGTTGCCGCCAAATGTGCTGGCCAATGTCCGGGCCTATTACAATCTAGACCAGCCGCTCTTTACCCAATACCTGCTCTATATCGGGGGCGTTTTGCGTGGCAATCTCGGGCCGTCGATGGCGTTTTATGACTTCAATGTGAGTCAGCTTTTGGCGATCGGACTTCCCTTTACGCTCACACTTGGCTTTTCGGCCTTCGTGATTGCGACGTTTGTCGGCGTTCTGGCGGGCATGGTTTCGGCGGTCTATCAGAACAAATGGCCCGACTACGTACTCGTGCTGGCCGTCATGATCGGGCTGGTCGTTCCCAACTTCCTTATGGGCGCGCTGCTGCAATTGTGGTTCGGCGTTTATTTGCGATGGTTGCCCGCGGGTGGGTGGGTGACAGGCTCCATCACCCATCTTGTGTTGCCGGTTACGGTTCTTGCATGGCCCCATGCAGCGCGGATTTCCCGGCTCATGCGTGGCTCCATGATCGAAGTTTTGGGCACCAACTACGTACGAACTGCAAAGTCAAAGGGGCTTGGGTCACGGTTGGTACTCGCTCGGCATGCGATCAAGCCGGCGATGATCCCGGTCGTATCGTATCTGGGTCCGGGGCTATCTTATCTTCTCACCGGCTCGATTGTGGTCGAGCAGATTTTCGGGCTTCCGGGTATCGGACGCTATTTCATTTCGGCAGCGCTCAATCGCGATTACGGGCTCGTTCTCGGCACGACGCTTTTTTACATGCTGCTCATTCTTGTTCTCAATCTGATCGTTGACCTCGTCTATGCCTGGCTCGATCCCAAGGTGAGGTATAGCTGATGGCCGGGCTTACCCGAAAGGACGAAGTTCTTTCCGCTTACGCGGAAAAACTCGCCACGCTCGATGCGCCCAAGGGGCGTTCGCTGACACAGGATGCGCTCAGAAGATTGATTGCCAACAAGGCGGCGCTTGTCTCACTGATCCTGTTCGGGCTGATTGTGGCTGTCGCATTCATCGGCCCCTATTTCGTGCCCTGGGGCTTTGCCCAGGTCGATTGGACGGCTTTCCGCTCACCTCCCAATTTCGAAACCAGCCATTATCTTGGAACGGATCAGAACGGCCGCGATGTTCTGGCGCGATTGCTGCAGGGCACGCAGATGTCCCTGCTTGTCGCGCTGGTTGCAACGCTGGTTTCTGTTTTCATCGGGGTGATCTACGGCGCTATCGCCGGATATTTCGGCGGCAAGGTGGATGCCGTGATGATGCGTATCGTCGATGTGATGTATGCGCTGCCCTATATCCTTTTCGTCATCATCCTCATGGTGATTTTCGGGCGCAATCCCCTGCTGCTTTTTGCCGCCATTGGGCTCGTGGAATGGTTGACCATGGCGCGAATCGTGCGGGGGCAGACCCTGGCGCTCAAGGAAAAGGAATTTGTGGAAGCAGCGCGTGCGAGCGGGGCCAAGCCATTCACGATCATCATACGCCATATCGTGCCGAACCTTTCCGGCCCCGTTGTGATCTATGCGACCCTGACGATCCCGGAAATCATCATCACCGAGAGCTTCCTCTCCTTTATCGGCATGGGCATCCAGGAACCCATGACGTCACTCGGCACGCTGATCTCCAACGGTGCGCCGGTGGCGGAGGTTATGCCATGGTTGCTGGTTTTCCCTGCAGTCGTTCTGGTCACAATGCTTTTGTGCCTCTCCTATATCGGCGACGGCCTGCGTGACGCCCTCGATCCGAAGGATCGCTAAGCCATGGAAAATGTTCTCGAAATTTCCGATCTCAATGTCAGCTTTGCTTTGCATAACAGCGAGGTCCACGCCGTTCGCGATCTCAATTTCTCCCTTCGTGCAGGCGAGACGCTTGCCGTCGTTGGGGAAAGTGGGTCGGGGAAAAGTCAGTCCTTTCTCTCGATCATGGGGCTTTTGGCGCGCAACGGCAGGGCCACCGGCTCGGCGAAAATGGGCGATGTCGAACTTGTCGGTATGCCGCCGCGGCAACTGGATAAGTATCGCGGCAAGGATATCGCGATGATTTTCCAGGACCCGATGACCTCGCTCAATCCGTCTCTCAAGATCAAGCGGCAATTGTCAGAAGTTCTGGTCAAACACCAGAACTACGATGAGAAAAAAGCGCTCAAGGAAGCAATCGAAATGCTTGAGCGGGTGGGGATACCCTCGCCCGAACGTCGCGCGAATGCCTATCCGCACGAACTTTCGGGCGGCATGCGACAGCGCGTGATGATTGCAATGGCGCTGCTGTGCCGCCCCAAGATTCTGATCGCGGACGAACCGACAACGGCGCTGGACGTGACCGTTCAGGCTCAGATGCTCGATCTGTTTCGTTCGCTGACCAAGGATTTCGGTACGGCGCTCGTGATGATTACGCATAATCTGGGCGTTGTCGCCGGGGTCGCGGATCGGATGATGGTGATGTATGGGGGCAGGGCTGTGGAAACCGGCCATGTGGACGATCTTTTCTACGATCCGCGCCATCCCTATACGCTTGGGCTCTTGTCGTCGACGCCCAACCCGGCGGAACGGGCCAAGCGCTTAACGCCGATCGAAGGCCTGCCACCATCTCTCGAGCACTTGCCAAAAGGGTGTGCATTTAATCCGCGGTGCAAGTTCCGGTTCGAGAAATGTTTTGAAGAACGCCCGCCGCTTGAACCGTTCGGGGAAGCGGAGCGGAAAAAAGCATGTTTTTATGAAGGTCAGTTGCTGGCCGAGGAGCGTTCGGCATGAGCGCTGTCGAGATGGATACGGGCATTCCGCTGCTTGAAGTCGAGAATCTGAAAAAAACCTTCTCGATTGCCACATCGCTGTTGCGCAAGCCGCTGACATTGACCGCGCTCGAGGACATCAATTTTACCGTACGGGCGGGGGAAACGCTTGGTATTGTCGGGGAATCGGGTTGTGGAAAATCAACGCTGGGCCGCTGCATTCTGCAACTGATCGAGCCCGATGAAGGCAAAGTGTTGTGGTTGGGTGAAGATCTGACCAAGCTGGGGTCCGAGAAGATGCGCAAGCGGCGTCAGGACCTGCAGATCATTTTCCAGGATCCGCTGGCCTCGCTCAATCCGCGTATGACCGTTGGCGAGATCATCGCCGACCCCTTGCGGACGCTACGCCCCGATATTTCCAAGACCGAGCGGCGCGCGCGCGTTCTGCGCATGATGGAAGCGGTGGGGCTGTTGCCCGAAATGATCAACCGGTATCCGCACGAGTTTTCCGGCGGGCAGGCCCAGCGCATCGGCATCGCGCGTGCGCTGATTACCGAGCCCAAGCTGATCGTGTGCGATGAGCCGGTTTCGGCGCTCGACGTTTCCATTCAGGCTCAAATTCTCAATCTGCTTTCGGAGCTGAAAGAAGAGTTCGGCCTGACGCTTGTGTTTATCAGCCACGATCTGTCGGTGGTGCGGCATGTTTCTGATCGTATTCTGGTGCTTTATCTCGGCCGCATCGCCGAGTTGTCGCCTGGCCATGAACTTTATACCGATCCCAAGCATCCCTATTCGCAGGCTTTGTTGCTGGCTGCGCCGATCCCCGATCCGAAAACCGCGCGGGCGCGCACGCTTGAAGGGCTAAAGGGCGAGGTGCCTTCGCCGATCAATCCGCCATCGGGTTGCCGGTTTCGCACACGCTGCCCATATGCAAAGGAGATCTGCGCCGACCAGGTGCCACCGCTTGAAGACATTGAGGGGGGACGTCTTGTGGCCTGTCATCGGTGGCGCGAAATCGAAGCCGAGTTGACGGGCGGCTGACGCGATGGGGCTCTTTGCGGTAAAAAAGCTGAAAATCCCCGGTTTTCTGGGGCATGACTCGCGTTGACAGATACACGCTTTGCCCCTATGTTCCGCCCAACTTAAAGCGGTGCCTTGAGCCCCGCCCGATCTCTTATTGTCTGAGGTTAGAAATGAAAGTCCGCAATTCGCTCAAGGCGCTGATGACCCGTCACCGGGATAACAAGCTGGTACGTCGTCGGGGCCGCGTTTATATCATCAACAAGGTCAACAAGCGCTTCAAGGCCCGTCAGGGTTGATTTTCGCTGTTGGCATTGTGCCCAAGTTTAGAAAAACCCGCCTTCGAGGCGGGTTTTTTGTTTTTGGAAGGGGCGGAAGAAAGTTCGCTCTTAACGGCCATGGCTAGGCGATGTCGAACTCAGAACGGAAGCGCGTCGCCCAATCTTGATTAGTGCTATCTGCCAGCTTTTTGACACCCGGCTCGATTCCGTTTGCGGCATTGCAATCCACGCCCAAACGATCCAGTACTTGGCATAATACCTCCAATGGGTCTGCCGATAGCGCATCATAGGAGATGCGAAGCGGGTCTATATTTTCTCGCTCGAACCAGCCCCGCCAGTCACGGCCGTAGGCCATCATTGTCTCGTAGCAGTTCCGAAGTTCGGCCCCGTCGTAAATGGGCTCCGCGTGTGGGTTAAGCCGTTCCAATTCGGTGCCGTCCGACGCTACGTGCCATAGGCCAGTTTGCCGTGCCTTTACGTATGAGATGGCCTGTTCAACCGTGTCGCGACGCGTCAGATGCACAAATAGCGTCCGTCCGAAGGCGGCTCTGAAGCGCTGAGCATCGCTGGTGTGCCCTGGGTGCAGGATTGCCAACTCCTGGGCAAAGAAATCGAAACTATGCCTCTGTAGTCTTAGGCCAAAGATACCGGTCTCACCGCTTCCTCGTGCGAGTGCGGCTTGAAAGATGGCGTCCAGTATCACTTGTTTGGAAGCTGCTGACTGCGGTGTTAGATCAAAACTGGCCAGCCAGTCCGAAACCGAAGGGCGATGAAAGTAAGAATCGGGAACACCGGCGATACCCGTCGCCGTTAGCAGGTCGCACAAAAGCGTGCTGCCGCTCCGAGGAGACGTGCAGATAACATATGAGTCATATTTTGCCATCTCGCCTGAAGACCTTTGATATACGGCCCTACGCATTAGCTGCGGGCGGTTACGACCCCCCCGCGCCATCCTGCCCTACAAAGGCGATGCGGAGCATGTTGGTCGCTCCGGGGGTGCCGAGCGGCACGCCAGCGGTGATCGCCACGCGGTCGCCGGGCCGGGCCAATCCTTCGATATAGGCAATCGAGCAGGCGCGGTCGACCATATCATCGAGCGAAATCGCGTCCTCGGTCTGAACACAATGCAGACCCCAGACTATAGAGAGACGCCGCACCGTCGAAAGCTTTGGCGACAACGCGATGATCGGCTTTGCCGGCCGCTCGCGGGAGGCGCGAATGCCAGTGGAGCCGGACGAGGTGTAGGTGACGATGGCAGCCAGATCGAGGGTTTCGGCAACCTGGCGCGTCGCTGCTGAAATCGCGTCCGAAGCTGTCGCTTCGGGCTCGGTAGCCTGGGCGCGGATAATGCGCATGAAATTGTCGTCATGCTCAACCGCGACTGCGATCTTGTTCATTGTTGCGACGGCCTGCACGGGATAAGAGCCCGAGGCACTTTCCGCTGAAAGCATGATCGCGTCAGCGCCCTCAAAAACCGCGATCGAGACGTCCGAGACTTCCGCGCGGGTGGGAACCGGAGCGGTGATCATGGATTCGAGCATCTGGGTGGCGACAATGACGGGCTTACCCTGACGGCGGCACATGCGAATCATGCGCTTTTGCAGGCCAGGCACCATTTCGAGCGGCATTTCTACGCCCAGATCGCCACGCGCGATCATGATGGCGTCTGAAAGCTTGATGATCTCATCGAGCTTTTCGATCGCCTGCGGCTTTTCGATTTTTGCCATGACGCCTGCGCGACCCTGCACCAGTTTGCGGACATCTATGATGTCTTCGGGGCGCTGGACAAAGGACAGGGCAATCCAATCGGCATCGACTTCCAGAGCGGCCTGCAGGTCGGCGCGATCCTTGTCGGTGAGTACGCCCACGGTAAGGATCGTATCGGGCAGGGAGATGCCCTTGCGATCCGAGAGCTTGCCGCCATAAACCACTTCGCAATTGATCGCTTCGTCGGAATTGGCAGTAACGCGCAATTCGAGCTTGCCGTCATCGAGCAGCAGACGTTCGCCGGTCTTTACAGACGAGAAGATCTCCGGATGTGGCAGATGAACCCGGTTCTTGTCACCCGGTGTGTCGGAGGCGTCGAGGGTGAAGGTCTCGCCTTGGGTCAGCATGACTGAACCATCGGCAAATTTGCCAACGCGCAGTTTGGGGCCCTGAAGATCCACCAGAATACCGATCGGGTAGCGGATCTTTTTTTCCACTGCGCGGATCTTATCGACTGTTTCGCGCAGCACATCGTGGCTGGCGTGGCTCATATTGATGCGGAACACGTCGGCGCCGGCGCGGGCGAGCTCCTCTATGACGCTGATGTCATTGGAAGCTGGTCCCAAAGTGGCGAGAATTTTGACGCGACGTGATCTTTTCATTGCTGCTCCAGGCCCGTTATATTGTCTTGTGTCAATTCCACCGTCCACTCGGTCCTGTCTTCGGTGTCGATTTCAAAGAACCCGGTGCGCTCGTAACCGCGCGCCAGACAATCCTCGACGCCAAAGATGGTGAAACTGGAATCCTGAGTACACATAAAGACGGACCCGTCCCATGCACCCCCCGATATGTCATCGACCGCGTAGATATAATAGTATCGCGCATTCAATGCACCCTGATAGATCGTAGCGCAAGCCTCTGGCGCTGCGACCCACCAGCCTTCAGATTGCCATCCCGAGGTGGCGCGATATCCCAACGCCACCGAAACGGTGTTTTGCGTCTGGTTGCACACGCGCAAATCTGCCTGCGCCGTACCGGTGACTGCGAGCAGTCCCAGGACAGCGAATGGCATGGCTATTAGGCTATTGCGAAGCAATGACAGCACGGTGACAAATCGCATAGTAAGAGAAGGCCTCGTGTTTGTGCAAAAGGGGTCAAGCCATGTCAATCTTTAGTCTTATGTTTTGGCATAATTTGGTCAGTGTTTTTGCCTCTCTTGTGCGAAACCGACACAAGGGCTTGCACCTTGGCAGCGCTTGCGGTTGAAAGGGCAGCAATCGAACAAGGAGCCTTTTATGTCCGATCATGGAATTGCACGCGACCAGCTTCGCGCCTTCATCGAGCGTATCGAGCGGCTTGAAGAAGAGAAAAAGGCCATTTCCGACGATATCAAGGAAGTTTATGCCGAGGCAAAAGGCACCGGATTTGATGCCAAGGTGATGCGTCAGATCGTCCGGATACGGAAGCAGGATCGCAATGAGCGTGCCGAGCAGGAAGCGATTCTCGATCTCTACCTTCATGCGCTGGGCATGGTCGATGCTCCGGCCAATGACGACTATCGGGAAGCCGGAGAATAAGGCGCAAGCCTGGCGTGCTTTCAGAATAAGCCAAGCCACCTATTCTCCTGTGCGGGCTAAAAACATGCGGCCCCTTCCCGTGGTGGGCAGGGGCCGTCTTGTGACTATTGCGGCTGCTTGAGTCCGAAAAGGGTGCCATTGGGGTCGCTTACGTAAACCACGCGGCCTTGTCCCGGAATGGTGTTGATGTCTCCGGCCTGCTTGCCGCCATTTCCGGCGATAGCTGTGAGGGCGAGATCAATATCGGGCACTTCAAACCACAGAATGGCGGGCTGGGACTGGTAGCGGTCGGACATGACCGCTCCGGTTGCACCGTTCTCGCCCGTAAGAAGCTGGTAGTCCGGCACGAAGGGCGAAGGCTCGGCCGTCCAGCCAAGAATGTCCGAGTAGAATTTGGCCGTCATTTCGGCGTCGGCGCTGGTGAGTTCAAAGTGAACGAGCTTTGTCATCTGGTGTCTCCAATTTTGCTGCCACCAGGGCGGGATAACAATATGAAGCCGTTCGGGATTGGATAAATCTGGGGTGGGTCAGAATCCATGCATCATTTTTGCGATGCCGTTCAAGGTCTCGCGGAAGCGGGTGGGTGAGACGCCGGTGAAGCGGCGGAAATCGCGGTTGGCATGGGCCTGGTCGTAATAGCCCTGCATCAAGGCAAGCTGGGCGAGCCCGTCTCCGGCGACGCCAGACAGAAGTTGGCCGATATGGTTCTGATACCTGACGATAGCGATAAATGTCTTGGGCGAAATGCCAAGATTACGACGGAAATCGCGATAGAGCAGATCGTAGCCGGTACCGAGTTCGCGGGCGAGCGCGGCGACTTCGATGTCGCCCCCTAAGGCTTCGATGTGAGCGATGGCGTGCTGGAGACGAGCGAGCGCAACCGATGGCAATGGGCGAAGTCGCGACAAGAGCGCAGCTTCGAGGTGGCGCGCCGCGTTCTCTCCGAAGGCGCTTTTGGCAAGCGCCGAGATGAGCGTATCGGCTTCGTGATCTCCCAGCCATTCGGCAATGGGCACTGTGCTATCCACTGCGAGTGGCGCGTCTAGCGCACGCAAGCCAAAGGGCGTTGGCTGGGCCGCGACAAGGCGGGAGTGTCTCGCCTGACCAATTATGACCGGGCGGGTGGCTATTCCGGAAACCGCGCTTTGATTGATGGTACTTTTTCCGGTTTGCGGATCGATGCGCACGCCGGGGTCCTTGAGATTTACAAGGATGACCGGCCTGCCGTTCGGCACTAGAATTTCGTGCCGGGTGATCGGGCCGACTTCGGCATCGATGATCCAGAGATGCTCGATATAGTCAGCAAGCGCGTGAGCGGGTGCGAAGCGCTCATATCTCATACCCGGCGGCAGTTCCATCCCGGCCAAATTCGTCAGATGCCGTCGCGGCCTGCTGCAGCGAGAACCTGCAAGGCATGGGCTTCATCGCCAATCGCGCGAAGTGCTGCGGCGACGATATTGGCGCGATCAAGTCCGGCCTGGGCATACATGTCGTCCTGGCTCGCATGATCGATATAGCGGTCAGGCATCATCAGCGGCCGGAATTTGAGGCTGCCATCGAGTAGCCCGTTTTGGGCCATCCGTGTTGCAACATGGGAGCCGAATCCGCCGATCGCACCTTCTTCAACGGTGAGCAACACCGCATGGTTGCGGGCCAGTTGGGCCAGCAGATCCTCATCGAGCGGCTTGGCAAAACGCGCATCTGCAACCGTTGTCGAAAAGCCGTATGATTGCAGGGTTTCGGCGGCGGCAAGACATTCAGCCAGCCGTGTGCCGAACGACAGCAGCGCTATTGTCGATCCTTCCTTGAGAATGCGGCCCTTGCCGATCTCAAGGATACTGCCGTGCTCGGGCATCTCAACGCCCATACCTTCTCCGCGCGGATAGCGGAAGGCGATGGGCCCCTCATCGTATGCCGCAGCGGTTGCAACCATGTGGCGCAATTCCGCCTCATCGCCCGCAGCCATCACAACCATTGAGGGAAGTGTGGCGAGATAGGCGGTATCGAAGGCGCCGGCATGGGTCGGGCCATCGGCGCCGACATAACCTGCGCGATCGATGGGGAAGCGGACCGGCAATTTCTGGATCGCCACGTCATGGATAACCTGATCGTAAGCGCGCTGCAGGAAGGTGGAATAGATCGCGCAGAATGGCTTTAGCCCTTCGGTCGCCATGCCGGCTGCAAAGGTAACGGCGTGCTGTTCGGCAATCCCGACATCGAAGGTGCGGCTGGGAAAGGCCGTCGCGAACTTGTCGAGCCCCGTGCCCGAGGGCATGGCCGCTGTGATCGCCACGATCTTTTCGTCGCGTCCGGCCTCGTCGATAAGACTTTGCGCAAAGACCGACGTATAGGACGGCGCGTTGGAGGGGGCCTTGGCCTGAGCGCCGGTGATTACGTTGAACTTTGAAACGCCGTGATATTTGTCTGCGGCCTCCTCGGCGGGTGCGTAACCCTTGCCCTTTTGCGTCACCACATGGATCAGGATGGGGCCGCTTTCGGCATCGCGCACATTTTTGAGCACCGGCAGGAGGTGATCGAGATTGTGTCCGTCGATGGGGCCGACATAGTAAAAGCCCAGTTCTTCAAACAGCGTGCCGCCTGTCCAGAAGCCGCGAGCATATTCCTCGGTCTTGCGCGCCTTGTCCTTGAAAAAGTCGGGCAGGATCTGGCTGACCTGTTTGGCAGCATCGCGTAATCCGCGATAGGTCGGGCCGGAAACGAGCCGCGCGAGATAGGCGCTCATCGCGCCGGTGGGGGGCGCGATGGACATATCGTTGTCGTTGAGAATAACGATCAGCCGCGCATCCATGGCGCCGGCATTGTTCATGGCCTCATAGGCCATGCCTGCGGAAATGGCGCCGTCACCGATTACCGCGATCACATTGCGCTGCTCGCCTTTAAGCTCGGAGGCGACGGCCATGCCAAGGCCCGCCGAGATCGAGGTTGAGGAATGACCGGCTCCAAAAGGATCATATTCGCTCTCACCGCGTTTGGTGAAGCCGGAAAGCCCATCCTTCTTGCGTAGCGTACGGATGCGATCGCGCCGACCGGTAAGCACCTTATGGGGATAAGCCTGATGGCCTACGTCCCAGATAATCTTGTCATCAGGCGTGTCAAACACATGGTGCAGGGCCACGGTCAACTCAACAACACCCAGTCCGGCGCCCAGATGCCCACCGGTTACCGATACAGCGTCGATAATTTCGTTGCGCAATTCATTGGCCAGTTGTCCGAGTTCATCGCGCTTGAGTGCCTTGAGATCGGCCGGGGAGCCCATCTTGTCGAGTAATGGCGTTAGGGGTTTGCTGGACACAACCTGACCTTACTGTTGTACGCGCAACCATGGCCGGAAACACTGCCCGGCTTACGATCTGGCTTGGCTGCATAAGTTTTATGCAGATGGTGTAGTCAGAATAGGCCAGTTTGGCAATATTGCGGGGCGACACTGTGACTGTGTGCCCCGCCATTGGCCTTGGCGATCAGCGCAAGGTCACAAGGATCGTTCCCTGGTTGTTAAACCCGTTGGTGTCAGGCCCGAGTGAAGCTGTGCGACTGAATTCAAAGGGATGCGTCTCGGAATCGACCTGGGTTGCCGGGCTGAAATCGGCATTGTCAGGCTGCATCATATAGCCAAATTGCGCGCTGGTGAGCAGTTCAGAGGTCAAAAACATTTCTGTCACGTGATCGACATCGGGCGCATGGAGTTCGCCTTCGCGGACCTTGAGGCTGGCCAGAGCATTGGCTGTCGCGGCGTCGGGCACGCCGTCGCGTGGTCCTATGGGGCCGGAAAACAGGCTCGCAAATGCGGCAAGATCATCGTCGCTTTCGGAAAGCGCCGCGGTTTCGATCAACGCGGCAGCCGTGCCTCCGGCCGCGGTCGTGCTAGCAATTGCCTGGGGGCGCGGTAGTGGGCTTGGCGCGATCGTGTTTTCCTCGATCCGAACTGAACTGCCGGTGCTGGCGGCATAGGCGGCAGCAACGACCGGCGCTTCAAATTCGGGGCGGCGCAGCGGAACCGGTGCGTCATCGAGAGCCGCGATGGCAAGGCTGCCTGCATTATTGGGAGCATAGGCAGATGGCGTACTGGCCTGCCGCTCAGACAGGGAGCGCGACATTGTCGGGGGCACGGGCGCATTAGATTCCTGGATTGCAAGGGCTGCGACCTGTTGCTCCATTTCTTGAGCATCGACGATGGCAAAGGGGATCGTTTCGGGCGCCGATGCGACGCTTGTGGACGGTTCGCCCATCAGTGCGCCCGGCCGCGAGGGCGGCGTTGGGACGTCGGCAACCTGTTGGCTTGGCGCCGGCGCTGCCGGTGTTGCGGCAACCGGTGCCGGCGGTTGCGGAGTGGGCTGGCTCGCGGCTGTGCGGCTTGGTGCCTGCGCCGTCTGCGTCTGCGTCTGCGCCGGAGCCGGTTGGCTTGCGGAAGAATCGTTATTGTTTCCGCCGGTGAAAAGGTCCATCAGCGTACGGCGAGGGGCAGAGTTCTCGGCAACCCGCGTTGACGAAGCCGAGCTTGCGCCCGAGCAGGGAACGCGCTGGCAACGCTGCCATTCGGCCTGTGCCAGCCTGTAGCCTTCCTGGCTCAGTGGCACACCGTTGGACGGAATGTGCATGGTTTTGCCGTCAGGGAAAATCTGCTGGAGTTGGGCTGTCGTCATGCGCGGCCATGCACGCACCGAGCCGGTGTCGAGATGCACAAAGGGGCTGCCCGAGGAAGGATAATAACCGACGCCGCCGACATGCTTGCGAAAGCCGATTTCGCGCAATTTGGAAGCGGGAACGCCGGGGATGTAAAAGTCGATCGCTTTACCCTGCATATGCTGGGAATTATTGGCGACACCGGATGAATTGGAGGCCAGCATGGCGTTGGTGGCGGCGGAGCGATAGGCCGAAACAACGTGGATGGGCTGATTTGAGCCGGTTTCCTGATAGACTTCCCAGAGCAGATCGAACAGGGCCGGGTCCATTTTGGCGGGCTCGTTGCGTCGCCAGTCACGCAGGAAGACATTGAGCTGGTTCAGGCCTTCCTGCACATAGCGTCCATTGCGCTTGAAAACGATCCGCGCCGTTTCCTTGGTATGGGTGTAGTGCAGGTACAAGGAACGCTCATTGGATGCCTGAGCGGAAGTTACAGTTGCCGGTAACATGCTTGTTACCGTCAGCGCGGCCGCAACAAAGGTACGCGCGACGCGCTTGAATAATGTCGATCCCCGAAAAATCACGCCCGGTTCGCCCACTTGGTTTTGTGTCAAATTTGACGAAACGCTAACATAAACTCCATGCGAGATTGTTAACGCTAATGAAGGGTGATTTCCACCCAAGCATCATTTTTATTGCTGGGACGTTGGTATCGGTCAAAGGCGGCACAAGCGTGACGCCTTTCTTGACCAATCCTTAACAGGGGCTGAGCGGGCGCTATAAAATGCTACTCGAAACCCAGCATGGACACGATTTTTGCATGATGGCCGTAAAGGTCGCCATAGGAGCGTACGGTGCCATCTTCCGAAATGCGGAGCGTGAAATAGGCAAGGTGGACCGGCACGCGATTGTCCATGCTGAACCAGCGCTCATTGGGCCCCAATGAGTTTTCGAGCGAGGCAACGGTGAAATTTGGCTCGAACTCAAGCAAGGCTTCCGCGAACTCGAAGGGGTTCTCGACACGTACGCAACCCGAAGATAGTGCGCGCATCGAGCGGGCGAAAAGGCCGGGCGAATTTGTGTCGTGCAGATAGACGTCATGCTTGTTGGGGAACAGGAACTTGACCTGCCCAAGCGCGTTGGACCTGCCGGGTCGCTGACGGACACGGAACTGGGCCGGATTGACCTGTTGCCAATCGACCATCAAGGGGTCGACCACCCGGCCGCCGTAAAGCAGTTCCATGTTCTGGCTCGCCAGATAATGGGGATTGGCGGCAACGCGCGGCATGATGTCCTCGCGCAAAATGGTGGGCGGCAGGTTCCAATAGGGATTGGTCACAACGTGGCGGATACGGTCCGAAAAGATCGGGGTCTGGCGCCGCTCGCTGCCGACGATGACCTTGGTATCCCAGAAGGTCTTGCCGTATTTGTTCACTTCCAGCGCAAACTCGGGCACATTTACAAACACGTTGAAATCGCCCAAATCCTCGGGCATCCAGCGCCAGCGTTCCATATTGGCGACAATATCGCCAATTGAAGCGCCATTGGCGCCGTTGAGCGCGGCAATTGTTGCAGGCCCTACGACGCCATCGACTGTAAGGTTCATGTCACCCTGAAACGAGCGCATGGCTGCAACCAGTTCGGGATCGTAAAGATTGGCAAGCGTTTCGTCTTCGGGCGCGGTGAGGCCCAGACGTTCGCGCAGGTCGGGAACGCGCGGATCGGTCATGCCGGCGCGCAACAAGCCGCCATCGCCGATTGTCACCTGAGCTTTGATTTCGCCATTGTAGTGGGCTGCCAGCAATTCGCGCAGCGCAACGAATTCGCGGTGCGTGGGATGGAAATCGAGCAGGATCGATGCCGGATCGTTCGAGGCCGAAAGTGCGGTTAAAAGTTCGCGCTCGTTGACCCGCTTGATGTCGACATCGATATAGCCGGAAACCGAGCGCGGATCGAGGCGGCCCGAATATGCGTCCTGCGCATAGCGCAGCATGGCTGCGGAAAACGCGCTTTCAAGCGCCGCAAGTGCCTGCGGATCTGTGGCTGCGGCGCTGACATCGAGGGCATCGGTAAGATAATCGTCAGGGTTGAGGCCCTGCAAATGGGCTTGCTCGAAAAGTGCCACGACACCTTGTGCCTTGTCCGAGAAGGCAATGGTTCCGTCCTGGGTTTCGGAAAGCCAAAGCGGCTCGAATTTGCGGCTGCCATAGAAGTAATAGAGCTGCTGGGCATCGGTTTGGGCGCGTGTGTTCTGGCCCGCCGCGGCGATCGAATCGCGCAGACCGGCACGGATGGTTTTGGCAAGCGGATTTTGCGGCGGCGCGATCAGGATGCGCTGGGTTTCGACCTCGCCGACAATGACCGTTTCAATGGCCGAAGTCCGTTCAACAAGCGCAAAAAGGGAAATCCCCGCGACCAAACACGCAGTCAGCTTCTTCATCGTCCGTCTTACCGTTTTTTCTTTTCGCACCAAGCCCTCGCGGGTCATTGCGGCACTCATGCTACACGCCCGCTGTGAATCGAAAGTTTAAGCGGGGTGGCACAAACGTGCCAATAACGTGTCAGCAATGTGATGCAGGTTCAGGTGATGTTGCGGCTTTCACGCAACATCTTCGCTGTCGTCCAGACCATATTCCTTGAGCTTGCGATAAAGCGTGGATCGCCCGATTCCCAACTGTCTTGCGACCTGCGCCATGCGCCCGGCATGGTGATCGATGGCAAAAGCGATCAATTCCTTTTCGATCTCGGCAAGTGGCAGGAGATTGCCGTGATCGTCGATAAAACGATCAGGAATCTGCGCCGGTGCCGAATCAGGCAGGCGTGGCAATATCGGTGGTGCATTGTCTATATGGACGGGCGCATGTGGCGCGAAGCCGGTCAGCGTTTCGCTGTAAAGCGCGTCGCGCCCTTTTTGCGCCGCCAGGATCTGGGGGAAATCCGCAGGCCGCAGGATCGGGGTTTCGGCAAGCACCACGGCGCGGAATATCGCGTTTTCAAGCTGGCGGATATTGCCCGGCCAGTCATGCGTCCTGAGCATTTCAAGCGCTTCGGGCGCGATGGAGTGGACCCGGCGGCCTTCCTCGGCGGCAAATCGGGCTATGAAATGGTCCACCAGCGCCGCAAGGTCTTCCATACGCTCGCGCAAGGGCGGCAAATAGATCGGAAAGACGTTGAGCCGGTAATAGAGGTCTTCGCGGAAATGGCCGTCCTTGGCGAGATTGAGCAGCCGTCTGTTGGTGGCAGAGATCAGCCGGACATTGACCTTGACTGGCTTTGAAGCGCCGACTGGTTCGATTTCGCCTTCCTGGATCGCGCGCAACAGCTTGACTTGCGTATCGAGCGGCAACTCCCCCACTTCATCGAGAAATAGGGTGCCATTATGGGCTTCCCGGAACTTGCCCGGCGCGTCGGCGATAGCGCCGGTAAAGGCACCTTTGACATGGCCAAAGAGCGTGGATTCCACAAGATTGGCGGGAATGGCGCCGCAATTGACGGTGATGAAGGGTTTGCCCGCCCGTTCACCCGAGCCTTGAATGGCGCGGGCAAGCAGCTCCTTGCCGACCCCGGACTCCCCTTCGATCAGAACCGGAATGGTGCTCGCCGCAGCCTTTTTGCCCAGCGACAAAGTGCGGGCCATGGCCGGGCTTTTTGAAATGATCTGGGCGAAACTCAAGGTGCCTGCGCGCTTGTCGCGTTCGGCCCGCAGGCTGGTTTCCAGCGTGCCCATCTTGAGCGCGTTGCGCAGCGAGATGGTCATGCGCTCGGGGGCAACCGGCTTGACGAAAAAATCCGTCGCGCCAAGGCGCATGGCTGACACAACCGCGTCGAGGGACGATTGCGCTGTCTGGACAATCACGGGCACCGAATAGCCTTCGCGGCGCATGGCTTCGAGCACTGCCATGCCATCCATTTCCGGCATGACGAGATCGAGAATCAGGGCGCCGATACCGTCGGTCTTTTGCAAAAGGCTGAGTGCCTCGGCTCCCGATTGCGCGACGATGGGGGTCAGTCCGGCCCGTGCGACAACTTCGCTGGCAAGCCTGCACTGAATAGGATCATCATCGACAATAAGAACCTTGTGCATTGCGCCAGCTTTCTCCCGCGGCTTGTTGATCGCATCGGCTTGTTTCGCGTTCGCCGCAGCCAATGTGGCGGTTTGACGAATCGCAAATATGTGCCGATTTGGGTCAGGCTAGGCGCAGGCTCTTAACAGCGTTTTAACGTTACGTAATAATTAGCCATAACATGTTGTTTTTTCTGCCTTGCTTGTTTTGCCGCATATTCCAGAGCGCTTTGCCTGCAAACGGTTCAAGAAGGGGGCGAAAAAATCCCCCCTTGCACAATAAGTAACCAAATGGTTATAACCTGCGGCAAGTTGCCGTGGCGCGGCTGCTTGCGCTGGCCTTGGCAGCTTCAGGGCCCGGCGTTAGAGTGCGCCGCTTTCCTATCGGTTATGGAGTCGATTTTCATGTCCAGCCCAGCGGCGCCCAGCAATGAATTTGGCCAGCTTCCTGTCTGGGATCTCACCGATCTTTATCCGGGAGTCCAGTCCGAGGCCCTGTCCTCCGATCTGGCGTTTCTGGAAAAGGAAACCGTTGCGTTTGAAGCCGATTACAAAGGCAAGCTCGAACAGTTGACCCTGGACGGCAGGCTCATGGACGCGGTGACGCGCTATGAAAAGCTCAGCGAAGTTTTCGGGCGCCTGGGGGCGTTTGCCTATCTCAATTACGCGCAAAACACGCAGGATGCCGAGCGCGTGAAGTTTCTCGGCGATACGCAGGAAAAGCTGACCACGCTGTCCACGCGGACCCTGTTTTTCACCCTCGAGATCAATCGAATCGAGGATGGGCTGCTCGATCAGGCGTTTGAACAGAGCGCCGAACTGGCGCGCTACAGGCCTTGGTTTGCGGAATTGCGCAAAGCGCGGCCCTATCAGCTTGAAGATCGCGTGGAGGAATTGTTCCACGATAAATATGTGACCGGCCATGCTGCATGGAACCGGCTTTACGATGAGACCATGGCCTCGCTCAAATTCGATGTCGACGGCACTGTTCTGGGACTTGAGCAAACATTGTCGCTGATGAGCGACAAGAATGAAGCCAAGCGCAAGGCTGCCTTTGGCGGGCTCACCGGAACATTGGCGGAAAACAAGCGGCTCTTTACCCACATCACCAATGTTCTGGCCAAGGACAAGGAGATTGCCGACCGCTGGCGCGGCTATAGCGATATTGCCGATAGCCGCCATCTTGCCAATTCGGTCGAGCGTGAAGTTGTCGAAGCGCTGGAAGCGGCGGTGCGCGATGCCTATCCGCGCCTTTCGCATCGCTATTACAAGATGAAGGCGAAGTGGTTCGGTAAGGCAAAGCTCGATGCCTGGGATCGCAATGCCCCGCTGCCGACAAGCGATGATCGTGTGTTTGACTGGGATACCGCTACCCGTACTGTGCTTGATGCCTATGGCAATTTCTCGCCCGAACTTGCCGATCTGGCAAAGCCGTTCTTCAATTCGGGCTGGATCGATGCAGCGGCAAGCGAAGGTAAGGCGCCCGGCGCCTTTGCGCATCCTACGGTCACGACAGCGCATCCCTATCTGATGCTTAATTATATGGGCAAGCCACGCGATGTGATGACGCTGGCGCACGAACTCGGGCACGGCGTGCATCAGCGGCTCGCTGCGGAGCAGGGGGAATTGATGGCACCGACGCCACTGACCCTTGCGGAAACCGCCAGCGTTTTCGGTGAAATGCTGACCTTCCGGGCGATGCTCTCGGCAACGGAAAACAAGCAGCAACGCTTTGCCATGCTCGCCTCGAAAGTCGAGGATATGCTCAATACCGTAGTGCGGCAGATTTCGTTTTATTCGTTTGAACGCAAGGTGCATACCGCGCGGCGGCAAGGCGAGTTGCGGACCGAGGAAATCAACGCCTTCTGGATGGAGGTATCCGCCGAAAGTCTGGGTTCCGGTATTGAACTCAATGACGGATATGAGGCGCTATGGTCCTATATAGGACATTTCATACACGCGCCGTTCTACGTCTATGCCTATGCGTTTGGCGATTGCCTTGTGAACTCGCTCTATGCGCAGTATGAAAAGGCCAATGAAGGGTTTGCCGAGCGGTATTTCGGCCTGCTCAGGGCCGGAGGATCGAAGCATCACTCCGAACTGCTCGCGCCCTTCGGACTTGACGCCCGCGATCCGGGCTTCTGGTCGCTGGGTCTTTCGATGATCGAAGGGCTTATCGACGAACTGGAATCCGCCCAACCCGAATAGGGGGAGGGCACACAGATTGAAACGACCACGCCAAGGGAATAGTGATGGCCGAAAACCAAGTTGCAACCTACTCCAACAAGCCCATCAGCGAAAAGCAGAAGAGCGAGGAATTCCAGGAGCATAACCGCACCTATAAGGGCTTTCTCGAAATGGCCAAATGGTCCTGTATCGTGATCGGTATCATCCTGATCGCGCTATATTTCATCTTTATCCACTAGAGTTGATGCCTTTCCGAGCGGTTCGGATTTGGCAATTCTGGTTTTAGTTTTTTCGCGTTTTTTGGTCCGCTCTTCATTTGTAATGTGAGCGGGCCGCACAGTCGGAGGTCGAACGCGGAAAAACGGGGGTGCACGGTCAGGGCCACGCTTGTTGTGGTGCCGGTGCAAATTTAGGGCAGGATTCATGAAAATAGCTATTTTGCGTGAGCGCCTAGGCGGCGAAACCCGTGTCGCGGCGACACCGGACAGCGTAACCAAGCTCGTGGGGCTCGGTGCCGAGGTGAGCGTCGAGAAAGGCGCTGGCGAGGCCTCGCGCATTCCCGATGCGCTTTATGCGGCTGCCGGTGCCAAAGTCGAAGCCGGTGCCGCGGCAACGCTCAAGGGCGCTAATGTCGTTCTGGCCGTCAGGCGCCCTGAGGCAAAATCGCTTGGCGGCATTGCTAAAGGCGCTCTCGTTCTTGCGGTGATGGACCCGTTTGGCAACGAGGCCGATCTTGCTGCGCTGGCCAAGACGGGAATCTCGGCCTTCGGCATGGAATTCATGCCGCGCATTACCCGGGCTCAGGTTATGGACGTGCTTTCGAGCCAGGCCAACCTTGCCGGTTATCAGTCGGTCATTGATGCCGCTGCGGCGTTTGACCGTGCTCTGCCCATGATGATGACGGCGGCCGGTACGGTTCGCGCAGCGAAGGTCTTTGTCATGGGCGCCGGGGTTGCAGGGCTTCAGGCGATTGCAACGGCGCGCCGTCTTGGTGCTGCCGTTTCCGCGACCGATGTGCGTGCCGCCGCGGGCGAGCAAGTGGAGTCGCTGGGGGCAAAATTCATCATGACCGAGGCGCTCAAGGATGCTTCGGGCACTGGCGGATATGCCCGCGAACTGACCAAGAAAGAGCAGGCCGCACAGGCCGAACTGGTCGCCGGGCATATTGCCAAGCAGGATATCGTCATCACGACCGCCCTTATTCCGGGACGTCCCGCACCCAAGCTGGTTACCAAGGCCATGGTGGAATCCATGGCGCCCGGTTCGGTGATTGTCGATCTTGCGGCTGAACGTGGCGGCAATGTCGAGGTGACAAAGCCGGGCGCTGTGAGTGTGCATAAGGACGTAACCGTGATCGGCACACTCAATATGGCGGGCAAGATCGCGGCAACCGCATCCCAGCTTTATGCCAAGAACCTTCTGGCCTTCCTTGAGACCATGATCGACAAGGAGAAAAAGGCGCTGGCGGTCAATTGGGAGGACGAATTGGTTGCCGCAACGCTTCTGACCCGCGATGGCGCCATTGTTCATCCGGCGCTTGCTGCCGTGCCAAAACCTGCTGCGGCATCAAAGCCTGCAGCCAAGAAGGCGCCTGCAAAAAAAGCTCCGGCCAAGGCTGAAAGCGCCTCTGCTGCGGCCAAGGTAGAACCGAAGGCTCCGGCCAAGACCGGTGCGGCTGCAAAGGCGCCTGCGGCCAAATCGGCGACGGCTGCAAAACCAACGGCGAAAGCGCCTGCAAAAACCGGCGCGCCTGCCAAAACGTCTGCTGCAAAACCGGCCGCTGCCAAATCCAGCGCAGCAAAAGCCGGTACAGCAAAATCCGGCACGGCCAAGCCTGCAGCTCGCAAGCCTGCCGCCAAAAAGCCTGCGGCCAAAAAAGATGGAGACCAGTGATGGGTGGCCTAGTCGATCCTTTCTTTTTCTTTGTTTCGATTTTTGTGCTGGCGATTTTCGTTGGCTATTATGTGGTCTGGAGCGTTACCCCGGCCCTTCACACCCCGCTAATGGCCGTAACCAACGCGATTTCTTCGGTGATCGTTGTGGGGGCACTTCTGGCGGTGGGCATTGGTGAAAACGGCCCGGCCCGCTGGTTCGGCTTTTTCGCTCTGATCATGGCAAGCGTGAATATCTTTGGGGGCTTTCTTGTCACCCAGCGCATGCTGTCGATGTACAAGAAAAAGGGCTAACCGCAGATGATTTCTCCAAATCTTGCCGCCGTCCTCTATCTTGTAGCGGGCGCGCTATTCATCCTTGCCCTGCGTGGGTTGTCCAATCCGGCGCTGGCGCGCCGGGGCAACACGTTCGGTATGATCGGCATGGGCATCGCGGTGCTCACAACATTGGCCATTGCTGCGCCCTCCGATCCGTTTGTGTGGCTGCTCATCATTGGTGGTATCGCCATAGGCGGTTCGATCGGTGCCTATATCGCACGCGGCGTACCGATGACGGCTATGCCCCAGCTTGTCGCCGCATTCCACTCGCTTGTGGGCATGGCCGCGGTTTTCGTTGCCGCTGCCGCGCTTTACGCGCCGGGTTCCTTCGACATTCTTTATGGCGATGCCATCAAATTGCAGGCGCTTATTGAAATGAGCATCGGCGCGGCGGTCGGTGCCTTCACCTTCACAGGTTCGGTCATCGCTTTTGCCAAACTCGATGGCCGCATGAGCGGCAAGCCGATCCTGCTGCCATCGCGCCATTTGATTCATCTCGGCCTAGGCGTGCTGATGGTGGTGCTGGTTGCCGTATTTTCGGTGACAGCAGACCCGATCCTGTTCTGGATCATTGTTGCCATCGCATTTGCGCTCGGTGTGCTGATGATCATCCCCATCGGGGGGGCGGATATGCCGGTTGTGGTCTCCATGCTCAACTCCTATTCGGGCTGGGCGGCGGCAGGGATCGGGTTTACCGTTTCCAACACGGCGTTGATCATCACGGGCGCGCTGGTGGGTTCGTCAGGCGCGATCCTGTCCTACATCATGTGCCGGGCAATGAACCGCAGCTTCATCTCGGTGATCCTTGGCGGTTTCGGTGGCGACGATGCCGCCGCTGGCAGCGGGGACGAGGAAGAGCGTCCGGTCAAGCAGGGGTCGGCGGAAGATGCGGCCTTTATCATGCAGAACGCCTCGAAAGTCATCATCGTGCCCGGATATGGCATGGCGGTTGCACAGGCCCAGCATGCGCTGCGGGAAATGGCGGATGCGCTCAAGGAAGCCGGGGTGGACGTTAAATATGCGATCCATCCGGTCGCGGGGCGTATGCCGGGGCATATGAACGTGCTGCTGGCTGAAGCCAATGTCCCTTACGATGAAGTGTTTGAGCTTGAGGACATTAACTCCGAATTCGGGCAGGCCGATGTGGCCTTTGTGATCGGCGCCAATGACGTTACCAATCCGGCGGCCAAGACCGACAAGACTTCCCCGATCTACGGCATGCCAATTCTTGATGTTGAAAAGGCGGGTACGGTTCTGTTCATCAAGCGCGGCATGGCGGCAGGCTATGCGGGTGTGCAGAACGAGTTGTTCTTCCGCGACAACACCATGATGCTGTTCGGCGACGCCAAGAAGATGACCGAAACCATCGTCAAGACGCTTAATCACTGAGCGTCATAACACCTGCAATAAAAAGGGAGCCGGAAGGCTCCCTTTTTTGCGCCCCAGCCGATGGTCACTCCGCGCGCCGTTGCTTTTTGCCGCGGGCGATTTCGGTATCCAGCGCGCTTAGCTTGGGCTCCCAGAAGAAGCGGAAACGCTCAAGCCAGGAATCGACCTGCTGCAATGGAGCGCTATTGACCGAATAGATCCTGCGTTGTCCATCGACCCTGACATCGGCAAAGCCACTGTCGCGCAGCACCTTCAAGTGCTGGGATACGGCGGCCTGTGTGATGCCGAACTCGGCCTGAATGGTTTCGACAATCTGGCCCGAACGATGCTCACCATTGGCGAGCAGTTCGAGAATGCGGCGCCGGACGGGATCGCCGAGAACGTCAAATGCTTCCATGGCACGCCTATTGGTTCGCGCCGGTATAAAAGTCGGTGGTGCGTTTGGCCGCAGCCTTAGCCTGTTCGGTATCTTCTCCGGCCTGGATCGCTGCCCGCATCCAGCTCTGGCTTGCACCGGCTATGAAGTTTCCGCCTTCCGGAGACGCGGCGAAAGCACTTTCGTCGAACTGGTCACGGCTGGCACCGGCAAGATAAAGACCGAGGCCAAGAAAGCCGAGATCCCAGCCCACACCAACCGCCCCCGGTCCATATTGTTCCCAGAACTCGTCCAGAGGGCAGATATGGGTAAGAGACAATCTGGTTTGCTCCTCGCTATCGGCTGCAAGCGTCACCTCGACCCAGCTAACCCCGCCGCCAAATTCCCAGGTGACGGCAACGAGGCGGGGCGGTTCGCAACGGGTGATTGTACCCCCGGCATTACCCTCGAACTGGTAATGCCCGCCCTGTTTCAAATCGCCGCTAACGGGCAGGAACCAACGGGGCAATCGCTCGGGATTGGTAATGGCATCCCATAGATCGTCGATGCCGGTCGTGTAACTTCTGGCGAGAATGACGTTGCGAACCGGCTTGCCGTCACGTTCGTCTGCAATAATTGTACGGCTGACGGCGCCCAGATGGGACGGGAAGTCGATGCTCATGAAGCTCCTCCATAAATACAAGAAAAAACTTATATAAGTGTATCCTTTATCTTTTGTGCGGTCAAGTGTATGCCGTTAAGGCCATGCGGTTGCCGACTTCTCTGCCTTTGTGGCAAGGGCGCGAGGAACAAACTTTCCGGCTTTTCTTTCTATTTCCGTTGGGCAATTGTGGTGGATGGACATGCTTTCCCTGCCCACACTTGCCACCTTCTTTGTAACTGCGCTGGCCATCGAACTGACGCCCGGCCCAAACATGGCCTATCTGGCGCTGTTGAGCGCAGAACGTGGGCGCAGGCCAGGACTCTTTGCCGTGGCGGGTGTCACGCTGGGTCTTGCAATTATCGGACTGCTTGCAGCATTGGGTCTTGCAGCGATTATCGCGCAGAACCAATTGGCTTATCAGGCAGTCCGATGGGCAGGCATCCTTTATCTCGTCTGGCTGGGATACGATAGCTGGCGCGATGCGCAAAAGCCGGTTGGCCAAGAGGATTACTCTGCCCGTTCGCACATCTATTTCCGACGGGGATTGATCACAAATCTGCTCAATCCCAAGGCGGCCGTTTTTTATCTGGCCGTTTTGCCGAATTTTCTCCCCGCGCAGGCGTCAGTAGCCAGTTTTATTCTTCTGGCGGCGATTTATGTTTTTGCCGCCACCTTTGTCCATACCATGATCGTCGTGCTGGCCAGTCAGTTGCAGCCGTTTTTTGTGCAACCGGAACGGCGGCGAACGTTGGGAGCGATATTTGGGCTGCTTCTGGTCGGTGTCGCCATCTGGCTCGGTTTGTCCACCCGACAGGTATGACCATTACGCCTATGTAAGCTCTTGCAGCAGACGGTGTGCCTTGCCATTTGGAAGGTAAGAACGAGGAAAGTTCATGACTGAAACGATTCATATCGACCTGTTTACCGACATTATTTGCCCGTGGTGCCTTATTGGCACCGCGCGGCTCGACGCAGCATTGGCGGCACTTGACCCAGCCATCACCGTAACAATCGCCCATCACCCGTTCCTGCTCGATCCTTCCATCCCCGATGACGGGCAAAATACGCGGGAAAGGCTCAAAGCCAAATACGGGGGTGATGTGGCGGCAATGCAGGCGCGCGTCGAACAGGCAGCACATCAAGCCGGGGTCGATCTCGACCTTTCCGTTCAACCCATGAGTTATCCGACCATCAAGGCGCATACACTCATCCGCCTGGCGCCGTCTGAAATACAGTATGCGTTGGCCAAGGCCTTTGCTGCGGCCTATTTTCTTGAAGGCAGAAATATTGCTTCCGATGACATCCTGCTCGAGGTTGCGCAGACGCATGGATTTTCCCAAGACGATGCAAAGGCGCTGCTGGCCGATGAGCGTGAGCATGACGCTACACGATTAATGGCTCATTCTGCTGGCCAGCAAGGCGTCAATGGGGTGCCGTTTTTCATCTTCAATTCCAAGTTTGCGCTTTCGGGCGCACAACCGCCAGAGGTCTTTGCTCGCGCGTTCCGGTTAGCGACCGGCGAAGAGGCGTTGCCAGCCTGAACGATTGCCAATTGCTATGGGATTGGTATCAAGGGGCGGGGTGTTCAAAATGGAGCATGGAACGTGATCAGACGAATTGTTTTCGGGACACTAGGCGTTCTGGCCGTGGCCTATATGGGGGTTGTCGCCTATCTCTATTTCAATCAGCGAGCTTTCTTTTTTGTGCCCGATGGTGATGTGTGGGAGATCGCAGATGTCGGGCTCGATGCCGAGCTTGTATCCATTCCAACAACCAATGATGAGACCGTGACGGGCTGGTATGGCGCACCATCGCCCGGTATGCCGACCATTCTTTACCTCAAGGGCAATTCCGGCAGTTTCACCTCCGAGTACGCGCGCTTCCAGGCCTTTTCCGAAGACGGCTTTGGCTTTCTTTCTATCGATTATCGCGGATTCCCTCTATCGCCAGGTCAGATCACGCAACAGAACATTCTTGACGATGCACTTGCCGCTTTCGACTGGCTGGCCGAACGTGAAGACCAGATCCTTATTTGGGGGCGGTCGCTGGGGTCATCACCTGCCGTCTGGGTGGCAAGTCAGCGCGATAGTGACGCTCTTGTGCTTGAAACCCCGTTCTATTCTGCGGTGGCAGTGGCAGCAGAGCGCTATCCTTATGCGCCGGTCGGTTTTCTGATGATGGATCAGTTTCCATCGAACGAATGGATCGGCGATGTCGAGGAGCCGCTTTTCATCGCGCATGGCACGGCCGATGTCGTCATAACTCATGGCAATGGCGAGCGCCTGTTTGCCGAGGCGCCCAATCCTTTTGAAATCTGGATCGAAGACGGTGCGGGCCACAATGACATGTGGGCGCGGGGTATCTGGGAGCGTACCAAGCAGTTCTACGCTGCCGCGCTGCAATAAGCGCGGGGATGGGAGCTTTCGGCACAAAAGAAAACGCCGCCCGGAAGGGACGGCGTTTGCAATGAAGCGTTCAACAAATGTCGATTAGCGACGACCGGCAGTAACACCTGCCTCACGCTGCGCACGCTTGCGAGCCAGCTTGCGCGCCCGGCGAATGGCCTCAGCCTTCTGGCGCGCCTTCTTTTCAGAAGGCTTCTCGTAATAGTTACGCAGCTTCATTTCGCGAAATACGCCTTCGCGCTGCAACTTCTTCTTCAGCGCCCGAAGCGCCTGATCGACATTGTTATCGCGAACGACTACTTGCACGCGGCACACCGCCCTTTCAAAGCTAAAATTCAGTTGATTGAAAACGCCAAGCTCAAAAAGAGAGTGGCGCCGACCAGCTTTCGCCAGTCACCGTGGTCGCGGTAACTAACAGAAGAGTCGGGCTTTGTCCACTGGCTTTACGCTTTATTTGCCGCCCAGCCGGTTGATGTGTCCCATTTTGCGGCGCGGTCGCGCCTGGGTCTTTCCATAGACATGGGGCTGACCGGATGCTGAAAGTTGCGCGATCTCGAAAATCTCGTCGCCGATCAGGTTTTCCATAGTCACATCGGCCAGCCGTGTGGTTTCGCCAAGCGGCCAGCCGCAGATCGCCCTTATATGATTTTCAAACTGATCGGTGAGGCAGACGGCCTGCGTCCAGTGGCCTGAATTATGAACCCGCGGCGCGATTTCATTGACCAGCAGGCCGCCATCGGGCAGCACGAAGAATTCGACGCCCATGACTCCGACATAATCCAGCGCATTGGCGATTTTCGCCGCCGCGTCGCGCGCAGCTTGTGCGGTTTCGGTACTGATCGTGGCGGGCAGCGTCGAGGTCTTGAGAATGTGGTTCTCATGGACGTTTTCAGCAGGCTCGTAAGTTACGACTTCCCCATCGGCGCGCCGGGCCACGATCACCGAAATCTCGCGCTCGAATGCAATAAACCCTTCCAGAACCAGCTGGACGCCGCCGATCTGGTCAAAGACTGCCTGAGCGTCCTTGTTGCTGCCGATTGTGCGCTGACCCTTGCCGTCATAGCCCAGCCGCGTGGTCTTGAGCACCGCGGGCAGACCGATTTCGGCAATGGCCTTATTCAGTTCGACAGGGCTTGAAACAGGCCGGTATGGCGCGACGGCGACACCGGCCCCGGTCAGGAAGGCTTTTTCTGTCAATCGATCTTGAGAAACCTCAAGCGCCATTGGGCCTGGAAAAACCGGGCAGAATTTTTCCAGAAACTTGGCCGAAGTGACCGGCACATTCTCAAATTCATAGGTTACAAGATCGACCGATCGCGCGAAGCGCTCCAGCGCTGCTTCATCATCATAGCCCGCAACGGTCTTGTGGGGGGTTACCTCAAAGGCGGGGCTGTTTTCGTCCGGGCAAAAGATATGGGTGCGCATACCGAGCTGGCTTGCGGCAAGCGAGAGCATGCGGCCAAGCTGGCCGCCGCCAAGTATGCCGATGCGGGCGCTAGGCGCCATAATCTTACGGTCAGTCATTGTCGCGGGGGAACTCGGGAACGGAATCGGTCTGGCGCGCGCGCCAGTCGGCCAGGCGTTCGGCAAGGTCCTCGTCCATAAGGCTCAGGACCGAGGCAGCCAGCAGGGCGGCATTGATGGCGCCGGGTTTGCCGATGGCCAGCGTGCCGACCGGAACACCGCCGGGCATCTGCACGATCGAGAGCAAACTGTCCTCGCCGCGCAGGGCCTTGCTTTCCACCGGCACGCCGAAAACGGGCAATGTGGTCATCGATGCAATCATGCCGGGCAGGTGTGCCGCCCCGCCTGCACCGGCAATGATGACCTGAAAGCCTTCCTCGCGGGCATTGGTGGCAAAACTGACCATGCGGTGGGGCGTGCGGTGGGCGGAAACGATACGCGCTTCATAGTCGATCTTAAGCGCATCGAGCGTTTCGGCGGCAAAGCGCATCGTGGGCCAATCGGATTGGCTACCCATGACGATGGCAATTGGTGGTGAGGTCTGCACGCGATTATCCCCCTCAAGGCAAAAATAGCCTGTAGCCGAATTGGGGAACGCCATCAAGCAAAGGGCAGGGGCGACCAAGAAAATTTGCTCATTTTGAAGGTTTTACTGGACGAAGCAGGCCAAACTGGCGTTAGAGAAAGGCAAGCATAGGCTGCGCTTGGAAATCCGGGGCCGTATTTGGGCATCGGGGAGTTGGGATAAAAAAGCGCCATTGCTTTTTGGGGCAGGCCGGCTTTGCCGATGGCCTGCTAACGGTTCCGAGCCAGGGGATGTCAAAAGACGCTCCGGCTCATTTTCAAAGGCTTTGCATTTCATGCACTCAGATACACATGCCGCGTCCGGCTTGCCCGCCGCGATTCATCCCGCTCTTGCGCGCGCGCTGGAGAAAAAAGGCTACGAAACGCTGACACCGGTTCAGCTCGGCGTTCTTGAAGAGCGCTGCGAAAATGCCGATCTTCTTGTTTCGGCCCAGACCGGCTCGGGCAAGACCGTTGCATTCGGGATTGCGATCGCGCCAACGCTGCTTTCCGGACAGGATCAGTTCTTGCCGGCAGACACGCCTTTGGCGCTGGTCATTGCGCCGACGCGGGAGTTGGCCCTGCAGGTGCAGCGCGAACTCAACTGGCTTTATGGCGATACGGGCGTACGCACGGCATCTTGCGTCGGCGGCATGGACATCAGGACCGAGCGCCGCAATCTTGAGCGCGGTGCCCATATTGTTGTGGGTACACCGGGTCGGTTGCGTGACCATATCACCAGGCGGGCGCTGGATCTTTCCGGGATCAAGGCAGTTGTGCTCGATGAAGCCGATGAAATGCTCGATTTGGGCTTTCGCGAGGATCTTGAATTCATTCTCGATGCTGCACCTGTCGAACGCCGCACGCTTCTGTTTTCGGCAACTGTGCCACCCGCGATTGCCAAACTGGCAAAGACCTTTCAGCGCGACGCCGTGCGGCTCACGGCAACCAGCGCAACCGAGCGCCATGCCGATATCGATTATCAGGTGATGGTGGTCGCCAAGGACGAGCGCGAACACGCGATCATCAACACGCTTTTGTATTTCGACCAGTCCAATGCCATCGTCTTTTGCCAGACGCGCGACGCGGTCAAGCATTTGACGGCGCGGCTTTCCAATCGCGGATTTTCGGTTGTGGCGCTTTCGGGCGAACTGACCCAGAGCGAGCGCACCAACGCATTGCAGGCCATGCGGGATGGCCGGGCCAGGGTTTGCGTTGCAACCGATGTTGCTGCGCGCGGTATCGATCTGCCCAATCTCGATCTTGTGGTCCATGCGGATTTGCCGACCAATCCCGAAACGCTGCTGCATCGCTCGGGAAGGACCGGGCGCGCCGGGCGCAAGGGCGTCTGTGTTCTGATCGTGCCGCAGCACCGGCGCAATGGTGCCTCGCGCGTGCTCAAATTCGCAAATATCGATGCGGGCTATCGCGCGGCGCCAACAAGCGCGGATATCGATGCTCATTACAATCAGCGTATTCTTGATGAAGCGCAGGCCATTTCGCCGATTCAGGAGGACGAAGCGGAAATGGTTGGAAGGCTGGTTGAGAGCCTTTCGGCAGAGCAACTGGCCATCGCCTATCTGCGTCAGCAGCGGGCGGCACGACCGGCCCCGGAGGAGATTTCCGATACACCGGTGCCGACGGGGCGCGAAAAGGGTGCGCGCAGCGGCCAGCATGATGGTGCACCATCCGAACGCGGACCGCGCAAGCCGGATATGGAAGATGGTGTCTGGTTCTCGCTTTCTCTTGGCCGCAAGCATCGTGCCGATCCCAAGTGGCTTCTGCCAATGATCTGCAAGGCTGGCGGCGTGACCAAAAAGGATGTCGGTTCGATCAAGATCGAGGACACCGAAACGCGTTTCCAGATTTCCGGCGATATGGCAGCGCGCTATGCGCAAACGCTGGCGATAGGCGGCAGCGGCGAAAAGGGCGTCACCATTACCCAGACCGGTGAATCACCCGATTTCGCTCCGCATCCGAAAAAGGGCAAGGCAGGTTATGGCAAACGCAACGGCAAGCCCAAATCAGCCGCGGGAAAGACAAAGTTCAAACCGGCCGGAAACAAGCCACGAACCCGCCGCGCGAAAGGCCCGCAAGGCCCGGATTTCGGGTAACGGCGTTGCTTGGGGCACAGACCCGCGGATCAAGCCCGCGGGCGAAGCCGCATAGGTCGGCCAACATTTGAGCCACGCTGTTGCCAGCGTTGCGACGAGCATCATGCCCGTAGTGGTGCGCGCCGTGAGACAAGATGAAAAGGCGCTTCAGCCTGCCTGAAAGGCAATCAGTGCGCGTGACCGTCGTCGAAATCTTCGCTGCCTAGCTGCCAATAGCCTGCGGCCTTTATCCAGTCCGGGTTATGGCCCAGGCCGTCGACGAAATGAGCGCGAATCGATTTGCTTATTCTGGCTTCACCGGCAGCGAAGATGTAGCCGTCGCCAGAAGGCAGGGTGAGAGCCTTTGCGGCGTTGAGCAGCAAATCGGTGGTGCCCGGCTCGGCCCCATCGCGCGGCAGCCAGATGATTTCGCAATCGGCGGGGGCGTCAAAACTCTGCTTTTCCGAAAGGTCGGCGACTTCAATCAGCGCTATGACCTTGGCATCGGCCGGCAGTTCTTCGATCCGGCGCCCGATGGCAGGCAGCGCGGTTTCGTCCCCGATCAGCAAATACCAGTCAAATGTTCCGCGCAAGACGAATGAGCCACGCGGCCCGCCGATACCGATGCTGTCGCCTGTCTTTGCCGCTTGTGCCCAGGTCGAGGCCGGACCATCTCCGTGCAGAACGAAATCGAGCGTCAGGGTTTTTGCGTCGTTGTCGTAAAAGCGTGGGGTGTAGTCACGCGCTTCGGGACGCCGGCCATCGGGAAAAGACAGCCCGTTGGCGCCGGCCGTCGGCTTTACATCGAGAGATTTTCCCGGTTCAGGGAAAAAGACCTTGCAGTGATCATCATAGGCAAGGCTTACAAAATCGGCAAACTCATCGCTTTTGAGCGTTATGCGCACCATTTTGGGAGAAATGCTTTCAGCGCTTTCCACCGTGGCGATGCGAAATTTCAACTCGTGACGAATGCGCTCAACAGAGCGCGACTGGTTTTCCATGGGAGAGCCGATTCATAGATATTGAAAATAACAGCTACCCAGTTACAAAAGATGAGTGGCTAGGTCAATTTAATTGGCGACGCGCAACCGTTACGCGATGATATCAGGCAGAAGGTGCCGTTCGAGTTCGGTTATGCGGTCCTTCAGGGCGAGCTTGCGTTTTTTCAGCCGTTGAAGCAGCGTCGCATCGGCCAGCCCGGAAGCGGAAAGCGTGGCAATCGCGGCATCGAGATCGGCGTGCTCCTGCCTTTTTGTTGCCAATTCCAGACCGAGTTTGGCCTCGTGTTGCTTGTCCATTGGCAGCATTTCAATTCCTTTTGGACGCCGGGTGGCAAGGTGGAACCATACCTTTTCACCGATGCGGGTTCACAATCTCTTATTGCCACAGATTTGCCATTGGACAAAAGCTTCAAAGTTTGTGACGATATTGTCGTTCACGTGATGAAAGGAGTGACTATGACCTCACAAACTTACATCAGCTCTCTGGAGCGGCGACACCAGGATCTTGAACGCAAGATCGAGCAGGAAATGCGCCACCCGGCGCGCGATGCCCTGCTTATCGCCGCTCTCAAGCGGAAAAAGCTTGAACTCAAAGATGAGATGACACGAGCGCAAGGTGAAGTGACGACGCACTGACCCTGCAAGAGGTCTGACACAGCTTTATCAGATAAGGCCGCCAAGCAGACGACCCAGTTCTGGCGGTGAGACTAGCATCTAAAAATGTGCGGCATGCACGTAAGGCCACGGCAATATGCTGCGGCCTTTTTTCGTAATTTTCTGCTCTAGAGCCGTTCAGGCTTTGATGGACTCAGAGCCCGGCTCTAAGTCTTTGTTTTGTCGCGTGTCGGAACCGCAAAACCGTTTCCGCCCTCGCATCAGATCCAAGGACATGCTTTTGCTGGACACGTTCTAGAAAAATATTCCGACGATACCGTCATAGACAAGCTTGGCGCCCAGCGCGAGCAACAGCCAATAGGCGATGGTGTAAAACAGGCCGGTGTCGATACGCCGAACCATGAAAACACCCGCAATCATACCAGCGACGGCCAGCGGTAGCAGATAAAGTGCTGCCTGCATATTGGAGACGGAAAGCTGCCCCAAGGTGAAATAGGGGATCAGTTTCAGCGTATTAACGACGGCAAAGAACACCGCATTGGTGCCGGCAAACAGAGCTGGCCGCAATTTCAGCGGCAAAAGATAGATCTGGATTGGCGGCCCTCCGGTATGGCTGACAAAGCTGGTGAAGCCGGCAATGGCCCCCCAAAAACTGCCCCAGGGTTTTGATGGGGGCAGATTTTCAAGCTTCTTGCGCAGCGGAAACCATGCGTCGAGCACAAAGAGCACGGTAATGAGGCCAATGGCGAGGCGCACTGCCGCTTCATCGACAACGGCCGAAAGCGCCCAGGCGATGCCGGTTCCGGCAATGGCGCCAGGCAGCAATATCCAGAGGATCTTCCAGTCGAATTCGCGCCGATAGACAAAGAGCGCAATGGCATCGAGAACCAGAAGAATGGGCAGCATCATGCCTGCGGCATCGCGTGCGGGCATGACAAGGGTGAGAAGCGGTACGCCGACGGCACCAAGGCTTACGACCAGCCCGGACTTGGAGAGTCCGACAAGAATCACAGCCAATCCGGCAACAAGAAAAAAGCTCAGGTCAAACATTGTCCATGTGCCGGATCAAGAAGGAACTGGAGGGACAGCAAGAAAAAGGGCAGCGCCGGTATCGGGCTGCCCTTTGGGATTATTCGATCGGGATCAGTTGCGATCGTCTTCGTCGGTATCGGTGTCACCCTTGAGAGACTTGAGCTTGGCAAAGACCGAATCGGCTTCGTATTCAGCTTCGCGCTCGGTCTCGACCGGGTCCTGGTCGAAAGTTACGCCATCCTCATCGGTTTCATGGCGTGCGCGGCTAAGCGCTTCTTCGGCTGTCATCAGGCGGGTGCCTTCAGGTGCATCTTCCGTTATGCCAGCGCTGCGCGCAGCCTTGCGCACTTCCATATCAAGCTCGATCTGGGTGCAGAGGCCGAGAGTGACCGGGTCCATCGCCTGCAGATTGGCGCTGTTCCAATGCGTGCCCTCACGCACTGCTTCGATGGTCGATTTGGTGGTGCCGACAAGGCGCATGATCTGAGCGTCCTTGAGTTCGGGATGGCTGCGCACCAGCCATTTGATGGCATTGGGTCGCTCGTGACGGCGCGAGGTCGGCGTATAGCGTGGACCTCGGCGCTTGGGGGCAGCCACCTTTACCTTGGGCTCGGAAATCCTGAGCTTGTAGTTTTCGTCCGCTTCGCCTCGTGCGATTTCCTCGCGGGAGAGCTGACCGTTCTGGATCGGGCTGACGCCCTTGATGCCGCCGGCCACGTCACCATCGGCAATCCCCTGAACTTCGAGGGGATGTAGCGTGCAGAAATCGGCGATCTGCTTGAAGGTCAGACCGGTATTTTCAACAAGCCAGACGGCTGTTGCCTTGGGCATGAGCAATTGCGTGGCCATGATAAATCTCTCCTGTGCCGCGGCCCGGTTTTCTTGGGGCCGCCCGCCTCGCCAAATGGAAATGAGGGGGAATTTGGCGCCACTATAGTTGCAGCGAAGCGCTCATGCAATGTTAATCATAAGCTTGCGTATGCGCCGCGCGACCAGCATCGGTCAGAAGCACGATCTTGCCGAAATGGTCAGGCGCTTCCATGGCCTCGTGCGCCTTGCGCGCGTCTGCAAGGGCAAAGGTGCGGATGCGCGGGGGCAGAATCGTGCCATCGGCAATGGCAGGCCAGATGGTCCGATAGAGTTCGTGCGCCAGTTCGGCCTTTTCCAGCGCGTTCAGCGGTCTAAGGGTTGAGCCGGAAATGGTAAGCGCTTTCATGAGCACAAGCCCGAGATTGATCTCCGCGCGAGCACCTTGCCGGACAGCCAGTTGCAGAATGTGCCCTCCGCGCGCGGCTGCCTTGAGATTGCGATTGGCATAATCGCCGCCAACAATATCGATGATGATATCGGCACCCATGTTGCCAGTGATCTCCAGCGTGCGCGCGACAAAATCTTCGGTCCGGTAATTGATGACATGGGCGGCGCCCATGGCTTTTGCGTATTCGGCCTTTTGATCGGACGAAACTGTGGCGATGGGGATGGCCCCGATGCGGGCGCACATCTGGATAGCGGTGGCGCCGATGCCGCCTGCACCACCATGAACAAGCACATGACTACCGCGAGCCAGTTTGGCGCGACCGATCAGCGTCTGTTGCAGCGTGAAAAAGGTTTCCGGAATCGTTGCGGCCTGGGCCCAATCCCAGTTTTCCGGCTTGGGGAGAACCTGCCCTTTGGGCACTGCAACATATTCGGCATATCCGCCGCCATTGCACAGGGCGACGACGGAATCACCAAGGGCGAACTGGTCGACATTCTCACCAAGGGCAGCAATCGTTCCGGCAACTTCAAGACCGGGTAGCGGAGATGCGTCAGCGGGTGGGGCATAATTGCCCTGACGTTGGGATATATCGGGGCCGTTAACGCCGCTCGCAAAGATCCTGATCAGAACTTCTCCCGGCGCGGGGCGGGGTGTTGCAATGGTGGTGGCGGTGAGGACATCCGGGCCACCGTGACCCGAAAGCGTAACCGCTTGCATTTGATCTGGAATCTGCATGGACCTGATAATGGCACTGGGGCAGAGTATGTCCAGATGCGATGTGGGCAAGAGGTGATGAAATGGACGATGATATAACCAAAAAGGCCGATTATGAAATCGGCATGGTTCTTGACGCGCTATCGGTCGACGAATTGCAGGAAAAAATCGCGATGCTCAAAGGCGAGATCGCGAGGCTGGAAAACGCTATAGAAAACAAGACCCAAAGCAAGTCGGCGGCCGATGCCGTGTTTAAATTCTGAAGGGAAAAGGGCGTTCATTGTTTGTCAGGGTTAAAAAAGCGAGTCTTGTTAAGTTAAAATTAACCTGATCGCGTTAGGTTTTGGTTATCCAGTCTTTACTGGTTCTTCAGAGCGGTTCCTTCCCTCTGTTTGACGCCTCCCTGTTAACTTTCGAGAGCCGTTTGCTTGACGGCTCTTTTTTCTTTTCTGGCACCGATTTTCTCCACAGCGTTAAGCCTAATCGGCTTTGCGCGTTCGCTCGTTAATGACCTTTTGCGCTTTTCGACCTATGATTGGGCTTCGGTTTTTGTGCGAATAAAGGATAGAGCGCGTGGACAAGGACAATCCGGGGGCACAGCAGGCGGTCTCGCTGACACGGCGCCTGATGAGTTCAGGCGGCTTTGATGCGCTGTATCGTGAAGGGATGGGATTGATCGAAGAGGTCGCAGCCTATCTCGATGGGCCGGGTCGTGCCGATAGCCAGCATCTGAGTCGTGAAGCCTCGTTTGTCTATGCGACTGAAAGCATGCGGCTCACGACAAGGCTGATGCAGTTGGCGTCGTGGCTGTTGCTGCAACGCGCTGTAAACGAAGGGGAAATCAGCCCCGAGCAAGCGATGTCGGAAAAAGCGAAGGTTAAATTCTCGGCGCTGCCATCTGACCGGGGCGGTCCGGGTTGGGACGAGTTGCCGCAAGCCATTGTCGATTATGTGGAAAAAGGTGATCGGCTTTTCGAGCGCGTGGTCAAATTCGACAAGATCGAACGGGGTGAAATTGCGCCGGAGGCCAATGCGGAAAACGCCGTTTCGGCCCAGATCGACCGGCTCAAATCCGCGTTTGGAGCCTGAAAAACAGCAAAAAGCCCGGCGGGAAAGCCGGGCTTGATGCAAAGTATCTGGCGATACAATGGCTTATTAAGAGCCAAGAATGCCCTTGAATTTTTCCTTGAAGCGCGAAACGCGACCGCCACGGTCAACAAGGCGTCCCGAACCGCCGGTCCAAGCCGGATGGGTGGTTGGATCGATGTCGAGGGTCAGGGTATCACCTTCGCTGCCATAGGTGGAGCGAGTCTTGTATTGAGTGCCGTCATTCATCACGACCGTGATGAAGTGGTAATCGGGATGGATGTCTTTTTTCATGGTCGTAAGGCCCTAAATCAAACGGGCGCTTGAGCGCCCGGACGTCACGTGTATCTGGATCGTTGCGGGCCTTTTACAGAAAGCGGGAGTAAAGCGCAAGAGGCGGCATTTGCACTCATTTGGCCTTATGCTGTTGCTTGGTGCTCATGCACGGCTTATTTAGGCCCGGAATGAATGAAAGACCGCATATGTCCGATGTAACGGAATCGAACAGCGAAATCGCCTCTGCACCGACAGAAGCGCCACGCCTCAAGGCCTCGGGCAAACCCAGTTCGCTCAAACCGCTGCAGCGGTTGATGCCGTTCTTGCTGCGCTATCCAATGCGGCTGAGCCTGACACTGCTGTTTCTTTTCACGGCAGCGATTGCGTCACTGTCGATCCCTTATTTGGCAGGTGGGTTTATCGATGAAGGTTTTGTGGCCGAAAATTTCGAGGTGATCTCGGGCTATGCCTGGGCCATTATTGCCATTGGCGGCATTATGGCAATTTCAGCAGCGGCCCGGTTCTACTTCATTTCGCTTATTGGCGAGCGGGTTATCACCGATCTGCGCCAATCGGTCTTCAATCACCTGCTAAAACTCGACGCGACCTTTTACGACGTCAATCGCGTCGGGGAATTGATGAGCCGGCTCAATGCCGACGTTGCCATGATCCGCAACGCAATAGGCTCATCGGCCTCGCTGGCCATACGTTCGCTGATCCTGATGATTGGCGCCGTCTTCATGATGTTCTGGACCAATTTCCAGCTTGCGCTGGGCGTGGTTGTCATTATCCCGATCATCGTTCTGCCTCTGGTTTTTCTGGGCAAACGTATGCGGCGCGTTTCGCGCGTCACCCAGGATTCGCTTGCCGATCTTTCGGCAATGGCAACGGAATCATTGTCGTCAGTCAAAACCATCAAATCATTCGTGCAGGAAGGCGAGCAGCGACGGGTTTTCAAGTCTTACGCGGAGGCAAGCTACCGGGCCGAACTCAGCCGCTTGATGGCGCGCTCGATGATGATTGGCGTCGTCATGTTCGTTTCGACAGCGGCCATGGTCGCGCTGGTATGGCTGGGAAGTCAGGCCGTTTTTTCGGGCGCGGTGACGGTGGGGCAATTGACCCAGTTTGCGATCTATACGGTGATTGCAACGAGTGCGCTCACCAATATGAGCGATCTTTTCGGCGTATTGCAGCAGGTCGCCGGAGCAACCGAGCGTCTTATTGAATTGCTCGATACCAAGCCGGGCCTGCCTGTGCGGTCCGATCCTTTACAATTGCCCGAGCCGCCGCTGGGTACTGTCGCCTTTGAAAATGTCAGTTTCGCCTATATCACCCGCGAGGGCGCGCCGATCCTGTCGCACCTGAGTTTTTCGGTGCCGCAGGGTCAGACAGTCGCTCTGGTCGGTGCTTCGGGAGCGGGCAAGTCGACGGTCTTTGCGCTGCTGCAGCGGTTTTATGATGCGGCGGCAGGCTCTGTTAAGGTCGATGGACTGGATGTGCGCGATGTCGATCCTGCGCTGCTCCGGCAGCGTTTTGCTTCGGTCGATCAGGAGCCGGTGATCTTTGCTGGAACGATTGCCGACAATATTCGCTTCGGCAAGCCTGAGGCGACGGCGGCGCAGATCAAGGCTGCGGCCGATGCGGCGCTGGTAAGTGAATTTGTCGAACAGCTTGAGGACGGTTTCGATACACTCGTTGGCGAGCGCGGTGTCATGCTTTCGGGCGGGCAAAAGCAACGCGTGGCAATCGCCCGCGCGCTTTTGAAGGATGCGCCGGTCCTGTTGCTCGATGAGGCGACAAGCGCGCTCGATGCGCAGAGTGAACATCTCGTCCAGCAGGCGCTCGAGCGGTTGATGGAGGGGCGTACCACATTGGTCATTGCGCACAGGCTGGCAACCATCCGCAATGCGGACCGTATTCTGGTGCTCGACAAGGGCCAACTGATCGATGAGGGCACGCACGATGAACTCGTCAGAAAAGGCGGCCGTTATGCCGAACTTGCCAAGCTGCAGTTTCGCATGGCGACGGAAGACGCGCTGGCGGGCTGACGCCCGCCATCAGGCCTCGGTCAATTTGAATTCGATGCGGCGGTTGCGGCGATAAGCTTCGTCGGTGTCTGCGGGGTCAAGCGGAGCAAATTCTCCGAAACCGGCGGCCAGAAGCCGGTTGGGGGAAACGCCCTGTTCTACCAGAAGTTTGGCCACCGAAATGGCGCGAGCTGCGGAAAGCTCCCAATTGGATGGGAATTGTGGGGTTGAAATGGGGCGGCGGTCGGTATGTCCGTCGATGCGCAGAACCCAGGGAATTTCCGAGGGGATCTGTTCTTCAAGTTCGAGTATGGCGTCGGCCAATGCCTGGATCTGGTCGCGGCCTTCCACCGAGATTTCGGCAAGGCCGGCATCAAACAGCACTTCGGACTGGAAAACAAAGCGGTCGCCAACAACCTGCACGTCCGAACGTCCTTCGAGAATTTCCCGCATACGACCGAAAAAATCAGAACGATAGCGAGCGAGATCCTGAACGCGCTGGGCAAGAGCGACATTGAGCCTGCGGCCAAGGTCGGCAATGCGCGTACGGCTTTCCTGATCGCGCAATTCGGCGGCATCAAGGGCAGCTTCGAGGGCACCGATCTGCTGGCGCAGCGCCGCCAATTGCTGATTGAGCAGGGCGACCTGCGCCATGGCTTCACTGGAGATTTCTCGCTCTTCAGCCAGTTCGGCGCTCAGGCTTGCGATCTGGCCGTCCGAGGCATCGAGCCCGGCGCCGATGCCGGCAAGTTGGCTTTCCAACGCATCGCGTTCGGATTCCGTGCCTGCCAGCGTTGCGGTGAGTGACGAGATCTGGAGCTCCAGATCTTCGGAAGAGGCGCGTTCGAGTTGAAGCAATTCGGTCAGTTCTGCAATCTGGGCATTGAGGCGTTGCAGCGCACTGTCACGCCCCAATATCTCTTGATTGAGAAAGAACTGGGCGATCATAAAGAGCGACAGCAGAAAGATGATGACCAGCAGCAGTGAGGACAGGGCATCCACATAGCCTGGCCAGAAACTGGGACGCTCGGAACTGCGACCGCGAACCAATGCCATAATGGATTATCCTTGTCCGCCTTGGGGGCGATCGGTGTCCTGCAAAAGTGTATCGATCAGTTTGTGCAGGCGCTTGTTGACCTCGGCCTGCTCGGTGATATGGGTGCGCAAATCCTCCTGCTCGGCCCGTATATGCTTGACCAGGCCATCGATGCCCTTGGCAAGCTCAGCCATGGCCCGGATAGCGTTCTGGGACGAGTTCTGCGTTTGCATGGTTGCGCCGAGCCGCTCGAACATCTGCTGCATTTCCGCGCCAGAGACACCGAAGTTGTTGGCCTGCATCGTGGCGATAGGGTGATCGAGCTCGGTCATCGAGCTCATCCAGTCTTCCAGGTCGGTATAAAAGGCGTTCTGTGCCTGGCCTGCCTGCAGATCGAGAAAGCCCAGTACCAGCGAGCCGGAAAGGCCAAAGAGCGAGGAAGCAAAGGCGATGGACATGCCGCCCAGCGGCGCCTCCAACCCTTCCTTGAGATTGCCGAAGATATTGCCTGTGTCGCCCGTCGTCACATCAAGGCTCTGAATGACGCCGGAGACGGCGGCGACGGTCTGCAACAGCCCGTAAAAGGTGCCCAAAAGTCCGAGGAAAACCAACAGGCCAGTCAGATAGCGGGCGGTATCCTTTGCCTCATCGAGTCGAATGCCAACCGAATCAAGGATGGATCGCATCGATGCCGGGGTAATCACTGTCTCGCCGAGGCGGTCGCGCATGATGGCAGCAACCGGGGCCAGCAGCACCGGGCCGCGCCGCAGATCGCCCCCGCCATTCTGGAGTGAATTAACCCAGTTGATTTCCGGGAAAAGGCGAATGACCTGACGGAAAGAGAGAATGATCCCGATCAAAAGGACGAACAGAATCAATCCGTTAATGAAAGGGCTCGACCAGAAGGCGTCCAGCAGTTGGGGGCCGAGAATGATTGCCACCATCCCAACAAGGACCAGAAATATGGTCATCTTGATGAGATAAACCAGTGGGCTGGCAAGGTGATATGGGTCGTAACTTTGCGTCATTGCGTCCGGCTCCGCCAGAGCAGGCACGCACAAATATTTGCCGCGCCTGACTCTTTGCTTGATTTGCGCCAAGCTTAGTCAGACCGCTATGGCATGACAATGACCATCAACCGTGCTTTTGGGGTCCTTGGGTCAAATTATGCAACGGATTTAATGCTTTTGAGCAAGGCTGCGTGGATATGCTCGTTGCCAGCAACGACTTCACCCTTGGCCACAGCATCGTTGCCGCCGGCATAATCGGACACAAAGCCACCCGCCTCGCGCACAAGCAGCAAACCGGGTGCGACATCCCAAGGCTTAAGGCCTGCTTCCCATACGCCGTCGAACCGACCGGAAGCCAACCAGGCCAGGTCGATCGAGATAGAGCCGGAGCGACGGATGCCCGCCACAGCCGGGGTTATGTGGGCAAGCTGGCGGAGCTGCAATGCGTCGAGCGCCCGGCCTTGAGAATTTATACCCGTAACCACAAGAGCGTCGGCCAGATGCTTGCGGCTGGCTACGCGCAGGCGGCGGTTGTTCTGCCAGGCGCCATTGCCTTTCTCAGCCGTGTAAAGTTCGTCCATCACCGGGTTATAGATGACCGATGCAACGATCTCGTCATTGCGTTCAAGCGCGATGGCAACGGCAAATATGGGTATGGCATGCAGGAAATTGGTTGTGCCGTCTATCGGGTCAATGATCCAGCGGTGCATACCGTCGGTGCCCGTGATCTCTCCACCTTCTTCCATGAGGAAGGAATAGGTGGGGCGGGCCTTCATCAACTCATCGCGAATGACCTTTTCAGCGCGCTTGTCGGCAACCGAAACGAAATCGGCCGGTCCCTTGCGCGAGACCTGCAGATTTTCCACTTCGCCGAAGTCGCGAATAAGGCCCTTGCCTGCCTTGAGGGCGGCATTGACCATGATGTTTAAGAGCGCCGAACGAGCCATTGTTTTATCCTGAATTGTCGGGCCGGCGGCGATTGAAGCGGCTGCCCAGGGTGCCGCTTAGTCCGCGCGGCGGACGTAAGTGACTTCTTCGGTGTCAACGATGATTTTTTGACCGATTGCGATGAAGGGGGGCACCATAACCTTGACGCCATTTTCCAGAATGGCCGGTTTGAAGGAATTTGCCGCCGTCTGGCCCTTCACCACGGGCTCGGTATCGGAGACTTCCAGCGTTACCTGGGCAGGCAACTGAATGCCGAGGGGCTTTTCCTCGTGCATTTCGACCGTCACCATCATGCCATCCTGCAGGAAGGCCGCGCGGTCGCCCACGAAATCGGTATCGAGTTCGATCTGCTCATAGCTTTCGGTGTTCATGAACACCAGCGCATCGCCCTGTGCATAGAGGAACTGGAAATCACGCTGTTCGAGCGAGACACGCTCGACGGTTTCAGCCGAACGAAACCGTTCGTTGAGCTTGGTGTTGCCGATGATCGACTTGAGCTCAACCTGAGCATAGGCGCCGCCCTTGCCAGGCTTTACGTGGTCGACCTTGACCGCAACATAAAGACCATCCTTGTGCATGATCACATTGCCGGGGCGAATTTCGTTGCCATTGATTTTCATATCGTGATTGGCTTCTTGCTGGCGGCGCGCAAACAGGCGCCAATTGAGATTATGTGGGAAAATTCCAATTGGGCTGGCTTTTGCCCTAGAAAGGCGTGCGTTTCAAGCCCTATGACGTCGCATCAAGATTGGAGCCCGTGCCGGGGCGAGGCGGTTGACCGGGCCAAAAGCGGGCACGTTCCTCTCCCTGCGCAAGGGCATCAGGGTCAATGCCGCGCAACATCTGGTCGAGTTGAGGATCGGTAAGACCCTGCCGCCGCGCGAGCGAGCGATACATGGCCGCGGTGGCGATATCGACATCCACCCCTTCGCCTGCCGCCAGCATCAGGGCGTAGCGGACCTGGGCAACCGGATTGCCTGCCTGGGCCGCGGTTCCGTACCAGAGGGCTGCGCCTTGGGCGTCGCGGGCGCCGCGCGCTCCCATATAGAGCAGGGTTGCATATTCGACCTGAGCTTCCACAAGACCCTGGCTGGCGGCTTCTTCCATGAGGTTGAGCGCGCGGTTGGTATCGGGCGCAATGCCGGCGCCTTCGAGCAGCATGACGGCCAGATCGTATTGGGCCTCGGGGTAGCCAGCTTCGGCGGCAGCACCGATCAACTCGGCAGCACGCGTCAAGCTGGGTTCGGCATAGGTGCCCTCTACATGGAGCAGCCCAAGATTGTAGCGTGCCTCCACGTGTCCGGCCTCGGCGGCTTTGGCAAAAAGTTCCGCCGCACGTTCGCGATCCTGCGGAACGCCCTGACCAGTCTGATAGATCAGCGCAAGCTGGAAGCTGGCCTGTATGTCGCCATTGGCATCGGCGCGCTCGTACCACTCAACGGCCGCAGGAAGGTTCTGCGCAACACCCAGTCCGTTGGCATAGATTTCTGCAATCAGCGTCTGCGCGGCAGCGTCATCATCAAGGGCGCGGGGCAGGGCCAGCCGCAAAGCCGTCAGATAGAAGCCGCGCTGATAGGCGCCGAAGGCCTGATCGACACCCGGAGGCGGCGCCAGAAGCATGCGTGAAATGTCGAGTGCTTCCTCCAACTGCTCGTGAATCTGGGCGCTGGCAGTTGTGGCCGCCGCGCCAAGCAGTGCAGCAAAGATGAGCGGGAGGGCGCGGGGGCTCATTTGCCGGCCTCTGCCAAACGGGCAAGCGCTTCTGTGTCGGACCACATGGTTTCGGGGAGGCCCAAAAATTCGGATTGCAGATTTGCAATTGCCGGGTCATCGACATTTTCGGCGAGATAGACGGACGCGACTTCAAATGTCTCCGCCCACCAGTTCGCCAAATCCGCGCCGGTCCATTCGGGAACCTGCCGATCGCCAAACATCAGGTAGTCGATTTCCAACTCGCCGCGTAGCATGGCTTCATGGCGCGCACCGATATCGCCCGTGCCAACAATGAAGTCGGGCTTCAGGGCGTCGAGCGCCTCGCGGACGGCTTTGATGCCGCCGGTCATATGGACGCCATCGACGCCAAGAGCGCGAACGAGTTCTGGGCGATTGTCGAGCAGTACGGCCACGCCTTTTTGCTGGGCCAGCGGTGCAATCGCCTCGACGAATTGGGCATAGGCTTCCTCGCTGCGCTCGCCTTGTTTGAGCAGCAGTGCGGAAATCGAAACAATCTCCAATGCAGAGTTTAGTGCAGGGCGGAAATCATCCGCCGTGCCTTGACCGGGTGCGATCAAAAATAGCTCGTGCTTCATCTGGCCCCAAAATTCGTGAATCGATCCCAGATGCCCGTCAATCGTGACGGAAAAAGGGACGCTGCACAGATACAGCGTCCCTTGCCCGATGAGAAGTGCGTTGCCGCGAAATAATGGCTTGCCGTTCAGGCAGCGCGGTCGAGATCCGCGGCCCACCGACCGAGAGAGGCCAGTGAATTCATCTTGGCGCGGTGAACGAATGCGCGGCGTGCTGCCTCGACATTTTCTTCTTTTCCGCCCCAGGCGGCCAGAGCTTCGGCCTGCAAAGCGCGGCCATACGAGAAGGTCAGCCCCCAGGGCAGATCGCCCAGATTGTGCATGGCGGACAAATTGGCGCTTGCCTGCTCGCAGGTCTGCCCGCCCGAAAGAAAGGCAATGCCGGGAACGATGGCAGGAACGGTCGCCTTGAGGGTGCGCAGAGTGCGTTCCGCCACTTCGGCGACCGATACTTTAGGGCCATTGAGGCCAGGTATAACCATATTGGGTTTCAAGATCATGCCGTCGAGTTCAACGCCGGCAATACGCAGTTGCTCGAACACTTCGGCAAGGGTTTCGGTGGTCACGCGCTCGCAGGTTTCAATCGTGTGATCGCCTGGGGCCCCATCGGCCAGAACTTCCGGCTCGACGATGGGCACAATGCCGGCTTCCTGGCAAAGCGCCGCGTAGCGAGCCAAGGCCTGAGCGTTGGCGACAATGGAGGCACGTGACGGCTTGTTTTCACCAATGGCGATAACACCACGCCATTTGGCGAAGGCAGCGCCAATCTTTCCGTATTCGGCAAGGCGTTCGCGCAGGCCATCAAGGCCTTCGGTAACGGTTTCTCCATTGTGGAACGGCAGCGGCTTTGCGCCGGTATCGACCTTGATGCCGGCAAGGCAATTGTTGGCCTTGAGCATCTCGACAAAGGGCGTGCCGTCGGCACCAGCCTGACGAATAGTCTCGTCAAAGAGAATAACGCCGGAAATGTAGTTCTGCATCGCTTCGGTCGCGCCGAAGAGCATTTCGCGATAATCGCGACGGCTGGTTTCAGTGCTTTCCAGCCCGATTGTGTCAAAGCGTTTCTTGATGGTGCCGGTGGATTCATCGGCGGCGAGAATGCCCTTACCGGGCGCTACGAGCTGGTGTGCAACATCACTCAAGCGAGACATAGGAAAATCGACCCCGTGAACTGGAATTGGCTAGGCTCACACAAGCAAATTTCCGGCGCAAAGGCGATTAGACGTTCGGGTATCAGACGAAAGGTTTATGGTTCAATCGGCCTGTTACCCGGCATTTCAATTGCAGGTTTCAAATGTGCCGGGGATTGACTCGCCGGTACCACAGATGATGCCGCCCCAGTGAAAGCCGGTGCCATTGGGATGGGCGATCTCGAACCAGGGATAACCGTTGTAATCGATGCCGGTGTTTTCGATCAGGGTGATCGGAGTGCCCTGGGCCAGGCTGGTCAAAATCGAAAAATTCGTGCCCGGTCCCGAGCGGACATTGCCTCCCCAAGACTGGGCCGGCAAGGCCGCCAATGCATTGGTATCGGGTTCCGATGGCAGCGGGCCGGCGACCGATTGCGCCAATTGGAGCTGACAGGGGAAGGGATCGTAATCGCCTTCCTGCACCGAATAGGACGAACCGCGGGCAATGACGGAATAGTCACCATTGGTATAAAGGGTGAGGATGCCCCGCCGTTCGGCTTGCTCAAGAGAAAAGCGGCCCGCCAGAGCCGGGTCGACCGTTTCGGCTATGGCGATTTCGAGTTCGACGGTTCCATCGGATGGTGCTGGGAACGCGTAGGTTATGTCACCGGCCGGGCACACGTAAGCGCTTTCGGCCGGTTCCTGTGCCTGGCTCGCCTGCATGTGAACCAGGACAATCGAAACTGCCAAGAGCTGGCGGGCCGATCGGCGCATTTCAAACCCCATATGACGACCCTATCGGGTCAGCGCTTCGACACCGGGCAAGGGCTTGCCTTCCATCCATTCCAGAAACGCGCCGCCAGCGGTTGAGACATAGGTGAATTCATCCTTGACCCCGGCATGGGCCAGCGCTGCCACCGTATCGCCGCCTCCGGCAACAGAGGTCAGCAATCCCTTATGGGTGCGTTCGGCAGCATATTTGGCCACTTCGACGGTGGCCTTGTCGAAGGGAGCGATTTCAAAAGCGCCAAGCGGTCCGTTCCAGATGATGGTTTTCGCTTCGTTGATAGCAGTCTTGATCTTTTCCACCGATTGCGGTCCGGCATCGAGCACCATGCCGTCCTTGTCGATGGCATCGAGACCATAGGTGCGGAAAGGTGTATTGGCCTCAAAGTGCCAGGCAACGACGCCATCGATCGGCAGTATGATCGCGCAGCGTGCGTCTTCGGCCTTATCCATGATCCGGAGGGCGGTTTCTTTCAGGTCGCGTTCGCATAATGATTTGCCGACGTCGTAGCCAAGTGCATAGATGAAGGTATTGGCCATGCCGCCTCCGATCACCAGCGCTTCAACCTTTTCTATAAGATTCTCGAGCAGATCGATCTTTGTGGACACCTTGGCGCCACCCACAATGGCAATGACGGGTTTCTTGGGGTTGCCCAGACCCGCTTCAAGCGCCTTGAGTTCGGCCGCCATGGCGCGACCGGCGCCGGAGGGCAGGACTTGTGCTATGCCGGTTGTTGAGGCATGGGCACGGTGCGCAGCAGAAAAAGCATCGTTTATGTAGATATCGCCCAGAGACGCCATGCGCGCCACCAGATCGGCGTCATTGGTTTCTTCGCCGGGATGAAACCGGGTGTTTTCCAGAAGGACGACGCTGCCTTGTTCCGCCGCTTCGATAACTGCCTTTGCGGCCGTGAGATCGTTCCAGTCGGTATCTGCGAAGCTGACCGGCTTTCCCGCGATCGTTTCGAGTGCGGGGACAACGACCTGCAGGGACATGTCCTTGTTGACCTTGCCTTTGGGGCGCCCGAAATGGGCAAGAAGGATCGGCAAGCCGCCTTTGTTGGCGATTTCCTTGATGGTGTGAGCAACACGCTCGATCCGCGTCGCATCGGTGACTTTGCCGTTTGCAACCGGCACATTGAGATCGACGCGCAGCAATACGCGCTTACCATCCAGTTCAAAATCATCGAGGGTCTTGAAGGCAGCGGTCATTGTTTTTACTCGCGAATTGGTTTTGGCATGATCCTTCGTGCCCAACAGTGGCGGAAGGCGCGCTACTTGGCAAGATGATGCCGCAATCGGCATGAAAAAGGCGCTCCGAAGAGCGCCTTACAACTTTTTGGCCGCCCTAGCTCAAAGCGTCTTGGCAAATGCGACGGCGGTATCGCTCATGCGGTTGGAGAAGCCCCATTCGTTGTCGTACCAGGAAAGAATGCGTACGAACGTTCCTTCCATGACCTTGGTCTGGTCCATGTGGAAGACCGAGGAATGGGGATCGTGATTGAAGTCGGTCGAGACGAGTTTCTCGTCGGTATAGCCCAGGATCCCGCGCAGAGCATTGCCTTGGGCAGCTTCCTTGATGGCTTCGTTGATCTCGGCAACCGAAGTGGTCTTCTTGGCGATGAACTTGAAATCGACAACCGACACGTTCGGCGTCGGTACGCGGATGGCGGTGCCATCCAGCTTGCCATTGAGTTCGGGCAGCACGAGGCCAACGGCCTTGGCGGCACCGGTCGAGGTCGGAATCATCGACAGCGCGGCGGCGCGGCCGCGGTAGAGGTCCTTGTGCATGGTATCGAGCGTGGGCTGATCACCGGTATAGGAGTGGATGGTGGTCATGAAGCCCTTTTCGATGCCAACGGCCTTGTTGAGCACATAGGCGACTGGCGCAAGGCAGTTGGTGGTGCAGGACGCGTTGGAAATCACGGTATGTTCAGAGGAAAGCTTGTCGTGATTGACGCCATAAACAACTGTCATGTCCGCGCCATCGGCAGGAGCCGAAACGATGACCTTTTTGGCGCCAGCTTCGATATGGGCCGAAGCCTTGTCCTTGGCGGTGAAAATGCCGGTGCATTCGAGAACGATGTCGACACCCATTTCGCCATGAGGCAACTCGGCAGGGTTGCGGACTGCTGTAACCTTTATGGGACCGCGGCCAACGTCGATCGTGTCGCCGGAAACGGTTACCGTGCCGGGGAATTTGCCATGCACGCTGTCATAACGGATCAGATGCGCATTGGTTTCGACCGGGCCGAGATCGTTGATGGCAACAACCTCAATATCGGTGCGGCCCGACTCAACTATGGCACGCAAAACATTACGGCCAATACGGCCAAAACCATTGATCGCAACGCGGACGGTCATCGGGTGGTCACTCCTTGAGTATGAAAGCCTTGAACAAAGAAACGGCGCAACTTTTGCGCCCCTGACAGGTTTCTAAAGCTGTGCCTTAGCAGCTTCGATGGCAGCCTTGGCGGTAATGCCAAAATGATCATAAAGCGCCTCGATCGGGCCAGAGGCACCGAAGCTCGACATGCCGATAAACCGGCCCTTGTCACCCAGGAACCGGTGCCAGCCCATTTCGATGCCGGCCTCGATCGCTACACGGGCTTTGGCAGAACCGAAAATCGAACGCTTGTAGTCATCGGACTGGGCAGCGAAAAGCTCGAACGAGGGTACCGAAACAACGCGGGCCAAAGTGCCTTCGTTGGTCATCTGCTTTGCAGCATCGAGCGCTATCTGGACTTCCGAGCCGGTGGCAAAGAAGACAACTTCTGCATCCTTATCGCCCCAAACGGTATAGGCGCCGCGGGCACAGAGGTTTTCCTTGGAATATTCGGTGCGGACCGCAGGCAGGTTCTGGCGCGAAAGCGCCAGCAAAGACGGGCTTTTTTCAGTCTGCAGAGCGATCTCCCAACATTCGGCCGCTTCCATGGCGTCGGCCGGGCGCATGACCAGAAGGTTGGGGATGGCGCGCATGGCAGCGAGATGCTCGACCGGCTGGTGCGTCGGACCATCTTCGCCAAGACCGATGGAATCGTGGGTCATCACGAGACCAACCCGGATGCCCATCAGGGCCGCAAGCCGGATCGAGGGGCGGCAATAGTCGGTAAAGCACATGAACGTGCCGCCGTAAGGATACAGACCGCCGTGAAGCGCAATGCCGTTCATGGCTGCGACCATGCCGTGCTCGCGGATACCATAATGCACATAGCGGCCAGTATAGTCGTCCGCCGACATGGGTTTGGTCTGGGACGTCTTGGTGTTGTTCGAGCCGGTCAGATCGGCCGAACCGCCCAGCGTCTCGGGAACAACGCCGTTGATGACTTCCAGAGCGTTCTGGGAGGACGCGCGGGTTGCAAGCTTCGGTTTTTCCTCGGCGAGCTTCTTTTTATAGTCTTCCATGGCCGGCTTTAGGCCGAGTGGAAGATTGCCACGCATCCGGCGTTCAAACTCGGAACGGATTTCGCTGTCTTTTGCAGCAAGACGCTCGTTCCACTGGCTGCGCGCGTTGGTGCCGCGATTTCCCGCAAGGCGCCATGCGTCCATAACGTCGTCGGGTACGACGAAGGCCTCGTGGGGCCAACCCAGTTCCTTGCGGGCCAGGGCGATTTCATCGTCGCCAAGAGGGGAGCCGTGCGCCTTGTTGGTGCCGGCCTTGTTCGGCGAACCGAAGCCGATAGTGGTCTTGGCGGAAATAAAGGTCGGGCGGTCGGACTTCTGTGCCGTTACGATGGCTTTTTCGATCTCTTCGGGATTGTGCCCGTCGATTTCCAGCGTTGCCCAGCCCGAAGCTGCAAAGCGGGCAAGCTGATCGGTGGAATCGGCGAGGCCGACCTTGCCGTCGATGGTGATGTCGTTATTGTCCCAGAAAACGATGAGTTTCTTGAGTTTGAGGTGGCCCGCCAGCGAAATTGCTTCCTGGGATATGCCTTCCATAAGGCATCCGTCACCAGCATAGGCATAGGTGAAGTGATCGACCAGATCGGCGCCGAATTCAGCTTCCAGCTTGGCTTCGGCGATGGCCATGCCGACCGCGTTGGCAATGCCCTGACCAAGTGGGCCGGTGGTCGTTTCGATGCCATCGGCGTGGCCAAATTCTGGATGGCCTGCGGTTTTGTAGCCAAGCTGGCGGAAATTCTTGATGTCCTCGAGCGTCATATCTTCGTAGCCGAGGAGATAGAGCAAGGAATAAAGCAGCATTGAGCCGTGCCCGGCCGAGAGGACGAACCGATCCCGATCCGGCCAGTTGGGGGCCTTGGGATCGAATTTCAGGAACTTGGAAAACAGAACCGTGGCGATGTCGGCGCCGCCCATAGGCAAGCCGGGGTGCCCCGAATTGGCGGCCTGAACAGCATCCATGGAGAGGGCGCGAATGGCGTTAGCCATGGCATCGTGTTTTGCTCTGTCTGTCATAGCATTCCCAGGGTTCGACTTTGAGAGTAGACGTCCGATAGCGCTTGCTGCCTGCCGTGGCTCGGCTGCGCTGGCCAGACACATAACAGACCCTTTTGGTGAGTCAATGACGGCGGGACGTGGGGATATTGTTGTTTGTGCCGCCTACTTGCCATTTTCGCCATGAATAAGGTTATGTTGCTATAAGATTTTCAATCGGGATTCGAAGGGTGATTGCAAAGTGACGTCCGATTCTCAGGAAGCCAGTTTCGCCGCTGCCGTTGCCCGGCTGGACAAGGCCATGGAAAGGCTCGATGGCAGTGTACGTGGCCTTTCGGCGCGAATGCGCACGGTTGCCCAGCTTGAAATTGAGAATCAACGGTTGGCGGGCGATCGCGCGCAACTGGCCACTGAACTGGACAAGACGCGCATGCGCGCAGATGCACTCGATAAGGCGAGTGCCGAGGTTTCCCAACAAATCGTAGAGGCCATGGACAGTGTTCGCTCCGTGATCGAAGCGCCAAATTAAAGGAGGCGGATGTGGCGGAAGTCAGCGTCGAAATCAATGGGCGAAAATTTCGCATGGCCTGCGAGGATGGGCAGGAGACCCATCTTTCCGGGCTGGCGGCGCGGTTCAATCGCTATATCGATGAGTATAAGGATACGTTTGGCGAGATCGGGGACAACCGGTTGACGGTGATGGCCGGAATTGCCGTTGTCGATGAACTTGTCGAGGCTGAACGCAAGCTGATCGAGCTGAAGGACGAACTTGCTGCGGTTACAAAGGCCGGTAACGAGGTGGCCGCGGAAGCGGAATCGATGGAAGCCAAATTTGCTGCCAAACTCGGCGATGTTGCCCGGCGGATCGAAACCATCTCCACCGCGATCGACGCCGCCGGTCAGGAAAGCCGGGGATGAAAGAGGGCCGGGTTCTCGCCGTGCATCGCAACCCGGTTCACGGTTTTTCCAAAGGCAGCGTCGATCGTATCGAGGTTGTCGAGGGGCTTGGCGTTACGGGCGACGCTCATATGGGGGTGACGGTTAAGCACCGTAGCCGGGTCAAGGCCGATCCGACCCAACCCAATTTGCGGCAGGTTCACCTGATTGCCGCCGAATTGCTTGATGAAGTTAATGCCGAGGGTTTTGATGTGGCGCCCGGCGCGCTGGGGGAAAACATCACAACCAGAGGGCTTGATCTGATTGGGCTTCCCAAGGGAACGCTGCTGCAAGTGGGGCCCGATGCGGTGATTGAAGTTACCGGCTTGCGCAACCCTTGCAGCCAGATCGAAAATTACAGGGCCGGGCTTTTGAAACTGATGGTCGGCAAGCGCGCGGACGACACGCCGCTTTTGCGCACCGGGATCATGGGCGTTGTCCTCAAGAGCGGCGAAATTCACGCAGATGATGCTGTGGTGGTTCACTTGCCCGCAAAACCGCATATGCGACTGGAGCGGGTTTAGGGCCATTCAACGATCTCAATCTCAGGCCAGATGAGTTTGGCACGCTGGGCTTTTTCGTAATGGGTCTTTTTGTTGTCGCAGGCCAGGTTGGGCGTGATTCGGAACGAAAACATATCATCAAGTCCGAAGGGCGCCTCGATATGCAGACTGTCGTCGGGATTGAGGCGCATGGCTACGGCATGGGTCTTGGAAGCGTAGCGCAATAGCGCTTCAGCACTCGATTTGAGCGGGGGTACGGCAAAGCCGAACCGTTCCGGGAACCATAGATGCACACGCGCCTGGTTGCGAATTTCCACAGGCACAGGCAGGCCGGCAAAGCGATCAGCCAGCAGCCGGATGATCTTGTCCTCCGCATCATAGGAAATATCGGATGCATCGAAATAGATGACATCGATGTCCTTGGTGCCGGTCAGCAACGGTTTTCCGGTCAGATAACTCCAGACGGCATTATAGATGGCTCCTGAACCGATCAGGTGATCGGGAAGTGCGACTTCGCGCAAAATTGTGAGCACATTTATCAATAGGCTGTGCTTGCGTATGATCGTTTCCAGCGCCTGGCGCTGCTCGATATAATTCTTGCCGCTGAATCGCAGGTGATCGCTCATCGGTAAGTGGCAGTTATGCAAGGACATAATTGCTGCCATCTGCCCATTCGATGCCGAGATCGTCAAAGGTGGCGCAATAAAAGGCTTTGCCGGATGCCAAGCTATGGGTTTGCAAATGCAGATGGTCGATTAGACACCTGCCCTTGAGTTCCATCGTGTTCTCCAATGCAGCAAATCTTGCTCAGAACGTAACAGGAACAAATGCCGCACGCAAGCAATCGGGCAACTCTATTGCAATCTGTAATGTAATAACGTAACAAATGGTGAAGATGCCTTGCGGGGATAAATTGCTTGGGCTAAGGAATGCGGGCTGACGGTTCCGCCAAGTAAAGCGCGGATGAAAAGGGAACACGGTGCGGATTACCCATAAGGGGCCAAAACCGGGGCTGCCCTCGCAACTGTAAGCGGCAAGTCGTTCTGTCATATCCCACTGGTCGAGAGGGCCGGGAAGGGGGCAGTACGATGATTGAGCCGCGAGCCAGGAGACCTGCCGCAAGCAAAGCCATGAAGCCGGACGAGGTGTGCCGGCAGGGGGTCGAAATGACGATTTACTCATTGCTGTTGCGGTGGGAGCCGGATTCGCCTTCGCTTGTGCGAAGGGGAATCGTATTTGCCTGACGCAATCCTTTTTCTTGTTTCCCAGCCGTATCTCAGCGGTAAACGTTTCAAGCAGTTGCAAGCCGGACTTTCCGGGGCAAGCGCGTTGCCGAGTGCAGTCGTGCGGATGGAGGGCGCGGGCCAGAGTGCAATGGATGCGCTCGATCGGCTTGTGGCCAATCAAGCGCGCGACATTCTCATACAGCCGGTGGGCCTGCCGTTTTCCGACAGCCTAATGGCATGGTTGCCCGGCGCGCTTGGCGCCTGGCAACGCGATGCAGGCATTGATGATCTCAAACTGTCGCTGGCCAACGATCAGATCGGTGACGATACGGTGCTTTCGGCACTTGTCGCTTCGGCATTGGCCGGGGCCGATGATGCCAGACCGGTCGATGTTGAAAATGGCAGCATCGACGGCAAGGGGTGGGACGATGTTCCGCCGTATCGCGATCATCTGCTGGTTTGCACTGGCCCGCGCTGCACCTATCGCCGGGCGGGGCTTTTGCGCGATGTGCTCAACGCAGAGCTTTCAAGGCAAGGGGTGATGCGCCAGACACTGGTCGCAACCACAGGGTGCCTGTTCCCCTGCAACAAGGGGCCGATGGTCGCCCATTATCCCGCCGGACGCTGGTACGCGCTCAATACAGAGCGCGATGTCGCAACATTTGTCGAAACGGTGCTCGTCAAGCGCCGTCCACTTTCCCAATTTGTCATTCACGAGGCCAATACACATGACTATGCGTAAACTCGCACTCGCCTTCTCGTTGTCTCTTTTCGCAACCGGCGCGATGGCGCAGAATCTCACAATCGAAAGCTGCGACAGCGTTTCGACGCTCGATGCTGTGCCTTCGCGCGCGATCACGCTCAACCAGCAGGCAACCGAAGTGATGCTAGCGCTGGGGCTTGAAGACCACATGATCGGCACTGCCTATATAGATGACGCAATACCGGAGCAGTGGCTCGAGGCGTATAACTCGGTGCCAGTTCTGGCCGAGCGCTTCCCTGCGCGTGAAGTGGTGCTGGCCGAGGACCCCGATTTCCTGTTCGCAGGGTTTGCCTCTGCTTTCAACGACAGGAATCTCGGTGCTGAAAGCGAGTGGCACGATATCGGTGTTGCGACCTATCTCGTTCATGCAGAATGCCGCAATCTGCACCCTGCCGATGTGCGAATGACAACCGATTCGATCTTTATCGACATCGAGCGCATCGCCGCGCTCTTTGGTGTCGAGGCTGAGGGCGAGGCCATTGCTGCCGATATCGAAACGCGCCTTGCGGCAGCGGGACGTCCGGGTGAAGGGCTCAAGGCCTTCCTTTATGATTCAGGCACCGATACGGCGTTTTCTGCCGGTTGCTGCGGTGCTCCGGGCCTGCTGCTCGAAACCGCAGGTTTTGAGAATATCGGCGCGGATGTCGAGGGGCGCTGGGCAGATCTGGCTTGGGAAGCAGTGGTGACTGCAGAACCCGATGTCATTATTCTTATCGAGGCGGAGTGGTCGACAGCAGAAGACAAGCGCAACCACCTTCTAAACGATCCTGTGCTGTCGGAACTCGAAGCTGTGAGAGAAGAGCGCTTCATTGTCGTGCCGTTCTCGGAAACGCTGCTTGGCCTGCGTTTTGTCGATGGCGTCGAGCGTCTGGCTGCAGCCCTTTCTGAAGGCAACTAGGCGTTGGAGCAGTCCTCCGACAATCACTATGGGCTGGTATTGGCTGGTGTGGGACTTGCTCTCGCGCTGGCCATTGCCGCTGGCGTATTCTGGGGCACGGCGAATCTCCCGGTGGATGAGCGCATCAAGGCGCTCTTGCGCCTGCCCGATGCCCAGCGCAATCTTGAACTGATCATCTGGGAGTGGCGGCTGCCGCGCGTTATCGCGGTGGCGCTGGTTGGCGCTGCCTTGAGCCTTGCGGGTGTCATCATGCAGGCACTGTTGCGCAATCCGCTTGCCGATCCCTATCTGCTCGGCCTCTCCTCAGGGGCATCTGCTGCCGCAACGGCGAGCATCGTCTGGCTGCCGGCGGTGGTGATGACCACCGTAGGCTTGCCGCTGCTTGCGTTTGCCGGTGCGATGGTGGCTTTTCTTGTGACTCTTGGCCTTGCCTTCCGGCCCGGCCGAGGCATGGACAAGCTAATGCTGATCCTTGCAGGGATTGCGGTATCGCTTTTCTTTTCATCGGTTTCGGCCTTCTTTCTCCACATCGCGGACCCGCATGTGACGCGCAATGCGCTGTCGTTTTTGATGGGGTCAGCCTCTGGAACGAAATGGTCGCAACTCTGGCCGTTGGCCGTGGTCGTGCCGGTCGCTTGCCTGGCTGTATTTGCGCTGTCGCGACATCTCGATGCCGTGCTGCTTGGCGATGAGCGCGCGGTCGCACTCGGGGTGCCGCTCAACGCCATGCGGGTTGGCTTGTTCTCGGTGGCTGCATTGCTTGCCGGGTTGGCGGTAGCGATTGCCGGGATCGTCGGGTTTGTCGGTCTTGTCGTGCCGCATATGGCACGGCTTCTGGTGGGCGCATCGCATCGCCGGCTGGTGCCGCTTGCGGTGGTGCTCGGGATGATCGTTCTGGTGGTTGTCGATTTGTTGTGCCGCATCGTCCTAGCGCCGGAAGAGTTGCCGCTTGGCGTGCTCTTGGCCCTTTTTGCTGCGCCGCCCTTTGTTGTTATTTTGCGGAGGGTGCGCCGTGGCCTCTGACACAGTGTTGCAATTGCATGGCATCGGGCTTGCAAAAAGCGGCAAGCGCTTGCTCGAGGATATTTCGTTCGGTCTGGAGCGGGGCAAGTTCCATGCCCTGCTTGGGCCGAACGGTGCTGGCAAATCCAGCCTGATGAAGATTCTCTACCGTGTCGAAAGAGCCGGGACCGGAGAAGTGATGCTGGATGGCAAACCGCTCACGAACTGGCCGCGGACGGCCTATGCGGCGAGAGTTGGAGCGCTGGTGCAGGAAGCGGTTACGCTTTCCGGTTTGAGTTTGGGCGAAGTGGTGCGGCTGGGGATGTTGCCGCTTCGATTGAGCGCCGGGGAGATGAATGACCGCTGTGGGGAGGCATTGGAACTGGTCGGCCTGGCTGACCGGATCGCCGACGACGCTGCCTATCTGTCCGGAGGCGAGCAGCAACGCCTGTTCTTTGCCCAGTTGCTGGCGCTTGATCCTGATATTTACCTCCTCGACGAGCCGCATAATCATCTCGATCTGCATTATCAATATGTGTTGCTCAACGCGGTCAAGGCGCGCGGAAAGACCGTCCTTGCATCCTTTCACGATCTGACCCTGGCCACGCGATATTGCGATCAGGCGTTTTTGCTCAATCATGGGAGGCTGGCCGCGCAAGGTGCCTTGGCCGAAGTGCTCACGACCGAACGGATGGCGGAGGTTTATCGGGTGGATGCACGCTATAGTGAAGGTATAGTCAGGATCGAAGGTGCGCTGGCCCAATCGAATGCAAATTGATTGGCACAATCCTCTTTGCGTGGACCCGATAAACGCCTATATGATCGGATGCTGCCCGGCGCGTGTAGGATACTGCATCCCCGGGGCCTTATCGATCCTAAAGGGAGCTGTCCCTGACCAGGCCCGTGGGCTTGGATATATGGCGCCCACCTACTTACGTAGGTTCCCGGGATCGACACATCCCACGGCCAGGGCGGCACCTATGTTTTGCGAATACGATTTGAGGTACCATTGAGCGCAGCAGAGCCGCAATTTGAAGAACAAAAGGCCGCGTTGCGCGAGCAGGCATTTGTGGCACGGTCCAAGGTTCCGCAAGCCGATCGCGAAGATGCCGCAAAGGCAGCGGCGGACAATTTCTTCAACAGTGTCGATCTCGCCCCCGGTCAGATTGTTGCCGCCTATTGGCCGATCCGCGATGAGATCGACTGCAAGCCGGTTTTGACGCGGTTGATGGATACGGGCCAGCCTGTCTGTCTGCCGGTTGTCATGGGAGACGAAGCGCCATTGCAACTGCGGTTGTGGGAGGATGGGCAGCCGCTTTATCCTTCCGGCTTCGGTACGCTGGCCCCGGCCGAGCATGCACCGCTGGTCGAGCCCGATATCGTCCTTATTCCGCTTTTGGCTTTCGATCGGCTTGGTACCCGGCTTGGCTATGGTAAGGGCTATTATGACCGCACCCTTGCGGCGCTCGACAAGAAACCCTTGCTTGTCGGCTACGCGTTTTCCGCGCAGGAACTGGATTATATCCCGCGCGAAGATCACGACCTGCCGCTTGATCTCTTGATCACCGAAACGGGCATCATCCGGTTTCCCGGCCAATGAGGCTGCTGTTTCTGGGCGATGTCATGGGCAGGGCCGGGCGCGAGGCCGTTGTTGACCGCTTGCCGTCCTTGATCGAGACCTATGGCTTCGATTTCGTTGTCATAAATGGCGAGAACGCCAGCCATGGCCGCGGCATAACCGAAGCGCATTTCGAGCTTTTGCGCGAGGCGGGCGCCGATGTGGTCACGCTGGGCGATCATGCTTTCGACCAACGCGAGATCATGACCGCTATCGAGCGGCATCAGACGCTCGTGCGGCCGATCAATCTTGTACCGGGTGCGCCGGGGCGTGGCGCAACGCTTGTGACCGGCCGCAACGGTCATCAGGTGCTGGTGATCAATGCGCTTGGCCGTGTTTTCATGCCCCCTATGGACGATCCGTTCCGGGCGGTCGACAAGGCGATTGCCGATTGCCCATTGGGCCAGCAAGCCGACGCGATTGTTGTCGATTTCCACGCTGAAGCCACCTCGGAAATGCAGGCCATGGGCCAGTATCTCGACGGGCGCGTGTCGCTGGTCGTGGGCACGCATACTCACATCCCGACTTCCGATCACCGGATATTGAAAGGCGGCACCGCGCTGATGAGCGATGCCGGCATGTGTGGGGATTATGACAGTGTGATTGGCATGGATTCCGAGGAACCCCTCAGCCGGTTTCTGACGGGGCTGGCTTCGGCGCGCTTCACGCCAGCAGAGGGCGAGGCGACACTATGCGGCGTGGCAATCGAGACCAATCCGCGTTCGGGGCTTTGCGAGAAAGTAATGCCAATCAGAATCGGCGGCACGCTGAGCCAGTCCTTGCCAGATTTCCGATGACGTCTTTATTTTCGCGGCCCACGCGATTATAACGCGGCCACAATCACTAACGCACAGACCTATGGGGAATTGTCCGCACAATGGCCGGCCATTCACAGTTCAAGAACATCATGCACCGCAAAGGCCGTCAGGACGCGGTGCGCTCGAAAATCTTTTCCAAGCTGGCGCGCGAAATTACGGTGGCCGCGAAGTCGGGTCTGCCTGATCCTGCCATGAACCCGCGCCTGCGCCTGGCGGTCAATAACGCCAAGGCACAGTCCATGCCCAAGGACAATATCGAGCGCGCGATCAAGAAGGCCTCTGGCGGCGATTCTGAAAATTACGAGGAAGTTCGCTACGAAGGTTATGGTCCGGGGGGCGTTGCCGTTATCGTTGAGGCGCTAACGGACAATCGCAATCGTACCGCTTCAAGCGTACGCGCGACCTTCTCAAAGGCTGGCGGCGCATTGGGGGAAACCAATTCGGTCGCCTTCATGTTCGATCGCGTAGGCGAGATCATTTATCCCGCGTCAGTCGGCGATGCCGACAAGGTTATGGAAGCGGCGATCGAAGCGGGCGCGGACGATGTGGAAAGCTCGGAAGACGGTCACACCATCTATTGCGCTTTTGAAGATATCGGCGAGGTCAGTTCGGCACTTGAAGCTGCGCTTGGCGAAGCGGAAAGCGTAAAGCCGGTTTTCAAGCCGCAGACGACCGCGCCGGTCGATGCCGATAAGGGCGCAAGTGTGATGAAACTGATCGAAAATCTCGAAGACGATGACGACGTACAGAACGTCTATGCCAATTTTGAAATGAGCGATGAGGATATGGCCAAGCTTTCGGCCTGATCGCTGCTTGGGTGTGCTTTTGGGAGGCGTCAGCCGGAACGGCAGGCGCCTTTCTTATACCGCGTGAGCAAGGTTCCGTTGGTCGGAGACGGTGTCATCGATCGGCGCCATCTCTATGCTGTTCCGGCCGGTATTTTTAACTTTGTAAAGCCGTTCATCTGCAAGTCGGAACAGATCGCCAAAACTCATCGGCATGTCGAAAGTGATCCCGCCGATGCTGACGGTGAGAGGGCAGTGCGTGCCGTTGGGCGTGAAATGAAAGTGCTCGATATTGACCCTGATCGCTTCGGCAATTGCATGAGCAAGCGTGGCTGAGGCGTCGGGCAGGAACACGCCGAACTCTTCTCCGCCCATACGACCGACAAGATCACCCCTGCGAACGCTGGCGCGGATAATGGTCGCGATCTGCTTGAGAGCCATATCGCCGGTCTCGTGACCGAAGCGGTCGTTTATGGATTTGAAATGATCGGCATCGATGACCAGAAGGGCCCCCCTCTGCCGTGATGTCCGCTTAAGAATCTCGCTGGTTCTGGCAACGAATGCCCCATGATTGAGGCATTGGGTGAGGCTGTCCCGCGCGGCCGAAGCCTCCAGCCGCTTATAGGCCTGCTCGAGCTCGAAATTCTTGAGCGAAAGATAAAAGATCATCGGCGCCCCCAAAACGATCGGTATCAATATGGCGGTTGCCGCGCCGGTGCCATTCATTCCGCCGGAAAAGGTGGAGAGCAGGATTTCACTGATAACGAGGGAAACCAGCACGCTGAACAGAGTAACGAGGATTGTGCGCCATAGGATTTTTTCCCAGGCCAGCCGGGGCATTTGTGGCCGTCGCCGCATGTCGCTAGTTTCCTGTATTCCGCGTCCTGCAGCGACACTATGCGCGATCTCATAAACGAGTCCTTGCCTGAAAACTGAAAATGCCAAACTCCACAGGCGGTGTGAACAACACAGGCAAATTTGTCGCAGGCACTGCCCGATAAACTGTCAATATGTTTCCTGTTTGTTCACTTTGCGCTTGGTAGGGTCGAGTAGCTGGCCTACACTACGGACATGTTGGAAATGACGCGAATCATTGGGATCGATCCGGGGCTGCGCCGAACCGGCTGGGGGATTATCGAAAGCGAAGGCAATCGCCTGCGCTTTGTGGCCTGTGGCGTTCTGACCCCGGCTGTCGATCAGGAACTGGCGATCCGGTTGGTGCATTTGCATGAAGGTCTGATGCGGTTGATTGCTGAGCACCATCCCCATGAAGCGGCAGTCGAGGAAACCTTCGTCAATGCCGGTGCGCGCTCGACGCTTTTGCTGGGCCAGGCGCGCGGTATTGCGGTGATGACCCCGGCGTCGATGGGGCTGCCGGTGGGCGAATATTCGGCCAATCTCGTCAAGAAATCGGTTGTGGGAACGGGCCATGCGGACAAGGGGCAGATTGAATTGATGGTCAAGACGCTTCTGCCAGCGGCCAACTTCAAATCCACAGACGCCGCGGATGCACTGGCGATTGCGATATGCCATGCGCATCATCGGCAACATAACAAGCTGGCGGCCAGCGCATGATCGGCAAGCTCAAGGGCGTAGTCGACTCGATTGGCGACGATTTCGTACTGATCGATGTCAACGGGGTGTGCTACGAGGCGCATTGTTCGAGCCGCACGCTGCAGTCTTTGCCGCAAAATGGCGAGGTCACGACGCTCTTTATCGAGATGATCGTGCGCGAGGACATGATCCGGCTGTACGGTTTTGCCAGCGAGGCGGAAAAAAGCTGGTTCAAATTGTTGATGAGCGTTCAGGGCGTCGGTGCCCGGGTGGCATTGGGAATATTGTCCACGCTTTCGGCATCGGACGTTTCCTCGGCGATTGCTCTGCAGGATAAGGCCATGATCGGCCGCGCGCCGGGGGTGGGGCCGAAGCTGGCCCAGCGGATTGTGAGCGAACTCAAGGGTAAGGTACCAGCGCTTGGTGCGGTCGATCCGGGCGTTGTGGGGCTGCAGACGGCGTTGGGCGAGGGTTTGGCTTCGGGCAATGTGGCCGATGCCGTCTCCGCGCTGGTCAATCTGGGATATGCCCAATCGAACGCATCGGGCGCGGTCGCGCGGGTTGTCGCCAAGGAAGGCGAAGATACGCCCACCGAAAAACTGATCCGGCTGGGTCTGCGGGAGTTGAGCAGTTGATATGGAATTGCATTGCAACCCAATGCCGACTAGCGGATAGACCATGACCGATCTTACCGACGCCGCCATTGGACGCGACGACAGCCTTGATGTTTCTTTGCGGCCCCTCGGATTTAACGAGTTTATCGGGCAGGAGGCGGCACGCGCCAATCTTCAGGTCTTTATCGAGGCCGCCAAGCAACGCAAGGCTGCGCTCGATCACGTGTTGTTTGTCGGCCCGCCGGGGCTGGGCAAGACGACGCTGGCACAAATTCTTTCGCGCGAGCTGGGTGTTGGCTTTCGTGCGACCAGCGGTCCGGTTATCGCCAAGGCGGGCGATCTTGCGGCGCTCTTGACCAATCTTGAAGAGCGCGACGTGCTCTTTATCGATGAAATTCACCGGCTCAATCCCGCCGTCGAGGAAATCCTTTATCCAGCCATGGAGGATTTTCAGCTTGACCTTATCATCGGGGAAGGGCCGGCGGCCCGTTCGGTTCGCATCGATCTGGCAAAGTTTACCCTTGTTGGGGCGACAACGCGTGCAGGGCTTTTGACCACACCGCTACGCGACAGGTTCGGTATTCCGGTTCGGCTCAATTTTTACACGCCAGAAGAACTTGTGAAGATTGTCGAGCGCGGCTCACGCTTGGTGGGTATGGAAATGACCCCGGACGGTGCGATGGAGGTGGCGCGGCGCTCACGCGGAACGCCGCGTATTGCTGGTCGGCTATTGCGCAGAGTGACCGATTTCGCTTTGGTGGAAGGCGCTGAGCGGATCGACCGCAAAGTTGCCGACAAGGCGCTGCTGCGTCTTGATGTCGATGCGGCAGGGCTCGATCAACTCGACCGCCGCTATCTCAAAACAATTGCCGAGTTCTATGGCGGCGGCCCGGTGGGGATCGAAACGCTGGCCGCGGCGCTTTCCGAACCGCGCGATGCGATAGAGGAAATCGTCGAGCCTTACCTCATCCAACAGGGCTTTATACAGCGTACGCCGCGCGGCCGCATGATGACGGCACTTTCGTTTCAGCACATGGGCTATGCCGTGCCGCAGGGCTTTATAGGGATGCAGACGAGCCTGTTTGAAGAAGGTGAGGGGGAGCCATGATCCCCTTTGGTGGCCAACTCAATGCCGATGGCAGCCATGAGTTCCCGGTTCGGGTCTATTTTGAGGACACCGATTTTTCAACCAATGTCTATCACGCTGCCTATCTGAAATTTTTCGAGCGGGCGCGGACCGAGTTCCTGCGCGCCTACGACATTCATCACAATGAACTGGCAAAGGATGGGCTGGCCTTTGCTGTGCGTGAGATGCAAATCTCTTACGATCGGGCCGCGCATATCGATGATCTGTTGGTTGTGCGTACACAATTAAGTGAAGTCTCGGGTGCCAGATTCATCCTCAGCCAGTCCATAGACCGGGAAAGCGAACGGATTTGCGCGGCGCGGGTCGTTGCTGTTCTGCTCAATCAAGCTGGTCGTCCGGCGCGGCTGCCCAAGGAAATGCGGGCAAAGCTGCTCGCAAATTGAGCGTTTTTTAACCGTTTCTTGACCATAAACAAGGCGAGCAGCAATTCGAGTGTGTCTTTCGATGCGCCGAATGGAGCTGGAGCGCGGAATATTCCGGTTACGCTCTAATTTTGACAAAATTGACTCTCATCGGAGCGATCTTGCGCAATGTGCACGGATGCCTGCGCGGATTTCCTTAAAGACAGGAACCTGACTCAATGGAAGCTATGGATGCAGTGGGGAACGCGGCGGCCCATACCGATTTCTCCCCGCTCGGCCTGTTTCTTATGGCCGACATCGTTGTCAAACTCGTCATGCTGGGGCTGCTTGCAGCCTCGATCTGGTGTTGGGCAATCATCATCGACAAGTCGATGATGTTTACGCGCACACGGCGTGACATGAACCAGTTTGAAAAGACGTTCTGGTCCGGCCAGTCGCTCGAGGAGCTTTATCAAACCCTTTCGCAGCGCCCCACAAGTGGCCTGTCGTCGGTGTTCGTTGCCGCGATGAAGGAGTGGAAGCGCAGCCATGAGCAGAATGCCTCTTCCTATGTCGGCGTGCAGGCGCGGCTCGACAAGGTGCTTGATGTCGCCATCGCGCGCGAGAGCGAAGTGCTGGAAAAGCGGTTGTCGTTTTTGGCAACGGTTGGTAGCGCGGCGCCATTTATTGGCCTTTTCGGTACGGTATGGGGGATCATGAACGCATTTTCCTCCATCGCTGCATCGCAAAGCGCGAGCCTTGGCGTTGTCGCCGGGCCGATTGCCGAAGCGCTTTTTGCAACCGCTATCGGCCTCGTTGCCGCTATTCCCGCCGTTATTGCCTATAACAAGCTGTCGGGCGACGCCAACAAGCTGATCGGACGGCTGGAAGGCTTTGCCGACGAATTTGCCGCCATCCTTGGCCGTCAGCTCGAAGCGCGGAGCAAAAAATAATGGGTATGGGTGTTGCAGGTGGCGGTCGCGGCGGCGGAGGACGACGCAGACGCGGCAGTCGCGGCGGGCTGATGAGCGAAATCAACGTCACGCCCTTTGTGGACGTGGTGTTGGTGCTGCTTATCGTTTTCATGGTCGCCGCACCCATGATGACAGTGGGCGTTGCGATTGATCTGCCGCAGACCCAAGCGCGCGAAATGGAAACGCCACGTACCCCGATCACGGTTTCGGTCACGCCGGACGGTATCATCTATGTCGGCGATGATCAGGTTGGCGTCGATGGTCTGGTCGCCGCTGTCGCCAGCGAGGCCAATGGCGACACGGAAAGCAGGGTTTATGTGCGCGGAGATGCAACGGCAAATTATGGCATGGTCATGCAGGTCATGGGCGCGCTTTCGGGCGCAGGATATTCCCGCATCGGTCTGATCACCGAACAAGCCCCTGCACAGGGCGTGGGGCAATAAATCATGCGCGTCGGGACCACCGTATCGGTGCTTGCCCATGTGACCCTGATCGGGTTGGGCTTGATCAATCTGACCGGCGCGCGTCAACTCGATACGACCATGATGGAATCGATAGCGGTCGATATCGTCCCGATGGAAGAATTTTCGGCCATTCGGGTCGGCACTCTCGATAGCAATGTCCTGGACACTGAAACACCGTCTGCGGTTGAATCGGACGCGCCGGCAGAACTGGCGCAGCGGACGGGCAATACAGAGCAGGATCAGCCGACGCCGGAAGTTACGCCAGATCCTTCCCCAGCTCCAACGGTCCAGACCGCGCCAGCGCCCGAACCGGCGCCGGAACCTGAGCCGCAGCCGGAACCCGAGCCTCAGCCAGAACCCACCCCGCCACCGCCGCCGGTTTCCCGCCCTGAGCCTGTGCCAGCGCCCGAGCCCGAGCCGGCACCCGCACCTGAGCCGATTGAGAGCGAACCTGAAATGGTTGTAGAACCACAAGCCCCCGCCGAGCCGCAGGAAACAGCTCCGCCGCCCCCTGTGCCGCCGCAGACGCCGACCAATCTTGCCCAGTTGCGCTCCGACTATCAGCGTCAGCAGGAAGCGGCGCGACGGGCTGAACAGCAACGCCAGGAACAGCAGCGGCAAGAACAGCAGAGGCAGGAGCAACAGCGGCAAGAGCAGCAACGCCAGCAAGTTGCCAGCACCAACGAGACGCAGGAGCGGGCTGACCGCATCGAGGACATCATCAACAATGAAACCTCGCGCGGCGCAACAACCGGCCAGGGCGGTCAGCAGGCTCTCGGCCGTCCGACGGGACAAGCTGCCCGGTTGTCCCAATCGGAGCAGGATGCCTTGGCTGCCGCCATGCGCCGGTGCTGGAATCCGCCGATTGCGGCGATGAGCAGCGATGGGCTTACGGTAAGGTTGCTCGTTTCACTCAGCCCAAATGGTTCGGTAGTCGGGCAGCCGGAGATCCGGTCTGCGATTACTGACGATCTTGTCAGAACGACCGCAATGGCCGCCCAGCGTGCTGTGCAGCAATGCGGTCCTTATACAATGTTGCCGGCAGACAAATACGACTCCTGGCAGCAAGTCGATGTAACATTCGATCCAAGAGACTTGTAAAAATCATTCCTCCAATCGATTTTCGGTCACGATTGGCGGGTAAGAGACCCAAACAATTATCGGCGTGACCAATCTGAGTAAGAAAGCCACGCGATTAACGGAGACACCAAAGAGATGACCATGTTGACCCGCAGAGCCGCTTTGCAACTGGGCCTGTCCGGCGCAGCCATGCTGGCCGCAACCGGTCCGGCATCGGCCCTTGTACAGATCACCGTTTCAGGCGGCAATTTCACGCCGCTGCCCATTGCCGTCCCCGACTTCGCGTCGCAGGATCCCAGCTTTGGGGCGGAGGTCGCTCAAGTGGTGCGCAATAACCTCGTCAGCTCCGGGCTTTTCCGGCTTGTCGATCCCGCTGGCTATCCCCAGCGTGTGGGCAATGCCAATGCTACCCCTGAATTTGCGGGCTGGCGCGGCACCGGCGCCGATGCGGTCGTTATGGGCGAGGTCAATCGCGGTGGCCAGATCCAATCCAGCCTGCGTGTGTGGGATACAACTGCGGGCCAGCAGGTTTCGGGCAAGTCCTATGGCGCAGATGCCAGCAATTGGCGCCGGATTGCCCATATGGCCTCCGACGCCATCTATACCGGCCTGACAGGGGAAACGGGATATTTCGATACCCGCGTTGTTTATGTTGCCGAAAGCGGGCCAAAGGCCAACCGTGTAAAGCGCCTGGCGATCATGGATCAGGACGGGCACAACAATCGCTACCTGACCGACGGCCGGCTTGCCGCGATTACCCCGCGCATTTCGCCGAACGGACAACTGGTTGCGTATATGACCTTTGATGGTCCCAACTCGTCGGGCATTTATCTGCTCAATCTGGCAACGGGCCAGACCCAAGCGATCGGCCGGTTCGGGCAGATGAGCTTTGCACCGCGCTTTTCTCCCGACAGCCGCCGGCTCGCCTTCTCGGTGACGCAGGGGGCCGCGACAAATCTTTACGCGCTCGATATTGGCGGGTCCCAGCCGGTTGCCTTGACCAATGGTTCAGCGATTGACACCTCCCCGTCCTATTCACCGGATGGTTCACGGGTGGTTTTTGAATCGGATCGCGGCGGTCGCCCCCAAATTTATGTGATGGGTGCCAATGGTGGAGGCGCCGAACGCATTTCCTATGGTGATGGATCGTACTCAACCCCGGTCTGGTCGCCCAAGGGCGATCTCATTGCATTTACACGCATGTCTGGTGGGCAGTTCTCCATTGGTGTCATGCGGCCCGATGGCAGTGGCGAGCGCATCCTTGCCACCAGCTATCACGCAGAAGGTCCCACATGGGCGCCAAACGGAAGCGTTCTGATGTTCTTCCGCGATCCAGGCGGCAATGACGGCCCACGTCTTTACGCTATTGACGTCTGGGGCCGCAACGAGCGTCGTATCCCAACTGAAGGCTTTGCGTCTGATCCGACATGGTCCCCGCTTCTGTCGTAACCTGCATAGCTTGATTGGCAAAAATATGCGTCGGGGCTGCTCAAAAGTGGCCCCGATTTTCTTGCGCTGCGATGAGAACATATATAGAACATTTGGTGGGTGCAGCACGAACGATATTGGGGGACTATGCAGGCGACAATTGCACAATTGCGGCGGCTGGTACTGGGACGGCAGGGACTGGCGTCGAAAAAGCTCTTCGGAACCGGGCTGACCGGAACGCGTAATGCCATTGAACATTTGGGCTATGTGCAGATCGACACCCTTGCGGTGGTTGCGCGCGCCCATCACCATGTTCTGTGGAACCGCGTGCCGGGCTATGAGACGGCGCATCTGAACGCGCTGACGCGCAAAAGACAGATTTTCGAATATTGGTTTCACGCGGCATCCTATCTGCCGATGCGCGACTATCGCTTCGCGCTGCCCCGCATGAACGCGATCCGCAGGGGTGAACATCGTTATCTGGCCGATACCGATACGCGCTTGATGGATGAGATTATGGCGCGTGTCCGAGCGGAGGGGCCCTTGCGGATACGCGATATCGAGACGGGCACCAAGAGCCAAAACGGAAGCTGGTGGAACTGGGGACCGGGGCGGCGTGCGCTCGACAAGTTGTTCATGCAAGGCGATTTGATGATCTCCGAACGCAATGGCATGGAGAAGGTTTATGATCTTGCCGAGCGTTGCTTGCCCGAGGGGGTCGATCTGAGTGAACCCACATTGAATGAGTACGCACAGTTTCTGTTCGATACCACGCGCAGGGCGCATGGGGTTTTTACTCTCAAGCAGCTTTTGCACTTGAAAACGGGTAAGCCCATCCGGGAGGCAATGCGCCAGATTGTCGATGCGCATGTTGCAGCCGGGGTAATCGAGCCGCTCGACTGCCTTGATGGGGTGACTGCGTATGTCGATGTCGAGGCGCTTGAAAGCGTGTCGCGCGTTCCGCGCCGCGCGCAGATTCTGTCGCCTTTTGACAATGCCGTGATCCACCGAGACCGGTTGAGCGCATTGTTCGACTTCGAGTATCGCCTCGAATGTTACGTTCCTGCACCCAAGCGGGTTTTTGGCTACTTTTGCCTGCCGATCCTTTATGGCGGCGATTTTGTCGGTCGGGCGGATTGCAAGGCGCACCGGGCGGAGGGGCGATTCGAGGTTTTGAGCCTGCATTTTGAGGCTGGCGTGAAAGACATTGAGAAGTTTTTGCCGGCGCTGAGAGACGAACTGCAGAGCTTTGCCGCGTTCAATGGCTGTGAGAGGCTCGATCTGAGCCGTATCGCCGAACAACCTTAGATGCAAACGAGCAACACTTGACATGTCCCGTATCGGGGCATGCCAAACAGGCCGGTTGGTGCCCCATTTGTGCCCGATTAAGCGCAGATTAACCCTAATAACACACCAGCGGTTAAGATAACGCGGTGTAAAAGGGTTCACTACAATTTTCCTTTTTTGGAGCTGATTTCGCTATGGGTTCGACTATGCCCCTTCTTCGCCTTGGCAAAGGCTTTCTGTTGGTGGCGCTGCTGGTCGTGGTGGCCGCGTGCGCGCGCACTCCATCCACCGGTGTTGGCAACCTTGAGCCCGGACAGGGCGGTATTGGCGGCGGAGCGCCCGGCAGCCAGCAAGAGTTCCTCGTTTCGGTCGGTGACCGTGTTTTCTTTGAAACCGATTCCTCGGTTCTGACATCGGAAGCACAGGCGACGCTCGACAAGCAGGCACAATGGCTGCAGCGTTATCCGCAATATCGCATCGTGATCGAAGGTCATGCGGACGAACGCGGCACCCGCGAATACAATATCGCCCTCGGTGCGCGCCGCGGAACAGCGGTTGTAAACTATCTCGTTTCGCGTGGCATTCCGGCAAATCGCATATCTTCGGTATCCTATGGCAAGGAGCGTCCGGTGGCCGTTTGTAACGATATCTCGTGCTGGTCACAAAACCGCCGTGGCGTCACAGTGCTGACAAACTAACCGGTCACAGACCTTTCCTGTTACTGGAGGCATAGCGCCGGGACCGCGTATCTGGTCCCGGCGCTTCTTTTTTGCCAAAATCGCGTTATAGAGGCATGTGATCTTGCGGCGCGGCTATCGCGACTGCAAAAAGGAGATTTCTACAGTGTCAAATAGTGCAGTTTCGGTTTTGGCCAATTGGCGGCGACCAGCCGCTGTCTTGGCGGCAGCGGGTGTTCTGTCCGTTGCGCTCGCCTTGCCCGGGCAAGGGCAAAGCAGCGATATCGCAGCGCTTCAGGTGCGCATCGACCAGCTTGAAGAGCAGGTGCGGATCTATACCGGCCAGATGGAAGGCATGCAATTTCAGCTTACCCAGTTGCAAACGCTGCTGGAGCGCATTCAGGAAGACAATGAGTACCGCTTTCAGCAGCTGGAGGGCGGAGGCCTGGGGGAAACTGAGGCGGTAACCTCAAACGGCGGCGCGATGCCGACCGAAGTGTTACCGCCTGAAACACAGTCTTCCGAACAGATTATGACCGGTCCGATTTCTTCCGGTGAGCCTGTGCTGGTTGGCGATGAAGATATTCTGGGTGAAGATACCTATATCGGCACAGACGATGATCTTTACGCAAGTCAGGTTTATGGCCCTGATGGCGTGGTCCTCGGGCCGCCGGAAGGCCCCCTCGGTTCCACTGCACCATCGACACCGCTAGACTTCAGCTTCGATCCTAATGGTGAAATGCCAAGTCAAGGCGATGCAAACGCCCAATATCAGGCCGGATACGAGGCGATCGTGCGCGGGGAGCGTGCTTTTGCCGAGGATCAGTTCCGCCAGTTCGTTGCCAGTTATCCCGATCATGGGCAAGCACCCGATGCTACCTACTGGCTCGGCGATTCCCTGATCGAGCGCGGTGCCTACGACGAAGCGGCGGACGTTTTGCTGACGGGTTTCGAGCGCTACCCGACCTCCACGCGCGCGCCCGATATTCTGCTCAAACTGGGCGTTGCGCTCCATGGTGCAGGCGAGTTCGATACGGCCTGCCGCACCTATGGTGAAGTTCTGCGACGCTATCCCGATTCCACGGAGGCCTTCCGTGACCGGGTGGTTGCAGAGCAGGTCCGGGCCGGGTGCTGACCCAAGACATGATTGTAAATCCTGCTGGCTTGTTCACGCCGGTTGCTGGAGAAAAAAAGCTCGGGCTCGCAGTATCTGGCGGGCCCGATTCACTTGCGCTGATGCTGCTTGCGGCGCGATGGACAAAGAGCGATCCGACTGGCCCTCAGCTTATCGTTTATACAGTCGATCATCGTCTGCGCCCCGAATCTGCGGCCGAAGCGGAAATGGTTGAAGGGTATGCGGCCAGCCTTGGGCTGGAAGCGCGCATTCTGCGCTGGGACGATCCCAAGCCTGAAGCCGGAATACAGGCAGCGGCGCGGCAAGTGCGCTACCGGCTGATGGGGGCGGCGATGGCGCATGATGATGTCAACATTCTGCTGACTGCTCATCACCGCGACGATCAGGCTGAAACCATCCTGATGCGCATGGCGCATGGCAGTGGGGTGGGCGGCCTTGCCGGAATGCGCAGATTTGCCGAGCCGGAGGGCGTTAGGGTGTTCAGGCCGCTGCTGGACCTTGAGGCTGCTCATCTGCGCAAGGCAGTTGAAGCCGCTGGCTGGGATGCGGCTACCGATCCTTCCAATGCGGACAGCGAATACGAGCGTGTACGCTGGCGCCAGGCCATGCCGGGCATGGCGGGGCTTGGATTGACGCAGGAGCGGCTGGCCACTCTTGCCGCCAGAATGGCAAGGATCGATGATCTCGCGGAACGGGAGACCAGCGCTTTATGGGCGTCCCATATACGTTGCGATGCATTTGGCGTTTTCTCGGTTTCCCGAAGCGTATTTGATGACGCTCACCCTGAAGTTGCAATGCGTGTGCTTTCGCGGGCGATCCAACATGGATCGGGACGTATGATGCGGTCGTTAGGTGCGATAGAGGATCTGGCGGGCCTTCTCGCGCAGCCGAGGTTTGCTCGTGTAACGCTTGGGGGGGCGGTTATTGAGGCGGATTGCAATCGGATTCTTGTTTATCGGGAAGTTGGGCGCATGGAGCCGGCTTCGACTGAGCTTCGACCCGGTCAAGCCATTGTCTGGGATCAGCGATTCCGAATTTGCGCCGATAGACCTGGGCTGAGCGTTGCACCAGCGTGTGATATGACACGGCGCGCTTTTAGGACTATACTCGGTTACGAGCCAGACGTTCCGGTCGCCGCGCTTCGCGCTGCGCCGCAAGTGGTTTCGGACGCGGGTGAAATTCAAGCTTTAGGCACAAAAACGCTCCGTGGTGGGATCGCACTTGCCCATCTTGCGTTAACCTGAAGCATTAAAAGTCCTCTATGCGGCCATTCGCGCGGGGCAGTGCCCTTGTATCGCCAGAATGACCGCCTTACATTCGGGGCACTTATTACGGCATGAGGGGGATGCTCCCGGGCCGATTCAGGACAGGATTAATGAACGGAAACTTTCGCAACTTCGCCATTTGGCTGGTCATATTGTTCTTGTTGATGGGGCTGTTCCAGGTCTTTCAAACATCGACCCGGACCGTTGCCACGACCACCAAGACCTATAGCCAGCTCATGTCGGACGTCGACAATGGCAGAGTTACGAGTGTTACCATTACCGATAATGTGGTTAGTGGCACGCTCACTGACGGAACACGGTTTGAAACCATCATTCCGAGTGGCACCGACGTGGTACCACGGCTGGAATCGCGCGGTGTCGAAATTGCCGCTCGCGCTCCTGAGTCCAGCCCCTTCTGGTCCATCCTGCTTTCAAGCTGGCTGCCCTTCATTGTGATCATCGCCGTCTGGTTCTTCTTTATCCGCCAGATGCAGGGCGGTGGCCGTGGCGGTGCCATGGGCTTTGGCAAGAGCCGGGCAAAGATGCTGACGGAAACCTCCGGCAAGGTGACTTTTGAAGACGTGGCCGGTGTTGAGGAAGCCAAGCAGGATCTCGAGGAAATCGTCGAGTTTCTGCGCGATCCAGGCAAATTTCAGCGTCTTGGCGGCCGCATTCCGCGCGGTGTGCTTCTGGTTGGACCTCCGGGTACGGGTAAGACATTGCTTGCGCGTTCGGTTGCGGGCGAGGCCAATGTGCCGTTCTTCACCATTTCGGGTTCGGACTTCGTTGAAATGTTTGTCGGTGTCGGTGCATCCCGTGTCCGCGACATGTTCGAGCAAGCGAAAAAGAACGCTCCCTGCATCATTTTCATCGACGAAATCGATGCTGTAGGCCGTCAGCGTGGCGCCGGCCTTGGTGGCGGCAATGACGAGCGTGAGCAGACTCTCAACCAGCTCCTTGTCGAGATGGACGGCTTTGAGGCCAATGAAGGCATCATCCTGATTGCAGCGACCAACCGTCCCGACGTTCTCGATCCCGCGCTTTTGCGTCCGGGCCGTTTCGACCGTCAGGTCGTGGTGCCCAACCCCGACGTTTCGGGCCGCGAGCGTATTCTCAAGGTCCATGTACGCAAGGTCCCTCTCGCTCCCGATGTGGATTTGAAGGTTCTTGCCCGAGGTACTCCCGGTTTCTCGGGTGCCGATCTGATGAACCTTGTCAACGAAGCAGCGCTTCTGGCTGCGCGGCGTAACAAGCGCTTTGTTACCCATGCTGAATTTGAAGATGCCAAGGACAAGATTCTCATGGGCGCGGAGCGGCGCACCATGGCAATGACCGATGACGAAAAGAAGCTGACGGCCTATCATGAAGCTGGCCACGCTTTGATCTCGCTGTTGAGCAAAGGCCTTGATCCCATCCATAAGGCTACGATCATCCCGCGCGGCCGTGCGTTGGGCATGGTGATCTCGCTGCCGGAAAAGGACAGCTACAGCTTCTCGCGTGAAAAAGCGGTTGCCCAATTGGCAATGCTGTTCGGCGGACGCGAGGCCGAAATCTATAAATTCGGTCCGGACAAAGTAACATCAGGCGCTTCGGGCGATATCCAGATGGCAACCAATCTGGCCCGCTCTATGGTCATGGAATGGGGCATGAGCGAAAAGCTCGGTCGTGTACGCTACAAGTCCAACGATCAGGAAGTGTTCCTTGGACACTCGGTCACTCAGTCCCAGCATATGTCGGATGAGACAGCCAAGTTGATCGACGAGGAAGTACGCAAACTGATCGAGGACGGTGAATTGGCCGCCCGAACCTTGATCACGGAGAATGTCGACAAGTTCGAGGCGATTGCTCAGGCTTTGCTCGAATATGAAACGCTGACAGGTGATGAGTTGCGTGCGCTCATGGACGGTAAGCAGCCTGTTCGGGATGCCGACGTTGACAACACGCCAAAAAGTACCGGCGTTCCCAAGGCCGGCAAGTTGAAGAAAAAAAGCGATGATGCGGGAGAGCCCGATGCAGGCATGGAGCCACAGCCGGGCACCTGAGCGCACTGCTTTTGCACACTTAAAAAGGGCTGCGGTTTGCAGCCCTTTTTTATTGTTCTTGTCAGGGGTTTGTTGAGGGTTCCGGTACGCAGAATCGCTTAATCTGGTTGTGTAGTACAGTTTAACCAAGGGTTATTATTCTTCACTCCTATTTTGTAATTTGCATACATTCGGAGCGGGGCCGAAGAATGCTTGATACTTTTTTTGCGAATTCAGCGGGGGCGCTTGCGGCGTCCAAAATTGACGCTATCAACCGCTCGCAGGCGGTTATTGAATTTAATCTCGATGGTACAATTCGCACGGCGAATGCCAATTTCCTCGCCGCGACCGGGTATGAACTCGAAGAGATCGTGGGGCAGCATCATTCGATGTTCGTTGAGCCGGATCATGCCCGAAGTGAGGCCTATCGCGACTTCTGGCATAGGCTGGGACAAGGCGAGTTTGTGGCTGGAGAATTCAAGCGCGTTGCCAAGGGCGGACGCGAGATCTGGATTCAGGCCAGTTACAACCCATTGTTGGACGGCGGTGGAAAGCCCATAAGTGTCATCAAGTTTGCGGCCGATATAACCCAACAGAAGTTGAGAGCGATCAGTCACGGGGCGCAGGTCGACGCCATCAGCCGCTCTCAGGCCGTCATCGAATTCAATCTTGACGGCACGATTCTGACAGCGAACGAAAATTTTCTTTCTGCGCTTGGCTATCGCCACGATGAGATCGTAGGGCAGCACCATGCGATGTTCTGCGCGCCCGAATATGCCAAGAGCGTCGAGTATAAGACGTTCTGGGAAACTTTGCAGCGCGGGGACTTCGTTGCAGGCGAGTTCAAACGCGTTGGACGAGATGGCAAGGATATCTGGATTCAGGCCAGCTACAATCCGGTATTCGATCCCCAGGGCGTGCCGATCAAGGTTATCAAGTTTGCAACAGATGTTACCGAACGCAAACGCGCTGAAGCGATCATCGATCTCATGGTCGAAAGTCTTGAGCGCATGGCCAGCGGAGATCTCACCGGCCACATCGAGCAAAAATTTGCCGGCCGGTATGAGGCTCTTAGGTTGGCCTATAACAAATCGCTCGACCAACTCATCGCAATCGTTATGCGTCTGCGATCAACGTCGCGATCGGTGAAGGCCGCAACTGGGGAACTGCTTTCTGGCGCTAACGATCTGTCCGGGCGCACGACCCGGCAGGCCGGAACGATAGAAGAAACCTCGGCCACGATGGAGCAATTGGCTGGCGCGGTCGTTGCCAGTGCCAAGGACGCGAACGAGGCGGCCACCAATGTGCATCGGCTTGCGCTAGGCGCTAAAGAAGGTGGCGCGGTAATGGACGATGCGACGGTGGCCATGGAGCGGATCTCGACATCCTCGGCCAAGATCTCATCAATCATCGGCATGATTGACGACATAGCATTTCAGACCAATCTTTTGGCACTCAATGCCTCTGTGGAGGCCGCGCGGGCAGGCGAGGCGGGTAAGGGATTTGCCGTCGTCGCGATCGAAGTCCGGCGGTTGGCGCAATCGGCAGCCGAAGCTTCCGCTGAGGTCAAAGCGCTTATTGAAGCAAGCGCGAGCGAGGTCAGTGGTGGCGCAAAGCTCGTCGAGCAGGCAGCCGGAAAGTTGATGGAACTTTTACAAGGTGCTCAGCAAAGTTCAGTTCTGGTCGAGGCAATTGCAAAGGCCAGCCAAGAACAGTCCGCAGCGATCGAAGAGATCAACGCAGCGGTCCGGCAACTCGATGAAATGACCCAGCACAATGCTGCCCTGGTTGAAGAGACCAACGCGGCTGTCGAGCAAACAGAGGAGCAGGCCAGCGAGTTGGATCGAATTGTAAATGTGTTCCGGTTCGAGGAAACCGGTTCTGGGACACGAAATGAACTGGACGTTTTTGAGCGTCTGGCGGTCAGTGCCTGATCGCGCCCAGGAACTGCATTGACGAAGGTTTTTCCGGTTTGCCTTGCTTTGGCACGTTTGCTTGCTTAGGCAGGTCCTGCAAACGGGAGTCTACGCTTGGCGAAAAAGATCGATACAAAAACCGAAAGTCTTGATGTCTATGTCTATGTAGCCAAGACTTTTGCCGATAGTCCTTGGCTACACTACGGATTATGGGAGCCGGGCGAGAATCCCAATATTCCGCAATTGCGCATGGCGCAGGAGCGCTATGTCGACAAGCTACTGGCGTTGCTGCCCCAACCACCTTGCCGGATAATCGATATTGGCGGGGGTACGGGCGAGATGGCGCGCCTTCTTTTGTCCAAGGGCTATCAAGCCGATATGTTGACGCCCAGCGTATTGCAGGCGGAAATCGCTCGGGAAAAACTTGGCAACAACGGGCAAGTCTTTGAATGCAAGTTCGAAGCGTTCGAGGGCACCGGGCCCTATGACGTCTGCATGTTTTCGGAGAGCTTTCAATATGTGGAACTCGACGTGGCTTTGAAAAAGCTCGATTCAATTCTGGGCTTGGGCGGCAGGATTGTAATTGCCGACTGCTTTCGGACCGATGGCTATCAGGGAGATCGTCAGCCCGGTGGTGGGCATCGGTTCTCCGTATTTTCTGAAATGATCGCGGATTACGGCTTCCGGATCGTTGAAGACCACGATGTTACAGAAGCGGCTGCGCAATCGATGGCGATAGATCAGAAGTTTTATCGTGGCTTTGCAGCGCCGGCCATTGAGCAGGTGCGTGGCCTGTTGCAAACAAAGCGGCCGGTTCTCTATTGGTTCGCCAAACAGGCCTACAAACTTTTCGTGCCAAAAGATGAACGCGAAAATATCGTGGCGCGATTGAAGGCCGACTACCGCTCGCCTGAGGCCTTTGCCAGAGTGAATACCTACCGTTTTCTGACACTTGAGCGGATTTAGCTTAAAAGATTTGCTGCCGAAGTTTACCGCTTCAAGGCAACAAACTTTTTTTGTGCCGTGCTTATGCCTATAATGGGGCGCACGGTGCGCACGAGAATTAACCTAGGGCACGACACAAGCATGGCACGAAAGTATTTTGGGACCGACGGTATCCGGGGGCTCGCCAATGGTAAGAAACTCACGCCGGATCTTGCGCTCAAAGTCGGCATGGCCACGGGCCTTGCATTCCGGCGCGGGGACTATACCCATCGTGTGGTGATCGGCAAGGATACGCGTCGCTCAGGGTACATGATCGAGAATGCCTTGACTGCAGGCTTTACGGCGGTGGGCATGGAAGTGTTGTTGCTTGGACCGATGCCAACACCGGCTGTCGCGATGCTGACGCGCTCCTTGCGCGCCGATATCGGGGTGATGATCTCGGCTTCGCATAATCCGTTCGACGACAATGGCATCAAGCTGTTCCGGCCCGATGGCTATAAGCTGTCGGACAGTTTCGAGCAGGAAATTGAAAAGCTCATCGATTCCGATCTGACCTCGCGGCTTTCGCAGGGCGAGAAAATCGGTCGTGCCAAGCGCATCGACGAAGCGCGGACACGCTATGTCGAATATGTAAAACGCACCCTGTCGCGCGATATAGACTTTACCGGGCTGCGTGTGGTCGTCGATTGTGCAAATGGGGCAGCCTACAAGACAGCACCGGAAGTGCTGTGGGAGTTGGGCGCCGAGGTCATCCCGATTGCTGTTGCGCCCGACGGTTTCAACATCAATCTCGATTGCGGCTCGACAGCACCGCAGGCACTGATCGATAAGGTCAAGGAAACGCGCGCCGATATCGGCATTGCCCTCGATGGCGATGCCGATCGCGTTCTTATCGTCGACGAGAAAGGCGAGAAGGTCGACGGGGACCAACTGATGGCGGTTATCGCCAATGCCTGGCACAGCCGGGGCACGCTGCGCGGCAATGGCATTGTTGCAACCATCATGTCCAACCTTGGGTTGCAGCGCTATATTGAAACGCTCGGGCTGAAATTGGAACGGACCGGTGTTGGCGATCGCTACGTACTCGAAGCCATGCGCAGCAAAGGGTTCAATGTCGGCGGCGAGCAATCCGGCCATATCATCCTTTCCGATTATACAACGACCGGCGATGGTCTGGTTGCCGCCCTGCAATTGCTTTCCGTGGTCAAGCAGGAGGGACGTCCGGTTTCCGAAGTGTGCCACAAGTTCGAGCCGGTTCCGCAACTGCTGCACAATGTTCGCTATCAACGCGGCAAGCCGCTCGAGGACAAGGTGATCAAGCAACTGATCGCCGATTCCGAATTGCGGCTGGGCAAAGCCGGGCGTCTGGTCATTCGCGAATCCGGCACCGAGCCGGTCATTCGGGTGATGGGCGAAGGCGATGATGCCGTTCTGGTCAACCAGGTGGTGCAGGAAATCGCAACGGCCATCGGCAAGGTAGCCTGACGCCGATTGTTGTCTTTTTTCATATTTGATTAAGATATGGGGCGGTGCTGCATAAGCATCCACCCCATTTTTCTGACAACTTTCTCTTCCTCATGCTTAAAAACTACGGTTAATCGCGCTTTAAGAAAATTGAACTATGTTTCTGCGCAGTTGAATTACTTCGATCTGTGCAGGGGTGTTTTTTATGCGCAAACTGGTCGCATGTTCCGTCTTTGGCCTAGCGGCGGTGTTTGCCGGTTCGGCTCTAGCCGCGGATCCAATCCAATATAATTATCCGGTCTATAAGGACTATGTTCCGCCCTACGTGCCGGACGTCGATTATGGGCTGAAGGGGTCGTTCTATCTGCGCGGCTCGGTCGGCGGCAATCTGGGTTGGGCCAAAGAGGTTAACCATCCTGATTTTGATCCAGCCCCATTTCCCGTCAATGAATTTGGCTATGGCTACAGCGCCGGTGTTGGCGCGGGTTATGAAACCGGTGATGGCTTTCGTTTTGACGTAACCGTTGACTACCTGCAAAACCGAGGCATGGCGATCAATGTACCTAACGCCGGAGCAACGTGGGCTGCCGGCGACTACTCCCTTAACCTGCGCTCTACCATTGCGTTGGCCAATGCCTATTACGATTTCGGACTCGGTGACCTTGGCCTTTCTGCTGCTGGTGGCATGTTCGGGTATCTCGGTGTTGGCGCGGGTGTTGCCTTCAACGATATGGACACTAGCGAGCCCGGCGGCGTAACGGGACCTAGAGGCTCCAACACCAGTTTCGCTGCAGCAGGTATGGCCGGTGTCGGATATGACTTCGGCTCGGTTGTTGCCGATCTCGGCTATCGTGGTCTTTATATTAACAAAATTGAGAACACGAGCGCACCGCATAACTATTCCATCGATCATGCGCTGATCCATGAAGTGCGAGCCACGTTGCGGTATCGCTTCAATTAGGCACATTGCCGGTATTATGATTTGGCAAGCGGCGTCCCGGTATCGGGGCGCCGCTTTTGCATGATAAGCATCAGAACCCCTCCTGCAATCAGTCCCCAAAAGGCTGCGCCAATGCCAAGCACCGTGACGCCGGATGCCGCGGTCACAAAGGTCACGATTGCCGGTATTCGGTTATCCTCATCTGCCATCGCGCCCATCAATGCGCCTGCGAGGCTGCTCATCAATGCCAGTCCGGCAACAGCTTCGATGAGAATTGGCGGCGCGGCAGCGACAAATGCCGCGGCAAGACCAGCGCACAGGGCGAGGGCAATATAAAAGAGCCCGCCTGCTACCGCTGCGATATAGCGCTTCTTCGTATCTGGGTGTGCCTCGGGCCCGGCGCAGAGTGCAGCGGTGATCGCCGCAAGGTTGATCATCTGGCCACCGAGAAAGGCAATTGCGCCGCTCAGTGCGCCAGTCGACACGAAAATCGGTCGCAGATCTGGATTGTAGCCGTTCGTGCGCAGAACGGCGAGGCCAGGTATGTTTTGCGATGCCATAGTTACGATAAAGAGCGGGACAGCTATTCCGATCATTGCATCGAAACTGAATGCGGGGATAACCCATATCGGTTGCGGCCAGATATTGCCCAAGGCGCCCTGAGGAAGGGGTGTCGCGATGAAAACGCAAATTGCCGTGACCATGACCGCGATCGGGACGGCCCAAACTCTGGCAAACCTTAAGGCAAGCGCCCATGATAATACGATTGGCAGGGCCAATAACGGCAATTCTCCCATTGCACGCACAGGCGCCAGGCAAAGGTTGAACAGCACACCGGCCAGCATTGCGCCTGCAAGTGGCATGGGAATAGCGGCAACGGCTCGCCCGAAAGGCCGCCACAATCCGGCGACGACGACCAGTATGCCGGCAATCATAAAGGCTCCAACAGCAACGGGAAAACCGCCCTCGATCGCACCAGTTGAAATCAGGAGCGCAGCACCGGGGGTCGACCACGCTATGGCAATCGGCATTCGTGTCAAAAGGCTCAAGGCGATGCCAAGCGCTCCCATAGCAAACGTAAGGGCGAAAAGTCCCGATGCTGCCTGTTCCGGCGTTGCCCCCACTGCGGCAAAGCCTTGCAGCACGATGGCAAATGAGGAGGCAAAGCCAACAATTGCGGCAAGGATCCCTGCAAAAATCGGCTGAATGAGCGTGGCTTTCGGTGAATCGGGCAAGGGCATTTCGGCGCAATCGCTTGAAAATTCGGTCACAAAGGTTGTGACCGGGGGCGAATGTAAGTGTCAACCGGGTTCCCAGAACGCTGGCGGCGAAAAAAAGCCCATTGCACCTGGTAAGTATATGATTAGAAAAATCATCTATATGTATTGTTTGTGAGACAATTATTCACAATCCTGTGATGAAAAATATTGTTTTCGCACTTCCGCAATAATCTAAGGTCAAAAGTTCTAATAAAAACCACATTCTGGCGTGATCCAGGATGTTTTGTTTATGTCAAAATCTCGACATATTCTGAAATGAGATTGGATCGACTTTGAATTTTTAAAGTTCTTTGCGGAAACGCACTGGGCGATGGAACAAAATTCAAGGCTCTGGATTAACAAATTTGTGCAGGGCGGCGTCAGCTGAGCCGCTGGGCACAGTTAAAAAGCTCCAGAAAATGTTCGTCTCCGCGAGGCGTTCCCAACCCGTTCTTGGAAAAGGAACCCAAATGACACTTCGACGCACAGCACTTTCGCTCCTTGCTGGTACAGCGCTTTTGGCAAGCGGCAGCCTTGTTGCTCTCGCTCAGGAAAATACCGCACCGCCGCCTGCGCCGGCAGATCCGATGATGACCGCGCCTATGATGGATTTTTCCGATTCGCAATTGCAGGCTTTTGCCGTTGCCTATGTGCAGGTCAATGAGATCGGCATGGAATATGACCAGCAGATGCAGGCAGCTCAAAACGATGAAGAGCTGATGGAACTGCAAATGCAGGCCCAGATGGAAATGACAGAAGTTGTGGAAGCCACTGACGGCCTGACAGTGGAAGAATACAATATGATTTTCACCGCCGCCCAGACAGATCCGGAACTCGGAGGGCAGGTTCAGACTTATATAGATGCACAGCTCCAGTGATCGCCCGGCTTTGACGGTCTGGCAGTTTGTTTGTGACAAGAAATAAAGGAGATCATTTCGATGAAGAAGATTCTTGTGCTTTTTGCTTTTCCGGTCCTCATGGCGCTTGCAGCTTGCGACATGCCTCCCCCGGAAGATGGCGGTGTTCCGCCGGCAGATCCGATGATGTCGGCACCGCTTTAAGGTGGTCAATCGAGGCGCTCCAAATGGGGCGCCTCTTTTTTTGCGCGTTTGCCCTGTTGCACTTGCCGCGCTGAAATGATTTACGGCTGACATTACGTTCCGGCCGCTCCGCAGTGGGGCGGCTTTTAAATTGTGCAGGGCAGCGCTTTCATGATCCGGCTGGAAAATATCGGCAAACAGAACGGCAGGCAGATCGTCTTCATCGAGGCCTCGGCGGCGCTCCAGAAGGGCGAAAAGATCGGCCTTGTCGGACCCAATGGCGCAGGCAAGACGACGCTTTTCCGCATGATTACCGGTGAGGAAGCGCCCGACGAGGGCCAGGTCAGTGTCGATAGGGGCACGACGATCGGCTATTTCTCCCAGGATGTGGGCGAAATGGCCGGGCGGTCGGTGGTTGCCGAGGTGATGGACGGAGCCGGACCGGTTGCCGCGCTTATCGCCGAGATGCGGCAACTCGAAGCCGATATGGGCGATCCCGACAAGGCTGACGAGATGGACGCGATCATCGCGCGTTATGGCGAGGTGACTGAGCAGTTCGAGGAACTCGATGGCTATGCGCTGGATGGCCGGTCGCGCGAAGTGCTGGACGGGCTGGGATTTAGCCAAGCCATGATGGATGGCGATGTGGGCGCGTTGTCGGGCGGCTGGAAGATGCGCGTGGCGCTGGCAAAAATCCTGCTCGCCCGCCCGGACGTTCTGCTGCTTGACGAGCCTTCGAACCACCTCGATCTTGAAAGCCTGATCTGGCTCGAAGATTTTCTGAAAAATTTCTCCGGCGCATTGCTGATGACTTCGCACGACCGGGCCTTCATGAATCGCGTGGTCAACAAGATCATCGAGATCGATGCGGGCAGTCTCACCTCCTATAGCGGCGATTACGAGTTCTATCAGGCACAACGCGCTATTGCCGACAAGAACCAGCAGGCCCAGTTCGAGCGCCAGCAGGCCATGCTGGCCAAGGAAATCCAGTTCATCGAGCGGTTCAAGGCGCGTGCGTCTCATGCGGCGCAAGTGCAGAGCCGGGTGAAAAAGCTCGATAAGATCGACCGGGTTGAGCCGCCCAAGCGCGCCCAGCGGGTCGTGTTCGAGTTCCGGCCTGCGCCGCGTTCGGGCGAGGATGTGGCGGTGCTCAAGGATATTTCAAAGGCGTATGGCGAGAAGGTCATTTATGACGGGCTCGATTTCCATGTGCGCCGCAAAGAGCGCTGGGCGATCATGGGGGTGAACGGGGCTGGCAAATCAACGCTCCTCAAGCTGGTGACGGGGGCCGCCGAGCCCGATACGGGCAGCGTTGCGCGCGGCCCCAGCGTCAAGATGGCCTATTTCGCCCAGCATGCCATGGACCGGCTGGACGGGGATTTGTCGGTCTTTGACATGCTGCAATCTGAATTCCCGCAGGCAGGACAAGCCTCGCTGCGAGCGCTTGCCGGGTGTTTCGGGTTTCCCGGCGATGAGATCGAAAAGAAGTGCCGGGTGCTTTCGGGCGGGGAAAAGGCGCGGCTGGTCATGGCCATGATGCTGTTCGATCCCCCCAATTTCCTCGTGCTGGACGAGCCCACCAACCATCTCGACATCGCGACCAAGGAAATGCTGATCGAGGCCTTGGCCAATTACGAAGGCACGATGCTGTTTGTCAGCCACGACCGGCATTTCCTTTCCGAGCTTTCCAACCGCGTTCTCGAAATCGGTCCCGATGGTATCCGCGCTTTTGGCGGCGGGTATAAGGACTATGTGCAAAGCACCGGGCAGGAGGCGCCGGGCCTGCGGCATTAGTTTTGGTTCGCGGGGATTTTTTTGTCTCACGGGGCGTACCGCTTCGCTTGTTTATCTGCCTCACGCGGGTTTTCTTTGCCTCACGGGCCGCACCGCTTCGCGCATGACGGCGCTAGGACCGCGCCTATGCGCTGCGCTGGCCCTCCGGCTGGGCGCGCGAAACGTCGCGCGAGGTCCTCACCTACGGTTCGTCCAATACGGGCAATTCCCAAGTCACCACGCGAGCTTGTTCTGTCTCACGGCGCGCACCACTGCGGGCATGACGCTCGTCGCTATGCCCATCGTAGCGCCTGCGACGGCGCGGCACAAAAGTGCGCCGGGGTCGTCACTCCGTTCCTCCGTGTGCGAGCCTGAGAGGCTTCA
>NZ_RZMW01000042.1:7500-55290 GCF_003992625.1 Pelagibacterium lentulum | reverse complement strand
GAGAGGCTTCACGCGATGTCGGCATACTCCTTGTTCAGCCATGTCAAAGCGCCCGACGGCCAGCGGCCTCGGTTGAGCGAGAGAGATGGACGGCATGGGGCGATGAGTGCTCCGCATACTGAAATTATTTTATGAAGCGATCATCGCCCCATGCGCTCGGGATTTGTGGCGTGGCGTCCGCTCGGGCTGGGGCCAATCCCCGCCGGGTTTCCCCGGTTACCACAGGCGTCCTGTGGCTGGCCTCGGTGACGTTCCGGCCTCCGCTGGGCGACCCCATCGGACCCGAACCAGCCTGGCAGACAAGACCAGAGTGCCCGGAGGCCAATGGGTTCCAGGCTCAAACCCAAGCTCCTCCCTTCTCCAATCTCACCCTCACCGGAAGCTCGTATGCATCCTCGTCCTCGGTGCGGCCGTGAGAGCAAGAATAAGTGCACTTGGAGAAGCGGGGATAAGTTTTTTGGCAATGCTTCTCTGTTTCGCCCGTGGGCTTGACCCGCGGGTCTGTGCCCCAAGCAAGCGCTGCAAAGAGAGATCCCCGGCTCAAGGCCGGGGACGATAACGGAGGGGATGGAGCAGGATGAGAGGCGCGAGGGCTCCGGCTAGAACGGAGAGAATGGGGCAAGAATCGATGCAAGAACCGATAGTGGCGCGCATACGTTGCATCGGGTTCCCCGATCATGCCGGGACATGCTTCGCCCGAGGTGACAATGGGACAGGAGGGCGACTATGGTGAAAACATCGCAAGTTAGTAAGGGAACGCAATGACCAATGAGACTCTGAGGTTCTATGCCGAGAATGCGCAAGAATATGTGAGCACCCCAAGCACGAATGTATGGCTTGATAGTTTTATCTCTTTAATGCCGTCGGGCGCGAGAGTTTTGGAGCTCGGTACAGGCAGCGGCTTTGACGCGAAAAGGATGCTCGACGCAGGGATCTTGGTTGATGCAACCGATGGTTCCGCGGAGCTTGCACAAGAAGCGGAAAAATTATTAGGATTCCCGGTTAGGGTCATGCTTTTTCACGAGCTTGATGCAGACCAGGCCTATGATGGCATATATGCGTGCGCCTCACTGTTGCATGCAAGGCGTGTACAGCTTCCCGAAATCGTTGGCCGTATCCATAAAGCGCTCAAGACGGATGGTTACGCCTGGGCCAGCTTCAAAGGCGGAGATGGAGAAGGTCATGACAAGTTTGGAAGGTATTACAATTACTTGAGCAGGGACGAGCTTTTGGACCTCTGGAACGGCAATGGCGCCTGGTCCAACATTGACATCCAGACTTGGCAGGGTAGCGGTTATGACGACATGCCGACACAATGGCACGCGATAACGGCGCAGAGGCAATAGTCGGCCTTGCCATTCCCTCCTCCTTCCTATAAACGCGTCGACGGGCCATCCCTCCCCAACGAGGGACGACCCATCTGCAAGGATGGAGCAACATGACAGATATTTCCCAAGCGGCTGGTGCCGCCAAGCCGGACGTGGTTCCGGCCAATCCCAATTTTTCTTCCGGTCCCTGTGCCAAGCGTCCCGGCTGGTCGCTTAACGCATTGCAGAACGCCCTTGTCGGTCGTTCGCATCGCGCCAAGCCGGCGAAAGCCCGCATCAAGCGCGCCATTGATCTCACCCGCGAACTTTTGCAAGTGCCTGACGATTACCTGATCGGCATCGTGCCGGCCTCCGATACCGGCGCGGTAGAAATGGCGATGTGGGGCATGTTGGGCGCGCGCGGCGTCGATATGCTGGCCTGGGAATCGTTCGGTTCGGGCTGGGTCACGGACGTGCAAAAGCAACTCAAACTCGACGATGTGCGGGTTTTGAAGGCCGGATATGGCGAACTGCCCGATCTCACCCAGGTCGATTTTACCCGCGATGTTGTGTTCACCTGGAACGGTACGACCTCAGGCGTGCGTGTGCCGGATGCGAACTGGATCCCGGCGGATCGCGAAGGGCTGACCATTTGCGATGCCACCTCTTCGGCCTTTGCGCAGGACATGGATTTTGCCAAGCTCGATGTCGTGACCTTTTCCTGGCAGAAGGTTCTGGGCGGGGAAGCGGCGCACGGTATTCTGATCCTTTCCCCCCGCGCAGTGGAGCGGCTCGAAACCTTTACTCCCGACAATCGCCCGATGCCGAAAATCTTCCGCCTGACCAAGGGCGGCAAGCTGATGGCCGACGTTTTTGAAGGTGCGACCATCAATACCGTTTCCATGCTCTGCGTCGAAGACGCTGTGGATGCGATGGAATGGGGGCTTTCGGTCGGCGGTCTCAAGGGCCTGCAGGCCCGTGCCGATGCCAATGAAAAGGCAATTGCCGATTGGGTGGCAAAAACCGATTGGATCGATTTCCTCTGTGCGGACCCAAAGCTGCGCTCCAACACTTCGGTGTGCCTGAAAATCGTCGATCCGGAAGTAACCGCGCTCGATGACGACGCGCAGGCCAAGCTGGCCAAGGCGCTGGTTGCCCGGCTCGACAAGGAAGGCGTGGCCTACGATATCGGGGGCTATCGCGACGCACCCACCGGCTTGCGTATCTGGTGCGGTTCGACGGTGGAAACAGCAGACCTCAAAGCGCTGACGCCGTGGCTGGACTGGGCTTTTGCCGAGGAAAAGAAGGCGGCACTGGCGGCTTAGGTCGGCGTCCGCACCCCTCATCCGACCCGGCTTCGCCGACCCACCTTCTCCCTCAAGGGGAGAAGGGAAACGGGCTCCGAGGCCGCCGTCACAGACATATTCATTTCATGGAGGCCAAGATGGCCAAGGTACTGGTTTCAGACAAGCTCAGCCCCACGGCTGTTCAGATTTTCAAGGATAACGGGGTTGAGGTCGATTACCTGCCCGATCTGGGCAAGGATAAGGACAAGCTGCTCGAAGTGATCGGGCAGTATGACGGGCTGGCGATCCGCTCGGCGACAAAAGTGACTGAAAAGATTCTCGCGGCGGCGACGAACCTGAAGGTGATCGGGCGGGCTGGCATCGGGGTCGACAATGTCGATATTCCGGCGGCGACCGCCAAGGGTATCATTGTGATGAACACGCCTTTCGGCAACTCGATCACTACGGCAGAACATGCGATTTCGCTGATGCTGGCGCTGGCGCGGCAGATTCCCGAGGCCGACGCCTCAACCCGTGCGTCCAAGTGGGAAAAGAACCGCTTCATGGGCGTTGAAGTGACCAACAAGACGCTGGGACTGATCGGGGCGGGCAATATCGGTTCGATCGTTGCCGACCGCGCGCTGGGGCTGAAGATGAAGGTCGTGGCTTACGATCCGTTCCTCACGCCCGAACGCGCTATCGATCTGGGGATCGAGAAGGTGGAACTGGACGATCTTCTGGCGCGGGCCGATTTCATTACGCTCCATACCCCGCTGATCGATGCAACGCGCAATATCCTCAATGCCGAAGCCTTCAAGAAGATGAAGGACGGGGTGCGGGTTATCAATTGCGCGCGTGGCGGGTTGATCGACGAGGCGGCACTGAAAGACGCGCTGGAATCGGGCAAGGTCGCGGGCGCTGCGCTGGATGTGTTTCTCGAAGAGCCAGCCAAGGAAAACCCGCTTTTTAACATGCCGAACGTGATCTGCACGCCCCATCTGGGTGCCTCGACCACCGAGGCGCAGGAAAATGTCGCATTGCAGGTCGCCGAGCAGATTTCGGCCTATCTCAATACCGGCGAAGTCATCAATGCGCTCAACTTCCCCTCGATTTCGGCGGAAGAAGCGCCTAAGCTGACCCCGTTTGTGAAACTAGCGGAAATGCTGGGATCGTTTGCCGGCCAATTGACCGAAACCGCGATCAAGGGCATCCGAATCGAGTTCGAGGGCGATGTCGCCGAGCTGAATACCAAGCCGATGGTGGCCGCGGCGCTCAACGGGGTGTTGAAGCCATTGCTGGGCGATGTGAACATGGTTTCAGCCCCGGTTCTGGCCAAGGATCGTGGCATTGCGGTTGAAACGGTCAATCGCGAGCAGCATGGCGCCTATGACAACTATATCCGGCTCACCGTGATTACCGAGCGGCAGGAGCGGGGCGTTGCAGGGACCGTGTTTTCGGGCGGCAATCCACGGATCATTCAGGTCAAGGGGATCAATCTGGAGGCCGAACTCACGCCAAACATGCTCTATATCACCAATGAGGACAAACCGGGATTTATCGGACGGCTGGGCACGCTTTTGGGTACGCTCGACATCAATATCGCCAACTTCAACCTGGGCCGTCTGGAGCAGGGCAAGGATGCGATCGCGCTTTTGTCGATCGACAGTGTGCTGAGCGATGGACAGCTCGATGAGATAGCAGCGCTTGAAGGCGTTGTGCAGGCCAAAAGCCTGCGTTTCAACGTTTAGAGTAGAATGTGAAGCGGCCAGCCCATAAAGGGCTGGCCGTTCGCTTATTGTGCGAGGATGGCGATTTCGTTGATAAGTTCGCCGGTCTGCCCGTCAAAGAGGCGAATGGCGGTATCCCCGCCGGTCGCATAGGTAACGGTGACGATGCCATCGGCGACTTGGCTGGAAATGACGGTTGCGCCTGCGGGCAGGGCGATGGACTGGGCAGCGTAACGGGTGTCGATATCGGACCCCATTGAAGAGAGCCGATAGACAACAACCAAAGCAATGGTCATAAAGCCGATCAGCATAATCAAAACGGAAAACCCGGCGCGGCGGCGCGCCTTGGCCATGATCTTGAGCGCCTCTTCGCTATAGGGCTGCTCGGCGTTCTGGCTGTTGGGTTCAGGATGAGACATGGCCCAGGGTCCGATCAAAGATAATGAGCATAGTGTGCAGGTTTCCGAGGAAGGGGCCGGCACACGGCTCGATGCGTTTCTTGCCGCCGTCTTTCCAGCCTTTTCGCGCAACAGAATCAAGGATCTGATCCTTTCTGGCGCGGTCACGGTGGATGGGGCGACACTCGATGTGCCCAAATATCGTGTCCGGGCCGCCGAGTCCATCACACTTGAGGCGCCCGAGCCGGTTGAGGCCGAGCCCGAAGGCCAGAATATCGCGCTCGACATCTTGTATGAAGACGAACACCTTATCGTCATCAACAAGCCCGCCGGGATGGTGGTGCATCCAGCGCCTGGCAATGAGGATGGTACGCTGGTCAATGCGCTGATCCACCATTGCGGGGAATCGCTGCGCGGGATCGGGGGCGTCAAACGGCCAGGGATTGTGCACCGGCTCGATAAAGATACTTCGGGCGTGATGGTCGCTGCCAAGACCGAAGAGGCTCATAACGGGCTGGCGGCGCAATTTGCCGATCATGGCCGGACAGGCCCGCTCGAACGCGCCTATCGGGCGCTGGTCTGGGGGATTCCAAATCCACTATTGGGAACAATCGAAACGCTGATCGGGCGCGATCCGCACAACAGGTTCAAGCAGGCGGTGATCGGACGTGACGGGCGGGAGGCGATAACCCATTACAAGGTGACGGACCGGTATGGCGATGAGGGCTGGTCGGTAGCGCAGGTGCGGTGCGAACTGGAAACAGGGCGCACACATCAGATCCGCGTCCATATGACCCATACCGGTCATCCGCTTTTGGGCGATCCGCTTTATGGAAGCGGTTTTGCAACAAAGGTCAACAAATTGCCCGACGATCTCAAGGCGGGTGTAACCAGGCTCGGCAGGCAGGCGCTCCATGCCGCAATCCTTGGCTTTGCGCACCCGGTAACGGGCGAGACCTTGCGGTTCGAGGCGGATCTGCCGGCCGATCTTGCCGCGCTTGTCGATCGACTGTCCGATCATGCAACATAATCGCAATGTTCGCGTTTGATACTTAACACGACTGAAAAATCACCGGCCGGGGGTGCAATGCGCAATTTCCGACCTATATTAATCGCCACTGTCGTGAGATCAGCCAAATAGCAGGTGATCCGCGGCATGGTTTGCTGGCACTAGATTGCCAGTGAGCCCGCTGCCAAAGGGGGTGCTCAAATGGCCCAATCAAATGTGCCTGTGCTCAGTTCAGAAGACGGACTGAATCGCTATCTGCAGGAAATCCGCAAGTTTCCGATGCTTGACCCGGATGAAGAATTCATGCTGGCCAAGCGCTATAAGGAGCACGCAGACCCCGAGGCTGCGCAAAGGCTCATCACATCGCATTTGCGTCTGGTTGCCAAGATCGCCATGGGCTATCGCGGCTATGGTCTGCCGATTTCCGAAGTCATTTCGGAAGGCAATGTGGGTCTGATGCAGGCGGTAAAGCGTTTCGAGCCCGACAAGGGATTCCGGCTGGCTACCTATGCCATGTGGTGGATCCGCGCCTCGATTCAGGAATATGTGCTGCGCTCATGGTCGCTGGTCAAGATTGGCACCACAGCCGCGCAAAAGCGCCTGTTTTTCAATCTCCGCCGGATCAAGGGCCAGATCGCCGCGCTTGAGGACGGCAACCTGCATCCTGACCAGATCAAGCAGATCGCGACTACGCTCAACGTTACCGAGGATGACGTGGTTTCGATGAACCAGCGTCTGACCGGCGATGCCTCGCTCAATGCGCCCATGCGGGCCGATGAGGGGGCGAGCCAGTGGCAGGACTGGCTGATCGACGATACGCCCGATCAGGAAGAAGTTCTTGGCGCCAGCCAGGAATATGACGAGCGTATGGGGTTGCTTGAAAACGCGATGGATGTGCTCAACGAGCGCGAGCGGGCGATTTTCAAGGCACGACGGCTGCAGGAAAGTCCGATGACGCTGGAAGAACTGGCGCAAGAATACGATGTTTCGCGCGAGCGTATTCGCCAGATCGAGGTGCGGGCTTTTGAAAAAGTGCAGGATGCCGTGAAAGAAGCAGCGAAGGCGCAGCCGGTATAGGTGATACGTTCTGTCGAATGGGGGCCGGGGCGGTGATTTCATGTCAACCATAATGGGCGCACCGGCTCGTGGTTGAACTGGCGATTCTGCTTGGGCTTTTTCTGCTCAATGGCGTTTTTGCCATGTCGGAAATTGCTATCGTATCGTCGCGCAAATCACGATTGCGCAGTCTTGTTGTACAGGGGCGCCCCGGTGCGGCCCGCGCATTGCAACTCGCCGAAGAACCGGGGCGTTTCCTATCCACCGTCCAGATCGGCATAACGCTGATCGGGATTGTTGCCGGTGTTTTTTCCGGTGCGACATTGGGCGGAGCGCTTGGGCAATGGCTGGCCCAAGTCGGCTTGCCTGCACCCCTGGCATCTGCGCTTGGTTATGGCGGCATCGTTGCGCTCGTCACCTATTTCTCGGTGGTCGTGGGCGAGTTGGTGCCCAAGCAATTGGCCTTGCGCAATGCGGAGGCGATTTCCTGCACGGTGGCGCCTGGGATGTATTTTCTGTCCATTGCCGCGGCTCCGCTGGTCTGGTTGCTGGATAATTCAACAAAACTGATCTTCCGTCTCATGGGGCAGAGGGAAGTGGCCGAAGAAGTGGTGACTGAAGAAGAGATCAAGGCGCTTGTGGCTGAGGCCGCGGCGATGGGGGTGATCGAACGCGATGAAAAGCGCATGATTGCCGGTGTGTTGCAACTTTCAGACAGCGTGGCACGCAATATCATGACGCCGCGGGTCGATGTGGAAGCGCTTTCACTGCAGGCCGACCCGAAAACGATCAGGAGCATATTGACGCAAACCCGGCACACACGATTGCCGGTATCGGATGGCGATGCGGACAATATCATCGGGGTTATTGTGATCCGCGAATGCCTTGCCGGTGAGATGCCCGATAGTGAAGCCCGCTTGCGAGAATTTGTGCGCAAGGTGCCGACTATCCCCGAATCGATGGGCGCGCTCGACGTCCTTGCGATGCTGCGGCAATCCGAACAGCCCATAGCGCTGGTTATGGATGAATATGGCCATTTGGAAGGCGTGGTGACGCCCTCGGATCTGCTTGAAGCGATTGCCGGGGTCTTTCGCTCGGACATGGATATTGAGGCCCATCATCATGCAGTTCAGCGCGAGGATGGCTCATGGCTGTTGTCGGGCACGCTTTCTGCCCATGCCATGAGCGACCTTCTGGATATAAGCCTGCCACCCAAGCGGGACTATCAGACCGTCGCGGGCTTTCTGATCGAGATCTTCGGACGGCTGCCCCAGACAGGTGAATCTATCAATGCGCTGGGCTGGCGGTTTGAAATCGTCGATATGGATGGCAGGCGGATCGACAAGGTGCTGGCCAGCCGCGCCGATACCGACGAGGCTTTATAGAAGTCTTGGCAGCAGGCTTCGCTCAAGGATTAGAAGCCACGGACTTTGCTTTCCCGGCGCCACCGAAATCTCAATCTCGTCGGCAATCGAGGCGTTGGATGTTCCGATGAACCTGCCCTGTTCCATAACCAGCCCGTCAAGCGGATAGGCGAGACCTCGGGAGCCCGAAAATTGCGTGCGACCGAGGGGATAGATCGATACGCGCTGGTCGACACCGACTCGGAGGCGTATTGAACCGGAAACGCCGAGCGCGAGATCGTGTTCGTCGATGAGGATGATGCGCCGTTCTTCGGCATAACGGGCGATGGCGTGCAGGGCAGCCAGCGTATGATCGAAACGCCCGCCCGTCATGCCGACTGCCAGCGTTACCGGCGCGCGGGTCGAATAGAGGCATTTCTCAAAATCGGTGGTTTGCTGTTCGGCCAGCGCAACGATCCGGGTGTGTGGGCCAAAGCCCTTTGGATCGGCCACCGAATCCATATCGCCTATGACCGCATCGGGCACCAGCCCGGCGGCGACAATCGCATCAGCGCCGCTATCGGCACCGACGATCCCTACGGCCCTCGGTGCCAGTTCGGAGAGCAGGCGCGGGGCGAACGCGCTCCCGCCCACGACAAGCAGAGGTCCATCGAAAGTGAGCGGGGGGAATGGCTCTTGCACTGGGGTTGGCACAGATATAGTGTCGCCTCGTCTCGCTGGGGTGTTCCGGTGTTCCGGAGCTGAGAAAAACCCATTGAACCTGAACCAGGTCATGCTGGCGGAGGAAGTTCGAGATGGCAAGAGGGCGCCGACCGCCCAAAATGCCATTAGACACAATTCTCTTGTCCAAAATTGACCGCAACGAATGGCTGCATGGTTCTTATCGAGCCTGCGCGCAAGAAAGGACGATCGGGATGAACCGATTTTTCACTGCAAGCCTGTGTGCGGTTGCCTTGGGAGCTGTTGCTGTCCAAGCCCAAGCGCAGGAAAATCCAACGCTCACTATCTATACCTATGATGCATTTGCCGCCAGTTGGGGACCCGGCCCGGCGCTCAAAGAGGGTTTTGAGGCGCAATGTGATTGTGAGGTCAATTTCGTTGCCACCGACTCCTCGATAGGGGCGTTGCGCCGCGCTCAACTGGAGGGAGACGATACCAGCGCCGATATCATTTTAGGACTCGATACGGCCACCGTGGGCGAGGCCATGGCGACAGGACTTTTTGTCGAGCATGGGTTGGAATTTGAAGGGCTGGACCTGCCGCTCGACTGGACCGATGCGGTATTCGCGCCGGTCGACTACGGCTATTTCGCCTTTGTCTATAACAGCGAAATCGTGGACAATCCGCCTGCCAGTTTCGAGGAACTGGCCGCGATGCCTGACGATTTCAAGATCGTCATTCAGGACCCGCGTGCTTCAACGCCGGGGTTGGGGCTGGTGCTGTGGATCAAGGCGGCCTATGGGGATGGCGCCATCGATATCTGGCGCGGGATTGCTCCCAATGTGCTGACCGTCACCAATGGCTGGTCGGAATCCTACGACCTGTTCCTGTCCGGGGAGGCCGATATGGTGCTCTCCTATACGACCTCGCCAGCCTATCACCTGATTGCCGAGGATGACGACCGGTTTGCTGCCGCGCGTTTCGATGAGGGGCATTACACCCAGATCGAAGTGGCCGGTATCCTGAGCGCAAGCGAGAACCAAGACCTTGCACGGGACTTTCTGGCCTATCTGGTAAGTCCGCAAGCGCAGGCCGTAATCCCGGAAACCAACTGGATGTATCCGGTGGTCGAACCTGAGGGCGGATTGCATGAGGGCTTTGCCCAGATGATCGATCCCGATCCGGCACTGCTGCTTGACAGCGACGCGGTGACGCAAAACACAAGAGCGTGGATTGAAGAAGCCTTCTCAGCCCTTCGCTGATCTTTCGCGTACCGGGCTGCCAGATTTGCGCTGGCGGCCCGGTCGCGTTCTGGCCGGGTTTTTCATCGCCCTTTGTATCGCGCTGTTGATCGGCGCATTACTGGCTGCGCTGACATTTGCCGGTCGCAGCTTTGCCACAACAGGCAGTACGGTCGCCGATATCGGCCATCTTGTCCGCATGTCCGCGATACAGGCAGGCACCTCCACCCTGCTGTCGCTGATTGTCGGGGTTGTGCTGGCCTGGTCGCTGGATCGGCTGCGGTTTTTCGGGCGCGGACTGATCGTTGGACTTTTATCCTCGGCGCTGGTTTTGCCTTCGCTGGTGGTTGTCTCGGGTCTGATCGCGATCTGGGGGCGCGTGGGTTGGGCCAACCTTGTGCTTGCGCCATTCGGGATATCGACCGGGGCCTCGATCTATGGATTCTGGGGCATTGTGGCCGCGCATGTGCTGCTCAATGGTGCATTTGCCGCGCGAGTGCTGCTTGACCGGCTCGAAGCGATACCGCCCGAAAAGCTCAAGCTGGGGCGCAGTCTGGGGCTATCGACGGTACAGCGGTTCAAGATTATCGATCTGCCTGCAATCCTGAGTTCGATACCCGGTATCGGTGCGACGATATTCCTTTTGTGCTTCACCAGCTTTGCAATCGTGCTGGTGCTGGGCGGTGGCCCTGCCAACCAGACGCTTGAGGTTGCCATCTATGAGGCGGTGCGGCTCGATTTCGATCTTGGGGCGGCGGTGCGGCTGGCGCTGGTGCAGCTTGTCGTTTGCGCAGCGATCATCATACCGGCGAGCACGCTGACCCCCGCAGCCAATCTTTTCGGGCGGCGTTCGGAACTGCACTGGCCGGAAGGTATGCTCGTTTCCGCTGTTCAGACAGTGTTGCTGATCGGCTTGCTGGCCTGTTTCTGTGCGCCCTTGCTGGCGGTGCTGCTGCGCGGATCGGGGACGGCGATGGCGAGCCTTTTTGGTCAAGCCAGTTTCTGGCAGGCGGCCGGGACAAGCCTTTGGATCGGGCTCGCGAGCGCCGCTGTTTCGCTGGGGCTGGCAATCGGGCTCGGCATGGCGCGCAGCCTGCAGAGACGCAACAGCCCGGCGCGCATGATCCTGGGGGTTCCCGTCTTTACCTATCTTGCCGTTCCAGCGGTTGTGCTCTCGCTGGGTTTTTTCCTGCTCGCGCGTTTTGTCGGGGTCGGGCCGGCACAGGCAGCTCCGCTGGTTCTGGTTATCGCCAATGCGTTGCTATCGTTGCCCTTTGTCTTTGCAACGCTAAGCCCGCCGCTCGAGGCACTGGCAGCGCGTCACACGAAACTGATCCGCTCGCTGGGGCTTTCCGGGCTGGCGCAATGGCGCTGGGTGGAGTGGCCACTGCTGGGGCGCCCCATGGGCTATGCCTTTGCGGTGGCCTTCGTCTTTTCTCTGGGGGATCTGGGTGTGATCTCCCTTTTCGGCACGTCGGATTTTTCCACGCTGCCCTGGCTGATGTATCGGGCGTTTGGCGCCTACCGGACCAATGACGCCGAGGCGATCGCCGCGGTGATGCTGATTGTTGCTGTTGTGGCTTTTGTTGTCATTCCCAGAATATTTGAGTTTTTGACCCATGCTCGTGATTGAAAACCTGAAATACCGCCATGAGCGCGGCGAAATGGACTACCGGTTCGATCTGGAGATCGAACGGGGCAAGATCGCCGGGCTGACAGGACCGAGCGGGGCAGGCAAATCGACGCTGCTCGATCTGATCGCGGGATTTTTGCCGCCGGACTCAGGCGATGTCGTTCTCGATGGGCGGTCGATCATTGGACTGGCACCGGAGAACAGGCCGGTTTCGATCCTGTTTCAAGCCGACAACCTGTTCGATCACCTTTCCGCTGGGGCCAATGTGGCGCTGGGTATTTCCAGCAAAGCGCGCGCCGACAGCCCGGAGGTCGAAAAAGCGCTTGCCGATATGGGCCTGAGCGGGCTTTCCAAACGGCAGGCGGCGAATCTCTCTGGCGGGCAAAAACAAAGGGTGGCGCTGGCGCGCACATTGCTGCGCAACAAACCGGTCTTGCTGCTCGATGAACCTTTCACCGGTCTCGATGAGGAAACGGCTCACGCCATGCGCGCGATTATCAGGGAGATTGTCGCCCGACAGGGCTGGTACGCCATTCTGGTGTCTCACGACAAGGAAGATATCGCCGCGCTGGCCCAGAACCATTACCGGTTGGAAAACGGGCGCAGCCATAAAGTGTGATGCGCCCGCGTCTGTTTATTCGGCGGCGGCCTCGTCGGGCTGGCTTTCGGCATCGAGCGCGGACCAGGCGTCCATGACATCGGTGAAGATCGCATTGCCTTCATCGCCCTTTTCGAGGGTCATGATGGCGCGGCGGCCAGTGCCATAAACCATTGCCAGATCGAGCCATTCGCGGTTGCGCAACAGGTTTTCGTTGGCAACGACATCCTGCGGGCTGGCGCTCGAAAGCGCAAAGAGGAACGAATTGCCCACAATCCGGGCCGAAGCGCCGGTCAAAGGCTGGCCCTGCACGAGTTCTTCATCCTTGAGCAGAACACCGGGCAGGTTGGCGATCGAACCACCGACAAAGGACTCAGCGACGTTGAAGGTCACTTCCATCAAATGGCTTGCCGGCAGGTTCGTATCGGCATTGCGTCGAAGCAATACGCGTACATCGAGATTGCGCGCCGGAATTGTCGCCGATCCGATAATGGTGGGGTGTCCCAATTCATCGGTGCCGCGCGACCATTCAACCGAACCCGAATAGGGTACCGCACCTGCCGCTCCGCTGGCCTGCTCCTCAAGCAGCAGGGATTGAATGCCGGTTGTCGCAACTTCTGCCGCAGGATCGTCACCGGGCGCAGGCTCGCCGTTGGTGGCCACGCCGTTATCGGATGGCAGGCGATCCTCGTCGGCCGGCAAGCGGTCTTCCGGACCAAGCTCGGCTGCACCATCGGGCTCGACAAACGGCATTTCTTCGCCAGACATGGCGGCTCCGTTGACGCCCTCGACCGGGGTGGACGGCTCTTCGGTCGCAGGTTCCTGCGGCTCGGGGTCGTCGCTCAACTCGGCAACCTGCTGTGCGGGGTCGGACTGAGCAAAAACCGTATCGAGATCGATGTAACCTTCGCGCCACGCGAAATAGCCGCCGATGCCGCCACCAGCCAGAAGAAGGACGGCAATGAGCAAAAAGACTGTCACGGCGCTAAAGCCGCCACCGGAACGATCCTCTGTCGCGGGCTCTACGGTTTCATCGGACGCATTGGCTGGTTGCGTGCCGGTGGAAAAGGGGTCTAGCGTGCCCGCGGGCTGAGCCGTCTCATCGGTGGCTGGCGCGATGTCCTCACTGGCTTCGCCGCGCGCTTCACGGTCGAGCGCGGCAATGGCACGGTCTATGGCGATCTGGGGATCGGCATTGGCCATATAGTCCTGGGGGGCTTGCGGCTCCACATCGACTTCACGCACACTCGACATGGCTTCGCCGAACCGATCTTCGGTGGCCGGCTCGTCGTGAGCATGGCTGGAGAGTGGCTTGCCGTGAATATCCACGAGCGGAGACATGGGGCGCGGGGCCGCATCGGCACTCGAAATGATCAAGCCAGCGGAAGCGTGTTGAGGCGATTGTTCTGTGCGGTCGGCCTTGGGGTCGAGCGCAACCACATTATCGAGCCGGGCACCCTCGCTTGCGGCTGTCGCCTCACGCTGGGCCTGCGCGATGATGTCTTCAATCGAACCGGGGGCAGGCGCCTGAGTTTCCCCGCTGGGATCAAAGACCGGATCTGCATCCGCGCTCTGGACATCATTGTCCTGAAGCGGAAAGGAGTCGGTCTCGCCGAAAAGCGGGATCGCACCAGAAGCGGCGTCTTTCTCCGCTTCGTCGACCGCAGTGCCAGGTTCCTCGTCGATGACAGGTTCTTCAAAAGCCGGTTCCGGCGTTTCGGACGACTGTTCCGGTTCGGCATCATTGCCGAAATCGGGTTCGATCGGCTGATCCGACTGTGGAGAAACCGCAAATACGTCGTCGCTTGTCTCCTGGTCGGGGGATGCGTCCGCAACAGGCTCAAAGTCGGGTTCGGGTTCGGGTTCAGCCGCAGCCTCATCGACCGTTTCCTCGGTTGCCAGTTCAGGCTCGTCCGCTGCCGGGGGTGCGTCCTCAAGAACAGGCTCTTGCTCGAAATCTTCAGCAGGCTCATCTATGCGCGGCTGTTCCGCTTCCGGCGCTGCTTCGGGTTCGGGCTGAACCGGGGCGGGTTCGACTTCCTGCTCCTCGGCTTCCACATGCTCTTCGGCCTGTTTGAGACGGCCAAGCAGGCGGTCGGTCGCTTCCTGTTCGACCTGACGAATGCAATCTTCAAGATTGAGACGATGCTGGGTGATCTCGCGCGCCGGCAAGGGCGGCTCAACAGCGCGCAATTGTGCGACAAGAGCACTGCGTGCTTTTTCATAAACCGCCCGGCGATTGGCACCGGTATTGTCCGGCAGGGCATCAATCGCCTTGCGCAAGAGTTCGCGATAATCGGCCATTACCTACTCAACATTCACTTTCTGCCGATGTTTTCTAACAAAATTTATCAGTCTTGGAACGGGTCTTGCACCAAAATTGTGTCTTCCCGTTCGGGACTTGTCGACAAGAGGGCGACCGGCGCGCCGATCAGTTCTTCAATGTGGCGCACATATTTAACCGCTTGCGCGGGCAGTTCGGCCCAGCTTCGCGCACCGGCGGTCGTATCCTTCCAGCCTTCCAGTGTTTCATAGATCGGCTTGACTCGACTTTGTGCTCCCATTGAGGCAGGCAAGTAATCAATTTTCTTGCCGTCGAGTTCATAGCCCACACAGACCTTGATTTCATCCATGCCATCGAGAACATCGAGTTTGGTCAAGGCAATACCGTGAATGCCCGAAGTTCTGACAGTCTGGCGCACAATCACCGCATCGAACCAGCCGCAGCGGCGCTTGCGGCCAGTGACCACGCCAAATTCTCGGCCCTTTTCACCTAGGAACTGACCAATCTCATTGTCCTGCTCGGTTGGGAAGGGGCCTTCGCCCACGCGGGTGGTATAGGCTTTGGTGATGCCAAGCACGTAATCGATGGCGGCAGGACCAAGGCCGGAGCCCGGCGCTGCCTGTCCAGCAACGGTGTTGGAGGATGTCACAAACGGATAGGTGCCGTGATCGTTGTCGAGCAGGGCGCCCTGTGCGCCTTCAAACAAAATCCGCTGGCCCTTCTTGCGGCGCTCGTCGAGCAACTCCCAGACGCGATCGATGAACGGCACGATCTTGTCGGCAACGCTCATCAACTCGTTGTGGATCGCATTGGGATCGATCTCGACCGCGCCCATGCCGCGACGCAGCGCGTTGTGGTGGGAGAGCAACCGTTCGATCTTTGCCATGAGCGTATCGGGTTCGGTCAGATCGATGACGCGAATGGCGCGGCGACCGACCTTATCCTCATAGGCAGGGCCGATACCGCGTCGGGTGGTGCCGATCTTCAGGCCCGAGTTCGAATCCTCGCGCAGCGCGTCGAGTTCGCGGTGTAGCGAGAGGATCAGAGGCGCGTTTTCGGCGATGCGCAGCACGTCGGGGGTAATGGAGATTCCCTGGCCCGCCAGTTTTTCGACTTCCGCGACGAAGTGGTGAGGATCAACGACAACGCCATTGCCGATAACCGAGAACTTGCCGCGTACCAGCCCCGAAGGCAGCAAAGAAAGCTTGTAGCTTACGCCATCGATAACCAGCGTATGGCCTGCATTGTGCCCGCCCTGATAGCGCACGACGGCATCGGCGCGTTCCGAAAGCCAATCAACGATCTTGCCTTTGCCTTCATCGCCCCATTGCGAGCCGACCACTACAACATTCGCCATTTTTCGCCCGGTATCCCTTCAGCTCATGGGTTTGATCCCCGTTTGCAACATTTTGGGTTTCAAACGGGGCTCGATATGCTTTAGAGCAGATCATCTCCTACGGAAACAGACGTCCTGCCCTAAGCCGTTGTTTTGTCGTGTTTCCAGAGCGAAAAGGTGATGCTCACCTTCTTGCGGAAACGTTCTATGTCCGGGTTCTATAAAGTACAAGGTCGATTATGACAAAGCGCAACGCCACTTCGAGCAAGAGAATTGACGTTTTTGCCCTGATAATGGGCCAGTCCTATCTGCTTTTGGTGCTCGCGCAGCTTTCATGGGCGGGCAATATCGTTTCGGGCAAGATGGCAGTGGGCGAAATCGACGCCTTTGCGCTTTCGGCAGTGCGCTGGTGCCTGGCGCTTGCGATTCTGGTTCCCTTTGCGTTGCCCTATGTACGCCGGGATTGGGAGGAGATCAAAAAAGGCTGGTACTGGCTGTTCATCTATGGCGGGCTGGGCTTTGCAACCTTCAACATCCTGATTTATGGCGCCGCCAATTTCACTTCGGCGGTTAACGTGTCGATGGAACAGGCGGCGGTGCCGGTTCTGGTGATGGTGGGCAATTTCGTTGTCTTTCGGGTGCGGGCGACACTGCTGCACATTATAGGGGTGGTGCTGACGATCTATGGGGTCGTGCATGTGGCGACCCATGGCGAGCCGGGCCGGATCCTGGGTCTGGACGTCAATATCGGGGATGGCATGGTGCTGCTAGCCTGCGCGTGCTACGCGGCCTATTCGCTGATGCTGCGGTTCCGTCCGGCCATTCACTGGATAAGTTTTCTGTTCTGTACCACCGCTGCCGCTGCTTTCATGGCGCTTTTTTACCAGTTCGTCTTTGGCGGTGGGCCAGTCGCATTCGTCGAGGAGCTGATTCAAACCTCGCTCAACGGCTGGGCGATCGTGCTCTATGTCGCAATCTTTCCCTCGATCGTGGCCCAGCTCTGTTATGCGCGCGGGGTGGAGTTGATCGGGCCGAACCGGGCCAGCCTGTTCATCAACCTGCTGCCGGTTCTTGGCGCTGCGCTATCGGTCATGCTTGTGGGCGAGAGCCTCGAGCTTTTCCATTATGTGGCAGCGATCTTCATTATCGGCGGGATCGTTCTGGCCGAATATGCGGCGCGGCGGCGGCTTAATCGTAGTTTGAAGCCTCCGGTTTAGAGCCGTTCAGGTTTTGCAGGACACGCTCTAGCAATCGGGCACTGCAACGCTCAGCCCGCCAAGCGAGGTTTCCTTGTAGCGCTCGTCCATGTCCTTGCCGGTCTGGCGCATGGTTTCGATACAAGCGTCGAGCGGCACGATGTGGCTGCCATCGCCGTGCATTGCGAGCGAGGCAGCGGCAACAGCCTTGACGGCGCCGAGCCCGTTACGCTCGATACAGGGCACCTGCACCAGCCCCTTGATCGGATCGCAGGTCATGCCGAGATGGTGTTCAAGCGCGATTTCGGCGGCATTTTCGATCTGGGCGTTGGTGCCGCCAAGTGCTGCGCAAAGGGCGGCGGCGGCCATTGCCGAGGCTGAGCCGACTTCGGCCTGGCAACCGGCTTCGGCGCCGGAAATCGAGGCATTGTATTTGATGAGCCCGCCAATGGCAGCGCCTGTCAAAAGCATGTCGGGGATTTTGTCTTCGGATGCGCCGGGCACGTGATCGAGATAATAGCGCAGGATGGCCGGAAAGACACCGGCAGCGCCATTGGTCGGCGCGGTGACGACTTGTCCGCCCGCCGCATTTTCCTCGTTGACGGCCATCGCATAGGCCGAGAGCCAATCGATTGCCGAATGGAGCGGGACGGCGTTTTGTCCCGCCGACGTGGAAAGGTCCTTGTAAATCTTGGCCGCGCGGCGCTTGACATGCAGGCCGCCGGGCAACTCGCCCTCGGCTTTAAGGCCGCGCTCGATACAGGCGTTCATGACGTCCCAGATGCCCATGAGGCGGGAGGAAAACGCTGCGCCATCGAGACGCGCACATTCGTTGGCGCGCTTCATATCCGCGATGGAGAGATTGGCCGCGGCGCCCATCTCCAGCATTTGCCGGGCGGTGGCAAAGGGGTAGGGAACGTCATCGGCTGGCGTTGCCGGCATGTCGCCAGCATCGATCTCGCCTTGCGTTTTGACGAAGCCGCCACCGATAGAAAAATAGGCCTGCTCGTGGACGATAGCGCCTGAAGCGTCGGAAAGGGTAAAGCGCATGCCGTTCGGGTGCGCGTCGAGCCGGGCTTTCTTTTCCAGCACGAGATCGGCCTGCGGGTCGAGCGCTATGCGCCAGCCATTGCCGGGATTGATGAAGGGCTTTTCCCGAAGTGCTGCGATGGCTGCTTCGGCCTCTTGCTTGTCATAGTTTGCAGGCGCAAAGCCAAGGCAGCCGGCCAGCACCGCGTCGAGCGTGCCGTGACCGACGCCAGTATAGGCAAGCGAGCCGTAAAGGGTGCAGGTCAGCCGCGTGTCAGGCAGGGGCGAAAGCCCCTTAACGTCGTCAAGAAAACGGGCAGCCGCAAGCATTGGTCCCATCGTATGGGACGAGGATGGGCCGACACTGACCTTAAATACATCAAAGACTGAAACGAACACGGTTCCCCTCCGGCCGAAAACGAAAAGGAATAGAACAATATTGCGCGCGTCAAGCGGATTTATCGCGTCTTGTTCTCAGTATCAGGCATGTCATAGGCTTTTATGTGGCGTTTAAGGGCGTTTTCGCGCCAAATCATTTCAAAATGGTGGGCGAACCATTGCCGGTCCAGGCGCTCCATACGGGCGAGGATATAGGGATAGCCGCGATAGTGATCGGTTATGAAAAAGGTGTCGGGGTCGGCTTGGAGCAGCAAATCGCGTTCGTCGATTCCGAGGCAGCGCAGCGCGAGAATGCCGGGTTCGCGTTCGCGCATGAGAAATTTGCTGCCCACCTTGATCGAGGGCGTGCCATGGGTAACGAAATCGGTCGTGCCGGGAAACTTCAGGGCAATGGTGCGGACTTCATCGAAATTCATCGTGCCCAATGCTCAACATAGAGCCCCCAAAAGGTGCCGACCATGGCAGCGATGAGCAAAAGCGCACCAGGCAGAAGCGTCAGACCCATGCCAAAGGCGCGAGCGCCCGCCCCATGTGGATAGCCTTTGTAAAACAGATAGCGGCCAATGCCGAACAGGATGACCGAGATGGGGACAAGAGCCAGCCCGTCGCCTTCCATGATGGCCGCATAGGCAAAAAAGGCACCGCAGGTTAGAACACATTGCTCAAGCGTATTTTGCAGGAACGCGACCTTGATCGCGAGCCTGTCGCTGGGTGGTCCCGCGGCCGCGCCGCCGATGTCCTCTGGTGACTGACGGCGCCCGACCGATACCATGCCTATTGCGATCAATAGCCAGATCAGGACGAAGGCGGAACCTTGCGCGGCAAGGGCGAGCCGATGGGACGTCTGAAACGGAAACAGGTGGAAAAGGGGCAGAATGAAATAGGCAAGCGCAAACGCTATGAGCGTCACCCCCAGCGCGGCGGAGGTGCGCCAGCGGATTGCTATTTCTTCCTTGCGCATATCGACCATGGTCAGAGCATAGTCGAGTCAGGCCGGGATGGCCAAGATGGGATCGCCAGCATCAGCGCCGGTAGCGTATGCGTCCGAGTTCGTCGAATTCGGATTGTTCCTGCTTGGCGATTTCGGCTTGCTCGCGGGCCTGTTCGCGCTGATCGAGCAGTTCGACCTTCTTGAGTTCTTCTATCGCTTCAGCCAGATCATCCTGCGCGGCTTCGAGTTTTTCGCGCATGTCGTTGGCGGAATTCAACAGATTGTCCCGGCGCGTCATCGCAGCCTTGGCGAAAGTCGAATAGGCAAAGTGTGCCATGTCGGAAATGCCGGTTTTCTGATGCTCGATTTCGATCTGCTGATCGAGTTCGGCTGCCATGCGCTGGAAATCGGCAACCATGGCCTCGATCTGCATGACTTGCCGGCGCTTCTCGTCCACCTGGAACTTCTTGAGCCGGATCAAACTTGCACTTTTCGACTTCATGACTTGCACTCCTTACACATCAAGTCGTCGTATTGCCCGCACCCGCTGTCTCCAGAATCGCTGCGAGAAGGTTGTACCCGTCGGCGATTGAGGTTCGCTCGCGCCCGTCCTGGCTCAAAAACGCCTCCAGTGCGGGGTTGAGCGCGATAGCGCGATCAACTTTGGGATCCGATCCTTTCCGGTATGCCCCCAGCCGGATCAGTTCCTCCATGTCGGCAAAAACCGACATCAGTTCACGAGCCTTGCTTAATGTGGGCCGGAAATCGTCCGGAACGCAATTGGGCATGGTACGTGAAACGGAGCGAAGCACATTGACCGCCGGAAACCGTCCGCGTTCGGCAATGGCCCGTTCCATTACGATGTGCCCATCGAGAATACCGCGCACGGCATCGGCAATGGGCTCATTGTGATCATCACCTTCCACTAAAACGGTAAATAGACCGGTAACAGAACCAGAATCTTTTAATCCAGGGCCCGCGCGCTCAAGCAATCGGGGCAATTCGGTGAAAACGGTAGGCGGATAGCCCTTTGCGGTCGGCGGTTCACCGGTCGCCAGCCCGATTTCGCGCTGGGCCATGGCAAATCGGGTCAGCGAATCCATCATGCAAAGGACGCGCTGGCCCTTGTCACGGAAATATTCTGCCAAGGTAAGAGTCAAGAAAGCAGCCTGCCGGCGCATCAATGCCGACTCGTCGGACGTTGCGACCACAACAATGGCGCGTTTCATACCCTCCTCACCGAGATACTCGGAGATGAATTCCTGGACCTCGCGTCCCCGTTCACCGATCAGGCCGATAATTGCCACATCCACATCTGTGTTGCGGGCCAACATGCTCATCAGAACGGACTTGCCGACGCCCGATCCCGCAAAAATCCCCATGCGTTGGCCTTCACAGCATGTTGTGAAGGTGTTGAGCACCCTGACACCGAGATCGATCGGGTCGCCGACGCGGGCCCGTTCATGGGCGGGAAGGGGCGTATTGCGCAGGCCATAAGGGGCTGCGCCGCGCATAAGCGGGGGGGCGCCATCGATGGGTTGGCCTTCGGCATCGATAACGCGACCAAGCCAGCTCAGGTCGGGATAGACCGCGCCGTCATGGCCGGCAAAGACCGCCTTGCAGCCAAGCCTAACACCTTCGACCGGGCCGAAAGGCAGGCACAGTGCCAGGCCGTCCCGAAACCCGATGATTTCGCATGGCAGGGTCTCACCGGACTGGGACTCGATAAAGACACGGCCACCAACCCGTAGTTCACGCACGGGGCCAACGACTTCGATGAGCAGTCCCTGGACGGTTTTGACGCGACCAAAGACTTCGATTTCATCGATTGATTCGATGTCGGAGATGAGTGACTGCACCCTTGTTTTCCCCTGCCGGTTTGAGCGATTCGGTCCGCATTTACGCTTTATTGGTAACCTATCCTTAATCTGAACGCGATAATGCGCATGTTTGAGCAAAATTTTTCTCGGCTCGCCCGAGTTGCGTCTTTTCCCGGCATGGTTGGCAGTTCAATGAGTCGCGAGAGTCCTTTGTAGGGCTTTCTTAAGGCTTTGCATTAAGAAAATTCTGTCCATTTTTTCGTTGTAAATCAATAGTTTAATGCTTGTTTATGTTAATTTCGCTTGCATATTGCCCGACTGAATTAAACTTTGTTAACTAATTCTCGATAGGTTCGAATCATGCCCAGTAGGGTTTGGTTAAGGGTGACGAGACATCGGCGTCCACCCGGGTCCAGCAGGGGCCTAGTAGGCTAAGGGGATTGGCATGCGTGTACTCTTGATAGAGGACGACAGCGCGACAGCGCAGAGCATCGAGTTGATGCTCAAATCCGAGAATTTCAATGCGTACACTACCGACCTCGGCGAGGAAGGTGTGGATCTTGGAAAACTCTATGATTACGATATCATTTTGCTGGACCTCAATCTGCCGGATATGAGCGGGTATGAAGTGCTCCGCACGCTTCGCGTTGCAAAAGTGCAGACCCCTATTCTCATTCTGTCCGGCCTTGCAGGGATCGAAGACAAGGTGCGGGGCCTCGGCTTCGGCGCCGACGATTATATGACAAAGCCGTTCCACAAGGACGAACTTGTCGCCAGAATTCATGCGATTGTCCGCCGCTCGAAAGGCCACGCGCAATCGGTTATCACGACCGGCGATCTTACGGTCAACCTGGATACCAAGACCGTGGAAGTGGGCGGCCAGCGCGTTCACCTGACCGGTAAGGAATACCAGATGCTTGAGCTGCTTAGCTTGCGCAAGGGCACCACGCTCACCAAGGAAATGTTCCTCAACCACCTTTATGGTGGTATGGACGAACCCGAACTCAAGATCATCGACGTGTTCATCTGCAAGCTGCGCAAGAAGCTTTCTGTGGCAACTGCAGGCAAGAACTATATCGAAACCGTCTGGGGCCGTGGCTACGTGCTGCGCGAACCCGACGAGACCGAAATGGCCGAAAGCGCCTGATCAGCCGCTTTCAGCATCGCTGAATAAGCAAAACCCGCTAGCCTCGTGCCAGCGGGTTTTTTGCATGCTTATGCAACCGTCTTTCGATAAAGATGCCAAGTGGCATGGCCCAATATGGGCAGGACGATTGCAAGCCCGACAAAAAACGGGATCGAGCCAAGCAACAGGAGCGCGGCGACGACAATCCCCCAACCTATGAATTGGGCCGGGCTCGTCATAACAGCGCGCAACGAAATGCCAATTGCACGGCCTGCACCGCCACCGCGATCGACAAGATAAGGGAAGGCGATAACCGTTGTGGCCAGGACAAAAAGCGCAAAGCACAGACCGATCAGGTTGCCCCACATAAGCAAACCCCAGCCACGCGAGGTGGTCAGCGTTTCCTGAATCAGCGCGGTGAGCGTGGTGGGGGCATCGACCCGGAAATAATGTTGATAGAGCGCGCCGGCAGCCAGCAACCAGCCAACAAAGCAGGCAACCAGCAGCAGCGCGACAAGTAAAATGGATTTGAGAGCCGGGGAGCGCAAAACCTTGAAGGCATGGCGAGGGTGATCGTCGAGCCCCTGTTCGCGCCGGCGGCTGATTTCATAAAGGCCGATAGCAGCGATAGGACCAAGCAGGGCGAAGCCTGTTGCAAGCGGATAGAGCAGGGCAAAGAGTTCTCCACCCGATGTCCAGACCGCCAGAATAATGCCGACAATCGGATAGATCAGAACGAGAAAGATGTAGTGAGAAGGGCGGGCCCAGAAATCGGCCGCACCCTTCTTCAAGGCGTCGGCGATGTCGGCAAAGGTAATGGGTCGCACCTGATCGGCAGATTTAGGGGTGGATTTGGTGCTCATGGTCGTGCTCACAGGTGCCTCCCGAGACGTTTTGCCTGGAGCCGTTCAAGGTTTTCGCGAAACGCTGAACGATCTCCAAGTCCTTGTTTCAGAGCGCTTCTACCCTTGGCAATTCGCTCGGCCCGGAGCGAAACCGATTCCTGAAATCGTGTTCCGTTTCCCCGCGCGTCTGGAAGCACTCCAGCGGGAGCCTGACCTGTCCGGCGGCCAGGTCGGGCCGGTTTATTCAAGTCAACGAGCAGTATAGTCCAATTTGAAACGCTATTCATCGGGGATCACGGCTTTTTGCAGGTCGAGGTCAGGGCCCTTGCGACATTATGCGCTAGGTCCTGAACTATTGGCTGCGGACTCAATGGCTTGTGCCGGGCGTTAACAATCGCCGGCCGCGATCTCAGACCTTGTCCGGGGGCTGCGACATTGAGACATGGTGCACTTTTCAAGTGTAGCAATAGGATCAGGAGAATTGAAAAAAGTGAGCCGGAGCCCTGCTGGTGGCCAGATCATTTTATTACCCGCAAAGTGGCGCCTTGATGCACCACTATCAGGAAGGCGACTTTCTCGATCATCAGATTGCCAGATGCCCCGACCCAACCCTGTCGGCGGCGGATTTGGCCATCATGACGGTTTTTGCCATGCCCCGCTGGGTGATGGTTCTTCTTGGTGTGCGCAATATGCTGGTGCGCCCATTCGGTCTGAAGACCGGGGACGAGCATGGATTTGCACCGCCGACGCGCGAGGACATCATGTCCGGGCGCTACGAGGGCATGTTCGCGGTGGAATATGTCAGTGACGAGGAAGTCACTTTCGGCACCGATGACTGGCATGTCGATTTTCGCGTGTCCGTGCTCAGGACCCGCAATCCTGCCAATCATGTTGCTGTCAGCACATGGGTGCATCCGCACAATCTGTTCGGGCGGATGTACCTGTTCCTTGTCTATCCGTTCCACAAGCTGATCGTGTGGCGGATGCTCTCAAACCTTAAGGATACCCCGCAAAAAGTACGACAGGGGCATGTCAGTCATACAAAGGGCTGAAACTTTTCTTCCAGCATCGCCTGATCGAACGGCTTGAGCATATGATCGTTAGCCCCGGCCTTGCGGGCCATGGCGATCTGGCCGATGTCACGCTCGGTTGTGCAGAACACGACCTTGGGCTTATCGCCGCCATTGTAACCGCGTAGAGCCTTGAGAAATTCGATCCCGCTCATGATCGGCATTTGCCAGTCAAGGAATATGACGTCCGGCATTTCGCGCGCGCATTTGTCGATGGCTTCCTGTCCATCTTCGGCTTCATCGACAATGAAGTCCATATCTTCAAGTATCCGGCGTGCAACCTTTCGGATCACGCTCGAATCATCGACGATCAAACACGACTTCATGGCTTTGCTCCCCAAAATACGGCCATGCGCAAAGAACGGGGACTTAGTGCCCGCTTCTTCTGCAAAAAAGTGTAAACCGTAATGGTTAGCGAAACGCTTATCAGTCGATGGTTGTGGGCAAAGGATCGGCGGTAAAGCGCAAGATGTCGCCATCAATGCCGATATTGACGCCCATGTTGCTGATACGGGCCAGAAGGCCGGTATAAAAGGGCTGGATGCCGCGTGCATCCACAGAACCTTCGGACGGAGCGCCAGAGATCAGGCCCGGCACAGCATCGGGCACGAGGGTCTTAGGGCCGGTGGCGCTGACCGTCAGGCCCGGATTGGTGCTTTCACCTGTCAGCTCCACTGTTACAGTGCCGCCGCGCGGGACGCCGCCGATGACGATGAGCAGCATGTTGAGCAACAGCTTGACCTTGTTCTTGGGCAAAAGGACTGGTTCGATTTTCCATTCGAGATCCGCTTTCTCGCCAGCCATGAGAAGCTGGGCCACCCGCTCGGCTTCGCGTGTGTCGATGTCGGTGCCCTGGGTCGAGGACGCGCCGAAGGCAAGGCGTGCAAATTCGAGCTTGGCGCGGGCCTGGCGCGTCGAGTTTTCGATAAGTTCCTTGGCAAAATCAGCCATTTCACTCTGGGAGGGGTCGGCAAGGACTTCGAGCCCGTTACCAATGGCGCCGACTGGATTGATCAGATCGTGGCAAACCCGCGAACACAGCATTGCCGCAAGATCGGCGGCTTCCAGTTCAATAACGCTGGTCATGGGAGAAGTCCTTTTGCTCAATACGCAGAATCATTTCTGCAGCACTTTACAGGCTGACGGGAAGGACACAACGAATCTTGCAAAATGACGCGGGGTTTGCCCCAGAAAGCATCAGGCGTCTCCCGGTGCGGGCCCGTGCTGCTCTTCATCCTCAAGAGTATCGGGGACGCTGAGACGGTCATTGGCATAGGAAGGCAGCAGATCCCATTGCCCCTGCCCACGGACAAGCGCAATGTTCGGATTGGCGCTGAAGGCCTCGCGGTTGCCAACGGAATAAAACAACAGCAGATGATTTTCAAAGATCAGAAAGATTGTTGGATTTCCGTCGGAAAGATAACCGCGGCTCATGGACATGGCGCAGTGACCGCCAAATCGCGGGGCGTAGATCTCGGGCGCGGAAAGGAAGGCGTCACGGTTGGCTTCGGAAGCGAAGTACCATGAGGCCCCCTGCCAGACGACTTCGTTGGACGCATCGCCAGGCCGTGCCTCATTGTCGGTGAAATAGGCAACCGGGTCATATCCTGACAAAGCCACCCCGGTCAGCGGGTCGGTTACCACAGACTGATGCTGAGCATTGGCCGGCACAATTGCCGCCAATACAAACACTAGCATTAGAAAAATGTGGTAAGGAATTGTAAGGGTTAAGATTTGTTTACTTATTTGCCGCATGATTGCCGTTATGAGCCGCTATGAGTCGATGGTTGCGATCTTAAGCAAGGCCGGTTGGGTCTTCGTTAATCGCAGCTGAAAATGGGCAAAAATTGCAACAGGCGGAATAGGAGCTAATTCCATGGTCAATCGCCTTTTCATGGCCGTCGTGCTGGCTGTTTCGCTGATGGTCGCACCGGGCGCCGCGAATGCGCAGCAGGGGGGCTCACTTTCAGACACATATTCTTCCGATGAAATCCTCAACGCAGGCCACCAGTTCTTCGGCAGCGTTGCACAGGGCCTGGCATCGCTTATCGAGCGCAGCTTTGCCGAGTATGGCCAGCCAAATGGCTATATTCTCGGGCAAGAAGGGTCCGGTGCGCTGTTTGCGGGCGCGCGTTTCGGTGAAGGCGTACTGCATACACGCAACGCGGGCAGTCACAATGTTTTCTGGCAGGGGCCAAGCCTGGGCCTGAACTTCGGCGGTGATGGCAGCCGGGTCATGATGCTCGTCTATAATCTGCCCTCTGTCGATACGCTTTATGATCGCTATCCGGGGGTCGATGGCTCGATCTATGCGGTCGGCGGACTTGGTATGACGGCGCTGCGACGCAACGACATCTATATCGTGCCGATCAGCTCGGGCGTGGGTATTCGGGCTGGCGTATCGGTCGGCTATCTGAAATTCACTCAGGAGCCCACCTGGAACCCCTTCTAATCCAGATCAATATGCGGGCAGCGCTTGCCACGCGCTCGAACGAATGTGTATGGCCTCTGCGCATCGCGCGGAGGCCAGCGATTCTGGGCCCTTTCGATCTTAACCCACGCAATTGTGTTCCGATTTTGCCGCATTAAGGCTTCTAGAAGGGTTAGGATGACGACAGAGAAGCATTTGCGCTAAGGTTAAGGTGTTGTAAATCGGTCAGTGTCTTGCCGGGTTTGTTGCGTTACCCCATTTGGGGAGAGGTAAATGGTCGTCGAAAACATAATGTTCTTTGCGCTCGGGTTCTTCGGCGCTGGCCTGATCGGAATGGTGGTCGGGACAGCAGTATGGAATCGCGCGGTCAGACTGACCAAGCGGCGCATCGAAGCGGCGACACCGGTAACTCTCAATGAATTCCGCGCCGATAAAGACAAGTTGCGTGCAGTCCACGCCGTTGAAATCCGCAAGCTCGAAATCCGTAATGACATGTTGCGTGAGAAACTGTCCTCGCTGGTTTCGCTGATCGATGCCAATGGGGCGGAAATGGATGCGCTCAAAGCCGAGCGCGACGAGCAATATGATGCAATCGGCGCCCTGCAGGTGCGCGAGCAGGAACTTGTCGCCCGTATTCGCGATCTCGAACGCGACAGCGCGGCACTGGCCGCGCGTGTGCGCCAGAGTGACGAGGGCTATGTTCTGCCGATCCATTCAGGAGAGAAACCAGAGCCGGTAAGCGCCGAGCAGCTTTCGGGGGACTATCGCGCCGATGTCGAGGACCTTCTGACGGCGCTGTCCATTGAACGGCAACGCAACGCGTTTCTGGAGGAACAGGCGCGTATGCTGCTGGCCAGGCTCGAAAAGAGGAAAAAGGGATCGATCAAGGACGAGGCCATCGCGCTGTTGCGCGATACGCTTGCCGCCAATGACGATCCACAAAGCGGGGCACGAGTTGCCCTGCATCAGGCCGAAACACGCATTTCAAGTGCAGAGAGCCGCCTCAATGCTCTTCTGGCGGATGCCAGCGGCGAGCCGGTAAATGGCACCGGAGCGGGCTCTAGCGCGCGGCATCTGGCGGAAGATCTTTCGAGTGCCGAACGGCTCGATGCGCTCAAGACGCAGGTGCTGGCGCTCGAAGCCGAGGCGCGCGATGCGGAAAATTCCCAACATCATCAGGCCTTGCGTACCAAACTCGGGCAAATCGCGGCAGGGGTATCGGCGCTGGTCTATCAAGAAGACGCGGCCGAAGAGGAGGATCTGAGTGAAAGCCTGTTCGACAAGGTTCTGAAGTTCTCCGATGGCAGTTTCGATCCCGAAGAACTCGAGCATGGCCCGGCCGATACGGCAGGACCGGTTTCAGACCGCCTGGTCGCGTTGCGTGATATGCACGTGCGATAGCGACCTGACGGGATGAGGAAAGAAAAAGGGCCGGAGCATTGCTCGGGCCCTTTTGCGGTTCTGGTTATACCGTGCCCACCGTGCGGAGTCTCACCCTTGGGTGAACCTCGTTCTGGCTCATCACCACAGTCTGAGGCCGGAAGCGTTCGACGATCGAGCGGACATGGGGCCGAATCTGGGGCGATGTGATGAGGACAGGGATTTCCCCCAACTGAGCGGCACTTTCATATGCGCCCTGGATGCCCGAGATGAATTGCTGGAGCTTGGAGGGTGCCATGGCCAGATGCTTGTCGTCCCCCTCGCCAATCATGGCTTCCGCAAAATCGCGCTCCCAGTTGGGCGAGAGCGTCAGAAGCGGCAAAGTGCCGTCATGGGAGAGATTGGCGGCGCAGATCTGACGCGCAAGCCGCGAGCGGACATGCTCGGTCATCTGGGCCGTGGTGCGGGCCGTGCCTGCGATTTCAGCAATGCCTTCGAGAATGGTCGGAAGGTCGCGGATCGAAATACGTTCGGAAAGCAGGCCTTGCAGAACGCGCTGAATGCCCGAGACCGAGATAAGCGAAGGCACGATGTCCTCGACCAGTTTCTGTTGATCCTTGTCCAGCCCGTTGAGCAGCGACTGCACATTGGCGTAGCTGAGAAGGTCCGCGGTGTTGGCCTTGAGCACTTCGGTCAAATGGGTCGAAATGACGGTTGACGGGTCGACGATTGTCAGGCCTTGCACTTCCGCTTCATCGCGCAGAGCGGTATCGATCCAGGTGGCGGGGAGGCCAAATGTCGGCTCTACCGTGTGCTGGCCCGGCAGCTTGATGTCATTGCCCATCGGGTCCATGACCATGAGCAGGTTGGCATGGACTTCGCCTTCACCGGAAACCACTTCCTTGATCTTGACCTTATAGGCATTGGGTTCGAGCTGCATGTTGTCCAGAATACGCACCGCGGGCATCACAAAGCCCAATTCGGTTGCAAGCTGACGACGCAACGCCTTTATCTGCTCGGTAAGGCGGTCGGTCCCAGAATCGTCCTCCTTGACCAGACCCAAAAGCCCATAGCCCAGTTCGAGCTTGAGCTCATCCATCTTGAGGCTATCGGCAATCGGGATTTCGGCGGGCGCAGACGCCTTTGCAAACTCTTGCGTTTCGGCCTGCGCCTGAGCTTGCTTTGCGGCAACTTTGCGCTTGCGGCTTGTGGACCAGGCCAGATAGCCAACGGCGCTGCCCAGCGTAACGAAGGGAAGCATCGGCATACCGGGAACCAGAGCCATCAGGAACATGACGCCTGAACTCATGCCAAGCGCGATGGGGTAGCCGGTGAACTGGGTGGTTAGGGCCTTGTTGGCAGACCCAGTGACGCCTGCCTTGGAAACCAGAATACCGGCAGCGGTTGAAACGATCAGTGCCGGTATCTGGCTGACCAGACCATCGCCGATGGTCAGAAGCGTGTAATTGTTGGCAGCATCGCCAAGGGTGAGGCCCATCTGGGCCGTGCCGATGATGATACCGGCAATCACGTTGATAAAGGTAATGAGCAGGCCAGCAATCGCGTCGCCGCGGACGAATTTGGATGCGCCGTCCATGGCGCCGAAGAACGAGCTTTCGTCTTCCAGCTTCTGGCGGCGCTCTTTAGCCTGGCTTTCATCGATCAGGCCCGCCGAAAGGTCTGCGTCGATCGCCATCTGCTTGCCGGGCATGGCGTCGAGATTGAAGCGCGCGGCAACTTCCGCGATGCGACCCGACCCCTTGGTGATGACGATGAAATTGACGATCAGCAGGATGGCAAACACGATTACGCCGATGATGAAATTGCCGCGCGTGACGAAATTGCCAAAGGCTTCGATAACATTGCCTGCCGCAGCCGTTCCAGTGTGGCCATCGGCGAGAATGAGGCGGGTAGAGGCGAGATTAAGCGCCAACCGTAACATGGCAGAAACCAGCAGAACGGTCGGGAAAGCCGAGAATTCCAGAGGCGTCTGAATAAAGAGCGCCGTCATCAGGATCATGACGGAAAAGACGATCGAGCAGGCCAGCATGATGTCCAGAAGGACCGGCGGCATGGGCAGGATCAAGACCGACAGGATGATTACAACGCCAATCGCCAGCCCGGCATTGGACTGGCGAATGATATCGAAAAACTCATTGATTTTGCCGAAGCCCATGGAGGGTGGGGCGGCGTTAGGCGTCGTGTCACTCATGGGTTGGTCTGACGTCTCGTTGGAAGTGTTCTTATGGGGCGCCGCACCAGAGGACTGGCCTTTCTCCACACGGTGGAGAGAACCAATCGGGCTCGGGTGCGGCGCCGTGATTGTCATGCCGCGCTAGTGCGTTGCTCGCCGGGAGCGGGAATTGCCACCCCCTCATCGGCATATTGGTGGAGCTTATTGCGCAAGGTTCTTATCGAGATGCCAAGGATGTTGGCCGCTTGCGTTCGATTGCCGATGCAGTGGTTGAGCGTATCGAGAATCAGGTCCCGTTCCACATCTGCCACCGTGCGACCCACAAGCGTTCTTGAGGCGGCATCGGCGGCTTCGCGCACTTGGCTGGCGAGAGAATGGCTTTGGACGACATCGGAAAGGCCGGTGCCATCGGGCATGCGGATCGCGTCGCTTTCGATGACGTTGCCGGAAGATAAAAGCACCGCGCGATGCAAAGTGTTCTCAAGCTCGCGGACATTGCCCTTCCAGGGCGCGCGCAATAGCTCTTCCCGTGCGGCGGGGGAGAGCACACGCTGGGGCAGGCCGTTGGCGGCAGAATATTTGGCAACGAAGTGATCGGCCAAAGCTGCGATATCGCCGGGGCGTTCGCGTAGAGGCGGCAACTTGAGATTGACGACATTGAGCCGGAACAGCAAATCTTCGCGGAAACGGTTTTCGCGCACTTCCAGAGCCAGATCGCGGTTGGAGGTGGCCAGGATGCGGATGTCGACCGGGACCGGGCGGCTGCCGCCAACGCGGTCGATCAGGCGTTCCTGAATAGCGCGGAGCAACTTGGATTGCAGGCGGAAATCCATTTCCGAGATTTCATCGAGCAGTAGCGTGCCGCCATTGGCTTCCTCGAATTTTCCGACGCGGCGGGCAACAGCGCCGGTAAAAGCACCCTTTTCGTGTCCGAACAGTTCCGATTCGAGCAAGTGTTCGGGGATGGCGGCGCAGTTGATGGAAATGAAGGGTTTGGAGGCACGGCGGGAACGGGCGTGAAGATATTTGGCCATCACTTCCTTGCCGGTGCCGCTTTCGCCGGTGATCAGAACCGAGGCATCGGATCCAGCGATCTGATCGGCAAGCCGGACGACATTGGCCATAGCCGGATCGCGGTAGAGAAAGTCTGAGGATTCCTTGGCAACCGCAGCGATCACGGCGGCGATCAGTTCAGCATCGGGCGGAAGCGGGATATATTCCTTGGCGCCTGCCCGGATGGCATTGACGGCTGCGGCGGCGTTGGTTTCGGTGCCGCAGGCGACCACGGGGATATGGATGCGTTCTGCTTCAAGGCCGGCAATAAGGGCCGGGATGTCCACCATCACATCAACCAACAGAAGATCGGCACCTTTGCCCGATCGCAAGGTCGCAAGCCCGATGTCGATTGTGGAGGCATGAGCAACCTTGGCTCCGCCATCCATGGCCATCTTGCTGGCTTGGCTGAGCTGTCCTTCAAGGGCTCCGATAATGAGTAAGCGCATAGTTCGATACCTCCTCGATTATCCGGCTTTGATGATTTCGGTCATGGTGACACCCAGGCGCCCATCGACCAGCACGATTTCGCCGCGGGCGACGATACGGTCGTTTACATAGATGTCGACCGCTTCACCCACCTGCCGGTCCAGTTCAACCACCGAGCCAACATCCATCTTCAGGAGATTGGAAACCGGCATCTTGGTGCGACCGAGAACGACCGACAGGCGGACGGGAACGTCAAAAACCGCTTCAAGATCGTCCGCGCTGCGTTCACCGGACGCCATGTCCTCGTTCTCGGTATCCGCGAGCATTTCCTCGAAGGTTACGTTGTCCGAGGAGGTTGCGATATCGTCATCGCTATCGGCCATTGCTCAGCTCCTTACTCTGTCTTTGCATCATGGGCGGCGAGATAGGCCGCGATGCGCGCATTGATTTCATCGGAAATGGTATTGATGTCGCGGACCAATCCGCCATCGACCCATTCCAGGCGTCCATCGCCCAGGTGAATTTCGGGGTCGCCCATAACGACAAGCCTGCCGGTAAAGCCGGTCGATGTCATGTGGGCTTCCGCAGCGTCTTTCATGGCGTCGCATAATTCGGGATGGCAACGGATGACCAGATGCGGGGCATGATCGAGCGACGTCATGCATTCTTCGATCAGTGCGGTCATTTCCGCTGCCGGCTGACGGGCAACCAGATGGGCGGCGAGCTTGCGGGCGATGGTGGCGGAAAGCGTTACCGCATCCTCAAGATATTGCCGCTGGCGACGCGCCAGCGTTTCGACGGTATCGCCGAGCTTGTCCATCAACTGATTGGCAGATTCGGCCAGAGTATCGGCGGCGCGCGCCTCAATGGAGGACTGCCCGTCGCGCAGGCCATCGTTGTAACTGGATGCCCGCGCGTGGGCGAGCATCAGGTTGACCTCGTCCTCGGGGATCGAGCGCATTTTGCGCTGCGGGGCCGCAAGATCGAGATCGAAGGTGAAGCGGGCCGGTGCAGCACTCACAGAATCATCTCCTCATCGGCCTTGCCCTTGCTGATGATGATTTCACCGCGCGCGGCAAGATCCTTGGCGGTGTTCACCAGACGGCTCTGAGCATCATCAACGTCCTTCAGCCGAACAGCACCCATGGCCTCCATATCGTCGCGCATGAGCGCAGAAGCACGCTGGGACATGTTGCTGTAAAAGAACTCTTTGGCTTCGTCCGATGCGCCCTTGAGCGCCATGGCGAGGTCCTTCTTGTCCACATGCTGGAGCAGGGTCTGGATCGCGGCAGGCAGCAGGCGGGTCAGGTCGTCGAAGGTGAACATCAGCGATTTGATGCGCTCGGCGCTTTCGCGGTTGATGTCTTCGAGCGATGTCATGAAACGTGCTTCGGTCTGGCGATCGAAAGCGTTGAAAATGTCGGCCATCTGCTCATGGCTGTCGCGGCGCTGGGTATGGCTAAGGGTCGACATGAATTCGGTGCGCAGCGTGGCTTCGATCTTTTCAAGAATTTCCTTTTGCACCGGATCGATCGAGAGCATGCGCTGGACAACATCCATCGCTATTTCCTGCGGCAGAACAGCGAGAACGCGGCTTGCGTGATCGGGTGAAATCTTGGTCAGCACCACCGCGATGGTCTGGGGGTATTCGTTCTTGAGATAGCTGGCCAGAATGTCTTCCTGAACATTGGACAATTTTTCCCAGATGTTGCGGCCGGCCGGACCACGGATTTCTTCCATGATCTGGTCGACCCGGTCCTGTGGCAGGAACGAGAGAAGCAGACGCTCGGTTGAATCGCTGGTGCCCGACATCGAGCCGTTGGTTGAAACCGACATGACGAATTCGGCCATAAGCTGGTCGAGCATCTCCTGACTGATCGGGCCAAGCCGCGCCATGGCGCGCGACAGCTGGCGGATCTCAAGCTCATCGAGTTCTTCCCAGATCGGTCTGCCGAAATCGGGACCAAGCGCCAAAAGCAATGCCGCGGCCTTCTCGTCACTGGAAAGCTCGCGATGCGCGCCGTTATCGATCACCAGTCCGGTGCGTGCGTCCGATTTTGCGATTTCGTTTTTGGGTTCTGTAAGTGCCATGTCAGGTTCTATGCCGCCCGGTTCAGCCAGTCACGAATGACCAGCGTTGCCTGTTTTGGATTTTCTTCAACCAGTTCGCCCACCATCTTGAGTGTCTTGACCTGTTGTTCGCCCAGTGACTTGGCTTGTTCCATCCAGGCCTGCGAGGCTTCTTCGCGGGCCTTGATGAGCGCTGCCGTATCGTCAGGCAGGACCTCTTCGGGCACAACATCGGCCGGAGGAAGGGCGAGGGGCCGTTCTTCGGGGGCCAGTACCTTCTTGACGAGCGGCCGCATGATGAAGAGTACAAGCGCCAGTCCGATCAGAAGCGTCACCGCCATTTCAGCAAATTTCATCAGATCGTCGCGGGTGAAATCGAACATGCCGGGTTGAGCGGTGCCGATCTGGATGTCGGGCCGTTCAGCAAACGGCATGTTTATGACTTCTATCTGATCGCCGCGCGCTGCGTCATAGCCCATGGCCGAGCGCACGAGGGCAGAAATCTGATCGATTTCCTCCTGGCTGCGCGGCTGGTAGGTCGCATTGCCCGCATTGTCATAGGTGTAAGAGCCGTCCACGACCACCGCAACCGACATGCGCCGGATGGCACCGGCCTCGGTGACGGCGGTTTCCGTCGTGCGCGAAATCTCGTAGTTAAGCGTTTCTTCGAGGGTCGATGAGGAATGGCTTGAGCCGCCGCCATTGGCATTGTTCTCGCCGGCGCCGGGCAGTTCGTTGGCGACAGTCACCTCGCCAAGATTACCGGCGCCCTCAGATTGGTCACCGGTTTCCCGAATCTGGGTCGAGCGAACAACCTGGCTCTCCGGGTCAAAGATTTCCGAAGTGCGCGTGGAACGATTGAGATCGAGTTCGGCAGACACCTGAACGCGGGCGCGACCGGCGCCGACGACATTGGCAAGCAACTCCTCGATGCGGGAACGCATACGGTTTTCGACGCCAAGAACACGTTCCTCCATGGCCTGGGCCGTTGCGCTCATCTCATCGCCGTTCTGGCCCGATGCCAGCAGATTGCCGTTATCATCGACAACAGACACTCCATTGGGCGAAAGGCCCTCGATGGCAGAGGCCACAAGGTGTTGGACGGAACGGATTTCGCCGGAGGAAAGCTGACCGCGCACCGAAAGCACGATTGAAGCGGAGGGCTCCTTGTGTTCGCGCCGGAACAATTCGCGCTCCGGCAGGACCAGATGGACGCGGGCAGTGCGTACGCGGGCCAGCGAGGAAATGGTGCGCGCCAGTTCGCCTTCGAGCGCGCGGACATGATTGATGTTCTGCACAAAGCTGGTTGCGCCCAGAGTGTTCTGCTGGTCAAAAATTTCGTAGCCGATCTGGCCCCGGCGAGGCAGGCCGTTCTGGGCCAGCGACATGCGCACGGAGGTGATCTGATCGCGGGGGATCAGGATCGTATCGCCTTCGCCGCGGATTTCATGGGGAATGCCCATGGTGCCCAGCTCGGAGATGATTGCCGCGGAATCGTCAAATTCGAGTCCGGTATATAGTGGTGCAAGCTGCGGGGTGGTTGAGCGGATCATCAAGAACGCAAAAAAGCCCAGCAGCATTATTGCAACTACTGCCATCGCTGCTATGCGAGCGACACCCAGTTTGTGCAGCAGTTCCCCCAAGTCGTTCACGCCTAACCTCAACATTATCCAGACCGGTCCAGCTCTTGCCTCTTGAGCTGGTACGACCTTACTGACCGTTCGGAGACGCATTGCCCTTATGGGCCGGGATCGGCTCATCGTTTAGATGCTGCCATGTCCAGTTCTTGACGCGCTCCTTGTCGAAGTGTGTTTGTGAATCAACTCAGCCCCGACTGGGCAAAATATGCCTAGCTGATGGTAAACAAGGTGTTAACTTACTGTCCCATAATGCAATGGCAGGCAAAAATTGCCGTGTCTGGTTTGGGCGCTGTCTGCAATGCCCAGTATTTCCAGTGGTGAGCCAGTGGGAACGCACAAAGCCCGCCGCGAATAATCGCGACGGGCTTTGAAAATTTTGCCGGCGTAAACAGAGTGCCAGCTTTAACCGTTTAGGAAAGTTAACCTTCCCGGTAGTGCTGAATCCAAGTTGTACGCAATCCGGCAAGACCATGCTTGTCGATTGCGGCCTGCCAGTTGAGAAACTCGTCAACGCTCAAAGTATAGCGCTCACAAGCCTCTTCCAGGCTCAACAAACCGCCACGAACGGCGGCAACAACTTCCGCCTTGCGGCGAATAACCCAGCGCTTTGTATTGCTGGGCGGAAGGTCGGCAATGGTCAGCGGACTGCCATCTGGACCAATCACATACTTTACGCGCGGACGCATCTGTACGGTCATTTTACTCTCTACTCAACCTGACCATAACCAGTCGTCACACTAGCGTGTGTGGCTTAAAAATTGGCTAAGGGGAAACTTACAGGTCGTTAAGATGTTGAGCAAAATGATAGAAAATGCCCCCGGATGGGAGCATTTTTGCAACACATCAGAAGTCGTTACCTAGAAAATCAGGCTGCGGCAGCTTGTTCAGGGTCGATAGGATCGGGTTTTTCCTCATCGCCTGAAGGCATATCCGCGCCAACCGAAGTAATGGCCGAAAGCGGGATGCGCAAACCCGATATGATGAGATAGGGCTCAGAGCCGCTCAGATCGACAGACTGAACCTTGCCCATCAATTCGGTCGTCACCGGAACATATTTGTTGTCGGTATCACGAGCATCGATTGTTATTGTGAACTTGCCACTTGTGAGCTTGTTGCCGGAATCGGTCATGCCGTTCCAAACGATCTCATCCACGCCCGCTTCAAGCGACATCTGCTGGCGATAAACGACATTGCCGTTTTGATCCTTGATGGTGACTGTTGAGTTGGGTGCAGGGGCATCAAGTTTGTAAACCCAAGCCGCAACACCGCCCGAAAGCTCCGTGGTCGCGCCCGAAGCGGTGACTGTCTTGCCAACATATTGCACAGCGTGACCGTTAACGGCGGTCTGGTTGGCCATCATCATGGCTTCGAGAAACTCGTTGGTCTTGAGTTGCTGCTCAACCGAGGAAAATTGCACGAGCTGTTGGGTGAACTGGTTGGTATCGAGCGGCTCGAGCGGGTTCTGGTTCTTGAGCTGGGTGACCAGAAGCTGCAGGAATGTATCGAAATTGTCGGCGATACCCTTGCGCTGGCCAGCAAGGCCGGAAGCACTGGAAGTTGCTGAAACGCCATCGACCATTTTTCTCTCCTATACCCAGAGATTGACTGCATCGAGCCGTGCATAGCCACGATAGAGCGTGGGCGATTGCGCAACCTGCAGATTTTGTTCAGCTTCGCTCGGCGGCACAGCCGCTTCGGCACGCCACTCCCTGGATTCGCCGCCCTCGGCGTGGTCGCTGGCGTCGTCCTGCTGCAGCGAGAATTCAAGGTCGGTCTCGCCATCAAGCCCGGCTTCGGCCAACGCCTTTTCCAACGCGCGCTGGTCGCGCTGCATCAGATCGAGCGTTTCACTTCTTTCCACGGCCAACCGAGCTGTGACATTGCCGCTTTGGTCGAATTCAATGCGAACGTCGATCCGGCCCAGCTCGGGTGGGTTCATGCGGATTTCAAAGCGATTGATGCCGTTATGAACATGGCGGGCAATTTCAGCGGCAACGAAAGGCATGTTGACCTGTGGCTCGGGGCGGGCATAGGCCGCGGCGGCCGGATTGGCCTGCTTGGCACCGAGGGCTGCCTGCAGATTTGTCGCTGGCGTGCCGGGTGTAATTGTCAGGCCATCGGGCATGTCAGCGCTTTCGCTGGCGCCTGCTGCCAATGCGGCTTGTGCCGCAGCAAGCGGATTGGTACCGCTCTGGCCTTGCTGTTGTCCCATGTCCGCTTGCGGGCCGGTGGCTTGCGGTTTGCTGGCATTCGCTGGTGCGATCAGGTTCTGTGCCGCGTCGGTCGCGCGCGATTCACCGGTAGCCTGACCCAGTTTCAGACCCTTTGACTGGTCGGCATTGGCAATGGCAGCGTTGGCATCGGGCTTGATTTCGCTCGCGATCAGGTGGCGGCGCATCTGGGCATCGGGTTCTGCGTTTTTCGCTTCCGCCTCGATCTGGGCGGCATGGCCATCAAGCTGTTTGACGAGCGCGGTCAATTGCCCGGCAATGTCTGGCGACTGACTGCGCAATTGACCGGCCAGTTTGCTGGCAAGCCCACTCAGCCCGTCAATCGGGCCGGATGCACCGGGTGTTGTTTCAATCCCGAGCCGCTCAAGCAGGGCCTGCAATTGGCCAAAGAAGGGATGATCGGGGCCGGGAAGGGCCGTATCTCCGAGCAGGCCTTCAATGTCATCAAGCAGAGCCGCCAGCTCTTCAAGCTGTTCGCCGGTTGGTGCTACGCCGTTTTCAAGGTTTGCGGCAAAACCGGCCAGTGTTTCGGCCAGTTGCGCCAGCATGGCTTCAAGGCTGGACGCCGCAAGATTGGTAGGGCCAGCGCCGAGAGCGGAAAGTTGGGAGGGATCAATTGCCGCGACAGTCCGCACCCCGTTAATGCCGTTCTTGTCCATGACGAAATTCATCAAATCAGCAAAGTCGGTGCCGTGGCTCTGTGCGGCCCTTGCCGGGCCGGCCATAGCTGACTGAATTTTTGAACCTACTTGGATTGCGCTGGTCACAGTTGGATACTCGTAAATGGACGTTCTCACGCCAACGCAATGCAAATGGCTTGCCAGTTTGGGCTTCTCGGAATTAAGTGTTATATATCATTGTCTTGCTTCTTGGTTGGTCGATCTGTAAGGCAAGCGATCTGTAGCCATTCGGCAAGAAAGCCCCTCTGAAGCGGCAAATTTTGCCCTGCGCTTGCCGAGCGAATGCAAAAGGCGTAAAAGCCCTCTGCTTAGTGGCAGGCAGAATTGTACGCCCGCTATTTGTCCGCTGGCCCTTGACCCCAACCGGATGAGAGAGAAATGGTAAACTCCCTTGGTTTCGACCGTGCGCCGGGCGAAACTCGTGTCGTCGTCGCGATGTCCGGCGGCGTGGATTCTTCAGTCGTTGCCGGATTGCTGGCCCGCGAGGGCTATGAAGTCATCGGGGTAACGCTTCAGCTTTACGATCATGGTGAGGCAACCTTCCGCAAGGGCTCATGCTGTGCGGGGCAGGACATCCACGATGCGCGCCGGGTTTCGGCTGCGCTGGGCATTCCTCATTACGTGCTCGATTATGAAGAACGGTTCCGCAAGGCGGTGATTGAACCCTTTGCCGAAAGTTACGCGCTGGGGGAAACGCCCATTCCCTGCGTCTCGTGCAACCAGTCGGTCAAGTTCGTCGATCTGATGGAAGTGGCCAAGGATCTCGGCGCGGACTGTCTGGCGACCGGGCATTATGTCCGCTCGCGGATTGTGGATGGCAAGCGCCAGCTTTTGCGTCCGCTCGATGGTGATAAGGACCAGACCTATTTCCTTTTTGCCACGACTGCGGGGCAACTGGATTATCTGCGGTTCCCGCTCGGCAATATGACCAAGGACGAAACCCGCGCCCTGGCGCGCGAAATGGGGCTGACCATTGCCGAAAAGAGCGACAGCCAGGACATTTGTTTCGTGCCCAAGGGGTCGTACTCCGATGTCATCAAGAAGCTGATGCCCGAAGCGGAAGTGCCCGGCGATATTGTCGATCAGCATGGCAAGGTGCTTGGCCGTCACAAGGGGATCATCCATTACACCGTCGGCCAGCGGCGCGGTCTGGGGATCGCCTCGGGCGAGCCTCTCTATGTGCTCAAGCTCGATGCCAGGACACAGCAGGTTGTCGTCGGGCCGAAATCGGCGCTATCCACCCATACGGTGCGGCTGCGCGATATCAACTGGCTTGGCCCCAAGCCGCTGGTCGAAATGGTGGCGGGCAATGGCATGGCGCTTGAAGCCAAGGTGCGCTCGACCCGTGCCCCGCAGGAAGCCGTTATCTTTGTGCGCGACGGCGAGGTCTATGTGACGCTGATCGCGGGCGAAGCGGGAATCGCGCCGGGTCAGGCCTGTGTGCTTTATTCCGACGACAGCGAGGATGCACAGGTGCTGGGCGGAGGCTTTATCGCTGAAGCGGTGCCTGCAGCGATGGTCGCCTAATCAGTATCTGGCTCTGCCGGTTCTGGTTCTTCCAGAGCCGGTGTGCTTTCCTGCACGCCCCATTCGCTGGTGGTGGCAATGATGGTGCCAGCGATTGTGACGGCGGCAAGCAAGAGCACGCCAACGAGAATCAGGCGGTTTGTAAAATCAGGCTTTTTGTCCTGGGGCATTGGCAAACCAATTTAGCGATTGAAGCAATCTGGATTGTTCCTAACGTTTAAGGCGCGGCAATTCCAACCGAAATTGCCGCGCCTTTCGTCACATAGGGAGTTGTGCGCCCGTTTAGTGTAGAGGCTTGAGACCCGCTTCGATCTGGGCGCGCTTGGGTTCGAGAAAGGGTGGCAAGGCGAGTTTTTCGCCTAGCGTTTCCATAGGCTCGTCAACATCGAAGCCCGGCCCGTCCGTAGCGATTTCAAACAGGATGCCATTGGGTTCGCGGAAGTAAAGCGAGGTGAAGTAGTAGCGTTCGACTTCGCCTGAGGAGCGCAATCCGGCCTGGGCAGCGCGGGCAACCCACTTGTCGAACTCATCCTTGTTGGGCGTGCGAAATGCAATGTGATGAACGCCGCCCGCGCCCTGGCGAGCAAAAGGCAGATCAGGCTCGACGGCAACGTGAAGTTCAGCAGATGCGCCGCCATCGCCCATAGCAAAGACATGAACCTCGCCCTGATCCTCGGTGGCCGGGTGCGTGCGCACCTTGCGCATGTTCATCACAGCTACAAGCACAGGCTCGCTGCGGCGCAGATCGGGCACGCTCATGGTGATCGGTCCCAGCCCCTTGATCTGGCGCTCGGCAGGAACCGGGCTTTTGGACCAAGGCTTGGCGCCGCCCGCGCGCGTGTCGTTTACAAGGCGCAGACGCTGACCTTCAGGATCTTCAAAGTCGAGCGACATATGGCCAGACCGTTCGGCTACGCTGCTGGTTTTAACGCCATTTTTCTCAAGATGATCTTTCCACCAGTGTAGCGATGCTTCGCCCTCGACCCGGAATGCCGTGCGGACAACCGAATGGGTGCCGCGCTGTTCGGGTGCTGTTGGCCAGTCAAAGAATGTAATGTCGGAGCCGGGTGAGGCTTTCCCGTCACCATAGAAAAGGTGATAGGCGCTGGTATCGTCCTGATTGACGGTTTTCTTGACCAGACGCAGGCCGAGTATCTGCGTGTAAAAACGCAGATTTTCGGGCGCGTTGGCGGTAATTGCGGTCAGATGATGCAGTCCTGTCAAATCGAGCGGCATGATGAACCTCGTTTGCTTTCTTGTATGCCGGCAAAGATAGGACAGGACTAACGGGTTCGATAGGGGGCGAGGGTGAACACTGCGTTCAGGTCTTGCGAGCGATCCGGCCAGAAAGGTGTTCATCTCGTAAAGGATAGCGGCAGAGTGAACGACCATTGGTTACGGCCTGCGGCCGGCGGGATGGGTGGAAAGGGCGCTGCGCGCTGAACCGTGGCGATGGCGGCCTGATCGAGCACAGCATTGCCCGAACTGCCGCGAATCTGAGCGCCGACCAGTTGCCCGTTTGCGGCAACTGTAAAACTCACTAATGACTGGCCCGTTGCGCCGCGTGCGTTGGACGGATAGCGCAGCGCCCGACCCAGCGCAGCAGCGACCTGACCGGGATAATTGGAAACGGCGGCATTGCCTGCCTGGCTATTTGCTGCCTGGCCGGTGCTTGCGGCGTTGCCTGTTGCCCCGCCCTGGGCCACGCCCTGACGGGTATCGCTTGGCGCTGTGCCACCCGAGCCAGCGGCACTTGCGGTGCGGACCGGTTGCGGTGTTGGTTGCGCGGCAAGCCCGGCCGGGCGCGCGGGCGGGGTTGGCGGCGCCTCGGGCTCGACCACAAGCACTTCGGTAACCTGTTCACTGGCTACGGTCTCCGGATCGGAGCGATCTTGCTGAACAAGCGTTTCGATTTCCAGCGTTTCGGCCTCGGTGACATTCCGACGAACGATGGGTTCAACCGCGGTTTCGCGTTCAACGACATGGCTTGTCTGGTTCTCCAGCGCAACGATGATGCTATCGGGATCGATGCTTTGGGTTTCGACAGCCTCGATGATTTCCATTTCGACGGGCTGAATGACTTGCGTGGCCTCCGGCGCGAGCGCTGTGGACGTTTCCTGCTCTATTTCCGCGGTCACATCTGTGGCATCGGCAATCTGCGTGGGCACTGCGCCTGCCGACACGGCATCGGCAAAAGTATTACCGACAATGGACACTTCGGCAGCCATACCACCGGCAATCTCGATGGTTTGCGGGCGTGGGGTGAACCACGCGGCCAGCAACAGATGCAAAAGCAGTGAGGCGGTGATGGCAATTGTCCAGGCGCGCAGCGTCATCACACTTGCCTTTCGGTGACAAGAACGATGTCGGCGATGCCGAGCGCGCGCAACTGACCCAGCACATCGATCAGCATATCGGCAGGCAGATCCCGATCAGCGCCGAGCCGGAGGGGTTCATCCTCTCGCGGTGCATGGTTCTGCACAAAAGCGTCAAGGGTTATCGGCGTGCCATGCCAACTTGCCTGGCCTTCGGCATCGAGGAGCAAGGCAGCGAGCGGTGGGGATTGGGGGGCTTTCTGGGTTGCAGCGAGGGCGACATTGGGATCGACTGGAGGCGCTATGGTCCCTGCAACAAGGAAAAAGATCAGCATGAGAAACACGACATTGATCAAAGGGATCGTGTTTTCTCTTGCGCGGCGGGGCGTGGGGCGGGCGATCTTCATGGGCTATCGGGCAATGCTGACGGGAATGGCCGATGCACGGCGCAGATGCTCAAGCGCTTCGACCAGTTGCTGGGTGGAAACATCCTGACGGGGCAGAAGTATCGCGGAGGTGCCGCCCAGATCGGACAGGCGTTGCAGTTCCGCTCCAACGGCGCCGGGTTCCATCGGCTCGCCGTTGATCTCCCATGCGCCTTGATGATCGATCCTGATCAGGATGCCGGCTGTTTCTGCGACACCTGAACTGCCAACCCGGCCGCCGGAAACCGGGATTTCGGCATAGCGGGAGAATGTCGAGGTGAGCATGAAAAAGAGCAACAGCAGAAAGATCACATCGATCAGCGATGTGAGCGAAAGCGGCCTGCGTTTGCGCGGAGCGGCATTAATGCGCATATGTCGGTGTCAGCGTCTGGGGCGCGGTGGTGGTATGGTCCGCTTGCGCGTCAATGCCGCCGTCAACGCCGTTGAGCCAGCGGGTTGCTGTGTCCTCAAGCGCCATGCGCTCGTTTTCCACCCAGGATTCCAACATGGTCAGAATTGCCGATACCGGCATTGCGACGGCAAGGCCGACAGCGGTTGTGAGCAGGGCAACCCAGATGCCACCCGCCAGCACCGATGGATCGACCGCAGCCCCTGCCGATTGCATGGCCTGGAAGGCTTCGATCATGCCGAGGACCGTGCCGAAAAGGCCGAGGAGTGGCGCGATCTGGGCGATGGTATCGAGCGCCTTGAAGCCTTTTTGCAGTTTGTGGATTTCGACCGTGGCAAAGCGGGTCACTTCGCTTTCGATCTTGGCGATGTCGAACTTACCGCTGGTGCGGAGCGCCATGCCTGCAGCGAGCGATCTTGCGATAATCGAAGGGGACTCTTGGCATAACGACATCGCTTCAGCCTTGCGGCCGGACTGCCATAAACCGAGCGCCCGTTCCGGTGCATGCCAACGCCCAAGTCCGGCGCGCCAGAACTGATAGAATTTGAGAAGGATCAGCGCGAGTGCAATCACGGAGAGCGCCACAAGAAGGGCAACCACAGGGCCGCCAAGTGCCAGAATGGCGCTGACCTGCTCTACAAGGGGGATGAAAAAACTCTGCATGGTCAAAGTCCAAACGTGATGCCGGACCGGCTTTCGGTCACAAGCGATTGCAAGCAAACAGCTTGATCGACAGGACCATCGCAGGCCTGAATGTCGTTGATCAAAACGCGGCCAATGCTGTCGCATTGTGTATCGGGTAGTGTGAATTGCGCGACCTTGGTGCGCCCCTCTGCCATGGCACCGAAATCGAGCCCGAGCATGCGCATGACCAATCCATCCTGATTGAACAGGACGATTTCAAAGGCGATCTTTTCGAGTTCTGTGCCAAGCCGGTTTTCGCCAACAAAGGTCGTGCGGCAACCGCTGCCGGTGGTTTCAAGAGCGTTGAGATCGAGCGCGATCTCACCGGACTGGGAAAAGGCGGGGGGCATTGTCAATCCCAAGAACAGGATCGAAAGAATGGCTGGTGGAAAGCGTCTCATTGCAATGGATTCCGTGGGGCGTTCGAGCGTGATTCAGTCACGGCATAAATTTATGACTATTTAAGTCATAAATAAACGCGCTTGAGCCTTCATTGCAAGCCGGTTCCGGCAAACGCAGGTGCAAAAAGAAAACCGCCACCTTGCGTGCAAGGTGGCGGTTTTCTTTTTTCAAGTCGATTTCCGGTCAGTCCCAGCTCAGAGCGCCTGACGACTGATATTCGATGACACGGCTTTCAAAGAAGTTCTTTTCCTTCTTGAGGTCCATGACCTCGCTCATCCAGGGGAAGGGGTTCTCCGCTGGCGGGAAGACCGGCTCAAGCCCGAGTTGGGCACAGCGACGGTTGGCGATGAAGTGCATGTATTGCTCGCACAGCGCCGCGTTGAGGCCCAGGAACCCGTTGGGCATTGTATCCCGGCCATAGGCTGCTTCAAGTTCGGCGGCGTCTTTCAGCATACCGCGAATCTCGTTCTGGAACTGAGGCGTCCACAGATGCGGGTTCTCGTGTTTGATCTGGTTGATGACGTCGATGCCGAAATTGAGATGAATGCTCTCGTCGCGCAGGATGTATTGATACTGCTCGGCGATACCGACCATCTTGTTGCGGCGGCCCAGCGAGAGGATTTGCGCAAAGCCGGTGTAGAACCACATGCCCTCAAAGATCACGTAGAACGCCACGAGGTCTTTCAAGAAGTGCTGGTCAGCCTCCGTCGTGCCGGTCTGGAAATTGGGATCGTCAAGACTTTGGGTGTGCTTTAGCGCCCATGCTGCCTTGTCGGTGATCGAAGGCACTTCGCGATACATGTTGAAGAGTTCGCCCTCGTCGAGCCCGAGGCTTTCGACAATATATTGGAAGGTGTGGGTATGGACCGCTTCCTCAAAAGCCTGCCGCAACAGGTACTGGCGGCATTCGGGATTGGTGAGGTGGCGGTAGATGGCCAGCACAATATTGTTGGCGACAAGGCTTTCCGAAGCTGCAAAGAACCCCAGATTGCGTTTGAGCATACGGCGCTCGTCCTCGGTCAGCCCGTCGCGCGATTTCCACAATGCGATGTCGGCCTGCATGGAGATTTCGGTCGGCATCCAGTGGTTGGCGCAGCCCGAAAGGTATTTCTCCCATGCCCATTTATATTTGAGCGGCAGGAGCTGATTGACATCGGCGCGGGCGTTGATCATCGCCTTGTCGGAAACCGAAACGCGAGCTGCGCCGCGTTCGATTTCGCCAAGGCCGGTGGCGTCCGCCGATTCCATGAGAGGATTTACCGACGGCGATGGATTGGGAGCGTCGTCCCAAGCGAGAGTGCTCATTGTGTGTCCTTCTTTGCTCTTACTGGCAGGCTTCGCATTCGGGATCGTCGATGGCGCAGACGTTCATCCCCGCTTCGGCCTCTGCGCGGGCACGCATGGCTTGGATGGGATTGATGGCTGCAGGCGAAACAGCGTTGAGCTTGCCGTCAGTACCTTTGAGGGTCGATTTCTCAACGCTCGTGGCCGCGCGGGCGCGCAAGTAGTAGGTGGTCTTGAGGCCCATCGACCATGCGAGCTTATAGATTGCGTCCAAAGCCTTGCCCGAGGGGTTCGCTATATAAAGATTGAGAGATTGGGCCTGATCGATCCATTTCTGGCGGCGCGAGGCAGCAGAGATCAGCCATTTGGAATCGACCTCGAATGCGGTTGCAAAGATCGTTTTCAGGTCGTCGGGAATACGGTCGATCTGCCCAACGCTACCGTCGAAATATTTGAGGTCCGAGATCATCACCTCGTCCCACAGATCGCGCTTCTTGAGGGCTTTGACCAGCAGCGCATTCACCACCGTGAAGTCGCCACTCATGTTGGTTTTGACGTAAAGGTTCTGGTAGGCGGGTTCGATTGACTGGCTGACGCCGCAGATGTTGGAGATGGTCGCCGTAGGGGCAATAGCGAGGCAGTTGGAGTTCCGCATGCCGATGCTTGTTACGCGCTCGCGCAGTGCTACCCAATCCAGGCGCTGGGTGCGGTCCATATCGACGCCATCTCTGGCATTGGCAACGTGTTCAATAGAATCGATGGGCAGGATGCCTTTCGACCAGAGCGAGCCATCAAAGCTTTGATAGCGTCCGCGCTCCTCGGCCAGTTCGGTCGAAGCCCAGATGGCGTTATAAGAAATCGCTTCCATCGAGATGTCGGCAAATTCCACTGCCGCGTCCGATGAATAGGCGATGGATTGCATTTGAAGCGCATCCTGAAAGCCCATCACGCCAAGCCCGACCGGACGGTGCTTGAGATTGGAACGCCGCGCTTCGGGAATAGTGTAGAAATTGATGTCCACCACATTATCGAGCATGCGCATGGCGGTGCGGACGGTCTTGGCCAGCTTTTCCGTGTTCAGCCCGTTTTCAGTAACATGCGCGACGAGGTTGACCGAACCCAGATTGCAGACGGCCACTTCATCGGCAGAGGTGTTGAGGGTGATTTCGGTGCATAGATTGGAGGAATGCACCACCCCAACATGCTGCTGGGGTGAGCGAAGGTTGCATGGATCCTTGAAGGTGATCCAGGGGTGCCCGGTTTCGAACAGCATGGAGAGCATCTTGCGCCAGAGATCGACCGCGCGGACCTTTTTATAGAGTTTGATGCGCCCGGCTTCCGCGTCGGTCTCGGCCTGCTCATAGGCGGTCTTGAACGCCTTGCCGTAGAGATCGTGCAGGGTTGGAACATCGTCAGGCGAAAACAACGTCCATTCGCCGTCTTCCTGCACGCGCTGCATGAAGAGGTCGGGAACCCAGTTGGCGGTGTTCATATCGTGGGTGCGGCGGCGGTCATCGCCAGTATTCTTGCGCAGGTCGAGAAATTCCTCGATGTCGATATGCCATGTTTCGAGATAGGCGCAGACAGCGCCCTTGCGCTTGCCACCCTGATTGACGGCGATTGCGGTGTCATTGGCGACCTTGAGAAATGGCACGACGCCCTGGCTCTGCCCGTTGGTGCCCTTGATATGAGCGCCAAGCCCGCGCACCGGCGTCCAGTCATTGCCCAGACCGCCGGAATATTTGGCAAGCAAGGCGTTGTCCTTGACGCCCTTGAAGATGGCATCAAGATCATCGCCAATTGTGGTCAGGAAGCAGGAGGAAAGCTGCGGGCGGCGCGTACCGGCGTTGAACAGCGTTGGTGTCGAAGCCATGAAATCGAAGCTTGATAGCAGATTATAGAATTCGATGGCCCGGTCTTCGCGCTCGGTCTCGCGCAGGGCAAGGCCCATTGCAACGCGCATGAAGAAGGCTTGCGGCAACTCGTAGCGCTTGTTCGCGACATGGAGGAAATAGCGATCGTAAAGGGTCTGAAGGCCCAGATACTGGAACTGCATGTCACGCTCAGGACGAATTGCGGCTGCGATTCGCCCAAGATCGAAGCGGTCCAGTTCGGGGTCGAGCATGTCCGCTTCAATTCCCGTCTTTATATAGGCCGGGAAATATTCGGCGTAGCGAGCGGCCATATCCGCCTGGGTCGCCTGCTCTGGGCGGCGGAAAACGTAGCTCAGCGCTTCGCGACGCAACTTGTCGAGAAGCAGTCGGGCGCTGACCTGGGCATAGTTCGGCTCGCTTTCCACCAGCGTGCGCGCGGCGAGAATC
>NZ_RZMW01000042.1:0-2500 GCF_003992625.1 Pelagibacterium lentulum | reverse complement strand
GGTAGGTGTAGGCGTAGCGAAAGCGAGTCTGAATAGGGCGTTAAGTTCGTTGGATTAGACCCGAAACCGAGTGATCTAGCCATGTGCAGGTTGAAGGTGCGGTAACACGCACTGGAGGACCGAACCCACGTCTGTTGAAAAAGACGGGGATGACGTGTGGCTAGGGGTGAAAGGCCAATCAAACTCGGAAATAGCTGGTTCTCCGCGAAATCTATTTAGGTAGAGCGTCAGACGAATACCTTGGGGGGTAGAGCACTGGATGGGCTAGGGGGTCTCACCGACTTACCAAACCTAACCAAACTCCGAATACCCAAGAGTACTATCTGGCAGACACACGGCGGGTGCTAAGGTCCGTCGTGGAAAGGGAAACAGCCCTGACCTACAGCTAAGGTCCCCAAGTCATGGTTAAGTGGGAAAGCATGTGGGAATGCTTAGACAACCAGGAGGTTGGCTTAGAAGCAGCCATCCTTTAAAGATAGCGTAACAGCTCACTGGTCAAGCGTTCCTGCGGCGAAAATGTAACGGGGCTCAAACCATGCACCGAAGCTTAGGGTGTGCAGCTTTTGCTGTACGCGGTAGCGGAGCGTTCTGTAAGTCTGCGAAGGGATACCCGTGAGGGGTCCTGGAGATATCAGAAGTGCGAATGCTGACATGAGTAGCGATAAAGAGTGTGAGAGACACTCTCGCCGAAAGTCCAAGGGTTCCTGCGCAATGCTAATCAGCGCAGGGTTAGCCGGCTCCTAAGGCGAGGCCGAAAGGCGTAGTCGATGGGAATCACGTTAATATTCGTGAGCCTGCTGGGAAGTGACGGATTGCCAGAGTTGTATGTCCTTATTGGATTGGATGTGCAGTGAGGCGGTTCCAGGAAATAGCCCCAGCATATAGACCGTACCCGAAACCGACACAGGTGGACTGGTAGAGCATACCAAGGCGCTTGAGAGAACGATGCTGAAGGAACTCGGCAAATTGCACGCGTAACTTCGGGATAAGCGTGACCCGTCTGTGGGCAACCATTGGCGGGTGGCACAAAAGAGGGGGTGGCGACTGTTTATTAAAAACACAGGGCTCTGCGAAGCCGTAAGGCGACGTATAGGGTCTGACGCCTGCCCGGTGCCGGAAGGTTAAAAGGAGAGGTGCAAGCCTTGAATTGAAGCCCCGGTAAACGGCGGCCGTAACTATAACGGTCCTAAGGTAGCGAAATTCCTTGTCGGGTAAGTTCCGACCTGCACGAATGGCGTAACGACTTCCCCACTGTCTCCAGCATCGACTCAGCGAAATTGAATTCCCCGTGAAGATGCGGGGTTCCTGCGGTCAGACGGAAAGACCCCGTGCACCTTTACTATAGCTTCACGCTGGCATTCGTGTCGGCATGTGCAGAATAGGTGGTAGGCTTTGAAGTGGGAACGCCAGTTCTCATGGAGCCGCAATGTGAGATACCACCCTTATCGTCATGGATGTCTAACCGCGGCATAACAGTGTCCGGGACAGCGTGTGGTGGGTAGTTTGACTGGGGCGGTCGCCTCCCAAAGAGTAACGGAGGCGCGCGATGGTGGGCTCAGAGCGGTCGGAAATCGCTCGTTGAGTGCAATGGCATAAGCCTGCCTGACTGCGAGAGTGACAACTCGAGCAGAGACGAAAGTCGGTCATAGTGATCCGGTGGTCCCGCGTGGAAGGGCCATCGCTCAACGGATAAAAGGTACGCCGGGGATAACAGGCTGATGATGCCCAAGAGTCCTTATCGACGGCATCGTTTGGCACCTCGATGTCGGCTCATCACATCCTGGGGCTGGAGCAGGTCCCAAGGGTATGGCTGTTCGCCATTTAAAGTGGTACGTGAGCTGGGTTTAGAACGTCGTGAGACAGTTCGGTCCCTATCTGCCGTGGGTGTTGGAATATTGAGAAGAGCTGTCCCTAGTACGAGAGGACCGGGATGGACGAACCTCTGGTGGACCTGTTGTGGCGCCAGCCGCATTGCAGGGTAGCTAAGTTCGGACGGGATAACCGCTGAAAGCATCTAAGCGGGAAGCCTCCTTCAAAACTAGTATTCCCTATCAGAGCCGTGGAAGACCACCACGTTGATAGGCTGGGTGTGGAAGTGCAGCAATGCATGAAGCTTACCAGTACTAATAGCTCGATCGGCTTGATCGTTCTCATTTACCTATATCCGTAAATCCAGAGGATTTACCCAGATCATATAAAAAGACCAGTATCACGAACCAATGTGTGTTTGTTCGACTTGGTGGCTATGGCGAAGCGCCCAGAACCCGATCCCATTCCGAACTCGACCGTTAAACGCTTCTGCGCCAATGGTACTGTGTCTTAAGGCACGGGAGAGTAGGTCGCCGCCAAGTCTAACAAACACACACCTTCTCAATACAAACACGCAACAAAAAAAGCCCCTCCGTAAAACGAGGGGCTTTTTGCGTTCAAAACCACGATGACCTCACCCGCTGCCGACATAACACAACAATCAAACAACCAAACCACTCAGGCAGAGCGC
>NZ_RZMW01000041.1:55275-503530 GCF_003992625.1 Pelagibacterium lentulum | reverse complement strand
CCCTGGCTGAGATAGGCCTGCTTGGCCTTTTGCTGTGTCTTTTGCACTGCCTTGGCACCAGCAGCGGGAGCGGCGGGCTTGGCTTCAGGCTTTTTGGACACCAGCCCATTGGCTGCCGTCTTTGCCTTGGCCTGCAGCGCGTGGATATCGTGCTTGCCGGCAAGCTTGAAGATATCGACAATGCCATCGAGCGTGGACGCCTGCTCTTCGGTCTGGGCAATCGCAGCATTGGTTTGTTCAACCAGCGCCGCATTGTGCTGGGTCATTTCGTCCATCTGCTGGACCGCAACATTGACCTCTTCGATTGCCGATGCCTGAGCCTGGCTCTGCTTGGCGATCTCTTCCATCAGCAGGGTATTGGCACGGGCGGTTTCAACCATGACGCCAAGTTTATCGGCAACCTGGGCCACCAGTTTGGAGCCCCCATCCACTTCATTGGCGCTCTGCTCGATCAGCGCCTTGACCTCCGAGGAGGCTTCCGCTGCCGATTGGGCAAGACGGCGCACTTCAACCGCGACAACCGCAAACCCCTTGCCAGCTTCCCCGGCCCGCGCCGCTTCAACCGAAGCGTTCAGCGCCAAAAGATTGGTCTGGAACGCGATGTCATCGATCATCTTGATGATGTCGGAGACCTTGGCCGAAGACGTTGTGATCCGCTCCATGGCCAGCGTGGCTTCGCCCATCACCTGCCCGCCCTCTTCGGCGGCATTGGTAACGGTCAATGCTGTCGCGCTGGCTTCCTGGGCCCGCTTGGCATTTTCCAGAACCGTTGTGGCAAGCTGTTCCATGGCGCCAGAGGTTTCCTCAATCGTTGCCGCCTGACGGGTCGTGCGTTCGGACAGATCGTTGGCGCCCGAAAGGATTTCCTCGGTTGCGATCTTGAGCGCCCGCGAGGTCGTGCGCAACTGACCCACAATATCGGACAATTTGTCGGCCACCGCATTGGTATCGTCCCGAAGCTGGGCAAAGGCGCCCTCATATTCGCCTTCGACACGGCGCGTCAGATCGGTCTGGGCCAGCGCCCCAAGCACCGAAACGGTTTCGCCAAGGCCCCGGTCGACAGTCTCGACAAGCGTATTGACCCCTTGCGCCAACCCGTTGAGTTCGGCATCGGCAAATTGTGCATCCACCCGATGGCTGAAATCGCCCTTGGCCGCCGCATCGACAACCGCGCCAAAGGCCGACTGCAACTCGCCCATCATCTTGCGCCGCGCTTGTTCGTCCGCAATGATCCGGGCCGCTTCCGCCTCGGTCATCTCGGCAACCTTGAGCCCGTTCTGGCGGAAAACTTCCACCGCCCGCGCCATATCCCCAACCTCGTTGGAATTGGCGGTATAGGGAACCTCAACGTCGAACCTGTTCTGCGCAATGTCATCCATCACACGAGAAAGCTTCGGGATCGGACGCGAAACCAAACGCGCGGCAAACGCTGCAATTGTACCCAGAACAAGCGTACCGACGGCGCCTGCGATCAGCAGCATTCTGAGCGTGTCCCAAACGACTGCATCAATCTCGGCCTTACGCACACCGACATAAAGCAATCCCAGAGGTTCTCCCTGAGGACTGAGGATGGGCTGATAACCTGTATAATAGGGAACGCCTAGAATGTTGGCTTCACCATAATATGCCCGGCCAGCCACGTTATAACTATAGGCAGCGCTGGCCTGTCCCAGCTGCGTGCCCACCGCACGTTCGCCTTGCGCATTGACGATGTTTGTTGTCCGGCGCCAGAAATCCTGGGTCTCGGCATCCCATACAAACACAGTAGCCGTCTGACCGGTAATCTGGCCAATTGTGTCGATCAGGGTGTGATCGGCAAATTCTGGAATGGCATCGACAGTAATGGATGCAATAGTCTGGCTGTCTTGCCAGACAATTTCCATTCCAGGAACAGCGTTGGCCAATGTATTGGCCGCAACACGCATGTTCATGGACTGCGCTTCCGATGCGTTGCGTGCTGCATTGCCAGTAAGCGCAAAATAAGTCGTTGCAAGCGCAAATACGACAGAAATGGCGATCCCGCTAATAACGAGGCCCACAATCGCGGTCGTAAGTTTCATTTTCCTGCGAGTAAAAGCCGGTGCGCTCATTTGTAATGCCTACCCATTCTGGTTGTAGCAGTATAATGAGTTGGCACAGCCCTTCACAAAAAAGCGTTAATCAGAGCTAACGCCCTGCACTCGTATTTATCTTTATTTGCTTTAAAGCCTGCTTTCTGGCTCAGACTGGAACAAATCGGTCTTCGGCCAGAGCCGCGGCGCGTGCGGTAGGCCTGATGAGCGGCAGATAGCGGGCATCGCTGTCGCCACCAAACATGGCTTCCCGCTCTTGTGGCGTCGACATGAAAAAGGGAAACCGGTCTGCAACCCTGTCGCGGATATCGCTTACATCGGCGCAGTAAAGCCTTACAGGAAATTGCAACCCGTTATAGTGGCCGACATCGGCAATCTGCCTGGAACCGAACACACGCTTGTAAAATGCCGCGTGCTCATCGCGCACACCTGAGAGACAAAAGTCTGCCTCGAAATATTCGCAAGCCATGGCTGCAATTCGCAAAGTCAGGAACGGCAGGGCTGGAAACGCCAAGGTCGCTTCGCGATCGGCCGTAAAGCGGGAAGGATCGATATAGGTCTTGCCCTCATCGAGCATCGGATTGAGCACGTCGGGATAAACGACCATGCAGGGCGATTGCCGATGTTCAGCCGTGCAGTGATGCAGCCTTAGCGAACTGACAAGCGTGCCATCGATATAGACGCCATAACACATGGCATTGGGCACATCATCGAGCGAATCGTGCACGATTCCGTCAGAGTTTTCTGCAACACCGTCTTCGCGCCTATAGGCCTCGTAGCGCAGGCGATAGACAGGGTCAAACTGGTCTTGCAGCCTCACCCGTCTGTACTCCACACGGTCCAGAATATCCATCAGGTTTGCAGCAAAACGCGATGTCTTTACGCCCTGCCGGATGTCGGGTTGTTCCAAACGCATTACAAATCGTCCCCGTCTTCGACGAAAACGATATTAATAAAATTTTAGCTAATTTGGAAACACTAAATTTCAATCGCTTTTCGCGAGGCGGAGATGTGGCCGGGCGCTTTGCTCCAGCGAAGCGATAAGTGTTGCAATATCGCCCGATGGCAGCGCCATTCCGAACAGATAGCCCTGCACCTGATCGATATTGGTTTTTTCGCTGATCAAAGCCAGCTGCTCTTCTGTTTCAACCCCTTCCGCTGTCAGGATAAGGTCGAGATCCTTGCCCAGTCGGGCGACATTTGCCATCAGCCGCAGGGCACGTGGGTCGGAAGTGATATCGGCAACAAAGGATTGGTCTATCTTGAGCTTGCGGAAAGGCATCTCGCGCAGATAGCTCAGTGACGAATAGCCCGTTCCGAAATCGTCGAGCGCAATGCTGACACCAAGTTCGGCAATCGCACGCAAATGCTTGAGCGCCAATGCGCGCTCTTCAATCAAAGCGGTCTCTGTAACCTCGATTTCAAGCCGATGCGCAGAAAGGCCCGTTTCTTTCAGCGCGCGGGTGATAGAGCGTACCAGCATGTCGGAGCGCAGGTCACGAGCCGATACATTGACCGATACACCGATCGGGTCTGGCCAATTGCGGCATTCCGCACAGGCCTTTTTCAGAACGAACCGAGTGATTTTTGAAATTACCCCGATTTCCTCAGCAAGCGGAATAAAGACCGATGGCGGAATAGGTCCCAGGTCGGGGTGCGTCCAGCGCAAAAGCGCTTCGCAACCTGCGACCTTGCGTGTGGCCAGATCGACAAGCGGCTGATAGGCAAGGCGCAACTGTCCTGCCTCTATCGCCATGCCCAAATCCACCTTCAGGCGCTGGCGGTAACGGAACTCCGCATCCATCGTCTCGTGGAAACTCTCGATCTGTCCCTTGCCGCGAGCTTTGGCGCGATAAAGCGCAAGATCGGCACGCGCGGTCAACTCATCAAGGGAAATATCGGCTTCAGTCGTTGTTACATAGCCTATGCTGGCCCGCAGATCGATCCGCTCATGGCCTATATTGAAGGGCTGGACAATAGCGGACAGAATAGCGGAGGCTTCGGCTCCGCCTGCGCTGTGATTGACCGCTTCAGAACGGTAAAGCACAAACTCGTCGCCACCGAACCGGGCGAGCCGACTGGAAGGGTGAGCGGCATCGCTGATCCTGCGCGCAGTTTCAATCAGCACCTTGTCGCCAACCAGATGCCCCAGTGAATCGTTGACATGTTTGAAATCATCAAGATCGATGATCATGAGGACCGCTGGCGAAATCCGCTCCATTCGCGCCCGAGCTGCAAGGTCTGCGTCCGCGAGCTCGGTAAAATTGGTGCGGTTAGGCAAGCCGGTCAGGACGTCATTGCGCGCCATGAAATTGATGCGCTCTTGCGTCCGCACCCTTTGGGTGACATTTTCAAAAAGCAGTACAGTGCGATCCGAGCGCGAACTGACCGTTACCTCACAGTAAAAATCGCCCGACAGCTTGAGCACGACTTTGCCGCCGGACTGCTGCTCGATCATACGCAGCAGCCGTTCTGCAGTGGCCTTTGGCAAGGCCCGGCGGACGATTGCCTCCTCCATCAAATCGGCAAATGTCCGTCCGACCCACGCGCCCGCCGCGATCCCGGCGAATGTCTGCTGCGCCCGGTCATTGGCAAGCGCAATCACACCATTTTCATCAAGCATGCACAGACCATGCTGCATGGTTTCGAGCGCCGTATCAAGCTGATCGGCAAGCCGGGACGCCGCCACCCGGCCATGCACAGCCGCCAGAAGCATACCACGCACATCAGCTGCCAGAAATCTGAAGCTGATCATCAGCGGAATAAGAAGGCAGGCCAGGATAAGATGGAAAACATCGCCGACCATCACAAGGCCCAGTGCCATTGGCACTGCGCTGGCGATGGACTGCACTGTAACGATGCTGTCGATCCCGAAGTTGCGGGTCGCAATTCCGATCATGGCAGCAATCGTGACCGAAATTGCCATCAATTCCGCAAATGGATCACGCACCATGACCAGCGTTGAAAAGCACCAGGTGCCATAAAAAAAGGCAGAAAAGAAGCCAAGAACCATCGCGCGCCGTTCCCAGACCTTGGCGGCATCGCGATCGTCGGGCGCGGGGCGCTCGCGCTCGAACCTGCGCATATTGATGTAACGCAGGACAGTAACCAGAGCGAAAAGACCCGCATGCAGGAACAACACCACTGCCCCGGTCTTGAATCCCGCCGTCAGAACGCCAAAAATCGTCGCGAACATGCCAACAAGCATCGCCCGCCGATCCTTGTAGAGTGAAGCGACGATAGACACATAATCAAGCGTAGGCAGCGATTTGCTGTGTGTATTGGGCATATCTCCGGGCTCCGCAACAAAGTGTGGAGCGCCTCGCCTTTCGTAATGGAACGCCAACCACTTAGCATGACGCTATTGGCTAAACTATTAAATTGCCGCCTCTAGGCGTGGTAAAGACGGAGTGAACAGGCACTATCATTGCCAAAGTACAAAGGAATCATCATGGGCACGAAACCCACCATCCTCGGGCAAGCTGAACTCGACGCTGCCATGAGCGATCTTGCCGGCTGGCAACAGACCGACGCGAGCACTATTACCAGAAGCTACAAGTTCAAAAACTTTGTCGAGGCTTTTGGCTTTATGGCACAGGTCGCTATTCTGGCCGAAAAGGCCAACCATCACCCCGACTGGTCCAACAGCTACAATCGGGTTGAAATCACACTCGTCACTCATGACGCGGGCGGCATTACCCAAAAGGACGTTGACCTGGCGCAGGCAATCAACGCGCTTTAGCCTTTTTCGGCACCAAGACCAGAGCGGCAATGGCCAGCAATGCAAACGCAAGGACAAGATCGGCGCTTGCATGAAAGCCGATGATTTCCGCAATAAACAGCCGCCCTGCATGGACAATCGCAAGAATGCCACATCCGGCCGCCAGCCAGCGCGTCCCTGTTGCAAAAAAGTGCAGGGCAAAACCGGCCAGCCCGGCCACCAGAAAGATCAGTGCCAACACATAAAAGGGCGTATAGACGATATCACCATAAACGATGTCACCCCCCTGCAAGGCACCCAATGTGCCCGATGTCAGCGTGATAATCATCACCATGCCGAACGACAGTGCGGCAAAACAAATCATCACGACACCAACCCGGCCCGGTCGCGCCATCTGTGGGAGATCCTTGGCGCCCCAAATACCCATGGCAATCGCTGTCCAGGCCAGAATCGCCACAGTGCCGTTGAACGGGGTGATGTCGCCGCTCGACAGCACCAGGGTTTGGGAAACTGCCAGGCCAATTGAGCCAAGCACCAGCACGAGAGCGAAAATCATTTCAGGTGCATCTCCAAAAGCCGCCATGGGCGGGTGAATTACCAAACTGTTTGGAATCCGGCGTCATAGTCACGTCGATAATGACTCGAACGGTAGTTGAAAAGTGTCCAATTGCCACAGCGCATGAGCGCCAGGGCCATGAGCTGTGGCGCAAGACACACACCAAAGAATTTGTGCACGCCATCTGCAACGACCCGCTTGAGCCTCCCACTGCTCCGGCATAATTTCGAAAACACATACCGGAGACTGATCGACTGATGTTCGACGCCATTACCCGCCTTTTCGGGCAAGCTGACCAGCAGCGGGATAAACCGATAGAACCGCGCCTTGCTGTTGCGGCGCTATTGATTCATCTGGCCGCTGTCGACGGCATGGCCAAACCGCTGGAAATAAAAGCCATAGCCACAACGCTCAAGGATCACTACGGACTTGATGATACACAGGTTAAGACTTTGATTGCCGAAGCCAGGCGCAAGGATCGTGACGCGGTCGATTTCTATCAGTTCACCTCGGCCTTGGCCAAGATAGAAGAGCGGGAAAAAATCGAGATCATCCGCATGATGTGGCAGGTGGTTTTTGCCGACAACACCAACCATGAATTGGAAGACAACATGGTCTGGCGCGTCGCGGAACTGATCGGTGTTTCATCACGGGACCGCAACATATTGCGCAATCAGACGCGCCCCTACGAAAAGCCCCTCTGATTTTTGCATTTTGCAAAAATGTCATTGCATTTTGCACTGCATATTGCACGCAACTGCCACAGCATTGTCATTGGGAAATGGCTGAGCTTTCTCAACAGTTTGATTTAATTTGTCTTTCTAATTTCCATCGACTTTGGCACGCCACATGCATTCTATTGATCTGTCCGGATCTTTGTGTGTTGCGTACCGGACACTCCTTTGAAAGGCCCAGCCCTCGCGTAATTTTGAGGCGGGCCTTTTTTTTTCAATTCAACCGGTCTAGATATGCCGGGTTGATCGCGGCAAAGCCGATGTGACTGGCTTGGCGATACCGATTTTTGGAGGCGTTTCCGATGCTTTACGGCCTGCTGCAATTCATTGATGTGGTGCTCAACCTCATCATCATCATTATCGTCGCACAGGTTATTGTGAGCTGGCTTCTGGCTTTCAACATCCTCAATATGTCCAACCAGTTCGTCGCCATGGTCGCGAATGCGCTTCATCAGATCACCGATCCGCTGCTGCGCCCGATCCGGCGCCTTGTGCCCAGTTTCGGCGGCCTCGATATCTCGCCAATCCTGTTGTTCCTCGCCATCTACTTCATCCGACTCGTCATTCTTTATCCGACAATGGCGCAAGTGCGCTTTATGTAGCTGTTGGACTGGTTTACCCAAAGCGGCACCGATCTCTTTATCCGCGTTCGGGTAACACCAAATGCAGCGCGCAACGCCGTTGCCGGCCTGGTCATGCGCGCGGATAACCGCCAGTTCCTGGCGATCCGCACCAGCGCCCTTGCCGAAAACGGAAAGGCCAATAGCGCTGTGATTGCCATTGTTGCCAAGGCCCTGGGTGTCACAAAAACATCGATCGCCATCGCGACCGGCAGTCAATCGCGCGAAAAGACGCTTCTCATTTCGAGCCCATCGGAAAGCGCTATTGCAAAGCTCGCGCAGTTGCACGAGCAGCAGGCAGCTTCCCAATAACCATTTCAGCACCCTGAAAGAAATAACGGCAGCAATGTTGACCAAATAGAAAAGTAACCACTTTCTATTTGCTTGCGGTCATCTGTTCTGCCTATCCTCACCTTTATCTTGGGAGAAGTTTCTGCACGCTCAAATGCGGAGGAGTTTTTGCGCGCATGAAACCAGGACAATAAAGCTGACCAAAAGTGAGGGGAATTTATTATGTCACTGGCCTTATGGCTCATCGTAGCCTGTGGCGTCTTGTCGATCCTTTACGGGATCGTTACGACCCGCACCGTCATGGCTGCCGATCCGGGCACCGCACGCATGCAGGAAATTGCAGCCGCCGTTCGTGAAGGCGCAACAGCCTATCTCAAGCGCCAATATCTTACGATTGCTATCGTCGGCGTCGTCATATTCGTCGTCGCCTTCTGGCTCCTGGGTGTTTATGCGGCGATCGGCTTTCTTATCGGCGCGATCTTGTCGGGGGCGGCGGGCTTTATCGGCATGCATGTTTCGGTGCGTGCCAATGTCCGTGTCGCACAAGCCGCCACGACCTCGCTGGCCGGCGGTCTCGAACTTGCCTTCAAGTCCGGCGCAGTAACCGGGCTACTTGTTGCAGGGCTCGGGCTTCTGGGTGTGACGCTCTATTTCCTGTTTCTGACCGATATTGGAGGCTATGACGCCACGTCCCGAGTGGTCATCGACGCACTCGTCGCGCTCGGATTCGGCGCTTCGCTTATTTCGATCTTTGCCCGTCTTGGGGGCGGAATTTTCACAAAAGGCGCCGATGTCGGCGGCGACATGGTCGGCAAGGTGGAAGCGGGTATTCCCGAGGACGATCCCCGCAACCCGGCCACGATTGCCGACAATGTGGGCGATAATGTCGGCGACTGTGCCGGCATGGCCGCGGACTTGTTTGAAACCTATGTGGTCACTATCGTGGCAACTATGGTGCTTGCAGCAATCATTTTGCCGGCCGACTTGCAACTGGCCGGCATGGTGCTGCCACTCGCCATCGGCGGCGCCTGCGTCCTTACATCGATTGCCGGAACCTATTTTGTAAAACTCGGCCCCTCAAACAACATAATGGGCGCGCTTTACAAAGCAGTGATTGCAACGGGTTTGCTTTCACTTGTCGCACTGTTTCCAGTGATGGGATTGATTTTTGGCGGGCTCGACGTGCCCATTGTGGTCGGTGATCGCACTTTTACTCCCATTGCACTCTATTTCTGCGGCGTGGCCGGACTTGTCATCACCGGCCTGATCATTTGGATCACCGAATATTATACCGGCACTGGCCGCCGGCCGGTCAACTCGATTGCCGAGGCCTCGATCACCGGCCACGGCACCAATGTCATCCAGGGTCTTGCCGTATCGCTCGAATCGACCGCCTTGCCTGCGCTTGTGATTATTGCCGGCATCATCATCACCCATATGCTGGCAGGACTGTTCGGCATCGGTGTGGCTGTTGTCACCATGCTGGCTTTGGCCGGAATGATCGTCGCACTCGATGCCTTCGGTCCGGTTACCGACAATGCCGGCGGCATTGCGGAAATGGCGGGTTTGCCCGATGAGGTACGCAAGAACACCGATGCTCTGGACGCCGTCGGCAACACGACGAAAGCCGTCACCAAAGGGTATGCGATCGGCTCGGCAGGCCTTGGCGCTCTTGTGCTGTTTGCAGCCTATACCCAGGACCTGGCCTATTTCGTCGCCAATCCAGAGCAATATCCGTTCTTTGCCGATTTGGGCACGGTTAGCTTTGACCTCTCGAACCCCTATGTTGTTGCGGGGCTGCTCTTTGGCGGGCTCTTGCCGTTCCTGTTCGGCGGACTGTCGATGACTGCCGTTGGACGCGCGGCCCAGTCCGTTGTCGTCGAAGTGCGGCGTCAGTTCAAGGAAAAGCCCGGTATCATGGCGGGAACCGAGAAGCCCGATTATGGCCGGGCGGTCGATATGCTGACCAAGGCCGCGATCAAGGAGATGGTGGTGCCGTCGCTCTTGCCCGTTCTCTCGCCAATCGTCGTGTTTGTCGTGATTTTGCTGATCGCGGGCAAGGCAGCTGCGTTTGCTGCCGTGGGCGCCATGCTTATGGGCGTGATCGTGACCGGCCTGTTCGTTGCCATTTCGATGACGGCGGGCGGCGGCGCCTGGGACAATGCCAAAAAGAGTTTTGAGGACGGCTTTACCGATTCCACCGGCCAGGTCCATTACAAGGGATCCGACGCCCATAAAGCATCCGTGACCGGAGACACGGTAGGCGATCCCTATAAGGATACGGCGGGCCCCGCAGTCAATCCCATGATCAAGATTACAAATATCGTGGCACTGCTTTTGCTGGCGGTTTTGGCTCATCAGGGTCTTTAGAGTGTGTCCAGCAAAAGCATGCCCTTGGACCTGATCCGAGGGTGAAAACGGTTTTCCGGTTCGGACACGCGGAAAATCAAAGACTTAGATCAAGTCTGCGATTCAATGAAAAGCAGATTTGATCTAGAACGCTGCCGGAATAAACGGCCGCCACCAGCACCCATTTCACGGTCGGCCCTTTGGGCCGGCCGCTTTTCATCGTGCCGACAATGGCAGCAATGCTGACAGATACCAAAATCCTATGTCCTTGAAACGACACAAGATATTAGACTTCTATTGCGGGCCCGGTTAGGCTCGCACAAGGGACATATTTTAGTTTGCGATTTGAGGGCAAACCATGGGCGCGACAAGCGACAGCCTGACACAGAAATGGGCACAACGAATTGCCGAGTGCAAAGCGGAAAACCCCCAATTTGCAACCTTTTTGAGCGCAGCGATCAAATCTACCGACGAGCAGGATCTGGCAACTTATCCTGCGCAGACGCTCGAATCGCTGCTCAAGACCAGCTTCAGCCATATCGGCGAGCGTGTTCCCGGAAAACCCGATATCCGGCTCTGGACACCCGGCGGCCCGGACCTCGAAGGTGTGACAGTCATCGACATCTACTCGGCCGATACTCCGTTTATTGTGGATTCGGCGCTCGCAACCATCAGGGCGGCAGGCGGAACCATTCGTTTTATGACGCACCCGACCGTCGCACTCGATTCCGAAACCACGCCCTGGACCGTCCTGACCGAACCCAATCCCGATGCCCGCAAGGAAAGCATCCTGCAGGTGCATATCGACACCCCTTCCGACGATAGCCATGCGGAGATAATTTCCCGCGCCCTTGAAGAAACAATGATCGATGTGCGCCTTACGGTCGTGGATTGGCGGGATATGCTCGAACGTCTGCGCGCAATCGTTGTGGCCTATCGCACCGCGCCGCCCAGATTGCCCGAACCGGTGTTGACCGAGGCCATGCATTTTCTCGCCTGGCTCGCCGATCATAACTTTACATTCCTTGGCATGCGCGAATACCGGCTCGAGGGCCAGGATAGCGATCGCAGGCTCGTGCCGGTACCACAGAGTGGTTTGGGGATATTGCGCGACCCCGACTATCTTTATCTTCGCCAGGGCACCGATTTCGTCCATATGACGGCCCAGCACCTTGATTTTCTGGGCACAGACGACCCGCTGATGGTCACCAAGGCCAATAAGCGCGCCCGTGTCCATCGCCAGGTCCATATGGATTATGTCGGGGTCAAGCTCTATGACGAGGACGGAACCGTTGCCGGAGAGCTGCGCATTCTGGGGCTTTTCACGTCCATGTCGCTGGCAACCCCGCATACCGGTGTTCCGATTATCCGCCGCAAGGTTGCAGAAGTGATGCGGCGATCCGGCAACGATCCGCGCGGCCATGCGGGCAAAGCGCTCATGAACGCGCTCGACAATTATCCGCGCGACGAAATGTTCCAGATTACACTCGATCAGCTCTACGAGTTTGCCACTGTCATCTCGACCCTGCCTGACCGGCCGCGCGTCAGGGTTTTGCCCCGGATCGACCAGTTCGATAACTTTGTCTCAATCATTGTCTATCTGCCCCGGGACCGGTTCGATTCCTCAGTCCGTGCCCGTATCGGCGAACATCTGGCAAAGCGCTACGATGGCCGCGTCTCTGCCTTCACGCCCGATTTTCCTGAAGGTGAGCTGGCGCGGGTTCACTATATCATCGGGCGCAATGGTGGCCCCACACCACGCCCTGAGCGCGACGACCTGGAAGCCGAAGTTGCCGATATCGCGCGCTCCTTTGCCGACAGACTGCTTTCCGCTGCCAGCGATCCCGCGCAGATCAGCGATTATGCCGAGGCTTTTTCCGCGGACTATCAGATCGCCCATTCCCATGCCGATGCGCTTCAAGACATTGCGATCTTCAAGTCCTTGAGCGATGCCGAACCGCTCGCCACCAATCTCGTGGCGGGCCGCGGAGGTCAAGGTGAGCTGACCCTGAACGTCTATCACCGCCGGGCGCCAATCCCGCTTTCGGGCCGGGTCCCAATTCTGGAGAATTTCGGCTTCCGCGTTATCGACGAACGCACCTACCATATCCATCCCAAAGGCGACGCAGAGAGCTATCTCCACGATATGACGCTCATCCCGCATTCGGGGCTGACGCTCGATATCGATACAGACGCAAAGCGGATCGAAGCCGCCCTGATGGCGGTTTCCCAAGGCAAGATCGAAAATGACGGCTTCAATCAGCTGACAATCAGCGCACGGCTCGATTATGAAGATGTCGCAATCTTGCGAGCGCTTGGCCATTATCTCAAGCAGATCGGTATCACCTATTCCCAGCGCTATGTCTGGGGCGCGCTCGTTAATCAAAGCGCGCTTGCCCGCAATCTTGTCGAACTCTTCCATACGCTGCACGACCCTGCGTTCGCACATGACCGCGAGACGGCAAAGTCCGAGCTTGTCGCCCGGATCGAGGCAGGGCTCGAAACCATTACCTCGATCGATGAAGACCGGATCATCCGGCGCCTTCTCAACCTCATCACCAATTCTTTGCGCACCAATCTCTACCAGCGCGACGAAAATGACGGCAAGCGCCCTGCTCTTGCGATCAAGTTCGATGCCAGGCAAATCGATGGGCTACCGGAACCAAAGCCCTATCGCGAGATTTTCGTTTATTCGCCGCGGGTCGAAGGCGTCCACATGCGCGGCGGTGCAATTGCTCGTGGTGGCCTGCGCTGGTCGGACCGCCCCGAAGACTTCCGCACCGAAATTCTAGGCCTCGTTAAAGCACAGATGGTCAAGAATTCGGTGATTGTTCCCGTCGGTGCCAAAGGTGGATTTGTACCGCGTCAAATGCCTGCCAACGCGGACCGCGATACCTATCTTGCCGAAGGTACGGCCTGCTACAAGATCTTTATCGGCGCATTGCTCGACATAACCGACAATCTGATTGACGATACGGTCCTGCCGCCCGAGCTTGTCTATCGCCGGGACAATGACGATCCCTATCTTGTTGTCGCCGCTGACAAGGGAACCGCCAGTTTTTCCGATACGGCAAACGCCATTTCACTCGAGCGCGATTTCTGGCTCGGCGACGCATTTGCCTCCGGCGGTTCGGCCGGTTACGACCACAAGAAAATGGGCATTACCGCAAGGGGCGGCTGGGAAACCGTCAAACGCCATTTCCGGGAAATCGATCACGATATCCAGACCCAGCCCTTTACCGCAGCAGGTGTGGGCGACATGAGCGGGGATGTGTTCGGCAACGGCATGCTGCTGAGCAAAAAGACCAGACTTCTCGCTGCCTTTGACCACCGCGACATCTTTATCGATCCCGATCCTGACGCGGAAAAAAGCTTTGCCGAACGCCAGCGGCTTTTTGCCCTGCCCCGCTCAAGCTGGCAAGACTACGATAAAAGCCTGCTTTCCGAAGGTGGGGGCATTTTCTCGCGGCAGTCCAAAGCGATCCCATTGAGTCCGGAAATCCAGAACCTGCTCGGCATCAATGCTATGACGGCAGCCCCAACCGACATTATGGCAGCAATCTTGAAGCTGGATGTGGATCTGTTGTGGTTTGGCGGCATTGGCACCTATATCAGGGCAAGCGCCGAATCGGATGCCGATGTCGGCGACAAGGCCAACGATCAGATCCGCATTACCGGCAAGCAGGTGCGTGCCAAAGTGATCGGCGAAGGCGCAAATCTCGGCATCACGCAATTGGGTCGGGTCGAGTATGCCCTCAATGGCGGGCGGATCAATACCGACGCTATCGATAATTCCGCCGGCGTTAATTCCTCGGACCTTGAGGTCAATATCAAGATTGCCCTTTCAGGCCTCGTTCGCTCCGGCGCCCTGGATATGGACGATCGCAATCGCTTTCTTGCGGATATGACCGAAGAGGTTGCAGCGCTTTGTCTGCGCAATAACTACCTTCAATCTCTCGCGCTTTCCCTTTCCGAACGCAACGGTATGGCGGAACTGCCCGATCTTGCCGACTTCCTTGACGCACTGGAGAAAAGCGGTGAACTGGACCGGTCCGTCGAGTTTCTCCCCGACAATGCTGCACTCGAGGAACGCGTGGCACAAGGCAATGGGCTGACACGGCCCGAACTGGCAATCCTCCTCGCTTACGCCAAAAATACGCTATTTGCGCAATTGCTCGAATCTGAGGTTCCCGACGACCCTTACTTGGCCAAAGAGCTCTATCGCTACTTCCCCGAGCATCTTAAAGCACATTATCCGGACGCCATCGAAAATCACCGTCTGCGGCGAGAGGTGATTGCAACGGTGCTGTCCAATGCCATGATCAATCGCGGCGGCCCCGCCTTTGTCAATAAACTTGCAAGCGCCACCTCCACCGATGCCGAAGCTGTCGCCTTTGCTTTTGCTGCAGCGCGCGATTCCTACGACATTCAGGATCTCAACGCCGCGGTCGACGCTCTTGACAATACCATATCGGGAAAGGTGCAACTGGACCTTTATAGGGAAATCCAGCAATTGCAGGTCTCCCAGGCCCTCTGGTTCCTGCGCAACGAAAGCTTTGGCAGCGGACTGTCAAACCTTATTGAGCGCTATCGCAATGGTGTCGCCGCCGTGCGCCAGGCTTTGCCCGAGTTGCTTACGCCATTTCTAACCTCGGCAATTGCCCAGCAGGAGGAAAGCTTTGAAGCAAGTGGCACACCGCCGGAACTGGCGCGGCGCATTGCTGCCTTGTCGGTAACATCTCTGAGTTCCGACATCATTCTTGTCGCTGACAAATGCGGTGCAAGCGTAACCGATGCCGCAAAAGCATTTTTCGCAATCGTTGAAACTTTCAAGCTGGGCCGGTTCACCGAACAGGGTGCCATGGTCAGTGCTGCCGACAGGTTCGACCGCATGGCGCTCGATCGCGCTCAAGCCAATCTCATGCGCTCTTTGCGCGATCTCACCGGCGATGTGTTGCAAGCCGGGGATGGCGCAGTTGACGACCGATTCAGGGCTTGGCGCGAACCTCGCGATGCTGCAATCGCGCGTGTGGCAGCAACGGTTGCCGATCTGATCGACGGGGAACTGACCATTTCCCGTCTTTCGGTGGCGGCCGGTCTTTTGAGCGACCTGGCGACAAGTTGATCGCACGCAGTCCAGCTGTCACATGGAGAGCAAGAAGCCGGGATAAGAGCAAGCCTGCAGGCTGCTCTTGATCCGATCAATGACGCGCTGGAGCGCATTTGCTGCTTGCAATCGGCCACCATGCTAGGCAAAACAGCGCCGGTTTCCCCCTTCCCTGTATCTCAAGGATAGACAAGCGACATGAATATCGACGCTATTCCAGTTGGCAATAATCCGCCTGAAGACCTTAACGTCATCATCGAAGTGCCGCTGGGCGGCGAGCCGATCAAATATGAAATCGACAAGGATTCCGGCGCGCTTTTTGTTGACCGCTTTCTCTATACGCCCATGCGCTATCCGGGAAATTACGGCTTTGTCCCGCACACGCTTTGCGGCGACGGCGATCCGCTCGACGTGATCATTCTCAACTCGCGCCCGCTGGTTCCCGGCGCCATCGTGCGTTCACGTCCTGTCGGTGTATTGTTTATGGAAGATGATGGCGGCCAGGATGAAAAAATCCTCGCGGTTCCCGTTTCCAAGCTCACCCGCATGTATGATGCGGTCAAGGATGTGACCGATCTGCCCGAAATCCAGGTCGAGCGGGTCAAGCACTTCTTTACCCACTACAAGGATCTCGAGCCTGGAAAATGGGCGAAGATCGACCGGATCGGTGGCTATGAGGATGCCAAATCCGTTATTCTGGAATCGATCGAGCGGGCCAAACGTAGCTGACAGCGGTTCCATTTGTCAGAGACAAAACCGGCTTTTCGTCCGGGCTCGCCTCTGGTTTACTTGACCACAGGCAGGGCTCGGGCGTAGAACGGGCGCCAAAAGCAGTACTCCCGGTTACGGACAGTTAGAACCTATGAGCAAGAAGACCCTTTACGACAAGATCTGGGACGATCATCTGGTGGCCAACAATGAGGACGGCACGTCCCTCATTTACATTGACCGCCATCTCGTCCACGAAGTCACAAGCCCCCAGGCTTTTGAAGGTCTTCGCCTTGCAGGCCGCAAGGTGCGAGCGCCCGAGCGCACACTCGCCGTAGTCGATCACAACGTGCCCACATCGGACCGTAGCCAAGGCATCGACGACCCGGAATCCAAGATTCAGGTCGACACACTGGCCAAAAATGCCGCTGATTTCGGCGTCGAATATTACAACGAACTCGATAAGCGCCAGGGCATCGTCCACATTGTCGGCCCCGAGCAGGGATTTACCCTTCCTGGCATGACAATCGTTTGCGGTGATAGCCATACCTCTACCCATGGCGCCTTTGGCGCGCTCGCTCACGGCATCGGTACATCTGAAGTCGAGCATGTTCTGGCCACACAGACCTTGATCCAGCAAAAAGCCAAGAACATGCGTGTGATCGTTGACGGCAAGTTGCCAGAAGGCGTCACGGCCAAGGACATCATCCTTGCCATCATTGGCGAAATCGGAACCGCCGGTGGCAACGGGCACGTTCTCGAATATGCCGGCGAAGCCATTCGCGAGCTTTCCATGGAAGGCCGCATGACGGTCTGTAACATGAGCATTGAAGGCGGTGCTCGTGCCGGGTTGATCGCACCCGACGAAAAGACCTTTGCTTATGTCAAGGATCGTCCGCGCGCGCCCCAGGGCAAGGCGTTCGACATGGCGCTCGACTATTGGAAAACGCTCTACACAGATGAAGGCGCGCACTTTGACAAGGAAGTGCGCCTTGATGCAGCGAACCTGCCACCTATCGTTTCCTGGGGTTCATCGCCCGAAGACGTGGTTTCCGTTACAGGCGTGGTCCCCGATCCCGACCAGATTGCAGATGCCAATCGCCGTGCATCCAAAAAACGCGCGCTTGAATATATGGGGCTGATTGCTGGTACCAAAATAACCGATATCAAGATTGATCGGGTGTTCCTGGGATCTTGCACCAATGGGCGCATTGAAGACTTGCGCGCAGCAGCGGCGATCTTGAAGGGGCACAAAGTTCACGAAACTGTTTCGGCAATGGTCGTGCCCGGATCCGGGCTGGTCAAGGCCCAGGCCGAAGCCGAAGGTCTCGACAAGATCTTTATCGAGGCCGGTTTTGACTGGCGCGAGCCGGGCTGCTCCATGTGCCTGGCCATGAATGCCGACAAGCTTGCGCCGGGTGAGCGTTGCGCATCGACCTCGAACCGCAATTTTGAGGGCCGTCAGGGCTTTAAGGGCCGCACGCATCTGGTTTCGCCAATCATGGCGGCTGCCGCGGCTGTTGCAGGGCACTTTGTCGATATTCGCGAGTGGCCACGCTCGTAAGTGCTACGAGATGAACGGCAATCAAGATAATCCGAAAATCGTGTGGGGGCCGCTTGCGGCCCCTTCGCTTGACGACATCGAGGCCATGGCGCTCGACGCACTCGAAAGCTTGCCCGAGCCCTTTCGCGCGCTTTCGCGCGATCTTGTTTGCGTCGTTGCCGAGTTTCCTTCCCAAGACATCGTGCGGGACATGGATCTTGAAACCCCGTTCGATCTGCTCGGTCTGTTTGAAGGCATCGGCTTGACGGAAGCTGGTGATACGCCGGAAACCGGGCAAATGCCCAATCGCATCTGGCTTTATCGCCGCCCAATCCTCGATTACTGGGCCGAACATACCGACACGCTCAGCGAAATCGTCACGCATGTCCTTATTCACGAAATCGGACACCATTTCGGGCTTTCCGATGACGATATGTACGCCATTGATCGCGGCGAACGCTAGAGCGTGTCCAGCAAAAGCATGCCCTTGGACCCGATCCGGGGGTGGAAACGGTTTTCCGGTTCGGACCCGCGGAAAAACAAAGAATTGGAGCAATTCTGCAATCCAATGAAAAGCAGACTTGCCCTAAACCGCTTTGAAGCGCGCCTGCCGGATACCGGGTCATCTGAGGTCTTATGGTATCCACAATTGGACGATCCTTCCGCGCTTGCAGAAAGATCGATGCCGAAAGCCTCAGAACTTGTAGCGCATGCCGAAAGTCACTGCATTGGCGCCGAACATGGAACCAAGCGTTCCATACCCGCCGGATCGATGCTGTCCGCGCCAGAAATACTCCAGCTCCGGCCTATGCAGGCTGGAAATGCTGATTTCGGGCGTGAGATAAAAAAGCACACGGCCGTCGGTATCTGTAGTGTTTTCGGCGCGCTCGGCTTCGCTGCCGATTGTATCGGATACAAGGCTGATGCCGCCGACAATCTTGGGGCTGATGCGCAGCGCATCTGATACAATCAGCCCATCATAGCGCAGATAGGGGCCGCCCCAGAGCTCGATTGATGCACTTTCCCCAAAGCGCAAGGCGGTGCCGATCTCAACCCCAATCGCCAATCCGTTCGTCTGGGACCAGACATCGCGGTCAAAACCGCCGCCGACAATGAAGTTATCTTCAAACGAGACGCCAAACGGCGCAAAATTGTCCCCAATATTGCCGTCATGCAGCCGGCCGCCGAAAAAGAACACGCCTTGCTCAAAGCCATTGTCTTGGCTGACAGCCTCTTCTTGCGCCCAAGCCGCGACTGGCAACAAAAAAACCATTGCCAGCAGACCAACGACGCCATTTAAAAGCTGTTTCACAGTCATAAGCTTCCCAATCGCGCAAGGGCGAACCAATCTCAGCGCAAAACAATAACATGAGCTTAACCAAATTTTATTGCACCCGTGCCACAAGATGTGTTGTTCAAACGCATAACCCGCGAGATTCATGATGAACGGCGCATTGTTTGTGCTGGGGATCAATATTGTCGTTGCAGGGTTGATGGCGGCAAGCTTTTACTCCATCGCGTATTTTGATCGCTTCAACCGCTCTGCCCACATTCTTGCGATCGGCTTTATGGTCGGTGCGCTTACGCAGGTCTTTGAACTCCTCGTAGCCGGCAACATAGCGGTGCAGATCAGCCGTCTTGGCGTTGCATTGGGCTTCTTGAGCGCCCAGTTGATCATCATTTATGCCATAGCGATGCGACTTGGGCTTAGACAGGGGCGTCTGCCCTTTGTCGTTCTGATGACAGTTTCAACAGCACTTTACCTGTTTGTCCTGGAAATGCCCGGCACCAGCCTTGTTGCCCAGTTTCTTTATCAATTGCCCTATGCGACCGCTTCACTCTATGCCGTTTACTTGCTGCTCAAGGCACATGACAAACTGCCCGCGGACTGGTTGCTAACCGGGCTATTTCTTCTGGCCTTCATCCAGTTTCTCGCCAAACCGTTCATTGCCCTATGGACCGACGGCGTTGGTGGGCAGCCGACGGACTATATGAGCACCTTTTATGCATTAATTTCCCAATCCATGGGCACAATTCTTGTGCTCTCGATCGGACTCTTGTCGCTCCTTCTGGCAGCAAAACAAAGCGCGACCACTCTTGTTCAAAATTCCGAACGTGACATCAACACAGGATTGCTCAACCAGCGAGGCTTTGAACTGAACGTCGAACGCTGGCTCGATCAGATGCCAACGGAGCGGCGCGCGGGCCTGACCGCAATCCAGTTCGATTGCGATCTCCCGATCCCTTTCCCCGACAATTCCCTTCAGGCACTGGCAGCAGAGTTAACCCGCCTGGCTGGTGAGGATCTGATTGTCGGTCGCACTGCACCGCTCGTCTTTTCAATCTTTGAACCCGACGCCAATCTTTTCGCCGCGAGGCGACGGGCGGAACATTTGCGCAAGGCCTTGTCGAACCGGCTCAACGACATTCCCGGTCTAAACGGGGTGTCCATTGGCATTACCGAACGCGAACCTGCCGACAGCCTTATGGATATGACCATCCGCAGCCAATGGGCACTTGCCGAGGCTCGAAGAGCCGGGGGCAACTGTGTCCGTCTGGCGGCGCGTTCGGAATTCAGTCAGACGATGCAGCATCTGGAATAAATGCCGAATTGACAAGAAAAGGGCTGCCGGTTCAATCCGGCAGCCCCAATCATGATTGTGTAAAGCGACCGAGCCTTACTCGACGGTCATCGTGGTCATTGAGGGCTGGTTCTCAAGATGAACCGCGATATTGAATCCCTCGCGCATTGCATAAGCCAGCGGATCATTGTGAATTGGAAGCAACAGACGGTAATCGTGTATCTCATCCCAGATCGCTGCAATCGTTGCATCGCGTACCTCGATATCGGTCTCTACGCCCAGCGATTGGATCATCGCGTCGATCTCGGGATCGGCATAACCGGAGGGGTTATATGTGCCGTAACTGCCAGTGCGCGAATGCACAAGGTCATTGAAGATATAGGCCGAGTCAAATGTCGGTACACCCCACGACAGCATGTAGAAATCTGTTTCCCCAGTGACAACGACGGGAGAATGCTGCGCTTGCGGACGTGACGCAAGCGTTGCATCGATCCCGATCTGACCAAGCATACCGACCACCGCCTGACCGATAACTTCGTGGTTGGGGGCGGTGTTGGAGACGTCAAGGGTAATCGTGAACCCATCCTCATAGCCAGCTTCGGCCATCAACTCGCGCGCGCGCTCAATATCGACCGGCGCACACTCGTGATATTCCTCGCGCCAGCCATTTACGCGCAGCGGCGCAACTGTGCAGGTTGGCGTACCCTGACCGCGCATCACGACCTGCCGGATGGCTTCGCGATCGACGACAAGGTGAATGGCCTCACGCACAAGAGCATTGGATAGGGGATTCACATCGGTGATGTTGGAGGATGCCAGCGGCTCCTCGGAGACCTTGTAACCGAAATAGCTCACCCGATTTTCCGGCCCGGTGACAAGGGAAATGCCATCGGTCTGGCTCAGACGCTCGATGTCCTGGAACGGTACGTCCTGAACGAAATCTATCTCACCCGAGAGAAGCGCTGCGATGCGGGTCGCCGGATCGCTGATCGGAAGCCAGATGATTTCGGTAACCTGGGGCGTTTCACCCCAATAGCCGTCAAACGCCTGGAGCGTAGACCGAACGTCCGGATCGCGTTCAACCAGCACGTATGGGCCGGTACCATTGGTATTGCGGACCGCGAAATTTTCCTCGCCAGCCGCATAGTTTTGCACGTCGATAACGTCGTTTTCTTCGGCCCAATCCTTATCCATGATGAAGGTATTGGTGACGTTGTTCACATAGAGCGGAGACGGCCCGCTCATCTGCACTTCTACGGTGTAGTCGTCAATGGCACGGACTTCCACCACATCCGCATGCAGCTGACGCATGTTGGAGTTTTCGCTCTTGGCGCGGTTGATCGAGAAAACCACGTCTTCAGCGGTAAATTCGGCCCCATTGTGGAACGTAACGCCTTCACGCAGCTCGAACACCCAGACGGTATCGTCGCCGTCTTTCAAGTACCAGTCTGTCGCCAGACGGCCCACAAGGTTGCCATCCAGATCACGGCCCACAAGCGGATCATATATATGACGATTGAAATTATGAGTGCGGCCCGAATTCTGCGAATGCGGATCGTTCGTCAGTGCATCGAAGCTGGATGCCCAGCGAACGGTCTCAGCATTGGCATGACCAACCAGCATGGTCGACGCCATGAGAACCGCAATAGCGGCAATTGTCTTTTGCATGATTTTTTATGCTCCCTTTTGGTGCAGGCAAAATTTTTTTTGCACCGGGACACAATCGGGGAATTTTCCCGAGATGACAATATGGTCTTTATCGCTTGTTTTCTTGCTGTTCGGGCGGCGCCGGGAATTTTTCCCGTCGCGTTCCAATGTTGGCGACGACGCCGCTACGCGGAACCCCGAAAAACAAAAAAGGGCCGTTCGGCCCTTTGGTCTCAAGGCTCGTCCGCCTTGGAAAATTTGGAGCGGGCGATGAGATTCGAACTCACGACCCTAACCTTGGCAAGGTTATGCTCTACCCCTGAGCTACGCCCGCACTCCAATCAGGCCCTCATACACTTGGCAGCGACCTGATGCGCGCCTATATGCCCAACGTGCCGATCAATTGCAACCCATATTTTTGTCTTTGTGCACCACGAACGGATCAAAGTTCACCCGCCAACGAAAATCTGACGGCTTGATTGCGCACTTTGCGCTCAAACCCGGCTTGGTGTATGGGTCAGGCTAACGGCAATCAACGCTCTTTGGCACCAGAAAAAGGACACGCTACCAATGGACCTGACGATGAGCTCCAATCCCGTGCAGCCTGGCACGGCGCAAAGCTCGGATGACCTCATCATCGATTCGTCGACAGCGAGGTTTCAGGCCGATGTGCTTGAAGTCTCCATGAGGATGCCTGTCCTCGTCGACTTTTGGGCACCTTGGTGCGGCCCTTGCAAACACCTTACGCCCGCTCTGGAAAAAACCGTTCGGGCACTGAATGGTAAAATCCGCCTGGTCAAGATCAACGTCGATGAAAATCAGGCCCTTGCCGGGCAAATGGGAGTGCAATCGATCCCTGCCGTATTCGGATTTGTCGGGGGCCGTCCAGTCGACGGTTTCATGGGGGCGTTGCCGGAATCCGAGATCGTAAAATTCACCCAGAAACTTGTTGATGCAGCGGCCACGGCAGGCCTGAACGGCAAAAGCCAGATCGAACAGCAGATCGAACAGGCAATGGAAGCTGCCAGCGCGGCGCTTGAGGCCAATGATCTTGAACGTGCCTTTCAGATTTATGCCATGGTGCTCCAGCATGCACCTGACAATATCGATGCGCTTGTCGGGGTCGCCCAGATTCAGGTCAAGAACGGCGATCTCGATGCCGCCAGTCAGACTCTTGCACTCTTGCCAGAAGGAGCGAACAATCCGACGGCTCTGGCGCTTGAAAAGACGATTGCACTGGCTGCTGAAGCCGAAAAACTGGGCGACCCCGAACCACTCAAGATCCGGCTGAATTCCGATCCAGACGACCATCGGGCCCGCTTTGATCTCGCCATGATACTCAATGCGCGTAATGACAAGCTTGCCGCCGCCGAGCAACTGCTTGAAATCGTGAAACGCGACCGCGATTGGCAAGAGGATGGAGCACGCAAAAAACTGCTTGAGTTGTTCGACAGCTGGGGACCAAAGGAGCCGGCAACACAAAAGGGCCGTCGCATGTTGTCGGCCCTGCTGTTCCGTTGAGCCAGAGCAGATATTTTTGAACCGGAAAACCAAAGGCTGACTTATCATGCGCCGCCCGGCTTCTATCGCCGAACTTCCCGACATGCTGGCCCTGTTCCCGCTGTCCAAAGCGCTGCTTTTGCCCGATGCCCATCGTCCTCTTAATGTTTTCGAGCCGCGCTTTGTCGCAATGATCGACGACGCTCTGGCCGGCAATCGGCTGATCGGGCTGATCCAGCCTCGCGACGCCAGCGACGAGGAGGCTCCGCGCGGCGCCGTACCACTTGAAGAGGTTGGCTGTATCGGTCGCATAATCCATTTCGAGGAACAGGCGGAAAATCGCTATTTCATCGTGCTTGAAGGCCTGTGCCGTTTCGACCTCATTGACGAACTCGCTGTTGCAACCCCGTATCGGCAGGCAAAAATTTCAACAGCCCGATTTGCCGATGACTTCATGAGCAGCCTCGGAGAAGAAAAAATCGACCGCGACCGCCTGCTCACTGTGTTGCGGGCCTATGCCGAGTTTGCTCAGATCGAGGTCGATTGGGAAGAAATCGAGGAGACCGGCACCGGCGAACTTGTTAATCTCGCTTCCATGTTGAGCCCCTATGGACAACGCGAAAAGCAGGCATTGCTGGAAGCGCCAACCCTTTATGAACGCGCCGAGACCCTGATTGCGCTGGCGGAAATGGAAATGGCGCGCGCACGCACTGGCGCAATCCTGCAATAATGGCTGATGAACCTGAAAATCCCCGCCACAGGGTCGATCGAAAGACCCTTGAAATGCTGGTCTGTCCTATCACCAAGACTCGCCTGACGCTCTCCGATGATGGAACAGAACTGATTTCGATTGTTGCCCGACGCGCCTTTCCCATTCGCCGCGGTGTACCGCTGCTGGTTCTCGACGCAGCGCGCAAGGTCGATGAAGACGAAATCGAAAACCTGCGCTAGAGCGTGTCCAGCAAAAGCATGCCCATGAACCTGATCCGGGGGCGGAAACGGTATTGTGGTTCGGACACGCAACAAAACAATAACTTGGAGCCAAGGATTTGATTCTATCGGATCCTGAACGGCTCTAAAGCGCAATACCCTTGAGCAGTTTTGCGCCTTGGGTGCCAGCTGCATGTCCGATAAAGGCACTTTTCAGGCCATCGATTCGATCGACCGTTGAAAGTCCGAAGTCACGCAAGGCACGAACTGGCGCCAGATCATTGGAAAACATGCGGTTGAGGCCATCGGTGGCCAGCGCCATCAAAGCCGCATCGAACCGTCTTGCCCAATCGTAGCGCTCAAGTACGTCGCTAGAGCCGATATCGCGCCCGAGCCTGACGGCATCGACAACCATCTCTGCGAGCGCAGCGACATCCTTTAGCCCCAGATTCAGGCCCTGCCCGGCGATGGGATGGATCACATGCGCCGCATCCCCGATCAAGGCCAGCCGCGGCGCGGCAAAGCGTTTTGCAATGCGCAATGTCAGGGGAAAGACTTGCACTTCGTCCTCGATCGTCACATGGCCAAGACTCGCGCCCATCACCGATTCGATTTCCGCTGCCAACGCGCCATGCGCCATCTCGCCAAGCGCCTTGGCCCGTTCCGTGCTTTCGCTCCAGACCAATGAGGATTGCTTGCCCCCCTTAAGCGGCAAGCTGGCAAATGGTCCCGCCGGCCTGAAATGTTCATAAGCGACATTTTCATGATTGAGCGTATGGCCAATGGTCGTGACCAGCCCCGACTGACCATAATCGAGATTGAAAGTGTCTATGCCCGCATAGCCCCGTAGCGCCGATCGTCCACCATCGGCGGCAACAACCAGGTCGGCACAGAGGTGTTTGCCATCAGCCAGCAGCAGCTTGGCCTTGGCGCCATCCGCTTCAAAGCCAACGATCTGCACCGGCGCGATAAAGTCGATGCCGGCGTCTTGTGCAGCATTGAGCAATGCTGGCCCACTTGCCCGATTGGGCACCATCTGCGCGAACGGCTCGCCCGGCGCAGCTTCGCCATCAAAACGCAGCAAGACCGGCCGTGAAATATCCCCTTGCCCCGAGTCTGTGATTTTCATCGCGACAATAGGATTTGCCTGGGGGGCCATATCCGCCCAAACCCCTATGGTATCGAAAAGCCGCACGGCTCCGGCAGCAATGGCCGACGCCCGCATATCCTTGGGCGGCGACGGCATCCGGCGGTCCACAATCGCAATGGAAATACCGCTGATCGACCGCGCGAGTGCTACTGCCAACGACAGCCCCACGGGTCCAGCGCCGACAATTAAGATATCGAAGCTGCTTGTTTTCTCATTGGACTGGGCGCGCTTCATGTCCGGCCTCGCATATCTAGCCGTGGATCTATGTTGCTAAAGATAGTGCATCGACCGCTGCCCCACCAGCAAGCGTCCAAATGGCCGCATGAGAGTCCATCGAACAAATTGCCGATTTGTTCACCACTTGTTAAAGCTAGCACCAAAACATGCACAATTTTTGTGCATCACCAATTGTGTCAAGAGTTTGACGAGACTTCACCTTCTACAAAAAGCGAAGTAAAAGCAACAACTTACAACTAAAAATTCCAGGTTGGCACGGCTTTTGAGTCCCTTTCCATGCGTATCAGGTGCGGAAGTCGGAAAGGAGCACCCATGAAACTGCTGATTGCAATTATCAAGCCGTCACGGCTCGAGGAGGTCCGTCAGGCCCTCAACTCGCTCGACGTGCATGGCATGACCGTTACCGAAGTCAAGGGATATGGTCGCCAGAAGGGCCATTCCGAAATTTACCGCGGCACGGAATATGCCGTTCACTTTCTGCCCAAGCTCAAGGTTGAGATCGCTGTGGACGCCGCCCAGGTCGACGCAGTTGCCACCGCCATCAAGGATTCGGCCCAGACCGGGCGCATCGGCGACGGCAAGATTTTCATCCTGGACCTCGAACAGGCCATTCGCATCCGGACCGGCGAGACCGGCACTGAAGCCCTTTAGGCCTGGGCCCTTTTAGGAGAAAAGCAAAAATGACTGCGTTCAAATCAACCAAATTGCTCGGAACGGCGGCGTTGGTCGCTCTCGCCGTCGCCTTGCCTGCTTTCGGCCAGGAGGTCGACCCCGAAGCCGCAGAAGAGGTCGTTGAAACCCTCTCTGAAGGCGTTTCTGCAGATGTGGTGTTCATCCTCAACTCGTTCATCATGATCCTGGGCGGGATCCTGGTGATGTGGATGGCAGCCGGCTTCGCTATGCTTGAAGCTGGCTTCGTTCGCACCAAGAACGTCTCCATGCAGCTGGTCAAGAACATCTCGCTGTTCTCGCTTGCTGCCATTGCCTATTATCTGGTCGGCTACAACCTCATGTACCCGCTAGGCAATTGGGCCATCGGAGCCGACGAGACCGGTGGCTATCTGGGTGCCTTCGGCGTTGCGGTTCTCGAAGCTGTCGGCATCACCGCGGACGGGGCCGACGATTTCGAATATGCCTCGACATCCTCGGACTTCTTCTTCCAGGTCATGTTCGCAGCCACCACCGCCTCGATCGTTTCGGGCACCGTGGCCGAGCGCATCAAACTGTTGCCCTTCCTGATCTTCGTGTTCTTCCTGACCGCGATCATCTATCCCATCCAGGCCTCCTGGAGCTGGGGCGAAGGGTTCCTCGACAGCCAGTTCGGCTTCTCTGACTTTGCCGGCTCCACCATCGTTCACTCAGTGGGCGGCTGGGCAGCTCTGGCTGGTGCGATCCTGATCGGCGCCCGCGCAGGCAAGTTCAACCCCGATGGTTCGGTAAACGCGATGCCTGGCTCGAACATGGCGCTTGCAACGCTTGGCACCTTCATCCTGTGGATGGGCTGGTTCGGGTTCAACGGCGCCTCTCAGCTCGCCATGGGCTCGGTCGGTGATGTAGCCGATGTTGGCCGTATCATGGCCAACACCAATGCTGGTGCCGCGGGCGGTGCAATTGCTGCGTTGATCCTTACCTCGATCATCTACAAGAAGGTCGATATCACGTTCATCCTCAATGGCGCACTGGCAGGCTTGGTTTCGGTCACCGCCGAGCCGCTTACACCGGGCCTCGGCACCGCCTCGCTGATCGGAGCCGTCGGTGGCGTAATCGTGGTCCTGACCGTGCCACTGCTCGACAAGCTCAAGATCGACGATGTTGTGGGCGCTATCCCTGTTCACCTGTTCGCCGGAATCTGGGGCACCATCGCGGTTGTCTTCACCAATTCTGACGCAACCTTGTTCGGACAGTTGGCCTCCATTGTGATCGTTGGCATCTTCGTTTTCGTCGCCAGCTTTGTAATCTGGCTGATCCTGAAGACCACCATCGGTCTGCGGCCTTCCGAAGACGATGAAGCCCTGGGTCTGGACAAGGCCGAGGTCGGCGTCGAAGCCTATCCAGAGTTCTAAGCATCTCTGCTCACTCCAGAACAGCCCGGCACCAGCCGGGCTGTTCGACCTGTCTGGCAAGACTGTCAGCGGCGTGCAGTTCATACCCCTCTTGACCCCACATTAAGAGGCCTTCCCACTCGCAAACCGGTATGGACTGCACACCTCTGCCAGCCTCTCCAAGCCCCGCGCTGTCCAGCAGACCGAGGGCTTTTCCTTTTTCGCAAGATCAACAGCCGTCTCTTAAAGCGGAGTTAACCATGAGCCGCTAGGCTCACGGCTCGTTCTTATATTGTTTTGCGTAATTGTAAGGCCATCGTCCGCTCATGAGCTTGCATCCATCCCCGCATCTGGACGAAACCCGAGGCACCGCGCCGGTGATCTCGATTTCCATTCCATTGCGTACGATCGGACTGGTTGTCCTGACCCTATGCGCTATCGCTTTGGCTTCGCTCGCCTCGTGGTCGGTCGATGACCCGAGCTTTTCCTATGCCACCGACAAACCGGCTGAGAACTGGCTCGGCTTTCCCGGTGCGGTCATTGCAGATATTGCTTTTCAAGTCTTTGGGCTTGCTGCCTTTGTGTTTTTGCTGCCGCCCCTTGCTTGGGCCTATGGCATGGTGCTGCGCGTGGCCCCGAATTTCTTCGGCTTCCGCTTTTTCGGATGGCTGTTGGCCACCGGCTTGTTCGCCGGTCTGTTTTCGTGCTTCCCCGCCCCCGAAAGCTGGCCGCTGCCCCTGGGGCTGGGTGGCTTCGTCGGTACCGGATTTACAACGCTCTTCACCCTTGTCGCCGGCGCGACGCCACAAGGGTGGGGCTCGTTTCTCTACGCAGCACTTCTGGCAGGCCCAGCGCTTGGGCTTTTGTGGTTGACGATGCGCAACAGGACCGGCGCCATCGCCAACGAGCGCTCCACCAAACCCAACCGCAACCAGGCGACCAAACGCAAAGTTTCGCAAGAACCTGAGCAAAATGACGCCGAAGACCGGGATTCGATCTTTGACATCGGTCTTGGCTTTGCAGCACACAGTTTTTATACCGTCACTTCGGCTATCCGCCGCATTTTCACGCGCCATAAGTCCGAACCGGTTGCGCCCGCTCGATTCCAACAGGGTGATTTCGAGCCGCAACTCGATCGCAGCATTGCGCCTCCATCCCAGGAGCGCCTCGAGCCGTCTTTGGATGGCTACAACCCCGAGTGGCATCACGGAGCGTCAAACCATCAGGCGCACGGCTACGACGATTATGCCGACTATGACGACTACGAAGCTGAGTCCGAGCCGGACTATGACACACCCCCTGCCTATCGATCAGAAGCAGAGTCCCAGACCGCCAATCCCTCCCATGCGGCGCGTACGCGGGTAACGGCCCCCGCACCAAGGCCTGCGCCGTCACGTCGCCCCATGCGCGAAGCCCAGGCTTCGCTGTTGCCTTCGGACGGATTTGAACTGCCACCGCTCGATCTTCTGGCCATGCCCGGAGCCAATCAGCTCCTGCCCGAACATCAGCCCCATGAACTTGAGGCCAATGCAAAGCGTCTCGAAGGGGTTCTGGAAGATTTCGGTGTCAAAGGCGACATTATCAATGTGCGCCCAGGCCCGGTTGTGACCCTTTACGAACTTGAACCGGCTCCGGGCATCAAATCGAGCCGGGTGATTTCGCTGGCCGACGACATCGCGCGCTCGATGAGCGCAATTGCGGCCCGCGTCGCCGTGGTGCCCGGCCGCAACGCGATCGGCATCGAGCTTCCAAACAAGACCCGCGAAACAGTATTTCTGCGAGAACTTCTGGCCTCATCGGACTATGACAAGGCCAAAGCCAAACTGCCTATCTGTCTGGGCAAAACCATCGGCGGCGAACCGATCATCGTCGATCTCGCCCGCATGCCGCATCTGCTGATTGCCGGCACCACCGGTTCGGGCAAGTCCGTTGGCATCAACACCATGATCCTGTCGCTGCTCTACAAGATGCCGCCCGAGCAGTGCCGGTTGATCATGATTGACCCCAAAATGCTCGAACTGTCGGTTTATGACGGCATTCCCCATCTGTTGACCCCCGTTGTGACCGACCCGTCCAAGGCTGTCGTTGCGCTCAAATGGGCGGTCCGCGAGATGGAAGACCGCTACAAGAAAATGAGCAAGATCGGGGTTCGCAATATCGATGGGTTCAACCAGCGGGTTTCCGAAGCGGCGAAAAAGGGTGAAGTCATCACCCGTACCGTCCAGACCGGATTTGATCGGGAAACCGGCGAAGCCATCTTCGAATCAGAAGAGTTCAATCTTGAGCCCTTGCCCTATATCGTTGTGATCGTTGACGAAATGGCCGACCTGATGATGGTTGCAGGCAAGGATATCGAAGGCGCGATCCAGCGGCTGGCCCAAATGGCGCGCGCCGCCGGCATCCATTTGATCATGGCCACTCAGCGTCCATCGGTCGATGTGATCACAGGCACGGTAAAGGCGAATTTCCCCACCCGTGTTTCCTTCCAGGTGACCTCCAAGATCGACAGCCGTACCATTCTTGGCGAACAGGGCGCCGAACAGCTGCTTGGCAATGGCGACATGCTCTATATGGCCGGTGGCGGACGCATCAAGCGCCTGCATGGCGCCTTTGTCGCCGATGGTGAAGTGGAAGACATCGTCAGCCATCTGAAAAGTCAGGGCACGCCAGAATATCTCGACACGATTACGGCCGATGACGAGGAAGTTGGTGGGCTGTCGGACGACGGCGAGTTTGGCGGCTCGGGTGACGAGCTTTACGACAAGGCCGTCAACATCGTCCTCAACGACAAAAAGGCCTCGACAAGCTATATTCAACGCCGCCTTTCGGTTGGATATAATAAGGCGGCAACCCTTATCGAGCGCATGGAACAAGAAGGCATCATTTCGCCCGCCAACCATGCAGGTAAGCGTGAAGTGCTGATAGGGGACAACGCCGACGGCTATTGAACCGGACCGCGGACACGCTCGCCATTTCGTGACAGGGCTGTGTACGGGCATCCATCCTGTTGCCGCATTTGATTTTTACGAGCCTTGTTAAGGGGCCTGGCAGACCAACGAGAGTTCTGAGAAAAATGATTCGCAATTTTGCTATCGCGGCAACCCTGCTCTTTACCGTTTTGGCATCGGCCCTGCCAGCCAACGCGCAGAATCGCACGCTGACCCCTGACGAGGAATTTCTTTTGCAGGAAATTTCCGATCACAATACCGCCATTCGCTCGATGGCCGGCCGGTTCATGCAGATTGACAGCCAGGGTGGACAGATCGAAGGCACATTCTACATCACGCGCCCCAATTACGTCCGGTTCCGCTATGGTCCACCCTCGCGCGAAGAGATTATCTCCCAAGGCCGTGGCTTTTACGTCATCAATCGGCAGGACCGCACCCAATACGCTTACGCGCAAGACCATGTGCCTTTGCGCCAGTTTCTTGGCGATCGGGTAAACCTGATCAATTCCAACCTTACCGATGTGGTGGTTTCGGAAACCCACGCGGCAGCCGTGCTTGTGGACGACACCCCGATCGGTACCGTGGAGGTGTCACTGATTTTTGACCGTGAGACATTGGACCTCGTGCAATGGAGCCTGATCGAGCCATCGGGTGTCGAAACAACATTCTCGATCTACGACACGGAAAAAAATATCGATATTCCAAACCACTACTATCATATCGACCCCACCTACCGGACCATTTCCGACTAACAGCTTGCGCGTACCGGACCAGTTCCTGATGCCGGTACCCAGCTCCAGGCCAGAGGATCGGTTTGACATTCTATCCGGGGTTTACGGCGCGCTCCCACTCAGGGATAAAGATGGGCCTTGCCAAAAAACCACAGGAATCGATCTCTAAATGCCCACGCTTGCGACCTGGAACATCAACTCGGTGCGACTGCGCCTGCCCATTGTCATCGATTTTCTCGACCAGTTTCAGCCCGACATTTTATGTCTGCAGGAAATCAAGTGTCAGAATGACCAGTTTCCCAGAAAGGCGCTGGAGGAAAAAGGTTATATCCACCAGGCCGTGCATGGACAGAAAGGCTATCACGGGGTCGCCATTCTCTCCAAAACGCCACTGACGGAGATTTCAAGCCGCGGCTTTTGCGACATTCCCGAAAGCCGGCACATCTCGGCGATGACCGATTTCGGCCATGGCCCGGTAACGGTGCACAACTTCTATATTCCTGCGGGTGGCGATGAGCCTGACCCCGAAACCAATCCCAAATTCCGCCATAAGCTCGATTTTCTAGCCGAAATGAGCGAATGGTTCGACGACCTGGTTTTCGATGCGCGCCAGATCATTTGCGGCGATTTCAACATTGCCCCGCACGAGAACGATGTCTGGAGTCACAAGCAGCTCTTGAAGGTTGTGTCGCACACGCCTGTCGAAACCGATGCGCTCAATGGGCTTCTGGCGCGGCGCAACTGGGTTGACCTCGTGCGCCAGCACATTCCCATTGAAGAAAAGCTATATAGCTGGTGGAGTTACCGCGCCAAGGATTGGGACGCAGCCGACAAGGGGCGCCGTCTCGACCATATCTGGGCAACGCGCGATGTTGCCGCCAAAGCAACCAATGCGCAGGTGGTTCGCCCGGCACGGGGCTGGTCGGACAAGCCATCAGATCACGTTCCGGTAATTGTCGGCTTCGGCTCCTGATCGCTTTTCACGCGCGCAATTTATCGCCGCGCGGCCGCCAGGCAAACCGCAAGCATTGCCTGGCGCGCCGCTGCATTTGCAAGGGCCGGATTTTTCCGGACCTCTCCGACCGCCAGAGCCAGCCGGGCGCAGGCGCTGGCTAGCGATTCATCGCTCCAGACCCGCAATTGCTGCTCAAATACCGATTTCCGCGAAAAATGAATGCGCGGAATGGCCTTGGCGATGATCTGATCGCTCGAGGCCCCCATATCGCGCTCGGCCCGCATAGCCCTGAGCCGTGAAAAATGGCCCAGTGAAACGATCAGCAGGCGCTGTGCGTCGGTTCCCGCCGCCATCGCACGGGTAAGGGCATCGTCAAATTTTTTGGCATGGCCGGTGCCAATGGCATCAACCACGGCGTCAATCGCCAGCGCGGCATTGTCACCACAAAGCGCAACAACATCGTCCCGATTCAATGTGCCCCCTTCACCGGCGAAAAGCACAAGTTTTTCTATTTCGCGCCGGGTCACCTGACGATCATTGCCCAACATATCGCGCAGCATGGGCACAAGATCGGGCTCTGTCTGAATATTGGCTTCGGCAAAACTTTTTCGGATCAGCGCATCAATTGCCTGATCGTTGTCGGCATAGCAGGGCAAGGCGCGGCTGTCTGCGCGCTTTTCGGCAAGTTTGCGCAGGGAATCGGCAGGCTTGAGATCGCCAGCTTCAACGACAAAGCCGACGTCAGCGCCCTCGGACAGCAGTTCCTCAAGCGTTGCCGAGAGCTTGTTGCTGGCGCCCCTTATCCGGATCACGCGACCGCCACCAAACAGAGATGGTGTACGTGCCTCAATGCCCAGCCTTTGCGGATCGGCTTCGACTTCGCTCATATGCAGACTGATCACCGCGTCCCGATCGCCCCCCATCGCCTCGGCCAATTGCCGACAGACCAGTGCTGCATTCTCACTGACCAGACCGCCATCGGGGCCATAAACGAGCACAAGACCGGCACTGAGATCCGGCTTTGTCAGGAAGGCATCGATTTGCCGCCCCTTGAGCGCGGTCATGGGGCAGAAAGTTCGGCCACAAGCGCCAGCCGCACCGTTTCAGCCAACGCACGCACCACGCGCTCTTCCGCATCGCTTTTTGCCGCGTCATTGGCAACGAGCTGGCCGGAACGTTGATAACCACCTGTTGCTGTTCGCCGCCCCGAAACCAGAACTTCATCGCCCCGCCTCACCTGATAATTGGCAGCAGCAACGATCTGATATTCCGTCAAGGGCGTCGAAACGGTCGTGAGCCCGATCCGTGATTCGGAAATCGCAATCGAAACGGAAAGCTCCGGCGCATCATGGTTGCGCGTCGCGCCCGCCCGTGCGGAAAGCGTTTGGTAAAATACCTGCTCGAGCCGCGAATTGGGCGCCGCATAGCGCAGATTGAGGCGTTGCGCGGCCGCACCCCGATCTGAATAGACGGGGGTGAGTGTGCACCCCGGCAATGCAAAAGTCCCTAAAGCCGCACCGAGCCCGAACAGAACGTGACGGCGGTTGAGGCTAGGCAACGACATTGACGATCCTTTTGGGCACGACAATCACCTTTTTGGGTGCCTGGCCCTCAAGAATGCGCACAACGGCATCCAGTGACAAGGCTGCATTTTCGATTTGACCGTTAGAGGCATCCGCCGGCACGGAAATTTCTCCACGACGCTTGCCATTTACCTGCACTGCCAGAACGACCACATCGTCGACCAGGTAGCTCTGATCGACTTTTGGCCATGGTGTATCGCAAACGAGCGTCTTGTGTCCCAATGCCGCCCAGCAGCTTTCGGCCAGATGCGGCATCATCGGCGCAATCATCTGCACCAGATGCTCGACCGAAACACGCAGAGCCTTGAGCCGGGTCAGGCTCGGCTCTTGCGCAACCTGAGGCAAAAACCTGGAGATTGCGTTGGTCAGTTCGTAAACCTGCGCGACCGAGCGGTTGAAACGCAAAGCTGCAAAATCGGCACCGATCTGGGCGACAGCCCGATGCGATGCTTTAAGCATTTCCTGGGAAGCGGCATCGTCGGCAACAAGGACATCATTTGGCGTTTCGAGCACAAAAACCGCGTCGGACACAAGTTTCCAGACACGCTGAACGAAACGCCATGCGCCCTCAATACCAGCCTCGGTCCATTGCACGTCGCGCTCGGGCGGTGAATCGGAGAGAACAAACCAGCGCGCGGTATCGGCACCGTAGGTTTCGATCATTTCGTCAGGATCGACCACATTCTTTTTCGATTTCGACATCTTCTCGATCGACCCGATCGAAATCACCTCGCCGGTTGTGGCGTGTTTTGCCGTGCGATCGCCGCCCTCAGCCGAAATCACAACGTCGGCCGGTGCGACCCAAGCGCCATTGGCGTCCTTATAGGTTTCATGGGTGACCATGCCTTGGGTAAACAGGCCCTTGAACGGCTCGGCAACATCGAGATGCCCGCATTGCTTCATCGCACGGGTGAAAAACCGCGAATAGAGCAGATGCAAAATCGCGTGCTCGATCCCACCGATATACTGATCGACCGGCAGCCATTTGTTCGCAACTTCGGGAATAACCGGCGTATCGGCCTTTGGCGCCGTAAAGCGCGCAAAATACCAGGACGAATCGACAAATGTGTCCATCGTATCGGTTTCCCGGCGCGCCTTGGCGCCACACTCGGGACATTCCACATCGCGGAACAAGGCATGCCGGTCCAGGGGATTGCCAGGCGTATCAAATTCCACATCTTCGGGCAGACGTACGGGCAGATCGGCCTTCGGCACCGGAACCACACCGCAGGTATCGCAATGGATGACCGGGATCGGACAGCCCCAGTACCGTTGGCGTGAAACACCCCAGTCCCGCAAGCGGTAATTGATCTGACGAACCGCTTGTGGCTTGCCATCGATCGTGCGTGCCTCGAGCCGTGCCGCAATCGCGTCCTTCGCCGCTTCAACCTCAAGCCCATCAAGAAATCCGGAGTTGAACGCAGTTCCCGGCCCGGTATAAGCCTCCTTGTCGATCACAAAACTTTCCGCATCGGCATCAGGCGGCAACACCACCGGCAGGACCGGCAGGCCATAGGCATTGGCAAACTCGAGATCGCGTTGGTCATGCGCCGGACAGCCGAAAATGGCACCGGTGCCATAGTCCATCAGGACAAAATTGGCGACATAGACAGGAAGACGCGCTCCATCGATCACCGGGTGGTTGACCTGCAATCCGGTTGCGAATCCTTTTTTCTCCGCTTTTTCAATTACTTCTGCCGAGGTTCCCATGCGACGGCAATCCGCGATAAACCCTGCCAGGGCTTCATCGGATTTTGCCAGTTCACCAGCCAGCGGATGATCGGGTGAAAGCGCGATAAAGGACGCGCCAAACAAGGTGTCGGGCCTTGTAGTAAATACTTCTACGGTCTTGGCGCCAGTTTTGCGTTCGGCGATCTCGAACAGAATTTTGAGCCCTTCGGACCGGCCGATCCAGTTGCGCTGCATCAGGCGCACCTTTTCAGGCCAGTTGTCCAGCCCATCAATTGCAGTGAGCAATTCCTCGGCAAAATCGGAAATTTTGAAGAACCACTGAGTCAATTCGCGCTGCTCGACCAGAGCGCCCGATCGCCAGCCGCGCCCGTCAATCACCTGCTCATTGGCCAGAACCGTTTGATCGACAGGATCCCAGTTGACCTTGGAGGTCTTGCGGGTAACAAGGCCAGCCTCGAGAAAGTCGATGAACAATTCCTGCTGACGATGATAATAATCCTCGTCGCAGGTAGCGAACTCCCGGCTCCAATCGAGCGAAAACCCCATCGATTGCAACTGCTTGCGCATCGAGGCAATGTTTTCGTATGTCCAGGCACGCGGATGCACCTTGTTGGCCATCGCGGCATTTTCCGCTGGCATACCGAAAGCGTCCCAGCCCATTGGATGCAGCACCGTCTTGCCCATGGCGCGCTGATAACGCGCCACGACATCGCCCATCGTGTAATTGCGCACATGCCCCATATGGATGCGCCCGGATGGATATGGGAACATCTCAAGGACATAGTATGGATCCTTCGGATCGGGGTCGGTCACTGTAAACGTGCCGCGATCGGACCAGATTCTCTGCCAGAAAGGTTCTTGTTCGCGCGGATTGTAGCGCTCATTTAAGCGTTCTGTGGCGTTTGCCATGACGGTCTTGCCCGGCCTCGACTTGTGTTTTTGAGAGATTTTAGCTAGGCGGACCTTCACCAGAAAAGCGCAGTAAGGTCAACCATTGCAATGGCCCAAGCCCCTCATGATGCCGCATTAACGCGGCTTTCCAGCATAACAGACCGTATCGAGCGTGCTTCTGCACGAATTGAAGGCTCGCAACCTGCGCAATTGATTGCCGTTTCCAAGACCTTCGACGTCCAGGCGATTGCGCCGCTCATTGAGGCAGGCCAACGCCATTTCGGCGAAAACCGCGTTCAGGAAGCAATCGGCAAATGGCCTGGTCTCAAGGCACAGTACCCCGATATCGTGCTTCATCTTATCGGGCCCTTGCAAACCAATAAGGCAAAGGAAGCCGTCGCGCTTTTCGATGTGATACACTCGCTTGACCGCGACAAACTCGCGGGCGCGCTAAAAAAGGAGATGGATAGACAGGGCCGCCATTTGCCCTGCTTTGTTCAGGTCAATATCGGGCTTGAAGAGCAGAAGGCCGGCATTTCTCCCTCTGAAACCGCAGCATTTGTGTCCCGCTGTCAGACTGAGCACGGCCTCAATGTGGCAGGGCTTATGTGCATTCCTCCGGTTGACGAGGCGGCTGGTCCCTATTTCGCGCAATTGGCGCAATTGGCACGCAATATTGGCCTTGAACAGCTTTCAATGGGCATGAGCGCGGATTTCGAGACTGCAATTTTGATGGGTGCTACCTATATAAGAGTTGGTTCTGCGCTGTTTGGCAGCCGATAGTTGGCGTCATGATTGAACCAATTGAGCATTTCAGGCGTATTATTACTGGAATAACAGCGTTGTGATTGGCACGGCATATGTCCGTCGTTAGATTGCCAGAATGGACGGCCATCCACACAAATTTTACTGGAGTTGCCCATGATCAAGCGCCGCCTCGCGATAATCGACGATGATGTCGACCTGCGCCAAACCCTGATTGAGCAGCTAACCCCTTATAAGGAATTTGAAATTTCCCACGCGGACACAGCTGCCAAGGCGCGTGCGATGGTAGAAAATGAGCATATCGATCTCATGGTACTCGACGTCGGACTGCCCGATATGGACGGGCGTGAGGCGCTGAAGCTCATGCGCAACGATGGATTTCGGGCACCGGTTATCATGCTGACCGGTCACGACAGTGACGCCGATGAAATTCTCGGACTGGAAAGCGGTGCCAACGATTACGTCACAAAACCTTTTCGTTTTTCCGTTCTACTTGCCCGTCTGCGGGCCGCATTACGCCAGCACGATCAAAGCGAAGATGTCGTTTTCACCATTGGACCCTACACATTTCAGCCTTCCGCAAAGACGCTGGAGAACGGGGACGGTGGCAAAATTCGTCTGACCGACAAGGAAACGGCCATTCTGAAATTTCTGTATCGCCAAGGGTCGAAAACGATATCCCGCGACATTCTGTTGGCTGAGGTATGGGGTTACAATAACCGGGTAACGACGCACACCTTGGAAACCCACATTTACCGCCTGCGGCAAAAGATAGAGCGCGATCCTTCAAATGCGCGGCTACTGGTCACCGAGGAGGGCGGCTATCGCCTGATCCCCTAACCTTGCCCGCTTTTGACCCATAACCTGTAAGCCATTGTTTATTATCGGTTATTACCACGCGCGCCGATAATGATCTCCGTGCTCTGGGCGCTTTTGGGCTGTTCCGCATGCAAACTCACAGCCTGATTCGCGCTAACCCTTTGCGCCTGCGCATAAATGTGGCAGATATGAACCTGGACGGCGTTCGGCCAGGCGAGTGTATGAATTTTGCACATGGAATTTCGCTGAACGGCGCCAAAGGTGAGTTTGTCAGCTATCGTTTTGCCCAGCAGGACGGAGGTTGATGCCGCGGGGGCATTTATGCACGACAACGAGGTCACAAGAGCTTTCCGCTATTTTGACCTGTTTGCCGATTTTTCCGACGAACAGCTCAATCTGCTGAGCTTTGTCAGTGAAATTGTCTCGCTCGGCGTTGGCGATGTGCTTTATAGCATCGGCGATCCCGCCGATGGTGGCTACATCCTTTTTGAAGGCCGGCTGGAAGCCTTTGATGAGGCAACGGGCGAGAGCGGCGACTACGACATTACCGCGCCTGCACTGATCGGTGAACTGGGCTTGCTGCTTACGCGGCCGCGCTCCGCTACGATCGTTGCATCCGAACCGGCGCGACTGGTGTTTGTTCCACGTGAATCCTTTTTGAAGCTATTGCGAACAGATCCGGCACTAGCCGAAAGCGTCTCGGAAACCTTACGCGATGAGCTCGCACGTTATCTGGACTCCATCGCCCGCCTTGCGCCACGCTTCTCTGGAAACTGAGCGGCTCTGATCGGGCCGCCCGCCCCTGCTCCATGATCAGGGACAACGCATCTTCCACGTTTGCCGATATTTTACAATGCCTTACAAGATCATCCCACGCGCCAATGGCCAATGTTTCCCGTGAAACACTGGCCGCTTCTGCCTTGCGAAACTCTGTTTGACGTGAGTGCCAGAGCGTATCCGGCATACCCTTGGACGACTTGATCCGAGGGCTGAAACGGTTTCGCGGTTCGACCACGCGCTATAATAAGGACTTAAAGACCCTGTTTTGATTGAATCACAACAGGATAGGCTCCAGGCCTCAGCCCATGAGCCGAGCGCAAATCCCGTCCAATTGCTCAAGGGTCTTGTAGCGAATTTCGAGCTTGCCGCCCTTTTCCTTGTGATCGAGACTGACCGAAAGCCCCAGCGCATTGGAAAGCTGCCTTTCCAACGCCAATGTGTCGGCGTCTTTCTCAGCGGCCTTGCGCGTCGCCCCAGAGCCCTCACCTGGACCTTTGCGCGCTTCGGCGTCCTTCTGGTGCAAAGCTTCGGCTTCACGCACCGAAAGCCCCGAAGCCACGATGCGATGCGCCAGAGCCAGCGGGTCTTCGGCAGTAATCAGGGTGCGGGCATGTCCTGCAGTCAGATCGCCACGCTCAAGCATATCCTGCACTTCCCTGGGCAAGCGCAACAAGCGCAATGTATTGGCCACGTGCGAACGCGATTTGCCGATAACCTGCGCCAGATCCTGCTGCGTGTACGCAAACTGATCCATCAACTGCCCATAGCCCTGGGCTTCTTCCAGCGGATTGAGGTCGGCGCGCTGCACATTTTCAATAATTGCCAGCTCAAGCGCTTCTTTGTCATCGACTTCGCGAATGATGACAGGCACTTCGTGCAGCCCGGCTCTCTGCGCCGCGCGCCAGCGCCGCTCGCCGGCGATAATTTCGTAAACGTCAGGCCCCTGCGCGCTCGGCCGCACGAGAAGCGGCTGCATTACACCCTTTTCGCGAATCGAATTGGTCAGATCATCGAGCAATTCGGCATCGAAATCCTTACGGGGATTGGCCCGGCTGGCGATGACAAACTCGACCGGCAAGCGCCGAATACCCGACCCCGTATCTGCCTGCCGCGGCGCGTCGATTGGCGCCATATCACCGATGAGGGCGGCTAGACCACGGCCGAGGCGGGAAGGTTTCTCGTTCATATTCGTCTCCATCACGCCGCACGCAACTGACGTTCGCGCTTGATCACTTCGGTTGCCAGACGCAGATAGGCCTGACTGCCAGCACACTTCAAATCGTAAAGCAGAGCCGGCTTGCCATAACTGGGAGCCTCGGACAGCCGAACATTGCGCGGAATAACGGTATCATACACAAGCGTACCCATATGCTCGCGCACGTCTGTCAGCACCTGTTCGGACAAATTGTTGCGCTTATCATACATTGTCATCACGACCCCCTGGATCGAAAGCGCAGGATTAAGCGTCGACCGAATCTGCTCGATCGTCTGCAGCAATTGGCTCAAGCCCTCAAGCGCAAAAAACTCGCACTGCAACGGCACAAGCACGGCATGGGCAGCCGTAAGCGCATTGATAGTCAAAAGATTGAGAGATGGCGGACAGTCGATCAGCACATAGGTGACCGGCTTGCCATCGATCAACACTTCATGCGCGCTGCGCAATGCTTCTTTAAGACGGAAAGCGCGATCCCGCTCCGCGGCGATCATGAGTTCGACGCCAAGCAGATCCATGGTCGACGGCACCACCGCCACATTGGGCACGCTTGTCATCGAAACCGCTTCGGAAACCGTCGCCTCGTTGAGCAACAGATCATACGAAGACCTTTCGCGCTGGTGCCGGCCAAGCCCAAGCCCTGTCGACGCATTACCTTGCGGATCGAGGTCGACAATCAGGACGCGCTCGCCAATTGCGGCCAGCGCAGTGGCAAGATTTATGGCCGTCGTCGTTTTACCGACGCCCCCCTTCTGATTGGCGAGTGTAAGGATGCGCGGTTGCATATGGCCTCCAGAAACCATTTGGTTTCAATAACTTAGCTCAACTTGACCTTTGCGTCAGGTTCCGGATTTCCAACAGAACACCGTTTGGATCCGTCTGACTATTATGCTTTAGCACATCGTAAGACCAAACTGAATCCGCTTGGCCTAGTTCTTCACCAAATTCCTGCCCCTTATGGATCACCGCAACGGCGCCTGGTGTCCATAAATGGTGTAAATAGCTGAAAAGCAAGGGCATTGGCGCCAGCGCGCGCGAGGTAAAGGCGTGAATTGAACCGAGATTTTCAGCATCGAGAGCCTCGATTCGTGCGTTATGAACGACAATATCCAAACCCAGTTCCCGGCCCACCGCATTGAGAAAGGCACATTTGCGGCCGTTCGATTCGACAAGGTGGAATCGTATGTCCGCACCCTTCAACGCGATTGCCAGCGGCAGTGCCGGAAATCCTCCTCCGCTGCCAATATCGCATATTTGAACGGCGCCGTGGTCAGTGGTTGCCCCTACCTTCGATCGTCCTCTTAGTAAAACAGGCAAGATTTGCAGCGAATCCAGAATGTGCCGCGACCATATTTGATCCAGTGTTTCACGTGAAACCAGATTCTGCACACGCTGCCATTTGAGAACAAGATTCTCTAGAGATTCCAGATCTCTCTTTATCGTTTTGGAATCTCTAGAGAAATACGGCTCGTATGCCTCAAACGCCACCGTCGGGTCCATCAGCTGGCTTTCTTATCCAGGCGGCCGCGACGGATAACTGCGAGGATTAAAGTTAATGCGGCCGGTGTGACACCTTCAATTTTTTGCGCCTGCGCAATGGTCTGCGGCTTAGCATCGATGAGTTTCTGTTTCATTTCATTGGAAAGGCCAGGCAGAAGCGCATAGTCCAGCCAGTCTGGAATTTCACGCGCTTCATCGCGCTGAACAGCTTCCACATCCGCCTGCTGCCTATCGAGATAAACCGCATACTGGGCATCGATTGCCAATTGCTCAAAGCTTTTGTCATCGATGTCAGCGAGTTCGGGCCAAATGGCCTCAAGATCGGCGCGCTGCGTCGTTGGATAGCTCAGCAGTTGAAACGCGGAACGGCGAACGCCGTCTGCATTCACATTGACACCGGCTTTCCGTGCTTCATTTGGCGTTGCGGTCAACCGCGTAAGCAGAGACTTTCCCGCATCGAGGCGTGCCATACGTTCACAATGATGTTCCCGGCGCTCCTGGCCAACAAGGCCAACGCCTATCCCCAGATCGGTAAGACGCTGATCCGCATTATCAGAGCGCAAATGCAGCCTGAATTCCGCACGCGAGGTAAACATGCGATAGGGCTCCGTCACGCCGCGGGAGATCAGATCGTCGATCATAACGCCAAGATAGGAATTGGTGCGGGACAGGATAAGCGGCGCAGCACCTTTGGCCGCCAGCGCCGCATTGGCTCCCGCCAGCAGACCTTGCGCTGCTGCCTCTTCATAGCCGGTCGTTCCATTGATCTGCCCGGCCAGATATAGGCCCGGCAACGCACGTAGCATCAGGCTTGGCGAAAGCTCTCGCGGATCGACATGATCGTACTCGATGGCATATCCGGCACGCTTGATCACCACATTCTCAAGACCAGGCATTGCGCGCAGAAAGGCAAGCTGCACGTCTTCTGGCAGAGACGTTGAAAGCCCATTCGGATATATGGTTGGATCGTCCAGGCCTTCTGGCTCAAGAAACACCAGGTGGCTATCCTTATCCGAAAAGCGCACGATCTTGTCTTCAATCGATGGACAGTAACGCGGTCCACGCGAGCTGATCCGACCTGAATACATCGCCGAGCGCCCCAGATTGCTCGATATTATCGCATGGGCTTGAGGGGTTGTCCGCGTTTCAAAGCACGATATCTGTGGCGTCGTAATGGCGCTGGTTAGCGCGGAAAACGGTTCTGGAGGATTGTCACCAATCTGCTCATTGAGAACCGCAAAGTTGATGGAATGGGCATCAAGGCGCGGCGGCGTTCCTGTTTTCAAACGCCCAAGCTTAAGCCCGAGCGCCTCCAGCCGCAGCGATAGCCCGAGAACTGGCCCTTCCCCGGCCCGGCCCGCCGGTATCATCTCATCACCGCGATGTATCAGACCACGCAGAAAAGTGCCCGTAGTGAGAACGACAGCCCTTGCGGAAAATACGCGCCCGTCGAGAAGCTGGACACCCGCAATCCTCCCGTGCTCGACGACAAGGTCGTCGACTTCCCCTTCAACAATCTCAAGATTCGGCGTTTCGGATAGTTCGGACTGCATGGCCTCGCGGTACAGCTTCCGATCCGCTTGCGCCCGCGGGCCACGCACAGCCGGTCCCTTGCGTCGATTGAGGACGCGAAACTGGATGCCGGCCTTGTCGGCAACACGCCCCATGACACCGTCAAGCGCATCGATCTCACGCACGAGATGACCCTTGCCCAAGCCACCGATTGCAGGGTTGCAACTCATCTCTCCGATCGTCGCGCGCCTATGCGTAATGAGCGCGGTTGGAACACCAAGCCGCGCGGAAGCCGCAGCGGCTTCGCAGCCGGCATGGCCTCCCCCTACAATGATGACCTCATAAGTGGTCATAGGCGGTATCCTTCATCATCTCGTGTTTCACGTGAATCTTTTAGAGCCGCGCATGTGTTTCACGTGAATCATTTGCCAATACAGAAACCTGCAAACAGTCTGTCCAGAACGTGTTCGGTGTCAATCAACCCGATCAGTTCCGCCAACTGATCGCTGGCCTGTCTGAGATCCTCTGCGCATAACTCCGGTATTCCGATATGCGCAATTGCCTGATGCAGATTTTCGGCTGCAGCTTCAAGCGCCGCTTTATCTCTCAAGTGACTGATCAGGCCTGGCTCATTCGTCCTTATGCGCGTCTTGATATGGTCTTCCAGTTTCGAAAGCAAGACGGATATGCTGTCCTTGTCTTTCATCGATAGCGCAAAATCGCTATCGGGAGCGGCAGCGCCTATATCGGTTTTGCTAGACACAATCCAGATTGGCGTGTCGATGCCTTGGGGCCTGGGAATGGTTTCCACATCCGGAGCCTCAAGCCATAGGACCAGATCGGCATGACCTATCGCCCGTCGGGCCCGAACGATACCCTCTTGTTCAGCCAGGCTGTCCGTCTCTCGCAAGCCCGCCGTATCGGTAACAATTACGAGCATCCCACCAAGATCGATAGTGACGTCCTTGGTATCGCGCGTAGTACCGGCTTCCGAGGTTACGATCGCAACATCAGATCCTGCCAGGGCGTTGAGCAAGCTCGATTTGCCAGCATTTGGCGCACCTGCAAGGGCGATCCGAAAACCTTCGCGCACAATCCGCCCGCTGTCGTAACGCGCAAGAGCGTCAGCCAATTGGTTTTCGAGACTTTCGATATCGGCCTTGAAATGCGCAGGAAGCTCGAACGGAACGTCGTCCTCGTCGGAAAAGTCCAGCCTGGCTTCGATCTCAGCCCGCAAATCCAGCAGCGCCTGGCGCCAATCTCCGACACGACGTGATAGCGCACCGTCAAACCGCGTTAATGCCTGGCGCCGCTGACTTTCCGTTTCGGCGGCCAGGAGGTCTCCAAGGCCTTCAACCTCTGTCAGATCGAGCTTTCCGTTTTCAAATGCCAGCCGTGTAAAGTCGCCTGCGCCCGCAAGCCTGACACCTTCAAATGCAGTCAATACAGACAGAATTGCCTTTACACCGGCTGGTGACCCGTGAACCTGAAGTTCCGCGCAATCAAGTCCGGTAAAGCTGTGCGGAGCCGGAAAGACGATGACCAACCCCTGGTCGAGAGGTTGACCGTTTGCCGGATCTTTCAGCGTCCGTAAGCTTGCTTGGCGGGGTCGGGGCAACCCGCCCGCCAAAGCCGCAACCGCTGCAAAGGATTGAGGTCCGGTCAACCGAATGACAGCGACGCCTGATGGCACGCTGCCAGACGATAGTGCGACAAGGGTTGGCTGCGTCATCGACTCAAGCCAGGCATTGGAACACGCTTACGTGTTCATGGAATCAAAGAACTCGGAATTGGTCTTGGTTTGACGCAATTTATCGAGCAGGAATTCCATGGCATCCACTGTGCCCATCGGGTTGAGAATGCGGCGCAGAACATACATTTTGCGCAAGATGTCGGACTCCACAAGCAGTTCTTCCTTGCGGGTGCCGGACTTTGTGACGTCGATTGCAGGGAATACACGCTTATCGGATACCTTGCGATCAAGAACGATTTCCGAATTGCCGGTGCCTTTGAACTCTTCAAAGATGACTTCATCCATGCGGCTGCCGGTATCGATCAGCGCCGTGGAAATGATCGTCAGCGAGCCACCATCCTCGATATTGCGTGCCGCACCGAAAAACCGCTTTGGACGCTGAAGAGCATTTGCGTCCACACCGCCGGTCAAGACCTTGCCCGAGGACGGCACTACCGTGTTATAGGCGCGGCCGAGCCGCGTAATCGAATCGAGCAGAATCACGACATCGCGCTTGTGCTCAACGAGCCTTTTGGCCTTCTCGATCACCATTTCGGCGACCTGAACGTGCCGGGACGCCGGTTCATCGAAAGTCGAGGAAATAACCTCTCCCTTCACTGAACGCTGCATGTCGGTCACTTCTTCCGGCCGCTCATCGATCAGCAGAACGATGAGATAGCACTCGGGATGGTTGGTTGCGATCGACTGTGCAATATTTTGCAACAATACCGTCTTACCGGTACGCGGCGGCGCAACAATAAGCGCGCGCTGTCCCTTTCCCAACGGGGCAACCAGATCGATAACTCTTGCGGAACGATCCTTTGTTGCCGGATCGTCCATTTCCATCTTCAACCGCTCATCGGGATAAAGCGGCGTCAGATTGTCGAAATTGATCTTATGCCGGACTCTCTCAGGATCCTCGAAATTGATCGTATTGACCTTCAACAGCGCAAAATAGCGCTCGCCTTCCTTGGGCGAACGGATCTGGCCTTCAACCGTATCCCCCGTGCGCAAACCAAACCGCCGGATTTGCGATGGGCTGACATAAATATCGTCCGGGCCGGGCAAATAGTTAGCGTCTGGCGAGCGCAAGAATCCAAATCCATCGGGAAGAACTTCCACAACCCCTTCCCCGGTGATGTCAACATCGCGGGTAGCCAGTTGCTTTAATATTGCAAACATCAATTCCTGCTTGCGCAAGGTATTGGCGTTTTCAATTTCGAGGTCTTCTGCAAAGGACTGCAATTCGGCCGGAGATTTGGCCTTTAGGTCCCGAAGCTTCATGAATTCCATGATCAGCCTTCTAAAGGGAGATGATGTTTGCTTAAGAATAATATGCGGGGGAGGTTTCGAGCTCGTTTACGGCTCGATTCACAGCGAATGTGTGACTTCTCCCCTCCCATAAACCACTTGACCGCCTGATTGCAAGCACAACCGCGAGCAGGTAGCAAAAAGGATCAAAACGGCTTCACGATGACCGCTATCACGATGATAATCATAAAGACGGTCGGGACTTCGTTGATGGCGCGGAAATAGCGCGCCGATTTCTCATTCCTGTCAGCCGCAAAGGCTTTCTGATGTTTCACCAAAAGCCCGTGATAGCCCGAGAGGGCGAGAACGAACGCCGCCTTGAGCCACATCCAACCCTGGGAAAAATCGACTGCGCCAAAATAAAAGGCAAGTGTCAAACCCAAGATCCAGCTCGCGACCATGGCCGGCGTCATGATGGCTTTTAAAAGCCGCCGTTCCATGATCTTGAAGGTTTCCGACATCTCCGAGCCCGGCTTTGCATCTGCGTGATAGACAAAAAGCCTTGGCAGATAAAGCGAACCAGCCATCCAGGCGATGACGGCAATAACATGCAGAGCCAAAGTCCAGGCGTACCAGTTCATCCCTTGACGATCCCGATCAGTTTTTCGACATGTTCAACCGGTGTCTGGGGAACGATACCATGGCCAAGATTGAAGATATGGCAGCGATCCGAGAAAGCCTCGATGATCGTTCTTGCACGCTCTTGCATTTGCTCACCGCCAGCAACCAGGCGCAAGGGATCGAGATTGCCCTGAACCCCGAGATCATCGGGCAAATGCGAACGCGCAAACTCAAGGGGGGTGGCATAATCGAGCCCAATCACATTGACCTTGGTCGCCTTGGCGTAGCCGGCAAGATTTCCAGCGGCTCCGCGCGGAAAGCCAATAATGGGAGCGTCCGCGATTTCGGCCCGTACCTTCTCAATGACCCTTCTATTGGGGTCAATTACATAATTGGCAAAGGCGACGTCATCCAGATTTAGCGCCCAGCTTTCAAATATTTGAACGATATCCGCGCCCGCTTTGAACTGTGCAATGAGATATTGGGCCGAAACCTCGACGAGAATATCGATGAGAGCAGAAAATTCTTCAGGATGTTCAAGCGCGAATAATCTCGCAATTGCCTGATCCGGTGACCCTCTTCCGCCCAGCATATAGGTTGCCACGGTCCAGGGTGCTCCGCAGAACCCGATCATGGTCTTGTTCTTATCGAGCGACGATGAAATACGCGACAGCGCTTCAAGAACCGGTGCGAGATGATCCAGAGCCGCTTCGGGTTTCAGCTTGGCAATATCGGTTGGTCCAAGCGCTTCAAGAACCGGTCCCTCGCCTTTCTCAAACCTTACATTTTGCCCTAGCGCATCGGGCACAACGAGAATGTCCGAAAAAAGAATCGCTGCATCCAGGTCAAACCGTCGTAGCGGTTGAAGCGTCACTTCTGTTGCAAATTGAGGATTGTAGCAAAGATCGAGAAAGCTTCCCGCCGTTTCACGAACCTTGAGATATTCGGGCAGATATCGCCCGGCCTGACGCATGATCCAGATCGGTGGGCGCTTCTGACGAAATCCCAAAGCGGTATCGAGTAAAGGCTTACCTGTAGGCTGGGGCATAGATGGCTTTCTTGGCTGAGCGTGGGCAGAGCCTAGCGGCTAAGATCGGGACATTCCTCAAAAAAAGAATCTTAAACAGTTCTTCTTTTTCTTTATGCCTGTGTTTTGCATAAATTCCTTGGCGCCCACAAGCGATGCCCGAAATACTGGCCTGCGGCAGTTGCGCGCGTTTCCGCCCTGTGAATCTTTCGACCCAGATCGTGTATCGCGGGCTTGAATCGCCTGCAGCTTAAGCATTTGTTAAGATTTACGTCTTGTTAAGAACTCTTAACGCTTCGTTAATATCGGTGCGCGCGGCAAGAGCTCGTTTTCCGCATACTTCTCCACAGCCCGTCATGGAAATGCACTTTTAACAACTTGTTAACCCATAAAGGGTCAGCGGGGAAAACAGTGGACGCTTGAGCACCCTCCGAGCCAAACACCTTTTCTTGGGGAAGGCGATGTGGAAAAACACCTGCATCGCTATCCACAAGACCCTTGCTCATGCTGATCCTTGCCTCGAAAAGCAAAACGCGGAAAACCCTTCTCAGTTCTGTGGGATTGAATTTTCTGTGCCAGACCGCTTCGGTCGATGAGCGCGCGCTGGAATCGGAAACAAGAGCAACCGGTGGCGGCCCAAAAGAGGTGGCAATCGCCCTTTCGGTGGCAAAGGCAATGGCGGTAAGTACCTCAAATCCTGAGGCTTTTGTCATAGGGGCCGATCAGACCCTGCAATGCGGCACGCTTGAAATTCACAAGCCTTCAACACTTGCCGACGCAGCGCGCCAGCTTGAGGCCCTTTCGGGCAAGCCACATCAGCTGCATTCTGGTGTTGCATTGGTCAAAAACGGCGTTCCGCTTTTCCAGCATCTCGATTCGGCTGACCTTGAGCTCAAGCCCTATAGCAAGGAAAGGATTGAAGCCGTGCTTGCGCTTGAAGGCGATGCGGTTCTGTCGTCTGTCGGCGGTTATCGGCTGGAAGGACCATCGGCGCGCCTATTTCAGTCGGTCAAGGGCGATTACTTCACAATCCTGGGGCTACCGTTGCTTCCGCTCATCGAGGCACTGGAAATCCATGCGCCGCAGGTCTTCGGTCAAAAATCGATACAGGGTCAGGCAATGGGGAACCAATGAAAAAGGCTTTTGTTATCGGCCATCCGATTGCCCATTCGCTTTCCCCAAAGATCCATTCCTATTGGCTCGATCACTATGGAATAGCAGGCTCATACGAGGCAATCGATGTTGCACCCGATGAACTCGCGGCCTTTCTCGATAGGCTAAGGCTTGGCCAGTTCGTTGGCGGCAATGTCACGATCCCTCACAAGGAAGCGGTTATGTCGCTTTGCGACGTTGTCGATCCGCGTGCCGCGACCATCGGCGCGGTCAATACCCTGGTTGTAGGCGAAAGCGGCATTTCAGGCTCCAACACCGATGAACCTGGCTTTCTGGCTAATCTCGATCAGAATGCGCCAGGTTGGGATAGACATCTGGAGGTCGCTTTGGTTCTGGGCGCAGGCGGTGCCGCCCGCGCCATTATCGCTGGCCTTCATGTCCGCGGTGCCAGGCATATTCATGTTCTTAACCGGTCCCCGGAGCGTGCCGAGGCGCTGCGCGCGGAAATGGGGGATTTTATTGTCCCTGGCGCGCTCTCATCGTTCAATCTGTTGGCGCCTAGCGCCCAGATCGTTGTCAATACAAGCGCGGTCGGCATGAAAGGCAGTCGCTTTGACGGTCTCGACCTGACGAGACTGGAAAAATCGACACTGGTAACCGATGCGGTTTATACCCCGCTTATGACGCCGCTTCTTGCTGACGCGCAGGCAATAGGGCTTCACATTGTCGATGGGCTGGGTATGCTGCTTCATCAGGCGGTACCTGGATTTGAAGCCTGGTTCGGACATCGCCCGCAGGTTTCGCCTGCGCTGCGCAATCATATTCTCAGGGCTATGGGACAATAACCCGATGTTACGGATTGGATTGACCGGCTCGATGGCGACCGGAAAAACGACGGTTCTCAATCAATGCGCAAATATGGGTGTGCCGACCTATTCTGCCGACGAAGCCGTGCATGAGCTTTACCGGGGCGAAGCGGTTCCAATGGTTGAGGCGATGTTTCCCGGCACAGTCAGAGACGGCAAGGTCGACCGCCAGGCGCTTAGCGCGCAATTAGCCGAAAATCCTGAACGTATAAGCGAACTCGAAACGCTCATTCATCCCTTGGTATGGGAAAAAACTCTTGAATTTTTGGACGAGGCGCAGGCTCGCGGGATGGCCGTTGCAGTGGTGGAAATCCCTCTGCTCTTTGAAACCGGTGCCAATTATCCGCTCGATTGCATTATCGTGACCCATTGCAGCGACGAGATTCAGCGCCAGCGCGCACTCAAGCGCGCGGGCATGGATCCTGAGCGCCTCGATATGCTGCTTTCGCGCCAGATGAGTCAGGAGGAAAAAAAACAACGTGGTGATTTTCTGATCGATACATCGGGTGCGATCGAACAAACAAGGGCACGTACCGAAGAGATCATAAAAGAGCTTTGGGTCGAGCCGGAGAAGTGCGAATGACGCGCGAAATCGTTCTTGATACCGAAACCACAGGCCTGTCTCCGGCAGAAGGGCACAGACTTGTCGAAATTGGCTGTGTTGAGTTGATCAATCACATTCCGACCGGTGCGCATCACCATATCTATTTGAATCCAGAACGCGACATGCCTGAAGAAGCGTTCAAAGTTCACGGTCTTTCGGACGAGTTTTTGCGCGACAAACCGCTTTTCGCCCAATGTTTTCAGGGTTTTCTTGATTTTATTGGCGATGCGACGCTTGTGATTCATAATGCGCCATTCGATATGGGGTTCCTCAATGCGGAGCTTGAATGGGTTGGCCAGCCAGCGCTTTCCAACAGGGTGATCGATACGGTGGCGCTGGCGCGAAAGGTCCATCCTGGAGCGCGCGTCAGCCTTGATGCGCTTTGCCGCCATTACGGCATAGACAATTCCCGGCGCACGCTGCACGGAGCGCTACTCGACAGCGAAATTCTCGCCGAGGTCTATCTTGAACTGATCGGCGGTCGTCAGGTGGCACTGGCGCTCTCCGCTCAGGCGGAAAAAGAAGCCATGGAGGGCCAAAGAGAGCGGCCCACCGCCCGTATGCGCCCCAATGCTTTGGCCTCGAGATTGACCCAGGATGAACAGAAGGCCCATGACAGCTTTGTTGCGTCCATGGGTGAAAAGGCGCTCTGGTCGCAATACCAATAAAAAACCCCTCCAGCCGGAAAGGACTGGAAGGGGCTTTATGGCTGTAACGCCTAACTGCTTAGTTGACGGTCGAATTGGCAGGCGTTTCGCCTTCACCAGCAGAGGCCTGGGCCTGCTTTTGCTTTTCGGCCGCGGCAGCAAGATTGCGCCGGTAAAGGGCCAGGAAATCGACCGGTTCGAGCATCAGAGGCGCAAAACCGCCCGATTGTATGGTTGCGGCAAGAACCTGACGTGCAAAGGGGAAGATAAGCCGTGGTGCTTCGACCATCAGCAGCGCACCAAGCTGGTTTTCCGGAATGTTTTTTGCGCGAAACAGACCACCATAGACGAGTTCGACGGCATAAAGGACCTTGCTGTCGCGCTCGGTCTTGACCGTCAGGCCCAGTTCGACCGCGTAAACGTCATCGGCCTGTTTTTTGACCTGAACATTGATATTGACATTGGAGCCCGGCGCGCCCGATCCGGTTGCAGCCGCGCCGATGAGCGAGGCCGGAGCGTTTGGATTTTCAAAGCTGAGATCGCGAATATATTGGCCTACGATCCCGAATGCCGGAGCATTCTGCGGATCGGCTGCGGCCGCGTTGGCCTCGGGAGCGGTCTTGTTTTCGGTATCCTCAGCCATGATGGCGATCTTCCCTTTTCTCTGTGTTTTTTGCGTGTCTAAAGCCCAAGAAGCATAGCTGCGAGTTTCTTGGTCTGATGATGTTCAGCTTACCGGAAAGGCAGCCGGAAAATTCATTTTCGGGCCGCTGGCTAGCATTTTTGTGGCCTACCGGCAAGGCAAAGGCGGGTTTTGGCGCTAATCCTTGCGATATTCATCCGGATCCAGATCAATTGCCCGTGGGCTGGTCTCTGGCGCTCGTTGGTATCCTGGCTCATAATTTGTGACCACCACCATGCTCCGGCTCATGTGCTTGAAGATAAGGCTACGGACTGGCGGTATTAGAAGAATAAATCCTATGGCATCGCCTACAAAACCGGGAAGAATCAGGCAAAGGCCGGCAAAGGCGAGCATCATGGCTTCGGCAAACTGTTTTGCTGGTACTTCGCCGCGCGCCATCATGGCGCGGGAATCCATCAGCAGTCCCAATCCCTGCCAACGCAGAAGAATAAGCCCGATCAGAGCGGTGGCAATGGTTGCGGCAAGCGTGGAAAATATGCCGATATGGCCACCGACCCAGATAAAGACGGCAATTTCGATAAAGGGCGCCAAAAGCACCGCAACAAGGATCAAACGCCCCATGGATGTGCCATCCTTTGTTGATATGATCACATTGAGTTCAGCATTAACGCACGTGAGGTGGTTTGCACGAGGCGTTTGCTTATATATAGGTCATCATACATGCGGTTGCGAGGCAAAGAGCGCTTTGATCGCCGTCGATCACAGGTTGTTTCCGGAGGATACGGACACTCATGGGTGAATTTTTGGACTTCCCCACACTCATCGTCATCGTGGTAGCTGTCGTTGTGCTGCTGCGTCTGCGCTCGGTGCTTGGCACTCGAACAGGCAATGAGCGTCCGCCTAGTCCCCGATATGAAAATATTTCGCGCACAAAATCCGACAACGACGATACCGTTGTGCAGCTGCCGACCCGCAAGCCGCAGGTCAATGATGAAGAGGCCGAGCGTGCCCAGCGCAAGCTTGAGGCCGAGATCGAAAAACTCGCCAAGGGCAACAGTGAGATCGAACAGGGTCTACGCGATATCGTGGAAGCTGATGGTGGTTTCTCGCCCAAGCAATTTATCGAAGGCGCCAAGTCCGCTTACGAAATGATCGTTACGGCTTTTGCCGCCGGAGATCGCAAGACGCTCAAGATGCTGCTGGACAAGGATGTCTATGACAGTTTCGAGGCTGCCATTGCCGAACGCGAGAGCCAGGGCCAGACGGTCGATTTCACTTTTGTCGGTCTTTCCAACATCGAATTTGTCGAAGCCGAAATGGATCGTCGCAATGCTGTGCTGACCCTGCGGATCGATGCGGAAGTGGTTTCCGTTACGCGCGACAGCGCTGGTGAAGCCGTCGAAGGCACGCCAGGCCAGGTTGTTGCCATTGCTGACGAGTGGACATTTCTGCGCAATACCCGCTCGCGCGACCCCAACTGGAAGCTGGTTGCGACAAACGATCTCGAATAGTCCGCTCCGGGCAGCGGACGAGGTTGTGGCATGGGCAAAAAGGGTCCCGACAAACGGAAAAGGCCGGGACCCGTGCGCGATTGGGATTTGTGGCGAGAGGTCGGACGGACGATCGATCCCATCCTGAAACGCAAGAGCGCAGACCCCAAAGCCATGTTGGAGGCGCTCGAAGCTCAAGCGAGAAATGCCGAATCCGTGCCCGACAAGGCGGGTCGATCGTCCGGGCATTTTTCGACCCCTGCCATGCCGTCAAGTCGGCCGGTTATTGCTGCTGCAAATCGGAGCTCCGCCCAAAAGCCGAAAGAGACCCCGATTGAACCCGGTCTCAAAAGGCGCCTTGAACGCGGTCATGTTCCAATCGATGGCACACTCGATCTGCACGGGCTGACACAGGAACAGGCTTTTGCCGCCCTTAAGCGTTTTATTCCGGCCCGCGCAGCACGTGGTGACAGGACGGTCCTTGTCATTACCGGCAAGGGCTTGAAAAAGACCGGCTACCTGCAAATCGAACAGAAGGGCATCCTGCGCGCCATGCTGCCCTTATGGCTGGCAGACCGGGACGTTAAGCCTTTTGTTGCGGGTATCGATCAGGCCCATCAGAGTCATGGCGGTGAAGGTGCATTTTATGTCCGTCTCAAAAGGATACGGCCATGACAAATGAGAAGACCCGATGACTCCCTTAGGTGCGAAACTGCGCAAGATGCGTGCCGATCGCAATATCGCGCTCAAGGACATGGCCAGGGCGCTCAACGTTTCAAGCGCCTACTTGTCGGCGCTTGAACACGGAAAACGTGGCAAGCCGACCTGGTATATGGTTCAGCGTATAATCGCCTTTTTCAACGTCATCTGGGACGAAGCCGAGGAAATTCAAAGGCTCGCGGAAATATCGGATCCCAAAATTTCAATCGATACAGCGGGCCTGCCCCCTGAAGCGACCGAGCTGACAAATGTGCTTGCCCGGGAAATCAAGCGGCTGAGCCCCAACGAGATGCGCGAAATCCGCGACGAGATCATGCGGCGCGCCGTTCGGCAGAAAAGTTGAGGTACCGATGGCATTGCATCGGTACCTCGATCGATCAGCCAGGCATCCTAGAGCGTGTCCAGCAAAAGCATGCTCTTGGACCTGATCCGAGGGTGAAAACGGTTTTGCGGTTCGGACACACGACAAAACAAGGACTTAGAGCCAAGGATTTGATTCAATCAATCCTGAACGGCCCTAAAGGACATAACGGCTCAGGTCCGCATCGCCAGCCAGGCCGGCAACGGTCTTGCGGACAAATTCGCCATCGATTTCAAGGCGTGTGCCGGTCTTGTCCGGCGCTTCAAAGGAAATGTCTTCGACAAGTTTTTCCATCACCGTTTGCAATCGCCGTGCGCCGATATTTTCCACCGACCCGTTCACAGACACCGCAATATCGGCAATGGCCTCGATCGCATCGTGGGTAAAGGACAGGTCCACGTTTTCGGTGCCCATAAGGGCAACATATTGCCGGATCAGCGAATACTCGGTGTCCGAAAGAATCTTGATGAAATCCTCACGCGTCAGCGCCCGCAATTCCACCCGGATCGGTAAGCGTCCCTGCAGTTCGGGCAACAGGTCTGAAGGCTTGGCCACATGGAAGGCGCCCGATGCGATAAACAGGATATGGTCGGTTTTGACCGGCCCATATTTGGTCGCAACGGTTGTGCCTTCGATCAAGGGCAAAAGATCGCGCTGTACGCCTTCACGCGAAACGTCGCCCCCGCCACGGCCTTCACGCAGGCAGATCTTGTCGATCTCATCGAGAAAGACGATACCGTGATTTTCGACAAGTTCGATGGCCTCGGCCGTCAGTTTGTCCTGATCGAGCAGTTTGTCCGCCTCCTCGGTGATCAGAATATCGTAGCTGTCCTTGACCTTGACAGTTCGCTTCTGGCCCTTGCCCGAAAAAGCCTTGCCCAGCATATCGGAAAGATTGATCATGCCGGCGCCGCCGCCAGGCATGCCGGGGATCTCGAACATGGGAAATCCACCAGGCCCGCCGGTGACTTCGATCTCGATTTCCTTGTCGTCGAGCTCGTTATCCCGTAGCTTTTTGCGGAAGGCGTCGCGGGTCGATGGCGTGGCGGAATGGCCAACCAGCGCATCGATAACGCGCTCTTCCGCGTTCAAATGGGCCTTGGCCTTGACTTCCGCGCGCCGTTTTTCCTTCAACAGGGAAAGCCCCGATTCAACCAGATCGCGAATGATCTGTTCGACATCGCGGCCCACATAGCCCACTTCGGTAAACTTGGTGGCTTCGACCTTGATGAAGGGCGCCTGGGCCAGCCGCGCCAGCCGGCGCGAGATTTCGGTTTTGCCCACCCCGGTCGGTCCGATCATCAGGATGTTCTTGGGTGAAACTTCACGCCGCATTTCTTCGGGCAATTGCTGGCGCCGCCAGCGGTTGCGCAAGGCTATCGCCACAGCCCGTTTGGCGCCGGACTGCCCGACGATATAGCGGTCGAGCTCGGAAACGATCTCACGGGGCGAAAAACTTCTCTCACTCATAACTTTTCTTCTTTTTTATCAAGAAAGCGCACCATCAGGTGCTCGTCGATATCGGTGTTTTCGATATGAAGCGCGCGCGGTTCGGTGCCATAAACGGAAAATCCTGCACGCCTATAAAGCCGGATCGCAGCTTCGTTATAGGTTCCAACCCCAAGATGGAGTTGGCGTAGGCCCTGTGCTCGTGCGTGGCCGACAAGCGTTTCGAGCAGCAAGGCACCAAGGCCTGTTCCTCGCGCATTCTCATCGACCAGCATGCCCCAGACATGTCCGCGATGGGCCATGGAGCTTTGCCGGGGTATGCCATATCCGACTATCCCTTTAAGTCTGGTGCCCTCGAAAGCGCCGAAAACATGATTTTGCTCCAACCGCTGGCGGAAATAATCTGGATCGCGGCTGGCTTCGGTCGCGTAGTCGCTGGCAAAGGCCCGAGGATCGTTCTTAAGGCCCGAAAGGCGCAAGGCGGCATAGGCCCTGGCATCCTCCTTGCCCAGAAGACGGACATCTATGCTCAATTGTCCGTCTCAAGCGTTTCCAGTGTGATGTCCGAATTGGTATAGACGCAGATGTCGGCGGCAATTTCCATGGCCTTGCGGGCGATCTCCTCGGCGTTTTTGTCGCTATCGGCTAGCGCCCGTGCAGCGGCGAGCGCATAATTGCCGCCCGAACCAATAGCGGTAATGCCGTCTTCAGGGGTTAAAACGTCGCCTGTGCCGGTCAGGACAAGAGAATCGGTTTTATCGACAACGATCATCATCGCTTCGAGCCGGCGCAGATAGCGGTCGGTGCGCCAGTCCTTTGCCAATTCCACACAAGCCCGCATCAATTGCCCAGGATACTGCTCCAGCTTTGCCTCAAGACGCTCGGAAAGGGTGAAGGCGTCTGCGGTCGCACCGGCAAAACCGGCAATAACCGAACCATTGGCAAGCAGGCGAACCTTTTTGGCGCCGTGTTTCATGACTGTCTGGCCCAGGGAAACCTGTCCGTCACCGGCAACCACCACCTTATTGCCCTTGCGTACCGATACGATTGTCGTCATGTGCGCAGCCAGCTCCAGTTTTGTTAATCCAGTTCTGCCCTTATTTAGGCGCGAGCCCAGCAATTGCAATGGCGCATGGCCCTGCCGGGCTTTTCGTTCGCCTCACAAGCTGTTAGAGCAACATCACCTGGGGCTTTTGAAAAAGGGTAATGACCCGATGCGTAGCGCAAAGCTGGACCGCAAGACCAATGAAACCGAGATTTCGGTGTCCATCAATCTCGATGGCACGGGCGCGCGCACTATCGCGACCGGAATTGGATTTTTTGATCATATGCTGGACCAGCTTTCGCGCCATTCCCTGATCGATATGGACATCAAGGCCAAGGGCGATCTTCATATCGACGATCACCACACGGTCGAGGATGTGGGGATAGCAATCGGCACTGCACTCAGGACCGCCCTTGCAGACAAGAAGGGCATCAACCGGTACGGTTCGTGCGATCTGCCTATGGATGGCACTCTTTCACGCGTTGCGCTCGATGTTTCTGGACGCGCATTTCTTGTCTGGAGGGTGGATTTTACGGCGCCCAAGATAGGAACATTCGATACAGAGCTGGTCCGTGAGTTTTTCCAGGCCCTGGCCATCAACGCCGGCATAACGCTCCATGCGGAATGCTTTTATGGTGACAACAATCACCATATTGCCGAAAGCCTTTTCAAGGCCTTGGCGCGGGCATTGCGGCAGGCAGTCGAAATCGATCCGCGTTCCGGTGATGCTATTCCCTCGACGAAAGGCACGCTTTAAGTGCTGATAATCATGCGAAAAGGTTCGCCATGACCCTTTTTGGACTTTATTCCAAACCTGAAAACGGTCCCGAAGCGATTGAAGCGGTATCGGAAAAATTCCGCTGGACTGCGTTTTTCTTCTCCCCGCTTTGGGCGCTCTCCAAGGGGCTCTGGCTCTATCTGGCCCTGTGGCTCGCAATCGCGGCAGCCCTTGGGATGGGCCAGCAGTTCATGGGCGCCGACGCGGCAGTCGCGCTGTACGGGCTGTTTGCGCTTTGGACCGGCTTTGCCGCGGGCGCGATCGAGGGCCGGGCGCTTAAGGCCAGGGGCTGGATCGATCACGGCGATATCGCAGCTTTCGATCGCACGCAGGCAGAAAACCTGTGGCTCAAAAAGCATTATGGAGCCCGCCCATGATCCAGACCGTTGCCATCATCGATTATGGGGCGGGCAATCTCAAATCCGCGCAAAAGGCCTTCGCGTGGGCGGCTGGTACTGACGCTGAGATTATCGTTACTGCGGACGCAGAGCGGGTCGGCAAAGCCGATCGCATCGTTTTGCCCGGCGTTGGCGCCTATGCCGATTGCATGGCCGGGCTCCGGGCTGTGCCCGGCATGGTCGAAACGCTGCAAGAGCAGGTCATTGTCGGGGGCAAGCCCTTTCTCGGCATCTGCGTTGGTATGCAGTTGCTCTCGTCAGTCGGTCGCGAAAAGATCGAAACGCGCGGGCTGGGCTGGATCAGGGGCGCGGTGGAAAAGATCGCCCCTTCCGATCCCGGTCTCAAGGTTCCCCATATGGGCTGGAACACCGTAACGCTTTCAAACACGCACCCGCTTTTTGAAGGCATCAAGACCGGTGCCGATGGCCTGCATGCCTATTTCGTCCACTCCTATCATATGGCCGTCGACGATCCCGGCGAGGTCATCGCCACTGCCGATTATGGCGGTCCGATCACGGCGGCGGTGGGCCGGGACAATATTTTCGGCACCCAGTTCCATCCCGAAAAAAGCCAGAGCCTCGGCCTGACCCTGATCGCCAATTTCTTGAAGTGGCAACCATGATTCTTTTTCCAGCAATCGACCTCAAGGACGGGCAATGCGTTCGTCTCAAACTCGGCGATATGGACCAGGCAACGGTTTTTAACGACGACCCCGCCGCCCAGGCCAAGAGCTTTGAAGACCAGGGGTTTGAGTATCTCCATGTGGTCGATCTCAATGGTGCCTTTGCCGGCGAAAGCGTCAATGGCGCGGCCGTTGACGCCATCCTCGAGGCCGTCAATTTCCCCGTCCAGCTTGGTGGTGGCATCCGCACATTGGCCCATATTGAAGCCTGGCTCGACAAGGGCCTGGCAAGGGTGATCCTTGGCACTGTTGCGGTTCGTGATCCCGAGTTGGTGAAATCGGCCTGCAAGGCCTTTCCCGGTCGGGTCGCAGTGGGGATCGATGCGCGCGGCGGCAAGGTTGCGGTCGAGGGCTGGGCGGAAACCTCCGAACTCTCCGCTATCGAACTTGCTCAGCGCTTTGAGGGCGCTGGTGTTGCTGCGATCATTTATACCGATATCGACCGCGACGGCGTTCTGGCCGGGATCAACTGGCCCTCGACCCTCGAACTTGCCAAGGCAACGTCGATCCCGGTTATTGCTTCGGGCGGTCTGGCTTCTATTGCGGATATCGAGCGTATGATCGAGCCCGATGCCCGCGTGCTTGAAGGCGCGATATCGGGCCGCGCCCTTTATGATGGACGCATTGATTCACGTGAAGCATTGGCGCTTTTGAAAAAGGCTGCAGGATAGGCGACGCCATGGCAAAACGTGTGCCGCTGATCGATGAACTTCCTAACCCGGCCCGGCTGGCGCTGATCTATGGGCTGGCGCTTGCCGTGATCGGTGTCCTTGTTTATGCCGGTCTGGCTTTTGAAAATATCGGGCTATTGATCGCCGGGGTCTTTGGCGCAAGTTTCTGGCTCTTTTCCTTCGGCTTTGCGATCTACGCCCTTATGCGCCCCAAAAAGGAAAAGCGGCAATGACCCTCAAGACCCGCATCATACCCTGCCTCGACGTCAAGGATGGACGCGTCGTAAAGGGCGTCAATTTTGTCGATCTGCGCGACGCTGGCGATCCGGTCGAAGCTGCTATTGCCTATGACGCGGCCGGTGCCGATGAATTGTGCTTTCTCGATATCGCCGCCAGCCATGAAGGCCGCGATACGATCTTTGACGTCGTGGCACGCACCGCCGAACATTGTTTCATGCCGGTGACGGTTGGTGGTGGTGTCAGGACCAATGACGACATCCGCAAGCTGTTGCTTTCGGGCGCAGACAAGGTTTCGATCAATTCCGCTGCGGTGGCCGATCCCGATTTCGTGGCCAGAGCGGCGGACAAGTTCGGCAATCAGTGTATCGTCGTATCCGTTGACGCCAAGCGCGGCGACTCCGGCACATGGGAAATTTTCACCCATGGTGGTCGCAAACCCACCGGCATCAATGCGCTCGAATTCGCCATAGGTGCGGTGGAACGCGGTGCCGGAGAATTGCTCGTGACCTCCATGGACCGCGACGGCACCAAGGCAGGCTTTGACCTTGAATTGACCCGGGCTATCGCCGATGCGGTGGAAGTGCCCGTTATTGCCTCGGGCGGTGTCGGGACGCTGGACCACCTCGTCGATGGCGTCAAAAAAGGCCATGCCAGCGCGGTTCTTGCCGCGTCCATCTTTCACTTCGGCACCTATACGATTGGCGAGGCCAAGGCTCATATGGCCGATGCCGGGATCGCCATGCGTTTGGTCTGAACCGGCCATCGGCCCACAAGGGGGAGCACATGTCATTGACGATTGAAGCGCTGGATGAGCGCCTTACCGGCCGGGCGTCGGAAAGCCCCGACCGCTCCTATACGGCAAGGCTTTTAAGCCGCGGCACATCCAAATGCGCCCAGAAGCTCGGTGAAGAAGCTGTCGAAACCATTATTGCCGCCATGAGCGGTGATCGGGATGAACTGGTCAAGGAAAGCGCCGATCTCATCTATCACTGGCTTGTTCTGTTGCGCAGCGCCGGGGTTGAGCTTTCCGATGTCATGGTTGAACTGGACCGGCGCACTGCGCAATCGGGCCTTGAAGAAAAAGCCAGCCGAGAGCCCAATAGCTGATGCCCAGTCGAACGACGATCGATCCCTATCTTTCCTTTACCATGGCCGAATGGGCAAGGTTGCGCGCCGACGAGCCCATGACCCTTGATGCCGACGATATCGAGCATTTGCGCGCGCTCAACGATCCCATTTCTCTGGCTGAAGCCGAACAGGTCTATCTGCCCTTGACCCGGCTCTTGTCCTTTTATGTCGAAGCGATTCAGGGCATCCATTTTGCTTCGACCCGGTTTCTGGGCCATAACGGGGCCAAAGTGCCTTTCATCATCGGGGTGGCCGGATCGGTCGCCGTGGGCAAATCGACGACAGCGCGTATCCTGCGTGCGCTTTTGCGCCGTTGGCCTTCGTCCCCCAAGGTCGATCTGATAACCACCGATGGATTTCTTCATCCCAACGCGGTTCTGGCCGAACGCGGGTTGATGGAACGCAAGGGCTTTCCCGAAAGCTATAACCGGGCGGCCTTTGTCGAATTTCTTGCGGCCATAAAGTCGGGCAAGCGCAGCGTTGCCGCCCCGACCTATTCCCACCTTGTCTATGACGTTTTGCAAGACGAGCAGGTGGTGATCGACAATCCCGATATTCTGATTGTCGAAGGGCTCAATATTCTCCAGCCCGGCGATTTGCCCAGAACCGGCAAGCCCATCGTCTTTGCCTCCGATTTCATCGACTTTTCAGTCTATATCGATGCCGACGAGGACGTGCTGCTCGACTGGTATGTCGATCGTTTCATGAAGCTGCGCGAAACCGCATTCCGCGATCCCAAGAGCTTTTTCCGCCGGTTTTCCGAACTGAGCGAACAAGAAGCGGCGGAGATGGCGACGCGTATCTGGAACACGATCAACCTGCCCAATCTCATGGAAAATATCCTGCCGACGCGCGGGCGCGCTGACCTGATCTTGAAAAAAGGTGCCGATCACGCCATTCACGAAGTGGCGCTGCGCAAGGTCTAGCGCGTGTGACTTAGACGGCAATCCCCTCGCCTTTGGCCAATTCCCTCAGATTGGCGACCGGCCGCGCGCCGATATGGGAAATGACCTCGGACGCGGCAAGGCATCCCAGCCGCAGCGCTTCGCTCATGCCCTGTCCGCGCGCATTGGCCAGCAGAAAGCCCGAGGCGAAAAGATCGCCGGCGCCGGTCACATCAACCACGTTCTCGACCGGAAAGGCTGGAACCGAAACCACTTCCCCATGGGCGATGGCCATGGCGCCGCGGGCGCCCATGGTCACCGCTGCCACTTCCGCATCCTGAGCGATTTGCTGGACGGCTTCATGCAGGTCGTCGGTCTGATAAAGCGATTTCAATTCCTCGATATTGGCAAAGACATAATCCATCGTTTTCGAGCGGATCAGATCGAGAAACTCATTACGGAAGCGGTTGACGCAAAAAGGGTCGGAAAGCGTGATGGCCGCGGCCCGCTCGGCCTTGTGGGCAAAGTGGGCAGCCTTGACAAAGGCCCGCTTGGCCAGCGGGGGATCCCACAGATAGCCTTCCATATAGGTGATCGCCGCCGCTGCAATCGTATCTTCAACGATATCGTCTTCGGTCAATTGCTGGCAGGCACCCAGATAGGTGTTCATTGTCCTTTCGCCGTCATCGGTCAAAAGGATCATCGAGCGCGCCGTAGCCGGTCCATCGTTGAGAAGCCCGGTTTCATAAAAGATACCCGCTTTCTCCAGATCGGACGAGAAGACCTGGCCCAATTCGTCGTTGGCAACCTTGCCGACAAAAGCGGCGCGCCCACCCAGCGCAGCAACTCCGGCAGCCGTGTTGGCCGCGGATCCGCCCGAAATCATGGCCTTATGCTCTGGCATCTTGGCGTAAAGATCTGCCGAGCGTTCGGCATCGACAAGGTGCATGATCGATTTTGTCATGCCCTCATCGACAAGGAATTCTTCGTTGACGGGGGCAATCACATCGACAATCGCGTTGCCGATCGTTAAGGCATCGAACCGGGTTGTCATCAGGTCTCCGGGTTTTTCAGGAAAAGGCGTCGGTTTCGCTTAAGCCAATGCGCATGGACGCGCAACCATTGGTAGCGATTTGAACCAGATGTCAGCCAGGCGATTTCGGCCCGGCCGTCTTGGGTTCATAGCGGCACCATTGGCTTATGATGCAATGATAGCATTCGGGCTTTCGCGCCTTGCAGATATAGCGGCCATGCAGGATCAGCCAGTGATGGGCATGGAGCAGGTGACGTTTCGGCACGCGTTTGAGGAGGCTGAGCTCGACCGCTAGCGGCGTCTTGCCCGGCGCTATACCTGTCCGGTTGCCGACCCGGAACAGATGGGTGTCCACGGCAATGGTGGGCTGTCCAAACCCGATATTGAGCACAACATTGGCAGTCTTGCGCCCCACCCCTGGCAGCTTTTCGAGCGCCTCGCGGCTATCGGGCACCGCGCTATTGTGGTCTGCAATCAGGGCCTTGCTAAGCAGGAAGACGTTTTTTGCCTTGTTGCGGTAAAGCCCGATCGTCTTGATATGCTCGCGAATGCCGTCTTCTCCAAGCGCCACCATCTTTTCGGGCGTGTCGGCAATGGCAAAAAGCGCCTTTGTCGCCTTGTTGACGCCAACGTCGGTGGCTTGAGCGCTCAGCACGACTGCCACCAGAAGCGTGAAAAGATTCACATAGTCCAACTCGCCCTTGGGCTCGGGATCATGGGCAGAAAAAGCGTCGAAAATGGCTTCAATCTCGGCTTTGGTCGGGCTGCGGCGTTTTGCGGGCAAGGGATTACTCATAGTTGAGTTGATTTTTCGGCCAGACGCTTTTCTATTGAAGCCAGTTGCACATTACAAATGCCAATAGGCAGTTGACCGCGATGAACCCAGGAAGCCCAAGCCGGAACAAGCCGCTTTTTGCGGCACTGCTGACCCCCCATCGTGCCATGAATCAGCGTGCGATCCGCTGGTTTATTGCCTTTGCCGCCATTATGGCTTCGGTGCCGGGTCTCATTTTTTTTGCCATGGGGGCTTGGCCCATTGTCGGGTTCTTGGGGCTTGACGTTCTTCTGCTCTATTGGGCGCTATCCGCATCGCGCAAGTCGGGCAAGGCATTTGAGGAAATAACGCTTTGGCCCGATACATTGGAATTGCGGCAGGTCTCCTCGCAGGGCCGCGACCGGACGATTTCCTTCAACCCTTTTTTTGTACGTTTCACCGCCGCTCGCGACAGCGAAGACAGGATCGTCGCCCTGCACCTGGTCTCGCGAGATCGGCGAACCGAAATCGGCCGCTTCCTTAATGCCGACGACAAGGCACGGTTTGCCAGCCTTTTTGCTCCGGCGTTGAACCGTGCAAAAGCCTGACGTCAAAAACGGGTCGTCATCGGGCTTTAATGGTCCTAAGCTTGCTGTCATGAACGCAAACGCTCCCATATCCATTTCGCACCCGGCGCTTGCCGGTCAGCAGACAACGCCTTTGGCGATGAGTGATGCGCAGACCTACAGGACCATCGCCAAGGCCATCGAGTATCTTTCGACCCCTGGGCCGGAAGCTGGAGACATTGCCGGGCTTGCCCACGCGCTATCGATGAGTGAGCGCGCGCTTGTCGATCTTTTTCGCCACTGGTGTGGATTGACACCCAAGACTTTCGCTCAAGCCGTTGCGCTCGATCATGCCCGCAGATTGCTGCGCGAGAACATGACGGTACTCGATGCGACCTTTGAGGTGGGGCTTTCCGGACCATCGCGGCTCCACGATCTGTTCGTCACCTATGATGCCGTTCCGCCTGGCATTTACCGGGCCAAGGGCGCTGGCCTTGAAATGGAATGGGGCTATGCTCCCTCTCCATTCGGCGAGGTCTGTCTGATGATCACTCAATACGGGGTGGCGGGGATATCTTTTGCCGACGAGGGAAAGCGCGATCACGCCTTTGACGATCTGGCCCGCCGTTGGCCCAATGCCAGCTTCAGGCGCAATGACAAGGCGGTGGCACCCCTTGCCCGGCGCATATTCGACCCCGCACACTGGAACCCAGAACAGCCGGTGCGACTGGTGATGATCGGGTCCGAGTTCGAGGTCAAGGTCTGGGAAACCCTCCTCAAGGTGCCAACCGGTTCAGCGTCCACCTATGGCGATATCGCGCGTGCGCTGGGGAAACCGAAATCGGCTCGGGCCATTGGCCGGGCGGTGGGCCGAAATCCGATTTCCTTTGTCGTGCCCTGCCACCGGATCGTCGGTTCGACCGGTGCTCTGACGGGCTATCACTGGGGCATAATCCGAAAACGCGCCATTCTGGGATGGGAAGCGGGGCTGCTGGCTTCCTCCTGAGCTACCGCAAATGGAACGGTTTTGCCCCTTTGCGACTTGTTATCTCCATAGGGCGATAACAGGAAGGGCGCATTTCCAGTGACACGGCCGGTACTAGCCGGGCTGGCCATATTTATTGGCTTGGCCTTGCTGGTCTTTTTCGCAGACATGGCCTTGCTGATTTTTGCGGCGATTCTTGTTGCCGCGGTCCTTGATTCCTGCATCCTCCTGCTGCGCCGCATTCTTCCGATACCGCGCGTCATGGCCCTCGCCATCACGATGGTTTTCGTAACCACGGCCGCAGTCGCCATGGTGGTCGCCGGCGGCATAAACCTGCCCGGACAGATCGAATCCCTTCTTGAAATACTTGGCGAAGCCTGGCGTATCGTAGCCAAGCAGCTCAATATGTGGGGCGTGCAGGTATCCCAGGAAATCGGGCTTGGGGATGTGATCGAAAGTCTACCCGAGCCCCAGACCATGTTCGGGGGCGCCGGGGCGGTTCTGGGCACGGGGCTGGGCTTTCTGTCCAATATCGTGATCGTCATGCTCATGGGCGTCTTCATGGCGGCCGACCCGGCCCGCTACCGCGACGGCCTTGCGCTCTTGGTCCCCGTTGCCTGGCGCGAGCGGCTTGTTGCCGTACTCAACCGGATAGGCTGGACCTTGCAGCGCTGGATCGTGGGCCAGTTGATCATCATGGTCTTTGTCGGCGGAGCCACGCTGATTCTGCTGATGGCAATCGGTATAGAATACGCGCTGCCTCTTGCCCTGATCGTAACGCTACTCAACTTCATACCCTTCGTCGGGCCGATCCTGGGATTCGTGCCCATTGGCCTGACCATGATCGGCCAGGACTGGACGACGGCGCTTCTCGTGCTTGGTGGCTATACAGTGATCCAGCAGATCGACGCCAATATCCTCTCGCCGCTGATCCAGGACCGCGTGGTCAATCTCGCGCCGGCGCTGACAATTGCGTTCCTGCTTTTTATGGGCGTTGCCTTCGGCCCGATCGGGATCGCTCTTGCCACCCCGATCCTGGCCGCTTTACGCGTTGCACTGCTCGAACTTTATGTCGGCAATTTTCTGGGCGACACCGAGCAGATAAAAGCGGCCTGATTGGCTGGTGCCGATCAGAGCTCCTGGGTCGAAACGCGCTTTCCCGCTTGATCGATGCCGTAAATGATCGGAGCGCCGGTTGCGATCTCGCGCTTTAGGATGGCGTCTTCATCGAGCCCTTCAAGCACCATGACCAGCGCGCGCAGTGAATTGCCATGCGCGGCGACAAGAACAGTTTCGCCAGCCTTCACACGCGGTTCGATCTCAGCGCGATAATAGGGCAAAACCCGCGCGGCTGTATCTTTTAGGCTCTCCCCGCCCGGCGGTGGCACATCATAGGAGCGGCGCCAGATGTGAACCTGCTCCTCACCCCATTTTTCCCGTGCATCGTCTTTGTTGAGTCCGGCGAGGTCGCCATAGTCGCGTTCATTGAGCGCCTGGTTGCGTACGATCACGACATTGTCGATGCCCATTTCCTCAAGCATCAGATCCAGCGTGCGCTGGGCGCGGGAAAGCGCGGAAGTATAATAGGCGTCGGGCTGATAGCCCTTGGCCTTGAGCGCCTGGCCCGCCTTGCGCGCTTCCTCGATCCCCTGGTCGGTAAGGCCTGGATTTTTCCAGCCGGTGAAAAGGTTCTTGAGGTTCCATTCGCTCTGGCCGTGGCGCACGAGAATGAGAGTGCCGGTCATGTTCGCTCCTGCTTGGAAGAAATTGTGTCCGTTGGTAGGTCAGTCATCTAGGTCGAGAACGTCGGCCATGGAATAAAGCCCTGCAGGCTTGCCTTGTGCCCAAAGTGCAGCCTTGAGCGCACCATTGGCAAAAAGCGAGCGGTCCTGTGCCGAGTGGGACAGTGTAATGGTTTCTGCCGGTCCCGAAAGCAGGACCGAATGTTCCCCGATCACCGATCCGCCGCGCAGGGTTGCAAAACCGATTGTGCCTTCCGTGCGCGCGCCTGTATGCCCGTCGCGCACCCGGACCGCGTGATCGGCAAGATCGATATTGCGCCCTTGTGCCGCCGCTTCGCCCAAAAGCAGAGCGGTGCCCGACGGTGCGTCGACCTTGTGGCGGTGGTGCATTTCGAGGATTTCGATATCGAATTCAGGTCCAAGGCTCGCGGCTGCCTTTTTGACAAGCGCTGCCAGCAAATTGACCCCCAGGCTCATATTGCCCGATTTGACGATAATCGCGCCGGCCTGTGCCGCCGCCGCGATGGCCTGATCGTCCTCGGCCAAACATCCCGTCGTTCCGATAATATGGATCAGCCCGCGCGCCGCAATCATTTGTGCCAGTGCAACCGAAGTCGCTGGAGCCGTGAAATCGATCACCGCGTCGGCCTTGGCAAGCCCTGCGGCGATGTCGCTGCCAATGGCGATGTTCAATGGTTCGAGCCCTGCATGGCTGCCCGCATCCTTGCCGATTGCCGCGCTGGTGTCCCGGTCGATCGCTGCCACAAGCTCGGCTGCATCGCTTTTGGCAATGGCGGCGATATTGGCAGCGCCCATTCGGCCTCCGGCCCCAACAACGGCAATTTTCAATCGGCTCATCCCGGAATGGTCCTTTACGCCTTGCCCATCTGGGCCAGAATATCCTGCGCGGCTGCCTTGGGGTCTGTTACTGCAACGATTGGGCGGCCGACAACCAGATGGGTTGCGCCTGTGGCAACTGCTTGAGCCGGGGTCATCACACGCTTCTGATCGCCATGTTCTGCGCCTTGCGGCCTGATGCCTGGTGTAACGATGGCCATCTCCGGCCCAACGATTTTGCGAATTCTTTCCGCTTCAAATGCAGAGGCGACAATGCCCCCGATCCCGGTCTCGCGCGCCAGCAGACTGCGCTTTGCCACAAGCGCCGGAATTTTGATGTCATAACCGGCTTCGCTCAGACCATCCTGATCGAGCGAGGTCAGCACCGTCACACCAAGCACGCAAAGTGAACTGCCCGCGGCCCCTTTTACCGCAGCCTTCATGGCATGGGGATAAGCATGAACGGTCAGCATGGTCGCGCCGGTTTGCGCAATCGCAGCAACGCCCTTTTCAACCGTGTTGTCGATGTCGAGAAGTTTGAGGTCGAAAAAGACGCGCTTTTTTGCCGCCAGAAGCGCCTTGCCCAGCGCCAGGCCGTCGCCGCCATAAAAAAGCTGATAGCCGATCTTGAAAAAATCCGCGGTTCCATCGAGGGCCTCGACGATTCTTTCGGCCTCAGTGCGAGAGGCAACGTCGAGCCCCACAATAAGTTCTGCGCTCATCGCCTCGTCTCCCTGCCCGATCCATGGAAAGATCGATTGCCATGATTGGCCTGCAAGCGCAAGGCCCGTGGCTAAATCCCGCCGCGGGAGAAATGGGTGAGCTGGTTGATCATCTGGTCGATCTTTTTGCCCGCGCCCTCATCGATCAGCTTGTCCTCGCTGTCAAAAACCTCGCTGGCGGGACCAAGCCCCAAAAGCGTCGGGACAACGAGCGTTCCGATTTTCGAGAGTGAATCGCGCAAATGCGACTGCGCCCAGATCGTTCCATATTTGCCCGAGGACACCCCGCCAATGCCGAAAACCGCGTTGCGGAAAGGAAAGGGTTTTTGCCGTGACAACCACGCGATGGCGTTGACCAGCAGTGGCGGCAGCCCGCCATTATATTCCGGCGTTGCGATGAAAACGATGTCATGGCTGCGAAGCAACTCGGCCAGTTTCTCCGCCGCTTTCGGCACATGATCGGGTTCGAGATCTTCATTGAAGATCGGCATGTCATAGTCGCTCAGCGAAATTGCATTGACGCTGACCCCGGCGGCCTCGAGCCGTGCGCCGACTTCGCGCTGCAGCTTGACATTTTCCGATCCCTTGCGGATCGAACCCGAAAGCGTCAGGGCCTTGAGCATGGCAGTGTTCCTTACTGACCCTAGACCTCAAACATCTTCTTGAGCTTGCCGAAAAAGCCATCCGAAACAGGCGAGGTATCGCTGTTGGAAATTGATTCGAATTCTTCGAGCAACTCGCGCTGCCGCCTTGTGAGCTTTTGCGGGGTTTCCACATCGAGCTGCACATAAAGATCGCCCACCTGCTGGCTTCTGAGCACCGGCATCCCCTTGCCCTTGAGCCGGACGCGCTGGCCAGGTTGGGTACCTTCATTGACCTTGACCTTGGCGCGGGTGCCTTCAAGGGTCGGCACCTCGAACTCGCCACCAAGCGCTGCTGTGATCATGGAAATAGGCACACGGGCGTAAAGGTCGGCGCCGTCGCGCTGGAACAATTGGTGGGGTTTGACAGACACGAAAATGTAGAGATCGCCGGCCGGCCCGCCGCGCAGGCCTGCTTCGCCCTCACCGCCCAGCCGGATACGGGTGCCGTCTTCGATGCCCTTGGGAATATCCACCGACAGCGTACGGCTCGTTTGCTTGCGGCCCTGGCCATGACAATCTGTGCAGGGCTGGTCCATGGTTTCGCCGCGGCCATGGCATTGCGGGCAGGTCCGTTCAATGGTGAAAAAGCCCTGTGCCGCGCGCACCTTGCCATGCCCGTTACAGGTCCGGCAGGTGGAAAAGCCGGTGCCAGGCTTGGCGCCCGATCCATCGCAGGTATCGCAATGGGACAGCGTGGGGACATCAATATCGACGGTTGTGCCCGAAAAGGCGTCTTCAAGGGAGACTTCCAGATTGTAGCGCAGGTCCGAACCGCGCATGCGCGTATCGCGCTGGCGCTGGCGTGCGGCACCGCCCATGAACTCGCCGAAAATGTCTTCGAAAATGTCGCTCATCGAGGACGAGAAGTCCGGACCGAACCCGTTGGCTCCGCCCCCGCCATTAAAGGCAGCATGTCCGAACCGGTCATAAGCCGCCCGCTTTTGTGGATCCTTGAGCGTGTCGTAGGCTTCGGAAACTTCCTTGAACTTGTGTTCGGCTTCCGTATTGCCCGGATTGCGGTCGGGGTGAAACTGCATCGCGAGCTTGCGATAGGCGGACTTGAGCACCTTCTCGTCACAGCCGCGCTCAACCCCGAGGACCGAATAGAAATCTGCCTTGGACATTTATAGGCTCCCTCCGAACGGGAAAGCCTGGAAAGGAAAAGACGGTTTCAAGATCATCTCTTGTGCCAAAATCAACCTGTCTTGCGTCATGCGTAAAAACTGTCTGGTCTGCTGCCTGTTTCGGGCGCAGATCGCTTCTTGTGCGCCTAGGTAAGCATTGTTGCCGCCTGTTACCATAGGCAGGGATAAAAATGCCAGCCTCAGAACAGGATCACATTTTTGAAATAGCGTTCATCCCTTGTCCTGATGTTTTTACACAACAGCGCTGATTCACGTGAAACCGAAAAATGGTGCCGCTTTGCTTGTTTATCTGCCTCACGCGGGCTCTCCGTGCTTCACGGCGCGTACCACTGCGGGCATGACGCGTGCGCCCAGCAAAAAAGCCGCCCCGAAGGGCGGCTTTCGCAATCCATATCAGCTTGAAAAAATCAGGCTGACTTCTGGTTGTTGTCGTCGTCGTCCTTGACCTCTTCAAAGTCGGCGTCAACCACATCGTCCTCAGCGGCGGCGTCAGCTTCTGCATCGGCAGATGCCGCTTCTTCCTGCTGGGCCTTGTACATGGCTTCGCCAAGCTTCATCGAGGCCTGGGCCAGAATGCCAGCCTTTTCCTTGATCGCTTCGGGATCCTCGCCTTCAAGCGCGGACTTGGTGTCGGCAATAGCGGTTTCGATTTCCGATTTCACATCGTCGGAAACCTTGTCGCCATGCTCGGCCAGAGACTTTTCGGTCGAATGAACGAGGCTTTCAGCCTGATTCTTGGCTTCGACAACCTCGCGGCGCTTCTTGTCCGCTTCCGCATTGGCTTCGGCATCCTTGACCATCTTTTCGATGTCTTCGTCCGAAAGGCCGCCCGACGCCTGGATGCGGATCTGCTGCTCCTTGCCCGTGCCCTTGTCCTTGGCCGAAACATTGACGATGCCGTTGGCATCGATGTCAAAGGTCACTTCAATCTGCGGGACGCCACGCGGCGCGGGCGGAATGCCCACAAGATCGAACTGGCCAAGCATCTTGTTGTCTGCCGCCATTTCGCGCTCGCCCTGTGCGACCCGAATGGTCACTGCCGACTGGTTGTCTTCGGCGGTCGAGAACACCTGGCTCTTTTTGGTCGGGATCGTGGTGTTGCGATCGATAAGGCGGGTAAAGACGCCGCCAAGCGTCTCGATACCCAGCGAAAGCGGAGTCACGTCGAGCAAAAGCACGTCCTTGACGTCGCCCTGCAAAACGCCGGCCTGAATGGCAGCGCCAAGTGCAACCACTTCGTCCGGGTTCACGCCCTTATGCGGCTCTTTGCCGAAAAAGGCCTTAACCTCTTCCTGAACCTTGGGCATGCGGGTCATGCCGCCCACAAGAACGACTTCATCGATTTCACCGGCGCGCATGCCGGCATCTTTCAGCGCAGCCTTCAAGGGCTCGATGGTGCGCTTGATGAGATCTTCGACAAGCTGCTCGAACTTGGCGCGGGTGAGCTTGAGTTGCAGGTGCTTGGGACCAGAGGCGTCAGCCGTGATAAAGGGCAGGTTCACTTCGGTCTGGCTTGCGGAGGACAGCTCGATCTTTGCCTTTTCCGCAGCTTCCTTCAAACGCTGCAGCGCCAGCTTGTCGCCGCGCAGATCGATGCCCTGCTCTTTCTTGAATTCGTCGGCAAGGTAATCGACAAGCCGCATGTCGAAATCTTCACCGCCAAGAAAGGTATCGCCATTGGTCGATTTGACTTCAAAAACGCCGTCGCCGATTTCCAGAATCGAGATATCGAAGGTGCCACCGCCAAGGTCATAAACGGCGATCGTGCCCGCTTCGCGCTTTTCAAGCCCGTAGGCGAGCGCGGCGGCGGTCGGTTCGTTGATGATGCGCAAAACTTCGAGCCCGGCGATCTTGCCTGCATCCTTGGTGGCCTGACGCTGGCTGTCGTTGAAATACGCCGGAACCGTGATAACGGCTTGGGTGACGGGCTCGCCCAGATAGGATTCGGCGGTTTCCTTCATCTTGGTGAGGATCATGGCCGAGATTTCCGATGGAGAGGCCTTCTTGCCATCATACTGGACCCAGGCATCGCCATTGTCGGCCTTGACGATCTTGTAGGGGACAAGGCCCTTGTCCTTTGTGACCATCGGGTCTTCGTAGCGGCGCCCGATCAGCCGCTTGACGGCAAACAGCGTGCCTTCGGGATTAGTGACCGCCTGGCGCTTGGCCGGCTGTCCGACAAGGCGCTCGCCATCGCTGGAGAACGCAACCATCGAAGGCGTGGTGCGTGCGCCTTCGGCATTCTCGATGACTTTAGGATTTTTGCCGTCCATTACGGCGACACACGAATTGGTCGTGCCCAGATCGATACCGATTACTTTTCCCATCACTAAACCTCTTTTTGCGAGCGAACCCTGACTTTAAGACTGACCGACCGGCATGATACGCCCTGGATTATCTGTGGCATCGCATCACGATGGTATGGCCGGGGCCCCTCTGGGGATGAGCTGGTTACAAAGATATGCCCGTTGCCGGGCTTGGCTGGCTATATAAGGAGGTGCATTGCCTGCTTCAAGCATCGTCTCTCGTTGCCTCCGAGATTTATTTCTGCCGCTTTTGGGAGTCAGTCGGTGTTTATCCGGCTTATGCCAACGGTCCCAAGGCGCGCCATAAACGCCAACTCGAAAAGGAAATCGCCCGATGACCAACCCTGTTCGCCATTTGGCAGCTCCCGCTTTTGCGCTTGTTCTGGCGTTTGGCAGTGCCGCCCCAGCCATCGCATTCAATGACATTCCCGATGAGGCGGACTTCCTGCTCTGGTGCGCCAGCGCCTTTCACCTGATGGGGATTGTGACCGAAAACAATACCGAATCGGAAAATTTCCTCATTGCGTCCGAAGTGCTGCTCGATATGGCGGCCAACGAACTGATCGCTGCCGATATTGCCGAAGAAGAAATTATCGGGCTCGTCGGCATCTATGACGAGCGGCTGGTCGCAGAATTTGAGGCCGGCGCCGACCTCTCCTACACTGCCGATGAATGCCTTGCCGCGTTTTAAGAAAAGGGCCAGCCCCGGTTTACGCAGGGCTGGCCCTGACCTTTGAGCCTTGAGGCTCAAACGCTCTTGTCGATCCCTTCAACGCCTTCCGGGCCGGGTTCGGGCCTTTCGGTAGCGGGTGTGTCCGATGGCTTGCCGTTTCTTGGCCCACCCTTTGCAACGCCCACCATGGCCGGGCGCAAGACGCGTTCGCCGATGGCATAGCCTGCCTGAACAACCTGCACCACTGTGCCTTCGGCAACCGAGGGGTCGGGCACTTCAAACATGGCCTGATGGCGATGGGGATCGAATTTCTCCCCCTCGGCCAAGATCGGGCTGACCCCGTTCTTTTGCAAGAGCCGCTGCATTTCACGCTCGGTCATCTCGATCCCCTCGATCAGGGATTTGAGCGTACCATCGGCGGTTTCGCGCGCTTCCGCGGGAATAACCATCAGGGCACGGGAAAGATTATCGGTTGCGACCAGCATGTCGCGCGCAAAGCCGGCGATCGCGTAGGTGCGGGTGTCGACCACTTCGCGTTCTGTACGCTTACGCAGGTTTTCCATCTCCGCCACCGTGCGCAGAACCTTGTCGCGCAGTTCAGAGTTTTCCGCTTCCAGCTTTGCGATAAGCTCGTAGGGGTCGGTTTCGGCCACTTCATTGCCGGCCTGAACTTCCGCCTCTTGTTCGGGCGCATTGCCGTTTGCGGACTCTGGCGTCGTGTTCTCGTCGCTCGTCATGGTTTGTCTGTCACCGCTTCATGGGGAAATTTTCAATGTGACCGCCATATCGGCCAAGGTGGCCAAGATTTCAAGCCCGATCCACTTGCGCGGGCACCAAAGTCTAGCCTTTCTTGCCGATCAGGCGGGAAACGACATGGGCGGTATAATCGACCACCGGCACGATACGCGCATAATTTAATCGGGTCGGTCCGATAACGCCGAGCACCCCGATCACCTTGTCATTGGCATCTTTATAGGGCGAAAGCACGACCGAGGACCCCGAGAGCGAAAACAGCTTGTTTTCCGAACCGATGAAGATGCGCACCCCTTGCGCGGTCTCCGCATCGTTCAAAAGTTCGATCAATCCTTTTTTCGATTCGATTTCATCGAAAAGCTGGCGTACGCGCGCCAGATCTTCGGACGCCATCGTATCATCGATCAGATTGGCGCGCCCGCGCACGATCAATGTCGGCGTTCCTGATTCGGCATCGATCATCGAGGCAAGACCGGAATCGACAAGCCGTTGGGTGATCTCGTCGAGTTCGATCCGCTGTTTTTCGCTCTGGTTGCGGATCGCGTCGCGCGCCTGCTTGAGCGTTTTACCGGCAATATGGTGAGCGAGAAAGTTCGACGCCTGGGTCAAGGCGCTCGGCGTCAGCCCCGGCGGCAACGCAATGATGCGGTTTTCAACCTGCCCGTCAGCACCCACAAGAATGGCCATGGCCCGTTCGGGATCGAGCCGGACAAATTCGATATGGCGCAACACCATGTCGGACTTGGCCGCGATCACCATGCCCGCGCCCTGGCTCAGCCCGGAAAGCAGCACGCTGGCTTCGTTCAAAAGATCTTCGAGCTTTCCGCCCTGTCCCGCACCGCCCGAAATATTGCGGGCAATCTGGTTGCGCTCGACCTCATCGACCGCGCCGATCTCAAGCATGGCATCGACGAAAAAGCGCAGGCCTTCCTGGGTCGGCGCACGGCCGGCTGACGTATGGGGTGCAGCAATCAGGCCCAGTTCTTCAAGGTCGGCCATGACATTGCGCACCGATGCAGGGGAAAGCTGCATATCGAGCATTTTGGAGATCGCGCGCGATCCGACAGGTTCGCCGGTTTCGATATAGCGCTCGACCAGCCTTCGGAAAATATCCTGGCTGCGCGCTGAAAGCGTTTCGAGAAATTCCTGACTACGCAGTGTGGGGTCCATGCTCATATTCACCATTTAAGGCGAAAGAGTTGTGACGCCAAGAGCCCAGCGCTTGTTCACGCCTCATTGAAAGGTTAAGAGGCGGTAAACACGTTTTCGCAACCGCTTCGGACCGGCTGCATTTGATGAAAAATAAAGAGGAATAGATCATATGCGGCCAAGCGGACGGGCACCCGATCAGATGCGCGATGTCGGCCTTGAAAAAGGCGTTGCCCCGCAAGCCGAAGGCTCCTGCCTTGTAAGCTTCGGGCGGACCCGCGTTTTGTGTACCGCAAGCGTTGAAACCTCGCTTCCTTCCTGGCGGCGTGGGCAGGGGGTGGGCTGGGTCACGGCCGAATATGGCATGCTGCCGCGCGCCACCGGCACCCGCACACGCCGGGAGGCGGCCTCGGGCAAGCAATCGGGCCGAACCCAGGAAATCCAGCGCCTGATCGGGCGCTCGCTTCGGGCGATTGTCGATATGACTGCGCTTGGCGAAAATCAGATCATTCTCGATTGCGATGTGCTTGAAGCCGATGGCGGCACCCGCACTGCGTCGATCACCGGCGCGTTCGTTGCCATGAGCGAGGCCATTGGCTGGATGAAGGAACGCGCTTTGCTAAAGGGCGATCCGATCCGCGATCATGTGGCGGCGGTCTCGTGCGGGGTCTATCGCGGCACGCCTTTGCTCGATCTCGATTATCTTGAAGATTCCGAGGCGGAAACCGATGCCAATTTTGTTCTGACCGGTGCAGGCAAATTCGTTGAAATTCAGGGCACGGCAGAAGGTGAGCCGTTTTCCACCGAAGAATTGACCAGCCTGATCGGGCTGGCCAAGAAAGGTATTTCCGAACTGGTCGACCTCCAGCGCGCAGCTTTGGAGGCTTCCCGATGAGCGGGTTCAAACTCCAGCGCGGCGACCGGCTGGTGCTGGCCACCCACAACAAGGGCAAGCTCGACGAGTTTCGCGATATGCTCGCCGATTTCGGCCTTGATATCGTTTCCGCCGGTGAGCTTGGCCTGCCCGAGCCGGAGGAAACCGGCACCAGCTTTGTCGAAAACGCCCGATTGAAGGCCCACGCCGTCGCCAAGGCGACCGGGCAGATCGCGCTTTCAGACGATTCGGGGATCGCGGTCGATGCACTCGATGGTGCGCCTGGCGTTTATACGGCCGACTGGGCCGGTGTCCCGCGCAATTTCCAGATGGCAATGCAAAAGGTGCAGGACCTGCTGATTGAGAAAGGTGCCACCGCGCCTGACCAGCGCAAGGCACAGTTCAATGCCGTGCTCTGTCTTGCCCGCCCCGATGGCACTGACATGATTTTCGAGGGCATCTCGCCGGGCACGCTGGTCTGGCCGCCCGTTGGCGAGCGCGGGCACGGCTACGATCCGATGTTCATGCCCGACGGCCATCAAAAAACCTTCGGTCAGATGAGCGCCGAGGAAAAACACGCCTGGGCACCGGGCCGCGAAGGTCTATCGCACCGCGCGCGTGCTTTCTCAAAATTTGTTAGGGACGTTCTTTGAGCACCAATTCCGCATTCGGGGTCTATATTCATTGGCCATTCTGCGCGGCCAAATGCCCCTATTGCGACTTCAATTCCCACGTCCATCGCGGCGCGTTTGACGAGGACAGCTTTGTCACCGCCTATGTCAAGGAAATCGAAACCACCGCCAAACGCGCGCCGGGCCGGCTTGTCGATGCGATCTTTTTTGGCGGTGGCACCCCATCGCTTATGAAACCGGACTCGGTTGGGACCATTCTCGATGCTATTGGGAAACACTGGCAGGTGTCCGATTCGGTGGAAGTGACCCTTGAAGCCAATCCCACTTCGGTCGAAGCCGAACGGTTTCGCGGCTATCGCTATGCGGGGGTCAACCGGGTTTCGCTGGGCGTTCAGTCCCTGAGACCAGAACCGCTCGCCCAGCTTGGCCGGCTCCATTCGGTTGCCGATGCCATTGCGGCCGTGAGGCTGGCACAAAAAACCTTTGAGCGCTCGAGTTTTGATATTATCTATGCCCGCCCCGGCCAGTCACTTGCCGATTGGGACGAAGAGCTGACAGAGGCGCTGGCGCTGTCGGACGGGCATTTGTCGCTCTACCAGCTCACCATCGAGCAGGGCACACGCTATTTCGACCTCTTCCAGGCCGGAAAGCTCAAGATGCCGTCGGAAGATTTGTCTGCCGATATGTTTGCGCTCACCCAGGATCTGACCGCATCATACGGTCTGCCAGCCTATGAGATTTCCAACCATGCCCGGCCCGGTCAGGAAAGCCGGCATAATCTGATTTACTGGCGCTATGGCGAATATGCCGGGATCGGTCCGGGCGCCCATGGACGTCTGGTGATCGGGGGTGAGCGCCACGCCACCGCCACCGAGCGCATGCCATTCAAATGGTGGGAAAAGGTGATTGAAACCGGCGACGGCCTTATAACCGATGACCGGCTGAGCTGGGATGAAGAGGGCGACGAATATCTCGTTATGGGGCTGCGCCTGCGCGAGGGGATCGATCCGGCCCGCTATCAGTCTCTGGCCCGCCGCGCCCTGACCCACACACAGATCGATTTTCTCAAATCCATCGGCTTTATCGAAACCCTGCCCAACGGGTATTTGCGGGTGACTGACAAGGGCTGGCCGGTGCTTGATGCAGTGGTCGCCGATCTCGCAGCTTAAGTCCTGGAGTTTCATGCCCTTTCCAATCTGTTCCTGAGTGCTAAAACAGGAGCCGGGCAGCAGCGGGGAAAAAACAATCACACAGGCGCAATATTTCATTTCCAATCAGGCCGTAACCCCCGAGCGCCCGGCGCCGGGGCTTTATCTGGTTGCGACCCCCATCGGCAATCTGCGCGACATAACCTTGCGCGCGCTCGATATTCTGGCCGCTGCCGATCTGGTCTTATGTGAAGACACCCGCCATTCGGCCAAACTGTTCGATGCTTACGGTATAAGAACCCCGCGCACCGCGTTTCACGAACATAACGAGCGCGCAAGAATCGAAGCTATTCTCGACAGGCTGCGCGAAGGCGCGGTGATCGCGCTGGTTTCCGACGCCGGGACCCCGCTTCTGTCCGATCCGGGTTTTCCGCTGGTGCGCGCCGCGCGTGATGCCGACCTGCCTGTTTTTCCCGTTCCCGGCCCCTCGGCCTTGCTTGCCGCACTCACCGGCGCAGGCCTGCCGACCGATGCCTTTTTGTTTGCAGGCTTTTTGCCGCCGAAAACCGGGCAGCGCAAAAATGCGCTATCTGGGTTCCAGAGACAGGCCCAAACACTAATTTTCTATGAATCCCCGCGACGGCTGGCGGCAAGTCTGGCCGATATGGCCGAGGTTTTTGGCGGCGCGCGCAAAGCCGTTGTGGCTCTGGAACTGACCAAAAAATTCGAGCGCTTTGCTTCCGGCACACTTGAGGCGCTTGCAGCGCAATTCGATGAGGGTGAAACAAAAGGCGAGGCCGTAATCGTTGTGGCGGGTGATGACGGGACGGGTGCCGCCGATCCGGCCCAATGGCAAGACGAACTCGAACGGCTGATGGAAACCATGGCGCTGCGCGAGGCGGTCGATGCAATTGCGCAAGCTCACGGACTCAAGCGTAAGCAGGTCTATAATGAAGCCCTCGCGCTCAAAGCCCGGAACGGCTGATCGCCGCCGCGCCGAGCGCGCGGGGCGGTGGGCTGAAACGCTGGCGGGTCTTTATCTTCAGCTATGCTTTTACACAATTGTTGCCAGACGGTTTAAAACCCCGGTGGGTGAAATCGATCTGATCGTCCGGCGCGGCCGCACGCTTGTCTTTGTCGAGGTCAAGCAAAGAGCGGGAATTGAGGCGCGCGACATGGCGCTTGGTGCGGTCAATATGGGCCGGATCAGCCGTGCCGCCCAATGGTATCTGGCGCGCAATCGCAAATTTGCCTCTTTCGATTGCCGTTTCGATGTGCTCTTGCTTGCACCCTGGCGCTGGCCGCACCATTTGAAAAACATCTTTCCTGCCCAATGAGCTTTATCCGGAGCATCAGACCATGACCCTTTCCGTCGCCGTTCAGATGGACCCCATCGATTCGATCAACCCGCTCGGCGATTCCAGCTTTGCCCTGATGCTCGAAGCCCAGGCCCGCGGCCATACGCTTTCCTATTATACGCCCTCTTCGCTTGCCCAGCGCGGCAATACGGTCACTGCCCGCGTGCATCGGGTGACGGTCGACGACAAGGAAAAGGGCCTCCATTTCACGCTCGACGATTGGCACAAGACCGATCTGGCCAGTTTCGATGTGGTGCTGCTCAGGCAGGACCCGCCCTTTGACATGAACTACATCACCACGACCCATATGCTTGAGCGGGTTCACCCCAAAACGCTTGTGGTCAACCATCCCGCCGAAGTGCGAAACGCGCCGGAAAAAATTCTGGTGATGCAGTTTCCCGAGTTGATGCCCGAAACGCTGATCACCCGTGACGAGCAGGAAATTCGTGCCTTTCGGGCCGAGTTTGGCGATATCGTTTTAAAGCCATTGTTTGGCAATGGCGGTGCCGGGGTGTTCCGCATCACCCCAAACGATGAAAATCTCGGCTCACTGCTGGAGATGTTTGAGGCCAATTTCCGCGAGCCCTTCATGGTGCAGCGCTACCTGCCCGATGTGCGCCAGGGCGACAAGCGCATCATCCTTGTCGATGGCGAGCCGGTGGCCGGGCTCAACCGGGTGCCCCAGGAGGGCGAAGCGCGCTCCAACATGCATGCGGGCGGGCGGCCAGAATTGTCCGATCTGACCGCGCGCGAGCGCGAAATTTGCGAGATTATTGCGCCCGAACTCAAAAAGCGCGACCTGATCTTTGTCGGCATCGACGTGATCGGGGGTTATCTGACCGAGATCAACGTCACATCCCCGACCGGCATTCGCGAGGTCAAGCGCTTTGGTGGCCCCGATATTGCGCCGCTTGTCTGGGATGCGATCGAAAAGCGGCGCTGATCCAGCGCCGGTCGCGCGATCTGTGAGACGCAAAAGGATTCACGTGGAACAGTGGTTGACACGGCGCGGCGCTTCGGCCTTGGCTTGCCGTGAACAAAAGCCGGGTTTGGGGCAAAAATGACAGCGACATTTCTTGTGGCCTTCGCCACCTTTTTTGCAACGGTTGGCGTTGCCGATATCGCCTTTATCTTTGCCGCGCTGACCCGCGACAATACCGGGCGTGAGCGCTTCATATTCGCAACGCGCGGCGTTTTGGTTGCCGCAGGCATTCTGCTGTTCTTCGGATTTGTCGGCAATGCCATTCTCGATCTTTTCGGCATCACCCTGCCCGCGCTGCGGGTTGCTGGTGGCGTGCTATTGCTGCTGATTGCCATCGACATGGTGTTCGCCCGCCATACCGGTGGCACCGGCACCACAAGCGAAGAGGAAGAGGAAGGCCATAAGCGCGCCGATATTTCGGTTTTCCCGCTTGCCATGCCGCTTCTGGCCGGGCCGGGCGCGATTTCCGCGGTTATCCTTTTGACCACCAGCGCCCGCACGGACCTTGAATATTGGGTGGTGCTGGCAGCGCTTGTCGCAACGCTGTTTGTGGCGTGGCTGACCTTGCTCGTCGCGATCCCGATCCAGCGGTTGCTTGGTTTGACCGGGCTTTCGGTGATGTCGCGGGTTGTGGGCATATTGCTGACCGCGCTTGCCGTTCAGTTCATCTTCGATGGCATACGCGACAGCGGCCTGCTGGGATAAAAGAAAAAGGCCCCTTGCGAGGGGCCCTTTTGTATCGGCTATTTGGGCGGTCGACACCGGCCTTGGGCGGCAAGCGCCTGATACTGGCGCTGCGTGCAGCCGGTCATTAAAAAGAAGATCCATTCGCTTTCCGCGCCGAACCAGGCATTGCGGTCCACCCCGCCCCTTATGCCGGGCACCTTGCCGGTCTGGGTATATTGCCAGAACGTCCAGGGGCGATTGTTATAGCGCTCATGGGGCTGGGCAGCGACAGAACGCAGCCACATGGGATTGTCGAGCCGCACGCCTTCTAAAATGTCGCGGTGGAAATTGATATCGGTATAGATGATGGGCACTTTGCCGGTATGGCGCTCGAGCCCGTCGAGCATGATTGCGATCTTGCGGAGCACTTCCTCGCGGCTCAGATTGGGGCGGCAGGCCGAATGGTTGTTCCACTCAAGATCGAGCACCGGGGGCAGCGCATCGGGCTCGTTGGGAACGTTTTGCATGAACCATGCGACCTGTTCTTCCGCCGGGCGGCACCAGTAAACGAAGTGATAGGCTCCGCGCGGAATGCCCGCGGCGCGTGCGCCTTGCCAGTTTTCCCGAAAGCGCCGGTCCAGATGATCTCCGCCTTCGGTCGCCTTTATAAAAGCAAAGCGCGTGCCAGCCCGCGCTACCGCGCGCCAGTCGATCTCGCCTTGATGATGGGAAACGTCAATGCCGTGAATGGGCAGGCTATGGGCGCGCGCGACACCGGGATGGGGTTTGCTATCGCCCTTCATGGGATAGTAATTGGTGGCACAGGAAGCAAGAATACCGGCGACCCCGAGCCCCAGGGCAATGCTCGCGGCTTTCCGGATTACGCTTGTCAAATCGAACCGTTTGGCAAACAGAGCGAAGGGCATCTTTCGTGGCACACTCGTCTAAAATTTGAGGAAAATTCTTTTCATCTTTCTGTGCCCGATTTCTCCTTAAAGAAGCGCTCATAAACAGGGTTAACAGGATATGAAGCGGGATCGGTGTTGCGCCAATACGCCGAATCTTGTTCCCTTAATGTTCTTGATCGGGCTTTAACTCTCTGTTAGCTTTTGCTCAAGGTTGAGGACTGGGCGGGGCGCCATGACAACGCGGATAACCACTGTGGCCTTTCAGGGCATCGAGGCCGTGCCGGTGGATGTGCAGGTGCAGATTTCGCCGGGCCTGCCCAAATTCAATATCGTTGGACTGCCCGATAAAGCGGTGGGCGAAAGCCGCGAACGGGTGCGCGGCGCGCTGATTGCATCGGGGCTGGCGCTGCCCGCCAAGCATATTTCGGTCAATCTCGCCCCGGCCGATCTGCCCAAGGAAGGCTCGCATTACGATTTGCCCATCGCACTGGGGCTCATGGCGGCCATGGGGGCCATACCGGGCGACATGCTCGAGCGCTTCATGGTTTTGGGTGAACTTGGCCTTGATGGACGGCTGGCGGCGATAAATGGCATTTTGCCAGCGGCGATTGCCGCCAATGCGCGTGGGCTCGGTATCATTTGCCCGGCGGCAAGCGGTGCCGAGGCGGCCTGGGCGGGTGATGACATCGACATTGTTGCTCCCGCTTCGCTGTTCGGGCTGGTCAATCATCTGGCTGGACGGCAGATTCTCGGGCGGCCAAAGCCCAATGTTTTTTTGCCCAATACGAGCACGCCGGACCTTGCTGATCTGCGCGGACAGGATGTAGCGCGGCGCGCGCTCGAGGTTGCTGCCGCCGGTGGGCATAATTTTCTGATGATCGGGCCGCCGGGCGCGGGGAAATCCATGCTGGCCCAGCGCCTGCCTTCGATCCTACCCCCGCTCGACCCGCGCGAATTGCTCGATGTTTCCATGATCGCCTCGATTGCCGGTGAAGTTAAAAATGGCGCGCTGTCAGACAAGCGCCCCTTTCGCGCACCCCATCATTCGGCCTCGATGGCAGCGCTTGTGGGCGGCGGCCTGAAGGTCCGGCCCGGCGAGGTATCTCTTGCCCATAACGGGGTCCTGTTTCTCGATGAATTGCCCGAATTCCAGCCCCAGGTGCTCGACAGTCTGCGCCAGCCGCTCGAAAGCGGCGAAACCGTTATTGCCCGTGCCAATGCAAGGGTCACCTATCCTTCGCGTTTCCAGCTTGTGGCCGCAATGAACCCTTGCAAATGTGGGATGGCCGGAACGCCCGGCCATACGTGCCGGCGCGGCGACAAATGCGCGGGCGATTATCAGGGGCGTGTTTCCGGGCCGTTTCTCGACCGCATCGATATAAGGATCGACGTTCCTGCCGTTTCGGCAGCCGACATGATCGGTGCGGCACAGGGCGAATCGAGCGCGACTGTCGCCCGGCGTGTGGCGCGCGCGCGCGAAATCCAGCGGCGGCGCTATTGCGATATGGGGTTTGAAAACATTCACACCAATGCGGCGGCAAGTGCCAATATAATCGAACAGATCGTGGCGCCGGACGGCGAAAGCCGGGACCTGCTGTTAAAGGCCGCCGAGGCGTTTTCGCTTTCGGCGCGGGCCTATCATCGGGTCCTAAAAGTGGCGCGCACGTTGGCCGATCTGGCCGGCAGCGACAAGGTAGCCCGGCCCCATATTGCCGAAGCGCTTAGCTATCGCATCAATCTGGCTGGAGCGTGACTTGGATTACGAGATTGTTGACCGCATACCTGATGTTGAAACCTTTGCGCATCTGCGCGCGGTATCCGGGCTTTCGCCTCGCAGCCGGGCGGGCATGGAAAAGGGCTTGCCCAATTCGCTTTATGCCGTTCTGGTTCTGCATGAAGACCGGCCCATTGGCATGGGCCGCATCATCGGCGATGGTGGTACGGCCTATCAGATCACCGATATCGCTGTCGATCCGGCCCATCAGGGCAAGGGGTTGGGCAAGGCCATTATGGCCGAACTGACCGGCTGGCTTGAACGCGAGGCGCCGAAGGATGCCTATGTTTCGCTGATTGCCGATGGCGATGCGCGGCATCTATATCAAAAATTCGGCTTTGATCCGGTCATGCCCGCCTCTATCGGCATGGCACGCGTCATGCGAAATTTGTCATGATAGAACCCACCCTGCGTATGATCGCGAAGCTGGCTATCAACAATGCCTTGGCCAATTACCGGCTGGCCAAGGCCGTAGCGCGGTTGTCGCAGGCCGAGTTTGAGGCGCCGCGCACAGGCTTTTTCCCCTCGCTCAAGGCAACGCTCAACCATATCCTTGTGATCGACTGGTTCTATATCGACGCCCTCAGGGGCGGAGCGCTCGGCCCCAAGGCCTGGGAAAACGAAATGCCTTTTGATACCGTCGATGCACTTTATGCCGCCCAGCGGACAAGCGATCTCGATCTGGTTGCCTTTTGTAAAGGGCTGGTGCCAGAAGCGCTGGCGGCGCCTGTTGCCATTCATCGCCAGAACCGCGTTCAAACCGAACGCTGCGATGACGTTTTGAGCCATCTGTTTGCTCATCAGATCCATCATCGTGGACAGGCTCACACACTGTTGGCCGGAACCAGCGTGCCGCCACCACAGCTTGATGAGTTCATCGTGGCCGACGACGCGGGCTTTCGCAACCAAGAGCTTGCCGCGTTCGGCTGGGACGAGACAATGCTTCAAGACGTTTAGAGCGGCGTCTGGCAAAAGCATGCCCTCGGACTCCATCCGGGGGGGTGAAAACTGTTTTGCAGCTCGGACGCTTGGCACCGGTCAAGACAAGGGGGCTGGGAAAAGGGTGCGGAATGGGTATGATCGCTGCTGGAGGGGACGAACGTAATGGCCAGATTGATTACCACACTTGGAGACTATGAGCGGGAGGATCTGGCAATGATCTTGCCGCACGAACATGTCTTTGTTGACCTGCGAACGCCCGATCAGCCGGGCTATGCCGAGGCTGAGCCGCATGCTGTGGTCGCGCTGATGGCGCCCCGGATCGAGGAAATCAAGGCTTTGGGCGTAACCGCTCTGGTCGAGTGCTCGACCGGTGGCGTGGGCCTACGTGTCGATATCGACCTCGCCGTTTCAAAAGCAACCGATTTTCCCATTGTCGTGCCGACCGGCAATTATCGCGAACCCTGGATTCCCCAATGGGTCCGTGAGGCGGACGATGCCGAACTGGAAGCCTATATGCTTGGCCATCTGACCGAGGGAGTCGGGGATACCGGCGTTAAAGCAGCCTGGATCAAACTGTCGGCGGGCGACGACGGCATGACGGCGCTCGAGCAGCATATTCTGAAAGCGGCAGCCCGCGCGGGCAAGGCAACGGGCGCCCTGATTGGCAGTCATACGATCAAGGGGCGCGTTGCGCTCGATCAGATCGCGGTGATCGAGGAGCAAGGCTACAGCGCAAACCGCTATCTCTGGATCCACACTCAGGAAGAGCCCGACTTCGCGCTGCATCGCGAGGTCGCCGAGCGCGGTGCATGGATCGAATATGATTGCGCAGGCCGATGGGACGACGAAAAGGTGGTCGATCTCATCTTGCGTGCGCTTGAGGCCGGTCTGGGGGAACGGCTGCTTTTGAGCCACGATCTGGGGTGGTTCGATCCGGCCAAACAAGGAGGCGGCACGCCAAAACCCTATACAAGGCTCTCGAGCCATATTTTGCCCATGCTGCGCGCAAAGGGCCTCGGTGAGGAGACGTTGACACGCCTGACCCACACCAATCCGTTCAATGCCTTTGCGCGCTAGGGCCGGTCAGCGATTATGTTGAGCGCCGGACAGCATCGGGCGCTTATGCCGCGATGCCGCGATCCTTGGTTGCCATAAAGGTCAGTTCTGGGAAATCCTTGGCGCAGCGGTCGATTTCCCATTGGCTGGGCGCCAGAAAGACCGGATCGCCATAGCGGTCCTGGGCGATATTGAGCCGGTGCAGCGCCGCAAACTTCTCGAATGCCTTTTCGTCACCCACCTTGACCCAGCGCGCGGTGACATATTGGGCAGGTTCGATCCGGATCGGCACACCATATTCGGCCTGCGCCCGGCTGGTCAGCACTTCAAGCTGGAGCGGCCCGACAGCTCCCACATAATATCCTGCGCCAATCGAAGGCTTGAACACCTGGATCACGCCCTCCTCGGCGAGATCGGACAGCGCTTTGGCCAATTGCTTGGTTTTCGAGGTATCGGAAAGATGCACGCGCCGCAGCAATTCGGGCGCGAAATTGGGGATGCCGGTAACGGTGATGTCGGCGCCCTCGGTCAACGTGTCGCCAACACTGAGCGTGCCGTGATTGGGGATACCGACAACATCGCCGGCCACTGCGCTATCGGCAAGTTCGCGCTCGCGCGCGAAAAAGAACATCGGGTTATTGACCTTGATCTCCTTGCCCGAGCGCACGTTCTTGAGTTTCATGCCGCGGCTCATAGTGCCGGCGGCCAACCGCACGAAGGCCACGCGGTCGCGGTGATTGGGGTCCATGTTGGCCTGCACCTTGAAAACAAAGCCCGTGCATTTTGCCCCTGCCGGATCGACCGGTTCGGGCCGGGCGGGCTGGATGCGCGGGCTGGGCGCGAACCGGCATACCGCTTCGAGCAATTCCCGTACCCCGATCGATTTAAGCGCCGAGCCGAAATAGACGGGAGTAAGATGGCCTTCCCGATAGGCCTCGAGATCGAATTTGGGCAGCGACTCGCGGGCAAGTTCGAGCCCTTCCATGGCTGCGGCAATGGTCTGGTTCTGCGTGGTCGCGAACCGGCTCGCGATGGCAGTGACCCCTGGCGCATCGGCTTCCGGCGTGCCGTCGGGATTGACGAACCGGCCCTGCTCGAGATCGATCAGCCCTGAAAAATCCACCCCCGCGCCAACCGGCCACATCATGGGTGCGGTATCGAGGGCCAGCGTTTCCATGATTTCGTCGAGAATTTCCAGCGTATCGCGGGCTTCCCGGTCGATCTTGTTGACAAAGGTGATGATGGGAATGTCGCGCAGACGGCAGACCTCGAAGAGCTTCAGGGTCTGGGCTTCAATACCCTTGGCTGCGTCGATCACCATGATGGCGGAATCCACCGCTGTAAGCGTGCGGTAGGTATCCTCAGAAAAGTCGGCGTGGCCCGGCGTATCCAGCAGGTTGAGTGTCAGCCCGTCATGCTCGAATGTCATCACGCTCGAAGTGATCGAAATGCCGCGCTTTTGTTCGATTTCCATCCAGTCCGACCGCGTGCGGCGGCGTTCGCCGCGCTCGGCGACCTGCCCGGCCAGATGGATGGCGCCCGAATTGAGCAGCAGTTTTTCGGTCAGCGTGGTCTTGCCCGCGTCAGGGTGCGAGATGATGGCAAAGGTGCGGCGGGTCTGATGACCATTGGAAGTGGCACTCACGGCGAGGGTCGGCTCCGGCTTCTGGGCTGATCGGATCTTGGTGAGGCTTCCTACAGCAAAAGCCTGGCCCGAAAAAGGCCTTCCACCTTGCCACTGCATTTTCCGGCTTGCCGAAACGCGCGAACGATAATAAACCAAGTATCATCTTGTTTTATTGAGAGCAGAGCAATGTCTCTTTCCACATCCGGCTGGGCGCAGATTTTAGGCCCACGCTATCTGGGCGCGACCGTTACCCTTTGCCTGGGGGTTGCGCTTCTGGCATTCAACAGTTTTCTGGCGGCTATTGCCCTGCCCTCGGCGGTTGCCGAGCTTGGCGGATTGCCGCTTTTGTCCTGGGGCACGACCCTGTTTCTGGTTTTCGCCATCATGGGGGGCGCTGCGGCGGCAAATTTCAAGGTACGGCTGGGTGCGCGCCGGGCATTGCTCGTTGCTGCGTCGATCTTCATCATTGGATCGCTGATTGCGGGCCTTGCACAATCCATGCCCGAATTGCTGGTCGGTCGCGCACTGCAGGGCTTGGGAGAGGGCATTGTCGCGGCCATCTGCTACGCGCTGATCCCGGAGCTGTTCCCCTCAATCCTCGTGCCCAAGGTTTTTGGCGCTGAAGCTGTTGTCTGGGCCTTGGCCGCATTTGGGGGACCGGTACTGGCAGGGTTTCTGACCGAAACTCTATCCTGGCGGGCAGCCTTTCTTGTTAATCTGCCCATTGGACTTATTTTCATGGCGCTGACGCTGCTTGTGGTGCCAAAAGCCGAGGCACCTCGTCACAAATCCGAGCGCCTGCCCTATATTCGCCTCATGCTGATCGGTGCCGCCATTATGGCCGTGTCGGTGGGCGGCGTTCTCGCCAGTCCTGGCCTGACCGCGCTGTGCCTTGGTGTCGCAGCTGTCGCGCTTTACGCAATTGTGCGCCGGGATGAAACGGCACGCGAGAAGCTGTTTCCCTCACGCGCCTTTGCGCTCGATGACATTGTCGGCGCCGGGCTCTGGGTCATCCTGCTCATGCCGGTCGCCCAAGCGGCAACCGCAGTTTATCTGATCTTCGCGCTGCAGGCGCTGTGGGGGTTAGGGCCGCTGCTGGCCGGTCTCGTCAGCGCGGTCATGGCAGTCTTCTGGAGCCTGACGGCCATCGCGGTTGCGGGCGTGCAAAGCCCGCAAGGGCGTATGCGTCTGATCATTGCCGGCCCGGCACTGCTGGTTTCCGGCCTTACAATCGTGGCGACCGGTTTCGGACTCGATAGTCTCTGGGCGATCATCGTCGGGCAGGTGCTGATCGGCATAGGGTTTGGCGCGTCCTGGGCCTATCTCAGCCAGACCATCATGGAAGCGGCCCGCCCCGGTGAGCGCGACAGGGCTTCGGCCCTGCTGCCGACAATCCAGTCAGCGGGCTATGGCATCGGAGCGGCGATTGCCGGGCTCGTCGCCAATTCATTCGGGTTGGCCGGAACCGCATCGGGCCTCGATGTCAAGAGCGCCATTGTGGCGGTGGTTATTGCTGGCGCGGGACTGGGTGTGCTCGGGCTGTTCGCGGCTCTGGCCATGACACGGCAGATGCGGCTTGCAGCCGATCCGGCCCGGATATGAAAAAGGATTCACGTGAAGCAAGTGCTTCACGTGAATCATTATTCTGTGGGAAACTTTAGTGAAATTGCGCCGTTTCCGTTGACCCGGCCATGGCCGTGGTCGCGCTTTGACCCTTGGAAACCGCTGTCGCGACGGCATCGAAATAGCTGGTGCCCACTTCGCGCTGATGCCGGGTGGCCGAAAAGCCGTGGGTTTCAGCGGCAAATTCGGCCTGCTGGAGTTCCGAATAGGCTGCCATGCCGCGCGCCTTGTAATTCCGCGCCAGGTTGAAGGTCGTGTAGGACAGGTTATGGAAACCAGCCAGCGTGATGAACTGGTATTTGTAGCCCATGGCGCCGAGTTCACGCTGAAAGGCGGCCATTTCCGCCTCGCCCATATATTTCGCCCAGTTAAACGAGGGCGAGCAATTGTACGCCAGCATCTGATCGGGATATTGCTTGCGGATCGCTTCGGCAAAGCGCTTGGCATCCTCAAGACTGGGTGTCGAGGTCTCGCACCAGATCAGATCCGCATAAGGGGCATAGGCCAGCCCGCGCGCAATGGCGGCGTCGAACCCGCCCTTAAGGCGGTAAAAGCCTTCCTCCGTTCGCTCACCCGTGATGAAAGGCGCATCATATTCATCGACATCCGACGTGATCAATTGCGCCGCTTCCGCATCGGTGCGCGCCATAATCAGCGTAGGCACACCCATGACGTCTGCGGCCAGCCTTGCCGCGTTGAGCGTACGGACAAAAGTGCGCGTGGGAACCAGCACTTTGCCGCCAAGATGGCCGCATTTTTTCTCCGAGGCCAATTGATCCTCGAAATGGACGGCCGCAGCCCCGGCCTCGATCATGGCCTTCATAAGCTCGAACACGTTGAGTGCGCCGCCAAAACCCGCTTCGGCATCGGCGATTATGGGCACGAAATAATCGGTTTGGGCGTCGGACTTGCCTTCGAGCCGCTCCATCGTCTGGATCTGGTCGGCACGCTGGAGTGCCTTGTTGATGCGCTTGACGATCGCAGGCACCGAATCGGCGGGGTAAAGCGACTGATCGGGATACATATTGCCAGAAGTGTTGGCGTCGGCAGCAACCTGCCAGCCGGAGAGATAGATCGCTTTAAGCCCCGCTTTGACCTGCTGGACGGCCTGGTTGCCGGTAAAAGTGCCCAGGGTCGGTACGAAATCTTCCGTGTGCAGCAATTCCCAGAGCTTTTGGGCGCCGTTTTCGGCCAGCGAATGGCGAATGGGCAATGAGCCGGTCAGTCTTTCGACATCGGCGGGGCTATAATCCCGCGCAATATTGCGCCAGCGGTCCGGTGCCCATTGCGGAGCCGGAAAACTTTGGGGCGTGGTGGGCTTATCGAGCATTGTTTCTCCTCCTTTTAAGAATGCGATGCGGATTAGGTTCGGTCAGGCGCTGGCGCGCCGGGCAAAGGTGGCGGCAATCATGGGCTCACCGTCAAAAAGCGGCTGACCACCGGCAAGGGTGAAGCTGTGCTTTCCGGCACGATGAACGATTGCGTATTGGCGTGCGGCAAGGCCTTGCGCCTTAAAACTCTCCATAACCTCCGCCATGGTCGGCGCGATGATGGTGATAAAGTCTTCCGGGATATGCTGAGTGGAATGTTCCATCGTCGATACTCCTCAAATTGAATGCGAACGCTTTAACGCTCGCCTTGAGTAAAGAATTGACAAAATGGCTCGATGTGGCAAGATAAATAAGTAAATCAGCAAGTTAAGCTGTAAAGCCTTGCAAAGAAAAGGCGTCAAATCTGTAAATTTTGTAAAGGTCGGAGGCCGTATTTCATGGTGCATGAGGAGCTTCAGATCGGCGGGCGCATCAAGCGCTTGCGGCGCCAGAAAAAGCTGTCGCAGGCGCAATTGGCGCAGGCGCTGGAAATTTCGGCCAGCTATCTTAATCTCATCGAGCACAACAGGCGCCGGATCACGGTGCCGCTTTTATTTCGCATAGCCGGGCACTTTGGCGTTGAGCCCGGAGAGCTTGCCGAAAGCGACGATGGACGGTTGGCCGGGGATCTGATGGAATTGTTCGGCGACGATCTTTTCGTCGACAGCGACCTGACAAATCAGGATATTCGGGACCTTGCCACCAATCACGCTACGGTGGGGCGCGCGGTGCTCAAGCTTTTCGATCAACTCAAGCATTTGCGGCAAAAGGAAACGCGCGGGCAAGGCGAGAACCCGTCGGGCCACAATCTTGTTACCGAAGCCGTTTCCGATTTTCTGCAGGAAAACGCCAATTATTTTGAATCGCTCGAAGCGGCGGCAGGGCGCGTACGGCACGATATTGACGGGGCCGACGACACATTTGAGCAAGGGCTTAAAAGCTATCTCTTTAATGTCTTTGGCATCGAAACGCGGCTGGCCTCTCTGCCAAATGGCGTCATGCGCAGGCTTGAAGAGGGCGGGCGGGTTCTGGCGATTGCCGATACGCTCGAACCGGAATCGGCGCTTTTCGCAATGGCGCAGCAGGCGGCCCTTCTCTGCGCCGAAACCGAGATCATGGAGCAGATTGAAGCCAGCACGCTCCCCCAACCCGAGGCAACAGGGCTGGCCCGCAACGTTCTGGCGTCCTATACGGCCGCCGCATTGATCATGCCCTACCAGCCCTTTCTTGAGGCCTGCCGTAATACCCGCTATGATATTGAGCGCATCGGGCGGCGGTTTCGCGCCAGTTTCGAGCAGGTTTGCCATCGCATGACAACATTGCAGCGACCCGGCGCAAGCGGCATACCGCTCCATCTCGTGCGCACCGATATAGCAGGCAATATTTCCAAGCGTTTTTCGCTTTCAGGCATTCACATTCCGCGCCATTCGGGCGCCTGCCCGCGCTGGAATGTCTATTCGGCCTTTCTCAATCCCGGCCAGATCAATGTCCAGCTTTCCCAAATGCCTGACGGGCAGCGTTATTTCTGCATTGCCAAAGCCATCGTCAAAGGCGGCTATGCCCATAATGCGCCGCGCCGTCATATGGCGATCGGGCTGGGCTGTGCCGTTTCCAGAGCGCAATCGATGATTTATGCCGATGGGATCGATCTCGATGCGCAAGGCGGCGCAACCCCGATCGGGGTGGGATGCCGGATTTGCCCGCGGCGCGATTGCGGCCAGCGCGCGCATCCGATGGCCGATCACCGCTTTGATGAAAGCGCCAGCCAGCGCATGGAAAACTTCTATATGGGCTGAAGAGTTCATTTCGGCGTTGAACTTGAACGCGCATGTCGACGTTCTATGTTAAACATTGACCATTCATGCAAGGGAGCCGATCAATGGAAATTATGTACACTGCACATGCCAGCGCCACAGGCGGCGGGCGCAATGAAGGACATTCGAAAACCGATGACGGCAAGCTGGACGTCAAGCTCTCAAGCCCTAAAGAAATGGGCGGCCCCGGTGGCGAGGGCACCAATCCCGAGCAGTTATTCGCAACCGGCTATGCGGCGTGCTATCTTGGTGCCTTGCGTGCTGCGGCCGGCAAGGATCATGTGAAATTGCCTGACGACACCAAGGTGACGGCGGACGTGGGCGTCGGTAAGCGCGACGACGGACAAGGGCTTGGCCTCAAGATCGGCCTTACCGCCTATGTGCCCGGCTACGATGCCGAAAAGGTCAAGGCATGGATGGACGCGGCCCATATCATCTGCCCCTACTCCCATGCCACGCGCGGCAATGTCGAGGTCAGCCTGACAGTCGGTGAATAGGAATAAAAAGAGAGCGATTCACGTGAAACCGCTCTCTTTTTGCGACGGCTTTGCCTGGCTTCAGTCCGATTTGAGAGGGCTGTAGCGGAAGTAAGAAAAATCGGCTGGTCTGCCCCCGCCATTGAGATCGTGGGCGGCCATGCCGACAAAGGCGCCGGTGAAACTGCCATGCTCGGCGTGACCGCCGCATTCGTCCGACAGGATCGAGGCATCGAGCACCGGCCCGGCCTTGTGCCAATTGCCATCGTCACCGGCCCAGAAAAATTGCAACCCGCTGTTTTCTATCCGCACCTTGAGACGCAATTTGCCGGTTTGCGGCAGCGCGATTGGATCATAAGGGAACGTCAGATCGCCATTGGGAAAACTGGCCAGAGAGCTTTTCAGCATCAACTCCCGCTTGCCGTTCTCATCCGCGGTTACGGCGCAATAGTGGAAATTATAGCGCCCGTAATAGCAGATCAGTCCGGCCATCTCGCGCTCGTCTTCAGGCAAGAAATCGATTTCAGTTTCCGCTTCATAGTCGAAATGCTGCTGCCGGCGTGCCACCAGTGCCTGCTCGAACCATGAGGCGATGGACTCGCGCCCGAACAGGCGCAGCCTGCCGTCTTCGAGTTTGAAAATCCGCTCGGTCTCGGGCGTCCTGAGCCATTGGAAATCGATGGGCAATTCCGAGAGCCTGGAGAAATCCGCGTGATGTTCGGCCCAATGGACGTCTTCGTTCCATATACCGGGCAGATCGACATCCAAAGCGGGCACATTGGTGCCGTGCTTGAGATAAAGCCAGTCGTCATCTTTCCAGACCGCTTCCTGTATCGCGGTTTCCCGGCCCAATACGCAGCGGCGTTTCTGGGTCGTCGGACGACCTGTCAGATGCACGATATAGGTGCGTCCCTCAGGGGTCTCGACAATATCGCCATGCCCGGCCCGCTGCAGCGGGTTGAGCGGGTCATCTTTGGCAGTGACCACGTATTTGTCCGGGTGTAACTCATAGGGCCCATCAATGCTGCGCGAGCGCGCCAGGGTGCAGGCATGTTCATAGCCCGTCCCGCCCTCGGCGGTAAGCAGGTAATACCAGCCATTGCGCTTATAAAGATGCGGACCTTCGACCAGGGCCAGATCGGTGCCGTGGAAGATATTCTTGCGGGGGCCGGTGAGCTTTCCAGCAACGGGGTCGAATTCCTGCAGCGCGATGCCGGTAAATTTGTGTCGCGCGCGGGCCGTATGGTCCCACATCATGTTGAGAAACCATTTCTTTCCATCATCGTCGTGAAACAGCGACGGATCGAACCCGGACGAATTGACAAAGATCGGATCGGACCACGGCCCCATGATATCGGGCGCGGTGACGATATAATTATGCGCGTCCTTGAAAGAGCCATCCTTGCGTTTGACGTCTGTATAGACCAGCCAGAATTGCTCCCCGTCATGGGTAAGGCAGGGCGCCCAGACGCCACAGGAATCGGGGTTGCCGCGCATATCGAGCTGGCTCTGGCGGGTTAGCGGCCGCGTGATCAGCTCCCAGTTAGCAAGATCTCTGGAATGATGGATCTGCACACCGGGGAACCATTCAAAGGTCGAGGTTGCGATATAGTAATCCTCCCCGACCCGGCAGATCGAGGGGTCAGGGTTAAATCCCGGCAGGATAGGGTTGGGGCGCGTGGGCATGTGGGTCTCCTCCCAAGAAAAAGCCCTCTCATCCAAGGCCCCTGCCTGTTCGGCAAAGGCTGCTGGCAGGCAGGATGAGAGGGCCGAGTCAGACGAAATCAGACGAAGCGGTTGATCAGGTTTTCCAGATATTCCTGACGGCCCGATTTGGGCTGCGGGTTGATATTGTCCCGCTCGACGCGCGCCGTGATGTCCTCAAGGCTGCGTTCACCCTTGAGCATGGCTTGGGCTTCCGCATCATTCCAGCCTGCGTAACGGTCCTCAAGGAAGGCATCGTAGCTGCCATCCTCAATAATCGCTGCCGCGGCCTTGAGACCGCGCGCGCAGGTATCCATGCCGCCGATATGGCCATAAAGCAGGTCCACCGGATCGATCGACTGGCGCCGGAGCTTGGCATCGAAATTGGTGCCGCCCGTCGCAAAGCCGCCGGCCTTGAGGATATGATAATAGGCCAGTGCGACTTCGGGCACATTGTTGGGGAACTGGTCGGTATCCCAGCCGGACTGATAATCGTTCCGGTTCATGTCGATAGACCCCAAAATCCCGTGGGTTGCCGCCATGGCCACTTCATGCTCGAATGTGTGCCCTGCCAGAATGGCATGGCCGACTTCGATATTGACCTTGACCTCGTTTTCCAGCCCGTACTTTTTCAAAAAGCCGTAAACGGTCGAAACGTCGAAATCGTATTGGTGCTTTGTGGGTTCCTGCGGCTTGGGCTCAAGCAGGATCGTGCCTTTGAACCCCATCTTGTGCTTATAGTCGACAACCAGAGAGAGCATACGGCCAAGCTGGTCGAGTTCCTTGTCGAGCTTGGTGTTCAGCAGGGTTTCATAGCCCTCGCGACCGCCCCAAAGGACATAGTTTTCACCCTTGAGCCGCATGGTGACATCCATATTGGCCTTGATGGTCGCTGCCGCATAGGCAAAGACATCCGGATCGGGATTGGTGGCTGCGCCGCCCATGAAACGCCGGTTTGAAAACAGGTTGGCCGTGCCCCACAACAGCTTGGTGCCGGTCTGGGCCATCTTTTCTTCAAAGATATCGGCAATCGCGTTCAGCTTTTTCGTCGATTCCGCGTAAGTTTCCCCTTCCGGGCGCACATCGGCATCGTGGAAGCAGAAATAGGGAACGCCCAACAGCTCGAACAATTCAAAGGCGACTTCCGCCTTGAGTTTGGCGCCTTCCATTTCGCTATCGAACCAGGGACGCTCGAAGGTGCGGCCGCCGAACGGGTCGCCACCTTCCCACGCAAAGGAATGCCAATAGGCCAGTGCAAAGCGCAAATGCTCGTCCATGCGCTTGCCCAGGACGATCTCCTCGGGATTGTAGTAGCGATAGGCCAGCGGATTGGTGCTTTCAGGCCCTTCGTAGCGAACCTTGTCGATGCCTTTGAAAAAATCACTCATTGATTGCGGGCCTCCTCGATTGCCCCATAAAGAGCGCGGAAGCGCTCATATTGCTCGTCATAGGCCGATTTCAGATCGGCCCGTGGTGAAATGGTTTTCTTGATTTTCGGCATGGTGCAGACGCTGGCGGGTTCTGCCCCGGTCGCTGCGATCAGCCCAAGCCTGGCCGCGCCAAAGGCGCCACCGAAATCCCCGTCCTGGGGTATGGCGATCTCCATGCCCAGATTGGTCGCGATCATTTCCAGCCAAAGCTCGGACCGCGACCCGCCGCCGACCGCCAGAAGGGTCTTGATGTCGGTGCCGGCATCGGCCAGCACGCGCTGGCTGTCGCGCACGGCAAAGGCCACCCCTTCCATCACGGCCTGCGTCATGGTTTTTGCGTCCGATAGATGGGATAGCCCGGTAAAGGAGCCGCGCGCTTTGGCATTGTTATGCGGTGTGCGTTCGCCCGAAAGATAGGGCAGGAAAATCTCTTCCCCCGGTCCTGAAAAGCCCTCGGCCACTTGGCTGGTCAGGGCCGCAGCTTCCGCGCCAAGCAACTTTGCCAGCCAGTTCAGGCTGTCGGTGGCGGACAAAAATACGCCCATCTGATGCCAGGTATCGGGGACCGCATGGCAAAAGGCATGCACTGCGCCACCGGTATTGGGGGAGAATTTTTCGTTGGAAACGAAAACCACCCCCGATGTGCCAAGCGAGACAAAGCCTTCCCCCGGATTGATCGCGCCGATCCCGCAAGCTGAGGCGGCATTGTCACCCCCGCCCCCGGCGACGACGGGTTGGCCTTCGATCCCCCAGCGCTGGCACAGCTCCTTTTTGAGCGTGCCCGAAACCTCCGACCCTTCGACAAGGCCGGGCATATGGCTCTTATCAAGCCCGGTTGCGCCCAAAAGCGCCTCAGACCAGTCGCGCTTGGCGACATCGAGCCAGAGCGTTCCGGCAGCGTCCGACATCTCCGAGACATAGCGCCCGGTCAAAAGCAGACGCACATAGTCTTTCGGCAGCAAGACCTTGGCGATGCGCGAAAAATTCTCCGGCTCGTGCTTTTTGACCCAGAGGATTTTCGGTGCGGTAAAGCCAGGCATGGCGATATTGCCCGAAATTTCGCGTGATGTCGGTAACGCCGCTTCCAGCTCCCGGCATTCGGCGTCCGAACGCACATCGTTCCACAAAATGGCCGGACGAATGATTGCGTCATTTCCATCGAGCAGCGTGGCCCCGTGCATCTGGCCCGAGAGCCCGATGCCCTTTATAGCGGCGACCTCATTTGGGTGCTTGCCTTTCAACAGATCGATCGCATCGGTGACCGCCTGCCACCAGTCCGCCGGGTTCTGTTCGGACCAGCCGGACTTCGGGCGCGAAACGTTGAGTGTGGTCGTGGCATCGCCAATGACCGCACCTTGCCCGTCGATCAGAAGCGCTTTTACGCCCGATGTTCCAATATCAAGACCGAGATAGGTCATAATGCACCTCGAAATGATGCACGTACCTCAAAACGCTCCACGACAAAAACTCCTCACTGCTCGCCCCTTTTTCGGGACCCGAATTTTTAGGATTGTGTATCCCGTTCTCTATCGCAAATTGTCGCGAAGGAAAACCTTAATTTCGATACGATGCGGCGGGTCTGCGGCATCGGCGCCCAGAACCAGCCGCTTGATGCTGGTCCAGACGGCTCGCAATTCGGCCTCCGGGTCCTGATCCAGAACCAGATCGATGGCGCCCGATTCAAGCCCGGCGCGTGTCGGGCCGGTCAATTCATGGGCAATGACGCGCAATTTGCCCGCAAGGCCCAATTCATTGACCGCCATGATCAGACCGGCATTACCTGCGCCCACATTATAGAGCCCACCAAGGTCGGGATGGGCTTTGAGAAAGGCGAGCACCGTTTCGTAAGTGAGCGAGAAGGCGTCCTGCCCCTCGACCGGCCCGGCGATTTGGAGGCTGGGAAACTCGGCATCGATCACCTCGCGGAAACCGGCAATGCGCTGGCTGTGATCGATCAGCCCCAGAGAACCGGCAACCAGCCCGACCCTGGCACCATCCGGTAGAAACCGCCCCATAAGCGAGGCTGCGGTGCGCCCGGCCGCAAGATTGTCGATGCCGATGAACGCCTGCCGGTCCGAACCGGGAAGATCGGAAACAAGGGTAATGAGTTTCAGGCCCCGTTTGTGGGCACGGGTAACGGCGGCATGAATTTCCGGCTTGTCGATGGCGACAAAAACGACGCAATCGGCGGTCTCGGGATTGATGGCGTCGAGCCCGGCGGCAAGCGCCCTTGCATCCATGGCCTTGATGCGCTCGATCTCGAAAAGTCCGCGCTCGGCCCGCGCCAAACGGCCAAGGTTCTGTGCGGCATCGGCCAGCTTGCCCATGAATTGGTTGGTGCCGTCGGGGAGCAGGAAATGGGCGCGCAAATCGCGTCCACGCGCCAGCATCGAGGCGGTCATGTCGCGCCGAAAGCCGATCCTTTCGATTGCCATTTCCACTTTTTCGGCCGTTGCGGGTCTGACGCCAGAGCGTCCATTGAGAACGCGATCGACCGTTGCAAGGGAAACGCCTGCTGCCCTTGCGAGATCGTGAACCGTTACCCGTCCTGCGCGCTCATCCATGAAAAGGTCCGCTCGATATGGCCAGTGAGGTACGATAGTCATTGCAGCCTTGCGGCGAATCCGTCAAGTCTGGTGAAATGTGTGGGAGGTGCAAAAAGCCATGGCCATAAAAATCGAAAACTTCGGACGGTTCGACGGCAAAAGCGTCGAACAAGCCTGGCTTGAAGGCGAAGATGGCATCAAGGTCGCGCTGATCAACTGGGGCGTAACCGTGCGCGATTGGCGTGTTCCGGTCGCTGGCACCCCGCGCTCGATTGTGCTGGGCTTTGAAACGTTTGACCCTTACCCCGCCCACAGTCCGCATTTTGGATCGCTCGCCGGTCGGGTGGCCAACCGCATTGCGGGCGCCACATTCACGCTTGATGGCAAGACCTACGCGGTTTCGGCCAATGAGGCGGGGTCCTGCCTGCATGGCGGGACCGAGGGACTGGGCCGCCAAGTCTGGGAGATGGAGCCCGACAGCGCAACCAACAGTGTCAAATTCAGCCATTTTTCACCGGACGGCCATATGGGGTTTCCCGGCAATGTGACGTTTGAAGCCATCTACCGGCTCGAGGGCCGGACGTTATCGCTCGAACTCTCCGCCATGCCGGATCGGCCAACGCCGGTGAGCCTCGTCCAGCATCAATATTTCAATCTCGGCACCACAGACGATGTGCTCGGCCATAAGGTGCAAATCGATGCGTCGGCCTATAGTGCCGTCGATGACAATTTGCTGCCGACCGGGGCGTTGCTGCCGGTGTCCGGCACGCAATATGATCTGCGAGAAGCCCGGACCCTGCGCGATGAAAACGGCGAGGCAATCGATTATGACATCAATCTCGCGCTGGAGACGGGACGCGATCTCGATAGGCCGGTGGCGAAGGTCACAAGCCCAGAGAATGATCTGACGCTGAAGCTGTTTACCGACCGGCCCGGCGTTCAACTCTATAACGGAGTGTGGACAGATTGCCCGGTGCCCGGACTTGGCGGCAAGCGATATGGCAAGCATTCCGGGCTTTGTCTTGAAGATCAGATGTTCCCCGGCGCCCTGGCTCATGCCCATTTCCCGTCGATCGTGGTTACGCCCGATCGCCCGTATCGGCATTTCAGCGCCTTTGAACTGGAATAGGGGCCAACCCACGCCGATTTGAGTCCGAATACGCTTTACGCTGGTGCATCGTCTGCTTAGAAAATGGCCCATGATCGGCGCGGTGCCGCGCGAAGAACCGGTGGGGCGATGACCCTTTTGCCAGAGGCTAGATCCGTTTCGTTTGACGCTCCGGCCAGAGATATTCTGGCCCGGATCGGCACGCTTGAGGTGCGTCTTGCAACCAGCCCGGCCCAGATACGGGCGGCGCTGGCATTACGCTATCGCGTTTTCTGCGAGGAAATGGGCGCGCGCCCCACTGGCGTTCTCGACCAGTACCGGCTTGAAACCGACAGCTTCGACGCTCAATGCGACCACATCATCGTTTGCGATAAGGCATTGACCGGGCTTGACGGGCAGCCTCTGGTGGTCGGCACCTATAGGGCGCTGCGCCCCGAAAAGGCAATCAACGGCCATTATGCCCAATCGGGCTTTGACGTGGCGCCGCTCCTCGCTCGCCACGCGCATTTGCGCTTTTGCGAGCTTGGCCGCTCCTGCGTGGCCAAAAGCCATCGTGGCAAATCCACGCTTGATGTCCTTTGGTGCGGGCTTTGGGCCTATGCCTGTCTTTACCGGATCGATGTCTTTTTCGGCTCGGCGAGCTTTCCAGGCAGCGATGGCGCGCGTCACAGGTTGTCGCTTGGCCTGCTGCATAATCTTGCTGTGCAAAAAGATTGGGAGGTTTACGCGCATAAAGAAACCGAAATGCCCATGAACCAAACCGTGCCCCGAAAGGCAGACACCCGTGCGGCCCTGCGCGCAATGCCGCCGCTGATTCGCGGCTATCTCAAGGTCAATGCAATTTTCGGGCGGTCCGCGCACACGGATACGGCCTTTGATACCACCGATGTGATGGTCATTACCCGGCTTAATGCCATCCCGGCCCCGTTCCGGCGCCGCTTTATAGCGGTGACGGGGCGCGACCTTGTCTCAGCCCAAGCAGTGAAAGAGCCATGAATGTTATCTGCGGTGCTGTTGGAATTGGCATCGATATCGATTAGCTTCTGATCCCCTGACCCTCCGGTTCACCAGCAATCCCAAAAGGTTTGAGTGTAAGCGCCAAACATGACCCACGCCGCGCAGCAAGAACAGTATAGCGCACCGGCCCCGGCCCCAGCGGGACTGACGCCCATGATGGCGCAGTTTTTCGAGATCAAGGGCATCAATCCCGGCTATCTGCTGTTTTACCGCATGGGCGATTTCTACGAGCTCTTTTTTGAAGATGCCGAAATCGCGGCAGCAGCGCTTGGCATTACGCTGACCAAGCGCGGCAAGCATCTCGATCAGGATATCCCCATGTGCGGCGTGCCGGTTCACGCCGCGCAGGATTATCTCAAAAAGCTCATTGCGCTGGGCCACAGGGTTGCGGTGTGCGAGCAGGTGGAAGACCCCGCCGAAGCGAAAAAGCGCGGCTCGAAATCGGTGGTCAAACGTGATGTCGTACGGCTGGTAACACCCGGCACGTTGACCGAAGACGATCTCTTGCCCAAGGGTGCGAACAATTTCCTCGCCAGCCTTGCAGTTCTGCGGCATGGGGAGAACGAATATGCGCTTGCCTGGGCCGATATTTCGACCGGCGAACTCAGGTCAGCCGATATCAAGGCTGAAGCGCTTGCCGATGAACTTGCCCGTATCGATCCGGCCGAATTGATCCTGACCGGGCAAACGCTCGATCAGCTCAACCAGACCCATCGATTGCCGCCGAACCTGAAATCGCGCGCAACCCTGCGCGATGGCGAACATTTCGACTCCGAGATGGGTGCTCAAGCCTTGCGCGAAACCTTCGCCGATGGCTCGGTCGATCCAACCGCCTTTTCCCGTCCGGCCCGTGCAGCCCTTGGCGCCCTGATCGGCTATATCGGGGAAACCCAGAAAGCTGCGGGCGTATTCTTGCGGGCGCCTGAAGTTGAGACGACCTCCGCCCATATGCGGATCGATCTGGCGACCCGCCATTCGCTTGAACTGCTGACCACCAACAGGGGTGAAACCAAAGGTGCGCTGCGCCACACCATCGATATGACCGTCACCGCCCCCGGCGCAAGGCTTCTGACCCACAGGCTTGCCGCCCCGCTTGTCGATGCAGGGGCGATCAACGACAGGCTCGATGCGGTTAGCGCGCTTCTCGATCATTCCCTTGAGCGCACGATTTTGCGCGCGGGACTCAAATCAACCCCCGATCTGGCGCGCGCGTTGACGCGGCTTTCGCTTGAACGGGGTGGCCCGCGCGATCTTCTGGCCATTGGCAAAGCGGTGGCCTGCGCCCATCAACTGGCCGGAGAACTTGAAAAAATAGCGCTTTTGCCGCCCAATCTCCAGAACCTTGCTGGTGAACTTGCCGCCTCTCCTGCCGATCTCGCGCAACTGCTGGAAACCGCATTGCGCGATGAGGTGCCGCTTTTGATCCGCGATGGCGGGTTCGTGCGCGAAGGCTATGACACAGAACTCGACACCCAGCGGCAGCTTGGCAGCGAAAGCCGCAAGGTGATTGCGCAATTGCAGGCCGATCTGATCGAGGCGACTGGCGTGCGCGCGCTCAAGATCAAGCACAACAATGTGCTGGGCTTTTTCGTCGAGGTGCCAGCGGCCCATGGCGCCACGCTTTTGGAAGAACCCCACAAGCAGGTTTTCATTCACCGCCAGACCCTGGCCAATGCCATGCGGTTTACGACCGGAGAGCTTGCCGATCTTGAAGGCAAGATTGCGCGGGCCAACGATGTTGCAACCGAAATCGAACTGGCGGTGTTCGCGCTTTTGCGCCAAAAAGTGCTCGATGCGGCAGAGCCTTTGCAAAAGGCAGCCGATGGGCTGGCCGAACTCGATCTTTATTGCGCGCTCGCCCACCTTGCTGCCGAACGCAATTTCTGCCGTCCGCGGATCGATGACGGCCTGGCTTTTGAAATCGATGGCGGACGCCATCCGGTGGTTGAAACCATGCTGTCCGATCAAGGCGCCAGCTTTGTCGCCAATGATTGCGATCTTTCACCGCCCCCTGAAAATGGCGGCGGCCAGCTTTGGCTCATCACTGGTCCCAATATGGGCGGTAAGTCGACCTTTCTGCGCCAGAACGCACTGATTGCGATCCTTGCGCAAATGGGCTCGTTTGTCCCTGCAAGCGCGGCCCATATCGGGGTGATCGACCGGGTATTCTCCCGCGTCGGGGCATCGGACGATATTGCGCAAGGCCGCTCGACCTTCATGGTCGAAATGGTGGAAACCGCTGCCATTCTCGAACGCGCCACGCGGCGTTCACTTGTGATCCTCGATGAAATCGGACGCGGCACCGCAACATTTGACGGGCTTTCCATTGCCTGGGCCTGTGTCGAGGCCCTGCATGAAACCACAGGCTGCCGGGCGCTTTTTGCCACCCATTACCACGAATTGACCGCGCTCAGTCAAAGTCTGGCCCGAGTGTCCAATCACACTATGAAGGTGCGGGAATATAAAGGCGATGTGATTTTTCTCCATGAAGTCGGCCCTGGGGCGGCCGACCGTTCCTATGGTATTCAGGTGGCCCGGCTGGCAGGGCTGCCTGCGCCAGTGCTTGATCGGGCGCGTCAGGTGCTCGACCTGCTCGAAAAGAGCGGCCATGGCACAAAGGGGGCGGTGCTTGACGATCTGCCGCTTTTCGCCCACACCCCTGCCGCGCCTCAACTTCGTGCTAACCCAATCGATGATATGGTTGACGCCGTGCGTCCCGACGATATGACCCCTCGCGAGGCGCTTGAGTGGATTTACGCTTTGAAAAAGGCCGCCAATGCCGACAGCGCAAGCTGAATTGCCGACAAAAAAACGCAGCATCCAGCGCGGGTTAAGCGCCGTTGGGCTCGTTGAGGAGGTTTTTGAAGCGCTAGACGGCAAAAAGCCGGAAAGCCCGGAAGCGCGCGCCATTCTGCTCGATCGCGTACGAGCGGCCCTTAAAGCCGCCCGCAAGGCCGCTGAAGCCGAATTGATTGCAACCCATAAGGGCACGCGCTGTGCCGAGGCTCTTTGCGCTGCCGAAGACACGATCATTCAGGCGGTTCATCTATGGGCAACACGCTATGTTTTCCCACGCGAGAACCCATCGGAAGCCGAAGCGCTGGCGATTGCGGCTGTAGGTGGCTATGGCCGGGGCACGCTGGCGCCCGGCTCCGATATCGATCTTTTGTTCATCCTGCCCTACAAGCAGACCCCCTGGGGGGAATCAGTCACCGAATTCGTGCTCTACATTCTGTGGGATCTGGGCCAGAAAGTTGGTCATGCGGTGCGTTCGGTCGACGATTCCATCCGTATGGCCAAATCGGACATGACAATCCGCACCGCCACGCTCGAATCCCGGTTTCTCGTCGGGGACCAGCGCTTGTTCGATCAGATGCGCACCCGGTTCGAGGCCGATATCGTAGCATCGACCGGGCCGGAATTCATCGCCGCCAAGATGGCCGAACGCGACGCCCGCCACGACGCGCAGGGCAATACCCGTTATGTGGTCGAGCCCAACATCAAGGACGGCAAGGGCGGATTGCGCGATCTCAATACGCTCTATTGGATCGGCAAATATTTCTACCGCGTGCAAACCTCCGATGAACTTATCGAAAAAGGCGTCTTTTCCCGCCAGGAATTCCGGGCGTTTCAGCGCGCGGAAGATTTTTTATGGGCCGTGCGCTGCAACCTGCATTTCCTTGTCGGGCGCGCGGACGACCGGCTGACCTTTGAAGTTCAGCAGGAAATGGCCGAGCGGTTGGGATACGCCAACAGGGCCGGAATGCTCGGGGTAGAGCGCTTCATGAAGCGCTACTTCCTTGTGGCCAAGGACGTAGGCGATCTCACCCGCATTTTCTGCACCTCGCTTGAATTTGCTCATGCCAAGAAGGTCGATACGTTCGGCCGGGTCTTTGCCAGCTTCCGCAAGGCGCGCCGAGCTATTAAGGAGGAGTCCGATTTCATCCTCGAGCATGGCCGCATTACGACCAGCGCCCCGGACGTTTTTGAAAAAGACCCGGTCAATCTCATAAAGATTTTCCTTGTCGCGGGCCGCGAAGGGGTCATGTTTCATCCCGATGCGCTCAAGCAGATTACCCGCTCGATCCGGCTGATCGACAAGAACTTGCGCGCCGATCCGCAAGCCAATGCCTATTTTCTCGAGATTCTGACGACTCCCACTTATGTCGAGCGCGTGCTGCGCTGGATGAACGAGGCCGGCGTTCTCGGCAAGTTCGTACCTGAATTCGGCAAGATCGTCGCGCTGATGCAGTTCAACATGTATCACCACTATACGGTCGACGAGCACCTGATCCGCTCGGTGGGCGTGATGGCGCAAATCGCCAATGGGGGTCTGAAGGACGAATTGCCCCTGACCCATGAGCTTTTGCCCCATCTCGCCGATGTGCGGCTGCTCTATATCGCGCTTTTCCTTCACGACATCGCCAAGGGGCGGCCCGAAGACCATTCCGAGGCAGGCGAGCAGGTCGCGCGGAAATTCTGTCCGCGTCTCGGCCTTTCAGCCGCCGAAACCGAAACCGTTGCCTGGCTCGTGCGCTATCATCTGCTGATGAGCGAAATTGCCCAGAGCCGCGATATTCAGGATCCCGAAACCGCGCGCAACTTTGCGGCCGTCGTTCAAAGCCCGCAACGGCTCGCGCTTTTGATGATCCTGACTGCCTGCGACATCCGCGCGGTCGGTCCCGGCGTCTGGACAGGCTGGAAAGGCTCGCTCCTGCGGGCGCTTTACTATGCAACCGAGCCGCTTCTTTCGGGCGGCCATTCCCAGGTCTCCCAACGCGACCGGATAGCCGAGGCGCAAGAGGAGCTGGGCGCGGCCCTCAAAGGCTGGCCCAGGGACCGGATCGATGCCTATATCGACCGCCATTATCCCAATTACTGGCTGCGGGCCGAGCCTGAATTGCAACTGGCCCATGCGCGTATGATCGAAAAGATTGAAGGCTCCGGGGATGTTTTTGCAGGTTCCACTGCCATCAAGGCCTTTGAAGGCATTACCGAAGTCAGTTTCTACACCCCCGATCATCCCCGGCTCCTGTCCCTTATTGCCGGGGCCTGCACCATGGCGGATGCCTCGATTATCGGAGCGCAGATTTTCAATACGCGCGACGGGCACGCGCTCGATACGTTCCGGCTGCGCCGCAGCTTCAAGACCGATGAGGACGAAAAGCTGCGCGCCGCCCGCATCACCGAAACGGTCAAGGCGCTTTTGGAAGGCAGGAAATATCTGCCTGCCGATCTGGGCCACGATTCGCGCTATAACCGGCGTTTGAAACCTTTTTCGGTGCCCACCGAAATCTTCATTTCCAATGCGCTTTCCGACAAGTTCACCGTGATCGAGATTTCCGGGCTCGATCGAACCGGCCTGCTCTTTCATCTCACCCGCGCCATTTCCGATCTCAACCTCACCATTGGCTCTGCCCATATCGGCACCTATGGCGAAAAGGCGGTGGACGTCTTTTATGTGACCGATCTCATGGGCGGAAAGATCGAATCCAAGAGCCGCCAAAAGCGCATCCGCGATGCGCTCGAAGCGGTGTTCGAGCCGGACGAAAAGCAGAAAGCATCTGCGTGAGCCTTTACAGGAACTTTTTCTCGGTTTCCGCGCTGACGCTTTTGAGCCGGATTTTCGGCTTTATCCGCGACATGATGATGGCGGGCGTCCTTGGCGCGGGACCGGCCGCCGACGCTTTTTTTGCAGCTTTCCGTTTTCCCAACCTTTTTCGCAGGCTTTTTGCCGAAGGCGCGTTCAACACCGCCTTTGTGCCGCTTTTTGCCAAGGCGCTCGAACAGGACGGCGAAGAAGCGGCGCGCGGTCTGGCCGGGCGGATCATTTCATGGCTGATCGTGGTTCTGGTGATCGTCACCATCCTTGCCGAAATCTTCATGGAACAAATTCTCGTTCCCTTCGTTCCGGGCTTTCTCGATGATCCCGAAAAGTTCGAGCTAACGGTCCTTCTGACCCGGATTTGTTTCCCCTATCTTGCCTGCATGAGCCTGATGGCAGCCTATGGCGGCATATTGAACGGGCTGGGCCGATTCTTTGCCGCCGCCTTTGCGCCGGTACTTCTCAATATCGCAACGATTATCGTTCTGATCGGGTTGATCCTTTACCAGCACAACAGCCCCACCTTCGATGCTGTCTGGGTAACGATCGGGGTCATGGCCGGAGGCATTGTGCAACTGGCACTCGTGCTCTGGGCGGTGAAGAAAACCGGTTTTCTGCCAAGATTCCGCTGGCCGCGGGTCGATAAGGACGTACAGCGCTTCTGGCTTCTGGCGGTTCCGGCAATTCTTGCGGGCGGGATCACCCAGATCAATATTTTTGTCGGGACGATCATTGCCAGTCAGGCCGAAAGCGCAATTTCCTATCTCTATTACGCCGACCGGCTCTATCAATTGCCGCTTGGGATCATCGGCATTGCAATCTCGGTCGTGCTCTTGCCCGAGCTTTCGAGACACCTGAAAGGCGGGCGCGAGTTGGAAGCCAAGCGGGCTCAGGACAATTCGCTGTTGATTTCCATGCTACTCAGTCTGCCCGCAGCGACTGCGCTTGCGGCGCTTTCTTACCCCATCATCTCCATTCTGTTTGAGCGCGGGGCATTCGATGCGGTAGCAACCCGCGCAACCGCCGATGCGCTGGTCGCTTTTGCCTTCGGGCTGCCCGCCTTTGTGCTGATCAAGGTTTTCCAGCCGGGCTTTTTCGCGCGCGAGGATACGCTGACGCCAACGGTTCTGGCCGGGATTTCCGTGGCGGTCAATATTGCTATTGCACTGGCACTGTTTCCCTTTCTTGCCCATGTGGGCATCGCGATCGCGACAACAGTGTCGAGCTGGGTCAATACGCTGATGCTCATGACCATTCTCTGGCGCCGCGGTCATTTTTCCCTGCCCGCCGACCAGATACGGCGCCACGCCATGATCCTGTTTATAGCGCTGGCGATGGCGTTTGCGCTCTGGTTTGCCGCAGCCGGGCTTGAACCCTTTTTGGAGACCGGCACCAATACGCTTGTCAGGATCGGCGCACTTGGTGTTCTGATCGCGGGCGGGCTGGTTCTGTACTTCGCTCTTGTCCATTTCAGCCGTGTCCAGCCTATGGATGTTTTGCTCTCGCGCTTGCGGCGGCGGGGCTGAACGGCTAAACCGCTTGCTGACCAACCCATACGACCCTTCACAAAAGACTCTTGGACGATCCGACATGCCTGCCAATAATCGCGTCTTCTCCGGTATTCAGCCTTCGGGTGACCTGCATCTGGGCAATTATCTTGGAGCGATCCGCCGCTTTGTACCGCTTCAGGACAGCCACGAGTGCCTTTATTGCGTCGTCGACATGCATGCAATCACGGTCTGGCAGGACCCGGACGAATTGCGCCGTGCGACCCGCGAAGTGGCGGCCGCCTTCATTGCAGCCGGGATCGATCCCAAGGCTCATATCGTTTTCAACCAGTCCCAGGTCGTCCAGCACGCCGAACTTGCCTGGGTGTTCAACTGCGTTGCGCGCATCGGCTGGATGAACCGGATGACCCAGTTCAAGGACAAGGCCGGGAAAAATTCGGAGAATGTTTCGCTGGGGTTGCTGGCCTATCCCTCGCTTATGGCCGCCGACATCCTGCTCTATAAGGCTGGCTCGGTGCCGGTGGGCGACGACCAGAAACAGCATCTCGAACTGACCCGCGACATAGCCCAGAAGTTCAACAATGATTATGCGGCCTCCATTGCCGCAAACGGGTTCGATCCCGAATTCTTCCCGATTACCGAACCGCTTATCGCCGGGCCGGCAACCCGCATCATGAGCCTGCGTGACGGCACAAAGAAAATGAGCAAATCCGATCCATCGGACGCCTCGCGCATTTCCCTGCTCGACGATGCTGACAAGATTTCCAAGAAAATCAAGAAAGCCACCACCGATCCCGAACCCCTGCCTTCGGACGTCGAAGGCCTCAAGGGCCGTGCCGAAGCGGACAATCTCGTCGGGATTTACGCGGCGCTTACCGATGCCAGCAAACAGGACGTGCTCAACCAGTTCGCTGGTGCAGGCTGGGGAACGTTCAAGCCCGCACTTGCCGATCTGGCGGTCGAGGTGCTTGCGCCCATAGCCGATGAAATGCGCCGCCTGATCGACGATCCACAAACCATTGATGCGGTTTTGCGCGATGGCGCGGAACGGGCCTCGATCCTGGCCGAGAAAACCATGCTCGAAGTGCGCGATATTGTGGGCTTTATCCGCTAAATCTATATAGCTCAGCCGGTCGTCTTATGAGGGCAGGATCACCCGGCTGGGTTTGAACTGCCCGTTTTCCACATAGCCAATAGCCACAGCCTCGCCTCTGTGGCTGGCCCAGGCCTCGTCGAGCGCAACCGGGGCATCCCGGCCGGTTAAAAGCACTGGATTGCCCCGCCGTATGATCGTGGCCTGATTGGCATCGACCCGGACTTCTTCGAGGTCCTGTAAGCCGGCACTTGGCGCCAGCAGCATCGCGTCGCGCTCGCTTTCCGACGCCGCCTCGACCATCTCAAGGCTGATCGCATCGCTGTCGCCAAACGGGCCGACCTGCGCGCGGTGCAAGGCTCCCACATGCCCCTTCGTGCCGAGCATCTCGGCAATATCGCGGGCCAGCGCCCGGACATATGTGCCCTTGGCGCAGGTGACCGAGAGCCGCGAACGCTCGAGCGAGTGAGAGAGGACTTCAATCGCATCGATTGTGACCTCGCGTGCAGGCATATCGAGTTTTTCGCCAGCCCGCGCCAGATCGTAGGCCCGCTCGCCCTTGATCTTGATGGCCGAAAAGGCGGGCGGAATCTGGGTGATGGTGCCGGTAAACGCGGGCAGAGCGGCTTCGAGCTGCCCGAGCGAAGGTCGCATATCGGATGTGGCGATCACCTCCCCTTCGATATCGTCGGTGCTGGTCTGACTGCCCCAGACAATATCGAACTGGTAAACCTTGGTTCCGTCCTGAATATAGGGCACCGTCTTTGTCGCTTCGCCAAAAGCTATCGGCAGGATACCGGTGGCCAGCGGATCAAGCGTTCCCGCATGTCCGCCCTTTTTTGCGCCATAGAGCCAGCGCAATTTGCCCACAGCTTCGGTCGAGCTCATGTCATAGGGCTTGGTAAAAACCAGCCAGCCGGAAAGATTGCGCTTTTCGCGCTTTTTCGGAGCGTCGTTCAAAGCCAAATGTTCCTAAGTGTTCTGCTCGCTGTCATCCTCGCCATGGGCAAGGTCGCGTTGCACGCGCTCGGACTTCAAAATGGCATCGATCCGGCCATATTCGTCAAAAGTCTTGTCCACGAAGAACCGGAACTGGGGCGCATATTTGAGATCGAGATTGGGGGTTACGCGCCCCCTGATGAATTTGGCATGGGCATTGAGTGCCGCCGCCACATCCTCGGCATTTTCCCCGCCCAGCGGCATCACGTAAACATTGGCGAGCTTGAGATCGGGCGTCATGCGGACTTCCGGAACGGTAACTGTTACCGTTTCCAGAAGCGGATCGATGATTTCCCCGCGCGAGAGCAGGGCCGAGACTTCGTGCCGGACAAGTTCACCGACGCGCAACATGCGCTGAGACGGCGCGGAAGATTTTGAATGTTTTACCATTGCGCGGAAATAGGGTGCAAATCGGGTTTCGTCAATCGTGCAGCGCACGATTGTTTTCATGTTCGAGAATGGCGCGCAGCCCTTCGCGGTAGGTTGGCGCAACAAGCTTATAGTCGAGCGCGGCCCGTATTCTTGCGCTCGAAACCCTGCGGTTGGACGCGTAAAACGATCGCGCCATCGGGCTGAGGTCGGCTGTTTCGAAGTCAATTGCGGGAGGCGCCTCTATTCCCAAAAGTCCGGCGGCATGGGCAATCACGTCCTGTGGCGGGGCCGGTTCAAGATCGCAAAGATTGTAAAGGCCGGACAACCGGTGCTGGGCGGCCTTGAGGGTGATGGCGCCGATATCGGGCGCAAAAATGCGGTTAAACACCTGATCCTTTTTGACAATCCTGTGAGCCTTGCCGGCACGCAGCTTGTCAAAGGCCGAGCGGCCCGGACCATAAATGCCCGCAAGCCGCAGGATCGCAAGCGGAGTGCCGCGCTTCTGTGCAAGGTCTGACCATTGCGCTTCGGCTTCCAGCCGCCATTGAAGCCGGTCGCTCGTTGGCTGGGTCGCAAAATGCTCGTCGATCCAGTCCCCATCGGCATCGCCATAAACCCCGATGGTTGAAAAATATCCGATCCATTCGAGTTTGGGCGCAGCCAGTATGTGATCGATATGCGCGTTCAAAACCGGATCGCCCTGCGTGTTGGGGGCAATCGAGATCAGAAGATGGGTGGCTTCGGTAAGATCGGGCATCAGTGTGGCGCCGGGCCGCTCGCCGTCAAAAATATGCATCGCAACCCGGTCCAGACCGTCGTCGGCAAGACTCCTCTCCTGCCGGGAGGTGGCTGCGATCTGCGCCAGCGGCTCCTGCCGCAGCAAGGCCTTGGCCACCTCCTGCGCGGAAAAGCCCAGCCCGAAGATAAAGAGTTTTTCTAGTGCCATTCCGCCAGAACCGAAGCGTCGGTCTCTCGAGTTTGATGTTGCGCGCGTATTTTTTTTAGCCTGTCAGGCCCGGACAATTGGCGCAAGGCCCACACGGCCATGCCGCGTACCAACGGGTCGGGATGTTCGAGCAGGCGCTGCACCTTTCCGATAGAAGCGGTATCGCCCGAGTTTCCGACCGCGACAAGACAGTTACGCAAAAACCGGGCCGAACCAAGCCGCTTGACCGGCGAGCCCGCAAAAATCTGACGGAACTGCGCGTCATCGAGCGTGAGAAGATCGGAAAGCTGCAATCGAGCCAGTTCTGCCTTCGCCTGTAACTTGGCCTCACGGGCACGCGAGGCAAATTTGTTCCAGGGACAGACCGCAAGGCAGTCGTCGCAGCCAAAGATGCGATTGCCCATCGGCTTGCGATAGGCGAGAGGAATCTGGCCCTTATATTCGTTGTTGTAATAAGCGAGGCATTTGGTGGCATCGAGCCTATAGGGGGCTGGAAAGGCCTGTGTGGGGCAAATATCGAGACAGCGCGTGCACGAGCCGCAATGGTCCGTTTCAGGCGCGCTTTCAGGCAGGTGAGCATCGGTAAAGATGGCGCCCAGAAACAGCCACGAGCCGAAGTCGCGCGATACCAGAACCGAATGCTTGCCCTGCCAGCCCAGCCCTGCCGCCTCTGCCAAAGGCTTTTCCATGACCGGGGCGGTATCGACAAAAACCTTGACCTGCGCCCCGGCCCGCCGCGCCAGAAGCCCCGCCAGTTCCTTGAGCTTGCCTTTCAGCACATCATGATAGTCGCGCGATTGCGCATAGACCGAGACATTGCCCAGATTTCGATCCTTGAGCCGCTCCAATGGATTGGCCTCCGGGCCGTAATTGATGCCCACCATGACGATCGATTGGGTTTCGGGCCAGAGCGATTTTGGTGACTGGCGCCGCTCGGCGGTTTCCGCCATCCAGGCCATATCCCCATGCCAGCCCTTTTCGAGCGCATGAGAAAGTTTGTGCGCAAGGTCGGGGCGCGCATCGGCACGGGCCACTCCAAATGCTTCAAAGCCGAGCGCATTGGCCCGGCTTTTCAATTCCGCAACGATTTTGGCGGGGGCAAACGTCAAAAATCGAGATCCGCATAGGTTTTGGTGGCCGGCATGCCAACGACCCGGTCGGTCAGGATCGTGCGGAAGGCGGGGCGCGACTTTATGCGCGCATACCAATCTTTCGCTTCTCCTGCCTTATCCCAATCGATATCGCCCATATAGTCGAGCGTCGAGAAATGGGCTGCCAAGGCAAAATCGGCAAGCGTCATATTATCGCCCGCCAGCCAGTGGCGCGTGGCCAACAGCCAGGAAAAATAGGCAAGATGCTCGTTGAGATTGGCTTTGGCAATGCGCAGGACCGCCGGATCGGGCGCGCCCGAACGCAGGTCGCGCTTGACCAGCTTTTCTTCCAGCAGATAGCCGGTAACTTCATTTTCGAGCTTGATGAGTGCCCATTCGACAAGCCGCCAGGTTTCCGCGCGCTGGGATGGATTATCGGGCAAAAGCGATTCAACCGGGCCTTCGGGACCGAAATTGGATTCGATATGGGCAATTGTCGCCAGAATGCCGATGACGGGGGGAAAGGGAGAGTCGAGCATGACCGGCAACGAGGCGGCCGGGTTGAGCTCTAGAAAATCGGGATCGCGACGCCAGGGGGATATTTCGACGAGCTCGATATCGACCCCGTATTCGCCGAGCATCAAACGGATCAGGCGGCAGGCAGGATCAAGTTTGTGATGCAGCAATTTTGCCATTGCGGTCTTGTTGTCCTTAAACTCAAAGGCCCCTGCGCCGGACGGCGCATACCCCTAAAGGCCAGAATGAATCTGCAAATAAATGAATTAGCAGCGCAAACTGGCCAAGGATCAAGGTCTTTTTATGCCCTTGAACCCGATGATCGGACAAAGTCGATTTATGCGGTTAACCGCCTGTTAACGCCAGCGATGGCGCCAAGCGTAAATCAGGCGACGACGTTGCGGTCGAATTCGCCATGCTTTCTGAAACGCCACATATAGGTGGGCAACACAATGTCCATGCCGGTCGGTGTAATGCCAAAGGCGGCAAAAGTGCGCTTCTGCTTTATCGCTTCTGGCGATACCACATTGTCGATTCTGAGCTGAACGACCTGATCGGGGGTCAAAAGCGGCCTGGGCAGTAGGGCAAGAAAGGACGCCTTGAGCTTTGCCAATCCGAAAGGCACAGGAAACAGGAGGCGCTTGCGGCGAGTTTCTGACAGTACCCGCTCCATAAGCTGACGCATCGTTTCGACATCGGGTCCGCCAAGCTCATAGACCTTGCCGCCCTTGACCGCACCTTCCGCTGCAAGCGCGAAGGCCTGGGCGACATCGGCAACGTAAACGGGCTGGAACTTTGTATTGCCACCGATCAGCGGCATGACAGGCGAAATACGCGCAAGCATGCCGAAAAGGTTGAAAAATCCATCGTCGGAACCGAAAACGATTGAAGGCCGAATGATGATGGCATCGGGAAATGCCTTGAGAACCTCGATTTCTCCAAGGGCCTTGGAACGGGCATAGGCCGAAGCAGAGGTTTCGCTGGCACCGATCGCCGACATGTGAACCAGCCGCTCGGCTCCGGCGGCCTTTGCCGCTTCGGCGACGACTTTGGCGCCTTGCGCCTGGACGGCGGCAAACCGCTGCTTGCCCTTTTCAAAAAGGATGCCGACGAGATTGATGACAATATCGGCTCCCTCAACCGCGCGCGCCACCGATTCGGGATAGCGCAGATTGGCCTGAATGGGCTGAATCTGGCCGGGAAAACCGAACATGCGCACATGACCGGCAAGATCGGGGCGGCGTACCGCGACCCTTATGCGATAGCCCCGCCGCGCCAGTTCCTGGGTGAGCTGGGTGCCGATAAAGCCCGAGCCGCCAAAAATCGTGACAAGTTTACCGCCAGTCTGGGTCATGAGAGGTGCCTTGAAAGCCTATGAAGTCCTGCGCAATTGAGGGGGTTTTAGCCCTCAAGCGCTATGCTTTCAATCGCTTTCCTGTCGAGGGCACCGAATTTGGCCGTGGCCGGGCAATTAAACAGGACAAGCGCGTAACATCTGATTGACAAACGCTGTTCCCGCCTCTAGTGAAGCCCTCGTTGCCCAGATGGCGGAATTGGTAGACGCGCTAGCTTCAGGTGCTAGTTCCCGTATGGGAGTGGAAGTTCGAGTCTTCTTCTGGGCACCATCTTTCCCTTTGATTGTTATAGGCTGCATGGTCCCGGCGGATCACCTTCCTCTTTGCAGGAGAGACGCGCTGTGGCATCACACTAGCCGATTGCATTGATTTGCTGGCATATCCGCCAGCAAAGCCAGCCAGATTTTGGGAAGAGTTATGAGCGTAAGACTGCACAAGGGCGATTTGCCCGACCTTTCGCGTTATGGGCGCCAGGTTGCCATCGATACCGAAACGATGGGTCTCAATCCCCTGCGCGACAGGCTCTGCGTGGTGCAACTCTCGCCCGGCGACGGGACGGCCGACATTGTGCAGATCCAGCCGGGCCAGACCGATGCGCCAAACCTCAGGGCGCTGTTGGCGGATAGCGCGGTCACAAAACTGTTCCATTTTGCGCGTTTTGATATGGCAGCGCTTTATAATGCCTTTGGTGTCATGCCCGAGCCTGTCTATTGCACGAAAATTGCTTCGCGCCTTGTGCGCACCTATACCGACCGTCACGGTTTGAAAGATCTTGCCCGCGAGCTTTTGGGCGTGGATATGAGCAAGCAGCAGCAAAGCTCCGATTGGGGCGCGGAAAACCTTACCCAGTCACAGCTCGATTATGCTGCATCCGATGTGTTGTATCTGCACGATCTGCGCCGTCATCTCGACCGTATGCTGGCGCGTGAGGAGCGCAAGGATTTTGCCCAGGCCTGTTTCGATTTTCTTCCAACCCGCGCGCGGCTCGATCTCGCAGGCTGGCCGGAAACTGACATTTTTGCCCATAGCTGAGCGGAGTGGACCGGATAAGCCATGAGCGTTGCAGACCCTGGGATACGGCTTGCCCAATACAGGAAATTGACCCGCCACAATCGTTGGATCGGTTTTCTGCGTGTTGTAGTTCCCGTTCTTGGCGTTCTGGCTCTGTTTTATCCGCTCTTTCAATTCAGCTTTGCCATGGTCGTGCCACCCATTGAAATTGACGGCGTCCGCCTGCAATCCGATACTCTGGTGGTCGACGGGCCGCGCTTTGAGGGACGTACCGCAACGGGAACGGTTTATCGGATGGTGGCCGCACGGTCCGAAAGCGCCGTTGGCAATCTCGACATTTCCGATCTTTACGACCTGCGGATCGATCTCGACGATGGTGCCGATTATCGGGCTCAGGTTGCATTCTCCACCGCCCAATGGACCATGAGCGCGGAACATCTTACATCCAATGAAGATGTGTTCGTTTCCGATACCACCGGTGCGCGCGGGGTTCTGGCCGGAGCACAGGTGGACTGGCCGGCCCAGATCATATCAAGCGATGGTCCGGTGCGCTTTTCCTTTGACGATGAGTCGACCCTGGACGCGCAAACCATGGTTCACGACATTGCCAAGGCACATTGGCTTTTCACCGGCGTCAGCCTTGATATGATGCCAGCGCCCGATGCCGGGCAGGATCGCGACCCTCATGTTCTGGAGAACATTCAATGATGACCCGTCCTGGGCCCTTCGCTTTGGCTCTTGTTCTCCTGCTTGCCTCCACTTTTGCCATCATGGCACAAGGTGCCAATGATCCTGCAGGCTTTGGTCGGCTCGCCCAGCAGGCCGACGACCAAGTCAATGTCACCGCGGATAATCTCGAGATCACGGAAGATGACAATACCGCGCTGTTTACCGGCAATGTGACAATAACCCAAGGCACGATGCAGATGCTCGCCCAGCGCGTCGATGTGCTCTATGGCGAAGGCGGGCCGTCGGATCTTGTTGAGTTTACAGCATCGGGCGGGCGCGTTCATATGACAATGGACGGCCAGACGATCGATGGCGACAGGGCGGTTTATAATTTTGCGCAGCGCATCCTGATCTTTACCGGCAATGTGGTGGTCAAGAACGCTTCGGGCACGGTAAATGCCGACCGGCTGGTGATCGATACCCGCGCGGGGACATCTTCGTTTTCCGGTGGGCCTGCGCAGGGCGGTCGTGTAACCAGCACTTTCACCCCGGCAAATCAGTAATGGGTGGCGCGCAGGTCGATCAAACCGGCTGGCTGGTTGCCCATGGCCTTGCCAAGAGCTTCAAAAAGCGGCTGGTTGTGCGGGACGTGTCCATTGCGGTGCGCCGTGGCGAAGCGGTGGGCCTGCTTGGCCCCAATGGCGCAGGCAAGACCACGGTTTTTACCATGATCATGGGATTGGTCCGGCCCGATAAGGGCGAAGTCATGCTCGATGGCCTTCCCATCACCCACCTGCCGCTTTATCAGCGCGGCCGTCTGGGCATTGGCTATCTGCCGCAGGAAGCTTCGATTTTTCGCGGGCTGAGCGTCAAGGACAATGTGCTTGCCGTGCTTGAGGGCCACATTACGAACCGCAGCGAGCGCTACGCCCGGCTCGATGAATTGCTCGAAGAGTTTTCCGTCTCCCATTTGCGCGACGCAGATGCGCTGGCCCTTTCGGGCGGGGAGCGCCGTCGGGTCGAGATTGCACGTGCGCTGGCGGCCGATCCCAAGTTCATGCTGCTCGACGAACCCTTCGCCGGGGTCGACCCGATCGCTGTCGCCGATATTCAGGGGCTGGTGCGCCAATTGACGAACCGGGGCATCGGTGTGCTGATCACGGACCATCAGGTGCGCGAGACCTTCAAGCTTGTCGATCGTGCCTATCTGATCCACGATGGCGGGGTCATGGTACAGGGGAGGCCCGAAACGATCATGGCGGATCCCAATGCACGCCGGGTCTATCTTGGTGAAAGTTTCTCGCTCTGAGGCGCGTGATAGGGATTGGCATGAAACTTGTATGCAGCGGCAAATCACGCTAAAACCCATCCCTGCAAGGGTGCCCCCGGCCGTGGGGCACGAGGAGAGGCCGCCCTTGGGTGGCCGTGGTTTGAGTGGGGAAGTATCGAGACGATGGCGCTTTCGCCCAGGCTGGAAGTCCGGCAATCCCAGAACCTGACCCTAACGCCTCAACTCATGCAGTCGATAAGGCTGCTCCAGCTTAGCCATCTCGAACTTTCCGCTTTTGTCGATGCCGAGCTTTTGCGTAATCCCCTGCTCGAACGTGAGGACGGCGGCGGCGATGGCGAAACGCCGTTTGAGCGCGAAAAGCCCGCCGAATTGAACGCCTATACCGACACCGTAGATCACGGTTCGCACCTGCAAAGTGCCGTTTCGATTGCCGATGGCTTTGATACCGATGTCTCGAATGTCTTTCCCGAGCAGACGGGGCAGGATTCGCTGTCCCAATCCTCAAGCTGGCCCGAAGGCAAGTCCATGCTTGTCGGCGGGGAAGCGCCCGATCTGGATCAATATGTTTCGGCCCGGATTTCGCTTGCCGAACATCTTGCCGAACAGGCGTCCCTGATCTTCAAGGACCCGGCCGAGCGCCTGATCGCCCGCAACCTCATCGATAATCTTGATGAACGCGGGTATCTCGCCGCAGATTGTGCCCAGATTGCCGAGCAATTGGGCGCGGCGCCGGCCACTGTCGAGAATGTGCTCAAGGCTATCCAGGGCTGTGATCCTGCAGGCGTTTTCGCGCGCGATCTGGCCGAATGCCTAGCCATTCAACTGCGCGAAAAAAACCGTCTCGATCCCATGATGGCGCGCCTGCTCGACAATCTCGATCTTGTTGCAAGCCATGATCTGGTGGCCCTTGGGCGCAAGATCGGCGCCGACCGCGAGGACCTTGCCGACATGCTGGCGGAATTGCGCGAACTTGATCCGCGCCCCGGCCGGGCCTTCGACGGCACTCCGGTTCAGGCGGTGGTGCCCGACGTTTATGTCAGGCGCAGTCCGCGTGGCGATTGGCAAATCGAACTCAATTCCGACATTCTGCCGCGTGTTCTGGTCAACCGCACCTATTACGCAACGATCTCTAAAAAGACGCGGGATTCCCAAGAAAAGAGCTTTCTGGTCGATTGCCTTCAGACCGCCAACTGGCTGACAAAGAGCCTCGACCAGCGGGCCCAGACGATTTTGAAGGTGGCGACCGAAATCGTAAAGCAGCAGGACGCGTTTTTCGTCCACGGCATCGCCCATCTGCGGCCCATGACGCTCAAAACCGTCGCCAGCGCCATCGAAATGCATGAGTCGACCGTCAGCCGGGTGACTGCCAACAAATATATGGCGACCCCGCGCGGCATGTTTGAAATGAAATATTTCTTCACAACCGCGCTTAACTCATCGAGCGGTGGGGAGGATCATTCTGCGGAATCGGTGCGGCACCGCATCCGGCAACTGATCGATGCGGAAAAGCCCAGTGCCATACTTTCCGACGATACCATTGCAGAAATATTGAAGGGCGAGCAGAATATCGACGTTGCGCGGCGCACGGTCGCCAAATATCGCGAAGCGATGAATATTCCCTCCTCGGTGATCCGCCGCCGCCAGAAAAAGGCGCAGATGGCGTGAGTGGTTGTTCCTTTTCTCAAACATGATGATGTGGCAAAATGGCTTCGCCGCGTTTGATATGGACATTTGGTCTATTGACCCTTGAGCCTCTTGCCCTCTACACACAAAATCAACATCATAGCTGTCGGGCTTTGGGCCGGAAGACTTTTCGGCGCAATTTTTCGGCCAACCAGAAAACGATCAGGAGCGGGTCCGGTTTCCGCACAGGGAAACTGCGCCGATTCCAATGAGGGGCTTATGGCAGAACGCGCCAATTCCTACGATTATCAAGAGCTGCTGGCGTGTGGTCGCGGCGAGTTGTTCGGTCCGGGCAATGCGCAGTTGCCCTTGCCACCCATGCTTATGTTCGACCGGATCACCCGGATCGACGACACCGGTGGCGCCTTCAACAGGGGGCAGGTGCGCGCCGAACTCGATGTAAAATCTGATCTGTGGTTCTTTGCCTGTCATTTCGACAACGATCCGGTCATGCCCGGTTGCCTGGGGCTGGATGCGCTCTGGCAGATGACAGGATTTTATCTGGGCTGGACCGGAGGTGCAGGCCGCGGTCGCGCTCTGGCCGGAGAGATAAAGTTCAGAGGACAGGTGACCCCGGGTGCCAAGCTGGTAGAATACGGGATCGACATCAAACGCATCATGCGGTCCAAGCTTACGCTTGGCATAGCCGATGGCTATATGAAGGTTGATGGCAAAACCATCTACGAGGCAACCGATTTGCGCGTGGGTCTTTTTACGGACACGAGCACGTTCTAGAATACGCGCAAGTTGCGAGCTGGAAAGATACAGGAGTCCAAGGGGCGAATATGAAGCGTGTAGTGGTTACCGGTATGGGTATCGTGTCGTCTATCGGCAATACGGTCGATGACGTTCTCGATAGCTTGAAGGCTGCGCGCCCAGGCATTTCGGCTGCGCAGGACTATATCGATCTGGGTTTCCGCTGTCAGGTGCATGGCGCCCCGAACCTCGATCCCTTCGAGGTGCTGGATCGGCGTACCACCCGCTTCATGGCCAAAGGCGCGGCCTGGAATTATATCGCCATGCAAGAGGCGATAAAGATGGCCGGGCTCGAGGAAAAAGACATAAAGAACCCGCGTACCGGTATCGTTATGGGCTCTGGCGGCCCCTCGACCCGTGCGGTGGTTGAAGCCGCCGACATTACCCGCGAAAAGAAAAGTCCCAAGCGCATCGGCCCGCTCGCCGTGCCCAAGGCGATGAGTTCGACCGCATCGGCAACCCTTGCCACAGCTTACGGGATTCTGGGCGTCAATTATTCGATTTCCTCGGCCTGCGCGACATCCAAGCATTGTATCGGCAATGCCTATGAGCAGATTCAGCTCGGCAAGCAGGATATTGTTTTTGCGGGCGGGCACGAGGATCTGGACTGGTCCATGTCCAACCTGTTCGACGCCATGGGTGCCATGAGTTCCAATTTCAACGACACCCCGCAAAAAGCCTCGCGCGCCTATGACAAGGATCGCGACGGCTTCGTTATCGCCGGTGGCGCCGGCGTATTGGTGCTGGAGGAATATGAACACGCCAAGGCCCGCGGCGCCAATATCATTGCCGAGCTTATCGGCTATGGTGCGACCTCGGACGGTTATGACATGGTTGCGCCCTCCGGCGAAGGCGCCGTCCGCTGCATGAAAATGGCGCTCGAAACCGTCAAGGCGCCAATCGATTATATCAATCCCCATGCCACCTCGACCCCTGTTGGCGACAAAAAGGAAATCGAGGCATTGCGCGAAGTCTTCGGCAATGAGGACAAGTGCCCGCCCCTTTCCGCAACCAAATCGCTGACCGGCCACTCACTCGGCGCAACGGGCGTTCAGGAATGTATCTATTCGCTGTTGATGATGCAAAACCGCTTCATCTGCGAAAGCGCCAACATCGAAAATCTCGATCCCGAATTTGCCGATATGCCGATCCTTCGGGAGCGCCGCGACAATGTTGATCTCGGCGTCGTGCTGTCCAACAGCTTTGGCTTTGGCGGCACCAATGCAACATTGGTTTTCAAACATCCTGACGCTTAGGCTCTGAAACCGTGCTGATCGTAACGGGAGCTTGCGGCAATATCGGTCGCAGGCTCGTGGCGGCGTGGCCCGATGCCATCGGCATAGATTGCGTGGCCGGCACCCACCACACAATCGATCTTGTGACGACCGATTTTGAAAGCGCATTCTGGAGCGCTCTTCTGGGACGCGCATCCGGTCTGGTCCACCTGGCGACAAGCGCCAACCCGGACGCACCCGCAGACATTCATCTGCAAGCGGTCAGTGTAACCGCGCGGCTGGTCGAGGCCTGTTACAGGGCGCGCGTGCCTGGGCTTGTGCTGCCGTCTTCGGATTGGGCGGAACCCAAAAGCCCGGACCTTGAAATCAACGCTTATGGCTATTCAAAGCGTGCGCTTGAAAATCTGGCTCGGCTTTACGATCAGCAGCCCGGATTGCGGGCAAGGGCTATACGGATCGGTTGGGTTCCGGCTGATAGCAGCGCTTTGGAGGCGGCACCGGGCTGGCTCAAGGATAATTATTGGTCAGATGAGGCCTTGTTTGCTGCCTTCGAAGAGGCGCTGGGATTTTCGCCCTCGCGTCGATAATCCAGGATGTGACTTTCGCCTGTCCGAGCGGAATAGACCAGCAACTTGCCCACCAGCGGCGCACCGTAGCCCGCAATCAGCTTGAGCGCTTCATTGGCCATCATCGTGCCGATAATGCCCGGCAGCACATTGAGGACCCCCGCGATCTCGCAAGGCGGGCTGTCCTTCGGGTCTGGAGCCACAGGATAAAGATCGGAAAATCTCGGATTGTCCTGGCCCAATGCATTGCGCGCATAGGGCATAAGCACCGTAAGCGTACCGTCAAATGGGCCAAGCGCCCCGGTGACAAGCGGAATTTTTGCGGCTTCGCAGGCTTGGGATACCACCTGTTTGCTCGCAAAGTCATCGGTACCTTCGACAACCAGATCATAATCGGCAATGATCCTGCCGGCATTTCTCGCGTCGAGCTTGATCTGGTGATTGAGGTAGCGCACAAAGGGATTGATACGCGCAACAAAGTCCTGTGCGCTTTTGGTTTTTGCGCTGCCGATCGTGTCATCGCCATGGATGATCTGACGTTGCAGATTGGACAGCGATACTTTATCCGGGTCGACGACCCCGAGCGTGCCGATCCCGGCAGCCGCCAGATAGGCGATGACAGGTGCCCCCAACCCACCCGCTCCAACGATCAGAACGCGGGCGTTCTTGAGCTTTTGCTGTCCGGTGCCACCCATATCCTTCAAAACGATATGGCGGGCATAGCGGGCGGCCTCGTCTCCCGAAAGCGCCACTTCTGTTTACCGCTCGCCCACGGGAAGTGCGATAAAGCGGCGATCCGGTCCCTCAAAGCCATGCGACCACACCGAAAGCACCGCAACTGCGGCGCTATTGTCCCAGGATTCAAATGGATTGAAGACCCCGTAGAACTTATAGGTGATCACGCAGTTTCGAGATGCAGGCACGCGCGTATCGCGATGCAGTTGCTCGCGCCCCTCGCCGGTTTCCCGATAAAGCGCAAACCCCATCGGCCCGCCCTCGAAAAATTCGCAATCCTGGCCAGAAGGCGCTTTGAAGATATCGAGGCTGAGTGCGTATTCGCCGCGTGTCTGGTCCAGACCATAGGAGGGAATCCCATAAACGATCGAAAGCCCTTCATCGACCAGTTCACCGTCGCCGCGTAAGACCAGCGGCAGCGCGGGCCGGGAAATTCCAAATTCGGCGAGGCTTTCCTCCGCCTGCATCAGAACTTGAGCCCTGGCCTCGGCCACGTGGGTCATTTCGCTATCGATGCGAGTCCGAAAAGGGGAGCCTCCGGCAAAGGTGTCGGTCTCCAGATCGATGAGAAAAATATCGGCATAAGGAAAGCCCGATCCGTCCTGGATGCCGAATTGCTCGAAGGCGAAATGGCGTCCATCCTGGGAATAGCCCAGTGCATTAAATTGTGCGCTGTCGCCTGCACATGCCGGGCCTGCAAATGCCAACAGCGCGCAAAGCCCGCTAAGCCACCCCTGTTGACCCAAAACCACCTTCACCACGATCGGTCTCCTCAAGGTTGTCGGTCGCAAAAATCTCGGTATCGGGCACCGGCGCAATCACCATTTGCGCAATCCTGTCGCCGCGCCGGATTTCAAAAGGCGCCTTGCCGTGATTGATAAGAATCGCCTTTACCTCGCCCCGATAATCCGCATCCACCGTACCTGGCGCATTGAGCACGGTTACGCCGAATTTGGCAGCAAGCCCGGACCGGGGGCGTATCTGCGCTTCCATGCCAACGGGCAGGCCAAGCGAAAAGCCACATGGCACCAATCCATATTCGCCCGGCGCCAGGGTCAGGACGGTATCAGAATCGACGGCGGCGGCAAGGTCATACCCTGCCGCCCCTTTTGTTGCGCGCCGGGGAAGGGAGAGCCCCTGCCCGTGCGCGAGCCATTTTAATGCAATTTTCAAAGTCTATTTCTGTACAATGGCGTAAAGTTCTTCGGGCAGATCGAGATCGCCCGTAATGATCCCAACAAACGGGATGTCATAGCGCGCGCTCATGCCATCTTCGGCCACTTCCATATTGGTGTCCACGATCTGGCCACCCGAAATGGTCATCGAAATGGCGTTACCTTCAAACATCGAGGCGATCATGGCCATCATTTCCGGATCGTCGTCGCCGCCCAACCCTTCAGAAACCTGATCGCTCAATTCCCCGGTCGGGAAAGAAACGCGAACCTGTCCGTTACCGATCGCTTCAAGGGTGGGGCCATCGTCATCTTCCATGATTTCCGCGAACGTGCCTTCCTTCACAACGATGCAGTCCACGGTCGTGGCGGTTTCAACGGTTTCTCCATCTTCGCAGAAGTCGTCTTCGCCATCGGCCTGTGCCGAAATCATGGCATATATGTCGGCGGCCATCGATGTTTTCATCGTTGCCCGGGCGTCGGTTTCGCTCAAGACCTCGAGATCCATCGACACATCCATACAGGCAGTCAGTCCGACGGTGAGGACAGCGATGCCGCCCATCTTGAGAATTGGGTTCAAATACATCTGTCGCGTCTCCACCTTATCGTTTTCCGAGCCTTTACGGCTTCACAATACCGGCGGCACTCTGGGGGCAAAGCGTCGCGCTGGCAAGTCGGGATTCCAAAAAATCTCGCGCTCAGATCCGCCTATCGCGTTGAAAAGATTCGGCAATGCGTGTGGCAAGTTTTTGGGCGACCGCTTGCTTGTCCATGGGCTCCCACGCCTCGACGGCCTCGCCTGCCAGAAGCGTAACGGTATTGTTTGCGCCGCCAAACGTGCCGCTCGCTGGGCTGACGTCGTTGGCTAGGAGCCAGTCGCAACCCTTTCTTTTCAGCTTCGCTTTGGCGTTTTCGAGAAGATTTGAGGTTTCCGCAGCAAAGCCGACAACAAGCCGCGGCCGGTTTCCGCCCGCAAGCGATGAAACGCGCCTGAGAATATCGGGATTTGCCACCAATGTGAGGGTGGGCGCGGTCTCATCGGCATCCTTTTTGATCTTGTCATCGGCCGGTGTTTCCACCCGCCAATCGGAAACAGCCGCACAGAAAACCGCGATATCGGCAGGAAGTGCTGCCTCGACGGCGCGATCCATCTCAATCGCCGTCTCCACGTCAATTACCGCACAGCCTCTGGGCTGCCGATATTGAGCTGGCCCGGTGACAAAGCTCACCCGTGCGCCAAGCGCAGCCAGGGCCTCGGCGATCGCCACGCCCTGCTTGCCAGACGAGGCGTTGGAAAGGAAGCGCACCGGATCTATCGGTTCACGTGTCGGCCCTGATGTGACAATCGCATGTTTGCCAGCCAAGGGTTTCGGCCTGTTAGCACGTTCAAAATGCGCGACGATGGCCTCAAGTATGACCGGCGGCTCGGCCAGCCGGCCCGGCCCGAATTCACCGCAAGCCATTTCTCCTTCATCGGGGCCAACAAATTGCACGCCGTCATTGGCAAGCAACGCAAGATTGCGGCGCGTCGATGCTGCCTCCCACATGCGCACATTCATTGCCGGGGCAGCCATGATTGGCGTATCGGTTGCCAAAAGGCAGGTGGTTGCAAGATCGTCGGCTATGCCATTGGCCAGCTTGGCCAGAATATTGGCGGTGCCCGGCGCGATAACGATAAGATCGGCCGAGCGGGACAATTCGATATGCCCGATCTCGGTTTCGCGGGTGAGATCGAAAAGCGCGGTCAGGGCAGGCCGTCCGCAAAGGGTCGATATCGTGAGCGGGGAGACGAATTCGGTCGCGCTTTTGGTCAGGATCGCCTGAACCGTGCCACCGGCCTTTTGAATCAGCCGGATCAATTCGATTGCCTTATAGGCGGCAACGCCGCCCGAAATAATCACAAGGATGTGCTTGCCATAAAGCATCAGAACCTGTCCATGATGTTGAGCCCCAGCACCACAATGGCGAGGACCAGGGCAATAAGTCCACCCCATTTCAGTGCCATGACAAGGCCCTCACGCTTTTCGCTCCGGGTCTGGTCCCTTTCGATGCGGGTAAGGACACGCTCTGCGCTATCGGCGAGCTTGGGCAGGCGCCTTGCCAGCGACAGCGCTTCGTCCAGGCCTTCCTTGGCCAGCTCTAACCGGCCAAGCGGCCCCACCTGGCGGCGCACCCATTCTCCGACGATGGGTTCGGCCGCATGCCACATGTTGAAGCGCGGATCGAGAATGCGGGCCGTGCCTTCAACCAGCACCATGTTTTTCTGTAGCAGTACAAGCTCGGGCCGCGCGCTCATGTTGAACACTTCGGTTGTTTCGAGCAATTGGCCCAGAACCTTGGCCATTGAAATCTCATCGGCCGCGCGCCCGACAAGCGGCTCGCCAATGGCACGCAGGGCCTGAGCAAAATCGTCGACGGATTGATCCGGCGGCACATAGCCGATATCGAAATGCAGCTGGGCGATGCGCTTATAGTCGCGCGCGATAAATCCATAAAGGATTTCCGCCAGAAAGCGGCGCTCCGCCTTCCCGATGCGCCCCATGATGCCCAGATCGACTGCAATGATCCCGCCGGTCTTGGGATCGGCGAAAAGATTGCCCGGATGCATATCGGCATGAAAATAGCCGTCGCGAATTGCCTGGCGCAAAAAGCTCTGGATTAAGGTTTCCGCCAGTTTGGGTCGGTCGATTCCGGCCTTGTCGAGCGCTTCGACCTCACGGACAGGGATGGCATCGATCCAGCTTGTGGTCAAAACGCTGCGCGCGGTATGGCTCCAATGGATATGGGGCAGTGCGAACCTGTCATCGTCGGCGCAATTGTCCGCGAGCTCGGAAATCGCTGCCGCTTCCATACGCAAATCCATTTCAAGCTGCGCCGAGCGGGCCAGCGCATCGACGACCCGCTTGCCGTTGAAACGCCCGGCATTGGGCACAAAGCGCTCGGCAACCCGCGCCAGCGCATAAAGCCCGTCGAGATCGCTTTTGAACCGCGCTCGGATACCGGGGCGCAAAAGCTTTACCGCAACGTCTTGTTCCCGGCCATCGGGGTCGACAAGTTTCGCCCTATGCACTTGTGCAATCGAAGCGGCAGCAATGGGGGGGGAAATGTCCTTGAGCTGGTCGACCTTATCGCCAAGCGCTTGCCGCAGGAGGCCCGGCACGAGCTTTTCGTCGAACGGCGGCATGGCGTCCTGCAGCTTTGACAGATCGGATGCGACCCCAATCCCTACAATATCGGCGCGGGTGGCCAGCAATTGCCCGAATTTGACGTAGGTGGGCCCAAGCCGGGTCAGGCCGTTGGCAAGCCGGTCGACGCGCCCTGTCTTGCGCACGGCCCGCTTTTCGATGATCCGGGCGCATTTGACCAGAAATTTGGCGGCGGGGGGAATCGGCTGGTCTTCGGCCAGCGAAAAGGCGCCTTCGCGCGCCAGCACAAAGCCTGCCCAGGCGAGGCGGAAATAGGTCGCAACGCTCATGATCAGAGCTTCCAGCCCCCATGCAGCGCCGCGATATTGCCGCTCAGCGCGTCATGGGTGACGCGCTTGAAACCCGCTGCTTCGATCATGGCCGAGAACTTTGCCGGATCGGGGAAATTGCGGATCGATTCCACGAGATAGCGATATGGCTCGGCATCGCCGGTGACCATCCTGCCCATGGGCGGGATCAGGTGATCGGAGAAAAGACTATAGACTGCATCCAGCCCTGGAACATCGACGCTGGAGAATTCGAGCACCAGAAGGCGGCCGCCGCGTTTGAGCACGCGATGGGCTTCCGAAAGCGCCTTTTCGATACGCGGCACGTTGCGAATGCCAAAGGCGATCGTATAGGCGTCAAAGCTCTTGTCCTCAAAAGGCAAGTCTTCGGCATTGGCTTCCACAAATTCAACCTGGCCGGGATAGCGCCAGGACTTGGCACGCTCGGCGCCAACGCCAAGCATATTGGCATTGATGTCGGAAACCGTGACCTGGGCAAAACCGTGGCTCTGGTTGATGATGCGCATGGCGATATCGCCGGTCCCGCCCGCCATATCGAGAACCTTGTAGGGGCGGGCTCCATTGCGCTGCGGCGCCAATCGCGCCACCATATGGTCCTTCCATATCCGGTGGATGCCCCCGCTCATCAGATCGTTCATAAGGTCATAGCGCGAGGCGACCTTGAAAAAGACGTCGTTGACAAGGCCCTGCTTGTCCTCAAGCGGCACCGTGCGCGTGCCGAAATGGGTTGTCGCTTGCGTCTCTTGCATGAACCTTGCTCTTCAGTATTTATGGCCAACGGCTTTATGGGCGCGCAGCCAGATTAACGCAAGCAGCACCGGCCCGAAACCGCCACCGCGTCGCAGGGCAGAGAACAGAGACACTATGCCGGAACTTCCAGAAGTCGAAACCGTTCGCCGCGGCCTTGCCCCCTTTCTTTCCGGCGCAAGGATCGAGGCAGCCCATACCTATCGGGCCGACCTGCGTTTCGCCTTTCCCGAGCATTTTGCGCAAAGATTGTCCGGTCAAACCATTACCCATGTCGGCCGCCGGGCCAAATATCTGCTGGTGAGCCTTTCGGGCGGCGATATGTGGCTTTCCCATCTGGGCATGACCGGCGCATTCAATGTCAATACGCGACCTCTGGCCGAACCGTCCCGGCTCTCTGCTGGCGATCGGACCGGCCGCCACGTACACTTTACCGCCCGCCTGGCCCATCCCGAGCATGGGCAGGTCGATCTTTCATATGCCGATCCGCGCCGCTTCGGCTTCATGGACCTGATTGGCAGCGGGCAGCCCAACAGGTTCCTCGATCATCTGGGCCCCGAGCCTTTGGGCAACGCGGTCGACGCCACCTATCTTGCCGCGCGCTTCTCCCGCTCCAGAACTCCAATCAAGAGCGCATTGCTCGATCAGCGCATCATTGCGGGATTGGGCAATATCTATGTCTGTGAGGCCTTGTTTCTCGCAAAAATCGCGCCCTGGCGCCCGGCCCAGTCTCTCGTCGATGAGAATGGCGCGCCGCGGCCGGAGCTCGAAGTGCTTGTGATCGCGATAAGGAAAGTGCTCGAAGCCGCGCTCGAGGCGGGAGGGTCGACGCTCCGTGACTTTGCCAATGCGGCCGGCCAGCCGGGCTATTTCCAGCATTCCTTTGCCGTTTATGGCCGCGAAGGAGAACATTGTCTGGTGTCAGGCTGCAATGGCGTCGTCGCGCGCATGGTCCAGTCGGGCCGGTCCAGCTTTTATTGCCCGGTTTGCCAGGGCGGGTGATCGATTTTCCAAAAGGGTTTGACTCCCTTTGCCCACCTCACTATAGAGCAGCCTTCACTGGCTGGCCGCAAGGGCTGGCAGTTCCGGTTGTGCTCGCCAGATTTCTGGAATTGAGCGCGCAAGGCAAGTTCGCCACGAGGAAAGAGTAAACACCAATGGCAAATACAACGTCGGCCAAGAAGGCCACCCGCAAGATCGAAGCCCGCACCGCAAAGAATACCGCTCGCCGCTCCCGCGTGCGTACCTTCCTGCGCAAGGTTGAAGAAGCGATTGCTTCGGGCGACAAGGATGCGGCAGCTGCGAGCCTGCGCGCCGCTGAACCCGAGCTTCAGCGTGCTGCCGGCAAGGGCGTATTCCACAAGAACATGGCGAGCCGCAAGATTTCGCGCCTGGCCAAGCGCGTCAAGGCTCTCGGCGCCTGATCTTTCGGATCAGACTTCCAAACTTGTATGGCAAGGATGGAACAAGATTTCAAAGCCCCCGCAAGGGGGCTTTTTATTGTGCCGGATTTCCGTGACATTTCCGTCACGCCACTGACACTTTGAGATCGGTTTCATCCTGTTCGGAAAAAAAAATTCGGTAACCAAATTCCGGGTTCGGAACGATTCTGCAAGGAGTCCCATAGCGTTAAATTCTTCGCTTCAAAAGCGGGGCGCGGAGTCAAGGAAGGGGCGCGAGAGTCAAGCCCATTTTTGGCGATTTCGGAGGTTGTGCGCGAAAATTTGACTGTCTAAAATGACCTCGTTGGATGAAAAGAAGGGCGGCGGCCAACAGGCCATCAAAGCCGTCTCAGATAATAAAAAACGGGGCTGTTCTGCGCATGTCCAGGTTAGATACCGATAAAGAAGTGTTACTGGAAGCAAGGATGCCGAACAGGAAAGCAGTGAGACCCCGCATCTGACAACCAATGTTTTGCAAATAGTAGTCCCCGGCGCCTAGCGCGTCGTTTTCAATTTGAGTTTGATCATAGCGCTGCGCCAATAGTCAGGGCGGGGTGCGGAGTTCTATTGTCTGTAGCTGGGGCAAGTCGAGGCTGTAACAGGGGGAAGTCGCTGCGCAGGGCGCGATTTCCGGGCAAGAACACAAGAGCAGAAGAGGCACAGGAAATGAGTTTGGACGCGGCTGCGGAACGCGTGACCTGGATGGGGCAGAAAACACAAGCGGGCAGAGATCTGCAGGGGACACAGAAAATGGCACAACGGTCGGAAATTGGGGACACTGTAATGTCGGCGGGCTCAAGCGAACAAATGTGGCAGCGTGTGCGGACGCGGCTGCGTGCGGCAGTGGGCGAGGATGTGTTTACATCCTGGTTTGCCCGGCTTGAGCTTGAAGAGGTCGTTGGAGACCTTGCTCACCTCTCTGTGCCAACACGGTTCTTGTGCTCCTGGATTCAGTCCAATTATCTTGAGAAGATTCTCGAAGCGCTGAGTGCGGAAAACGAGGCCATCGGCCGCGTACATGTCACCGTGCGCGTAAACGGCCAGGCGCGTCCGCGCCTTGCATCGCCATGTGAAGCCTCTTCAGGCGAAAAGGAAGCGCCGAGTCCTGCGACCCAGCCCGCCGTGACCATGGCCGCCAGCCAGCCAACGCTGATCGCGCCGGCCAACGCCAATCGGTCTGACGCGCTCTCAGGCAGTGCGCTCGACCGCAAGCTGACGTTCGATACATTCGTTACCGGCGGCGCCAACGAAATGGCGCTCGGGGTTGCCAAGCAGGTCGCATCGGCTGCCGCCAATAATATCGTCACCTTCAATCCGGTCTATATCCATTCCAGCGTCGGGCTGGGCAAGACCCACCTGCTCAATGCTATTGCCTGGGCAGCGGGCGCCAACGATTCGAGCCGCAATATTGTTTATCTGACGGCCGATCATTTCATGTATCATTTCATCACTGCGGTTAAGCATCAGTCCGCGCTTGCCTTCAAGGAATGGCTGCGCCGGATTGATCTGCTGCTTATCGATGACATGCAGTTCCTTCAGGGCAAATCAGCGACTGAATTCGGCCATACGCTTTCCAGCCTGATTTCCGGCACCAAGCAGGTCGTTGTGGCTGGCGATGCGCCGCCGCGCGATCTTGAAATGCTCGATGACCGGGTGAAATCGCGGCTTTCGGGCGGTCTCGTCATTCCCATCTCTCCTTTTGATGCCGAGTTGCGCCGTGCCATCGTGCAAAAACGCGCCGATCAGGCCTGCTCGCGCTTTTCCGGCCTGAGTTTTCCACCGGCGGTGATCGATTTTGTCGCGCGCTGTATCGTGAGCCATGGCCGCGATCTCGACGGTGCGGTCAACCGATTGGTTGCAGCCAACCAGTTGACCGGCGAGCCGATCACTGTGGGGCTCGCTGAAAAGACCCTGCAGGATCTCATTCGTTCGCGCGAAACGCCAAAGGTGCGGATCGAAGATATTCTCAAGATCGTGGCGCGCCACTATAAGGTGCCGCGCACCGAATTGCTGTCCTCGCGCCGGTCCCGCGATGTGGTGCGTCCGCGCCAGATCGCCATGTATCTTGCCAAATCCCTGACTTCGCGTTCATTGCCCGAAATCGGGCGCCGCTTCGGCGGGCGCGATCACACGACCGTGTTGCATTCAGTGCGCAAGGTCGAGCAGTTGATGAGCCAGGATGTCGATCTGACCCAGGAAATCGAACTCCTGCGCCGCATGCTGGAAGAGTAGGCGGTTTAGAATTTCCCAAAGCCTTAGCTTAGGGGCCACGCACTTGCTGTTGCAGGAAGGTGGTCACCGCGGGTTCGGGGTAATCCACGACTTTTCTGGCTTGATAGGGCCCCTGCGACAGGCTGGGGCCTTGCCTTTTGTGCAAAGCCGGGGCAGGGTCTGCGCCCGGTGTTCTGCCGGGGCCGCCCGCAAACCGGTGGCAGGCAGTACCAGATGCAGTTTCGCCAGGGGTAGAATAAGCGATGAAGGTCACGCTCGAGCGCAATCATCTTTTGAAATCGCTGGGACATGTCCATCGTGTCGTCGAGCGCCGCAACACATATCCGATCCTTGCAAATGTGCTTATGAGCGCAACTGCGGACGGCCTTGACCTGCGCGCCACAGATCTCGATATAGAAGTGACCGAGACCGTTCCCGCCATGACCGGCACGCCGGGCACAACGACAGTTCCGGCCCATACGCTTTACGATATCGTGCGCAAGCTTTCCGATGGTGCCGAAGTGGTGCTGGAAACCGATGGCAACGATCAGATGCTCATTTCTTCGGGCCGCTCGCGCTTTCACCTTGCCTGTCTGAATCCCGATGGCTTTCCCGACCTGAAATCGGGCGCATTCACCCATACCTTTTCCATTGGCTCGGATGTGCTCAAGGATTTGATCGAACGCACCCAGTTCGCAATTTCCAATGAGGAAACCCGCTATTACCTCAATGGGATATTCATCCACACAATAGACGCCGGAGACGGCATCGTCATGCGTGCCGCGGCAACCGACGGGCACCGTCTGGCCCGCGTTGAAACCGAAGCGCCGCAAGGCTCTGCAGGCATGCCCGGCATTATTGTGCCCCGCAAGACCGTCGCCGAAGTGCTCAAGCTGCTTGATGGCGTGGACGGTGATGTCGGTGTCGAATTGTCCGATACCAAGATCCGCTTTACCCTCGGCGGTGTGGTGCTGCTCTCCAAGCTGATCGAGGGCAGTTTCCCTGACTACGAACGGGTAACGCCAAAGAACAACGACAAGCTGCTTGAAGTGGATCGCGACAGCCTGCAAAAGGCTGTCGATCGTGTCTCGACAATCGCTTCCGAGCGCGGTGGCAAGGCGGTCAAGCTTTCGCTCAGCCAGGGCCAGCTCGAACTCTCGGTCACAAATCCCGATCACGGCACCGCAAATGAGGAATTGCCGGTGGCTTTTGAGGCCGAGCCTTTCGAGATCGGCTTCAATGCGCGCTATCTTCTGGAAATCATTGCTCAGATCCGCACCGAGAATGCGCACTTCCTTTTCAACGACGCCGGTTCGCCAACCTTGGTGAAGGAAGAAGGGGAACCCAAGGCGCTGTTTGTGCTCATGCCGATGCGGGTGTGAGGCGCAGTTCGCGAAAGTGAATGAAAGGTCGGCTGGACCGTTTCAGGCGACGAGCGCCCTGAGCCATGCGAAGGGCTATGGCACAAGCACAACCGCGCTAACATGACCCAACCGCAGCGTCATATCTCCCGGCTCAGGCTCACCAGCTATCGCAATTATGCCAGCGCTGCCTTGGACCTCGATGCACGCCATGTGGTGCTGACAGGCGAAAACGGGGCCGGCAAAACCAACCTGATTGAAGCGGTGTCGCTGCTCTCGCCCGGACGCGGATTGCGCCGCGCGCCGTTCGATACATTGGCGCTCGCTGGCGGCAATGGACTATGGGCGATCGCTGCGACCATTGAAACCGAATATGGCCCGGTCGACATCGGAACCGGGGCGGCTGGCGATGCGGGCGCACGCCGCGTGCGCATCAATGGGGCCAATGCGCGTTCGGTTGAGGAGATGAGCGAGCATCTGCGCATCCTTTGGCTGACCCCGGCCATGGATGGGCTTTATTCGGGGCCAGCTTCGGATCGGAGGCGGTTTCTGGACCGGTTGGTAACAACACTTGTGCCTGGGCATTCGGCAGCGGTTGCCGACTATGAAAAGGCCATGCGCCAACGCAACAGGTTGCTTGAGGAAAATGGCGATCCGGCCTGGCTCGCAGCCATCGAAGCGCAGATGGCCCAATACGCCTCGGCGATTCACTTCGCCCGCACCGATTCGCTCTCCCACCTGCAATCGCTGATGGACGCGTCGGTGGCCGATACCGGTTTCCCGCCGGCCCGGCTTGAACTTTCAAGCATGTTGGAGGGGCATGAGCCGGAAAATGCCAGTGTTCTGGAAACAGAGCTTGCGCATTTATGGCGCGCCAATCGCGCGCTTGATCGGGCTGCGGGCCGGACAACGTTGGGGCCGCACCGGATCGATATGGCCGTCTTTCATGCACAAAAAGCCATGCCCGCTGCCATATGCTCGACCGGAGAGCAAAAGGCGTTGCTGATCGGGCTTATCCTCATTCATGCGCGGCTCGTCGGCCAGATGACCGGAATGACCCCGATCCTGCTGCTCGACGAGATCGCGGCCCATCTCGATCCGACACGGCGCGCGGCGCTGTTTTCTGCCCTCGACAAACTCGGAACCCAATGCTGGATGACAGGAACGGACCCCATGCTGTTTGACGGACTGGGCTCGCACGCACAGCACTTTTCGGTCCGCGCCGGAACGATTGCCCCATTTGGCAGCTAAACCACGCGGTGTAGGTAAATAACCGGGCTAAAACCGCCATAACGCTTGGGCTTGCGGTCCCGATCAGGTACAACAGATTGACCTCAAACAAGGCTGATTCTTTTTGCATGAGTGACACGCCAGAAAATCTCGAAAACCCTGAATACGGTGCGGATTCGATCAAGGTCCTCAAGGGTCTTGATGCGGTCAGGAAGCGCCCTGGCATGTATATCGGGGATACCGATGACGGCACCGGGCTGCACCATATGGTCTATGAGGTTGTCGATAACGCCATAGACGAGGCGCTGGCCGGTCATGCGGATCTTGTAACCGTCACACTCAATCCCGATGGATCGGTCACTGTCACCGATAATGGTCGCGGCATTCCAACCGACATCCATAAGGAAGAGGGCGTCTCGGCAGCCGAGGTCATCATGACCCAGCTCCATGCGGGCGGCAAGTTCGACCAGAATTCCTACAAGGTCTCGGGCGGGTTGCACGGGGTGGGCGTCTCGGTGGTCAATGCGCTTTCGGTCTGGCTCAAGCTCTCGATCCGCCGCAACGGCAAGATCCACGAGATCAGCTTCACCCATGGCGTGGCCGATTCTCCGCTCAGGATCGTTGGCGATTATGAGGGGCGCTCCGGAACGGCTGTAACCTTCATGCCTTCGAGCGAAACCTTCACCATGATCGAGTTCGACTACAAGACGCTCGAGCATCGCCTGCGCGAACTTGCCTTCCTCAATTCAGGCGTCCATATCGTGATCAGGGACAACCGGCATCCCGAGCCGGTCGAAACCGACCTGTTCTATGAAGGCGGGCTCGAGGCCTTTGTCAAATATCTCGACAAGAACAAGTCCGGGCTGATCGAGCGCCCGATCGCGATATCGGCCGAAAAGGATGGGATCACGGTCGAGGTGGCCCTTTGGTGGAACGACAGCTACCACGAGCACGTCTTGTGCTTTACCAACACCATTCCCCAGCGCGACGGGGGTACGCACCTTGCAGGTCTGCGCGGCGCGCTCACCCGGCAGGTCACGTCTTATGCCGAGCAGAGCGGGATCACCAAGAAAGAAAAGGTGTCGCTGACCGGCGACGATACGCGCGAAGGGCTGACCTGCGTGCTTTCGGTCAAGGTGCCTGACCCCAAATTCTCGTCCCAGACCAAGGACAAGCTGGTATCTTCCGAGGTCCGTCCCGTTGTCGAAAATGTCGTCAACGAGAAGCTCAACCAGTGGTTTGAGGAACATCCCACCGAAGCCAGATCCATTGTCTCCAAGGTTGCCGAGGCCGCCGCGGCGCGCGAAGCAGCCCGCAAGGCGCGGGAATTGACCCGCCGCAAGTCGGCGCTGGAAATTTCCTCGCTTCCCGGCAAACTGGCAGACTGTCAGGAGCGCGATCCCGCCAAGGCCGAAATCTTCATCGTGGAAGGGGATTCTGCGGGCGGTTCGGCCAAGCAGGGGCGCGATCGGGCAACCCAGGCGGTTCTGCCTTTGCGCGGCAAGATCCTCAATGTCGAGCGCGCGCGTTTTGATCGCATGATCTCCTCCGATCAGGTGGGAACGCTGATCACCGCGCTTGGCACCGGCATCGGGCGGGAGGAATTCAATCCCGACAAGCTGCGCTACCACAAGATCATCATCATGACCGACGCGGACGTGGACGGCGCCCATATCCGTACGCTCTTGCTGACTTTCTTTTATCGCCAGACCCCCGAACTCATCGAGCGCGGCCATGTCTATATCGCGCAGCCGCCGCTCTATAAAGTGACCCGTGGGCGGTCCGAGCAATATCTCAAGGACGAGCGTGCCCGCGAGGATTACCTGCTCTCGGGAGGCGTGGACGATGCCGTGCTCACAACGCGGGCAGGCTCGACCCATGCAGGTCAGGATCTTCTGGGTATTGTCGAACAGGCGCGAGACCTTCATCACCTGATCGAGGGCCAGCACACCAAATACAACCGTCAGATGATCGAGCAGGCCGCAGTTGTCGGCGCGCTCGATCCTGCCGCGATGGACGACGAAGCCACAGCGCTCAATCTTGCCGAGCGCGTTGCCAACCGGCTCAATCGCATGTCGGACGAAACCGAGCGTACTTGGGAAGGGCGGCTCGATGGCGAAGGTGGCTATATCTTCACCCGCATCGTGCGTGGGGTCGCCGAAACCCATGCCATTGACGCGGCGCTGATCGGTTCTGCCGATGCGCGCAAGTTGCGCACCCTTGCCGGCAAGCTCGATGAAATCTATGGCGGTGTGCCGACACTTGTGCGCAAAGACGTCAAGAGCGAAGTCTATGGCCCCCGGTCGCTGTTTTCCATCATGATGGCGGCTGGTCAGAAAGGCGTTTCCATGCAACGCTACAAGGGGCTGGGGGAAATGAATGCCGAGCAATTGTGGGAAACCACGATGGATCCCAACGCCAGAACATTGCTGCAGGTACAGATCAACCAGACCGATGAGGCCGACAACATCTTTACCCAGTTGATGGGTGATCTTGTTGAGCCGCGCCGCGAATTCATTCAGGATAACGCTCTGGCAGTGTCCAATCTCGATATTTAAGGCGGCACAGCACCAGGTTCTGGGGACACGGCCGGCAGAAGCGATGCAAATGGGCAACAGATAGGGCCGCCGATGGCCTGCGGGTTTGAAAAATCCCATAAACCGGCCACATTTGGCGCCGATAGGCATTATAGGCAAAAGCAATGGGACGCATTGCTGGCGAAGGATTGAGCAACCGGCATATTTGCTACGGGTATGTTCAGTTGTTGCGACGCTTGGCGTCTTTTGCCGGAATTTCGTGCTTTGAAAGTGACCTTTGATGGATCTTCGTCTTTCCCCCGATGACCGCATCGACTCCAACACGCGCCAGCACAAGGCTGGCACGGCCAAAAGAGCCAGTGCCGAAAAGCCGAAGTCTGGGCGCAGGGCGTCAAAGGCCGCAAAGCCGGAAAAAAGCAAGAAGCCGCGCCGCCGCAATGGCGGCTTTGGTGGCTTTCTGATCACGATCCTTTATATGGGATTTTATGGGGTGTTGCTGGCTGGCCTGGCTGGCGCGGCAGTTGTTGTCTATTACGGTTCCGAGCTTGGTTCGTCCGATACCTGGGAGGTTCCCAAGCGTCCGCCCAACATCCGCGTCCTCGCTTCCAATGGCCAGTTGCTGTCCAATCGCGGACAGACGGGCGGCGAAGCTATAGGCTATCACGAATTGCCCTATTATGTGCCCCTGGCGATCATCGCGAGCGAAGATCGGCGTTTCATGAGCCATTTCGGTGTTGATCCGATTGGTCTTGCCGCTGTAGCGGTCGAAAGTCTGCGCGCCCGTTCGCTGACCCGTGGCGCATCCACCATCACCCAGCAGGTGGCAAAGAACCTGTTTCTGACCCCGGATCAGACGCTTGGCCGCAAGGTGCAGGAAGCGCTTCTCGCCATATGGCTTGAGCAGAACTATACCAAAGAGCAGATTCTCGAACTCTATATGAACCGCGTGCATTTCGGTTCGGGCGCGACCGGCATCGAGGCAGCGGCCCAGACCTATTTCGGCATTTCGGCGCGCAATCTTTCGCTCGGCCAGGCCGCGATGCTTGCTGGAATCCTGCCAGCCCCCGCATCTTACAACCCGCGCAATCATCCTCAGCGGGCCATCGAGCGCCAGCGCATTGCGCTCGCCAATATGGTGCGTGAAGGTTACATCACGGAACAGGAAGCCAGCAGTGCCTCGATCGACCCGGATCGTTCGAGCGTGCCGACGCGTGTCGCCGGAGCGGAATATTATGTCGCCGACTGGGTTGAAACCCTGATGAACGCCTATCTTGGCGAAGTTCATGACGACGTTATCGTTTCAACGACCATCGATTGGGAATTGCAAAAGCACGCCGAGTTCGTGGTCAAGGAAGCCGTGCTCGAATACGGTTCTGCGCGCAATTTCGACCAGGCCGCTTTGGTCGCCATGGATACCGAAGGTCGGGTTCGTGCCCTGGTCGGCGGCGTCGATTATAATCAGAGCCAGTATAACCGTGCTGTGACCGCGCGCCGTCAACCCGGTTCGGCCTTCAAGCCTTTCGTTTATCTTGCAGCGCTGCAGCAAGGCTATACGCCTGATACGCTTATGGTTGACGAACCGCTCGAGTACAACGGCTGGTCGCCGCAGAACGCCAACAACCGGTATGTCGGACCCATTCTCCTGCGCGACGCCCTGGCCTATTCCATCAATACCGTAGCGGCACGCATCGCCATCGATATCGGGCCCGAATATGTGGTGGAAACCGCCTATCGCTTGGGCTTTTCGTCGAACTTCCTGCCCGTTCCTGCCATTGCGCTGGGCACCCAGGAAGTTTCGCTTCTCGAGTTGACCGCTGCCTATACCCCCTTCGCCAATGGCGGGCGCGGCGTGATTGCAAATGTCATCACCCGCATTACCACCACCGATGGCGAAGTGCTTTATGAAGAAGTGCCGTCAGGTCCCGGCCAGATTCTCACGTCCGAGCAGGTCGGCATGATGAATGACATGCTCAAGACCGGCGTTGAAGCGGGTACGGGGCGCGGCGCCCAGCTTGGTGGCTGGCCGATGGCTGGCAAGACAGGCACCTCTCAGCGCAGCCGTGATGCTCTGTTTGTCGGCTACACCGCAAGCTGGGTTGGCGGCGTGTGGCTGGGCAATGATGACGATACGCCCATGCGCAACATGTCCGGCGGCTCGATTCCTGCCCAGATATGGCGCGATTTCATGACCCGTGCCCATCAGGGGCTGACGGTAGCCAATCTGCCCGGGTCCTATATTCGCTTGCAGGATCGCGTCGCCCTGCCTCAGGATGGCGGTGGCTTCGCGGGCCAGCCTGCACAGCCAGAGGGCTGGGGTGGCGAGTTGCCTCAGCAGCCTCTGCCCCAACAACCCATGCAGCAGCAACAGCCCCAGCCCATACGCAGCCCCGACGCGATCGGAGATCTGCTCAATGGCATCTTTGGCAACTAGATGCGTGTCCAGCAAGAGTAGAACGGTTTTGCGGTTCGGACACGCGACAAAACAATGACTTAGAGCTGGGTTTTTGATTCCATCAAAACCTGAACGGCTCTAGATGAAGAAAAAGGAGTCGGTCAGGGTCCTTTTTCATATGGCCATCAAGCCGCTGCCATGGGCTTTGAGCCAAGCCTTGCCTCGCTCATAGTCGGGCAAGGTTCGGGCAACGGTCCGCCAGAAAGCGGGAGAATGGTTCATCTCCAGAATGTGTGCCACTTCGTGTGCAGCCACATAGTCCAGCACATAGGGAGGCGCAAGGATCAGGCGCCAGTTGAAATTGAGCACCCGTGCGCTTGAGCACGATCCCCAGCGTGTCGATTGATCGCGGATACGCAGGCTGGCAATTTTGACCCCAAGCCTTTCGGCATGAATGGCGCAGCGTGTTTCAAGATCGCTGCGGGCCTGCGCCTTGAGCCAGTCGGTCAACCGGCGCTCCAGATGCTCGGGACCACCCGGTACGCGCAGGACCGGCAAACCGTCTCTGTCTTCGGCCGGCCCGATACGCACGATCCCGCGCGCGCTGGTCTCGGCCACGATTCTGTGCAATTGGCCGCGCAAGGCAAGCGTTGCGCCGTCGGCCATTCCGGCCCCTGTTGCGCGCTTTGAAATCTTGTCCGCCAGCCAGCCCTTGTGACGCATGAGAAACGCTTCGGCATCGCTCCAGCGGCCCTTGTGCGGCACTGTCAGCACCGGACCATTGCGCGCTGAAAGGCTCAGTCTGTAATGGCGCGCACGCGCATGAACGCGGACCTTGACGACGATTATATCGCTATCGAGATCGAGTGCCACTTCTTGGGGGAATTTCGGGGTGCGCCAGCGGCGCAGATCAAGATCCATCAGCAAGGCTCGCCAGTTCGAATCGCGATGCCATTATGAGGTATTGCGCTCCTGTTGAACAAAAAAAGTGGCATGCGCCCTAATGAAGGACGTCATGCCACTTTGAGAATGCCTTGAGGCAGGGGAAGCTCAAGGCGGCATCATGCCGGGCGGGAGGAGAGGAGGAAAGGTACCCGGCACAATGGATAGGTGTCAGCATCTAATACTGGGGGTGATCCCCATCATTGCGATGCTCGTCGCGGCGCGATCCGCGTTCGCGCATGAAGCGGTCGAATTCATCGCGGTCGCGCGCCTTGTGCAGATTGGCAAGATATTCCTCGAAGGCTTCGCGCTCTTCTTCGAGCCGCTGACGCTCTTCCTCGAGCCTTTTCAACTGCTCGTCGCGATATTCGTCAAAGGCGGCATTGCCAGTCCGGCCGCTGCGATAGCGTCGCCCACAGCCTTTCTTGTGTGTTTTGAAGCTGTGCTTTTGCTCGCTGAACCAGCGTTCCGCGCGCTCCTTGCTGCCGCCAAAATATTCGCCCCACAGGATATAGGCCAGCACCGCCAGGCCAAGCGGCCAGAAGATGATGAAGCCGAGCACCATGAGGGCAATGGTCAAAGGCGACCATTCCGGTTTGATAAGGGCCGTATTCATGTCGTCTCTCCAAGTCTCGAACACAAAGGGAAATTGGGATTGGTTTTGGTTCGATCAAGGTGAGAAAGGCAATTTTTAGCTCTTGAAATCCTGTGCTAGAACACCAACGCTCCATCCGCGGGGCATAGTGGAAAGCCAGATGACCCCAGCCCAATCCCTCTCAAATTCCGAATCCATCGCCTATGTCCCGCGCGCCGCAAACCCTTTGCGCCTTGAAACGCTTGTGCTTTTGCGCTGGCTCGCGATTGCGGGCCAGTCGGCCAGCATCCTGGTCGTCCATTTTGTCTTGGGTTTTGATCTGCCTCTTGCGGCCTGCGCGACGGTGATTGCCGCCTCGGTGCTGCTCAATCTCGGACTGTTGATCCGCTTTGGACCGGCCCATCGCCCCGGTTCAAGGCTTGGTTTTATCCAGCTTGCCTATGACTGTCTGCAATTGGGCAGCCTTTTGTATCTCACTGGAGGTCTGGGTAATCCCTTTGCCCTACTGCTATTGGCGCCAGTATCGGTCTCGGCCTCGGCTCTGCCCTCGCGGGAAACCGTTCTTCTGGCTTCGCTTGTGGCCCTGATCGCAACCCTGATCGCATTGTTTCACCTGCCGTTGCCCTGGGATCCCGCCGCCCCCTTTACCCCGCCGCCCTTCTATCTCCTGGGCATGTGGGTGTCGCTGCTATGCGGGGTCGGGTTCATTGCAGCCTATACCAACAAGGTGGCCCACGAAGCCCGCCAACTCGTCGATGCACTGACCGTGACCGAACTTGCCCTCTCGCGCCAGCAGCAGCTTTCCGCGCTTGATGGGCTTGCCGCCGCCGCCGCCCATGAATTGGGCACGCCACTGGCGACTATTGCGCTGGCGGCAAAGGAAATGCGCCGGGAAGTGGCTGAAGGCGAATTGGCCGAAGACATGGACCTGATCCTGGAACAAGTCGCCCGCTGTCGTGCCATTCTTGGCAAGTTGCGCAATCTTAAATCCGCTCAGGCCGACATCTTCGAAAAGGTCTCCGTTTCCGATGTCATTGCGGAACTGGCCAAACCGCACGAACATGCCGCATCATCGATGGGCAAGACGATCTCCATGTCCAAATCCGAATTTGGTGGTGAAGAACCGGTTATCCTGCGCAATGTCGCGCTGCTATACGGGCTTGGCAATCTCATCGAGAATGCGGTTCAGTTCGCCCGCGAATATATAACCATAAGCGCCGGATGGGACGCGCGCCGGGTTGTGATCACCATTGCCGATGACGGGCCGGGTTTCCCCTCTGAGCTTTTGAGCCGGCTTGGGGAACCTTATCTGACCACGCGCTTCCGCGACAAGGGCGAGGCTGACCCGCGTGGTCCAGATGGCGCTGGCGGGCTTGGGCTTGGTGTTTTTATTGCCAAGACCCTGCTTGAGCGTACCGGGGCAACCTTGCGCTTTTTCAACGCACGGGCCAATGGGCATGCTTGCGTTGAAATCTCGTGGCCACGCGAGGCACTCAATGATGCCGATTCAGAGCCTTGGCCCTAAGCGATCCAAAACGGCGCTACAGGCGTTAGAATTACGGGGCTCGGGACGTTCAAAGTGACGCAGGCCAGGCAGTTCACTTTGACCTTTTGATCCAGATTGGCGATAACCGCACTGGCCAAGAGAGATTAAGTACAATGACCGACCTCAGCGAACTTGCAGACCACGAAAAGACCCTTTTGCTTCTGGACGATGACAAGCCCTTTCTCACCCGGCTTGAGCGCGCGATGGAAAAACGCGGCTTTATTGTAACGGTTGCCGACAGCGTTGCGGCGGGCCTTGCGGCGGTCAAGTCCGATCCTCCGGCTTTTGCAGTAGTTGATTTGCGGCTTGAAGACGGCAACGGGCTCGAAGTGGTATCCACACTTCACGAAAAGCGCCCCGAAGCCCGTGCGGTGGTCCTGACCGGCTACGGCAATATCGCAACCGCCGTAACGGCGGTAAAACTGGGTGCCGTCGATTACCTCGCCAAGCCAGCCGATGCCGATGACGTGGTCAAGGCGCTTCTGGCCGATGCAGAAATCAAGCCTGAACCGCCAGAAAACCCCATGTCGGCTGACCGCGTGCGCTGGGAGCATATTCAGCGGGTTTATGAGCTTTGCGACCGCAATGTTTCGGAAACCGCACGCCGGCTCAACATGCATCGGCGTACGCTTCAGCGCATTCTCGCCAAGCGCGCGCCGCGCTGATTGATACCTACTCGGCAGCCTGCTCTGGTGCTGCGCTGACCTCGGTTGCCGCCGTTTCGCTTTTCGGACCGGCGATCATAAGGCGTGGCTTGCGCTTGCGCCGGGTTATCCGCACCTGCTTGATCCGGCGCGCATCGGCTCGCGTGATCTCGAATTCAAAGCCCTTGATCTTGGAAATCAATTCGCCACGCACCGGCACCCGGCCCAAAATCGCAAAGATCAATCCGCCCAGCGTATCGACATCTTCGGCCAATTCGCCCGGATCGAAATCGGGGCCGATCGTTTCGATAAGCTCGCTCAATTCAACCCGCGCATCGGCGAGATAGATATCGTCACCCACGGGCTTTAGCATTGCCGCTTCATCTTCATCGTGCTCGTCTTCGATATCCCCAACCACCGCTTCAAGCAAGTCCTCGATTGTGACTAGGCCATCGGTGCCGCCATATTCATCGATCACGACCGCCATATGCATGCGGGTCGCCTGCATCGAGGCCAGAAGGTCCGTAACGAGCATGGATGGGGGTACAAACAGGACCTTGCGCACCAGATCCTGCTTTGAAATTTTCTGCTTGAGCATGGGCGACAGCAATTTCACAGGGCTTGCCGCTGTGCCGTTGCCATTACCGTTGGATGGGCCATTGGCCGCACTGCGCTTTACCGGCTCGGCGATCTTGTCGAGCACGTCCTTGATATGGACCATACCGACGACATTATCGAGACTGTCCTCGAAAACGGGCATGCGCGAATGGCCGACCGAGCGAAAGCGTGAAATCACTTCGCCAACGATCACATTGGTATCGACCGCTTCGATATCGGCACGCGGCACCATAACGTCTTCCACCCGCATGCCACCGAGCTTGAGCACGTTTTGCAGGATCGCGCGCTCTGACGCGGAAAAGCTGTCGAGCAGACGGTGTTCGGGAGCATCAAGCGCTTCCTGCAGATCGTCGCGCAACGACGCAGACCGGGCAGAAAGCATTGCCTTGACTTTGGTCCATAGCGAGGAGCGCTTGTCCCCGGAAAGTACAAGGTCTCGAGAGTCGCCAGATTGGCGATGCGGCCGGCGCGCCGCGGCGCTAGATTGATCGTAATCGGTCATTTCGGGTGCGGCCTTTACAGTTGGCCGTCAGCACTCCTTGGGCATCATTGCGCAGTTTTCGGGTCAATCGTATCCAGATCGAGGTCTTGTCCATCATAGGGATCCTCATAACCCAACCGGATCATAATATCGGTTTCTCTCGTCTCCATGACAAGAGCTTGTTCACCGGTTTGGTGATCATAGCCTAAAATATGCAGCATGCCATGCACCAAAAGATGCACGAAATGGGCCTCAAAGCTCTTGTCGAGCGCGGCCGCTTCGCGCACCAGCGTTTCATGGGCAAGGATTATGTCACCTAAAAGGCCCATCACGGCATCGTCAGGTTCGATCTGCGGGAAGGAGAGCACATTGGTCGGCTTGTCCTTGCCGCGCCATTGCCGGTTCAGCTCTTTTTGCGATTGGTCGTCGGTCAGAACGATCGATATTTCCGCAGGACCGGCAACGTCCCGGCCAGACATTTCCAGGGCAACCAGAACGGCCCGCTCGACAAGCGGCTCAAGACCTTGTGGCCAGTTGCCGGCCTGCCGGGTCACATCGATGTCAAATGCGAGCATTGTTTCTTAGACCGCCAATGGGCCTTCCCCGGTCGGGCTCTTACCCGTCGAGCCCTCATAGGCGCGCACGATCCGGGCGACAAGTTCGTGGCGGACCACATCCTTGTCCGAAAAGCGCGAAATATGAATGCCATCGATATCGGAAAGCAGATGCAGCGCTTCGACAAGCCCGGATTTTTCGCCGCGCGGCAAATCCACCTGGGTGGGATCGCCAGTCACGATCATGCGGGAATTCTCGCCGAGCCGGGTCAGGAACATCTTCATCTGCATCGACGTGGTGTTCTGCGCCTCATCGAGAATGACCGCAGCGTTGGCCAGCGTGCGCCCGCGCATGAACGCAAGCGGCGCCACTTCAATGGCCCCTGACGTTATGCAGCGCTCGACGACTTCTGGCTGCATCATGTCGTAAAGCGCATCGTAAAGCGGGCGCAGGTAAGGATCGACCTTTTCCTTCATGTCGCCGGGCAGGAACCCCAGCCGTTCTCCGGCTTCAACCGCAGGGCGCGAAAGGATGATGCGGCTGATTTCGCCGCGCTCAAGCAGCGTTGCGGCATAGGCAACCGCAAGATAGGTCTTGCCGGTGCCTGCAGGGCCGACGCCAAAGACAAGCTCGAAACGGTCCATGGCGCGGATATAGCCGTCCTGGGCCGGGTTGCGGGCAACGATTGTTGCCTTGCGCGTGGCAATCTGGGCCATGCGCACCTTGCCCTTTTTCTCAAGCGTGGGCAGCGAAAGCTGGCTATCGTCGGTCTGAACCATGCGGATGACTCCATCCACATCGCCAATGGAAACCGGCTTGCCCTCTTCGAGCATGTCATAAAGCGATTCCAAAGCCCGCCGGGCCTGATCGATCGATTGCGGATTGCCGCGCAGCATCACGTGATTGCCGCGCGAATTGGCTTCGACGCCCAACCGTTGCTCAAGCAGGGCCAGGTTCTGGTCAAATTCGCCATAAAGTTGGGAAACGAGCCTGTTGTCTTCAAAGGCCAGTTCGAGATGGGCCGGATTGGCCGGGGCGGGTTGCGACCGCAAATTCCGTGTCAAATGCTGTGGCTCCAAAATGCCGTGCAGGACATCAAAACCGAATCTATCAGAACGCCGACTCTATCAAACCGCCTGCACTTTGGATGTGACAATTGTGCCGACAAGCGAATTTTTTGCCCGGTCGACGATTTCAACCGGCAGAATCTGGCCGATAAGGCTTTCGTCAGCCTCGATATGAACCGGCTGGAGATAGGGCGAGCGCCCGGCAATCTGACCGGGATTGCGGCCTTTTTTCTCCAACAGCACTGGCAGTGTCAGGCCTACGCAGCCAGCGTTGAACGCGGTTTGGTGGGCCGTAATTTCCGCTTGCAGCGCTTCTAGGCGCTCGGCCTTTACCGCTTCGGGCACCTGATTGTCCATTTCCGCGCCTGGCGTTCCGGGTCGGGTCGAGTATTTGAACGAGAAGGCGGATGCGTAGCCGACCTTTTTGACCATATCGAGCGTATCGGCGAAATCCCTGTCGGTTTCACCGGGAAAACCGACGATGAAATCGCCGGAAAGCGCCATGTCCGGACGGGCCTGTTTGATCCGGTCGATGATTTCGAGATATTGGGCTGCCGTGTGGCGCCGGTTCATGGCCTTGAGAATTGTATCGGAGCCCGATTGCACCGGCAGATGCAGATAGGGCATCAACTTGTCGAGGTCGCGATGGGCCGCAATCAGCGCATCGTCCATGTCGCGCGGGTGGCTGGTGGTATAACGGATACGGGCAAGCCCCTCGATTTCGGCAAGAAGATAGCAAAGTTCGCCCAGACCGATCTGACGGCCTTTGTCATCGACCCCGTGATAGGCATTGACGTTCTGGCCCAAAAGCGTGATCTCGCGAACCCCGGCATCGGCAAGGGCGCGCGCTTCGGCGATGACCTGCGCGACCGGGCGTGAAACCTCGGCGCCGCGCGTATAGGGTACAACGCAGAACGAACAGAACTTGTCGCAACCTTCCTGCACCGTGAGGAACGCGGTCAGCCCGCGCGAAATGGTCACTTCCTTCTTCGGCGCCGGAAGATGGGCAAATTTGTCTTCCTCGGGAAAATCGGTGTCGATCACCCGCTCGCGGTCGGCGCGGGCCACAAGCTCGGGCAACCTGTGATAGGACTGGGGGCCGAAAACCAGATCGACGGCAGGTGCCCGCGCCATGATTTCTTCGCCTTCGGCCTGGGCGACGCAACCGGCAACCCCGATCAACATCTTTTTGGCACCGGGCTCGCGCTCATTGCGGAAATCGCGGATGCGGCCAAGTTCGGAATAGACCTTTTCGGCGGCCTTTTCCCGAATATGGCAGGTGTTGAGCAGCACAAGGTCTGCCTCGCCCATGTCCTGGGTCGGGCTAAACCCGTGGTCTGCCAGCGCATCGGTCATCCGGTCGCTGTCATAAACATTCATCTGGCAGCCATAGGTCTTGATAAAGACCTTCTTGGCATTTGTGGTCTTGCTCGCATCGCTCATGGCGCCCATTTACAATAAAACATCGCCCTTTGGCAAAGCCTGAGAACGATTGAGCGCAACAAGCATTTCGCGCACGGTTTCTTCCGCCTCCCTGGCGACCGCCTTGTGTTCCATTTTCCCGTCGATTGGGGAGCCAAGGGCCAGCGCAATATCCTTGCGGCCCGAGCCGAGAATTTGTCCCAGATTGTCGCCAAGTCCCATATGCCCGATCCAGGCGACCTGCGTGCGCTCGTGACGCGAAATCGGAAGCCCGGCAATCGAAAGATAGGCAATTGCCATGGGTTGAATAAGGGGCGAGCAGCCTTTTTCGGCCTTTATTGCCTTGTGCACCGCGCCCACGAGTGCGGATCGGAAAGGCAGAACATGGGTGCCCGTATCGGACGTGCCTTCGGCAAAGAGCACGACCTTGCCGCCATTCTCTAACGCATCCGCCATTGCCGTGGTTGTGCGCTTGGTATCCAAACGCCTTGCGCGATCAACAAAGATCGTGCGTTGCAAACCGGCCATAAAGCCCACCAACCGATATTGCGCCACCTCCGATTTGGCGACAAAACGCACCGGCAGTTTTGAGCCGATCGCAACAATGTCGAGCCAGGAAATGTGGTTGGAAACCAAAAGCACGGGGCCATTGGCAACCGGCTCTCCCAAGAGCCGCACCCGGAGCCCGAGCCCGAAAGCAAAAATGGCAAAAAAAGCCTTTGGCAGAATATGGGATCTTGCGGCCCAAAATTTCAGCGCCAGCAGCTGAACCGGCAGGAACAGCAATGTAAAGGGCACCAGCGCCAGCGCCAGAAATCCGACGCGCAGGATCATCGCCTAGTCTTTTGGTGTGTCGGTTTTAAGGGGAATACCGTAAAGCTCCAGCCTGTGGTCGACAAGTTTGTAGCCCAGCTTTTTGGCGATAAGCTCCTGGATGGCCTCGATTTCCTCGTTGCGGAATTCGATAACCTTGCCAGAGCGCACGTCGATCAGGTGGTCATGATGTTCGTCAGGGTTCTGCTCGAACCGTGCGCGCCCATCCTTGAAATCGTGCTTGGTGATCAGGCCGGCTTCCTCAAAAAGGTTGACGGTCCGGTAAACGGTGGAAAGCGAGATGCGCGGGTCGATTGCCGAAGCGCGACGATAAAGCTCTTCCACATCGGGGTGGTCGCTCGCCGCTTCGAGCACGCGCGCAATAACGCGGCGCTGTTCGGTCATGCGCATATTGCGGGCGACACATTGCTCTTCGAGTGTGGCCTCACCGGCCTGCGGATTGCCCATGCGCTGGTCCCGATCGTCTCAAGTTCCCGATGATTTGGGGTTAACCGAGATCAGCCCGCATGACAAGGGCGGTTGCCGCCGAGCCGTCAGGCCGGGGATAATAGCCTTTCCGGGTGCCGATATCGGCAAAGCCGTGCCTGCGATAAAGCCCGATGGCGCTATTGTTGTCGTCTGCCACTTCCAGAAATATCGAGCGCACCGGGCTGTGGCGCAGATCGTCGAACACGGCCCGCAGCAAGGCTTGGCCTATTCCCTTCTTGCGCCGCCATTTATCCACGGCGATCGTGAGCAACTCGGCCTCATCGTCTGTCGTGCGGATAAGCGCAAAGCCGGAAATGTTCCGCCTTGCGTCCATGGCGATGTAGCAGGGCGTGATCTTGGGTGCGGCAAGATAGGCTTCAAAATCGCTGACCGGCCAGCCGCGATAAAATCCTTGCGCATGAAGTCGCGCCAATTGGGCTGCGTCCTGGGGTTCCCCATAACCGATATGCAATCCGTGTGGCGCCATCCAGACCTTCATGCCCGCAAGACCTTTCCCCTGGTCTGCGGCTTGGCATCGGCATCCCGGATATAGGAGGGCACTGGCGGAAACCGGACCGGATCGGCAGTTTGCGCCCAGGCTGCTACCAGCCCGATATCGACATGCGGATCGTCGGGGACGGTCTTGCCCGCTTGAGACAGGGCGGCCTCAAAAGACAGCAGCTTTGCCGGTCCGGCGCTGACACCCGACGCAGAAAAAGTCTGGAGATAGGCTTGGCCACGCTTGGCGTCGACAACCAGCTTTTGCGCACCGTCCTGTCCGAGCGACAACGCCAAAAGGCTCGGCACGCCTAAAACGGGAATGGCTTTGGCCAGCCCCAATGCGCGGGCGACAGACAGCCCGATTCGCAAGCCGGTAAACGAGCCGGGGCCCGTCGTTACCGCGATACGTTCAAGCCGCTCATAGTCAACGCCGTTATCTGCCAAAAGCGTTCCGATGGCACCCATGATGATTTCCGCATGACCACGAGCGATATCGTGGACAAGCGTTGCCGGCTGACCTGCCGACCCTGCCAGCGCAAGCTGAAGGCGCTCGCGCGCGGTATCGATGGCAAGGGTGATCGGGCGTGTCATGCTCGTTGCGATAGCTTGAAAAGCAAGACCCCGCAAGCGCTTCGGCTTGGCGGGGTCTGCAACTGGCGTGAGGCCATTGTCGGTTTATGTGCGCAAGATCAGATTTGCTGAACCTGCTCGACGCCGGGTACGAAATGGCGCAACAGGTTTTCGATCCCGCTCTTAAGGGTTGCGGTGGATGACGGGCAGCCTGCACATGCACCCTGCATATGCAGAAATACAGTGCCTTCCTTATAGCCACGGAAAATAATATCGCCACCGTCCATGGCCACAGCCGGGCGTACGCGGGTCGCCAGCAATTCCTTGATGACTTCTACCGTTTCGGAATCCTCGTTCTCGAAAAACTCGTCCTCAGCATCTCCGGCATCCGCATCCGCGTTATCGGCGAGGATCGGCTTTCCGCTCATGAAGTGTTCCATCACGGCACCGAGAACCGAAGGCTTGATATGAGCCCATTCGATCGACTCGGCCTTTGTGACCGAGACGAAATCGGCGCCAAGAAATACGCCGGTCACGCCATCGACCGAAAACAGTGCGCTTGCCAGAGGCGAAACACGAGCAGCTTCGGCATCGCGAAAATCGCGCGGCTCGCCCGAAAGCACCTCGCGCCCAGGCAGAAATTTCAGCGTGGCTGGGTTGGGCGTTGCTTCTGTCTGAATGAACATGGTTTCACCGGCTTTCATCTTCGATGCGAATGGATCATAAATTTAGAACCATTCCAAACTGGATTAAAGATAGCGCAATTTCGCGCTATTGCAAGAGCCGGGATCGATGAAATAAGCAAGCCGTCCCGTTCAGCAGAGTGCCGCCAGGTCGCTATCGGAAATAGTTCCCGGCACGACCGTCACCGGTACGCGAAAGGCATTGGCTCCGCGCGCGGCTATCGAGGAGACAAGCGGACCCGGCCCTTCCGACGAATCGGCTGCAGCCAGGACGAGAATGGCGATATCGGGGTCCTCGGTAATCTGGGCCTCGACCTCGTCGACCTTCTTGCCTTCCCGGATCACGCGTTCGACTTTGATGGAACCGAAGGCCGCAATGCGCGCGGCCTGCCGGGCCTGAAGCGTTTCGGCTGCCTCGCGCGCTTCGGCGCGCATGATGTCTTCTACGCCCAGCCAGTGTTGATAATTGTCCGGCTCGATGATCGAGAGCAGTACAACCGTACCGCCGGTGCGGCGAACGCGCAGGGCGGCGAAAGTAACGGCTTTTGCACACTCTTCGGTGTCATCGACAATAACGAGAAATTTGCGCTTATATTCGTTTGCGTAGCGATCGGAGGTATCGGCCAAGCGTGTCGTTCCGTATGCGTTTTATGGAACGGCCATGCTGCCACAGCGGCTTTGGCGCGCGCAAGTGGTCAATCTGTGGGAGCTTGCATCGGCGGTGCCAGGGGTAAATTCTTCTGGGGTCATTGGCGCCCCCGGCACTTTACGCTTTTTTGCCAAAGCGTTAAGAAGTGGAAGAATGGGCGTACGCGCTCCATGCGCGCGGTGCCTTGCGCGTGACAAACCGAACGCTCCAGGTTGAGGCTAGACCCAAGATGTCGCATAATTCTTCTGCCCGACCTGTTTTGCCGTCTGGCCGCCGTTCCTATCCCATTATCGCATACCTGGCTTTTTTGATGGCGGTCATCCTGTTGCCGACTCTGGCTTTCACGGGCGTTCTGCTTCAGCGCAACAATGTGGCCCAGGAAGAGATCGTTGAAACCTTTACGGTCGCCACCACCCGTTCGGTCGCGCAGGCGGTCGAGCGCGAAATTTCAGGCATGATCACGACTTTACGGGTTCTTGCGCGTTCGGAGGCTCTCGGTGAAGGCGACATGCGCCGCTATCATGCCCATGCCCAGGCCGCACTTTCCGGAACGGGGGCGCATCTGATCCTGATCGATCGGCAATATCGCCAATTGTTCAACACCCGCGTGTCTTATGGTGAGCCTTTGGGATTGATGTCCGATCCCGAGACCGCCAAGCGGGCCTTTGAGACCACCGATGCGATCGTTTCGCCCGTTTTCTGGGGACAAGTGGCTGGAGAATATGTCTTTAACGTCATGATGCGACACGATGACGACATATCTGGCGAGCAGGTCATCATTCTCACCCAGAATGTGTCGAATCTTTCCAACGCGTTGCTTAGCCGCGAATTGCCTGCCGGTTGGCATGTGGCGCTTGTTGACGGCAATAACAATGTTCTGGCGGCCTCCTCTCACGACGATACCGAAGTGGGCGGTGCTTTTTTCATCCCGCGCGACGGTCAGGGGACGTCGCAGCGCTGGCGAACCCAGGTGATCAATGGGGAAGAATACAAGACCATAACCCAACGCTCGATTCTGACCGGATGGTATGTGATTGCCTGGGCGCCGAGCTTTGTTGTGGCCCAACCTTTGCGGGAATCCCTGCTCTGGCTGATCGCGGGCGGGTTGGCTATTGTCAGTCTTGCCGCAATGGCGGCTGCCATCGTTGCCCGCCAGATTGCTCGTTCGGTGCGCGGGCTGGCGCGGCAGGCAAGGCGGCTCGGCAGCGGTGAATCGATTGAAGCTTTGCAATATCCCGTGCAGGAAATGACGGTTGTCTCCGAGGTTCTGTCCGAAGCCGCGCTTAAGCGGCAAAAGGCGGAAGCCGAGGTCCGTTTTCTGATGCGCGAAGTTGCGCATCGCTCGAAAAACCAGCTTACCGTTATTTCCGCCATGGCCAAGCAAACCGCCCAAGGCGTCGACTCGGTGGAAAAATTCATCGAAAATTTCCAGAACCGCATTTTCGGGCTGGCGCGCTCGACAGATCTACTGCTTGCTCACGGGGCTTCCGGCATCGCCTTGCGCGATCTTTTCAAGACCCAGATCGATCCCTTTCGCCCCGAAGATCCCGAGCGCGTCAAAAAAACGGGACCGGACATAAAACTCAATGTGCAGGCCGCGCAGGTATTGGGCATGGCCGCGCACGAACTTGCGACCAATGCCTCGAAATATGGAGCATTCGCCGCACCCGAAGGGCGGCTTGAGGTTGACTGGTCCTATAATGAAGACTGCACAGCGCTCGATCTTGCCTGGCGCGAATATGTGCCGGGATTTGCAGTACCCCAGGAGCGCAAGGGATTTGGCACCGTTGTGCTCAAGACCATGGTTGCGGGCGCCCTTTATGCCGATGTTGAGCGCGTCATTCACGAAGATGGACTTGAATGGCGTTTTTCGATCCCGTTGCAATATCTCGATCCAGCCCGCGAGCAGGTTGGGCTTGAAGGCGATGACGAGGATGATTGAGCACCCGACACCGCGCTCCGGCGCAAACAAAAAGCTTCTCATTTGGTCATATTTCCCCTATAGGGACGCCATTCAGAAAAGCATGCCTGCCTTTGGCAGATGCGCTGATTGGCCGTACCTGGACGACATCCCGGCTACGGCGTCTTTGAACTCCCTTGTTTTGAAAGGATAAACCGATGTCGATTACGCCAGAGCGCAAGGCTGCGCTGATCAAGGAATATGCGACCAAGGACGGCGATACCGGCTCTCCGGAAGTTCAGGTTGCCATTCTGACCGAGCGGATCAACAACCTGACAGATCACTTCAAGACCCACGCCAAGGATAACCATTCGCGGCGCGGCCTTTTGAAGCTCGTCTCGACCCGCCGCTCGCTGCTTGATTATGTGAAGCGTGGCGATCATGCGCGGTACCAGGGCCTTATCGAACGGCTCGGCATCCGCCGCTAAGCGAAATACAAAAAGATGCGGCGCTTTTATAAAGGTGCCGCATCTTTTGCTTTTCACACCGTCTTTCAAGCCGAAAGCGGAAAAGATGAGAAGCAAAGCCGGGTTCCGGGATGGGCCCGAACCGGCAAACCAGCGATCGAAAAGGGCCAGCCCTGGGGCATGGCAGGATCGCCGGAGACTTTTTAACTGGGTCGTCTGGCCTATTTTGACGAGTCTCTCGCCGTCTTGTCCATGTTCCGACCGCACCGGCCCTATGGATCGCGCCGCGCCCCGTTTTTCGGCCTTTGGGCCAGATCGAGGGCGCAAAAGATGGAATGTGATAGAAGATGACAATCAAATTCGAACACCACAAGGTCGAACTCGACTGGGGTGGACAACCCCTTACCCTTGAAACCGGCAAAGTTGCCCGTCAGGCCGATGGCGCTGTTGTCGCGACTCTGGGCGAAACCGTGGTTCTGGCCACTGTTGTTTCGGCAAAGGAACCCAAGGCAGGCGTCGATTTCTTCCCCCTGACAGTCAATTACCAGGAAAAATACTTTGCGGCCGGCAAGATTCCTGGCGGCTTTTTCAAGCGCGAAGGCCGCCCGTCGGAAGCGGAAACCCTGATCTGCCGCCTGATCGACCGTCCGATCCGCCCGCTGTTCCCTGCTGGCTACAAGAACGAAACCCAGGTTATCGTGACTGTGCTCCAGCACGATATGGAAAACGAGCCGGACGTTCTGGCACTTGTTGCAACTTCGGCCGCACTCACCATTTCGGGTATTCCGTTCATGGGGCCGGTCGGTGCTGCGCGTGTCGGCTATATCGACGGCGAATATGTGCTCAACACCCCGATCGACAAGCGCGACGACTCCAAGCTCGACCTCGTAATGGCCGGCACCTCCGACGCTGTTTTGATGGTTGAATCGGAAGCCAAGGAACTTTCCGAGGACGTCATGCTTGGTGCGGTCATGTTCGGCCATCAGCAGAGCCAGAAAGTGATCGACGCGATCATCAAACTGGCTGAACTCGCTGCCAAGGAGCCGCGTGAGTTCACTCCGGAAGACCATTCCGAGCTTGAAGCTGAAATGCTCAAGCTGGTTGAGGATGAATTGCGCTCCGCTTACAAGAATACCGACAAGCAGGCCCGCTATGCCGCCGTAGATGCGGTAAAGGCCAAGGTAAAGGCACATTTCCTTCCTGAGGACGGCGAAGCGAAATACAGCCCTGAGCAGATCGGTGCCGTGTTCAAGTCGCTTCAAGCCAAGATCGTGCGCTGGAACATTCTTGACACCAAGACCCGTATCGATGGCCGCGACCTTTCAACGGTGCGCCCCATTGTTTCCGAGGTCGGTGTTTTGCCCCGCACTCACGGTTCGGCGTTGTTCACGCGCGGGGAAACCCAGTCGCTGGTCGTTGCAACTCTGGGTACCGGCGATGACGAACAGTTCATCGACTCGCTCGAAGGCACCTCCAAGCAGAACTTCATGCTGCACTACAACTTCCCGCCCTATTCGGTCGGTGAAGCTGGTCGTGTAGGCTCGCCCGGCCGCCGGGAAATCGGCCATGGCAAGCTGGCATGGCGTGCCATCAACCCTGTTCGCCCCAGTGCCGAAGAATTCCCCTATACGTTGCGCGTGGTTTCCGAAATTACCGAATCGAACGGTTCGTCCTCGATGGCAACGGTTTGTGGCACCTCGCTGGCCCTTATGGATGCCGGTGTGCCCATGAAGCGCGCGGTTTCGGGTATTGCCATGGGGCTTATCCTTGAGGGCGATAAATACGCCGTTCTCTCCGATATTCTGGGCGATGAAGATCATCTTGGCGACATGGATTTCAAGGTTGCCGGCACCTCCCAAGGCATCACCAGCCTTCAGATGGACATCAAGATTGCCGGTATTACCGAGGAAATCATGAAGGTCGCGCTGGCTCAGGCCAATGAAGGCCGCGCCCATATCCTTGGCGAAATGGCCAAGGCAATCGACACGGCCCGGTCCGAAGTGGGCGAATTTGCACCGCGAATTGAAACACTTAAGATTCCGACCGACAAGATTCGCGAAGTGATCGGCACCGGCGGCAAGGTCATCCGCGAAATCGTGGAAAAGACCGGCGCCAAGGTCAATATCGAGGATGATGGCACCGTCAAGGTATCCTCTTCGGACGGCAAGGCAATCGATGCCGCGATCAAGTGGATCAAGTCGATTACCGATGAGCCGGAAGTCGGTGAAATCTATCAGGGCACAGTTGTAAAGACCGCCGATTTCGGGGCTTTCGTCAACTTCTTCGGCGCCAAGGACGGCCTGGTTCACATTTCACAACTCGCGTCTGAACGCGTCGCCAAGACCACCGATGTGGTCAAGGAAGGCGACAAGGTCTGGGTCAAGCTTTTGGGCTTTGACGAGCGCGGCAAGGTGCGTCTGTCGATGAAGGTCGTCGATCAGGAGACCGGCAAGGAAGTCGAGAAAGACGACGCAGAATAAGTCTGCTTAACGCAAAGTTAGGCACAATTTATGCGCGAAAAGCCCGGAATTTTCCGGGCTTTTTTGCGTTTTTGGGAACTTGGAGCGTGTCCAGCAAAAGCATGTCCTTGGACCTGCCTGGAGGGTGGAAATGGCTTTGCGTTCGGACACGCGCCAAAACAAAGACTTAGAGCCGGGTTTTGATTCCCTTAAAACCTGAACGGCTCTAATGAAACGGGAGGAGTTCCATATAGTGGAGCTCAAAGGTCATGCAGACAATCAACGCTTTGGTGCCCGAGCTTGCGGTCAAAAGTTACCGCGTGAGCCGAAATTTCTACCTGACTATTCTCGGGTTCACGCTCATATATGAGCGGTCCGAAGAAGGGTTCGGCTTTTTTGCGCTCGGGGCCAGCCAGATCATGCTCGACCAGATCGGGTTGGGCCGCGATTTCGGTGATACGGACGGTCAATTGGGGCGCGGGGTCAACTTTCAGATTGGCTTAGATGCGCTCGATCCGCTGCTCGAGCGGCTCAAAGCAAATGCGATCATGCCTTATCTGTCGCCCGAGACGCGCTGGTATCGGCGCGATGATGTCGAGATCGGGCAGTATCAATGCGTCGTTGCCGATCCCGATGGTTATCTGCTGCGCTTTGTGCAGGTTTTGGGCACAAGGCCGGTCACGGCAAGCTAGGCGCTTCTCGTAATCGGCCTTAACTCCCACGCGGTTCGTGATGCAGGATGTGTTCGGGCAGCACGCGATGCGGTGGCGGGTGGCCGTCAAGGAAAGTGCGGATATTGACGATCACGGTTTCCCCCATTTCGATCCGCCCCTCAAGGGTTGCCGAGCCCATATGCGGGGTAAGGACCACTTTGTGCGCCCGCGCCAGCGCCAGCAATCTGGGATTGATGCCGCGCTGGTGCTCGAAGACGTCGAGCGCCGCGCCCTGAAGATGTCCCGCTTCGATCAATTCAGCCAGCGCCTGTTCGTCAACAAGCTCTGGTCGGGCGATATTGACCAGAACTGCGCCCTTTCTCATTGCCCGCAGCCGGTCGGCCGAAAGGATATTGAAAGTGTCGCGGGTATGGGGCGTGTGCAGCGAGACGATATCCACATGGGCCAGCATCTCTTCGATGCTTTCCCACCAAGTCGCCCCGAGCGTCTCTTCGACCTGCGCCGGTTTGCGTGAGCGGCCGCAATAATGAATGGAAAGCCCGAACGCCCGCGCCCGGCGTGCGACCGCGGTGCCAATGCGGCCCAACCCCACGATCCCGAGCGCCTTTCCCCCCAGCCGTCGCCCGAGCATCCATGTGGGCGACCAGCCGTCCCAGGTTCCGTCCTTCAAGAGCACCTGCGCGCCTTCGTTCAAACGGCGCGGGATCGACAGGATCAACGCCATGGCCATGTCCGCGGTATCCTCGGTCAGCACCGAGGGCGTGTTGGTAACGGTAATGCCAGCGGCATGAGCTGCTTCGATGTTGATATTGTCAAAGCCGTTGCCGAACTGCGCAATCAGTTTGACCGATGGCGGAAAGGCGGAGATGGTCTGGGCATCGATGCGATCCGTAATCGAGGAGACGAGTACGTCGGCGCCGTGGAGCCTGCCGATTAGTTCGGCCGAATCGAAAGGCATGTCATCGGCATTGAAACTGGCGTCGAAAAGGGCCGCCATGCGCTCTTCAATGGAGCGGGGCAAGCGGCGCGATACACAAATCCTCGCGCGATCGGTGGTCACGCCATCACCATTTTGCTGCCTCAGCCCGGATCATCAATAGCCCTTTCAGCGCCCGTTAAGATCGTTGCGCTAGTGATAGGAAAAAACCAGGGGTCTGGAAAGCCCTGAGCGCTGAACTGTGGCGTGTCTCGCGGAGCTGGAAACGGATTTGCGTTTTTGGGGCACGACAAATAAAAGCAGGCGCCCTGGTTTCGATTCTACCAGAACCCAGACCCGAAAAACGCGAGACAGATACAATTGACTGCATTTTCCAGATTGCGCGCCATTCTTTTGTGCATTCTCGCCCTTGCAGGCTCTTTCCTGGCCATTGGCCCGGTCTTCGCGCAGCCGCAATCTGTAGGCGCTTCGAGTGGGTTGCCGCTGCCGCGCTTTGTGTCGGTGCGCTCGTCTCCGGTCAATGTCAGGGTCGGGCCGGGCACGCGTTACGAGATCGCATGGGTCTATGTGCGGCCGGGCATCCCTGTGGAAATCACCCAGGAATTCGATACTTGGCGCCGCATCCGTGATGTGGACGGAGCGGAAGGCTGGCTGCATCAGAACCTTTTGGTTGGCACCCGCACCGCCTTTGTAACGCCTTGGGCGGAGCAGGGTCAGGTCGCGCTGCGCTCGCGCCCTGATGCCAATGCACCAGTCCGCGCCTGGCTGATGCCAGGGCTTATGGTTGAAGTGCGCCGCTGTACGGGAACCATGTGCGAAGTCCGCTTCAACCATACGGGCGAAAGCGGCCGCGCAACTCAATATTCGGGCTTTATCGAACAGGATGCGCTTTGGGGCGTTTATGTCAACGAAGTGTTCGACTGACACTTCTTTGGTGCCCAGCAACTGAACATGCGGCAAACACCGAAGCTTGCGCCTCTGGCCGCCCGGCCAGAAAACGTCTGCCAACAGTGGATGGCGGTGGAGGGTGTGTTTGGTATTAGGCGGTTGATTTATTTCGCTTTTTTGACCCGAACGATCACATCCACATGGCTGACCACCATGCCTTCGGGCGCGTTAGGCAGCCCGGAAATCTTTATCGAATCCGAAGGGATGTCCTGAATCGTCTGGTCATCCTCGATATAGAAGTGATGGTGATCGGTGGTATCGGTATCGAAATAGGATCGGGAGGCGTCAACCGAGATTTCCCGCAACAGACCGGCCTGCCGGAACTGGTGCAGGGAATTGTAGATCGTTGCGAGCGAAACCTGAACGCCTGCCTGGGCCGCTTCGGAATGAAGCTGCTCGGCATTGACGTGGCGATGCTCGCCGCCAAACAGCAATTCGGCAAGCGCCAGCCGTTGACGTGTCGGGCGCAAGCCAGCCATGCGCAGCACCGCCATAAGGCAGGGGCCGCGGGAGGCAGGTGCCGTATCGCGAGACAATCGTGTCATCGGTATGTGAGGCCTTCCTTGTTTATCTTTGCCCGGACTATAGTGACTTGCTCGTATTGAGACAAGTTTTGTGACCCAGTATGACCCTTGCCGCGTCCTCAAGATTGACTCCGATCAACCAGACGGCGTTTTCCACCAAGAAACGATAAATCGCATCCGATCGCGCCAATATGATTGCCTTGAGAGGCGCTCCGGGTCTAGACTCGGAACTGTTCCGGTCATGACGGCTTGTATGATTGGGACGCCCATAACTAGACCGAGAGGCAATCATGAGCTTGCGTGTATCTGGTAAGAACATGGACGTCGGTGAATCGCTGCGCACCAAGGCGCAGGACCATTTCGACGCCGTTGTCGGGAAATATTTCGATGGCGGATATGATGGGCACCTCACCCTCGAGCCAGAAGGTATCGGGTTTCGTGCGGACTGCATGGTCCACCTCGATACCGGAGTTGTTCTCAAGGCGACGGCAGCGGAAAACGATGCCACCAAAGCCTATGAAACAATGGCTGAGCATATCGAAAAACGATTGCGGCGCTACAAGCGCAAACTCAAGAACCACCGGCGTAATTCCAATGGCACCGAAAGCGGCTACGCCGACTACATCCTGGCGCCATTCGACGACGAGGAAGTCCAAGACGATTTGGCTCCGCCGGTCATTGCTGAATCAACCCAGAGCCTGCGCACCATGAGTGTCGGCGAGGCCGTGATGGAGCTTGATTTGGCGCAATCTGACGTGATTGTGTTCCGTCACGCTGGACATGGCGGCATGAATGTGGTTTACCGCCGGGCCGATGGCAACATTGGCTGGATAGATCCAGCCCTTGCAAAAAATTGACGGGCCATAATTCCAACAACGGCACCACAAAGGCTTTCTTTCATGGAACTTGCTGACATTCTGTCGCAGGAATCGGTGATTCCCTGCGCTAAGGTCGCGAGCAAACGCCAGCTCCTCCAACAATTGGCCGAAAAGGCATCGACCCTTGTAGGGGTCGATGCCCAGACGATCTTTGACACGCTTTTAAGCCGCGAGCAGCTTGGCTCCACTGGTCTGGGCAATGGGATTGCAATCCCACATGGCAAGATCAAGGGCCTTTCCGGCGTAACCGCCGTCTTTGCCAAACTGGCTCAGCCGATCGAGTTCGATGCTGTCGATGACCAGCCTGTCGATCTGGTGGTTATGCTGCTGGCGCCCGAGGGGTCGGGAGCAGATCATCTCAAGGCGCTGAGCAAGGTTGCGCGGCTGTTGCGCTCCGAAGGCATTGTCGATCGACTGCGTTCGACCAAGGATGAAGCCAAGCTGCGCGACATTCTGACAACACCGCTCGAAGCCATTAACGCAGCCTGAACGTCGCTTGATCGTGCGGACGTGTCGGCCTTAATGTAGGGTGGCCAGGCGCACTTCGTGACCTTCGATCCAGTCCAGAATCGCATCGCGTGAATCGGCGATCAGAACCGGCGCGCCGTCTGCCGACATCAGCAATTCAAGCGGCTGATCGGCTGGCGCCATTCCGGCCTGGGGCACGAATTGGGCAAGATCGCCTGCGTTCATCTGGCGCCAGAACACGATATCCCCGGCGCCAAGCGCCGCGAACTGGGCAGCGGTCATCACCTTGAGCATCTGAGCCGTATTGCCCAGGGGCGCTTCGGTGAAAAGGCGCTTTTCATTGGACTTGTTCATCACTCAATACTCCTTACTCTGCCGTCCTGATCTCGATGCGTCGGGATACAGGTTCAGCAATCGGGCGCTCGACCCTGATGACAAGGAGGCCGTCCGAAAGTTCGGCACCCTCGACGCGCATGCCGTCGGCCATCAGAAAGGTGCGCTGGAACTGACGCGCGGCGATGCCGCGATGCAGGTATTGGCGCGCACCATCCTCGGTCTGCCGACCCCGCACGATGATCTGATTATCCTCTGCAATCACTTCCAACTCGTTACGAGCGAAACCGGCGACGGCAACCGAGATCAGAAAAAGCTCTGATCCGTCGTTGTTGGCGATGCGTTCGATATTGAAAGGAGGGTAGCCATCACTGGCCTTGGCCAGACGGTCAAAGCGCTCTTCAAAAGCATCAAAGCCCAAGAGAAACGGCGCGGAAAAAAGCGATATGCGTGACATAGTGGCATTCGTCCTTGTCAACCAAGCAACACGATCCCCCAAAGGCCCATCTCATAGGCACCTCCGGGTTCTGGATATGATATGGGGCAGCGAAGGTGCGGTTCAAGTGCCGTCACATTTTTGAAACCAGACCCTTAGGGACCCTAAATGCCTCAATTGCCTGCAGTTTCAGTAATCATCCCCGCCTATAATGCGCAGGAAACAATCGCAAAAAGCATCGAGAGCGCGATCACGCAAGCAATCGACGATCTGGAAATCCTTATCGTTGTCGATGACGGGTGCGATTATGAACCGGTTCTGGCCCGCGCCGGGATCGACGATCCGCGTGTCCGCATGCTCAATACCGGCAAGGTCCGCTCGGGATCCTCGAACGCGCGCAATATCGGGCTCGATGCGGCGCAAAACCCCATTTGCGCGATCCTTGACGCCGATGATTTCTTCCTGCCGCATAAGCTAGCCATCATGGCAAAGGGCGCTGCCGAGCACGGACTGGCCTCCTGCGCGCTCGCTGTGACCATGCCGGATGGGCAGGTGCTGCGCCATGTGGGAGCCGGGCCGGACCGGGACCTGGCGCCGTCCGCGTATAAATTCACCAATATTTCGATGGATTCGATGCTGGTCTATGACCGCAATCGCGCCGATCCGCGTTACGATTCGAGCCTGCCCTGCCTGACCGATCTGGACCTGCTGCTAAAGCTGTTCGCGACCTTCCCGAGTTGCCGGCATTTCGGCACCCCGCTCCATGCCTATGTCAAAATGCCGGTTTCGGTTTCCAACGGACCGGGAGTGACCGAAAGGATGGTGGCGACCAAGAACCTGATGCTTTCCCGGCTCGATGAGGGCTTTTATCCGCTGGCAGCGCTCGAGGGTAATGCGGGGATCAAGGCGTTTCTCCAACGCTCGCTTGAGGCGGAAAAAACCTATCGGCCGCATGGCGCGGGGGAGCCCATTGCGCTTTTTGAGAACCATCTGGAAACGGTTCTGGCGGCCGATCCGCAAAACCTCTGAGCCCTGTCGGGGTTTGTGCTGAGCCGGTGATTCAGCGCCGGGGAACAATCGCGCGCCTAATATCGCCCGGTCACCGACAGACCGGAGGACATGATCATGGCTCGGAATGCGTTTTCGTCCCGGCCGTTCTGGACCAATCAGCGCGGCGCGTCCGCAGTCGAATTCGCCCTGCTGATGCCAATCTACCTGCTTGTTGTTCTCGGTGCTCTGGCCTATGGAATTTATTTCGGCGCGGCGCACTCGGTCCAACAATTGGCTGCCGATGCTGCCCGTGTGGCCGTGGCCGGCCTCAACGATACCGAACGGGCGAACCTTGTTCATGCCTATGCACAGGCCAATGCGCAGGGCTACATTCTGCTCGATCCCGATCGGCTTGAGATCGTGCCGGAGCCGAGCCCACACGATGAAAACCAGTTCCTTGTGACCGTGCGCTACGATGCCTCGACCCTGCCGATCTGGAACCTTTATCCCCCGCTGCCCTTGCCCAGCCAGACAATTGCCTACCGCTCCATCATTCGCAATGGCGGGCCGTTTTAGCCATGAAACCGCTGCCGTCATGCCTTTCCAGATTTGCTCGCGATACGCGCGCCAGCATGGCGATCATGATGGCGGTGGCTTTTCCCTTGCTGATCGTGCTGGCGGCGCTGGCGGTCGATGCGGCGGCGCTCTATCATCAGAAACGCGTATTGCAGGCCGGGGTCGATATGGCCGCGCTCCATGCCATGGGCAATCCCGATACAGCGTTTGAGCGCGCAGCGCTTTCGCTCACCGATTCCGGGCACATCAATGGCTCGGTGGCGCTCGAAACGCTATCCGGCGCGGTGGGCGGGCCGCTCGACGTCATAACCGGCATCTATTGGCCCGATCCCGACCGGCCCGTTGCCACCCGTTTCGAGCCGGCAACGGGCCATGCAAACGCGGTACGGGTAGATATGCGCACAAAGGGCAATCTGTATTTCGCCCAGACATTTCTGGCCTCCCTGCCCGATATATCGGCAAGCGCCGTGGCGGCCATGGAGCCACGCGCGGCCTTTTCCATCGGTTCGCGACTGGTCAATCTCAACGCTGGAATCGCTAATGCCATCCTCGGCGGGCTTTTGGGCACAACACTTTCGCTGCAGCTTGTCGATTACGAGAACCTCGCCAATCTCGACATTGCCCTTTTGGGCTTTCTCGACGCGCTGGCGGGCGAAGTAGGGTTGCAGGCGGGCACCTATGGGCAGTTGCTTGATTCTAACATTGCGCTGGCCGATATCGCGGCTGCGCTCTCGGTCGCGGCACAAGGACAGTCGGGCGCCGCTGCCGATGTTCTGCTTAATCTGGCCGGTCTCGTCGACGATTCGATTTTTGTCGGGATGGCAAGGCTTATCGTTGCCGAGGGACTTGCCAATGTCGGCGTTGGAACCGCTGTTGCGGGCCTTGATGCCAGCGTCAATGCGCTCGAACTTTTGACAGCTGCGGCAATGGTGGCCGATGGCGACCGGCAGGTGGGGCTGGATCTGGGCGTTAGCCTGCCCTCGATTGCCGGGGTCACGGCACAGCTTGCCGTCGGTCAGCCGCCGCAGGGTGGCTGGTACACGCTTGGGCCCCGCGGCGCCTATGTACGTACGGCACAGGTCCGGCTCAAACTCGATATAACAGTGCTGGGCAGTGGCGGGACCGGTATCGGCCTGCTCAAAATCGGCCTGCCTGTCTATCTCGAACTGGCCTCGGGTGAAGCGCAATTGACCGGCCTGCGCTGTCCGCCATCCCATCCCGGCCAATGGCAGGCAACGATTGCCGCCCGGCCTGGAATTGCCCGGCTGGGGGTGGGCGCAATTTCATCAGGCGGGTTCAGCAATATGAGCCAACCTCTGAGCTTTTCGCGCACCCCTATCGTCAATGTCGCCAGCCTTGCACGCGTCACTGCAAGGGCCGACGTCGCCATGGCCGCGACCGCCCCGCAAAACCTGACCTTTACCCAGGCTGACGTGATCGCCGGAACAGTGAAAACGGTATCGACGACCACCCCTGTAAGCAGCCTGACAGCCAGCCTGATCGGCAATCTCGATCTGAAGCTCGAGCTTTTGGGCACAAATCTTCTGGGTGGACTATTGTCGGGGCTACTGGGCACGGTTCAGGCGCTTTTGAACCCGGTGGCGCCTGTAATCGACACAACGCTCACCACATTGCTCTCCATGCTCGGGATCGGGCTGGGCGAGGCCGATATCAGGCTACACGGCTTTGAATGCCGTCAACCGGTACTTGTGCAATAGGCAAAGGAAAATCAGGCAGATGCTGCCAGTTGCGCCCGCATTTCCGGCGACATGACGCCCATGATGAGCGCCCAATAGGTGCCGTAGGTGTTGTTGGGCGTGGAGCGGCCGCGCCGCACAGCGATGCCGAACTGCACGTAATCGGGGTTGACCATGACCCGGTGATGGGCCGGAGAGCGCATCCATCCCTCGATAGCACTGGCAAGATTGGGCGGCCCACCCGCAAGGTTCTCGCCCGCTCCGCCCCAGAAATTCTGACGCCGCAATCGCGTGATGAAGGCCTGGCCCGATTCGGCGGTATGAGCGATGTTCCCGTTTCGCGCCATGATTTCAGCCTGTTCGTCGGCAACCCGCTGCAAGACCGGGTTATGAACGAGCTCGGGAAGGTTGTTTTCACGCCGCATCTGGTTGAGCGCGTCGCGGGCCTGGGCAGGGTAAACAGACGAGACCGGTTGCGCGTTGGCAGTGGTCATCACCATCGGCGCCGTGGCGCAGGCCGAAAGCGTTGCAACGGCTGCACTGGCGGCAAAAAGGATGAGGACTCGGCGGCGGGACAAATCGATCATAATCGTCCCTTAAAACAATTTCGCGTCTCGGGAAATTGTCAATTTGTCCCCGATGACCTTATGTCATCGGCGACCCCGCAAAAACTGCGTTCCTGCGATGCAAAAAAGCGGCCCCTTTCGAGGCCGCCTTGCCGGTCTTGCAGATCGCAGCTTATCAGCGCATCGGCCGGTTGAAGAAGGGCACGATCATATGCTTGTCCCGGTGACTGCCGCCCATACCGGCTGCAAAATAGGCGCCGGCGGCACTTACGGCCAGCGATGCTGCAGTAAGGAAGGCAACCAGAATGGCGATCCTACGTGCCTGCTCGGCTGCATCGAGAATATCGGCCTGAACAGTTTCGGCCTGGGCAATGACGTCATCGACCCGCGCCTCGGCCTGTTCCTGGTTGAGTTCGGTCCGATTGGCCACAACACTTGCAAGATAGGCGCGGTCATCGTTGCTGACCCCATCTCCGGTGATGCCGCCGACAAGAATGCGGGTGGCTTCCATCCTGGCCGCTTCGGCATTTTCAGCGTTGGGCTGAGTGGTGCGGAACAGCATGTCGATCGTATAATCGAACGGATTTGTACCTTCGCCATTGCCATTGACTGCGGCGCCAATGGCCGCGCCTGTCGCCTGCCCGACGCCCTGGGCCAGAAAGCCGATGCCACCAAAGGCCAGGATTGCGGAAATGACAAGCCCGGTTGCCCAAACCAGAAGACCATGGATGCCATCGCGCACATCAACCTCATGTTCGTTGGAATCGAAATGGCGCCGGCGCATGCGCCCGGTCAGATAACCACCGACCATGAAGGCCGACACCTGAACCCAGACAACCCAGATCGCGATCGCAATTGCCAACCAGAACAAGGGAACGCCATCGCCGCCCAAAGGGTCGGTCAGCGTGAACCCGATTGCCGAGCCAAATGTCATAAGAACAAGAGAAATAGCGGCAGCAGCGACGGCACCGCCCAGAATTGCGGGCCAATCGACATAGGACCCCTCATTGGCAGTCGGGGCTTCATTTTGCGCTACGCCGCCGTGTGGTTCAACAGCCATGATGCGGCCTCCCTCCTTTTATCGATGGTTAAACCAGTGCTCACGCAAGACCTATAAAGGACAAGATGGCCATAACGACCACAACCAGTCCGACAAGATAAATAATGGCATTCATGATCCAGTCTCCTTGGGTTCAATAAAAGTCGACAGCGTGAAACACAGTGGGAAAAGCACAAGGATTTTCCCCGCGCAGAACTGGCTGCGAAGTGAGGTTTCAAAACTGTTCTCGAAAAGTAAGACTGTGCCTAAAGCACAAAAATCATAAGCAGGATGACAAGCGGCAACGGAATGCCGACCATCCAGAGCAAAAGGCCTTTAAACATGGATAGATGATCCTTTCCCATCACAGTCGGCAAGGCGCACCGACATTGTTTGACTGTGAGAGGAAAAGACTCTGGGCGCCGGAAAGTTCCAATTGCGGCAACATCATGCCGACCGACGCCCGGTCATTCAGATCAGGGCGACGCCCTTCTTTCAAGCGGAGCGATCTGCCAAAGGGCCGGCATCTAAAGGCGCCACCCGGTCCTGACTGATGTGACGCCCTTCCCTTGCATGCCGGCGTCCCCCGCCAATAGGCCAACAGGGGCTTTTCGAAAAGCGGTATCGGGCCTTTTAATAGTCCATCTCGTAAAAGATGCCGAGCGAAGAGTCCCCGTCGGTCCCTGTCGCTCCGCGCGCGCGCAGGTTGTCGGTGATGTCGAGATCGATCGTCACCCTCGATTGTCCCGATGCGCCGGCCTCAACGCCCAGATAGATATTGTCGTCGATATACCGGCCAGCCCTTACCGCCGCATTGCCATCGTCATCGGTAATGATGTCGAGATCGTCAAGGCCTGTGGCCTGCCGTAAGGAATTGAGCAGGGAATTGTTGCCTCCGCCCCCTGCCAACTCCGCTGCTGCAGCGGCCAATTGGGCAAGCTGGAGCGGGGAGAGTTCGCCCACTCCCCGGTTAAACAGCAAACGCGCAAGGACTTCGTCTTCGGGCAGCATGGGCTCGGACGAGAACCCGATCTGGGGGGCAGAGGCCCGGCCCGTAATCGTGACGAAAACGATGATGCCTTCGCCCGACGTGCGGGCCACAAGATCGATAAACGGATCGAGATCGCCGATCAACGTCACCATGCCGGATTCAAAATCGATCCGCTGGCCCAGAATGGACAGCCGCCCGCGAATGAGCTCGAACCCGCCCACCGGTCGCAAATCGTCGATCGGGCCAGTGATCTGCACGCTACCGCCCACCTCGGCATCGAGACCGCGCCCGCGAATGAAGATCTGGTTTGGCGCATTGATGGCGATGTTGAGTGTCAGCGGTGTTTGGGCCGTTCGCGCCGCGGTTGCCGCACGCTGGTCGATTTGTGCACGGGCAAGCGTGGCAGCGACGTCCTGCGGTGGAAAGCGGTGATCGACATCGATGACCCCACCCGGTCCGCCAACGGCGTCGGGTACCGTTATGTCGGCCCGCGCGATGTTGATCGTGCCCGACAATTGCCCGCCCGCGCCGATTGGGCCGGTCAGGTTCAGCCCGCCATTAAGCGTTGCGACGAGCAGGTTGCCATCCGCATAGCGAGCATTATTGAGCGCGATCTGGACATTGGAGGTGAAATTGGGCGCATCGAGACCCACCGTCCCCGATACAGCTATCGACCCGCCTGTTGCCAATTGCCCGGTCAGGGAACTGATCACAAGCTGGTTGGCAGACAGCGTGCCCGTGCCGGTGATCTGCTGTAACCGGATTGCGAGTTCGGGATCGATATAATCGCCACTGGCGACCGCGACCGTACCCGCAAATTGAGGGTCGTCAAGCTGGCCGGTGATCCGGGCATCGAGCGAAGCCGTGCCCGAAATCTGGGCGCCGCGATCGGCTACGAACTGGTTGGCAAGCAATAATGGGGCATTGGCCGTGACCGACAGGTCAAGCCCGCCGCCATCGAGGCCGATGGTGCCCTGCGCATTGGCGGTGAGGCCCTGCTGGCCAGTGATCTGGGCGCTTGCAAGGGTAACGGTGTTGTTGGTAAACCGGCCCTGCGCATTGACCGAGAGCGGCGCGACACCAAATTCACCGATCGCTGCTGCGTTCAGCCCCGCGCCTTGAACAGTGAACTGCACGTCGGGATCAGTTGCCGGACCGCTGATCTGGGCTGTGGCATTGACCGTACCGGCAAGCCCCAGGTCTGGCGCGATTGTGTTGGCAATGGAAAGCGGCAGCCCGGTTACATCGAGCGCGACATCGAGATTTTGTCCTGCCGTGCCGGTCGCAGTGATCCTTCCCTCCCCGACTGCCAGCTCGACGCCTGAAAATTCGACATTCTCGTCGATAACGGTCAGCGTTGTGGGCGCGACGAGGCGCGCCGAAATAGCATCCTGGGCAATCGTGAACCGATCCAGTCCGACCCGATAGCCGCCTTCGATTGGCGAAAGCGCACCGGCAAGGGCAATGTCGGCACCGGTGGCAAGCGAAGCACTGCCTTCAAATTGGGTGGTCTGCTGGCGCGATGTGGCCGTCAGCGCGAGCGTATCGATATCGATCCCGGCCGCTGAAATCCGCTCGCCTGAAACATTACCCTCAATAACCGGGACGCCCAACAGATCGTTGATCCGGGCATTGGTGCTGGCCGAACCGATTACGATATCGTCGATCCGCACATCCGCCAGCCGGGCTTCGATCTGGGCCGATTGCATGTCATTGCCGCTCGAAAGCGCGATTTGAGCATGGATCGCCCCGCTCGCATCAACCAGGGCGAGGGCAGCGGCCGTTTCGATATTGGGCGCATCGAGCGACAACTGTCCATCAATCAATCCATTGGCAAGGATCGTCAGGGCGCCGGTAAGCTGGGCGCCCGGCGCGTCAAAGCGGATCGCTTCGAGGCGCGTGCGCTCGCTTGTGACGTCAAGATCGGTGCCCAGAGCAATGCGGAAACCATCAAGAAAACCAGTGCCGGAAACCGCGCCCGAAAGCCCGTCGGCAGTGCTCGTTCCTTCAAATCCGATCACCGCTTCGCTCAAGCTGCGATCGGCAAGCCGGGCCTGAGGAATGGTGATCTGCGAATCGAGATGGAGCGTGCCTTCGCTGCCAAGCGCTGTACCCGACGCTGAAAGCGCCCCGCTCATTTGCGTGTCGATCAGACCCAGATCGGCAAGCGCAAGATCGAAACGGAAATCGGCGGCGCCGGTGGCGTAAATCCCGTTGGCCATCAGTTCGATCTGCTGGTTGGAAATCGAAAAGCCGGTCGCTTCCAGCCCGTTCTCGGTCCGTGCGACCCGGCCTTCAAGCCGGGCCGTGCCTTCAAGCAGACGGTCGGCAATGTCATCGTTTATGGCAAGATTGTCTGCCGACCCGTCAAGTACGACGTCGAAACCGCCGGTCAGGGGCGAGACAATACCCGTTGCCAGAAGCGAAATGGCGCCTGAAAGATCGCGCCCTGCAAGGCCGGAGAAAGGTGCAAGGGACCCCGTTTGCAGCGCAATGTCACCGTCAAAGATGTTGTCCGCGATCTGGCCTGAAACATCGAGGCTAAGTGCCTGTCCGAGTATGCGAAGCTGGGCCAGCTGGATCGGTTCGCCCGCTTGCCAGAGCCCGGCAACGCCCAGCCCGATTGAAGTGCCAAGCGCTTGTGCGATTTCGTCAGAGGCAGCATCGACGCCATCGAGCGTACCATCGGCATTGAACGTGATCCGGCGTGTGGCAGGATCATCGAGATTGGCGGCAATGCCCGACGCATTGATCGCCAACCGTTCGGCGGAAAATTCCGGTGTCGAGAAATTGAGCGCCTGGACCGAACCGGTCCAGTCCTCGCTGCCTTGCTGCCCGTATTGCACATCAAAGCGCGCCCGCTCGATGCGGGTGGAGGCGCCAGGCACGGGCAAAATCACGGTTTCCCCCGCCCGGTCGCTGATTTCACCTGCAAGCGAAAGCCGGTTCAAAAAGCCGTCGCTTGTGGTGCTGGCGCTGGCATTGAGCGAAAGCTGTCCGCCCGAAAGCGTAAGATCGGCAAGCTCGAACCCGCCTTCGTTGCGCAACAGCAATGCGACTGCGAGGGCGGTGTTCTCACCGAAAAAATCGCGATAGACAGACGGCAGGATTGTCGCGATCGGGCCGCCAAGATCGGCGCCGATCGCAAGACCTGCGCTCGTTTCATTCAGTGTGCCCTGGCCGGTAAGGATGCGATTGCCGTCAGCGTCGAGTAACAGGTCGATACCAAGATCGTCTATAAGGCCCGCACCCGACAGTCCCAGCGCGATTTCCGGCCGCCCCTCAATATTGAGAAGATTGGCAACGATCCCGTCTTCGGGTTCGATCAATTCCAGATTGAGATCGATCTCGCGAGTCTCATTGGAGTAGATCAACCCCAGATCGAGCGTGCCGCCCGGCCCGTCGAGCCGTTCGATTTCCAGATTGGCGTCGATGGCCCCGCCATCAAGCACCATCGAACCGGCGATGGAGATTTCAGAACCAAGCCCGAACACTTGTTCACCAAACGAGACGTTAGGAACCGAAAGGCTTTCCAGAATAACGGCGACGGGTAATTCGGGAACCTGAAAGCCTCCGGCTTCAGGCGAGGCCGGTACCGGCGGCTCTGTGGAAATCGGATTGCGGATATAGGCGATGGAATCGGCCGCAAGCGAGCGGATTTCCAGCCGCCCGAAAATCAGGGCGCCCTGATTCCAGTTGATCTGAGCATTTTCAATGACCAGCCAGATGCCCTCGGTATCGGAAATTGTGATCTGTCCGATCGAGGCATTGGACGACAGCGCGCCTTCGATACGTGTCAGCCGGATCTGCCGGTCGGGGGTCGAAATCTGGTCTTCGACAAAGCCGACAAGCCGCGAGCGCTGCTCTTCCTCGTTGAGCGTGGCCGCGCGGGCAAGCGTTTCCATAAGGCTCTCGCCCGCATTCTCCTGTGCGGCAACAGGGGCGGCTGCGACAATGAAAAGCCCGAAGATTATGGCAGTAAGGCGTCTCAAAACGCTTGTCCTATTCCTACATAAAGGGCGTAGTCGCCGTCATCGTCCCGCTTGTTGAGCGGCACGGCTACGTCAAGCCGCAACGGTCCCAGAACCGTATAATAGCGCAGCCCGATACCAGCACCGAGCCGTAGGTCTTCAAGATCAGGGAAGGTATCGGCAGCGACATACCCGCCATCGATAAAGCCCACGGCACCGAACGTCTCGTTGATCCGCACCCGCGCTTCTGCCGAGGCTTCGAGCAGGTAAAGGCCCCCCGTTATCCCGCCCATACCGTCATCGACACCGATGGAACGGAAACCATAGCCGCGCACCGAACCGCCGCCGCCGGCAAAAAACAGCATGGATGGCGGAATATCGGAAAGCGCTGGGCCGGCCACGGCCCCTGCCTTGACGCGAGCCGCGAGCACGACGTTATTGTCTTCGCCAAAACCGAAATAGGTACGCCCCTCAAGGGTCGCGCGGACAATGGCATTACTATATTCGAATTCGTAAACCGGATCGATCGAGCCAGATAGGAAAAAGCCTTCGGTCGGATCGAGTTGGGAATCGCGAGTATCGAAACTTGCCGAGCCATAAAGCCCGGCGGTCGTGAAGTTGCGTTCGCCGAATTGGTCGTCGACGAAGTAGGAATGTTCGGCCCTAAAACCGCCTTCGGTGGTGATCGTGTCAGTGAAAAGATGGCTCAGCCCGATCTGGCCGCCGATTGTCGTTTCCTCATAAAGCGGCAGTACCGAGCGTTGCCCATAGACCCGCGCGATCAAATCGGTGTCTGGAGTCAAAATGCCGGGTTTAGTGAAGGTGCCGCCAAAGGCATAGTCAAATTCCTCGGTCTCGACCGGAAAGCCGATACCGGCAACTTTGGCATCGACCCGCAGCCTTTCGGCCTGGCCGAAAAGATTGCGGTGCAGCCAGAAGCCCTCAACGCCTAGCCCGTCAAGGGTTGAAAGCGTGGCGCCGACGCCAAAGCGGCGCAGGGCCTGTTCCTGGACAAAGATCGTATAGGGCAGCGTGCCATCGGCACGCACCGCCTCGGCCTGCTCTAGCCGCAGGGACCGGAAAACGTCGAGCCGGGCCAATCTGCTGCGCGCCAGCGCAATGTCGTCGGGATGATATTGTTGGCCCGGCTGCAATCCGGTCTGCCGGACGATGAAATCGGGGTCCATATTCTGGGCGCCCGAAACCCCTATATCGCCGATCACTGCATAAGCACCGGGATCGATGGCAATGGTCACGTCAAGCGCATTGGTGCGATGGTCGGCCACGACATCGCGCCGGGCCACCTGCGCCTTGGGATAGCCGCGCCGCCGCCAGTCCTCGATAAGGGCCTGCTCGGCGCGGGTGATAACGGTTGCCCGCGCCACAAAACCGGGCTGGAAGCCAAGATCTTCAAGGTCAGCCATTCGATCATCGGTCGGGTCTGCGGGCGCGCGATTGGCAACATCAAGAGCGCCAAATCTGAATTGCGGACCGGGATTGACCATAACGGCAATATTGGCTGGCTCGGGAAGGTTCGTGTCCGGCGCCAGCGTACTCGCTTCGCGGCCCTCGACACGGATCGACACCGATCCGCCATAATAGCCCTGATTGTAAAGCGCCGCGATCAAGCGGCCGTAGTCGCCGCGAGCCTTGGCCAAAAGCCCTGGAACTCCCGATGCTGGCGCTTCCCTGTCACCCCAAAGGTTGGATGCCGACCGCAAAGCGGTGTCGAGCTGCTCGTCGGCGGCGGTTTCAAAACTGAGATTATAGGTGCGCGGATCGGCTATGATCGCTTCGGCGTCTTCCTGGGCGCTGCCACCGAAAAACTGAATGCCGAAAAGCTCGAACCCGGCGACTGGTGTGGCAAGAAGGCAAAGCGCTACGCCTGCCAGCAGATTTCGGGTTTTGAGCAACACGGTCGGTACGCAGTCCCTTACTCAATCCATCCGGTTGGCCCCATCGCAAAGCGCAAACTTGCTATCACGATGACCGGCCCGCCATGGAACGGGGCCGACACAATCACTTAATCGCCGCCATTTTGATAAAATGCTACCACAGAGTCAGAAATCGGGCACCCCCGCCCTTATAAATTTTCCGGGCGGGCAGGCGGGACAAAGCCGTCATCTCCCGCGGCAAGGGCCGAGCGGGCGATGACTGCATCGAGCCCGTCGAGCATCGAAAAGGTTGCCTCGAAAATATCGCCCTCGATACGTGCCAGTCCGGTCTGCGGGGCGGCAAAATAGGCAGAGGCCATCTCCAGGCCAAAACCCAATTCACCAATAAGATCAGGGGCTTGGTTGAATTCCTCGACCGCCATGGCTGAAAGGACGGGCTCAGCCTCGGGCGCAGGTTCTGCGGCTCGGGCAATGGCCGCAAGCCCGGAATGGTTGGCCTCGGGGGCATTGAGATTCTGCGGTCGCTGGGGCGGAAGAAATCCGAGCGCTGCAACAACGACAGGTTCTGCTTGAGCGGGTATTTCTGGCTCTGGCTGTGGTGCATGGGCAACAGAGGCTACAACCGGTGCGGTAAATTGTTCGCCGACCGGTAAAGGAGGCGGCGGCGGAGGTGGTGAAGCGACCGCGACCATGCTTGCGCCGCCCTGCGTGGGCGGGGTCGGAGCCACCGGCGTTCTGGGACCTGGGCGCAGGCCGGTTTCTTCCAGAAGGCCCTTGTCGCGCGCATGATAATAATAGCCGGCAGCATAATGGCGGACGGCCCGATCATGATTGCCTCCGGCGACCAAATAGGCGCCGCGCAGATACTTGACCGCATAGATCAGATTGGTTTCCGGATCGAGCAGATCCTCGGGCTTGCCGGTAAAGCCCATTGTACGGGCTGTGGCAGGCAGAATCTGCATCAAGCCCCAATATGGTCCATTGCGCGCGCGCGGATTGAACGTGCTTTCACGCTGAACGACGCGGCGCACCAACTCGACCGGGACGTCGTAATATTGCGCATAATACTGGATTAGCAGTTCGATATAGGCACGTTCGTCGCCTGCCTTGGCCACAGGCGCACTCATCCCCAGCACGATAGCGGCAAAGATGGCCATTAGCCGTTTTGCAATCATGGCTTTTGCGCTCCAGAGAAGGGCAATGACGACCAGCCCATTGAGTCGTCCCTCACAGCTACGTGATAATTGGCCCAAGGGATATGGCAAAAAAACGGCCAAATGCCGTCTTTTTGTTGCTGTTGGCGCGTGGTAAGTCATTTTCCATGATCGCGCCAGCCCTCAATCCGATGCCTAAGAGTTTCGTTTATAATCCGCCAACCGATCCGTGGCTGACGATTCTGCATGATGATCAAGACATTATCGTGCTCGACAAACCCTCGGGCCTGCTCAGTGTGCCGGGCAAGGACCCGGCGCTTGCCGATAGCCTTCAGACCCGCGTTCTGGCGCGGTTTCCCGGCGCCGGGACCATCCATCGGCTCGACAAGGATACCTCGGGCCTGATCGTCATGGCCAAACACAAGGCGGCCCATGGCCATATCGGCACCCAGTTTGAAAAGCGACTGACCGCGAAAACCTATTATGCCCGCGTCTGGGGCGAAATGGATCGGGCGGAGGGGGTTGTCGATCTGCCGCTGGCAACCGATTGGGAAAACAAGCCCCGCCAGCGCGTCGATTACCACCGTGGCCGCCCCTCGCAAAGCCGCTGGCAGGTGATCGGGATTGAAAATGGCGTAACACGGCTCAAGTTGACCCCGATTACCGGGCGCACGCACCAATTGCGCGTCCATATGTGCGAAATCGGGCACCCGATTCTGGGGGACGAATTTTATGCCACTGGCGATGCGCTGAAGGCAGCGGACAGATTGCAGCTTCACGCAGGCGAGCTGACTTTCCGCCATCCAACCGGCGGGGAATACGTGACTTTTGTGGCGCCGGTGCCGTTTTAAAGCTGCTTTGAGGTTCGTGCCTCAAGTGCCCGACTAGCGTACATCAACTTTCACAGAGCCCGCCAAAGCCCGATGCGTTAATGTAGCTTTGAGGGAAATTCTAAGCCTTGCCAGCTTTTTCCGCGGGCCCGATCAGCGCTTTGGTAAAGGTAAGCAAAAGCCCATCAATGGATGGATTGTGAGGGTCGCTGCCCTGAAGTGCAAATCCCGACCAGAGCGCAGAAAATCCAATCGCCATTTCCCGCGGTGATACTTTGGCGGCAAGATTGTGGCGTTCCAACAGTTGGGCCAACCCTTCCGCAACGACCGCATGCTGGTCGGTACGCAACCGGCTATAGGTTTTTGCAAAAGCGACATCGCGATGCGCCTGCATCTGCAATTCCAGCGTCAGCATGGTGGCTTCGGGTTGCGCCTTTATTGATTTGAGCCAGTCAGCCAGCAGTGACAGCGCATCCTCAAGATCGAGATCCTCCTGTGCGATGATCTTCTCGAAAGTAGAGAGCGATGTCTGCATATGAGCGATCATCACCGCTTCAAGCATCGCGTTGCGGTTTTCAAAATGCGCGTAGAAAGCGCCTTGGGTAAAGCCGGCCTGCTCACAGATTCGCCTTATGGAAATAGCCGGGATCCCATGTTCGACGATCTCTGCCCGTGCGGCCTGGAGCAGGGCCTCTCGGGTCTGTCGCTTTTTGTCTTCCCGATTCATAGGTGTCATTTCGCCTGTCTGACTGCATGATCACTTACAGTCGTTGACTTTCACATATCAACTGATATTTATATATCACTCGATATATATTTTTGTAAGTGCCGCTTGGCACAATTTCATGGGTTGAAAGATGAAAACGCGTTTGCTGCCTGTTTTGGTCCTTCTTGCGCTTGTGAGCCTTGCCGGTTTTGCACTCTGGTCTGCCCAGGCGCCGCAGCCCCTTATCGTTCAGGGCGAAGTGGAGGCAACCCGCGTCGATATCGCGCCGCGCGCGGCCGGTCAGGTCAAGGCCATTCACGTGGATATGGGCCAAAGGGTGGAGCCGGGCGATCTTCTGGTTGAACTTGATAGTCCGCAACTGCTTGCGGGCCTGCAGGCTGCCCAGGCCCAATTGGCCGTGGCCCAGGCGGATCGAAACCGTATCCACTCAACCAGACCCGAAGCCATTGCCGCGCGCCGCGCTGAATATGAAAAAGCGCAGGCCGATCTTGTGTTGGCCCAGGCGACCTATGAGCGCCTTTCGGCCCTGACCGAGCGTTCGGTGGCTTCCCAACAGCAACTGGAAAATGCACAGAATTCGTTGACCGCTGCTCAGGCCGGCGTGGAAGCGACCGAGGCCAATCTGGCGCTGGCAACCAATGGCGCCAGCCCCCAAGAGCGGGCCGTTGCCGACGCGCAGGTCGAGCAGGCCCAGGCTGCCGTTCACCAGATCGAAACCGATATGGCGGAGCTGACCGTTTACGCGCCCATCGGCGGCGAGATAACCAGCCGGGTAGCCGAAATTGGCGGGCTGGCGGGAGCAGGGGCACCGCTGCTTTCCATTATCAATCTCGATGACGCCTGGATGACGTTTAATGTGCGCGAAGACCTTCTCGATGGGTTGGCCATTGGCGATGAATTTAACGTCCGGCTTCCTGCATTGAACGATAGGGTTTTGGCAGCAAGGGTTACAGCCATCGATGTCTTGGGCTCTTACGCCAATTGGCGCGCCACCAAGGCTACGGGCGATTTCGACCTGCGTACCTTTGAGGTTCGCGCCCGGCCCGTCGAGCATATCGACGGCTTGCGTCCCGGCATGAGCGCAATTGTCGAGTGGTGATATGACCGAGCCGGTGCAAAAGCAGCGCAAAGGGCCCGCGCCCGGATTTATGCTGGTGTTTCGCCGCGAAGTGCGCCGCATCATGCGCCGTCCCGGACTGCTTTTCCTGGTTCTGGTCTTTCCGCTTCTTGTTTTCTTCTGCCTTGCGGCCATTTTTCGTGGCGGGGTGCCGGCCGATCTGCCCATCGTGGTCATCGACCATGACCGCACGACGATTTCGCGACAGATTATCAGTCAGATTGATGCCGCCCCGGAAGTTGCGGTGGCCTATCGGGTCAACGATCTGGCTTCGGCGCGCGCGCTTATTGTCGATGGCAGCGCCTATGGCGCCCTGCTCATACCGGCAAATCTCGAGCGCGATGCGCGCGCCGGTCGACAGCCCGAGATCGTCATCTTCTACAATAACCAGTTCATGACCCCCGGTTCCATTGTGGCGCGCGCGATGCAGACCGCCGCATCGACCGTTTCAAGCGCGATTGCCGTATCTGCGCGCATGGCGCATGGCGAGCTACGGCACAGGGCAATCGAAGCGGCAAATCCCATTCCCCTCCAGCAAAGCCCGCTTTTTAATCCCGGACTGGATTATATCCATTTCCTGCTTGCAGCCCTGCTGCCCGCCGCACTGCAGATATTTATCGCGGCCAGCACCGTCTATACCGTTGCGCTCGAGCGGCAGATCGCAGGCGGTCTGGGGCGGATCGAAAGGCTCGGAGGCGGTATCGCCCCGGCAATGATCGGCAAACTCCTACCCTATACCATTGCCTACACCACCATATTGCTTCTGGGCGATGCCGTTCTGGTCCATATCTACGGCACTCCGTTTATGGGCAATGGCTGGCTCTATCTGGGCGCTAGTCTGCTCTTTGTTCTGGCCTATCAATTTTCCGGTGCGCTTTTTGCCGTTCTTGCAGGCGATGTGGTGCGCGCGCTCGGGCTTGCCGGTCTTTACACCGCGCCAGCCTTCGGCTTTGCAGGCGTGAGCTTTCCGCGCGTCGCAATGAACGGCTTTGCCTATGGCTGGAGCGCCATTCTACCCTTGACCTGGTACTTGCAGATTCGCGTGGACCAGATGCTGCGCGCGGCGCCTTTGCAATCGTCGCTGCCGGCGCTGGGGTATCTTTGCGCATTGACGGCGCTGTTCGGATTTCTGCTGGTTTTGGTGCTCGTCCTTAAAAAACGCGCTGCGTCCCGGCAGGCGGATCAGGTGGTGGTGGCCGCATGAAAAGCCTTGCTCTTGAAACGCGCATGGCTCTGCGCGAGATTTTTACCAATACCGGAGCGCTGTCGATCATGGTGCTCGCGGTTTTGATCTATGGCATTTTTTATCCCCAGCCTTATCTAGGGGAAACCATCCGCGACATGCCCATCGTCGCCCTCGATCTGGACAATTCGCCGACAAGCCGCCAGTTGCGCGCTAGAATCGATGCCGCCGACACGACGATGATCGCTGCCCAGGCGCCTGACATGGCGACGGCCCGCCAGATGCTGATGGCGCGAGAGGTAACGGCAATCGTTGTGATCCCGGCCGGTTTCGAGCGGGACCTGCTTGCCGGGCGGCAAGCGCCCATCGCCGCTTATGGCGATGCCAGCTACTTCCTACCGTTCAATGCCACCATGACCGCGATCTCAACGGCGGCACGGGGGCTGGGCGCTGAAATTACCATCGGCCGCATGGCGGCATCGGGTACAAACAAAAATACTGCCATTGCCCAAAGCCAGCCTTTGGCGATCAGCGCCGTTGCGCTTTTCAATCCCCAGGGCGGATATGCAAGTTATGTCGTGCCGGCTTCGGTCATATTGATCCTGCAGCAAACGCTTTTGATGGGCATCGGCTTGCTCAATGGCGGGGCGGGGAAACTTTCGGGGCGCAGCGATCCCGGTACGGCGCTTGTTGCAAGGCTTGTTGCCTATAGTGGGCTCTATCTCGTCTGGTTCTGCTTTTATCTGTTGCTGTTGCCGGCCTTTTTCGGACTACCCAGGATCGGCGATCTCGTACCGCTTTTTGCGTTGGGCCTGCCGTTTCTGATTTCGGTTGCCATGCTTGGATTTACTATCGCCAGCCTCATGCCTTCCCGCGAGGCCGTCATCCTCACCATGGTCACAATAGGAATGCCGCTGTTTTTCCTTTCCGGCATTGCCTGGCCGTTGGAAATGCTGCCCGGCTGGCTGGTGACGCTGGCGCAATTTGTTCCGTCCACCACGGCCATTCCCGGCCTTGTTCAAGTCAACCAGATGGGCGCGGGATGGGAGGATATCGCAGACAAGGCCGCGCTGCTTTGGGGGCTGGCCGCACTTTATGGCGTCACGGCTCTGGCACTTTCGCGCCGCCCGGAAAAATTGCGGACCTGATCGCAACCGGTGCGCCACAGGCAAAGGTCTGTGGGCGGTCATCGAAACTTCAAAAAACCGTCACCTGAGTGTCGCGCTGAGCCAATATCGGCTCGCTCATGAACGCGATTTCAAACTTCGAGCACAAACCCGCCCAAAGTGCCGTGGCCCTAGAGCTCGATGGCCTGGGCAAATCCTTTGCTGAAACCAAGGCGCTCGATGGTGTTTCGCTATCCATTCCGGCGGGCCGGTTTACCGTTCTGCTCGGACCATCCGGCTGCGGAAAGTCGACGCTTTTGCGCCTGATCGCGGGGCTCGAAATGCCGACCGCTGGTACGATCCGGCTCGGGGCTGCCGATATTACCCATACCGCGCCTGCCGCGCGCAATCTGTCGATGGTGTTTCAGTCCTATGCGCTGTTCCCGCATCTGAGCGTTGCGGAAAACGTCGTATTCGGGCTTTCGGTGCGCAAGGTCGCGCGCAAGCAGCGCAACGAACGGCTCATGCGCGTTGCAACAATGATGGGGCTTGAAGCCCTGCTTGATCGTCGCCCTGGCCAGCTTTCAGGTGGTCAGCAGCAGCGTGTCGCTCTGGCCCGCGCCGTCATTTCCGAAAAGCCGGTCTGTCTGATGGATGAACCGCTTTCCAATCTCGATGCCAAACTGCGTGCCGAAATGCGTGTGGAAATCCGCGCGCTGCAAAAGCGGCTTGGATTGACCATGGTCTATGTCACCCACGACCAGGTCGAAGCCATGACCATGGCCGACCAGATTGTCGTGATGAATGGCGGCAGGATCGAACAGGTCGCAGCGCCCGATGAGCTCTATATGCGCCCGGCAACAAGCTTTTGCGCGCGCTTCATCGGCACCCCGCCCATGAATCTCTTGCCCGCAGACCTGATAGCGCAATGGGCGCACCTGCCAGGTGGATCGCTTGTCGGTGTGCGGTGCGAGGATATTGAGATCGCAAAAGAGGGGCATCCGGCGCAGATCGAAAATGTCGAATATTTCGGCGCCGATCGCCTGGTCAGCGCTCGCATTGGCGAGGCGCTTGTGACCTTGCGACAGCCCGCGCGTGAGGCTGTGCCTTCCGGCGCGGTCAAGCTCTCATGGCCCAATGCGGCCATCCACCTGTTCGGGCCAGACGGTCAACGCATGACCGCTCCCGCGCACACCAAACCAATCAAGGAAACGGTCTAAATGATCCGCATGCTCAAATCCTCTCTGCTCGGTGCCTCGGCGCTGGCTCTTTCCATGTCGGCAGCGCTTGCTGTCGATCTCGAATTCTACTTTCCCGTCGCAGTGGGCGGGGAAGCAGCCGCAACCATTGAGGCTTTGACCCAAGCCTATATGGATGAACATCCCGATATCAGCATCAACGCCATCTATACGGGAAGCTACGCCGACACCACGACTCGCGCCATTACGGCAGCGCGCGGCGGTAACGCGCCCCAGCTCGCCATTCTGCTCTCCACCGACATGTTCACCATGATCGATGAAGACGTTATCGAGGCCTGGGACGATCACCTGACTGCCGAGGAAGTCGAGGAGTGGATTGGCGGCTTTTATCCCGCTTTCATGAAAAACAGCCAGACCGAAGGCAAGACCTGGGGCATTCCCTTCCAGCGCTCGACCCCTGTGATCTACTGGAACAAAGAAGCGTTCGAGGCTGCAGGGCTCGATCCGGAAACCCCGCCAGCGACCTGGGAAGAAATGGTCGAAATGGGTAAGGCGCTGACCGTTCGCGACGATGCGGGCACTGTCACCCAATGGGGTGTCCGCGTCCCTTCCTCGGGTTTTCCGTCTTGGCTCTTTACTGGCCTTGTTGCAGCCAATGGCCATATCCTCGCCAATGAAGCTGGCACCGAAGTCTATCTCGACGATCCCGCTGTTGTCGAAGCGCTTGAATACCTGGTTTCATTGACAACCGAACATGAAATCATGGCGCCGGGCATTCTCGACTGGGGTGCAACCCCGCGTGCCTTCATGGATGGGGAAAGCGCCATCATCTGGACCACGACGGGCAATCTCACCAACATCCGCAACAACGCACCGTTCGATTTCGGCGTCGGCATGCTGCCAGCCAATCTCCAGCCCGGTGCGCCTACCGGTGGGGGCAATTTCTATCTGTTCTCGGGCCATGGCGAGGAAGAAACCCGCGCCGCAATCGACTTTGTGAAATGGGCAACCGCGCCCGAGCAGGCCGCCGAATGGTCGATCGCGACCGGTTACGTCGCACCACGTCCCGACACCTGGGAAACCGAAGCGATGCAGGCTTATGCCCAGGAGGTGCCGGGCGCGGTTGTCGCCCGCGACCAGCTCGAATATGCGGTTGCAGAGTTTTCAACCTTTGAAGGTCCGCGCGTAACCCAGATCTTCAACGACAATATCGCGGCCGCCATTGTAGGCGATAAAACCCCGGCCCAGGCAATGGCTGACGCTCAGCGCGAAGCTGACGCCATTCTGGCCGCCTACCGCTAAAGCCAGCATTGGGGCGGCCGGTTTGCCGGTCGCCTCTTTCGTTTTTCGATTGGCCACCCGATGATCAAACGTGAATGGATCTACGCCTGGTTGCTATTGTTGCCAGCGCTTGTGCTGCTGTTCGGCTTTACCCATCTGCCTGCAATCCAGACCCTGATCGACAGTTTCTGGTCGACCCCGCGTGGGCGCCGCCCATCGGTCTTTATCGGGCTGGGCAATTATGAGCGCCTTTTTGCCGATCCGATCTTTATTCGGGCCATGGTCAACAATGCGATTTATGCAGCCATAACCATTCCCGCCTCAATCGCTCTTGCGCTTGTCATGGCGCTTTTCGTGCACCGTCGCATTGCCGGGCTGAGCTTTTTGCGCATGGCCTATTTCACCCCCACCGTATTGCCGCTGATCGCGGTCGCCAATATCTGGCTTTTCTTCTATTTGCCCGGCTTTGGTCTGTTCGATCAGGTGCGCGCGCTTTTCGGATTTGGGCCTGTCAATTGGGTCGGTCAGCCTTCAACTGCGCTCTATGCGGTTACTGCCGTCAGCATCTGGAACCAGGCGGGGCTTTTCATGATCTTTTATCTGGCCGCGCTGCAAACCATTCCGCCCAGCCTGCGTGAAGCGGCCGCACTGGAAGGCACATCGCCCTGGACGTTTTTCCGGCGCGTGACCTGGCCGCTCATCATGCCCACGACCTTGTTCGTCTCGGTCAATGCAACGATCAACGCCTTCCGCATGGTCGACCATATTTTCGTCATGACCCAAGGGGGGCCCAACAACGCCTCCATGCTGTTGCTCTATTACATATACGATCAAGGCTTCCGCTATTGGGATACCGGCTATGCCGCGACCTTGACCGTGGTGATGGTGGCCATTCTGGCGCTTGTGGGCATCGGTCAGTTCTTCGTGCTGGACCGCCGGGTGCATTACAGATGAGTGCGGGTACTTTTGAGAACGCCGCGCCCCTTTCGGCACCCGCATCCGCCAATGGCCTGCGGTTCGATCGCATTCTATTTGTCTGTGGCGCTTGGCTTTTGGCGCTCATCTGGATATTGCCGCTGGCCTATGCCATCTGGACGGCGTTCCATCCGCCCGCCTATGAAACCCGGTTCGATCTGTTTGCGCCGCTGACGCTGGATAATTTCGTCCGAGTCTGGCATGCAGCGCCCTTCGCGCGCTATTTTCTCAACACCATCGCCCTGGTCACGATGGTGCTCAATGCCCAGCTTGTGCTGTGCACACTTGCCGCCTTCGCCTTTGCGCGGCTCGAATTTCCCGGCAAGAACGTGTTGTTTGCGCTGGTCCTGCTGCAATTGATGGTGATGCCCGACATCCTGCTGGTGCGCAATTACGCGACCATGAGCGCGCTCGGGCTGGTCGATACGATCCTTGCCATCGGGCTTCCCTATTTTGCGTCGGGCTTTGCCATCTTTCTATTGCGCCAGACCTTCAAGACCGTGCCAAAAGAACTGGACGAGGCTGCTCGCGTCGAGGGCTGCAGTCTGCTGGGTCTGCTGTGGCGCGTTTATGTGCCTTTGGCAAAGCCGACAATGCTCGCTTTCGGGCTGGTTTCGGTGTCCCATCACTGGAACAATTTCATCTGGCCGCTGATCATCACCTCCTCGGTTGAAACCCGCCCGCTGACGGTAGGGCTTTCGATTTTTGCCACCACCGATAGCGGCACAGAATGGTCGGTCATCAATGCCGCGACCCTTCTCACATCGGCGCCGCTGCTGATCGGCTTTCTGCTGTTTCAGCGCCAGTTCGTTCAAAGCTTTATGCGCGCCGGAATCAAATAATAAAGGATAGGAAAAACATGGACCTGCCATATCTGGGCACGGCACTGACCTTTGATACGCTCGAAGGCCTGAGGAACTGGATATTTGACGTCGATCGCGCCGTCGAAATTCAGGATTTTGCCTTGCCCGAGGTCATTGCCGGGGATGTCTGGCCGCTAGTGGAGCGCTACCGCAAAGCGCTCGATGGCCATAAGGGTAAACGCGGCATCCACGGTCCGTTCTTCGGTCTCGATATTTCAAATCCGGACAGGGACATCCGTCCGATTGTCCAGAAGCGATTCTTGAAGGGGCTCGAAATCGCTGAAAGGCTCGGCGCGACCCATATGGTGGTCCACAGTCCCTTCACCTATTGGCATGTGCTCAACGCCGCCAATTACCCGAAGATTCGCTCAGATATGTTCGCTGCCAGTGCCGAATGCCTGGCGCCTGTTCTCGACCGGGCCAAAGAGATCGGCTGCGTGCTGATGCTGGAAAATATCGACGATACGGACCCGGCCACTCGTGTCGATCTTGTTGCCGAAATCGATCATCCCGCGCTCAAGGTCTCGATCGATACCGGTCATGCCGAACTGGCTTATGGCCGGTATAATGCGCCGCCTGTCGTCGATTTCATCGCAGCGGCTGGCAATCTTTTAGGGCATGTGCATTTGCAGGATGCCGACGGCTATGCCGACCGGCACTGGCACCCCGGCGAGGGCAATATCCCATGGGCTCCCGTCTTTGCGGCTTTGGGGCGGCTCGATGCCAAGCCGCGTTTGATCCTCGAGGTGCGCGATCGGCACCATCTGTTGCCGCAGACGGTCAAACGTCTCGAAGCGCTTGGTCTTGCTCGATAACGGCTATTGGCTGGAAAGCCCGCGCACGCCTTACGCCCAGCCTTTAAGCGCCCGGCCCGAATAGTAGCTTGGTGTAGCGGCACGGTAGATCGGGATGGTGGCGGCGCCGAGATGGGGAACATCGCTCAGGCGCGATTGCTGGATTGAGGGGGGTTCGACGAAAAAGTCTTCCCCCAGCGTTTCCAGCGATTCCAGTTCCGTAACGATATTGCGCAGTATCCAGTCGGGCAGAACCCCGCCGAAAACGATGGCGCCGGGATCGAGCGTACGCGCCACCGTGAGCGAGAGCATACGCAACTGGTCCTTGGCGCGCGCCAGCCAAGAGGTGACAATCGGGTGGTCGGCAAAGCCCTCATCGATATCCTCAAGCCGACTGACCATAATTCCGTCTGCCGCCAGAAGATCGCAAAGATCCTGGCCGGAAGGCCGGGGGTTCGACTTGGGAAACAGGCCGCCAAATTCGCCCGCATTGCGGTTCGTGCCGCGGTAAAGATGGCGCTGGATCACGACCGCGCCGCCAATCCCGTAACTTAGCCAGACCATTGCGAAATTGCGCACTGCGCGCCCCGCTCCGTAATAAAGCTCGGAAAGAGCGACAGCCTTGCCGTCATTTTCGTGAAAGACCGGCATGCCGAAATAGGGCTCAAAATCGCTGCTTACGTCCACATCGTGCCAATTGGCGAATTGCTTGATTTGCAGGACGTGATTGGGATTGCGCGAAAAATGCCCCGGAAAGGTCAGCCCGCAACCCAATACGTGCCTGTGGTCAATATGAGCGTCCTCGAGAAGTTGCGCGGCTGCCGGCCCGGCGATGCCCATGATGTAATCGAAACTGTGGTCTTCCAGCGACCGGCGGAACTCCGCTCTGATATTGCCGATAAAATCGGCCACGCAGATCCGGATGTCGTCGGGACTGAAATAGACGCCAAGGGTATAAAGGCCGTCGGGATCGAGTTCGAGCATGGTGGAGGGTTTGCCACGCATCCCGTCGATGCGCTGCTCTCTGCCCTCGCGGATCAGGCCGGCATCGAGAAGATTGGCGGTCAGCCGGGTCAGGGTAGGGGCCGATACGCCCATTTCCCGCGCGAGATCGACCCGCGCCATGCCACCTCTGCCGCGCAGCAATTCAAGCACTCGACGCTCGTTATAGCCCAGATCGAGCAAGCCCTTGCCCCCTTTTGTGCACCTTGCCGGTTCCTAGCCCAATTTGCGCCGTCTGACAGCAAAAAAGCGCTTCGCTGCACTTTCCGATACGCTGGAGGTCAGCGCAGAAAAGCATAATATCATGTTCTTATTCAGTTGCTTAAGGGGAATTTCCCTACAGATATCGGACTACCTTGACTTATTAAATTACGTAAAGTAATCAAATAGAAGTTGCAATTTGCGACATGCGGGCTGGTGATCCGGCCCCCTGAGGGATTTACAAAAAGGGAGAATGTTCGATGGGAAAACTGTCAACAATAATGCTGGCCATGGCGACCGGTGTTGCCGGCCTTGGTTATGCTGCCGCGGCCAATGCTGAAGGTTCGGTGGTCGTTTATTCGGCCGCGCCAGAGCAGCTCGTTGAGGCGCTCGTGCCGTTGTTTGAAGAACATACCGGCATTGATGTGGAACTGATCCGCGCTGGTTCGGGCGAATTGATGAACCGTCTGCGCGCTGAATCCGGCCGCCCTGTCGCCGATGTCATCTTTAGCGTAGATGGCACGGTCATCGACTTTTCGTCCGAACTGTTCGAGCCCTATACGCCGACTGAAGCTGACGCAATCAATCCCGCGCTCTCCCCGAGCGAAAACTGGGTTCCCTTTACCGCTGTTGTAACCGCATTCATTGTCAATCCCGAAGCGCTTGGCGATGCCGAGGTGCCTACATCCTGGGCTGATCTGGCAAAGCCGGAATATGAAGGGCTGATTTCCATGGCGCGCGCCGATCAGTCCGGTTCGGCCTATATCCAGTTGGCCAACGTGCTTCAGGTTTTCGATACCGAAGAAGAAGGTTGGGAAATCTATCGGGGCATTTTCGCAAATTCGGTGCTTTCGACATCTTCGGGCGCCGTGCCGCGTTTCGTCAATGATGGCGAGCAGGGTGTTGGTATCACGCTTGAAGACGCGGCCCTGCGCTACAAGCTCGGCGATGCGCCTGTCGAGATCGTTTACCCCAGCGAAGGCACAGCGATTGCGCCAGACGGAATGGCGCTGGTGGCCGGAGCGCCCAACGCCGATAATGGCCGCGCCTTTATCGATTTCATGGTATCGAAGCAGGCTCAGGAAGTTGTCGTGGAAGTCGGACGCCGCCCTGTGCGCACCGACGTCGAGGCCAATGAAGCGCTTATCCCGCTCAGCGAAGTGCCGGACGCCCAGTATGACTTTGCCTGGGCCGCCGATAATCGCGACCGCCTGATGGACGAGTGGAACGAAATCCTTTTCGATCTCTACTGATGCTCCCTGCGGGCCGTGACGGAAGCTCCCGTTGCGGCCCGTTCTCCATCATAACCTTGGTATGTCATGGCCGCAGGCTTGGCGGCGCGTGGCGGAGAAAAGCTCATGGCCGCAGTCGAAATTTCAAACATCAAGAAGAGTTATGGCGACGTCGTCGCGCTCTCCCAGATTTCCATTTCCATTCCCTCGGGCGCGTTTTTCACACTGCTTGGTCCCAGTGGCTGCGGCAAGACAACCTTGCTGCGCACGATCGCCGGATTTCACCAGCAAGATAGCGGCGGCATTTCGATCGAGGGCAAGTCCATTGAACATGTCCCGGCCCATAAGCGCGATGTGGGCATGGTGTTCCAGGACTATGCGATTTTCCCCCATATCAGCGTTGCCGACAATGTTGCTTTTGGTCTCAAACAGCGCAAGGCAGGTGCTTCAGAAATCGCCGAGCGCTCGGAAAAAATCCTGAAAATGGTGCAGCTTGGCGAATATGCCAAGCGCATGCCGCACGAACTTTCCGGCGGTCAGCAGCAGCGCGTTGGGTTGGCGCGTGCGCTGGTTATCAATCCGAAGGTGCTGCTTATGGATGAGCCGCTTTCCAATCTGGATGCCAAATTGCGTGTTGATCTGCGGCGCGAGTTGCGCGAAATCCAGCAGTCGATGGTCATCACAACGATCTATGTGACCCACGACCAGGAAGAAGCGCTGGCCATGTCCGACATCGTGTGCGTGATGTATGGCGGCATTATCCAGCAGGCCGCAGCGCCCTGGGAAATCTACAACAATCCCGCCAATCGCTTCGTGGCATCCTTTGTGGGGGCCAACAATTTCCTCAATACCGAAAAGACGGACGCCGGCATAAGCCTGCCCGGTTCCTCTGTCGCTTTGCCGCTTGGGCAAAAGCTGGCCAATGGTACAAAATTTGTCGCTGCCATTCGTCCCGAAGACATTGCCGTCAATGACAATAACGCTGGCCCGGACGCAATCACGCTTGAGGCCAAGGTCCGGCAGGTCAATTTCACCGGACGCGAAATGAATGTCGCTGCGATCCTGCCCTCGGGCGAGGAAATCGAGGCCATTACCCACCCTTCCGAAGCGATCGTTGCGCTCAAGCCACAGGACGATGTGCGATTTTCGTTTCCCCCTCATAAGGTCAAGCTGTTTGAACCGGGCGTAACCGGCGCGAGGCTGCAATGAGTAGCACAACCCTGTCCGGGCCCGCGCCGCGGTTCCGGTTGCCCGGTTTCTGGACCTGCGTAACCATTGCTATCGCCGCCATTCTGGCAATTTTTCTGATCCTGCCCATCACAAGCGTTTTTGTGATCAGCTTTTTCGACGCGCGCACCGGCGAGTTCGGCCTGTCCAATTACGTGCAGGTGCTGACCCGGCGGTTTTATACGACCGCGCTCTGGAATACGGTTATCATCGGCACGCTGAGCATGATCGGGGCCAGCCTGATCGGCATTCCGCTGGCTTTCTGCACGTCGCGCTTTCGCATCAAGGGCAGGGCGATTGTTGCCACCTTTGCCGTTCTGGTGCTTGTGTCCCCGCCCTTTATTGGCGCTTATGCCTGGATTATGCTGTTTGGCGCCAATGGCGCTGTCACCAACTTTTTCGGCAATTTCGGTATCCAGATTCCATCGGTCTATGGCATTCCCGGCATCGTTGCCGTCTTCAGTCTCAAGTTCTTCCCATATATCTACCTGATGACTGAAAGTGCTTTGAGCACCATCAACAAATCCTATGAAGACGCTGCCGAGAACCTGGGCTGTAATGCCTTCCAGCGCTTTTACAAGGTTACTCTGCCACTGGTTTTTCCAGCCGTTAGCACAGGCGCCATCATCTGTTTTGTGCTCGCGATCGCCGACTTCGGAACGCCTGCGATCCTGGGGCGGGGCGTACAGACGCTCTCCACCATCGCCTATGCGCAATATACCTCGGAAATGGGCGGCACCCCGACCATGGCCGTTACCATTTCCATGCTGATGATCGCGATTTCGATGGCGGCCCTGCTGCTGCAGCGCCACATCATGTCAACGCGCCGCTATGCAAGCGCATTGACCAATCTGCCTGTGAAAAAGAGCCTGCCCATGGGACGCTCGGTTCTCGTGCATGCCTTTTGCTATGGCGTGGTGTTTCTTGCCATGCTGCCGTCCTTCACCGTGCTCTATACCTCGTTTCTGGCAACGAGCGGGCCGGTGTTCTCCGGCGGTTTTGGTCTGGACAGCTATGCCCGCATCCTGCGCGACTCGCCTCAGGCGATCATGAACAGTTTTACCTTTGCCCTGATCGCGGTGGCAGCCATCAGCATAGCCTCGGGTCTGATTTCTTTCATCGTTGTCAGGCGCGACAACGCGGTATCGGGTACGCTCGACCTGTTGCTTATGGTACCCTATCTCATTCCCGGCATCGTCATGGCGATCGGCTTTGTCGCAACCTTCCGGCATCCGCCTTTCGACATCACTGGAACGGCGCTTATCATCATCCTGATACTCTTTATCAGGCGCTTACCCTATGGCGTGCGCTCGACGACCTCTATCCTGCGCCAGATCAAGCCATCGATCGAGGAAGCAGCGGTCAATCTCGGGGCGTCCCCGGCAAAGACCTTTGCAACGGTCACTGTGCCTCTGATGATGCCGGGTCTGATCGTGGGCGCGATGATGAGCTTCATTACTGCGATCAACGAGCTGTCATCGACCCTGATCCTTTACACAGCCAGAACCATCACCATGCCGGTCCTGATCTATGTGCAAGTCATCAACGGGGAATTCGGCACTGCTGCCGCGCTTTCGTCGCTGCTTATGGTGAGCACGGGAATCTGCGTTTTCATAGTCTTCTGGCTATCGGACCGCAAGGAAGCAGCGTTCGTCTGATCCCATTCGGGAGCAGTTTGACACATCTCATGCCACTGGCGCCTGCAAAGGCGCCCGTCGGCTTCCCATTGTCTGAATTCGGCGGCCTATAAAAGATGAATATCGAGCTTTTCTCGCACTCCAAATACAAGTTCCCGGGCAAGGTCGGCGATGACACCGCGCTCATAATTCCCGACCTCGTCTATGCCGTATTTGACGGGGCGACCGATCCGACCGGGGCGACCTATCAAGGCCAGAGCGGAGGCCGCATCGCCGCACGTACCGCCGCCGCAACGATTGCGCGACTGGCCTCTCAAGGGGCCTTGGCCGATATGCCGCTTGGCGATGTGCTTCAGGCCATCAGCGACGATGTTCTTGCCGCCGCCAGGCGCTATGGCGCGACCCATCCGCCCTCGACAACCGCCGCCATCGCCCTTGATATGGGAGAGTATTTCCGCATCATTCTGGCTGGCGATACCGGCATACGCATCAATGGCTCCGCGCTTTATCAGCACCACAAGCTGATCGACGCGGTGAGCAATAGTGCCCGCATTGCAATTTTCAAGCACCTCGCTGGCCAGAACGAATGCCGCGACGCGGTGGAGATGGAAACCCGCTCGATCGTTTTCAATGGCCTCGATTGGGCGGTGCAGCGCCAGATTCTTTCCGGCGAACTGGCCGAAAAGATAATCGCCGATGCAGGCCGTGCGGTCGGGCATAACAATGAGCCAGCAATCGAACGGTTTCTTTCGGGCGGCATCAGGATCCAACCTGGCTTTGCCAATAATGGCGCGACAATATTGGGATTTGCGTCCCTCAATGGCGGCAAGGTCCTGCTCGATGGCACTCGTGATTTCAAGGTCGAGAAAGCGACGCTCAAAAGCCTGGAAATCTTTTCCGATGGTTATCTGACCCAGCCTAAGGGCACAATGATTGCCGATTGGGAAACCGAATTCGCGCTGGTTGAGAAAGCCGACTTCCACAAGATCGACGCTTATCCTTCGGTCAAGGGGTCAACCACGTCCGAGTTCTGCGACGACCGCACGGTTCTCTCGATCGCCTTCTGAGCCAATGTCTCGTTTGCGCCAGTTGGTTCATGCACTTGATGTCAATGCGACGGGATGCGCAGCGCTATAAGGCTCCACGCACCCCATATGTTCTCTAAAGGCGGTGCCCATCAAGACCGGCAAGATAAGTCAGCTTTGGGCCATAGCAGGTTTGGAGCGAACGGCGCCGACGCCCAGCGCAACTGTCCCTGCCGCCAGCACCAACACGATGCCATTGGTTATAAAGACGCTTTCAATCCCGCTAAGGTCCAAAATGAGTCCGCCCACGGCGGCCCCTGTGGCAATGGCGAAATTTATGGCGGCAACAAGCAGGCCGCCGCCGCTTTCGGCTTCATCGCTTACCGAGCGTGAAACCCATGTCGACCAGGCAACAGGCACGGTTCCGAAGGCGAGGCCCCATACGATGATCAAGATCAGGGCAGTCAAATAACTGCCGCCGATTGCCACAAGCAGGAACGCCATTGCCGCGATTGCAAGCGGCACTATCCCCAGCGTCAGGCGCAGCGAGCGGGAGACCATAAACCCGCCTATATAGTTACCAAGAAAATTGGCGATCCCGAATGCCAGCAGAGCAGACGATATGCCGATTACGCCAACATCGGCCACGGTTTCCAGATAGGGCCGGACATAAGTGAACATGGACATGTGCCCGGTAAAGACAAGAAGCACGGCAATCATCGCAAGACCGATGCCCGGACGCGCCAGAAGCGTAAATATCGTCCCGATTCTGGCCCTGCCCCTCGGTGGCAGCGATGGCAATACTGTCAGTTGGACCATAAAGGTAATCAATCCAAGCACTGCGGCACCAGCAAACACCGCGCGCCAACCCCAGATATCGCCGACATAGCTGCCCACGGGGGCCGCAAAGATCGTGGCGGCAGAGACCCCGGAAACGACAATAGCCAATGCTTTGGGCACGCTGTCTTGTGGCACCATGCGCATCACCAGGGCGGTGGAAAGTGCCCAGAAGCCTCCAAGCGCGACACCGAGCAAAAGGCGTCCAAGCAAGAGGATGTAAATGTTCTGCGCGCCCGCGACGACGACGTTGGAAATAACGAGAAGCAGCGAAAATCCCAGCAATACATGACGCCGGTCGATCGAGCCGGTGACCGATGCTACAGTCAAACCGGAAATCATGCCCATGATTGCGGTCGCCGTGACCGCCTGTCCTGCCATGCCCTCGGTAATGCCAAGCTCGCTGGCCATTGACGTCAATAGACTGGCAGGGAGAAACTCGGCTCCCACAAGCCCGAAAACGCCGAGACTCATGGAGAAAACAGCTGCCCAGGTTCGCGCGGAAACCCGCTCCGTAGTTCCTGTATCGGCATTGTTGCCCATTTTCGTGAAATCCTTGTCCTGAAGGGATAGTGATTGCCAGATGGGGAGAAATGCCAGATTATCCATCACAAAGATCCCGCATTTCTTGATCGAAAGTCCGGAAGTTTGAACGCATCTGTATCCGATCCAATCAGCGAGCTTTTGATGGGCATGCGCTTGCGCGGCGCGAGCTATTCCAAGCTCTTGTTCTCACCGCCTTTCGGTGTCAGCTTTCCGCCATCGGAGGGCGCCCAGTTCCATTTTGTTGCGAGTGGCCAGGCCATCTTGAAACTTGCAGATAGTGCGCCTGCGCCTATTTCCAGTGGCGACGCGATTTTGCTGCCCGGCGGGCGCGAACATGCAATTGTCTCGAACGCCAATGTCAGGGCGCGGCCTCTGGAGAGCTTTCTAACCGTGGCGCTATGCGAAGATATTTGCACCCTCGATGCGCACGACGCCGAGGTTTGCCGTTCTAAGGATGTGCTGATTTTCACTGCCCGTATGGACTTTGAAATGGCATCGCTGCACCCTTTGATCGAGCTTATGCCGGACGTGTTACGCGTGAGTTCTCTGGTCGATCGGCAACCTGAAATTCGTCCCTTGCTTGAGGCGATGGATCGCGAAATGCAGTCCGAAAGGGCTGGCACGGCCAGCATATTGGCCCGATTGGCCGATGTTCTTGCCGCGCTGGTCGTCCGGGGTTGGATCGAATGCGATTGCGGCGATGCGACCGGGTGGGTCAGCGCCTTGCGAGACGAGCGGCTTGGACGGGTGCTCTCGGCCGTGCATCGAGATCCGGGACATAACTGGACACTTTCGGAAATGGCCGGCCTCATGGGCAGTTCGCGTTCGGTTTTCGCCGAAAGGTTCGCAGTCGCGACCGGATATACGCCCCTGCGCTACGTAACGGCGGTGCGTATGCGGCTGGCAATGCAATGGATCGTGCGCGACCGGATGCCGATCGAACTGGCTGCCCGCCGGCTTGGTTATCAATCGCACGCCGCGTTCAGTAGGGCCTATAAGCGCTTTGCCGGCCATGCGCCCGGTCAGGCGCGACATCTCAATAATAGCCACGTACCCGAGCGTGCTCTATGACATCCCGGACTTGGACCGGATGAATTGTTTTTCTATCTCGATGAGCTTTTGCTTGCGCCAGAGCCCACCACCATAGCCGGTGAGCGCGCCATCGGCGCCGATCACCCGATGGCAGGGGATGATAAGGGCGATCTGGTTGGCGCCATTGGCGCGGGCAACCGCACGAAATGCTGTTGGATGGCCGATGCTGCCGGCCAACTGGCCATAGGAACGTGTTTCTCCCGCCGGAATTTGGCGCAAGGCGTGCCAGACCGCTTTTGTGAACGCGCTGCCATGCAAGTAAAGGGGCACCTGGAAGCGGGCGTTCTGGCCTGAAAAATAGGCAGCGAGTTCTTCGCCCAATCGGTCATGAGTCTCAAACTGTCCTATGCCCAGCCTGCCCTTGGCAAAAGTTCGAAGTCTTTTCAATTCGTTGGGCAAGGCCTTGCGATCGGCAAATTCCAAGAGGTGCAGGCTATGCTGATCGGCAACGGCAATCATGGTGCCCAAAGGTGTTGCAAGCCAACGCGCGCGCAAAATTGCACCATCGGCCAATTGCCCTGGTGCGATCCCTAGCATACGGGAAAATGCTGCCCTGAAGGCTCCCGGCGAGTCATAGCCTGCATCGATCTGTGCCTCAATTACACGTCCTGTTTCGGAGAGTGTCTGAAAGCCCATCCGCAATCGCTCCTGCCGCGCCATTTCCAGAAACGTGATGCCGAAATGACGTTTGAAACTGCGCCGGACCGTGGACGGATCGAGCCCGAGCGCAACGATATCCGCCTGGCTCCAGCGTCGGCCCGGCTGTTTTTGCAACGCATCCATCAGTAGGGCCGTAACCGGATCGGATTCGGCGGCAGGAGTAAGCGGATGGCAGCGGCGGCAAGGACGAAATCCGGCCGCCATGCACTCTCCGACCGTTTCAAAGAATGTGCAGTTTTCAGCAAGCGGCTTGCGTGCCGGGCAGGTTAGCCTGCAGAAAATCCCCGTCGAGGTGACGCCGACATAAGCGCGCCCTTCAAACGCAGCATCGCGGTCGAGCAGCGCCCGGTAGAGCACGTCCTTTTCGGGAAGCTGAAAGAGCATCATTGCGGCCTTGCGCGTTGGTTCAAAGACCTTTTTTAGCAGTGAACATAGAGGCCTGCCGCCTGAAAACGGGCGTTTATCTTGCTTTATCAGGTAGGTCTCTATTCGAATTGTCCGCCCAGGCGCACAGAATATTCGTCGGAAAGGATCGAGAGAATGCGTCGGCGTATATTGGGATTGATCGTTGTGCCAGCAACAAAAAGCGACTGGGCCGCCTGACCGGTTACCTGCTCATATTCACCCAATACCGATTGCACACGCGCCCTGTATTCGGGGTCGGCAAAGACATCACGCCATGCCTGCCGCCATGCGTCGAGCACCTCCTCGGGCGTATCTTTGGGCATCACGACCATCTTCTGGGCTGCAAACCCGGCAATGTTGAAGGCGCGATAAGCGTCATAGTCCGGCCCGGTGGGGGGGTGCCCGTGCAGGGTTTCATAGACCTCTTCGACAATGGGCAGATCGGGAAACGTGGGGTCGCGGGCCATGTCGCCATTTTCATCGAGCACGCCCCAACTCATCAGCGGCACGGCCTTGCCCGCTTCAACCATCGGTATCACATTGCGGATATAGGATGCGGTGGTCTGGTAGTCGATGCTCACTTCGCCGCGCGACATCGCAACAAAGCCATCTCCGCGCCCGGTATAGCCAAAGACATAATGCACATCGAGGCCCAAAAGCCTGAAGGCAAGCATGGGTACGAGGTCGAGCGATGTCGGTCCCTGGCTGGCAAAGACCAGCGGTCCGTCCGTGAGCTTGTCGATCTCATCGGCCGACGCAACCCCGGTTGACGGCGAGACATAGACAACCCCGCCGGTTGGGGCGACCATGACCGGCTCCCAGTCCTTATAGTCATAGCGCACCCGCAAGTCCCCAAGCAGATAGGGAAACTGGGTGGAGCCGGACGTGCCAAGGATCGTGAGGCCATCGGGCCGCGCTCGCGCCGCAAAACTGTTGGGCCCGCGTGTGCCTCCGCCTCCCGGTTCATTGACGATTTTGATGTCTGGATTGCCCGGCAAATGTCGTGCGATGAAAGGCGCATTGAAACGCGCCCAGGTGTCGGACCCGCCACTTTCGGAAAAGGGAATGATCCACTCGATCGTCTTTCCGGCGAAACTAACCTCTGCTTGCGCACTGCCACTTGAAGCAAGCGCCAAAGCCAAACCTGCACCCATAATCCGGACGCAACCCCATAATCCCTTCATAAAATCCTCCAGCGGTCATGCGGGTTTTGCACCTGACGCGTGACCGGATATAAAGTATTCAGCACGGCTCGCGGGTTGGCCGCAATTCGCCGAGGGCTTGCCATCGGCCGGTGCGCGGGCACATATTTCGGCTTGTAGGCAAGTCCGTGCATAGGACTTGATCAACGCCTGCGGGAGGGCGGCCTGGTTTGCGGATCGTACTGATTGAAGACAATACCATGTTGGCGCGGGCTGTAAGTCAAGCCCTGCGCGACGAGGGTCATGCGGTCGATTGGCTCACCGATGGCGAACATGGCGCGGCCTTTCTCTTGAACGAAGGTGCCGATCTTGCCATCGTCGATATCAACCTTCCCAAGCGCAGCGGGCTCGATGTCGTGCGACTGCTCGGCAGCGAGCGCGCAGATATTCCCGTGCTGGTGTTGACCGCGCGCGACAGCCTGGATGATCGCATCCAGGGGCTCGATGCCGGTGCCGACGACTATATGACCAAGCCGTTTGAAATGGCCGAGTTGAGCGCGCGCGTACGTGCTCTTGGCCGGCGCCGCGGCAAGCGTATGCCCAATATCGAAACCTATGGTGCCCTAAGCTATGATCGGCTGACCCGGCAGCTTTCCGGGCCTGAGGGGTCGCTGGACCTGCCCCGGCGCGAACTGGCGCTTTGGGAAGTGCTTTTCGATCATGCTGAACGGGTCGTATCCAAGGATGTGCTCTGCGATACGATTTACGGCACCGGCGCCAGTGTCGAGGTGAATGCCGTTGAGCTGCTGGTTTCAAGGTTGCGCAGAAAGATCGAGACACATGGCGTAACCATAAGGGCCATTCGCGGTCTGGGTTATGTCTTGCGACCGGTGGACAGACCATGAGATCCACGCGCACCCATGTTGCGAGCTTGCGGACACGACTTTTCGTGCTCATCGTGGTGCCGCTGATTCTGGTGGCGCTGGCCTCGAGCGGCGTGCGCTATTGGTCCGCACAGGGCATGAGCAAGGATCTCTACGACGACACGCTCAAGGTTGTGGCCCATGCGGTGGCGCGCGAGGTCGTGCTAACCAAGGGTGATCTTTTGACCGATGCGCTGCTCGATTCGCTCGTCGGAGCCCTGGGCGATCCCATCTATTATCAGGTGCGTGCAGCCGACGGGCGGTTTGTAACCGGATATTTCGATGCGCCCGTACCCGAGGCCGATCTGGATTTGCCGGGCGGCACGCCGGTCTTTTTTGACGCCCAGTATCATAATCGCCCGGTGCGGGCGGTGATCCTGCGCGAATTCATTGCCGACCCCGATTTTGACGGCTGGACCACGGTTCAGGTCTGGCAGACCGTCAGCCAGCGCCAGGCTTTGAGCCTTTCGCTTCTCGGCGAGTCGGCGATCAATCTTTTCCTGATGGTGATTGCGGCGGCTGTTCTGGTCTGGTTCGGAATCAATCGCGGCCTTGGTCCTTTGACCGATTTGCGCGAAGCGGTAGCGTTGCGTAACGAAAATGAACTCAGTCCGATCAGGCGCGGTGTGCCGCCTGAAGTCGCCCCGCTTGTTGAAACCATCAACACGCTCTTTGCCCGGCTGCGCGAGGAACTGGCCCGTCGCAACGCCTTTATCGGCAATGCTGCTCATCAATTGCGCAATCCGGTTGCCGCGATCCAGGCACAGGCGGAATCGGCACTTGGGACAACCGATCCGGCCCAACGCATCGAACGCCTCCAGGATCTCGCCGAGGCAGCACGGCGGCTATCGCGGATCAGTCATCAATTGCTCAATTTCGACATTGCCGCCGAGGGTCGCGGCGGCGCCAGCTCGAAACCGGCCGAGTTTTCCGGAATGGTGGCCGAGGTTGCCCGACGCCACGTGCCCCGTGCCCTCAGTGCCGGTGTGGATATGGAACTCGAGCCTGCCGCAGAGCCGTTGATGGTGGCAGGCAATGGTGTGATGCTGCAGGAGGCGATCGACAATCTGATCGACAATGCGCTGAAATATGGCTGTCCAAAAGGCAGCAGGCTTAGCCTTGTCGTGCGCTCGGACGATGGCGACGCTGTCCTCACTGTTTCTGACAGCGGGCCGGGTGTTCCCCCGCATGCCCATGAGATGATCTTTGATCGCTTCGTGCGGCTTGCCGAAGATGGCGACAATGGCTGTGGGCTGGGCCTGTCGATTGTCCGGGCCATCGCTCAAGCCGCGGGCGGCAGCGCGAGCATCGTCCCGACCCAAAACGGCTGCACGGTCGAGTTGCGGCTGCCTGTTGTTGCGGCCGAGAAAAGCACCGAAAGCATCGCCGCCCTGGCATCAAATCCGCAAGCGGCCGAATAGTAAAAATTGGCTATATAATATTGATTTGCCTTGAAATTCATTCCGACAGCATTCTGACAGCTTCGTGGTGCAAGATCACCTCAGGCGGACGCCAAAGCCCATCTGCACGTCATCGAGAACGGTGACGGTCTGAAACGTCAGGCAGAAGGGCAGGGTTCGACCCTTGTTTGTTTGGGAGGATTACATATGAAAAATCCACTTCGCTTTGCGCGGAGCGCTTCTGTTGCGCTCGTCGCTTCCGTTACACTTGCATTCGCCATGCCGGCTCAGGCTCAGGTCGATTTCAGCGGTCAGACCGTTGAATGGTGGATCCCGTTCTCTGAGGGCGGCGGTTCGGATGTCTGGGCGCGCTTTTATGCGCCTTACCTTTCGGAAAGCCTGCCTGGCAATCCTAATGTGATCATTCGTAACGTGCCCGGTGGTGGCTCGATTACCGGCACCAATGAATTCGTCGCTCGCGCCGCGCCCGACGGACTTTCGATCATCGGCACGTCGGGTTCGACCCAGTTCCCCTATCTTCTTGGCGACAGCCGCGTTCGGTACGAATATGCCGATCTTGAGCCGGTTCTGGTTTCCCCCACCGGTGGCGTTGTCTATATTCCGGCAAGTCTCGGGGTGGCCGATGCCTCCGAGCTTGGCAAGCTCGAAGGCACCCAACTGGTTTATGCCAGCCAGGGCGCAACCTCGCTCGACCTCGTGCCGATGCTTGCCTTTGAAGTGCTGGGTCTTGATGTCAGGCACGTTTTCGGCATGACCGGTCGCGGCGACGGCCGTCTTGCTTTCGAGCGCGGTGAAGCCACGATCGACTATCAGACCTCTTCGGCCTATCTCACCAACGTCGTGCCGCTTGTCGAAGCCGGTGAAGCCGTGCCGCTCTTTTCCTATGGCGTGCTCGATTCGCTCGGCAATGTGCAGCGCGACCCGACCTTCCCCGATATTCCCCATTTCGTTGAAGCCTATGAAATGATGCATGGTGAAGCGCCTTCCGGCGTTGCCTTCGATGCTTACATGGCGTTCTTTGGCTCGGGCTTTGCTGCCCAGAAGCCGGTCATGCTGCCTAAAGGTACTCCACCCGAGATCGTCGAAACCTATCGTCGCGCCTTTGCCGATGCCGTTGCCAACCCTGATTTGCAGGCTGCCAAGGGCGACATTCTCGGCGAATATGATCAGGCCGTTTACGACGATGTTGCAGGGCTTTACGAGGTCGCAACCACGATCGATCCAGAAGCCCGCGAATGGGTTCGCAACTACCTGAGCGAAAATCACAACGTGACACTCGACTAAAGTCGGTTCGCCAAAAAGACTGCGCCGCTCCTTGGTGGCGCAGTCCGCTATCTGCCTTTTCCCAAGATTTTTCTGTGCTGCTGGTCAATGATTTCAGCTCGGCGTAATTTCGCTGTATGCTTGATAAGGGGGTGAACGCACATGTTTGATACCTTGATGGGGGCCTTTGTCGGTCTTTTGACCCTGCAGCATCTGGGTTTTATGGGCCTCGGTGTCGTTCTGGGCCTCATGGTGGGTATCCTGCCCGGCCTTGGTGGCATTGTGGGCCTTTCGCTGCTTCTGCCGTTTCTTTACGGCATGGACCAGACCTCCGCTCTTGCCATGCTGATCGGCCTTGTCGCTGTCATCCCGACCTCCGATACATTCGCCTCAATTCTCATGGGCATACCCGGTTCCACCGCCAGCCAGGCGACCGTACTGGACGGTTTTCCGCTTTCAAAGAAGGGGCAGGCCGCACGTGCGTTGTCGGCTGCCTTTTCGGCCTCGCTGATCGGTGGGCTTTTCGGCGCCATGATCCTGACCGGCTTTGTGGTCATTGCCCGCCCGCTGATCCTCAGCTTCAGTTCCGCCGAGCTTTTCATGCTCTCGATTTTCGGCTTGTCGATGGTCGGCGTTCTGTCCGGTTCCAACCTTGCCAAAGGTGTGGCGGCAGCGGCGCTTGGGCTGGCCTTTGGGACGGTCGGTGCCGCTCCGGCAACCGGCGAATACCGCATGGATTTCGGCTGGCTCTACCTCATGAGCGGCGTACCGCTCGTGATTGTGGCGCTGGGTCTTTTCGCAGTGCCCGAAATTGTCGATCTCCTGCGTGGCCAGTCAACCATTGCCGGAAAGGCCAGTAAGCTCGGCAAAGGCTGGATCGACGGGATCAAGGATACCTGGACCTACAAATGGCTGGCGCTGCGGTGTTCCGGCCTTGGCGCCGTGATCGGCGCCATACCGGGTCTGGGCGGCTCGGTTGTCGACTGGATTGCTTATGGTCATGTGGTGCAAACCTCAAAGGACCGCTCTCAATTCGGCAAGGGCGATATTCGCGGTGTCATTGCACCCGAATCCGCAAATAACGCCAAGGAAGGCGGCGGACTGGTCCCGACCCTTTTGTTCGGCATTCCCGGCTCGGGATCGATGGCGGTCTTTCTTGCGGGGCTGATCCTGCTCGGCATTCAGCCGGGACCGGCCATGGCGGATCGCAATCTCGATATCACCTATACGATTGTCTGGTCGCTCGCCATTGCCAATGTGATGGGCACCGTGCTTTGCATTTTTGCGGCCCCCGGTATCGCAAGACTGACAACGATCCGCTACGCGCTTATTGCGCCCTTCATGATCATGGTGATCTCGTTCGCCGCATTCCAGGCAACCCGGTCGCTCTACGACCTGATTGCGCTTCTGGTGATCGGTGTCATCGGCGTGCTGCTCAAGCGCTTCGGCTGGCCGCGGCCGGCCTTCCTGATCGGCTTCGTTCTCGCCACCCAGGCCGAGCGCTATCTCTATCAGGCATTTCAATTCTACGATTGGGCTTTCCTTACCCGTCCCATGGTTCTTGCGATCATGGCGATCACCGTCGTTTCGGTTTGGCTTGGTGCCCGCAAAAAGCCCGGCGAAAGCGCCGCTTCGGTTGCCACCGAAGGCGCATCGGAAAAGGCAACGGCAGCCCAGATCTGGCCCCAACTCGTCTTTGGGGCGCTGGTTCTGGCCGCGTTCGGCTTCACGTTTTACGAGAGCTATTCGCTCTCTCAGCTTGGCGGGATTTTCCCGACAACGGTTGCCATCATAGGCTTGGTGGCGACGGTTGTAGCGCTGGCGCCGCTGGTGTTGGGGAAACTGGACTCCTCTGCCAATTTCGATGCCGAAACCGCCAGGCGCGAGAGCGACATCAGGGGCGGCGCCTGGGCGATGCTGGGCTGGCTCGCAGCCTTCGTCGGCGCCGTGGCGCTTGTCGGTTTCTTTGCCGGTCTTATGATCTTCTTCCTCGTATTCTTGAGGGTGGTCGCCAAGGCGAGCTGGGTTCGCACGATCATTCTGACCATTGCCGCTGCCATTTTCATTCTGGCGCTGGCGCGTGCGCTCAATCTGGTGATGCCGGCAGGCCTGCTGCAAGCCCATTTCAATCTGCCCTGGCCGTTCCGCTGACATGGCAGGCGGCGGGTGGCGTCTCGTGCTGCCCGCCGCCTTGCCCGATAGAGATACCCGGCAACGCAATTGCTCAATGCCGACACGCAAATGCTCCTGATAACGGTGGCACTGACGCCGCGTCCGGCCAAACAGTTGAAGGTGCATCATGACAAGACAAGCCGCCATTCCCTGCATCCTCATGCGCGGGGGCACCTCCAAAGGCCCCTATTTCGTGACCACCGATCTGCCCGGCGACGAAAAACGGCGCGACGCGATACTTCTGGCAGCAATGGGTTCGCCCGACGCCCGCCAGATCGATGGCATTGGCGGTGCCGATACGCTGACATCCAAGGTGGCCATGGTGTCACCGTCAACGCGCGATGGCGTCGATGTCGACTATCTGTTTGCCCAGGTTTCAGTGACCGAGGCTCTCGTCGACACTTCGCCCTCCTGCGGCAATATCCTTGCAGGCGTTGGGCCCTTTGCTATCGAGCGCGCCATGGTGCGGCCACAAGACGGGGAAACGACCGTTGTCATCTACAATATCAATACCAAGAGCCGCATCGAGGCTGTCGTTAAAACCGATGCCCAGGGTGTCATTTACGACGGTGGCACAGCCATTGCGGGCGTACCCGGAACCGCGGCCCCGGTAAGGCTCAATTTCATGGATATCGTCGGCTCAAAGACCGGAAAGCTCTTGCCGACCGGCAATCTGGTCGACGAGATCAATGGCGTTCCTGTTACACTGATCGACGTCGCCGTGCCCATGATGATTTTCAAGGCCGCCGATCTGGGTAAGACCGGCTATGAAAGTCCAGCCGAACTTGATGCCGATACCGAGTTTTTTGCCCGCATGGAAGCCATGCGCAAGATTGCGGGCGAGCGCATGGGGCTTGGCGACGTCACAGGCAAGGTCGTGCCCAAGGCTGCAATGCTCTCCACTCCTCAAGGCGAGGGCCATATTTCCGCGCGCTATTTCGTGCCCCACAAGACCCATGCGGCCTTTGCCGTTACCGGTGGCTTGTGCGTTTCCACCTGCGCCATGCTCGAAGGTTCGGTTTCCGACGGTCTGGCAAAGCGTCCGGAAGGTGATGACCGGCTGGTTCTGATCGAACATCCGTCTGGGCTGCTCGACATTGCGCTCAAGACAAAGGGCGGTGGAGCGGCACTGGAAGTTGAAAGTGGCGGCGCAATCCGCACCGCCCGCAAATTGATGTCTGGCGAGGTCTATGTTCCCGCCAGCATACTCGAATAAGGCGTTAGGGTCGCATGAAACTGCTTGTGCTTGCCGGTGATGGCATCGGGCCTGAAATCATGGCCTCGAGCCTGCATGTGCTTGAAACGGTGGATAAAAAGCTCGACCTTGGATTGCAATTTACCCATCGCGATGTTGGCCTCAAGGCAATCGCGGCGCAGGGCACGAGCCTGCCTGGCGATATTTTGCCGCTGGCGTGGGAAATGGACGGGACCCTGCTTGGCCCCATGTCCAACATGCAATATCCCCCGCGCGATCAAGGCGGGGTCAATTTCTCTGCCGCCTTCCGCATCGGTCTTGATCTTTATGCCAATGTGCGTCCGGCGCGCACCCGACAGGGTCTGCCCCATAGGGGAACAGAGATGGATTTGGTGATCATGCGCGAAAATACCGAAGGCATGTACCCGGATCGAAACATGGTTTCAGGCCCTGCCGAATTCATGCCCGTCGATGGCGTTGCCATTTCCATGCGCAAGATCACACAAAAGGCCTGCGAGCGGATTGCGCGCAGATCCTTTGAACTGGCGCGTAAGCGCAGTGGCAAGGTCACTGCGGTCCATAAGGCCAATGCCTTTCAGATGACCGATGGGTTGTTTCTGAACACTGTCCGCGCGGTGGCCAAAGATTTTCCCGATGTCGCTTTGGACGATGTCCTTATCGACGCCATGGCCGCGCTTTTGGTCCGTGATGCCTCGCGTTATGACGTAATCTGCACCACCAACTTTTATGGCGATACGCTGTCCGATCTGGCCTCTGAGCTTTCAGGAAGTCTTGGGCTTGCCGGTTCGCTCAATGCCGGGGACGATCACGCCGCCGCTCAGGCCCAGCACGGCTCGGCTCCCGATATTGCAGGGCAAGACAAAGCCAATCCGATCTCCATGATCCTGTCCTGCGCCATGCTGCTCGATTGGCATGGGCAAAGAACAGGCGCGGAAAAATTTGTTCGGGCAGCGGAACTGATCGAAGCAACGATCGACAAGGCTCTGGAAAATCCGCAAACTCGAACAGCCGACCTTGGCGGAACGCTGGGCACCAGCGCCTTTACCAAGGCTATTATTGAACGGCTCTAGCCTCTGTGTACCGGACGGGCTGCCACAAGAATGCCGTCGGCATCGGCGTAAAGATAGTGCCCGGGCACAAAGCTTGCCTTGCCAAAGACCAGATCGACGTCGCGCGCGCCAGTCTTGTTCTTGGCACTCTTTTTGGGCGATGTGGCCAGTGCATAGATCGCAAAGTCCATCGCATTGATATCGGCACAATCGCGTATCGCGCCGTTGATAACGATTCCTGCCCAGCCATTGGACTGGCCCAGTGCCGCGATCTGGTCGCCGACAAGCGCGCATCGGGTCGACGCACCGCCATCGATTACAAGAACCCGGCCATTTCCCGGTTCCTCCAGCGTTGCCCGGATCAGGGCATTGTCTTCAAAGCATTTGATGGTGACGATCTCGCCGTCAAAACCATCCGCACGGCCGTACTTGACAAGCGGATAGTCGCAAAAGCTCAAGTCAGCGTCATAAAGATCGACAAGGTCTGCAGTTTTGTGAAGGGTCAAGGCTTTCTCTCCCGGTAAAACGATCAGGACTTATTTCGGTGCGGCAAAAACTCTGATTGGTTCACCTTTTTGCCAGGCGATGATGTTTTCGACCATGTCGCGATGGAAAAATGCGTAGGCTTCCTCGGTAACATAGCCAAGATGCGGGCTGAGCACGCAATTGGGCGCCGCGCGCAAGGGGTGATCCTGCGGCAAGGGCTCGATATCGAAGACATCGAGTCCGGCGCGAATATGGCCCTTGTTCAAAGCCTCCAGCAGCGCTGCCTCATCGATCAGCGGGCCGCGCGAGGTGTTGACGAGGATCGCGCCCGATTTCATCTGCGCAATCTCCGAAGTTCCAACAATATGGCGTGAACGCTCCGATAGGACGAGGTGTAGCGAAACGACATCGGACTGTTTGAAAAGCGTATCCTTGTCGACCCGCTGCGCGCCACATTCGGCGGCGCGTTCGTCGGTGAGGTTCTGGCTCCAGGCAATAACATTCATCTCGAAGGCCCTGGCGATTTTGGCCATGCGGCCGCCGAGTTTGCCCAGGCCGACTATGCCGATGGTCTTGCCGCCAAGCATGGTGCCGATGGTCTGCTGCCAAAGCCCGAAGCGCACGCGCTCGTACTCTTGGGGAATGTGACGCGCGCAGGCAAGGATCAGGCCCCATGCCATCTCCGGTGTCGCAAACTTGGAATCGCCGGGATAGGTATGGCAGACCGTAATGCCCTTGGCGGCGGCGTGATCGGTATCGATCACCCGTATCCGCGCGCCGGTAAAGATGATGAGCTTGAGATCGGGCAACCGGTCGATGAGAGATGCGGGAAGCGCCATACGCTCGCGCATCATGCAGATGACGTCGAATCTGGCGAGCGCCTTTGCCGCTTCATCCTCGGTTGCAAGATTCTCGTTAAAGACTGTGACCTCAGCCGCCAGGCCGAGCTGGGACCAATCGGCCAGCGACAGGGCAACGTTCTGGTAATCGTCGAGAATGGCGACCTTGAGGGTCATCTTGCCTCCTTAAAGAAACTCTGCCGGGTCCGACTTTGCTGTACGCATATTTATTGCTCCGGGTTTTGCCCGATGATTGGAACGCCTCCCTGACAGTTTGCAATTGACTGCTCAATGGGCGTTTTGTTGTTTTCCCGCCCAGAGCGGAACCAATATGGGTAACAGGAACAGCACAAGCACCACCCTGAACAGATGATGCAGGCTGACAAAGGCCGCATCGAGCCCAAGGGCCAGAGAAACAAGGCTCATTTCCGGCAACCCGCCGGGCACCAGCGCCATAAGACCGGTCGCAAAGGGAATGCCGAGCCAGACCTCGAAACCGAACGCGAAAATCACCGCCACAAGCAGGTTGATGATCGTCAGCCCGCCCCCGACCATCAGCCCCTGAAGGATATGGCGCCATGAGGTGTTGGAAAAGAACTGGGCAACCGAGGTGCCGATAACGATCTGGGCAGCGATCAGCACAAGTTGGGGCGGATGCACGTCCGTCAATCCGGTATAATGGACGATGGCTGAGAGAAGGAGCGGTCCGGTCAGATGCGCGGCAGGCAGCCTGATCTTGCGGCCCCCATAGATGCCGACCACAAGGCAAGCGGTAAGGATCACAAAATCGAGGATCGGCATGCGGATGGTAAAATCGATCGAGCGGTCGATTGTAACCGGCCCCGTGCCACCATTGCCGATCCAGACCACGACCACGGGCACGATGATCAGGATGACAACCAGCCGCATCCCGTGAACCAGTGAGAGCGACCGCACATCGGCACCATAAGAAGGCGCAATGGAAAGAACTTCGCTCAAGCCTCCCGGCACCGAAGAAAAGGCTGCGGTGGCGCGATCCTGCTTGCCAAGCCAGGTGCAAACAAAAAGGCCAATGACTGTGACAATGGCGCAGTAAATAGCAACACCGGTCAACGAAAAGGCCCATTCCCCGGCCCGGCCAAGCAGTTCTGGTGTAAATGTGCCGCCCGCCATCAGGCCGATAACCCCGATCATTACAGAGCGAAGGCTCCACGAGATCGGCATTTTCGCCCCTGCCATTGCAAAGGGAATGGTGGCCAGCATGGCCCCCACCAGCCAGCCCAATGGAAAATTGAAAACATAACCGACCAAGCCGCCCGCGGCGCCGATGAGGAGTGTGCGTAGCAAATAGAAAAAGGTCTTTGGCATGGTCTGGGCGTTCTCCGCGTTTTGCGGGCCTTTCGGCGGTGTTTGTGTTTTCAAGCCCGGCTTTAACCTTAGCGGTCAGTATTGGCCTGCCACAATTGCCAAGCCACGAGTGGGGCTTCGCGAGCCACGAATGCGCTTGAACACAATTACGGCTTAATGTATGCAATTGGATACAAATCAGGATCGATAGATGAAAGTGTCGGGGAAACGGAACGAAATACCGCATGGCGAAGACGCTTATCAGCGCCTGATCGGGGAAATTCGCTCCGGCGCTCTCAAGCCCGGCGACCGTTTGCTGGAAATCGACCTTGCCGACCGGCTTGGTATTTCACGTACCCCGGTGCGTGAAGCCATCAGGCGCCTTGAAGCGGATGGGCTGGTCGTCCACGTTCCGCGGGCCGGTGCTGCCGTCCGCGATCTGGATTATTCGGAAGTTGCCGAGCTTTACGAAATGCGTGTCGTTCTGGAAGCGATGGCTGCACGGCTGGCTGCGCGCACCGCATCGGACATCGAGCTTGGGGAAATGGCGGCAATCAACGATGCGATGATCGCGGCACAAGGCGACGGCGCCGAACTTTATGAATTGAACCGGCAGTTCCATAGGGTGATCTTTGATGCCGCGCGCAACCGCTATCTCACCCATTCCATGCGGGCCCTGCAAAAAACCATGCTGCTGCTTGGTCCTTCAACGATGGAGGAAACCGGACGTGCCGCGGAAGCGGTGAGTGAACATGCTCAATTGCTCAAGGCACTGAACGGTCGCGATGAAGCGCGTGCCGAAGCGGCCATGCGAACCCACATGATAGCGGCGCATCGTTCGCGTTTGCGCCAATGGCGGCAAAGGCCGCACGAATTAGGAGAGGAATGAGCATGGGCACGCCTGCCTCACTGGCCAGCCTCAAGTCCATTGAATGGGATATTGTCATTGTCGGCGGCGGCAATGCGGCGCTTTGCGCGGCGATAGAAGCGCGCGAAGCCGGAGCGCGCGTGCTTTTGCTCGAACGCGCGCCAAAACCCTATCGTGGCGGCAATTCCCGTCACACGCGAAATTTCCGCTGCATGCATCAAGGCCCAATGTCGGTTCTGACGGACGCTTATGAGGAAGAGGAATATTTCCACGATCTGATGCTGGTGACCAAGGGCAATACCGACGAACCTCTTGCGCGCATGGCGATCAGGACTTCGGAAAGCTGCCTGCCCTGGATGGAACGCAATGGCGTCCGTTTCCAGCCATCGCTATCGGGCACGCTTTCACTTTCGCGCACCAATGCCTTTTTCCTTGGCGGCGGCAAGGCGCTGGTCAACGCCTATTACAACCGGGCCCAAGATCTTGGTGTCACGGTCGTTTATGAGGCCGAAGTCACCCACATCAATATCGAGGGCGACAGCTTCAATTCTGTGCAGGTCAAGCGCGACGACGAAGAAGCGGAAATTTCTGGCAAGGCGGTGGTTCTGGCCTCGGGTGGCTTTCAGGCCGATATCGAATGGCTGGCCCGTGCCTGGGGTCCGGCGGCCCGCAACTTTCTCATTCGTGGCACGCCCTATAACCGCGGTGAAGTTTTGCGCGACATGCTCGATTCCGGCGCGTTGAGCGTTGGCGATCCGACCCAGTGTCACGCCGTTGCAATCGACGGACGTGCGCCCAAATTCGACGGCGGCATTGTGACCAGGCTCGATTGCGTACCGTTCTCGGTCGTGGTCAATAAAGATGGCGAGCGCTTTTACAATGAAGGCGAAGATGTTTGGCCCAAGCGCTACGCGATCTGGGGAAGGCTGGTCGCCGCCCAGCCCGATCAGGTTGCCTATGCGATTATCGATGCCAAGAGCGCCAATCTTTTCATGCCCTCCGTCTTTCCTGCCGAAAAAGCCAACATAATTGCCGAGCTTGCGGCAAAGATGGGCCTGCCAGCCGGAAAGGTTGAAGAAACAATCTCCCGGTTCAATGCAGCCTGCAAGCCGGGCGCCTTTCATCCAACCGAACTGGACGGTCTTGCAACCAAGGGCATTGAGCCTGCCAAGACAAACTGGGCACGGCCCATCGATACGCCGCCCTTTTATGGCTATTCGCTCAGGCCGGGCGTCACCTTTACCTATCTGGGACTCAAGGTCGATCAAACAGCCAGGGTAAGCAACAACGCCGGGCTCTATCGCAACATCTGGGCTGCGGGAGAAATCATGGCCGGCTCCATTCTCGGGCAGGGCTATCTCGCCGGGTTCGGCATGACCATCGGAACCGTATTCGGACGCACCGCAGGCAGGGAGGCCGCAGCTTATGTCAATTGATGTCTTGGGCCCGCTTGTCGGCCGCCAGAGTCAAGGCCCAACGGCTAGCGCCGCGATAGACGAAGCGCGGCGTCAGCTCGAAATCTGCAATGCCTGCCGCTATTGCGAAGGCTATTGTTCGGTCTTTCCGGCCATGACCCTGCATCGGGCTTTTGACGATGGCGAGGTCACTCAGCTTGCCAATCTGTGTCACAATTGCCGCGGGTGTTATTACGCTTGCCAATATACCGAACCCCATGAATTCGATCTCAATCTGCCGCGAGCGCTCGCCGAAGTGCGTGTGGAAAGCTGGGAGCGGTTTATCTGGCCAAATGGACTTGCAGCTCTGTTTCAGAGAAGCGGCATGGCTCTGGCCGGGGCGCTTTTTGGCGCCATCGCCTTCATGCTGGCACTCGCCTATGGGCTGCGACCCGAAAGCGGTGAAGGCTTTTACGCCGTCATTTCCCACACCGTCATGGCAACGCTCTTTACCGTTGCCAGCATCCTGCCCTTGATCGTGATTGGCATCGGGGTCTGGAGCTATTGGCGCGCCGTGGGCGGAGAACGGGTAAAGCTCAAGCATCTGCATGACGCGCTGATCGATGCCGGGCGGCTCAAGAACCTTTCGGGCGGCGCCGCGGACGGCTGCAACTATGAGAAGGAGGATCGCTACACGATGGCGCGGCGCTGGTCGCATCAGGCTGTCATGTGGGGTTTTCTCATGTGTTTTGCCGCAACTGTTTCAGGGACTGTGCTTCATTATGGTTTTGGCATGGAAGCGCCGTATGGCCCATTCTCGCTGCCCAAGCTTTTCGGCGTGCCCGGCGGTATTTTGATGACGATTGGCGGTGTGGGGCTTATTGCGCTCAAGCTCAGGGCGGAAAAGTCGCTCGGGGCACCCGCAGTCTGGGGCGGGGAAATGGCCTTTGTCGTATTGCTGACCGCAACTGCTCTCACCGGGTTGGCGCTTTATTGGGCCACAGGAACAGGTGCTGTAAGGCCGCTTTTGATCGTTCATCTTGGGACGGTGCTCGCCCTTTATCTGACCTTGCCCTATACAAAGATGGTTCATATCCCCTTCCGGCTGGCCGCGCTCGTGCGCGACGCCCAGACCAAGCGGGCATAAAACCAGAGACGCTGGAAAGGTCGCGGTGAGGATGATAAGACCTCATCGATCACCCTGACCGGAGGCCTCAATCTTGGATTTACCAGACCGCGCGAACGATAAGGGCGAACTGGTCGCAACGCTTGCCAGCATGGCTGGCAACGGCACGATTGTGGTGGCGCTGGCCGGTCCACCGGGCGTCGGAAAATCGACACTGGCCCAGGAGCTTTGCGATGCGCTTAACGTGCAGGGGCATGCAAGCAAGGTCCTGCCCATGGACGGGTTTCACCTTGACGATCATCTGCTGGAGAAACGCGGCTGGCGCGAGCAGAAGGGCGCTGCCCATACGTTCGATGTTCTTGGCCTGAAGCACCTGCTTGAGCGCATAAGATCGAACACGGAGGCGGAAATCTACTATCCGGTTTTCGACCGGAAGAGTGAAATCTCCCGCGCAGCCGCTGGCGTCATTTCCGCCGACGACAAGGTCATTCTGGTTGAAGGCAATTACCTGCTTCTCGATCGGCCCCATTGGCGGGAGATGAAGTCGCTTTTCGATCTTTCTGTCATGGTTTCCGCGCCGCTTGACGTCTTGCGTGCGCGGCTTACGCGGCGCTGGCAGGGGCTGGGCCTTTCAGGGGAACCGATGCGCCATAAGATTGAAGACAACGATCTCGCCAATGCACGACTCATAATCGAGCAAAGCCTGCCCGCCGACGTCGCCATTGAGAATTAGAGCCTGTCCAGCAAAAGCATGCCGTCGGACTCGATCCGGGGTGGAAACGGTTTTGCGGTTCGGACATGCGACAAAACTAAAACGTAGAGTCGAGGTTTTGCTTCCATCAAAACCAGCGCGGCTCTAGACGACTTCCTTGAACAGCACTTCGCGGTCCAGCGTGAAGTTGGAAATCAGCGGCAGACAGGCCCCGCCAAGTGCGCGGGCATCGCCGCCCAGCTGACCGGGAACGATTGCCGGAGGCACCAGTCCTTGCCGGTCGAACTTGTCCAAGGCCTTTGTTGTTTTTTCAACGATCCTGTCGCGGGTACTGGCAGGAAATCCCCCATCGATGATAATGGCCTCAAAATCGATGATGGCCGTCGCCGACAAGATCACAATGGCAAGGCTTTCGGCAACTTCATCGAGCCAGGTCTCGAGAACCGGACCGATCGCATCCCAGTCGTTGCCCTCGTTCCAGAGCATGCCGGGGTCCAACCCGGCTTCGCCCATCCGCTCAGCGAGCACATAAAGCGAGGCATGGCGCAAAATCTGCTCATATCCCTCGCCCGAAGCGGATCGGACTGGCATGGGTGCAATGGCCCCCGCATAGCCGCTTCGGCCCGGAAACAGCGAACCGTTGAGCACAACCCCGCCGCCAAGAAACGAGCCAACAAAAATATAGAGAAAATCGAGGAAATGAGACTGGTTGCCGAGCAACAATTCAGCGGCACACGCGGCAGTGGCGTCATTGTAAAAATAAACCGGCAAATGGGTATGACGCGCTGCCTCGGCACGCAGATCGATTTCCCGCCAGGCTGCCAGAACCTCCTTCGGTGCCCCGATCTGCTTTTCCCAGTTCCAAAGTTCAAAGGGTGAGGCGATCCCGATGCCTGCCAGCCGCTCGCGCTGCCGGTCATCCAGCACCGCTCCCAAGGTTTCAATGCCGTCCCTCATGAAGGCGAAAACCGCTTGTGGATCGGGGTAGGGATAGGGCTGATGCAACTTGCCTTTAACTTCACCCACCAGGTTTACCAGGATCATGTCCACGCTGCGGCGTCCGATCTTGAGCCCGAACGATAACGCACCATCGGCGGCCAGCGCATAAGGAACGGACGGCTGGCCGATCTTGCCCCGCTGTGGAGCCTGCCGTTCAAGCAGCCCATCCTTTTCCAGACTATTGGCAATGATCGAGATCGTTTGCGGAGAAAGGCCGGTCAACCTGGCGATCTCGGCCTTGGGCAAGGCGCCCTTACGACGGATAAGCGAAAGCACAAGGCGTTCGTTATAAAGGCGGACACCGGCCTGATTGGTGCCGCGCCGCAAATCGGAATATTCGCCGGCCGCGCGAAAGGCCCTGTCGCTACGTGTTCCGGCATCACTCACCTGACTGCTCTCCCTTTTTTCGGCCGATATCAAAGGCTCGCGTTGCTGTGCCATCTCCCAATGGCAGTGACAACCATTTCATCGCAAAGCCGGAGAAGGGTCAATAAATAAATCCATTGGATTAAGTTATTGACAAGCCGGTAACGGTCATGCTTTTTCTCACGCTGAGAGGGCTGTCGCGGGGAGAAGCGCAGCCGCTTTCAGAACATGTACCGGGGACGCAAAGCCGTTCCCCGCTCGGGAGGAGATATCATGAAAAAGTGCCTTTTGGCGTCCGCCTGCGGCGCCGTCATTGCCGGTCTTGTGGCCACTGGTCCGGCCACAGCACAGGATTCAATCCTGGCGTGTCTGATCACAAAGACCGATACCAATCCCTTCTTTGTGAAAATGAAGGAAGGTGCCGAACGGACTGCAATCGAGCTGGGCGTGGAACTGCGCTCATACGCAGGGCGCATCGATGGCGACCACGAAAGCCAGGTTCAGGCGATCGAATCGTGTATTGCCGACAATGCCGATGGTATCCTGATCACCGCCTCCGATACCTCAAGCATCGTATCCTCAGTGCGCCAGGCGCGGGAAGCGGGCATCCTTGTTATTGCACTCGACACCCCGCTCGATCCGCTCGATGCCGCGGATGCGACATTTGCCACGGACAATTTTCTTGCTGGTGAACTGATCGGTCGGTGGGCTGCAGCAACCCTTGGCGCGGAAGCCGAAAATGCCCGTATCGCCTTTCTCAATCTGACCCCTGCCCAGCCCACCGTCGATGTTCTGCGCAACCAGGGCTTCATGAGCGGCTTTGGCATCGATATTGGCGATCCCAACGTGATCGGCGACGAAGATGATCCGCGTATTGTCGGGCATGACGTGACCAATGGCAACGAGGAAGGTGGCCGCACGGCCATGGAAAACCTGCTTCAGCGCGATCCTATGATCAACGTGGTGCATACGATCAACGAACCGGCTGCGGCCGGTGCTTATGAAGCGCTTCGGGCCGTCGGCCGTGAAAACGATGTGCTGATCGTTTCGGTCGATGGCGGTTGCCCAGGCGTACAGAATGTCATCGACGGAGCAATCGGCGCGACCTCTCAGCAATATCCTCTTCAAATGGCCGCGCTCGGCATTGAGGCAATTGCGGCTTTTGCCAATGATGGCACCTTGCCCGAGCCGACAGAAGGAAAGGATTTCTTCGATACCGGCGTTCAGCTCGTAACCGACGCGCCAGTCGATGGGGTCCCATCAATCGATACCGCTGAAGGCATGGATTTGTGCTGGGGCTGATAGGCCAGAGCACGTTCCAGTTATCAGATGGCAGCCGGGGAGCATTGCGCCTCCCGGTTTGCCGTTAGCCTAGCCAAGGAGCTTCCCGTGAGCAGCACCGATAACCCGACCGGCAATTTCGAGAGCGCCGCCGCAAATGGCAGTGCTGAGGTCGCCCAGTTCGATGAGCCCAGCCGCTCGTTTGTCAAATCTGTGCAATATGCCCTGCATGTTCATCCGGCGCTGATCCCGCTCATTATTCTTGTTCTTTCCGTTGCCGGATTCGGCCTTGTTCTGGGGCAGCGCTTCTTTTCGCCCTTCGCCCTGACACTTATTTTGCAGCAGGTTGCAATTGTCGGGATCGTTGCAGCTGCCCAAACATTGGTGATTCTGACCAAGGGTATCGATCTCTCGGTCGGCGCGATCATGGTGCTCAGTTCGGTGATCATGGGCCAGTTCACCTTTCGCTATGGCTTTCCGCCCGAAATTGCCATTCTGTGCGGCTTTGCCGTTGGCGGGCTTTGCGGCTTGATCAGCGGCGTTCTTGTGGCAGTGGTAAAATTGCCGCCCTTTATCGTAACGCTGGGCATGTGGCAGATCGTTCTGGCTTCAAATTTCCTGTATTCACGCAACGAAACGATCCGGGCCCAAGATATCGAGGCCAATGCGCCGATACTGCAGTTCTTCGGCGAAAGCATCCGGTTTGGCGGCGCGGTCTTGACCTATGGCGTCATCGCCATGGTGCTGCTTGTTGCTGTATTGTCTTACCTTCTTAACAACACCGCTTGGGGCAGGCACGTTTATGCCGTCGGCGACGATGCAGAGGCCGCCGAGCTTGCCGGTGTTCGCGTTAAGCGCACGCTGATCTCGGTCTATGTCGTCGGCGGCCTTATCTGCGCGCTGGCAGGATGGGTTTTGATCGGGCGCATCGGTTCGGTTTCTCCCACGGCCGGACAGTTCACAAATATCGAATCGATTACTGCGGTTGTGATTGGCGGCATTTCGCTGTTTGGCGGGCGCGGTTCGGTCATGGGTGCACTATTCGGGGCGCTGATCGTTGGCGTGTTCGGACTTGGCCTGCGCTTGATGGGCACCGATCCGCAATGGACCTATCTGCTGATCGGCGTCCTCATCATTGGCGCGGTTGCGCTAGACCAGTGGATTCGGAGGGTATCGGCATGAGTGAGAAATTCGTTTTGCAGGCAAAAGGGCTGGTCAAGCGCTTTGGCCGCGTCGTGGCCCTCGATCACGCCGACTTCGAATTGCGTGCCGGAGAGATCCTTGCGGTAATTGGTGACAATGGCGCCGGAAAATCGACTCTGATCAAATCGCTATCGGGCGCCATGGCGCCCGATGAAGGCGAAATCCTGCTCGAAGGCGAAAAGGTGCATTTCTCATCACCAATGGCGGCGCGAAATGCCGGGATCGAAACGGTTTATCAGAATCTTGCACTTTCTCCGGCGCTGTCGATTGCCGACAATATGTTCATGGGACGGGAAATCCGCCGCCCCGGGCTTCTGGGCAAAGCGTTCCGCATGCTTGACAAAAAGGCCATGGATGGGGTCGCGCGCAGGAAACTGAGCGAACTGGGACTGATGACCATCCAGAACATCCGCCAGCCGGTCGAAACGCTTTCGGGCGGCCAACGTCAGGGGGTCGCTGTCGCGCGTGCGGCCGCGTTCGGTTCTCGCGTTGTCATTCTCGACGAGCCGACGGCTGCGCTGGGGGTAAAGGAATCGCGCAAGGTCCTCGATCTGATCCTGGGGTTGCGAGCGAAGGGCTTGCCGGTCGTGCTGATCAGCCACAACATGCCCCATGTGTTTGAAATTGCTGACCGGATTCATATTCATCGCTTGGGCCGGCGTATCGCCTTGATCAACCCTAAGGACCATTCAATGTCCGATGCGGTCGCCATAATGACTGGGGCAATGGCCCCACCACAATCTCAAGCGGCGTGAAAAAGGGGCGGTCAGGTCGGGCCGTCCTTTCTCAATCGCCGGAAACCTAGCCGAACCAGCGGTGACGCTGCTCGTAATGGGATTGGCTCACCAGATAACCAATGCCAAAGCCGATAAGCCCGGCAAGGCCCAACGCGGTGGTGGCTGCCATCGGTGCCTTGCGGGCAGCTTTTGCAACAACGACCGCTTCGTCCTGCACATGCTGGGCAGCACGCTGAGCATTCTTGGTGGCGCCATGGATCAGATTGTCGGCCTCGTCACGCAAGTCTTCGATATCGAGGCCATGGTCGGACAGCGATTTGTTGATATTGGCGATCTGGCTGCGCAATTCGCGCAGTTGCTTGTCCATAGCGTCATGCATTTCGGTGGTCAGTGAATTGGAAGCCACTGTTCTTTCTCCATTGTCGTAACCATGAGGAAAGTAACGCGGGGCGCCACAGAGCGTTCCAAAAAACCGTGGCCATTGCATTTGCCGTATCAGCCTCTAAGTTTTCATCCATGACAACATTATCGCCGCCGCATATCAGTCCGCACACAAAGCCGCTTTCGATGCTGCAGTCGCTACGGGCGGCCAAACGCAATGTGCTCGAGCTCATTCCGGCCATCGCCTACCGTCAGCCGATTGTGTCGGGCAATCTCGGCGCCAGGTGGCACATGGTGCAGGATCCGGCCGCCCTCAAGCGTATCTTCTTGGACAATCTCGAGAATTATCCAAAATCTGAAGTGATGTTGCGTATGCTGCGTCCGGTTGTGGGCACGTCCCTTTTCACCTCGGAAGGCGCACAATGGCGATGGCAACGCCGTGCCGTTGCTCCGGTTTTCGCCCAGCGCAACATTGCCGCTCTGGCGCCGTTGATGAGCGCGACCGCCGAGCGGAGTTGCCAAAGGCTCGCTGAAAGCGGCGAGACAGCCGAGATCGTCTCTGAAATGTTGTCGGCGACATTTGACGTAATCTGCGAGGTGGCGCTTTCAGGGCGCGAGCATTTCGACGCTGAGGAATATGGCGCGGCGATCATCACCTATTTTGAAACCGCGGGCAAAGCATCCCTGCTCGACTTCCTGCGCGTGCCCCATTGGATACCGCGACCGGGTGAGCTTTTGGGCATGGGCGCGGTGTCAACAATGCACAAGATGGTGGCGCGCGCCATCGAAGCGCGGCGACAGAAAGACAGCGGAAACGCCAGGGATCTGCTCGATTACATGATCGCCGCTCGCGATCAGGAGACCGGCAAGGCCATGACCTCTCGCGACCTGCTGCACAACATGCAGTTTTTCATCGTTGCAGGCCATGAAACAACGGCCCTTGCGCTCTCCTGGGCATTGCTGCTTCTGGCGCTCGATCCCGACCGCCAGACGCGGGCACGATCGGAAGTCCAGGCTGCAATTGGGCAAGGGCCGGCGCGCGAAGAACAATTGACCTCAATGCCCTATATCGAGGCCATACTTGATGAATCCATGCGGCTTTATCCGCCCGTAGGCATGCTGGCACGCGAGGTGCGCGGCCGTGATGAACTGTGTGGGCGCGAGATAAACGCCGGAGATGTGGTGTTCCTGCCCTTTTATGCCCTGCATCGGCACGATCTGCTTTGGGAAGAACCGCACGCCTTTCGGCCCGAACGGTTTCTGCCGGAAAATAGCGAAGGCCGTGATCGCTATGCCTATCTGCCCTTCGGCGCAGGGCCGCGGGTCTGCATCGGTGCCAATTTTGCTGTCATGCAGGCAAGAATAATCCTGGCATCGGTTTTGGCGCGCTTCCGGTTCGAGCCCGTTGGGGATCGACTGCCCAATCCCACGATGGCCATGACCGTGCGGCCCGATACGGGCATAAAACTCAAGGTGACGGCACTTTGATCCGGGGCCAGACCGGGCCTGGCTGGAGCCGGTTTATGCACTAGTCACCAATGGGAACGCGTCGATGACCGATATCGTGATTACATCCATAAGGAGAAGCGCTGCCAAGGGTCGGGCTTTTTGCATTCGGTGCATTGCGCTTCGGCCGCCAATGCCCAATCTTGATTGCCGTAATGCGCGGAGGAGAGCGCCAGGCCATGACGCAGACCATAAAGACGGGAAAGCCGCCGACGTCCGATGACGTGGCGCTGCTGGCTGGCGTATCGCGCTCGGCGGTATCCCGTACATTCACGCCCGGTGCCAGTGTATCGCCCAAGACACGGGAGAAAGTGCTCGAGGCCGCCAAGACCTTGGGTTATCGGGTCAATTTTCTTGCGCGCAGCCTTTCGCAAAGCCGCACCAATCTGATCGGCCTTGTCGTTTCGGATATGGATAATTCTTTCCGCAGCCGGCTTGTCGATCAACTGGCGCGCAAGCTTGTTGCCCTGGATTATCGCCCCTTTATGCTGCCTTCCAGTCCTGGCGACGATGTGAGCCATCTCGTCGATATGATGCTGCACTACAAGGTATCGGGCGCCATCATCACCTCAGATACCTCGCCCAGTGAAATTGTCGAAGAATGCGCGGCCTATGGTGTGCCGCTCGTGCTTGTCAACAAACAGCAAATGTCCGGCAATGTCGCCAATGTCTCGCTCGATTGTGTCAAGGCCGGTCAACTCGCAGCACAGGCGCTAAAAAATGCCGGATGCCGCACTGTCGCCATCGCAAGCCAGAGGCGCCCCTCATACTCAATCGATAAGCGCAAGTGCGTTTTCATGGAGGTGTGCTGGCAATTGGGATTGGAACTTGTCGGTGAATTTCAGGGTGCGGCACAGAACTATGCCGGTGGTGTAGAAGCCGCAACGGCATTGCTGACGTCTGGCCTGCACGCCGATGGCATCTTTTGCGTAAACGATTATCTTGCCCTGGGTTTCCTCGATCACATTCGGTTCCGTGGCGGTTGGCGGATACCCGATGATGCCTGTGTTGTGGGATGCGACGACATCGATGAAGCCGCTTGGCTCAGTTACGATCTCACGACAATCCGCCAGGACGCAGCAGCGATTGCCCAGGCATCGGTTCAGGCACTTCTTGAGCGCATTGAAAGACCGCGCAAAAAGGCCTCATGCGTTACCATTGGTGCAACTCTGATCGAACGCCGTTCCACGCGAGCATCGTAAAACCAACGCCGAAAGACACAATGATCAAACCCATATCCAACAAAGGGATTGCCGAACGGCTCGTGGCCGCCAAAGAGACGGCGCGTAACGCGGGCACTCTGGCACTCGATTATTTCGCGCGCTACCAGACCCTGGACATCGACTACAAGACCAGTCGTCAGGATGCCGTGACGATCGCTGACCAAGCGGTGGAAACACACATTCGGAACGCGATCTTTTCTGTGTTTCCCGAGGATGGGATCATTGGCGAAGAGCACGGTGTCGTGCCGGGATCATCGGGCTATGACTGGATCATCGATCCGATCGATGGCACGGCGGCGTTCCTGCATGGCCTGTCAAGCTGGAGCGTTGTGATTGCGCTGCTTGAAAACGGCAAGCCGGTGGCTGGGCTGGTTTATGAAGCCTGCGCCGATCGTCTTTACTGGGCCGAGGCTGGAGGCGGAGCCTATTGCAACGAAAACCGGCTTGTAATCCCGCCCACTGCGTTCGACGCCGGATTGACCGTGATCGCTGCAAGCCGGCCCGAGCATGCCGATCATACCGGCTCGATAATTGCGCAGCTTTTGAAACAGGGCGGCGCCTTTATGCGATCCGGTTCGGCCGCGCTCGCGCTCGCCCATGTCGGTGCGGGCCATTATGTCGGCTTTTATGAGCCCAGGTTGAGCGCCTGGGATTGTCTTGCCGGGCTGTTGATTGTGAGCGAGGCTGGCGGCGATTGCGATGACTGGCTTGCCCTTGGCGCCATCTCAAACCGTCATCCCTGCCTTGCCGGCAATAAAGTCGTCGCTCCGATTTTAAGGACAATAATTGCCAAGGCGCCAGGGATAAACGGCGCCTAATAGTGCTTCTCGGTGCCAGGTGGATGGCCGTGGGCGGCAAGGGCTATCTGCATTTCGCGTGGGGTCGTGCCGTATCCGGCGCGGAAATGCTCATAGAACTGGCTCAGCGAGGTGAAGCCGGATTCGAAAGCCACATTGGCAATTGAGATATTGCCCTCAAACAATAGCGAGCGGGCGCGTATCAGCCGCATACGAATAACGAATTTCTGCACCGAGATGCCCATGACCGATGTGAACAGATTGAGCGCGTAGTTGGGATGCAGGCCAACGACCTTGGCGATTTCCTTGCTCGACAGGGGCTCTGAAAGGTGTTCAAGGACATATTTGACCATCGCCACAACGTAGCGCAGGGGCGAAGCCGAACGTGTTGCTGGCGTAATACTTTCGATCCAGGGTTCAAGAATTACATCCCAACCCACCAAAGCCGTTCGGCGCAGCATATTGGCTATTTCCGAGCGCAGGATATCGGTGCGTTCAGCGTCCCCACTCCGGTAGTCGCCGTACCAGCGTTCGAGCAGCGCCTTGTCGACAGCATCGACCGGCAGAGCGATAATGCCTCCGCCCATCATGATTTCAGTCAGCTCGCCCAGATTGGTCATATAAAGAAACGCATCGAGCGGCAGGTAAATGTTGCACTGCCGCGCATCGCTCGCGCAGGTCTTTAACGAAACCGTCTTGTGCGGCACCCCGGCCCAGAACATCACGAGCCTGTTGGCAGGGATCGAAACAGGTCGCCCATCGATAATGTAATCCATACCCCCATCGGTAAGCCAATTGAACTCGATATGGCCGTGCCAGTGTTCTGCATCCATGAGTTGGGGGGCAAACCAGCGTACACCAAAGCGCCCGAAGGCGCGGGTATGGGCGTAAAATCTCCGGTCGGGGCGCGGCACCGGCTTACTCGCCTTTTGCGGTGTTTTCGTCGGTGTTTGTGCTGCCATCGGCAAGGCAAGCCTTTCTTTAGAACCCGGAATAGGTGTTTAGAAAAGTGGATTGCGCGGACAATTGCAAGCACTACCATTCAATCCATTGCGGTGAAGGCGGGTAGGAGGCTCGTCTCGCGCGCAGATTATACGTCTTTTTGGGAGGAAACATGCGCAAGGTGCTATTTGCTCTTGGCGGTGCCAGTCTTCTGCTCGGCATATCCGCCATTGCGGTCAAGGCCCAGGCCGTTGAACCGACAACGCCGCCAGATCCGCCGGAGTTTGCCGCGCAAAGCGAGCCGGTTTTCGTAGGCATCTCCGATATTTTCGAGTATCGGGCACTCGATCAATATGCCGAACCCCAATGGGTCACGGAAAATTTTGTCGACACGGGGCGTTTGCCACCGGTTGCAGAGCGTTTGCCAGCTGAGCCACTGGTCTACAAGTCTGCGAACATGCCCGATGGCATTGGCGAATATGGCGATGTAATGCGGCACGTCATCGGCGGTCGCCCTGAAGGTTGGAACTATTTTGCCGGTCAGTCCCAGGGATGGGGGGGTATCGATATCGGCCTGTTTGAATGTCTCACGCGCACTGGGCCACTTTTTATGGTTCGCGCGGAAGAGTTGGAGCCGCTTCCCAATCTTGCAAGGAGTTGGGAATGGTCCGAGGACGGGCATGAACTGACAATGCATCTGATTGAAGGTGCCAAATGGTCAGACGGACATCCGTTCACCTCAGACGATGTTATGTTCTTTTGGCAAGATCATGTGCTCGACCCCAATGTCAGCCCGCTTAACGGTGCAACACCGGAAAGCTTTGGTGACGGCACAACCCTTGAAGCGCTTGACGATTACACGATCAAGTGGACCTTCACCGAGTCATTCCCGACCCAATATCTCTATCAGATGGCGTACGGCACATTCTGCCCCGGCCCGGCACATATTTTGCGCCCCGAGCATCCGAGCTATTCGGATAATACTTACAATGAATACGTGAACGCCTTCCCAGCCGAATTCATGAGCTTCCCCGTGATGGGAGCATGGGTTCCGGTCGAATACAGGCCGGACGACATCATCGTCATGCGCCGCAATCCCTACTATTGGAAAGTGGATGAGGACGGCAATCAGCTGCCCTATCTTGACGAACTATATTACAGGCTTTCAAGCTGGGCGGATCGTGACGTCCAGGCGGTTGCCGGTTCGGGCGACTTTTCAAACCTTGAGCAGCCCGAAAGTTATGTCGAAGCCCTTCAGCGGGCGGCTTCCGACGACGCTCCGGCACGCTTGCAGTTCGGTGCCCGAACGATCGGCTATTCACTGCAGATGAACATGTCTGGCAACGGCTGGGGCGAGCCTGACGAGCGCGCGCAGGCGGTTCGAGAGCTCAATCGCGAGTTGGATTTCCGCAAGGCCGTCTCTATGGCAATTGATCGTCAGCGTCTTGGCGATGCGTTGGTGCGTGGTCCGTTCACAGCCATTTATCCGGGCGGACTTTTCGCTGGCACGACCTATTACGACAAGGAGTCGACCGCCTATTACGGTTATGATCTGGAGGCCGCAAACCAGCTTCTCGACGGACTTGGCCTGATCGATACCGACGGTGATGGCATTCGCAATTTCCCCGAAGGCGTTGCCGGTGGCCAGAATGTTGAAATTACCGTTCTCGCCAATACCGATTACAACACCGACCGCAGTCTTGCGGACGGCATCAATGCGATGATGGAAGAAATTGGTATTCGTGCCATCGTCAATCTTCAGCAGGGCAATACCCGAGACTCCCTGCGGCAGGCCGGTCAGTTCGATTGGAGCGTCTGGCGTGAAGGATCGGAAATGGTCTCCGTGGTGCAGGGAACCGTTGGGTTGGCGCCGACCGGACCCAGAGTGCACGATTTCCATCGCGCCAATGAAGCCGGTGAGCTTGACCTTTTGCCCTTCGAGCAGGAACTGGTCGATATCGTCAACGCCTTTATTGCAACGCCCGACCTGGATGAGCGTGCCGAACTGATGCGCGACTATCAGCGGGTCTTTACCGAAAATGTCTATTCGGTGGGGCTCACCCAGTATCCCGGCGCTTTGATCATAAACAAGCGGTTCAAGAACATCCCCGAAGGCACGCCGATCTTCCTTTATAACTGGGCTGAGGACAGCGTGATCCGCGAGCGGCTGTTCGTGCCCGTGGACGATCAGCCCGGCCATGAGTTGCATCCGCAGACGTTGCCGGGTGAGCCTGGCGGCTCCGGACCGATTTCCTGATCGGAAGCTGCAAATTGAGTGCGGGCGGCTGCAATGGCTCCGCCCGCACCACAAAAAAGGGTAACTGAGAATGGCCAGATTTCTGTTCTTCCGGATTCTTGGAGCGATACCGATCCTTTTGCTCTTGAGCATGGTGACCTTCGCCATCATTGAAGCCAAACCTGGCGATTATGGCGATCATATCCGCTCAATGCTGATCAATCAGGGTGGCGCTACGGCTGAGCAGGCCGAGGCACAGGCTGCGGCCTATCGCGAAGCTCACGGGCTGAACGATCCGATGGTCGTGCGATATGGTCGCTGGATTCATGGCATCGTTACGCGGTTCGATTTCGGCCACTCGCTCTATTACAATCGTCCGGTGGGTAACGTGATTGCCGAAAGGTTGCCGCCGACCATTGCGCTCGCCCTGACCTGTCATATCCTGGCGTCGATTTTCGGCATCACGCTGGGCATCATCGCTGCGACCCGGCAATATTCCTGGGTCGATACAATGCTCGGTTTTGTATCCTTTCTGGGTATGACCATTCCGCGCTTTCTTCTGGCGCTGGTCATTCTTTACATTCTGGTATTCCGATTAAACGTCTCGGAAGTGGGCATGTTCTTTTCCGCCCAATATGGCGGCGCGCCATGGAGCTGGGACAAGTTTGTCGATCTCTTAAAGCATGTCTGGCCGGTAATTGCCGTCGCGACCTTTGGCGGCCTCGCCTACAACATGCGCGTCATGCGCGGCAATCTTCTCGATGTGCTCAATGCGCAATATATCGAAACAGCACGCGCCAAGGGACTTTCGGAAGGCGCGGTGGTTATGAAGCACGCCGTCCCCAACGCTGCCCATCCTCTGGTCGCCTATCAGGGGGTCGTAATGCCCTATATGCTGACTGGCGAAATCGAAGTCGCCATTGTCTTTGGCCTTGCAACTGTTGGTCCGGCCATTGTCGGCTCCATGGCTGTTGGCGACGTCTGGGTCACAGCCTCGTTCATGCTCGTTCTGGCCGCCACCCTGATCATTGGCAATATTATTGCGGATATTCTTTTGGCGCTGCTTGACCCCCGCATTCGCCTGGGTGGGGAGCAAACGCAATGACCGATCAGACAAATCGCCCTTCTGTTCCATTGCCGGCCGGGCCCAGTGCGGGTGCGGCGCCAACGCCAGCCACCGAGCCTGTGACCGGCACCGTCAATACGGAACCGCGCGACCGCAACGAAAGTTACTTCACGCTCGTCTGGCGACGCTTTCGCCGCTCGACCATGGGCATGATCGGGCTGGTTCTGGTTATCGCGCTGTTTCTGGTCACGATCTTTGCCGATTTCTTTTCGCCCATGAATCCAAGGGCTGCCAATATCCCGTTTGCGCCCCCCGACATGATCAGCTTTACCGATCCGGCAGGAGATTTCAGCTTCGTTCCTCATGTCTATCCAATCGGGGAGACGGGCGAGTTCGACCCGATCACTTTCCAGCCCCTTGTTGGGCCGGTACTGGACGATCCAACCCCGACCGGTTTTTTCGTGCGGGGCTATGAATACCGAATCTTCTGGCTGATCCCGGCTGACATTCACTTTTTCGGCGCCACCGACGGTCGCCCCATCCATCTTCTGGGCACCGATAAGTTCGGTCGCGATATTCTCTCGCGCGGCATTCATGGTGGCCGGATTTCGCTTATGATTGCGCTCGCTGTGGTCACGCTGACCACGACCATCGGAACGCTTGTCGGCATCACCTCGGGCTATATCGGCGGCGCTGTCGATATGTGGGTGCAGCGCTTTGTCGAATTCGTTCTGGCGTTCCCGCAACTGCCGCTCTATCTGGCGCTCACTTCGCTGATCCCGATCACCGCACCTTCAAACGTCTTCATTGCCTTCGTAATCGGGGTTATTGCGGCGATCGGCTGGGCGCAATTGAGCCGTGAAGTGCGCTCGAAAACTCTGGCTCTGGCGCGGGTCGATTACGTGAGGGCCGCGATAGCGGTCGGGTCCGGTGACTTTCGGATCATCACCCGCCATATCCTGCCAAATGTGTTGAGCCACATCATCGTTGCCGTGACCCTCGCCATTCCCTCGATCGTTCTGCTTGAGAGCTTTCTTGGCTTTCTAGGTTTTGCAGTAAAGCCGCCGCTGATTTCCTGGGGTCTGATGTTGCAGGACACCAATACATTTTCGGCAATCGGGTCTTATCCATGGATTCTGTCGCCGGTCATTTTTGTGCTGATCACCGTATTTGCCTTCAACGCGTTGGGCGATGGTCTGCGCGATGCGGTCGATCCCTATTGAGCAAAGGAACACGATAATGGCAGACAATGCTCAAGACCTTGCCCCCCCGGAACGTCACGACCTTGGAAAGCATGGCCGTGAACTGATCCTTGACGCCCGCAATATCGGGGTCGATTTCAAGGTCGAAGGCGGTACGGTCAATGCCGTGCGCGATGTGTCTTTCCAACTCCACAAGGGCGAAACGATTGCACTTGTCGGCGAGTCCGGGTCAGGCAAATCGGTAACGGCGCGCACGCTCATGCGTCTTCTGTCAAAGCGCGCCACGATCCTCCCGCAAACAAGGATCACGCTGTCCGGCAAAAACATCGTCGCCCTCAAGGACGATCAGATGCGCAAGATGCGTGGCAACGACCTTGCGATGATCTTTCAGGAACCCATGAGTTCGCTCAATCCGGTCTATACAATCGGCAAGCAGATTTGCGAGGTTCTGCATCTGCACAACAAGATGTCGCGCAAACAGGCCATGGTTCGCGCGCTCGAGCTTTTGCGCGAAGTGCAGATCCCCGAGCCTGAAGCGCGGCTCAGGCAATATCCTCACCAGCTCTCCGGTGGACAGCGCCAGCGGGTGATGATCGCGATGGCGCTTGCCAATCGGCCCGATGTCCTTATTGCCGACGAACCAACGACCGCGCTCGATGTCACCGTCCAGGCCCAGATCCTTCATCTCATCAAGGAGCTCAAAGACAAGTATGGCATGGCTGTGATCCTGATTACCCATGACCTGACCATCGTTCGGCAGTTTTCCGAATATGTCTATGTGATGCAGAACGGGCGGGTGCAGGAGCACAACGAAACCGAAGCCCTGTTCGCCAATCCGCGCCACCCCTACACCCGTCACCTGCTCGCATCCGAGCCCAAGGGCCATGCCAAACCTATGGATGGAGCAGAGCCAGTCGTACTCGAAGGCAGCAATGTGCGCGTGTCCTTTACGCTCAAGCGTGGCGGCTTCTTCAAGCCGGACTTTTTCGACCTGGTTGCCGTGGACAATCTCGACATCAGGCTCCAGCGCCACGAAACCTTGGGGCTGGTTGGCGAGTCAGGTTCAGGCAAAACGACGTTCGGCCAGGCGCTGATCCGGCTGATTGGCAACCAGGGCGGAGAAATCTTTTTTGACGGCGAGCCGATCCATACGCGCAATCGCCAGCAGATGCGGCCCTTGCGTTCGCGGGTTCAGGTCGTTTTTCAGGACCCCTTTGCCTCGCTCAATCCACGCATGAGCATTCGCCAGATCATCGAGGAAGGGTTGATTGTCAACAATATCGGCGCCAATAGCCGAGAGCGGGTCGAGCGCGTCCGGCAGGCGCTTGTGGACGCGGGCATGCCCGACGGCATCCTCAATCGTTTTCCGCACGAGTTTTCCGGTGGACAGCGCCAACGCATTGCCATTGCCCGCGCAATCGCGCTCGAACCCGAATTCATTCTCCTTGATGAACCCACTTCAGCCCTTGATCTGTCGGTGCAGGCCCAGATCATCGACCTCTTGCGCAAGCTGCAGGATGAAAAGGGCCTGAGTTACCTTTTCATTTCCCACGACCTAAAGGTCGTGCGTGCTCTTTGTCATCGGGTGATGGTCATGCAGTTCGGCAAGATCATCGAGCAAGGACCGGTCGATGAGGTGCTTTCCAACCCCAAAACCGAATACACGGCCCGGCTTGTTCGCGCCGCATTCGAAATTGCCGCCTAATTTTCTGGAGTCTTTCCTTATGGCAAATCCCAAAATTACCTTTATCGGTGCCGGCTCAACGGTATTCATGAAGAACATCATCGGCGATGTTTTACAGCGGCCCGCTCTTGCAAACGCAGAGATCGCCCTGATGGACATCAATCCCACGCGGCTCGAGGAAAGCGAAATTGTCGCGCAAAAGATCATTTCAACCCTCGGCGCGGGCGCAACGGTTCAAACCTTTGCCGACCAGCGCAAGGCCCTTGAAGGCGCAGATTTCGTGATCGTCGCCTTCCAGATCGGTGGCTATGAACCCTCGACTGTGATCGATTTCGACGTGCCTAAAAAGTACGGCTTGCGCCAGACGATCGCGGACACGCTTGGGGTCGGCGGTATCATGCGCGGGGTGCGCACCGTTCCGCACCTTTGGAAGATTTGCGAGGATATGCTGGCGGTCTGCCCCGATGCCATCATGCTGCAATACGTCAACCCCATGGCCATCAACACATGGGCCATTGCGGAAAAGTACCCGCAGATCAAACAGGTGGGCTTGTGCCACTCGGTGCAGGGCACCGCTTGGGAATTGGCCCGCGATCTCGACATTCCCTATGAAAGTCTGCGCTACCGGTCAGCCGGCATCAATCACATGGCCTTCTTTCTGACCTTTGAGCAAAGGCTTGAGGATGGCACGTACAAAAATCTCTATCCCGATCTTTTAAAGGGATATCGCGAAGGGCGTTTCCCAAAGCCCAGCCATTGGAACCCGCGCTGCCCCAACAAGGTTCGCTATGAGATGATGACGCGGCTTGGCTATTTCGTTACCGAAAGCTCCGAGCACTTTGCCGAATATACGCCCTATTTCATTAAGGAAGGTCGTGAAGACCTGATCGAAAAATTCGGCATTCCGCTTGATGAATATCCCAAGCGTTGCATCGAGCAGATCGAGCGCTGGAGCAAGCAGGCCGATCAATATCGCAATGCCGAGCGTATCGAGGTCAAGGAAAGCCATGAATACGCTTCCTCAATCATCAACTCGGTATGGACCGGCGAGCCGTCGGTGATTTACGGCAATTTGCGCAACAATGGCTGCATTACCTCGCTGCCGGAAAACTGCGCTGCGGAAGTGCCCTGCCTAGTCGATGCCAATGGTATCCAGCCGACATATATCGGAGAGTTGCCGCCCCAGCTCACAGCCTTGATGCGCACGAACATCAATGTGCAGGAACTCACGGTCAAAGCCATTGTCTCGGAAAATCCCGAGCATCTTTATCATGCTGCGATGATGGACCCCCACACAGCAGCGGAACTGGATCTGGATCAGATTTGGAGCCTTGTCGATGATCTGCGTGCAGCGCATGGCGATATGCTGCCGCAATGGGCGCGTCTGGACAAAAAACAAAGGGTCGCCTGAACCCGGTTTCCTGCGAAGGCCTAATCGGCAGGCGCGATCTCTCCCTGACTCTGACCTCCCCAAAGTCAGGATAAGGCCCGGCCGCACTCACCCGCGGTCGGGTTTTTTGCATCACTACACATTGCCAATAGCGCTTCAACTGCAGCAGTCGCGCTCAAGCCATCTCGCGCACAAGGCGTAAAAATTCCGCATGGCCAAGCGCATTTGTCGCCGCCTGCTTATATTCTTTGACCAGACTGTCATACGTCTTGCGAGCGAAGGCGCGGAGTTTGGGATCGCGCGCCATTTCCGCTTTGGCCAATTTGGGATCAAGCAGGCCCAACCCATCAAGCACCGGATAGTAAAGCTGGGTCTCGATATGGGGCAGTCCGTCGAGATAGCTGGGGAACTGGGTTGCACGTGGCATGTGGCGGGCCCAGAAATCGAGCCGCTCGCGGGTTTCAGGATGGATGCGGTTCGCCCTGACTTCGCGCCAGAACGGCGTGTCATCGCGTTCGACCATGTAATGGGTATTCACAAATGTGCGGAAATCGTCGACCTGACGACCCACGCGCTTGTTGTAATCGTCCCTATCCTTGCGGGTGAACGTTTTGAGGTCCTTGAGATATCGACCCGCAAACAGCATCATCTGAACGATCGTGCCATGGATAGATGTCGATTCAAGGGGCTCGAGAAAACTCGAGGCGAGCCCGACGGCCAGACAATTGCCCATCCAGGGCGTTTCGAGCCGTCCGATGGAAAAGCGAATGTCGCCGCGCACCTCGATTTCATGACCGAGTACCGCTTCGACCTCCTGCTTGGCCTCCTCGGGCGTTGTGAATTCATCCGAATAGACATAGCCGCAACCATAGCGATATTGCGTCGGAATCTGCCACATCCAGCCCGATTTCTGCGCCCATGCGCGGGTATAATTGGCGATCTCCTCGCCTTCCCTAATGTCGATCCAGAAGGGGAGTGCGCGATTGACCGGCAACTCATGAGCATAGGAAATCCACGGTGCGTTCAACGCCTTGACGATCAGTTGCTTGCGAAAGCCGGTGGCGTCGATGAAAAAATCGGCTTCGAGGCGTGCGTTCTCTTCAAGAATGAGTGCCTTGACGTCGCCGGTTACTTCGTCCCGCTCGATGCCTTGGACAAGCGCATCGACCTTCTCCACCCCTTGGGATTTGGATGCAAAGAATTTGCCTACAAGCGCCTGATCGAAATGAAAGGCATGGTGGAATGGGCCGAGCGGGATCAATTGGCCGTCCTTGCCAAGCGCATAGGGTGCCTTCTTGCGCTCGAGCAGGGGCATGAAGAGATGCATGTCGTGTACCGGCTTTCCTGCCGAAACAGCGTAAACATTGAGATAGTCCGCAGGCGCACCACGCGGGGCGCGGATCACCTGATGAGGATCGTCGATCGGGCCATAATAGGTATAACCCTTGCGCCGCCAATCTTGGTGCCGGATGCCCAGCTTGAAGCTGGCTTCGGTTTTTCGGAAGAACTCGAACTCATCGATCCCGAAATGCTTGAGCAAGACCCGGAAGGCGGCCGTTGTGGCTTCGCCCACACCGACCGTTGGAATTTTCGAGGACTCCACAACCGAAATGCGCAAGTTCAGGTTTTTGCGCCGCGCCTGATCCTGGATGATAAAGGCCGCAATCCAGCCGGCGGTTCCCCCTCCAACGATCGCGAGATGACGTTCGGTATCGGCCAAGGCCCCCTCCTCATTTGCCTCCGATTTGGGCGCAAAAAGCCCCGGCGCGCAATGGGCCGGGGCGACAAGTTTTTTCCGGGAAATAAAGGCTATTTGTGAGCGCCCGCCATTTCCCGCAATTCCTCCACCGAGCGAACGCGCTTTCTGGCCGCGCCTTGCCATTGGCGCGTCTTGACCTCGGACTTGGCAACCCGCGCCCTGGCCGCATCGACCGCATGCGCATATTGCGGCAACCATTGCGCCTGAGCGACAACCATCTCATCGACCATAGCCCAGACCTCTTCGGGCGTGCAGATCGCGCCAACAAGCGGATCGTGCAGCATCGCCTGTTTCAGAAGATCGACATCCCCGGAAATTGCCGCCTCGACGGCCATGCGTTGAACCGAAATCGTTGCCGAGCATGTCGCGGCGCAAGCCAAGGGCAAGGTTATGCCTTCAACCATATTGATGCCGAACCGGTCGACAAAGCCGGGGCTTTCGACGATGGCATCGTGAGGAAGGTTTTTGACAATCCCATTGTTGCGGACATTGAAATGACCGCGATAGACCCGGCCGGTTTCAAGCGCCTCAATGATATGGCTGGCATGTTCGGACGTGCGTTTGTGCTCGAAAAGCGGCTTGTTCGCCTGTTCGAGAAATTTCGGAAAATCGGTTTCAAACCAGTTCCGGCGTTCGGTGCAATAGCGCAAATATCCACCGGTCTCGCCGTGAATCCATTCGGATGTATCTATCCATTTCCCGGTTTCTTCGGGCCGTTTGCGATACCAGGGCAGATATTCGGAAAGGTGCCCGTTGGACTCGGTTGAATAAACCCCGAACCGCTTGAGCACATCGATCCGGAGCTTTTCCTGTTTTGAATAGACAGGATGAGCCTCAAATGCAGCGACCAGTTCATCGGCTTCGACTTTGCGACCCTTGGCGCGAATGTCGACATACCAGGTCTGGTGATTGATCCCTGAACAGATGTAGTCGAGGTCCGCATCGGCAACGCCGAGCACCTGTGCAATCTGATGGGCGCCATGCTGAACGCCGTGGCAAAGCCCGACCGTGTTGACGCCACCATATTCAAGTGCCGCCCAAGTGTTCATCACCATGGGATTGGCATAATTGAGAAACAGCGCGTCCGGTTCGGCAACCTCGCGGATGTCCTTGCAGAAGTCGAGAATGACCGGGATGTTGCGCTGGCCATACATGATGCCCCCCGCACAGATCGTATCGCCGACGCATTGGTCGACGCCGTATTTGAGCGGAATGTTGATGTCGGTCTCAAACGCCTCAAGCCCTCCAACCCGAACGCAACTCATGATGTAACGCGCGCCCGTCAGCGCTTCCCGGCGGTCGGTGGTTGCCGTGACCCTCGCTGGTAGTCCGTTGACCGCGACGATGGTTTCGATGATCTGGCGCACCATATCGAGATTGTGCGGATTGATATCGGTCAGAGCGATCTCGATAGCTTGGAACTCGGCAACTTTCAAAAGGTCCGAGACAAGCGTTTTTGTGAACCCAACTGACCCTGCACCGATAATCGCAACCTTGAAAGACATGGGCTTTCCTCTTTGGACTGGACAAAAAACCTCTTATCCGATCCCTAGCGTGGTCACTGGTTCAGGTGTAGAGAAAGGTTATGCCAATAGGGGTAATTTTATGCTCTCCAATCTGATCGCTTATCGCCATGACATGCGTTTGATAACGCCTGGCAAGCAGGGGCCAGGTCTCGCCTGCATGGCAAGTGGCGCCGGCTATGAGCTCAGGGTCAACGAGATCTATTCCTGGGACGGGCTCAAGCGCGGTGCGGCACCTTTTGCGCTCATTCAGCATACGCTTGACGGGGAGGGGCGGCTCGATTTTGCCGGACAGCGCCATCGTCTGGAGCCTGGAGACACCATGCTTTTGACCTTCCCGCATGCCAATCGCTATTGGCTCGAGCGCGGCAAGAGCTGGGAATATTTCTGGATCACTTTGAGCGGGCGAGAAGCGTTGCGGCTGGCCGGTGCGATACTTTCGGCGCGTGGCCCGGTCTTGCGTGCCGACACTGAAACTGTCGATACCATGGCTGGGTCCTGCCTTTTCCTGCTCGAGGGCACAGCGGAAAAGCCGGGCAGCATTTCGGCAGCCGCCTATAGTGCAATTGCTGCGCTCTATGATGCTGCTTTTGCACAAAGCGAGCCACCGGTATCGTTGCCGCCAGCCATATTGCGCGTAACCCAATTCATCGATGCCAATCTCGCCGGACGGCTTGATATCGAGCGCCTTGCGCAAGTGGCCGGGCTTAGCCGCGCTCATTTCGTCCGCACCTTCACGGTTTCGGTGGGGCAGGCACCGTCAGACCATGTTTTTGAGCGGCGGATCGATCGCGCGATGCGTCTTCTGGTTGCGACCGACACGCCAGTTCATGCCATTGCCCAAGCCTGCGGGTTCGCCGACGCCAATTACTTTGCCAAGGCATTCCGGCGCGCGCGCGGCGTCTCTCCCGGCACGTTCCGTCAGACAGAGCGGATGGAACGGCAAATCGATCTCTAGGCAGAGGCGCGGCTTGAGATAAGATACGCTTGGCCGATTATCTCAATTGCAGGCGCTCGATCTGCCCGGCTGCCTCATCGATAATGCGGGCGGCTTCGAGAATCTGCTTATTGGTGGTGTCGGACCGGAACAGGCGTGACATCAGAACTTCGCGCAAATTGCCCATGGCGCGTCGTACCGGCGTTGTATCGGCCCGGCTCGTCTTGTCTCTAAGACTATCGATCCGCGACAGCAGATGCTGGGCCTGATCGGCATGTTTTGCCAGCTTTGCCCGGCCCGCATCGGTGATCGTGAAGATCTTGCGCGATCCCGACATATCCGTTTCCGCGATAAGGCCCATTTCGACAAGCAGGGTCAGGGTCGGATAAACGACCCCCGGACTGGGTACATAATTACCGCCGGTCCGCTCCTCGATATCCCGCATCAATTCATAACCATGCCGATCGTGGTCCGCGATGAGCCTGAGCAGCACGAGCTGGAACTGAGCGGAATCGAACAGTTTGCCGCGTCTTCGGCGACCTGAAAGTCCGCTTGCCGAATCGCCGCGCTCAAAATCGTGTTTTGATGGATATTGCTTCACGGACACCTCTACCTGCCTTGCTCAAGATATATCTTGAATAGTCCCAATTTCAAGTGCGTATCGCCAAAGCCAGCTTGGCCGACAGTAAATATATTACATATTTACATATGAACAGATATTGATATTTCTTAGGTGAAACAGGATTTGCATCATCTATGCGCACGACACACGATCATCCACATCCCGAGCATCACGATAGCCATAACCACCAAGCCGATTGTGCCGGTCATCATGCCGGTGGTCACAGTCACGCGCCAAAAGTGACGAGAAACAATGAACGTGTGGTGCTGATAGGGTTTCTTTTAACGTTCAGTTTCATGTTCGCCGAATTTATCGGCGGCATCTTATCCGGCTCGCTCGCTCTGATTGCCGATGCCGGCCATATGCTCACGGACGCGGTAGCCCTTGCGCTGGCTTTGGCAGCATTCCGCTTTGGTCGACGGCGCTCGGATACCAAGCGGACATTTGGCTATTTGCGTCTTGAAGTGCTTGCCGGTTTTTTCAATGCAATCACGCTTTTGGCCCTCACAGCATGGATTTTTTACGAAGCGATCAATCGTCTGTTCGAGCCGCATCCCGTTCTGGCAGGTCCGATGCTGATCGTGGCGGCACTGGGATTGGTGATCAATATCGCCGTCTTTTTGATGCTCATGCAGGGCGATACGAACCATGTGAACATCAAGGGCGCCATGCTCCATGTCATCGGTGATCTGCTCGGTTCGGTCGCTGCCATAGCTGCCGCCATAATTATCTACCTGACCGGCTGGACACCGATCGATCCGATCCTGTCGGTTCTGCTTTCAGTGTTGATCTTAAGAGCCGCATGGGCGCTGCTGCGCAACACGGTTCATATCCTCATGGAAGGAACGCCGCCCGATATCGATGTCGAAATCGTGCGGGCGGATATCCTGGATAGCCTGGCTGACATAAAGGCTGTGTCGCATCTGCATGTCTGGTCGATCACATCGGGCCGGACAGCGGCTACGCTGGACGTTGCACCGGTCGACAACGCCGATTACAGAACGATTGCCTCAAGGGTCAAGGACTTGCTCAAGCAGCGTTACGGCATCGATCACGCAACGGTCGAAATCAATTGGACCGGCAGTGGCAGTCGCTGCTCACTGGCTCAGGTCGCAGGTGGGCATCATGTTCATGCCCAATGATGGATTCTGAGGGAGCAAACCAGTAAAATGGCATTGATAAAACCCAAACCGGTACCGATATGCGAGACGTTGCCTTTGAAGCATAAACCCACCGAGGCCGAGATTTTTGTCGTGGCCGAGACCTTCAAACTTCTAGGCGATCCGACGCGCTTGAAAATTCTTCTCGCCTGCCTGGAAAAGCCCATGGCAGTGGGTGACATTGCGCAGAGCATCGATGCGTCACAATCGCTTGTCAGTCATCATCTGCGCTTGCTTCGTGCAGCCAGGCTGGTCAAGGGCACGCGCCAAAGCAAGCAGGTTTATTACGAGGCCGACGATCATCATATCCGCCATATCGTTTCCGACATGATCGCCCATGCAGGCGAAAATGACGCCGATACCGAATAAGGTTCGGCATTCAAAGCGGCAACTGGGTCGTCAGCTTTATGCGTTTCAGAGCAAAGTGAGAATTGATTGCGATAACGCCAGGCAGATGCAGAAGCTTGCGCTTTAAAAGGCGCTCATATTCATCGATCGAACGTACCAGCGCTCGCACGACATAATCGGTTTCTCCGCTCATCGAAAAGCATTCAACGATTTCCGGAAAGGCCCGAACCTCCCGCTCAAACGCCTCCAGTGTATCCTCGTCATGCTGCCGGAGTTTTATGTTGGCAAAAACGGTAATGGTAAGACCCAGTTTGTCGGAGTCCAGAATGGCAACGCGCTCCTTGATAACCCCCTCCTTCTCAAGCCGCTTGAGTCGCCGCCAGAATGGCGTGTGAGACAAACCAACCTTTTCGGCCATATCGGCGACCGAGAGCGAACTGTCTCTCTGAACCACCGACAGAATCCTGCGGTCCATTTCATCCATAAGATTATCTCCTCAAAATCCGGGATGCTTTAGGACAATATATCTAATTGTGGGCCAGGCCAATCATATTGAGGTTAAATTTTCCCCATGGTTTGATAGTACTATTTGCAGGCGGCAGTGTTGCAATCGGGGAGGAGAGCAGCATGACCAACAGGCCTCCGTTAAGCCTGCATATACCCGAGCCACCGGCTCGTCCCGGCGAGGCTCCGGATTTCTCGCATATCGTTGTGCCTTTGGCAGGCGAGATGCGAAGGCCCGACGTCACCGAGGCCGAGTCGGCCATGCGCGATATGCCCTACGGGCTGATCCGCGTGCTGGACGACAACCACCAGGCCGTTGGCCCGTGGGATCCGCGACTGACCTCGAAAGCGTTGCTGCATGGCTTGCGTGCGATAACGCTCACGAGGGTGTTCGACGATCGCATGTTTCGCGCGCACCGCCAGGGCAAGACCAGTTTCTACATGAAGTCTCTTGGCGAAGAGGCCATCGGCGCTGCCCAGGCAATGGTCATGGGGCGCGAGGATATGTGCTTCCCCACTTACCGGATGTTGTCGTGGCTCATGGCACGCGAATATCCACTGCTCGACCTTTGCAATCAGATCTATTCCAACGAGCGCGATCCATTGCGCGGGCGCCAGCTGCCGATCCTTTATTCCGCCCGCGACTATGGCTTTTATTCCCTTTCGGGCAATGTCGGCTCGCGCTATGGACACGCGGTGGGCTGGGCGATGGCTTCGGCCTTCAAGGGCGATGACAAGATTGCCATCGGCCACGTAGGCGAGGGAACGACCGCGGAAGGTGACTTCCACGAAGCGTTGACCTTTGCCGCGGTCTATCGCGCGCCCGTCATCCTTTGCGTGACCAACAACCAGTGGGCAATTTCATCCTATTCCGGCATCGCCGGTGCTGAGCAGACGACCTTTGCCGCCCGCGCACTGGCCTATGGCATTCCCGGCCTGCGTGTCGACGGCAACGATTTTCTCGCCGTCTATGCGGCAACCGAATGGGCGGCCGAACGCGCGCGCACCAACAATGGTCCGACGCTGATCGAGTTGTTCACCTATCGCGCTTCGGGCCACTCCACCAGCGACGATCCGACCCGATACCGCCCTGATGACGAGGCAAGCAAATGGCCGCTGGGCGACCCGCTGGAACGCCTCAAGCAGCATCTGATAACGCTCAGGGCTTGGAGCGAGGACCAGCAGGAAGCGCTGGTTGCGGAACTGACCGATGCGATCAAGGCCGCCGCCAAGCAGGCGGAAGGGGTAGGCACGCTCGGCCAATCCAAACCCAATGTGCGCGAGATGTTTGAGGATGTCTTCAAAGAGCCCGATTGGCGCATCGTCGAGCAGCGCCGCGAATTGGGAGTCTGACCATGCCGCGCATGAACATGATCCAGGCTCTTAACTCGGCCCTCGACATCAAGCTCGCGACCGATCCTGATACGCTGATCTTTGGTGAGGACGTCGGCTACTTTGGCGGTGTTTTCCGCGTTACGGAGGGATTGCAGCAAAAGCACGGAGTGACACGCTGTTTCGATGCCCCCATTTCCGAGGGCGGTATTGTTGCAACCGCGATTGGCATGGGCGCCTATGGTCTGCGGCCCATCGTGGAAATCCAGTTCGCGGATTACATTCTGCCCGCCTACGATCAACTCGTGTCGGAGGCCTCGCGCCTGAGATATCGTTCAAACAGCGAGTTCTGGTGTCCGATCACGGTACGCTCGCCCTATGGCGGGGGCATTTTCGGCGGCCAGACCCATTCGCAAAGCCCTGAAGCAATCTTCGCCCATGTGACGGGCCTCAAGACGGTCATCCCGTCTAATCCCTACGATGCCAAGGGGCTGCTTCTGGCCTCCATCGAAGAAGACGATCCCGTGATCTTCCTTGAGCCCAAGCGTATCTATAACGGCCCTTTCGACGGTCATTATGACAAACCGCTCAAGACCTGGGCCGAGCATCCTGCGGGTGAAGTACCTGCGGGGCACTATACGGTGCCGCTTGGGTCCGCTGCTATCGTGCGTCCGGGCAAGGAAGTAACCGTACTCGCCTATGGCACAATGGTGCATGTCTCGGCAGCGGCTATCAAGGAAACCGGCGTGGATGCCGAACTCATCGATTTACGATCGATCGTGCCGCTCGACATCGACACGATTGTTGAGTCGGTCAAGAAAACCGGGCGTTGCGTCATCGTCCATGAAGCCTCGCGCTATGGCGGATTCGGCGGCGAACTGTCCGCGCTGGTTCAGGAGCGCTGCTTTTACCATCTGAGGGCGCCCATCGAACGCGTGTGCGGATGGGATACGCCCTATCCGCACGCTTTCGAGTGGGACTATTTCCCCGGCCCGGTTCGGGTCGGCAAGGCACTCAGGCACTGTGTGGAGGCTGTGGCATGAAGACGTTCTCGTTTCGCCTGCCGGACATTGGTGAAGGCGTCGCAGAGGCAGAAATTACCGGCTGGCATGTCAAGCCGGGCGACATGGTTGAGGAAGACCAGACGCTGGTTGATGTGATGACCGACAAGGCGACCATCGACATGACCTCGCCGGTTTCGGGCAAGGTGTTGGCGATCTACGGTGCGCCCGGCGACAAGGTGCCTGTCGGCTCGGTTCTGGTGGAACTCGAGATCGAGGGCGAAGCGGACGCGACAGCGGCGACCAAGCCCACCGATGTTGCCGCTGAGCCTGCGCCAGAGACCGAGAGTGATACATTCGAGCGCACTGTTGTGGAGGAAGGCCCTGCAGTGGATTCCGGGAATGGTTCCCGGAATGACGCCCAAGACGGGGGCAGCCCGGAGGATGCATTTGTGATCCTCGCTTCACCCGCCACACGCCGTCGCGCTGAAGACCTCGGTATCAATCTCGCCGATGTCGATGGCACCGGCCCTGACGGCCGCATAACCGACGCCGATCTTGACGCCTATCTCAAGGAACGGATGCCGATGCCCGCACTCCGCGAGCGCGAAGGCGTCAAGGACGTACGCATTATCGGTCTGCGCCGCCGCATTGCCGAGAAGATGGAAATTTCGGCCCGCCGCATTCCCCATTTCTCCTATGTCGAAGACTGCGACATGACCGCGCTCGAGGGCCTTCGCCGGGAAATCAATGCCTCGCGTCAGGGCGCCCAGCCCAAACTGACGCTCTTGCCATTCTTTATGCGTGCCTTGGCGCAGCTTCTTCCCGAATTCCCGCACATCAACGCCCATTTCGACGACGACGCAGGCATACTGCACCAGCACGCGGCGATCCATATCGGCATTGCCACCCAGACTGCCGACGGGCTGATAGTGCCGGTTGTGCGCCATGTGGAGGCACTCGATATCTGGGATTGCGCCCGCGAAATGAGTCGTGTGACCAATGCCGCCCGCGAAGGGGCAGCGTCCCGTGCGGAGCTTTCGGGCTCGACGATCACGCTCACCAGTCTCGGCGCGCTCGGCGGGGTTGTTGCAACCCCAATCATCAACCATCCTGAAGTCGCGATCATCGGGCCCAACAAGCTCATGGGACGACCGGTCGTTGTCAACAACCACGTCACGGTACGCACCATGATGAACCTGTCGTCCTCTTTCGATCACCGGATCGTGGATGGCTATGACGCAGCCAAATTCATCCAGCGCTTCAAGCGCCTGCTCGAAAATCCGGCTTTGATCTTCATCGAACCGCGGACATGGACCTGAGGAGAGACAGATGACGACCCTTGATTTTGCCCTGGGCGAGATGGCCGATACGATCCGCGAGACGACCGCGCGCTATGCCGCCGACAGAATTGCGCCGCGCGCCGCCGAGATCGATGAGACCAACACCTTTCCCATCGACCTTTGGCCGGAAATGGGCGCACTGGGGCTGCACGGCATCACGGTCGAGGAGGACTATGGCGGGCTGGGCCTGGGTTATCTCGAGCATTGTGTGGCAATGGAAGAAGTCAGCCGCGCTTCCGCCTCGGTCGGGCTTTCTTATGGCGCCCATTCCAACCTCGCGGTCAACCAGATCAGGCGTTGGGGCACCGACGCGCAGAAGCGAAAATATCTGCCAAAATTGATTTCGGGCGAACATCTCGGTGCGCTCGCCATGTCGGAGGCTGGTTCAGGGTCGGATGTCGTCTCAATGAGCCTGCGTGCTGACGCCAGAGGCGATCATTATGTGCTCAACGGCACCAAGTTCTGGATTACCAATGCGCCAAAAGCCGATGTGCTGATCGTTTACGCCAAGACCGACCCGAGCGCGGGCCCGAAAGGCATCACGGCTTTCATTATCGAAAAGGGATTTGAGGGCTTTTCTGTTTCCCCCAAGCTCGACAAGATGGGTATGCGCGGCTCCGATACCGCCGAACTGGTGTTCAAGGACTGCAAGGTGCCTGCGGAAAATGTAATGGGCGCCGTTGGCGAAGGGGTCAAGATTTTGATGTCGGGGCTCGACTACGAACGCGTCGTCCTCGCCGCTGGGCCTTTGGGCATCATGCAGGCGTGCCTTGATGCGGTGCTACCCTATGTCCGTGACCGCAAGCAGTTCGGCAAGCCCATCGGCGATTTCCAGCTCATGCAGGCCAAAATTGCGGACATGTATGTGGCGCTCAATTCCGCCCGCGCCTATGTGTACGCCGTTGCCCGGGCCTGCGATGCGGGCCAGACCACGCGTTTTGACGCAGCCGGTGCCATCCTGCTGGCGTCCGAGAATGCCGTAAAAGTTTCACTCGAGGCCGTGCAGGCGCTCGGGGGTGCGGGCTACACAAAAGAGTGGCCGGTCGAGCGCTATGTGCGTGATGCCAAGCTCTACGATATTGGTGCTGGCACAAACGAGATCCGGCGGTTTCTCATCGGGCGGGAATTGATCGCGGGATGAGCGCACCAACTCTAACATCCGCCGTCAACCGCGCCGACCCGACGTTCACCGCCAACGCGGAAAAAAATCGCGCGCTGGCGGGAGAACTCCGTGAACGCGTCGCGATGGCTGCTCTTGGCGGGCCGGACACCGCGCGCCAACGCCATATCGCCCGCGGCAAGTTGCTGCCGCGCGAAAGGGTGGAGCGTTTGCTCGATCCTGGTTCACCATTCCTCGAGATCGGCCAGCTCGCTGGCTTTGGCCTCTATGGCGGCGAGGCGCCCGGTGCTGGGATGATCGCAGGGATTGGCACAGTCTCTGGTCGCCTTGTGATGATCGTGGCCAACGATCCCACTGTCAAAGGTGGTGCCTATTTCCCCATGACGGTCAAAAAGCATCTGCGTGCGCAGGACATCGCGCTCGAGAATGAATTGCCATGCATTTATCTCGTTGATTCCGGTGGCGCGAACCTGCCGTTTCAGGCTGATGTGTTCCCAGACCGCGATCACTTCGGACGTATTTTTTTCAATCAGGCGCAGATGTCGGCCAAGGGGATCCCTCAGATTGCCTGCGTGATGGGCTCGTGTACGGCGGGCGGCGCCTATGTGCCTGCGATGTCCGATGAATCGGTCATCGTGCGCAATCAGGGTACGATATTTCTGGCCGGCCCGCCGCTGGTCAAGGCGGCTACCGGCGAGGTTATTTCTGCCGAGGAGTTGGGCGGTGCCGAAACCCACGGCAAGAAATCCGGCGTCGTCGATCACATCGCCGACAATGATGAGCACGCCTTGACCATAGTGCGGGACATCGTTTCGACCCTGCCGGCCAGCCCGGCCCTTGCCGGCGGTGGAACCAGGACCACGCCTCCTGCTCACGACGCTGAGGATCTCTACGGCATCATTCCTCAGGATGTCCGCGCGCCCTACGATGTGCGCGAAATCATCGCCCGGCTCATCGATGCTTCGGAGTTCCACGAGTTCAAGGCCAATTACGGCACCACGCTGGTGTGCGGTTTCGCCAAAATCTGGGGCACGCCGGTTGCGATCCTGGCCAATAACGGCGTGTTGTTCTCCGAAAGCGCGCTCAAGGGCGCCCATTTCATAGAACTTGCGTGCCAACGCAAGATTCCGCTGCTGTTCCTGCAAAACATCTCCGGTTTTATGGTTGGCGGCAAATACGAAGCTGGAGGCATCGCCAAGGATGGCGCCAAGCTGGTGACGGCGGTGGCCACGGCCGGCGTACCCAAGATCACGCTCATTATCGGCGGCAGTTTCGGGGCCGGAAACTATGGCATGTGCGGACGTGCCTATTCGCCCCGGTTCCTCTTCACTTGGCCAAATTCGCGTATTTCGGTCATGGGCGGCGAACAGGCCGCTTCGGTGCTGGCAACGGTCAAGCGCGATGCGATGGAGGCAAGAGGAGAGAACTGGAGCGTCGAGGATGAGGAGGCCTTCAAAGCACCGGTGCGCCAGCGCTATGAGGACGAGGGTAGTCCTTATTATGCATCCGGACGGCTCTGGGACGACGGTATTGTCGATCCCTTGCAAACCCGCGATGTGCTGGGGCTCGCGTTCAGGGTGGCACTCAACGCGCCGAGCCCGGACCATACCCGGTTCGGTCTGTTCAGGATGTAGCCGATGATCAAAAGCGTCCTCATCGCCAATCGTGGCGAAATCGCCTGCCGCATCGTTCGCACCGCAAAGCGGTTAGGGATCGCCACCATCGCGGTCTATTCTGATGCCGATGCGAATGCCCTGCATGTCAAGCAGGCGAATAGGGCCATCCATATCGGTCCGTCACCAGCATCTGAAAGTTATCTGGTTGGCAACCGCATCATTGCTGCCGCGACAGCGAGCGGCGCGCAGGCGATCCATCCCGGCTTCGGGTTTCTCTCGGAAAATGCCGATTTCGCTCAAGCGGTGCTCGACGCCGGGCTGCTCTGGATCGGTCCAAAACCCGCATCAATCCGCGCGATGGGGCTCAAGGATGCGGCCAAGAGATTGATGGGAGAGGCGGATGTGCCGGTAACGCCGGGCTACCTCGGTGAGGACCAGTCCAGGGGGCGTTTGAAGACTGAAGCCGATGCCATCGGCTATCCCGTGCTCATCAAGGCCGTCGCAGGTGGTGGGGGCAAGGGTATGCGCCGCGTGGATGCTGCCGGCGATTTCTTCGCCGCGCTCGAAAGCTGCCAGCGTGAGGCACAAGCCTCCTTTAGCGATCCAAAAGTTTTGATCGAAAAATACATCCAGCGCCCGCGCCATATTGAAGTGCAAATCTTTGGCGACACCCACGGCAATATCGTGCATCTGTTCGAGCGCGACTGCTCGATCCAGCGCCGTCATCAGAAAGTCATCGAGGAAGCGCCCGCGCCGGGCATGGACGCGGCAACCCGTACTGCCATCTGCGATGCCGCAATCAAGGCAGCGCGCGCCGTCGATTACGTGGGGGCAGGAACCATCGAATTCATTGCCGACGCCAGCGAAGGGTTAAGGGCCGACCGCATATGGTTCATGGAAATGAACACGCGTCTGCAGGTCGAGCACCCCGTGACCGAGGAAATTACCGGCGTCGATCTCGTCGAATGGCAGTTCCGTGTTGCATCCGGAGAGCCGCTCCCAATGCGGCAGGATGACCTCACAATCACTGGCTGGGCCATGGAAGCTAGGCTTTACGCCGAAGATCCGGCCCGCGACTTTCTGCCCTCGACCGGCCGGCTCGAAGTCTTCGAGACTCCAACTGGTATCAGGCTCGAGACCAGTGTTGCGGCGGGGGATGAAATCTCGCCCTATTACGATCCGATGATCGCCAAACTGGTGGTTCACGGTGCAACGCGCGATGAAACAGTGGCAAAGCTGCGCAGCGCCTGCGCATCAACGATCGTCCATCCGGTCAAAACCAATGCCGGATTCATGGCCCGCGTGCTCGGCCACACCCAGTTCGTTGCGGGCGATGTCGATACAGGATTTGTGACAAGGTACGCTGAAGCACTCATGCCTCCAACACTGCCTTCGAGCGATGCCTTGAATGCAGCCGCCAGCGCCATGCTGCCAACGGGCGAAGGGCCATGGCAACGGCTCACTGGTTTGCGCATGAATGCGGAAAGCGTGCGCGCGGTGAGGATGAGGATTGGCGACAATATTGTGGTTGGTTCCGCCAACGCACCACCTTTTCCCCCTGACGAGGAGGCGACAGCGTCGGGGGGGAGCGGCAAACTCCAGAGTTTCTCAGTTATGCCTTCAACCTTCCTTCTCAGCGAAGCGGGTGAAACCTGGCTTGTTCGCCCGGTCCGCACGGACGCCGTTCACGGTCATGCGGCAGGCGATGGCGGCCTGATCGCGCCGATCCCGGCCAGGGTCACGGCAATGCTTGTTTCAAAGGGTCAGGCGGTTGAAAAGGGGCAACCCATATTGGTTCTTGAGGCCATGAAGATGGAATATACATTGACTGCGCCTTTTGCGGGCGTCGTTCAAGAAATCGATACCGGGCTGGGTGAACAAGTGACCGAAGGCATGGTTCTGGTTTCAATTGCGGAGAAGGCACAATGAGCGGGCGCTGGTTCGAGGATTTTGCCGTGGGCGATACGATTACCCATCCCATTCGACGCACAGTGACTGAAACCGATAATTTGCTGTTTTCGACCCTGACGCATAACCCTCAGCCATTGCATATCGATGCCGAATATGCCGCCCGGTCCGAATTCGGCAAAATTCTCGTCAATGGCACCTTCACCTTTTCCCTGATGATCGGGCTCACGGTTTCGGAAACAACGCTTGGGACCCTGATTGCCAATCTTGGCTACGACAAGCTCAAGATGCCTAAGCCCGTCTTTCTGGGCGATACGCTTCATGCCCATACCGGCGTGGTGGCAAAGCGCGACTCCGAAAGCCGGCCCAATGCGGGCATCGTTACGTTTGTGCATCGCGCGATCAACCAGCGCGGCGAAGTGGTCTGCGAATGCGAGCGTAGCGCATTGATCCAAAGGCGCCCGGCATGAGATTGCGTTCATTGCTCTTTGTCCCTGGCGATCGGCCTGATCGTATGGAAAAGGCGATGCAAAGCGGTGCCGATGCCGTCATTCTCGATCTTGAGGATTCAGTAACGCCAGATCGTAAGCCTTGGGCGCGAAAGGATGTTGCGACCTTTCTTGAAAATACGGGGCGCCAGATGCTGCTGGTGGTCCGCGTTAACGCGCTGCATTCGCCTTTTCTGCGCGACGACCTCGATGCGGTGATGCCTGCCAGCCCCGATGCAATCATGCTGCCCAAGGCCGAAGGAGGGGCGTCAGTTTCCGAACTTGCTGCAATGTTGGGTCTCAGCGATACCAAAATCCTGCCCATTGCCACAGAGACACCAAGATCGGTTTTTGCGCTCGGCAGCTTTGAAAGCGTCGCCCAGAAACTTTGCGGACTGACCTGGGGCGCCGAAGACCTCCCCGCGACCCTGGGAGCACTGACGGCCCGCAATGAAGATGGCAGTTATACCCCACCCTATGAGATTGTCCGCGCGCTTGCGCTCTTTGCCGCTCATGCTGCCGGTGTTCCTGCAATTGAGACCGTCTATCCTGACTTTCGGAACCTTGATGGCCTCAGGGTCTATGCGCAACGGGGCCGCAGGGATGGGTTTTCGGGCATGATGGCGATCCATCCCCTTCAGGTGCCGATCATCAACGACGCCTTTCAGCCATCGGAGGCGGAAGTCGCCCATGCTCGCGCAGTGGTTGCCCTCTTTGAGGCCAATCCGGGCGCCGGCGTATTCGAGCTCGACGGCAAGATGGTTGACCTGCCGCATCTGAAAGCAGCGCGTCGCCTGTTGGGCGGTCTCTAGCGTCAGCGACCGAAAATTGGCCGATGCGGTGGACCGCATTGAGAACCTCTGGGCGAGGCGCAGTCTCTGGATATCCACACGCGCTATGCAAATTTGTAGAATTGCCGCGCCAGAGATGTAAAAAAAGTATCATTAACGATTGAGAAAGCGTGTAGCCCGTCGCTGCAATATAACGGTATGGTGTCATTAATGAGCGGTCGAAAAGACCGCCGCGCAAACGCCAAAGCGTTTCCGGAGGAGATAATGGAACCCGACCTTGAAGTCGTACAGATCAGAAAAGGCGAGTCTTTTGCGGCCTGGTCGCATGGCTATCCGTTCCGCACTGTGCGTTGGCATTTTCATCCCGAATACGAAATCCACCTGATCGTCCATACGAGCGGTCGCTATTTTGTCGGTGATTTCATCGGTGAGTTCGAGCCGGGCAATCTCGTGATGACCGGGCCCAACCTGCCCCACAATTGGGTATCCGACGTGCCTGAGGGGCAACCGGTACCATTGCGGGGCCGCATTATCCAGTTTTCCGAAGAGTTTATCGATGGCGCGGCCAAGGTATTTCCAGAGCTTTGTGAATTGCGCCCCTTGCTCAAGGAAAGCGCCCGCGGCCTTCTGTTCGATCCTGAACTGGCAAGCGAAATCGGTCCCTTCATGGCTGAGCTTCTCGACGCTCAGGGCGCGCGCCGCATCGAACTATTTATCTCCATTATGCGGAGTTTAAGCAGGGCTGAAGGCACCAAGTTCCTGTCCAGCGCAAGCTATATGCCGGATCCTTCCGGTTTTATGTCCGCAGGCACCAACAAGGTTTTGGCCTTTATCCGGGAAAATCTGACCGGACAGTTCTCCGAACCCGATTTGGCCAGGATCGCAGGCCAGAGCCCCAGCGCCTTCTCGCGAGCCTTCAAGCGCCATACCGGCATGACTCTCGTGCAATATGTGAACCGGCTCAGGATCAATCTGGCCTGTCAGCTTCTGTCCGACAGTGCTCTGTCCATAACCGAAATCTGTTTTGAATGCGGATTCAATAACGTATCCAATTTCAACCGGCAGTTCCTCGCCCAGAAAGGTATGCCGCCTTCGCGGTTCCGCACGCTTCTGGAGCAGAACATCAAATTCGAGGATGCCGCCTAACCACTGAAAGGGAGGGGTTTTCCCAGTCAGTCTATCAGCATTGCCGCGCATATGCGTGGCAGTGGGCGGGTTCGCTCGCCCAAATTTCTACCACCAGACCATGAGATGAAAGGGAGAAACATGGTTAGAACAATGATCAGGACCGCAGCCGTCAGTGCCATTGCGCTTTCGATTGCAACCACTGTTGCAACGGCGCAGGACAGCCTTCGCATCGGTATGACGTTCCAGGAGATGAATAACCCCTATTTCGTTTCGATGCAGGAAGCGTTGAACGAGGCAGCGAGCGCGTTGGGCGCCAGTGTTGTTGTCACCGATGCTGGCCATGACGTTGCCAAGCAAATCGCCGACGTTGAAGACATGCTTCAGCAGGGCATCGATATCCTCATCGTCAATCCCACCGACAGCGCCGGCATTGAGGGCGCGGTACAAGCGGCTCACGATGCGGGTGTTATCGTTGTCGCGGTTGATGCCAACGCCAATGGGCCGGTCGACAGCTTCGTTGGTTCCAAGAACTACGATGCCGGCTATCTCTCCTGCCAATATCTCGCCAATGCCCTGGGCGGCGAAGGCGAAGTCGCCATTCTTGACGGTATTCCGGTCGTGCCGATCCTTCAGCGCGTTGAGGGGTGCCGAGATGCCCTCGCCGAATTTGACGGCATTGAAATCGTCGACATGCAGAACGGTCGTCAGGATCGCTCCATCGCCCTGGGTGTCGCAGAGAACATGATCCAGGCCCATCCCAATCTGGGCGGCATCTTCTCGGTCAACGACGGCGGCGCGATGGGTGTTCTGGCCGCCATCGAAGGCAGTGGACGCGATATTCTGCTGACCTCGGTCGATGGCGCACCCGAAGCGGTAGAGGCAATCCAGCGCGGTTCGGCCTTTATCGAAACTACGGCGCAATTTCCGCGTGACCAGATCCGCATCGGGCTTGCCATGGCGCTTGCCAAGCACTGGGGGGCCAATGTCGTACCGGCCGAAGTGCCGATCGATGTGATGGTCGTTGACGTGGAAAACGCAGCTGATTTCAGCTGGTAAGCCTCCTCTTGACGTACCAGCGGGATGTCCGGACCCTCAATCCGGGCATCCCACCCCGTTCATGAAAGGGAAATCCGATGGACCCGATCTTAACGATTAAAGACATCGAGAAGAGCTTTATTGGCGTCAAGGTTTTGCATGGCGTCGACCTTGATGTGCGCGCAGGCGAAGTCCACGCTCTGCTGGGCGAAAACGGCGCTGGCAAGTCCACGCTGATGAAAATCCTTTGCGGAATTCACAGCCCCGATACCGGCACCATAACGATCGCCGGTCAGGAACGGGCCTTTCGGCATTATGACGATGCCGTGGCCGCGGGCGTCGGCATCGTATTCCAGGAGTTCAGCCTTGTCCCCTATCTCAACGCGGTTGAGAACATCTTTCTGGGTCGCGAATTGCGCAACAAGTTCGGCTTGCTGGACAAACGGGCAATGAGCGCGCGTGCCATCGCGCTTTTGGACAGGCTCGGTGTGCAGATGGATCTGGAAGTGCCCATCGGTCACCTTAGCGTCGCCCAGCAGCAATTCATCGAAATCGCCAAGGCGCTCTCGCTCGAAGCCAGGATACTGGTCCTCGATGAGCCGACTGCCACCCTGACCCCCAACGAGGTCGAGCATCTTTTCGAGGTCATGCGTCAGTTGCGCGAGCAAGGCGTTGCCATGGTCTTTATCTCCCATCATCTCGATGAGATTTTCGAGATCTGCGACCGGATTTCGGTTTTGCGCGATGGTCATTTCGTTGGCACCCGCGCCGTGGTCGAAACCGATATAGACCAATTGGTGGAAATGATGGTGGGCAGGAGAATCGAAGCCAACTTCCCGCCCAAGCCGGAAAAGCCGCCCAAAAGCGAAGTCGTTCTGGAACTGGAGGATTTCCGTCTCGCAAGGGACCATGCGCCCGGCGGGTTCAGGCTGCACAAGGGTGAAATCCTTGGCTTTGCCGGACTGGTCGGATCGGGTCGTACCGAAACCGCGCTGGCCATGCTCGGAGCGCATAAATGCGCATCGCGCAAGGTCACGGTCAACGGCATAGACCGCAACTTTCGGGAGCCGGCAGATGCACTTGCCTGCGGCGTCGGCCTTCTGCCCGAAAGCCGAAAGACCGAGGGGCTGGTCACCGCATTCTCGGTCAAGCACAATATTTCGCTTAACAATTACGGCAAGTATCGCCAGGCCGGAGTGTTGATCGATGGCCCGCGCGAAACCCAGTCCACGCTCGATGTCATGGGGCGCGTTTCAGTCAAGGCGCAAGGTCCCGATACGCCGGTGGAAACCCTTTCCGGGGGCAATCAGCAGAAAGTGGTTATCGGCCGGTGGATCAATCATCACGCCAATATCCTGATTTTTGACGAGCCCACGCGCGGCATCGATGTAGGCGCGAAGGCCGAAATCTATCATCTGATGCGCGAACTGACCGAGAAAGGCTATGCCATCATCATGATCTCATCGGAACTGCCCGAGATCATTGGCATGTGCGATCGCGTCTGCGTGTTCAAGGGCGGGCGCATCGTACGTGAACTCGAAGGCGATGCCATCACACCTGAAAATGTCATGAAACATGCTACCGCAGGAGAGTCCCATGCACTCGCTGGATAAACAAGCCTCTCAACGCGACGCGGCACGCGGCCCTTTGGCAGCCGTGATGCAGCGCGTCCAACGCTCCAACATCTTCCTTCCGTTGGTGGGGTTGGTCGTGGTCTGCATTCTGATGAGCTTTGCTTCTGAGAATTTCTTCCAGTTCAACAATATGATGAATGTCATGCGGCAGGTGTCCATCATCGGCATCATCGCCGTTGGCATGACGTTCGTGATCCTGACCGGGGGCATCGATCTTTCCGTGGGTGCCGTCATGGCCCTGTCCGGCACCATTGCTGCCGGGCTCATGGTCAATGGGCTCGATCCTTCCATTGCGCTGCTCGCGGGCCTTGGTGTCGGTCTGGGCTTTGGGCTTTTCAACGGTGTCATGGTCTCTTATGGGCGTATGCCGCCAATCATCGTTACGCTCGCCACCATGGGCATCGCGCGAGGCCTTGGGCTAATGTACTCGGGCGGATACCCCATTTCTGGCTTGCCCTCCTGGGTCTCCTGGTTCGGCAACGGCAGGCTTTTCGATATCCCCGTGCCGGTCATAATGATGCTGCTGATCTATTTTGTGGCCTGGGTTGTCCTTGAGCGCACGAGCTTTGGTCGGCACGTCTATGCGATCGGTGGCAACGAACAGGCCACCCGGCTTTCCGGTGTGCGCGTCAGCCGGATCAAACTTGCCGTCTATGGCATTTCCGGGCTGACGACTGCCCTTGCTGCAGTGGTCCTCACAGGCCGGCTCATGAGCGGCCAGCCCAATGCCGGCATGGGGTTCGAGCTTGATGCCATTGCCGCTGTGGTGCTTGGCGGCACAGCTATTGCCGGTGGACGCGGTTCGATCATCGGCACCCTGATCGGGGCGACTTTGCTCGGTATCCTCAATAACGGACTGAACCTGATGGGGGTCGACCCATACGTCCAGAACGTCATCAAGGGCGGCATCATTCTGCTTGCCATCTATATCGGCCGCGAACGGCGCGCATAAATATATCGTACGGAGCTATCTATGTCAGAAAAGCAAATGACGGCCGTGGTTTGCCACGGTCCCCAGGACTACCGCGTTCAAACCATCGCCAGGCCGGTAGCCGGACCCAATGAGCTCGTGATCGCAATCGCGGCGTGCGGTATCTGTGCCTCGGACCGTAAATGCTGGTCGGGTGCGGGCATGTTCTGGTCCCAGCCTTGGGTCAAAGCGCCGGTCGTGGCCGGTCACGAGTTTTTCGGCTATGTCGAGGACATTGGCGAAGGCGCTGCCGAGCATTTCGGCGTTGCCAAAGGCGACACCGTTATCGCCGAACAGATCGTGCCTTGTGGCAAATGCCGCTATTGCCAATCGGGCAAATACTGGATGTGTGAAAAGCACGATATTTTCGGCTTTCAGCGCGAGGTAGCCGATGGCGGCATGGCCGAATTCATGCGCATTCCGTCAAACGCCAGGGTTCACAAGATCCCGGCCGATATGCCGTTGGAAGACGCGGCGATCATCGAGCCCCTTGCCTGTGCCATTCATACCGTCAATCGCGGTGACATCCAGCTCGACGATGTGGTCGTAATTGCCGGTGCCGGCCCTTTGGGCCTGATGATGACTCAGGTCGCGCATCTCAAGACTCCCAAAAAACTGATTGTCATCGACCCCGCCCATGAAAGGCTGGCGCTTGCAAAAACCTTCGGTGCCGATGTGGTGATCGATCCAACAGCAACCGATGCGGTCGCCGAGGTCAAGGCATTGACCGAGGGTTATGGCTGCGATGTCTATATCGAAGCCACCGGGGTTCCCGTAGGCGTGACTCAGGGTCTTGAGATGATCCGCAAACTGGGCCGGTTTGTCGAATTTTCGGTTTTCGGCAAGGAAACGAGTGCGGACTGGTCGATCATCGGCGACCGCAAGGAACTCGATCTGCGCGGGGCCCATCTTGGCCCGTACACCTATCCGGTTGCAATCGATTTGCTGGCCCGTAAACTGGTCACCTCCCAGGGTATCGTTACCGACCATTTTGATCTCAACGATTGGGATGAGGCGCTGAAAGTTTCAGAGCGCCCCGAGGCCGTGAAGGTTCTCTTGCGTCCCAATTTCCAACGCGCCGCGGAGTAGCTATGACCGCCTGTTATCTGGGCATAGACGTTGGTACGGGGAGCGCGAGGGCCGGCATTTTCGATGCCCAGGGCATCCTTCTTGCTCATGCCAAGACGGATATCTCGCTTTTCAGACAGGGCGAGTATATTGCCGAGCAATCGAGTGAGGAAATCTGGCAAGCGGTTTGCAGTGCGGTACGGCAGTCTCTTGCACTGGCCCGGATCGCGCCTGAACAAATTGGTGGCATCGGTTTTGATGCCACCTGTTCGCTGGTTGTGCTGGGCGAGAACGGCGCACCGCTCTCGGTCACGAGCGGGGATCAGACCGACCGCAACATCATCGTCTGGATGGATCACCGGGCGATCGATCAGGCCGAACGCATCAACGCGACCGGCAACGAGGTTCTGCGCTATGTAGGCGGCGCCATTTCCCCGGAAATGGAAACCCCTAAACTGCTCTGGCTCAAGGAGAACCTGCCCGCAACCTATGAGCAGGCATGGCAGTTTCTCGATCTCACCGATTTTCTCACCTGGCGCGCCACCGGCGATCTTGCGCGTTCGGTATGCACAGTCACCTGCAAATGGACTTATCTCAGCTATGAGAACCGCTGGAGTGCCGATTACTTTCGGGCCATCGGTCTTGAAGACTTGGCTGACGAAGGCTTTTCGCGCATCGGAACAACTGTGCTGACGCCCGGCACGGCGCTGGGTCAGGGCCTTACAAGAGAAGCGGCCGATCAATTGGGCCTGCTATCTGGAACGCCGGTTGCGGCAGGTCTGATCGATGCTCATGCCGGGGGCGTCGGCACTGTTGGCGCCAGCGGCCCGCAAGGGGACCTGACCTCGCGCATGGCCTATATTTTCGGCACATCGGCCTGTGCCATGGCCTCAACAAAAGACCCCGCTTTCGTCCCCGGCGTCTGGGGGCCATATTATTCGGCGATGGTGCCGGGCCTCTGGCTGTGCGAGGGCGGCCAGTCGGCTGCCGGAGCAGCCATCGATCATCTTCTGACCCATCACCCCTATTTCCCGGCAGCGCAGGAACGCGCCAAGACTGCCGGACTATCTGTTGCTGCATGGCTGGGCACTCAAGTCGCAGCGGCTGGCGCGGCGCCGCAAGCGATCGTCGAGCACGTTAAAGACCTGCACATCGTTCCTGAATTTCTCGGAAACCGGTCACCGCTTGCCGACCCGCACGCCAAAGCGATCATCGCTGGGCTCGATATGCGCAGCGACAAGCAGGCCTTTATCGACTTTTACCTCGCCGGCCTTTGCGCAATCGGTTATGGCGCGCGTCAGATTCTGACGGCACTGGCAGAGCAAGGTGTCATCGTCGATACGATTGCGATAAGCGGGGGCGCAGGCCAATCCGGCCTCGTGCGGCAAATCCTTGCCGACACAACCGGCATTTCTGTAGCAGCTTCAGATTGCCAAGAGCCTGTCTTGCTCGGCAGCGCCATACTGGGTGCCGTAGCGGCAGGTACTCATCGATCTGTCCACGATGCCATGGGGGCAATGTCGCGTCAGGGTGAAATCTATCACCCGGCACAAGGCGTGGTGGCCGAAAGCCATAAACGGCGTTTTGAAGTATTTGAGCATCTGCAGAAAACCGGCCAGAAAATTAGAAACATAGGGAACCTTTCATGACGTTTTCGGGAAAATCGGTGCTCGTAACCGGCGCTGGGAAAGGCATTGGCCGGGCAATCGCGGTCGCGCTCGCACGCCGTGGCGCGCATGTCGTGGCGATGACGCGCTCGGACCAAGACCTTGAAACGCTTGCAAAAGAAATTGAAATCACCCCTGTTCAAGTCGATCTTGCGAATGTGGAAGCCGCCAATTTTGCAGCCAAGAATGCCATGCCCGTCGATCTATTGGTCAATTGCGCTGGAACGACCGCACTTGATGCATTTGTCGACCTGAAAGTCGAAACCTACGATAACATCATGGCAGTCAATGCTCGGGCGCCAATGATCGTTGCGCAGCATTACGCGCGCTCGTGCATCGCACGCGGAACCGGCGGAGCCATCGTAAATGTCTCAAGCATCTCATCTTTTGTCGGCTTTTCTGAGCACACCGCCTATTGCGCGTCCAAGGGCGCACTCGATGCCATGAGCCGGGTCATGGCCAATGAACTTGGACCGCATGGGATCAGGGTCAATACTGTCAACCCAATTGTCACGCTCACACCGATGGCCCAGAAAGCCTGGAGCGATCCGGAAAAATCCGGGCCAGTGCTCTCCCGCATCCCGCTTGGCCGCTTTGTTGAGCCTGAGGAAGTTGCCAATACCGTAGCCTTTCTCTTGAGCGATGAAGCGGGTGCGATTACTGGCGAGTCTATTGTCATTGATGGTGGCTTCCGGGCGCGCTAGCGTGTCGAGCAGAAGCAGACCCCTGACCCTGATCAGGGTGAGGAAACGGTTTTGCGGTTCGGACACGCGACAAAACAAGGATTTAGCGCCAGGGATTTGATTCAATAAAATCCTGAACGGCACCGAGGCAATGGCATGCATCCATGCGACGTCTTGCGAAAACTATAGGCCGGGTATTGGCGGCCAGGCCTTGCAAGTGCCCGCTTTCAGGAGTTTGGCATTTCGCATAGGGTCTTGACCTGTGACTGTCAGGGGGGCATGTCGGTACAATTGGTCGAATGTATAAGTCCTGCTCACCGGGATTGGTGGGGTCGTCTCAACAGCACCGCTTTCGCCGGTCCTTATCCGCGCGATCTTTGAAGATCTTGCAAATATCGGCGCGCTTCAGGTTGGCATCTGGCCCAATCCCCTGCAGGGCAAGGTTTGGAAAGACGCCACTCCGGCCAATGCGTTCGTGCGCAAGCGCCAAGCAGAGGTTCTGGATTTATCTGGAGGATTTGATGTCGTCTGGCGCGAAAGAATTACCAGTCGCACCCGAAATTACTTCAATCGCGCCGAGAAGGCTGGATTGACCCTCCACCACGGCAATGGGCCCGACCTCGTTGAAAAATTCTACATGCTCTATGAAGCATCGATATTGCGGTGGGCCCAGCAAGCTGGTGAGCTACAATGGCTTGCGCAGTGGCGACTCAGGCATATCGATCCGCTGGACAAGTTCAAGGGTATGGCGCAAATGCTCGGTGATCGGTGCGGGATATGGCTGGCTTGTGCCGGATCAAAACCGGCAGCGGGAATTATTGTCATCAAAGACAAAAATGCTCATTACATGCGTGGTGCCATGGACCGGGATATCGCCGGCCCCTCTCATGCGAACGAATATCTACATGTACTGGCAATCCGCGATGCCTGTGAAAAAGGCTGCAATTACTATCAGATGGGCGAATCCGGCACGTCCAAACCCCTGACCCATTTCAAAAGGCGCTTTGGTGCAGTTTCTTACGACTATGAGGACTATCACCTTGAGCGCCTGCCGCTCTTGCGTATGGATATGACGATGCGCTCGCTGGTCAAGCGTGTCATTGGCTATCGGGGCGAGTAGTCAGGATATGGCGCAGGACGTTTGGAAATTGCGCCGTGATTGGACCCGGAGCGCCTATGCTTCATGTGGTGATCGGGCACGTATTCTGGCTATTGTAGTGCCAGATTCTTCCTCCGCCCCCGGACAATCCTTCATGACCAAAGATAGTCCCTGGCTCTAAGGCCTTGTTTTGGTGGACACGTTCGAGCGATTGCCGTTGCGTGCAAGCGCGAGCACTCATCAGTGAAAATCGCGGGATTTGGGTACAATGCGTGCATTGCGAGGATGACCATTATTGCGGCTCATGATCGGACGTTTAACTTCATCGGCCTTGCTCAGTTCAGGCACTATTTTTTGTGCTAAGGCAAATTGATCGAGCAGTTCGGAGTGATCGTGGACCGCATTCATGATGACGTGAATGACCTCTTCCTTGCTTTTCTGCACCTTGCCTTCAATTATGGCCAGTCGTGAGGCCATGAGTGGCCGCCGATAACGCTCGAAACGGCTGGCCCATAAAAGCCCATTGGCAATTCCGGTTTCATCTTCAAGCGTCATGAAAATGGCATTGCCGTTGCCCGGTCTCTGCCGCACGAGCACAAGACCTGCAACTTTGACCCATGCCCCATCGGGTTTGGCCGCAAGTCCGGCACAACTGGTAATGCCCTTAAGGTCCAGCTCATTGCGAATAAAGGTCATGGGATGGGCCTTTAGCGAAAGCCGGATGGTTTGATAGTCGGCAATGACATGTTCTGAAAGCGCCATTTGCGGCAGGTCTATTTCCGCTTCCTGTGCCAATTCCTGAGAGCGGGCGGCAGCAAAAAGCGGCAAAGGCGTATCTGCGGGCAACCTTTGGGCCGCCCATCCCGCTGCCCGTCGATCTAAGCCCAGCGAGCCGAAAGCGTCGGCATCTGCCAAAAGTGTGATTGCTCTATGGGGCCGCCCCGTGCGCTGCCAGAAGTCCTCGATGCTTTTGTAACCTTCGTTCCGTAAGGCGGTAAGACGCTCCGCCCATTCGGACTTAAAACCATCGATCTGACGAAAGCCGATACGCAAAGCCCTGTAGCGGCCTTGATGGGGTTCAAGCGTATTCTCCTTGAAGCTATGGTTGATATCGACAGGACGGACTTCGACCCCGTGCTCGCGCGCATCGCGCACGATCTGAGCCGGGGCATAAAACCCCATGGGCTGGGCATTGAGCAGGGCGCAGGCAAAAACATCGGGATAGTGGCATTTGATCCAGGCTGAAACATAGACCAGCTTGGCAAAGCTGGCCGCGTGGCTTTCCGGAAAACCATAATCGCCAAAGCCTTTGATCTGGTCGAAACAGCGTTTCGCAAAATCGCGCGTGTAGCCGCGACCTACCATGCGCTCCACCATCATGGTTTCAAACCGGCCGATCGTGCCATTGCGCCGGAAGGTCGCCATCGCCTTGCGCAACTGATTGGCTTCGACATCGGTGAATTCGGCCGCCACCATGGCGATTTTCATTGCCTGTTCCTGAAACAGGGGAACACCCAAAGTCCGCTCAAGCACATTGCGCAACTCATGGGGGTCATGTGGTGGTGCGGGCGATGGATAATCTACGTCCTCTTCATCGCTACGGCGGCGCAAATAGGGGTGGACCATGTTGCCCTGAATGGGGCCGGGCCTGACAATGGCGACTTGGATGACAAGGTCGTAGAAGACTTTCGGTTTCAGCCGGGGCAGCATATTGATTTGCGCCCGGCTTTCGACCTGAAAGACGCCGATGGAATCGCCCTTTTCGAGCATTTCATAAACTGCGGGATCATGCTCGATATCAGCAAGTTCGTAGTCCTTGCCATAATGGGTGTGCAGCAATTCAAAAGCCTTGCGGATACAGGTGAGCATGCCCAGAGCAAGCACATCGACCTTCATCATGCCCAGCCGGTCGATATCGTCCTTGTCCCATTCGATAAAGGTACGATCATCCATTGCCGCAGGGGCAATAGGAACATAGCTGTCGAGCCGGTCCTGGGTTAGAACGAAGCCGCCGACATGCTGGGACAGGTGCCGGGGGAAACCCAGCAGCCGGGAGGCAAAGCCCATGGCGCGCATGATGTGCGGATTATCCGGGTCAAGACCGGCTTGCTTTATGTGGTCTTTAATTGGCTTTTCCCGGCTCCAGCTTCCCCATACGGTCGAGGCGATGCGGGCCGTAATATCTTCGCTCAATCCCAGTGCCTTACCCACTTCACGGATAGCGCTTTTGGGACGGTAGCTGATGACCGTGGCGGCAATGCCGGCTCTGTGCCGGCCATAGGTCTGATAGATGTGCTGGATGATCTCTTCGCGCCGTTCATGCTCGAAATCGACATCGATATCGGGCGGCTCCTTGCGCTCCTTTGATAAAAAGCGCGCAAACAGTAATTCATGTTCGTTGGGGTCGACTGCCGTAATGCCCAGAACGTAACAAACGGCAGAATTTGCAGCCGAGCCACGCCCCTGGCACAAAATGCCCTTGTCGCGGGCTACTCGTACGATGTCGTTTATGGTGAGAAAATAGCAGGCATAATCGAAATCCGCGATCAGCTTGAGTTCATCGCGTAAAAGCGTTGCCACTTTTTCCGGTATGCCATCGCGATAGCGCATGCCCGCATGGCGCCATGTCAATTCTTCCAGCCATTGTTGTGGTGTCCAGCCAGGCGGAATCGGCTCTTCGGGATATTGATAACGCAGTTGCTTCAGAGAAAAGTCGATCTGCGAAAAAAGGTTCTGGGTTTCCGCTATGACTTGTGGCGCGAGAGAGAAAAGCCGGGCCATTTCTTCGGGTGATTTCAAATGACGCTCGGCATTGGCCTCAAGGCGTTTCCCGGCATTATCGATGGTGATCCCTTCCCGGATGCAGGTCAAAATATCCTGCAAATCGCGCTGCCCGGCATCGTGATAAAGCGGGTCATTGCTTGCAATCAGGGGCACATTGGCATCAGCGGCAAGTGCGCCAAGTTCATGGAGCTGGCGCAAATCGCTGCCGGTGTATCCCATGGTGGCGGCCAGCCACGTGGCATCGCGCGTGGCTTTTTTGAGTTGGGGTAGAATGGTCCTTAATATGCCGGTTTTCCGGGAAGGCATGACAACCAGCGCAAGGCCTGAACAGGAAAACAGAAGGTCGCCAAACTCCAGATCGCACAGGCCCTTCTGATTGTGCTTAAGGTTGCCCTTGGTCAAAAGGCGGCACAATTGTCCCCAGCCATCACGGTCTTTAGGATAGGCAACGATATCGGGCATGTTGCCGCCAAAGACCAGTCTTGCGCCAACGATAAGCTTGAAGGCCCTGGCTCTTTCCTGCAGTTGCTTTTGTGTGAAGGGGGCGAGCAGATCCCTGTGGCGGTCGATAAGGATATATTCGCCCGGACCGGACCCCTCGCGCAGCTTCTCCATCGGCAATATGCCCTCGCGCAAGTCCTCAAGAAGGGCATAAGCGCGCACCACGCCGGCCACGGAATTGCGATCGGCAATGCCTATCCCGCGATAGCCGAGCAAAAGCGCACTCAAAACCATATCTTGCGGATGGGACGCGCCGCGCAGAAAAGAGAAATTGGTGGCAGCAACAGGTTCGGAATAGGCGATCATGGAAACAATCCATGTATGAACCAGCGTACAGGGCCTTTCTCACGATCATAAAGACCGTACCGGAAAAGCCAGAATCGCAGGCCCTTATTGTCCTCAACGCGGAAATAGTCCCGTGTTAGCCTGTCGCGTGTTTCCCGCCACCATTCGGGGGCTATCCGTTCGGGTCCCTCGGCTAAGGCAATGTCATAAAAACTACCGCGCCATCGGAAACGCTTTGGCGGTCCATCTGGAACTTCAGCAATAACGGCCACTTCTTCAGGCTGGGGCATTAAAAAGAGCGGCCGGGTAATCGTGGCAGTGGAAGGCGGAAGCTCCCATGTTCCCGAGCCGGGTTTTTTCGACAGGGCCGGTATGGCGTAAGAGGCCCGTTCAGGTAGATGGCTGTTCAAAGGGATGAATTTTTGTATGGCCTTGGCGCCCAGCCGCGCTGACAGCCGGTCAATCAGACCGTTCAATTCCGTTTGCGGAACCTGATTGCTGTCAAGCCGGTTTTGCACCGATGGAGCGGTATCGGACTGGACAACTGCGAGCTGGATAATGTCAAAACCAAACCCTGGATCGAGCGGATCGGTCAGGGCGTCGAGGCGTAATTTTATAAGACGCAGCAACACATCGGGATCGCGCAGAGCCTGACCTGACAAAATATCGAGACGGCGCAAGGCGCCATCGGCACGAAAAAAAACCAGCTCGAAATGCCGCCCGCCCTGGGCTTTTTCGCCAAGTTTCTTGCAAAGTGCCACGCATAGACTTGCCAGAGCTTGCTCTATATCCTCCATGAGCCCGATCGGGTCGGAAAATTTCATATAGGCATGGAAACCGGGAACGGGGCGATGCGCGATGATCGGCTCGTCAATCTCTTCGAGCACCTGCGCGAGTTTATGGGTCAGAGCGCTTGAAAAGCGCGCAGCGAGCGGTTTGCGCGGCCGGGATGCAAGGTCGTTCAAGGACAAAAGACCGGCGCGCCTGAGAGCGAGCGTCGTTTTTTGATCGGCCTCAAGGGCATCGATGGGTAGGGCCAGAAGGTCTTGCCGGCTTTTGGGAGGCATCAGAATACCGCCCGTTCCAAAGCGACAGAAGGCGCGGGCCGCCTGTGCGGTTCCGGCTATGGCCGTTTTTGCCATGAAGCCCTGGCTCTTGAGGGTCTCGGCAAGATCCTTTTCAAGCAAGGCTTCCCCGCCGAAAAGATGAGCGCTGCCCGATATTTCAAGGATCAATCCGTCGGGATCCTGAGAGCATACAATAGGGGTATAGCGGTTACACCAGTTGGCAATCTTGATCAGCAAAAGCGCGTCGGCCTGCGGATCGTGGGGAAGAACCCGCATGTTGGGAACCTGCGATTTGGCATCGGCAAAGGTGAGCCCCGGTTTCAAGCCCAAAAGATAGGCTTGCGCGCTCGCTGCCGCGATGCGCAGGCTGCTGTCTTTTCTGGCCACGAGCACAAGTGGGCCGCTATCCTGCTTCGGCTGTAAGGGTTTGGACGTCTCTTTTCTTTCGATCCGTTCGGTCGAAAGATAGGGGAGCCAGAGAGCGAGATAGCGTCTTTTGATGGAAGCAGACATTTTCATGATCCCATTGCAGATGCCAGGTTTGTCCGGTTTGGCCCAGGCGATGCTTGAGCAGGGTTGCGGAAAAGGCCGGAATTCCGGGAAAGTTAAGGCCAAAATTTTGTGAAGGCGCGGATGCGACGGCCCATCGGGTGCGTGCAGGGCTGGGCGCATGCCTATTTCCGGTCCGCAAGACAAGAGCGGTAATGCCATGCTCTTGCGCAGCCAGTGAAAGGCGTCTTAGGGCCGTATGATCGAGAATGTGCGAGCGGCCCGGCAGGTCCAGGATCACCGCGCCCAGGCCGCAGCAATTGACGCCCTCAAACGCGGTGCGCAGCGCATCGGTTTCATCTGGCGCCACCACTTGCAGAACCTGTTGCGGATCAATTCCGAACCCTGCCAATCCTTGCCCGTAAAGAGTGCCGTACTTGGAGCTTTCCTTGGCAAGGCAGACCCACAAAAACGGCATTGCCATTCTGCCGGCACGCAGCGCAAGCGCGGCTGAAAATCCGGCGGCAGAAACCTTGTCCTGCCATGACGGGGCAAAAATCTCATGCAGCGCACCACGATCCAATCCGTTTCCAAGAGCGGTATCAAGTTCGGGCACGCCCAGCGTAAAAGCGCCATGGGGCTGTTCCGGTGTTGTTGAATGCACCAGAGCCCGCAAGTGACGCAGCGCATCCTGTGCTCTGCTCATTTCATATGTTCCTGTTTTGTTCTTTATTAAGGACTCAGAATCTGTCGAGAGTCAATCAGTGCGCGCGAAGAGAGAACCGCAGGCAAGGGTATTTTCGAACATGATATGGGCCACCTGCCAGACGGTTATCAACAGTCCGGGATCTGTCACACGAGTGTCGCGCAAGGTTCAAGAGCGTGTCGCACACTCGCGATAGGCCATGCACCGGACAAACTGGGGAACAGTCTCCGGGACATTCCACATTGAATTCCAACCATCGCTTTGGAGCAATCATGCTTGCGACCTTTACCCGTGGCACCCTGTTGGCCGCCCTTGCCCTGAGCCTCTCCTCGACCAGCATTCTGGCTCAGGACTGGCAATCTGAACTTCCCGCTTTTCGCGTCGGCCTTCTGGGCGGCGAGAACGAAGCCGACCGCCTGCGCAAGAACGAGTGCATGGTTGAGCAACTTGAAGAAGTCCTCGGCATCCCGGTCGAGCTGTATCCTGCTTCGGACTATGCCGGTGTAATGCAGGGCATGCTCGCCGGTCAGCTTGATTTTGGCGTGCTGGGCGCTTCGGCCTATGCCGGCATCTATCTTCAGGACGCAAATGCGGTTGAGCCTGTATTCACCTCGCTCGAAGCGGACGGTTCTGACGGATACTTCGCGCTGATGTATGCGCGTTCCGACAGCGGAATTGAAAGCCTCGAAGACATGGAAGGGCACTCGCTGGCTTTTGCCGATCCCAACTCTGCATCTGGCTACCTGATCCCCAAGGCAGAGCTGGAAATGGCCGGTATCGACATCGAAAGCTACTTTTCCTCCACCGGCTTTGGCGGCGGTCACGAGCAGGCAACGGTCGCCGTACTCAACGGTCAGTACGATGCCGGCGTCACATGGAGCTCGGGTGTAGGCGATCCTGCAAAGGGCTACTCGCGCGGCAATCTGACATCGATGGTCCAGAAGGGGCTGCTCGATATGGCCGACCTCAACATCATCTGGAAGTCGAACCTCATTCCAAACGGTCCGTGGGTTATCCGTCAGGCCGTGCCCCAGGAGGTCAAGGACATCGTGGCCGACTGGATGGAAAACCTGCCTGAAACCGATCGCGAATGTTACATCGAAATCTCGCAGGGCGACGGACAGGGCTTCAAGCGTGTCGGTCATGAGTTCTATGAGAACATCGTGGCCATGCGTCGCGCCGAACTCGAAGGTTCGCGTTAATTCAATGATTGGGGTGTGATGCCCCACCCGGACGGGCCGCACGCAAGTGTGGCCCGCTCGTTCATGTCCCGTCCGCATAAGCAGGGTGCACCATGCTCAAGCTCGACCGCCTCACCAAATCCTTCAAGAATCGCAACGCCGTAAACGCCATAAGCCTCGACATTCCCGAGGGTCAGATGGTGGGAATTATCGGGCGCTCTGGTGCGGGCAAATCCACTCTTTTGCGCATGCTCAACAGGCTCGCTGAACCAACCGGCGGTTCCATCATCATCGATGGCCGCGACATTACCGCGCTCAAGGGGCGCGATCTGCTGGCCTGGCGCGCGACCTGCGCCATGGTGTTCCAGCAGTTCAATCTGGTTGGCCGTCTCGATGTCATAACCAATGTGATGACAGGGCGCCTTTACCATCACAATTTCCTCGCCTCCATGCTGCAATTGTTTACCGATGAGGATCGCGCCCGCGCCATTCGCGCGCTCGATCGGCTTGGCATGGCACACACGGCACTCCAGCAGGCCGATACACTGTCTGGCGGACAGATGCAGCGCGTTGCCATCGCGCGTGCACTGGTGCAGGAGCCACGCTTCCTTCTGGCGGACGAACCCATCGCCTCGCTTGATCCTCTTAATGCCAAGATCGTCATGGACGCGCTGCGTACCATCAACCAGGACGATGGCATCACCGTCATCTGCAATTTGCATACGCTCGATACAGCCCGCGCCTATTGCGACCGCATCATCGGGCTGGCCGACGGCAACCTGGTGTTCGACGGCGCACCTGAGGCACTCACCGAAGCCAAGGCACGAGAAATCTATGGTGCTGAAAGCGCGGAAGCCTTCTCGGAGGGCTTGACCTCTACAACGCTCGACTTTCCGATACCGGCAGCGGCAATGGCTGCGGCGCAACCTGAATATGCAATGGGGTTGGCCCGGTGAGCTATACCGATATTGCGGGTGCTGGCGCGCCGCAACAACCCAACCCCACTGATCAGTTTGAAGCGCATCGCAAACAGATGCGCCGCGAAAAGCTGGCGATGAATCTGCTTTTTGGCGCCTTGTTTATCGTTACGCTTGCTATTTCAATACACGTCTCGCGCTTTTATCCCGACCGTCTCGCGGCGGGCATACCGCGCATATTTGAGTATTTCGGCACCATCATGCCGCATCTCGAATGGCAGGTTCTATTCGAGGGCCGCAATGAAGCCGGGCGCGCGACACCAGGATCTTTGGCATTCTGGTTTGCCGATCTCGAACTTTATCTGCGCTTGATCATCGAGACGATTTTCATGGCGCTAACGGCAACCATGCTGGGTGCCGCGGCGGCATTTTTGCTGTGCTTTCCGGCTGCCAAAAATCTTGCGCCAAACAGTGCAATTTTCTGGATCTCGCGACGTTTCATGGAGCTATGTCGCGGGGTCCCAGAAATTTTGTATGCTCTTATTCTTGTCTTTGCGGTTGGCATCGGGCCCATTGCAGGGGTTATCGCGATTGCCATTCATACTGCTGGCGCCCTGGGCAAACTCTTTGCAGAGGTAAACGAAAACGCATCGTTGCGCCCCGTTGAAGGCATCAAGTCAGTTGGCGGAAACTGGTTCGAGCAGATGCGATACGGTGTCGTGCCGCAAGTGCTGCCGAACTTTACCTCTTACACATTGCTGCGTTTTGAAATCAATGTGCGCGCCTCCTCGATTGTCGGCTTTGTCGGCGCTGGCGGCATCGGATCGGAGCTTAATCGCGTCATTTCGCTTTACTCCGATGACCGCGTGGTCGCGGTCCTTATCCTCATCGTTCTCACGGTCACGCTGATCGATCTTTTGTCCGAGCAGTTGCGCTTTTATTTCATCGGCAAGGAAAACCTGAAATGACACCGGCCTCCACGCTGAGCCAGAACGACATAGTTTGGGCACGCGCGCAGCATCCGCAAGTCTTTAACGTCAAAGGCAAGCGCATTGTTTTTGCACTGATCTGGGCGGTGATCATTGCCTATCTCATTGGATCGCTCTGGTATTTCGATATCGGTCGATTTGCCAGTGCGTCTGACCGCGCCTGGCGGCTGATATCGGCGATGTTTGTATGGCGCGACATTGAGACCTGGCAATTCGGTTCGATCTATACAGCAATCGCCCAGACCCTGGCCATGGCTTTCCTGGGCACGCTTTTGGGTTCTATAGCAGCCCTTTTCATCGGGTTCCTCGCGGCACGTACCACAATGCCCATACCCTTCGTGCGCCAGATCGTGCGCCGCATCCTCGATGTGTTCCGTGGCGTCGATCAGCTTGTGTGGGGGCTTGTTTTTGTCCGCGCTGTCGGGCTCGGCCCGCTGGCTGGCGTATTGGCAATCTTCATCTCGGACATGGGCACGCTCTCAAAGCTCTATTCCGAAGCACTGGAGAATATCGACCGAAAGCAGGTCGAAGGCGTTCGCGCAACGGGGGCAGGGCCGATCAAGGTCATGCGTTACGGCTATCTGCCACAAGTGCTGCCAGTCTTTATTTCGCAATCGCTTTATTTCTTTGAATCGAGCACCCGCAGCGCCACCATTCTGGGGCTTGTCGGTGCTGGCGGCGTGGGCATGATCATTATCGAGCGGTTCCGGGCCAATTATTTTGACCAGGTGACTTTCGTTGTGCTCAATGTGCTGGTCTGCGTTTATGCCATCGACTGGATTTCCAAGAAAATCCGCGAACGCTATATCGGTGAGCAGGCCCATTAGCCACAAAAGCCTGATCGAAGCAGAGTAGCGGTCAAGCTATCGTCACATAAATCAACTAGAGCGGCAGCTCCCAGGAGGCACCGCACATCGTTCCGGACAACAATACCATGCGCTATGCAATCTATTTCACACCCGGTCCATCCGATGCGCTGACCCGGACCGCATCACAATGGTTGGGGCGCGACGCTTTTTCACGCGAGGCTATCGCACACAAAGCACATGGCAAGCTGTCAGCCGCGGAGGTTGCCGGGATAACCAGTTCGCCGGGTCGCTACGGCTTTCACGCCACGCTCAAGGCGCCCTTCCGCCTTTCCGCAAAAGAAACCGAGGCCTCGCTTGTTGCGGCGCTGGAAGCATTTGCATCGGCAAGTGAACCGTTTGAGGTGCCTCAAATGGTTGTCGGCAATCTGGGCGGTTTTTTCGCAATCATACCTAGCGAAACGAACGAAGCGCTCGACCAGTTTGCAGGGCAGGTCGTTTCCGGTTTTGAAAAGTTTCGCTCGCCTTTGACCGAGGCCGATATTGCCCGGCGCAGTCCGGACCACTTAAGTCCGGCCGAATTGCAGAACCTGCACGATTGGGGCTACCCTTATGTGTTCGAATCTTTTCGTTTCCACATGACTCTTTCAAACAGGGTGCCGCTTCAGGAACGCGATAAGATCGCTGTCGAACTTGAGGCGCTGTTCGGGCCGCTGCTGGCTCGCCCGTTCGCGATTGATGGCCTGGCTCTGTTTGTCGAACCCGAACCCGGCGCGCCATTTCATGTTCATTCCCTCTTCCCCTTGGGATCGGCTGCCGAAAGAAAGACCGCTTGAAAATGACGACAGAAACCGTTCTCAGAAATGCCCGCATCGTTTTGTCCGACGATGTAATCGAAGGGAGCATCGTCATCCGTGACGGGGCGATAGCCGGTATCGATACAGGCGCCTCTCAGGTTGGCGAGGACATGGAAGGCGATTTGATCCTGCCGGGCCTGATCGAGCTTCATACCGATCACCTTGAAAACCATTACTCGCCGCGGCCAGGTGTCCGCTGGCCTGTCATGTCGGCCATCCATGCTCATGACGCGCAGATCGCGACTTCGGGGATTACGACCGTTTTTGACTGCCTGCGCATGGGCAGTGACGAGGACGATGGCTTTAAGGTTGGTGAGATGCGCTTTCTCGCCGATGCGATCCATGCCGCCGAGGACCAGGGGCGCCTGCGCGCCGAGCATTTCATACATTTGCGCTGCGAAGTCTCGGCGTCCGACGTCATGGACAGCTTTGCCGAGTTTGAGGGAGACGGCCGAGTGAAGCTGGCTTCGCTGATGGATCACGCGCCTGGCCAGCGCCAGTTCCAGTCGATGGAACAATATACCCTTTACTACAAGACAAAGCGCGGCTTGACCGATGCAGAGTTCGAGAAGTTCTGTGCGGGCCGGATCGCCAATTCGCAACAGAATTCGGCCCGTCATCGCAAGCTGATCTCCGACTATTGCAATGCCAATGGCATCGCGCTTGCCAGCCATGACGATGCAACAATCGATCACGTGGCCGAGGCGATCGAGCAGGGCGTCAGAGTTGCCGAGTTTCCGACCACGATCGATGCGGCGCGTGCGTCCCATGATGCAGGGATGAAGGTGCTCATGGGCGGCCCCAACATTGTCCGCGGCGGATCGCATTCGGGCAATATTGCAGCATCCGAGCTTGCAGCGCTTGGCATTCTCGATGTGATTTCCTCCGACTATGTTCCATTTTCAATGCTGCAGTCGGTCTTTGCGCTCAGTGAGGGCGTGCACGAGATCAGACTTCCCGATGCGGTTGCCAAGGTGACATCGAACCCTGCAGATGCGGTCGGGCTTGCCGATCGCGGCCGGATAGCGCCGGGTTTCCGAGCCGATCTCATACGGATCCGCAAGTTTGATGATGTTCCGCAGGTTCGCTCGGTCTGGCGCCAGGGTCTCCGGGTTGCCTGATGGCATCCGGCGCGTTCATTGCGGTTGTGGGACCGAGCGGAGCGGGTAAGGATTCGATCCTCAATTTCGCCAAGCGCCGCTTTGTTGAGAGTGAAACGGTGACTTTTGTGCGCCGGTTCATCACGCGCCCCGGCGAAGATGCAACCGAAGATCATATACCGGTCACTGAAGACGACTTTCTCGACGCAGATCACAGCAATCGCTTTGCGCTGAGTTGGCACGCGCATGGCCTTCGTTACGGCATTCCAATCGCGACAATAGAGCAGGTGCGCTCGGGAACGACGGTTGTTGCAAATCTCTCGCGTACGATGATTGCCGAAGCGCGTCAGCGTTATGGCTTATGCTTTGCCGTTGCGGTCTCGGTCGACGCACAGGTGCTCAGGCAGCGGCTCGAAGCGCGCGGACGCGAAACCCGCCAGGAAATCGAACACCGGCTTGCGCGCATGGATTTTTCTCCACCGCAAGGGGTCGACATTGTGATCGAAAACAATGGCCCGCTTGAGCTTGCTGGCGAGCAATTGTGCGGGGTCATCGCTTCTGTCGGAGCACATAAAGCCCAGCTGCGCTTGCAGGCGCGGGTTTAAGTCGATCAGGCATATCGGCGGGCAGATTGCGGCAGGACGAATGGCGCATTGCCCGGCGGGACGACTCCAAGCTGCATCGGGCATCCGAAAACGGACTCTATCAGCGTATTGGAAAGCACGTCCTGGCAACCGCCCTGGGCCACCATTCCCCCTCGGCTCATCACCCCAATTGAATCGGCATACATGGCAGCAAGGTTAAGGTCGTGAAGGATCGCAATCACCCCGCCTCCAGCATTGGCATAATCGCGCGCGATATCCATGATGTGCAATTGATGACGGACATCGAGGCTCGATATGGGCTCGTCGAGCAGAAGATAGCGCGGCTGCCCGTCCAAAACGGGCTCCCATACCTGACACAATACGCGCGCCAATTGTACGCGCTGCTGCTCGCCGCCCGAAAGCTCGCTGTAATAGCGCCCGCCAAAGCCGGACATGTCCACACGCGCAAGCGCGCGTTCGGGCAAGCGCTCGGCATCTGTCGCGCTTACGCCAGCAACGCCTCCCGACAAGCCCAGCCTGACCACTTCATGGACCGAAAAAGGAAAAGTCAGCACACTCGATTGCGGTAGGACAGCGCGCAAGGCGGCCGCCTGATAGGGCTTGAGGGCCTTGGTCGAGATGCCGTTTATGCTGACATCGCCACCAGCATTTATCTCTCCGGTCAGTGCCTTGAGAAGCGTTGTCTTGCCCGATCCATTCGGGCCGACAATAACGGTTACTTCACCGGGCCGGGCCGTAAAATCGACTTTGCGCAAAATGGGACGGCCAGCGATGGCATATGTGATGTTTTGGGCTTGGTACATGTCGATTTACCAGGCGAGGTGATGGCGGCGCCGCAGAAGGATATAGAGAAAAAACGGACCCCCGACGCTGGCCGTTACGATGCCGATCGGTAACTCGGCAGGCGCGACGATGATCCTGCTCACTGCATCTGCAAACAAAAGAAAAGCAGCACCCAGAATAGCGGACGCCGGCAGGAGATATTTGTGATCCGGCCCGATCAGGATGCGCAAAAGATGCGGCACCACGATGCCGACAAACCCGATGCCGCCACTGACGGCAACCGCCGCCCCCACACAGGCTGCGACAGCCCCGATCGCAGTATTTTTTAATCGCTGCACATCAATGCCCATGTGATGGGCCGAGGCTTCGCCCAGCGTCAGGGCGTTGAGCCCGCGCCACAGCATCATCGAAACAACAATACCGGCAACCATCAACGGCCCCGCGGCCAAAATTTTGGTCCAGTTTGCCCCGGCAAGCGAACCCAGTCCCCAGAATGTGAGGTCGCGCAATTGCGCATCATTGGCAATATAGACAAGCATCCCGGTTACGGCGCCCGAAAGCGCACCGATTGCAATGCCCGCCAACAGCATCGTGGCGATGGCAGTTTGCCCCCGCGAGGTCGAAACGCGGTAAAGAATGATCGTGGTCAGGGCTCCACCGCCAAAAGCGGCAAGAGGAATCGAATATATGCCCATAATGGCGACCAGGGGGGCCAGCGCTGTGCCACCGAGAACAATGAACAATACAGCTCCGAGCCCTGCTCCCGCCGATACGCCCACAAGTCCTGGATCGGCCAGGGGGTTGCGGAACATGCCCTGCATAACGACGCCTGAAACGGCGAGGCCTGCTCCAACGAGTACGCCCAGCACCATGCGCGGGAGGCGAATGTCGTTGATAATAATCATGGCGCGAACGGCAGAGGCATCGTCTGGCGCAACAAGCCCCAACCAGATACGCATTGCGTCGATGGCGGAAACATTGGAGGCGCCAGTAAATAGGCTCAGGCCCATCGCGACTATCAAAAGCGCGACAAGTCCGAAAAGCACGAGGCGGGCAACACTGCTCCTGTCACCTGCAGGAGCCGATACCATTGCCTGCCGCATGGCAAAAATCGTCATTGCGCAGGCTCCGGCGCACCGTAAATCGCATCAGCCAGATCGAGCGCTGCCGCCGCGGCACGCGGCCCAAAGCCAAGCAGATAGGAACCATCCATGCGGATCACGCTTCCGGTCTGCCCGGCATTGGTCAAGGCAATAGCCGGATGCGAGAGCAATTCATCTTCGCTTGCAGCGTGGTCTCCGCCTCGATCCATAACCAGTACCAGATCGGGATTTGCGGTGATGATGGCTTCCTCGCTCAACTGCCGATAGCCTTCATATTCGGTTATCGCATTGCGGGCACCGGCAAGCGCGATAATGCCGTCCGCCGCCGTTCCTGTCCCTGCAGCATTGACGCGCCCGCCGACCATCGACAGAACAAAAAGCACGGATTTGGGCTGCTCGATCTTTGAAATGCGATCTTGAACCGCATCGAAATCGGCCTGGATACGACCGATCAGCGCTTCGGCCTCGTTTTCAGCATTCAACGCCTCACCAACGGTACGAACTTTGGTAATTACACCGTCCTGAGTGAAAATTTCCGGGACAAAGACGATGGGCACGCTCGCGTTTTCAAGCACCTCGATTGCATCGATCGGACCAGAGCCTTCCAGCGCGATAATGGCCGACGGTTCGACCGAGAGCACACCTTCAGGGGCCAGTGCCCGCATATAGCCGACATCAGGCAGTTGAAGGGCTTGGTCCGGATAGGTCGCCGTTGAATCGCGCGCGACCAGGAGATCGTCTTTCCCAAGCTCATAAATGATCTCAGTGATCGAGCCGCCGATCGAAATCAACCGCGACGGATCGGCAAACGGGGTCACTTCCTGTGCGCCGATAGGCAAGGCGAGGGAAATTGCAGCCAACAGCGAAAATGGAATTGAGCGCATAATGTCCCTCACGCCGCAGCGTTTTGTGCCAGTGTCGGAAGAGAGCCAAGCGCTTCGCGCCAAAGCGGGCGCTCGTCATGGCCTTCCACGCGCTTGCCGAAGAACTGAATGATGAGCTTGCCGTTCTCGTCATAGGTTTCCAGCGAGGTTACAAAGCCGTCGCTTGTGGGTTTGCGCACGACATAGGCGGAAACAATGTGGTCGGTGCGCAAATGCAGATGGAAGGTTTCGTCCATGACATTGAGCCAAGGCCCCATCATCGCGGTCTTATGGATCGGGCCGGAGTGGATCTGAATGCAGCCAGTATTGCCAACAAAGGCCATAATGGGCACCCCACTGTGCTTGACCATATCGAACATCGCCGCAACCGCGTCTGTCTCTACGGGGCGCACATAGTCGGGGCCGGCCATCTGCAACGCCTGATGGCGTGGCAGGTTGAGATCGCGCAGCATTCCAAAAAACTGGTGGGTATCGGTCAGTTTGCTCCAGGCGCTGCGCAATGCGTCGGCATCGGCCTGCGGCCGTGCGGCATCGACAGCTTCGATGTCGGGCACAGGCTCGCAATCCTGAAACTGGCTCTGATCCTCGTTGAGCAGCTTTGCCACGAGCCCATCATAGGCGTCTTTGTCGGATTCAGGACGCAGATGGATCTTGTGAACCGCATCACCTGCCGCATCGAAGAACTGCATCGAATGGCGTGGGCCGTCATCGGTCTGCTTGGTGACGGCAAATCCCGATATCCATTTGCGTTGAAAAATACGCAGGTCGATCTGCTCGCCAAGCACCATGGCATTATGAGCGCCGACATGAACCTTTTCATAAGGGCCGATCTTTTCATGCACTGCACTCTCATTGCGTGTCAGCGCCATAACGGTGCCAAGCGATTTGGCGCCCTCGAGCAAGACCGCAATGTCGATTTTAAGACGAGTTGCATTCTGCCCAACGAAAGCCGCAACAAGCTGCGCTTCGCTGATTTTATGAATACGCGCAAAATCCCGTTCGCGCATCTGGGGTTGAGCCGCACGCAGATCGCGAATGTCCTGTGGGGTTAGCGGTGAGGTCATCTTGAAATCCTATTTGTTCAAAATCAGCTTGCCCTGTCGGGTGATCCGCAACCGGTAGAGCGTGCCATCGTGATCGATCTCGATCTCCTGGGCCTCGCCGAAAAGCTTGGCGGACGAGATCGTCTGAGGCCGTTCGGAAGGCTTCTGCATGAGACTTTGCTTTTCTCCTGAGGGGGCGTCCGGCATTTTAAGGGGCCACAAATCCTTGCATTCACCACCACAAGCAGCCTTTGCACCAAGCTTGGGTGTATTCATGATTTCAATAATCAAGTTTATTTGCAAGTCAATAGTTGACTCTTATAATCATGTTTTATATGGGACGGGTCGAAATCCGAATGTGGCCAGATAAGGGCCGCGCGGTACAACGCAGCAAGCCAGCCTTCCGCCAGCCAGCATCGCGACTTTCTATGCGCTTAGAAGGAGCAATCGAATGCAGGTCCCCGCAGGTGCGACTGGCAAGAACTTTCCCCATACTCCCCGGACCGATAGCGGATCCTTGTCGCAATATGTCTTGCGTGGGCTTTTGCTTGCGGGTGTCGCTTATGGCGCCATGGCAGGCGTTGCGCTTGCCCAGGGCGCGGACGACAGCGCGCTATGTGCGGATCCTTCCGATTTGTCCCAAGCCACATTCTGCGATATTGCCGCGGGCACAACGCTTCTCGATGCCCTGACGGTCATCAGCCGCACCGGCGAATCGCCGATTGAGTCCATGGCTTCTGTCAGCAGGATCGATGCTCAAACACTTGCCCAGCGTATGCCGGCTACGGCAAACGATATTTTCTTTGGCACGCCCGGCATTGCAATCCAGACCGATGCCCGCCGGGCCGGCTCGGCCGCCAATATCCGTGGCTTGCAGGATTTCGGCCGCGTTCAGGTCATCGTTGACGGCGCCCGGCAGAACTTCCAGCGCTCGGGGCATGGCACGTCGTCGATGTTCTTTGTCGACCCCAATCTGCTCGAATCCGTGGAAGTGGTCCGTGGGCCGGTCGCCAATACTTACGGCTCCGGCGCAATTGGCGGCGTGGTCATGTTCAACACCAAGAGCGCCAATACGTTCCTTCTGCCGGACGAAGACTATGCGCTTACGACGACCGCCGTTTATGACAGCAATGCGCGCGGTATCACAACAAGCGCGACGGGCGCCGTGCGCTTGTCAGAAAACGCGGACATCCTGGCCAATGTCGTCTGGCGCGATTTCGGTGATTACACCGGCGGTGATGGAAACGATGTTGTAGGCACGAGCTTTGATGTCCTGAGTGGGCTGGTGAAAGGCACAATCCGTCCGACCGATTTCAGCGAATTGACGCTAGCATGGAACGGGTCACGCAATAGCTGGGAGGAAGGCAGCGGGGCCCGGCAAGCAGACGCACTGCAAAATACATTCTCTGTTCAATACGAGTTTGACGATCCGGACAATGACTGGCTCGATCTGCATATCAATGCGTCAGTCAATCTGGTCGACCTGACAGCAACCAATCTCACGGATTTGAGGCGCTGGTCTGAAGCCGCAGGCACTTTCGTGACCGTGCCTGCAGGGTCGGAAACCGGTTACGATCTGGCCACTTACGGGTTTGACATCTGGAACACATCGCGACTCACAACCGGTGTTGTTGAGCATGAATTGACCTATGGCGGTGATATCGTCTTTGACGATGTTACAACTGCCAATCCGCTTGGCGGGGATGACTCTTACACGCCCTCCGGCCAACGGACTGTGGGCGGCGCCTATATCCAGAACAAGATGACTTATGACTGGCTCGAAGTGGTCGGCGCAGTGCGTTACGACGTCTTCAATCTGGAAAGCGATGCCGGGTCGTCTTCCGGTTCGCGCCTATCGCCACGCTTGACCGTTGGCGTTTCCCCATTTGACGATGGGCCGCTGGAAGGACTGCAATTTTACGGCACCTATGCCGAAGGTTATCGCTCTCCGGCGATTACCGAGACGCTCATAAATGGCATGCACCCGGCCGGGGTTGTGTTCCCGTTTCTTCCAAACCCCGACCTTGCACCTGAAACCGCAAAGACGTGGGAATTTGGCGTGAACTACGCCGCTGACAGCCTGTTCACTCACAATGACAGTCTCCGGCTCAAGGCAGCCTATTTTGACAACGCCATCGACAATTATATCGGGATGAACTCCTCGATCCCGACCGGAACGGCGGGTTGTGCAGCGCCCGGCCCTGGTCCGATTTTTGGTCCCGGATTCCCGCCGACCGTCATCGGTTATTACCCTGGTACATGTGCGCAATATCAGAATTTCGCTTCTGCCGAGATTCGCGGCTTTGAGCTTGAAGCGCTCTATGATCAACAGACCTGGTTTGCCGGTTTGAGCGCCTCGATCATCGAAGGGCACAGAATTGAAGGCGGCATCAAGTCCCCCCTCGTATCGATACCGACCACGCAAGTTACCGGGCAGGCAGGTGTAAGGCTGCTCGAAGGCGCCTTGACCGTCGGCGGCGAAGTGCAACGCAATTGGGCACCGGAAGGCGTAACGATGGACGATTATACGCTGGTCAATCTGTTTGCCAGTTACCAGGCTGCCGACAATGTCGAATTGAACCTGCGTGTCGATAATCTTTTCGATGTCAGCTACGCCAAGCCGCTCAATGTGGGCACAACATCAACGGTTTATGAACCCGGTATCAGCTTCAAGCTGGGCGCCACCGTGCGCTGGTAAGCCGTATCACTCAGATCGTTTGATAAACAGGCCGGGGCGTTGAGCGCCCCGGCTTTTTGGGTTCTTAAATCTCTGCGCTTGCGGCGCGCAGTTCGGGAAGATTGGGCGCAAGCTCGACCCATTTTGCGTCATAGCGTTCAATCAGGTCAGCCACGTCGGCCTCGCCAACCGTGCTGATGGCTATGCCTGTCTCTTCAAAAGCGGTAAGCAGCCCGGCTTCGTTGCCGACGAGTTCATCGACTTGGGCTTCGAGTGCGGTCTTGGTCGCCCGGTCGAGGATTTCGCGATCCGCTTCGGGCAAGCCCTGCCAGACCCGGCCGGAAACAAGCGCGACCATCGGCATGAAGAGCGCGTTCATATGCAGGATACTTTGCGTGACCTGATCGAACCGCTGGTTCCACGAGAAATCAAGGTCTGCTTCAAGGCCATCGACCTGCCCGTTGGCGATCGCGTCATAGACCTGTGGGGTCGGAATCGGCGTCGGAGCCGTGCCGAGCAATTCATAAAAATCGCGGAAGGCCGGGGTGGTATGGGTGCGTAGCTTCATGCCCTGCAAGTCGGCGACAGAATTGACTTCGCGATTGGCAAAGACCGAACGCATGCCGGTAATGCCCCAGCCAAGGCCGATCGTGCCGGTTTCAGCGGGCAGGAGATCAAGCAATTCGAGCACTTTGGGATGCCGGATCAGATCGGGAATCTTGGCGGTCGACTGCACAAGATAAGGCGCGTTAATCGCCGCGATCTGCGGGATGCGTGTGCCCAGTTCAGCGGTCTGAAGCCATGCGAAATCCAATGCGCCGGTTTGCAACTGCTGGAGCATGGCCGCTTCGGTGCCCAACTGACTGGCGTGGAAAACGGTGAGGTCGAGGCGACCGTCCGATTCCTCGGCAATCATTTCGGCTGCCGCAAGCGCCGCATTGTTCCACGGATGGCCAGGAGGGGTTGCGATCCCCAGGCGGAAGCTCTGCGACTGGGCGAGTGCCAGACTGGGTGTAAAGAGCGTTGTGGAGGCAGCGGCGGCGGCCGAAGCTCCGAGAAACGTTCTGCGGTTCAGTTTCATAGTGATGATCCCTTTGCTTTATGGTTTGCGGATGAACAGGCGCCTAGCGGGAAAGCACCGTGGAGAAGAACGGGAAGATCGAGAGAATGACGAGGATGGCCGCCGTTGCCAGAAAGAACGGCAAGGTCACAACGAATAGCCGTGACGGTTTCACCCCGGTAACGGCCGAAGCGACATAAAGGCAAAGTCCCACCGGCGGCGTCATGAAACCCAGAACCAGGTTGATGACGACAACGACCCCGAAATGAAATGGATCGATGCCGTAAACCTCGGTTGCGATGGGCAGCAGGATGGGCACGGTCATAATGAGCGCCGGAGCGCCGTCGATTACCGTTCCGATAAATAGCAGGATCAGATTGACCAGCAGCATGAAGGTAATCGGATCCTGCGCGACGGTCTGAATCCAGGCGGCAACCTGCTGGGGCACGCGCCCATAGGTCAGGACCCAGGAAAACACGCCGGCCGCTGCCACAAGAAAGAGGATGATCGCCGAATAGCCTGCTGCCCGCATCAGAAGGCGCGGCATTGCGCTAAGTTTGAGATCCCCGATCCAAAGCCAGCCGATCAGGAGCGCAGCAACGACGCCGACCGCTGCCGCTTCGGTGGGATTGGCAAAGCCGCCCATGATCGAGCCGACGATAACGAGGGGAATAAGCAGTGTGGGCAACCCATCGATAATTGCCTTCAAGCGCACCGGCCAGGGTTGGCGTTCATTGACCGGGTAGGGATAGAAAAGCCCAAGAATCGCGATCAGTCCGAGAAACGACCCCGCCAGCATCAGCCCTGGGATAAGCCCGGATAACAGCATATTGCCGACCGAAATCTGGGCCAGCACGCTATAGACGACAAACATGATCGATGGGGGAATGATCGGTCCGAGAATGCCGGAGTAAACCGTCAGTCCGGCGGCGAAATCGCGGCGATACCCCTGGCGCTCCATTTCCGGAACCATGACGCGCGACATAACCGCAACCTGGGACGAGGCCGAGCCCATGATCGAGGCGACAAACATATTGGCAACAAGGTTCACATAGGCCAGCCCGCCCCGCAGTGTGCCGATAAAGGCCAAAGCCATCTGCACAATGCGCCCGGTGATGCCGCCCGCGTTCATGATATCGCCGATAAGGATGAAAAGCGGGATGGCAATAAGGCCGTAATTGCCGGCGCTATCGAAAAGCTGGGTCGGCATGGACGCGTAAAGCAGTGTATTGCCGTCCAGATAAAGAAAGAGAATTGCTGCCAGACACAGGCAGATGCCGATGGGCGCACCCACCAGCATTGCTGTCAGAAATGCTGCACCGGTCCACATCAGACCGCCTCCTCTTCAAATCCGGACCGAACCTTGCGCTCGACAAGCCCGGCCTCTTCGAGAAGGTTGGCAAGTCCGTGAATGACAAGACAGACCGAAAACAGCGGGATAACCAGCATCACTGCCCAACGTGGCCAAACCAGCGTTTGGGTGAATTCGGTATAAAGAAAGTTGAACGTCTGCCCGGCGAAGGCGCGTGCGTCAAAGCCCGCGGACGCGATGCCGACCGGATCGAGCATGATCCATGACATCCACGCCAGAGCCAGCCCAAAGACGATGATTAAAACAATCGAACCGGCCCGGATGAGCGGCCCGAGGCGTTTTGGTGCGATATCGGCGAGAAAAGTCACCGCAAAATCGAGCCGGAGCCGGGACATTGCTGAGGTTCCGATAAAGGCCAGCCAAACCATGGTGAAAACCGCAAGCTCATCGATCCAATAGATCGGGGAGCCGGCATAGCGGGTTACAACATTGGTCAGGATGATGACGGCAAGGCCAGCAAGCAGCAGGGCGGCAATCCGCAATTCAACAAAGAGCAGGCCGTTGGAGAAGCCGACCCATATTCGTGCGGGCAGCGGTTCTTTTGCATGTGCCAAACCCATGCCGGTCCTCCTGCTTTCAATCGTCCATTCGCTCGGACGCACGAAAGGGTTCCTGTCAGTGCGGAGCCAGATTTGGCCAGCCAGCCGCCTCCAAAGGTGAGTCGTAGCAACTTGCATTCTTCTTGTCGACAAGAAAAATACCGAATTATGCAAATTCCCAAAATGGTGCCATTTGGTTATGAAATAGATTGCATGTCAGGAGCGCACGGAAACATGAGCAAGCAGCGCGTCAAAGCGAACGTGGAAAACGGCAAGGCGCATCGGCGCGGTGCCGGCGTCGGTCATGTCTATGAAACGCTGCGGAACGAGATCATCGAACTCAAGCTGGCGCCGGGCAGTCCGATCGACGAAGTTCAGCTTTCGGAGCGTTTTTCATTGTCGCGCACACCGATCCGTGAGGCACTTGTGCGCCTTGCTTCGGATGGCCTCATTGAAACTCTGCCCAACCGCGCAACAATTGTCTCACATATCGATTTTCTTGGACTGCCTCAGTTTTTCGATGCCTTGTCGCTCATGTATCGGGTGACGACCCGGTTGGCGGCGGCAAACCACGACCCCGCAGATCTCGAGCGGATCTGGAGCTTGCAGAAAGAGTTCGCTACAGCGGTTAACGCACGGGACGTGCTGACAATGATTGCGGCAAATCGCAATTTTCACGTCGAGATCGCCAAAGCCGGGCGAAATCGCTATTATACGGAGCTGTTCACCCAGCTTCTTGATGAGGGCCGACGCATCCTGCGTCTCTATTATTCGTCCTTCAACGATGAGTTGCCGGTGCAATATGTTACCGAGCACGAGGACATGATTGCGGCAATTTCGGATCGCGACGTCGCCTTGGCGGACCAGCTTGCAGGCCGTCATGCCGAGCAGATCGTGCGGCAAATCCAGGCCTTTGTGATCGCGGACCCGAAGACCAATTTCAGCATGGCGATATAAGCTCCGCCACATGTCTCGAGCACTGGCAGGACGCAATGCAGAATTTTGCGAAAATTTATGTCGACAAAAAAAATACAACGATTATTATGCTGCCAAATCCGTGCGATCTTCTTAGATGATCGCAGACAGGGAGCTAATTTGATTTTCAGGAGATCATAATGAACAGCGGCATTTTCTCGGGCTGCATTCCGGCCCTCATGACGCCGTGCAAGGCGGATCGGACGCCCGATTTCGACGCATTGGTGCGCAAGGGGGAAGAACTGATTGCGGCAGGCATGTCCGCTGTCGTTTATTGCGGTTCAATGGGCGATTGGCCGCTTCTGACTGATGCAGAGCGCATGGAAGGTGTCGAACGCCTGGTTAAGGCAGGAATACCCGTGATTGCCGGGACAGGCGCGGTCAACACAAAGATTGCTGCCGCGCACGCTGCTCATGCGCAAAAAGTTGGCGCCAAGGGTCTTATGGTCATTCCGCGTGTGTTGTCGCGCGGCCCTTCGCTGACTGCCCAGCGCCATCATTTCAAGGCAATTCTTTCAGCCGCACCCGATCTGCCTGCCGTCATTTACAATAGCCCCTATTACGGCTTTGCGACGCGCGCCGACTTGTTCTTTGCGCTGCGCGCCGAACATTCCAATCTTATCGGCTTCAAGGAATTCGGCGGTGTCGATTCCCTGACCTACGCGGCAGAACACATCACCAGTCAGGACGATGCCGTCTCCTTGATGATCGGTGTGGACACCACCGTATTCCACGGCTTTGTCAATTGCGGTGCAACCGGCGCCATTACCGGCATCGGCAACGTTCTCCCCGCAGAGGTGTTGAAACTGTGCGCGCTAAGCCAGGCAGCGGCGAATGGCGATGCGGCGGCCCGCCGCCAGGCTCTTGAGCTTGAAGCTGCGCTGCGCGTCCTTTCAACCTTCGATGAAGGCCCGGATCTCGTTCTCTACTACAAGTATCTCATGGTGCTCAAAGGCAATTCTGAATACGCGCTGCATTTCAACGAAACCGATGAGCTTTCGGCAAGCCAGCGTGCCTATGCGGAAAGCCAGCTCAAGCTGTTTGATACCTGGTACGCCGATTGGTCCCAGCAGAACGGTTTGTAATCAGGCAGTTCGCGTCTCGCCTGCGAACGAGCGCAAAAGACCACGCGGACACACCGGTCTCTGCGTGGTCTTTTTTGTTTGCGGATGTCCTCGGTTGCTCACGCGGCACGCGCCGCCCAGAGCAAGCCCCTCTCCCAGATGGTGCGGATATTGGGAATATCCAGTTCATCTGCGGTATGCCCTAGCGACGAGTAAAATACCCGTCCGCGATCGTAATATGTCTTATAGACAACCGGCATAACAATGTTCTTGCGCCAGGGATGGATGTCGCCGGAAAAGGTTGTTGTGGCCAATACCTCAACAGCCGGATCGTAATGGAGGTAGTATTGCTCGGACGTATGTTCGAACGATGTAATCCCTTCCATAATCGGATCATCGGGCGCGGAAATGTCGACACGATATTTGATGATGTTTCCCGGATGGGCAACCCAGGTACACCCGGCCATATAGCGGAAGGCAACATACTCGCGAAAGCTCGTTGCCATGCAATGATGAAATCCGGCAAGGCCAGTACCCGCGGCGACGGCATCGACAAGAATGTTGAGGCGTTCGGAGTCAATCTGGCCGCCTGTAATGACCGGCACGACAAGATCGGTAGAGCGGACTGTTTCATCGCCCAGCGCATCGTAATCGGGAGTCATCGTGACGCGAAAGCCATTGGCTTCGAGAATGTCGCGGGTACGGGCCGCGCCCAACTGAGGCTGATGCAACTCTAGCCCCCCGTAAACGATCAGTGCTGTCCGTGTCATTGCATCGCCAATGCGGGAGGCAGGCGATGAACGCCTTTGGGTTCAAAGGTTGCGCCATCTGCAAAGCCCAGAATGTCGGCACAAAGATAGAGTATCGACAGCCACATTTCTGTCCCCTGCAGGCTCGCCGGCTGCTTGGAGGCGAAAGCAAACCCCTTGCCTGTCTCCCAGGTCGGTGCCGCCTTCAGAATAATGTTCTCAGCAACTTTGGCGATATCGCTATGGCGATAGGCGGTCTGCTTACGGGCCAGCCATAGGGGATGAACAACATCGAGAAGGTTACAGGCCGTATGCGTCGGCCCCTTGAAGCCGTCATGGCGGTCATAATGTGCCAAAACTGTATCGATTGCAGCCTTGGGATAAGGAAGCGGCAAGCCGAACTGGGCATAGGTGCCGCGACTTAGTCTGTAAAATCCATTCACTGGCTGCAGATAGTCGCCGTGCTGGCTCGGCGCTCCCCAAAGTCCGGTATTCGGGTTGCAGTGGGTATGAAGCCAGCCGAGCATTGTTTCAAGATGGGTTCCGCTGTCAAAGTAGCGGGCATTGAAATAGAGCGCCGTGCCAATGGCATCGACAGTGGCGCCTGCGCTCCAGGCCTGAGAGACCCAGGGAAGCGCATCGAGCCAGGCGCAGAGTTCGGCGGTCGACAGCGTTTCAATTGCCTCAATGCGATAGCGTGGCGCGGCATTCAGGCATTCAAGGGCATAGCCGACAGCCAGGACATTATAGAGCGCAAGGCCGTCGTGTCGCATGGCGGAGGCGTCGGGGCGCGGGCGGAACGGATCGGGAAAAAGCCCGGTCTGCTCATCCTGCACAGCCAAAAGACGTGAAATCGCTTCTTGCGTGTCGATGCAATGCGGCGCGGCGCCAAAGGCTGACGCAATCTCTATGGCATCGCATAAATGCCGGATTGAAGGGCGCTTGATGCCATCGGACTCAGGCGAGATAAATGCGCCATTCTCGAAATTATTCTCAAGAATCTCGGACCATTGGTCCGCAGCCGATTTCCCGAGTTTTGCAAAGGCGATTTCGGCTCGCCCATACGTTGACGTCTGGATCGCGTTGCGTTGTCCGCGCTTGCGTACGACCTTGGCGGGAACACCGGCCACTATGGCCTTGTCCGGTACATTGCGCGTAACCACTGCGCCGGCGGCGATCACGGCGCCTGACCCGATCCGCACACCATCAACGATAACCGCATTGGCGCCGATCCAGACATCATCGCCGATATCGATGCCCAGCCGTTCATGCTTTTGTTTGTAGATTGGCATGTCTGGATCGTCGAAACCGTGGTTGAAGCCCACAAGAGAAGCGTGTGAGGCGATGCGTACGCCCGAGCCACAATGCACACGCCCGGAAATACAGACATAGGGATTGACGGTGGTATTATCGCCCAAAACGACATCACCGCGCAGCAATGCGTGTCCTGCAATCCACGTATCTTCACCCATCACAAGGCGTTCGGTAAAGACACGCGCTTCCTGGGCAACATAGGCGGTTTTTGCAAATTGCGCGCCGGACCGGCGTTCAAGCACAGCCTTTAGCGCGCGTTGCTGTGGGCCATCGATATCGGCGGGCGTGCGATCCCAGGTCAAGTACTGTAAACGCGCGAATTCGTATTGTTTTTCGATCTCGGACAACGATTGATCAAAGGGGGCATTCATGCGAGTCGCTCCAAGGCTTCTGGAATGATGGCATGCCGTAAAGGTTGACCGGCAACAAAGCGCTCGATTTCCTCAACAGCCAATAGACCCAGGCGTTGTCGTTCTGTGCCTACGGCACCAGCGGCATGAGGTGTCAGAAAAACATTGGGGAGCGTGAAAAAATCTGAACTGGGCGCTGGTATTTCGGGATCGGTAACATCGATTACCGCATTGATGCGGCCAGTCCGCAATTGGTCGAGCAGTGCGGTTTCATCGACAAGCGCGCCGCGCGCGGTGTTGATGAGGGTAGCACCGGTTTTCATGCGGGCCAGTTCAGGTTTACCGATCATATGCCGTGTCGAGGACAGCGACGGCGCGTGGATCGAGACGACATCGCTTTGTGCCATTAGATCGTCCAGGGTCGCGAGGCGGACCTTTTCGAGAATGGGGTCGGTTGGCGGCACGTAAGGGTCATAGAGCAGAATGTCATAATCGAAGGGCGTGAGCAGATCGACGACCAGGCGGCCGATGCGCGACGCACCGACAATACCGATCGTGCGGTCAAAATTGCCGATGGGCGCATCCATCTCTCGATAGGAAGAAGCCCGCGTGCGGTCTCTACGGTACAGATCGCGCAACCTGAATATGTTCTTGTTGGAGAAAATGATTGCAGCAAGCGTATATTCGGCAACCGGAATCGCATTGGCAGCAGCGGCGTGAGTTACAACGATACCGCGCTCATAAACCTCTGGAACGAGGAAATATTTCACCGTGCCAGCCGCATGGGCAATAAGCGCCAGATTGGGCGCATCCGCAAGAACATTGGTGTCGATATGCGGACATCCCCAGCCCGTCAGCAGGATTTCGGTTGTGGCCAGGCTCTGCCGCGCTTCTGGTGTCGAGAAATCTTCAATCGGGGTTGGATCGAGGATATCGCAGGACTTGGCAAGGCGCGCGATCAGGGGCGGCGGTAGAACATGAAGCGTTCTGTCAGCCGCCATGGCAAGAGTGAGGCGTGGCTTTCTCATGGACGTTTCACCATGCCCATGGGACTTGCGGAAACGCCGTTCTGCCGAATGGTTCTCTCCAGAGCTTGAAGGTCTGGCATGGCCGGTGCCGAGGAGGGATCGCCACTATCGGTCGGTTGGGCCATGATAGCCGAGGCCAGAACGGTCGTGCCGGGTTCTATTGTGCCCATGAGTTGGGGCACGAGCGTCTTGGCCCAGATCAGGTGAGTATTGGGAAGGGCGCGGTGCGCTCTGCCTTGACGGCTTACATCGGACGAACGATCAACAATGGTGGTAAAATCGGTCGATGTATGCACCGATGCCATGCCCACATCTTCCTCCACACTGTCCGCATTGAGGTCGGCGCGTTCTACCGCAAAACCGCCCTCAATCGTTTCAAGCCGTCGGGGCGTCGTTATGCGATGGATCCGCAGATGCCATGGGGAGGCCGGAACAAGAAAGGTTTCCACCGTTACATCGGTCCATGGCTTCCAGCGAGCATAAATGCCCGCCTGAGCAATCAGCACTTCCTCATTATCCTCGCGGATGCGGTAGTGCCGCCCATCGTCCGACAACCCGATCATGCCGTCAAACGTCGCAAGCTGGAAAATGCGCTCTTCGGCTTCGACGGAAAAGGCATAGCGGGAGCCATAGGCGAACTTGGCGTATTTTTCCGCGCCAAAGCGCATCTGGTGGTTTTGTTGACCCGAAGACAGCGCAACCACATTGCCCGGCGTGTGCATCATGATCATGCCCGGATGGGGCAATGTCACCGGCTCATTGGGAACAAACGCATCGGATTCTTCGGCCTGCCAAAAAGGGTGATCGGCGCCAAGCGCAAGTGGCAGGAAGGCCTTCAGTGCCCAATAAGGCGACCCGGCGGAATTATAACTCTCGCTCATAAAGAGATTGGGATAGCCATACCCGATGGACAGGACGCCATCGCGCTCGGCAATGGGTTTATCGGACCACCAGCGCAGATGGCGCATGAACTGACCTTTGATTTCCGGCCATGGCAGCGCCTCAAGATCGGCAAAGGCGAGCGCACCCCAAAACCCGCCACACGCGAAACGATAGGTGAGGCTGCGGCCAAAAGCGAGCGTGCCGCCATCTGCATCGAACCAATGGCGGATATCTTTCGCAAAAGCGGCAGCGCGCTCGCGATAGCGCTCTCGCCGCGCATCGTCACCGCGTTTCAGGGTCGCATAAATCAGCCCATAAAAGTGCATCGCAAAGGGGATATAGTGATCGACGCGTGGCACATTGCCATCGCGATACCAGCCATCGCCAAGGTAAAATGTATCGAGTTCTTCGAGATAGCGATCGGTATAGCTGCGATCGACATCCGCACCGATCTCTTCAAGTCCGAGATCGATAAGAATACGAAAGAACTTCCAGTTGTTGTCGGCGAAATCATATTTGCGGATATGGGTGAGGTAGGCGACGATGTTGTCCTTGGCGCGCTGATCCAGCGGGTGGAAAATCAGATCCGGGATCAGCCGCAGCGCAAAGCCGATAGCCGCCATTTCGACCATACGCTGATCGATCCAACTCACCTGCCCCCAATATTCGGGATGCTCGGGGTCCATGCCATTGGCAAGCCCTTCGCGGTACATCTTCCAGTGATCGAATTGGCCACCGCCTGCTGCAAAGGGCACAAGGCCCCAGAGTGGACGTGCAAAGCCCTCCACATCGGCGGCTATGCGGTCGAAATGAGCCGCTGTGCCACTCAGGCGCACGCGGGCACCGCCTTGAGAAAAATAGGGCAGCAAGGGATCGAACAGATCGCAAAGGGACTTGGCCACGTCCTCACGGCTGCGCAACGGATTGCCGTTGAGCGGATTGGCGGCAGCGGGGTTGTAGATCATGGACTTACCTTTTGGGATATGTGTGGTCGCGGAGCGCTGTCATATGCGCCCCTGAGTTCGATGGTCTCGGCAAAGTGACAGGCCACCTCGGTTGCATCGATCTTGCGCAGTTCGGGCCGGTCGTTTCGGCAACGATCCTGGGCGAAACGGCAACGGGTATGGAAAGGGCAGCCTTTGGGACGATTGCCGATATAGGGAATTTCACCCCGCGCTTCGGTGCGCTTGCCCGCGCGGCGCTTGGGGTCGGCAATGGGCAGGGCCTCGAGCAGCACTTCGGTATAGGGATGGCGCGGGCGCTCGAAGAGCGTTTCGGTATCGGCCAATTCTACAATATTACCCAAATACATCACCGCAACGCGGTCCGAGATGTAATTGACGACGCCCAGATCATGACTGATGAAGATATAGGTCAGCCCGAAATCGTCTTTCAGATCCTCGAGCAGATTGAGGATCTGGGCCTGAATGGAAACATCGAGCGCAGAAACGGCCTCGTCTGCGATAACCAGACGCGGGTCGAGCACCAGCGCGCGCGCAATGCCGATGCGCTGGCGCTGTCCGCCTGAAAAGGCGTGTGGGAAGCGTTGCCCGGCCGCTGGATCGATGCCCACTTTCTCAAGCGCTGTTGCAACGCGGTCTTCCAGTTCGCGCCCCTTGGCAATCTTGTGAATGCGCAAGGGCTCGGCAACGATATCGAAGACCCGCATATAGGGATTGAGCGAAGACATGGGGTCCTGAAAGATCATTCGGATATCGCGCCGCCATGGCTTCATCTGGCGCTTCTTCAAACCGACGAGATCTATTGTTTCGCCATTTTCGGGCGTGTAGAGCACCTTTCCGGTGTTTGGTGTCATGGCCTTGACGATGCAGCGGCCCAGCGTTGTCTTTCCGCACCCGCTTTCGCCCACAATGGCAAGGGTTTCCCCAGGCCGCACCGCGAGATTGATATCCTTGAGGGCATCGAGTGAAATCAGCCCTCCGACAAGCCCGCGCCGCAAGGTGAAGGATTTCGAGAGATTTTCAACGCGGATAAGATCGTTCATACGATGACCTCCCCGGGCTTCAACTCTCGCTCGATGAGATGACAGCGCGTTCGATGTTGCTTGCCCGTGCGCGTGGGATCGGGCCGAACTTTCGCGCACGGCTCAAAGGCAACGGGGCAACGCGAGGAAAAGGAACAGCCTTGCGGTCGGTCCTTGGGCGAAGGCACAGTGCCCTGAATGGGCTGGAGGCGTTCGCGCTCGGCCTTGCGCTGCATCTTGGGGATCGAGGACATCAGCGCACGCGTATAGGGGTGTTGAGGGGTGGCGAACACATCGAAGACGTCCCCTTGCTCCACAACGTCGCCCAGATACATCACCGCCACGTCGTCAGCGATTTCGGCAACGACGCCAAGGTCATGGGTGATAAAAAGCATGGCCATGCCGTAATCGTCCTGAAGCTGGCGCAAAAGATCGAGAATCTGGGCTTGCGTTGTGACATCGAGAGCGGTGGTCGGCTCGTCGGCAATCAGGAGATCGGGATTGCAGGACAAGGCCATTGCAATCATTGCGCGTTGGCGCAGGCCACCCGAGAGCTGGAAGGGGTAAGCATCTGCGCGTTCGCGAGGACCGGGAATGCCCACCTGATCCAGCAGGGCAATTGTGCGTTCGCGGGCCTGTTTGGGTGTCACCCGTTCGTGCAGGATAATCATCTCGTCGATCTGATCGCCGATAGTATGGACCGGCGAAAGCGAACTCATCGGCTCCTGGAAAATCATCGAAATCCGGTTGCCCCGGATTGTCCGCATGGCGATGCTGTCGGGATTAAGTGTGGCGATATCGACCGGTTCGGCGTCGTCGGGTGAGAATATGATCTGCCCGCTGGGAATGGCCGCACTTTTGTCGAGAATGCGCAGGATGGCGCGAGCCGTCACCGACTTGCCGCAGCCGCTTTCCCCGACAAGCGCAAGGGTTTTGCCGCGACGGAGCGTGAGGTCGACCTGGCGCACGGCAACGATGTCGGCCTCGTCGGGCGATGAGAAGACGATCGAGAGATCGTCCAGTGTTAGCAGTGGCCCTTCAGCGGCCATAGGGATCTGCGGCATCACGAAGACCGTCTCCCAGAAAGTTCATGGCAAGAATAACGATGACGACAACCACACCGGGCAGCAAAAGCCATGGTGCGCTGGCAAGCGTACGGATGTTCTGGGCCTCCTGCAGCAGCGTGCCCCAGCTCACAATCGGCGCCTGCAACCCGAGCCCCAGGAATGACAGTGCGGTTTCGGCCAGGATCATTCCCGGTATGGCGAGTGTTGCTGCCGCAATGATGTGGCTCATGAAAGAGGGCACCATGTGCCGCATGATCACGCGATAATCACTCGCGCCATCGAGCTGGGCAGCAACCACGAAATCCTCGGTGCGCAGTGCGAGGAAGCGTCCGCGAACAACACGTGCGAGTTCTGTCCAGCCAACAACCGAAAGAATTATTGTGATAGCGAAATAGGTCTGGAGCGCACCCCAGTCCCGCGGCATGGCAGCAGCGAGGCCCAACCAGAGCGGGATGGTGGGCAGCGAGCGGATGAATTCAATCGTGCGCTGAACGATACTATCGAACCAACCGCCGTAAAAGCCCGAAAACCCACCAATAAGAACGCCGAAGAAGAGACTGAGAACGACACCGACAAGGCCGATTGAGAGCGATATGCGGGTGCCGTGGATCAGGCGCGAAAGGAGATCGCGGCCCAGTCGGTCGGCGCCAAGCACGTAAAATGGTGCGCGCGGCTCTGCAACGCCAAAGAGCCGGTGCTGCATCGGGATGAACCCCGCCAGCCTATAGGGCTCGGTTTCGATGAAAAATTGCACGCGATGCTTGACGTCGGGATCGAGCACGAAGGTGCGCCGCATGGCGGCCTGATCGATTTCGGTGGTGTAACCATAGACAAACGGTCTGAACCCCCAATTGCCCTGCTCGTCCGTATCGAACAGATGGATGCCTTGCGGTGCGGCATAGGTATAGCGCGAGTTGTAGTGGGATGGCGCGTAGGGCGCGAGGAATTCGGCAAATATCGCGATCAGATAAAAGCCAATCACGATCCAGAGGCTGACAAGCGCAAGCCTGTGCTGCCTGAACCTGCGCCAGATCATCTTCCACTGGCTTTCCCGTCCGGTGGCGCGGTCCTTGCGCTGGGTTTCTTTGAGGATCATTGTGTCGGTCGCCATCGATCACTCTCCCCCATAGCGGATCCGTGGATCGATCCAGGCAAGAATCAAGTCCGAGATGAGCGTTCCGATAACCGTGAGGACGCCGAGAAGCAGGATCAACGTGCCTGCAAGATACATGTCCTGGGTGGTGAGGCTGCGCAACAGCATCGGCCCGGCTGTTGGCAGGTTCATGACCACCGATACGATAACAGAACTTGAAACGAGCGTGGGCAGGAGCCAACCAATGGTGGATACCAGCGGATTGAGCGCAACACGCACCGGATATTTGAGAATGACGCGCCACTCGGGGAGCCCTTTGGCACGGGCAGTCGTAACATAGGGTTTGCGCAATTCATCGAGAAGATTGGCGCGCATGACACGAATAAGCTGTGCGGTTCCGGCTGTCGCAAGCACCAGCACCGGCGCCCAGGCATTGGAGAGAAAATCCAGCACGCGGGCAAAGCTCCAGTGCGCGCCCTCGAACTGGGGTGAAAAAAGCCCCCCCATGACGACGCCGAACCAGGCATAGCCCAGATACATAAGCACGAGTGCGAAAAGGAAGTTGGGAATGGCAAGACCGAGAAAGCCGAAGATGGTCGCCAGATAGTCGCCGAGAGAATATTTGTTTACTGCCGCATATACACCGATTGGAAGCGCAACAAACCACATCACGATGACCGCAAGACCTTCAAGCAGGATAGAGTTTCCAAGCCGGCCCCAGATCAGTTCGGTAACCGGACGCCCCCATTCAAAGCTCTGGCCAAAATCGCCAGCGGTGACGATCCCCGATACCCACTTCCAGTACTGGACGATAAAGGGCTGACCCAGGCCATATTGCTCGCGCAGCGCTTCAATCACTCGGGGATCGACGCGGTCGCCGCTGGCGCTAAGGGTCGCGACATAGGTTGTCAGGTAATCGCCGGGCGGCAATTGTATGATCGCGAAAGCGACAAGAGAGATGGCCCAGATGGTAAGAACCATCGAAATCAGCCGTGAGATGATAAAGCCAAGCACGTTTGCGCACTCCCGCTGAAAAGGGTGGCGGCCTCACTAGCTGCGCGAGACCGCCGGGAGGAACCAGCCGCTATTCGAAATACCACTGCTGCGGATCGTAACCACCGGGCTGCGGGAACAGCCATGCATCGATCAATTGATCGGATACATTACGCAGATTATTGCGGGCAATGTAGTAACCATCGGGCATGAGCGAGACGCCGATCACAGGGAAATTCTCCTTGGCGATGGCAAGAACTTCGCGCATCAGGTCCTCACGCACATCCGGATCGCCTTCCTGGGTGAGTTGGGTATAGAGCGCCATTTGCTCCTTGACCCAATCGACAGGTTCTTCGGCAATTTCGGGCGTTGCGCCGGTGTACCAGGCCTGCCACTTGAATGCCCAGACCGATTCCGCGCCTGACGGGAAATAGTAGCGCGGCTCCTGCATCACATCGAGGCCACCGTCACCGGCCCAGACCTGCGCGTCGTAATCGTTGCCCGGGCGCTTGTCGTAAAACAAGGTCCGGTCGATATTGTTGATCTCGATCTGGATGCCGACATCGGCGAGATGCAATTGCATCAGTTCTAGGATGTCGATCCATTCGGGACGCAGCGCGGCGATCACATCAACCGTGATACGTGTGGGCTCGCCATTGCTCATCAGACGTATCCCGTCTGCACCGATTTCGGTCAGGCCGGCGGCTTCGAGATGCTCGATCGCAAGGTCGGGATCGAACTCGGTATATTGCTTGGCCATCTCCTCGTCATAAAAGTGCGATTCAGGCCGAGGCGCGACCTGGAAGGGTTCACCCTGACCGATAAAGACCACATCGATGATTTCCTCGCGGTCAATGGCGTGTGACAGGCCGATGCGGAAATCCCGGTTCTGGAAAAGCTCCTGTTTGACCGGATCGTCGTGATTGAAGTTGAGCTGCAATACGAGGCTCGACGAGACCGAGCGCACAACTGAACCGAGGCGATAGTCGCCCTGGTCCTGACCATCAAAGAAAACAGCCTGATTGGTGTTTGTCGCGATATGGCGGTCTTGGAAGTCTATCTGACCGTTCAGGGCAAGAAGCGTCAGTTCCTCAAGGCTCTCGCTCACCCGCATATCGAGTTCGTCGATATAGGGCAGTTGATTGCCGTCGGTGTCGACCTTCCAATAATAGGGATTGCGTTCCCAGCGCACGCGAGCAGCGGTTCCACTCAGTGGCTCTGTGATTTTCCAGGCGTAGATATTGGGCAGGTCTGGATTGGTCCAGCGAGACGTTTCCCAACCCCATGCACATTTGTCTTCCATGTGGAGTGCCCAGCTCTGGAATCCGGCATCAGTGGCCAATTGCTCGGCGCCGGGATTGTAGTTGGGATGGAACTGGCTGCAATAATGGTAGGGAATGGAAACGGCCATGGTGCCGTTGATGCTCGCGAGCGTATCCATCAACATGCCGTTGGGCTTTTCGAAGACATATTTGAATGTGATGTCGTCGATGATCTCGACGGTCGCGGGATTGTTCTGGTCGTTGATGAAACTGTTGGCCGGATATTCAGGATCATGGAACATTGCGGCGGTAAATTCGATGTCGCGCGTCGTATAGGGCTCGCCATCGGACCATTTCAAACCCTCGCGCAGGGTGAAGGTATATTCGGTCGCGTCTTCATTGACTTCCCAGGATGCCGCAAGGTTGGGAACAACCTCCTGCCATTGGCGATCCCAACGCACCAACCCTTCATAGCCAACGGTTTTGGCAATCAGCGCGTTATCTCCGCCCCCGCGCATGCCCATGCGCCAGACCCCGCCATAGGTGCCAATGCTTTCGTATGGCTCGACGACAAGTGGATTGGATGGAAGGCGTTCAGCCAATGGCGGCAACTCGCCACTGGCAACGCGATCAGCCAGCATGGGTGGTTCTTCCTGAGCGGAAACCGGTCCGATGGCGGCAATCAGAACTACAAGCGAAAGACCGGACACGGCCCATGCGCGTAACGGCATGCGTGCGGTCGACAGGCGTCGTGAAAACATGATTCTCCTCCCTTGGGGCGCCCTCCTCGACGCCACTCAATGCCGCCATCTATATGAGCAAATTTGCGTATTTTCAAGCAATTTCTCATTTTTGCGCAAATTTGCGTATTTTGCGCGATCACTTGAGAAGATTGATGCTTAGCTTGATCGCGCCGCTTTTGGCGGGTGCTATCGGTGCCAGGAGAATGCGCACGAGATCGACAGCGGGAGCATATTGTTTTTCAACGCCTTGATGGCGTTCCAGTGACAATGCGAGTTGGTCGGCGTCGAAACTTATCCTGATACCGGCACGCCCGGATCCGATAGTGATTTCTCCATCGCCGATTTGCGGGTCGACCGATGTGATCAATGCAGATGTTAATACGCTGCGCGACGCGAATGCGAACGTGTCGCAGAGTTCGATCGCGCCGCGTCCCTGGCGCTTGAACGTTACTTTGCGAACCAGCGAAGTAAGGCCTGCCGCATCCGGGTAAGCGGCTGTCATATCCAGTTCGAGCCAATCCTTTTCAGCATCGGCGCCATGATCCAGAATATGCGCGCAATGGCTCTGGCCTGCTGCCTGTTCAAAGCCATTTACGAGGGGAACCGAATGGCCGCGCGACGAGGTCATCAGATTGGCGTAGCGCTCGGGCCCGAAATAGGCTTTCGAATATCTCCCCCGTCCGGGATCGGTCAGCAGAACCGTACTGCCCGCAACGACGATAAATGAGCCTATGTCATTTTGATTGTGCATTTCGTCGTTGTGTCCGCCCTTGATGGCCATGCAGAGCGCATCGGGATCTTCCGGTGCAAGCCGGGATATCATCCAGCCAAGTTCCGGATACCAGTCGTGTCGCTCCGGGATGAGAGGAGCAGTTGCCTCCGGCAGCGGCCACGCGAACTGTCGCAAAGGCCAGATGAATTGATTATATCGCGTGATCGAGAAGTCGTTTTTTACGCCCAACTTTTTCAGTTGGGGCAATGACAGGGTTCGGGCGAGCAGGCTTAGCAATCCGGGGTGAAGCTCAGGACTTGAATCCGAATCCGAAAAGCTGGCCCAAATGCCCGGCACCAGCATTGTCCGGACCGGGAACTGAGCGATAGATCCAACAAAGGCATCGTCTAGAAGATCGATCTGGCCGCCGGTTCGGCAAGCCAAAAGGTGGGCGAAGACTGCAAAATTGCCAAAACCGTACGACCAGTAATCGGGCCCTTCCGAGGACCCGCCGTCGCCGGTAAATGTATCGAGATAGTCTGAAAGACTGGCAAGACCGCGCGCGATGATTTGCGCCAGCCTGTCCTTGTCATCTTCAAGATAAAGGGCCGCACCGACCGCGCCTCCCACACAAACGGCAGTCCAGTTGTTGACCTGCTTTTCATCGGTCGAATGCAGCCACCAGTGGTCGTGCCGGTCAAGGAAAGGGCCTATAACGCGCCGCTCTACTTCTGATCTGAGCCGGGCGCGTAATTGCGGCGAGAGGCGATCGGCAAGCAGATAATCTATCTCGGCAAAATCGAGTGCTGTCATCGCAGCGGCAAGATCGAGCGTAGGATGGTTGGGGAAATCGAGCCCCTTGGGCGCGTGGGCGGGCCAAGCCCAATTGGTTTCCTCCAATCGAGACCATGCAATATTCTCAATGGCATCGATAAACTCACCCTCACTTTGCAGCCATTCGGCAAGAACGAGCCGGTAGAGCATCGACCGACGCAACCTTTGCGCGTCCTCATAGGGTTCACGTTCCCCGGTTCGCAGGTATGAGAGATACAGATCTGCCGACAGCGTCGGGTTTTGCGAGATGGCATCTTGCCGGGCTTGAGCGACAAGTTCGGCAATGATCCGGGTTCCCAGATTATCTTTAATGGCCTCAAGTTCGGCCCCAGCGCTGGGGAAAGGCGCAAAGCGCGCTTTGCTTTGCAGCGCCTCGGACACGCGTTTGACATTCCAGTATTTCAATTGCCGCATAATGCCCTTGCCCCTTCCAGTCAGGATAACAGGAATGCAACTTTACGCAATTATGCAATTATTGCGATTTATCGGGGATGGATGGTCCCGCCTTCCACGAAGGTGAGTCCGATCTGCAATTGTTGAACGCGCGCATTGCCCTGCATGTGCTGGACAAGCAGGCGCACAGCGCCGTGACCTATGGCTTCTCGGTCGACGCTGACCGTGGAGAGCCGCGGCGTAGACATCGCGGCGATGGGAAGATCATCGAAACCGACAATCGAAAAGCCCTTTGGCAGCGGCCTGCCGCCACCGTGTAAACCTTCTAGAATTTCAACCGCCGCAACATCGTTCCAACTGAAAAGAGCTGTAACGCCATACACATCATTCATGATGTTATCGGCCAGTGTCGAGGTCGAGCAGTCCGATGTGCTTACCACAATACCGTGTGCGCCTTCGGTTTCAGCAATGGCAGCTTCAAATCCGCGGCGGCGCTCCAGAATGGTTGGGCGCAGGTTATGGGTATAGTGCAATATTTTGCGATGGCCTGCAGCAAGCAGTGTCCGGGTTGCGAGATATGCACCATAGAAATTGCATGGCGAAACCGAGCTGATCCGCATCTGCGGATCGATGCCATTTGCCAGCACGGCGCAGATATTGTTCTGCTCACACCAGTCGATAAGCTCATCCCAGGCGTCGATCCCGGCCAGTAGCACTGCGCGCGCATCCGCCTGTTTCAAGTGACGCTCGATGATCTCCAGTGTCACACGTTCTTCGTTGACCAGCTTGACATCGATTGAAAGCCCAAGGCTGTCCGCCGTTGCCTTCATGCCCTCGGCAATGCCTACGTAAAAGGAGGACATCGCGCTTGCCGCGCTCCCCAGGGGCAATAGCGCCACAGCCCGCCCTGTCCTTATGACGGGCGCGGCATGTTTGCTCTTGTAGCCGATGGAACGGGCCAGCTTGATGACCTCGTCGCGAACCTGGCTGCTTATGCCTGGTTCATTGGCGAGTGCCCGTGATACAGTGGAAATCGAAATTCCCAATTCGCGCGCAATATCTGATTGGCTGGGCCGACCACGTCCTTTGTCCACATATCACCTCATTCGTCTCTCATATTGCTTATGCAATTTTTGCTTTTTTTGAAAGAGCAAACTAAGGAGCCAATAAATTAAGTAATGACAAAGATCGATTTTTGCACTGCCTTGACGCGGCGATGATCTGCATGGCTCTTTCAGCCTAAAAGTGCCGCGCAAGGTCCAATGCAGCGAAGACCGGCTCCAAACGGAAAGTTCAGGGCACTGCGCACCCTTTTGCATTGACATAAAGCGCATAAAGCGAACGCGTTGCGGTAATAAAGAGACGGTTGCGTTGGGCGCCACCGAAGGTCAGGTTGGCCACAGTTTGCGGAATGCGTATTTTGCCCAGGAGCGTACCGCCGCTGTCAAAGCAATGAATGCCGTCACCGGCACTGCACCAGAGCCGTCCTTCGGTATCGACACGCATACCGTCCGGCACGCCGCAATCGATCTCGGCAAATATGGCGCCGCCCGATAGGGTTTCCCCGTGTTCGACATCGAACACTCTGACGTGACAGGGGCCGTTCTCGTCATGGCTGCCACCGGAATCGGCGATATAAAGCCGCCGCTGGTCGGGCGAAAAGGCCAGCCCGTTCGGCTGCACGAAATCATCGACCACCGGCGCGACAACGCCGGTTTCGGGATCGACACGATAAACGCGCCGGAACTCTTGCTCAGGGTCCGCCTTAAAACCTTCGTAATCGGACAGGATGCCGTAGGTAGGATCGGTAAACCAGATTGATCCATTGGCATGAACCACCACATCGTTGGGAGAGTTGAGCCGTTTGCCATTATAGGTGTCGGCAAGCACGGTGATGGTGCCATCAACCTCGGTGCGGCTGACGCGGCGCGTTCCGTGCTCACATGTAATCAACCGGCCCTGGGCATCCCGCGTATTGCCATTGGAAAAATTGGACAGGTGTCGGAATACCGATGTTCCCGTGTCGGAAGCCCAGCGCAGCATCCGTTGGTTTGGAATGTCGCTCCAGATCAGATGCCCCCAATCCTGGCACCATACCGGGCCTTCCGCCCACATACAGCCGGAATACAGCTCCTCGAGTTCAGCATTGAGGATCAGCAGATCCTTGAAGCGGCCATCCCGCACCTCGTAAAGCTCGCTGGAAAGCATCCCTCACTCCAAGCCCTATGCGCAACGTGCGGCGACCGGCCGACACAATGACGCCGATGATAACGAACCCGATCATCGTTATTCTGGGCCCGGCGTCAAACCCATAAGTGTTGAGCATCGACACCACAAGAGACATAAAAAGCGCGGCGCCCCAAATACCGGACAGGTTGGAATCACCGCCCGCGACCGATCAGGCCACGCTCAATCTTCGTGCCCGTGCTTTGTCCCACAACCGGCGTCCGCTTTTGGGAGACACGCTGCTCGAAGCTGCAGCGTAAATCGCTTCCGTTTTTCTGGAAAACATCATTATTAAAGCGGCCTGGCTATACTGTCGTCGCCAGCGCCGTCGCAGAGAGGGCATGAACGATGACGATCAGGGCGAGGATGATGGTCAGCAGCATTGCTTTGGGGCGATAAGGTCGGGATGGACGATGTGTTTGGCATTTTGGCAAGCCTTTTGGGGGGCATCGGGCTGTTTCTGCTCGGCATGAGACTGATGACCGATGGCCTGACGCGGGCGGCTGGCCCTGCTTTGAAGTCAGGACTTGAACTTGCTACGCGTTCTCGCATACGCGGTCTTTTGGTCGGTATTCTTATTACCGCAATCGTTCAATCATCAAGCGCTGTCACCGTTGCTGCAATCGGGTTCGCCAATGCCGGACTAATGAACCTTGTGCAATCGGTATGGGTGATTTTCGGCACAAATGTAGGCACCACCATGACGGGCTGGCTGGTCGCCCTTGTCGGGGTAAGAATCGATGTCGGCGCTCTTGCCTTGCCTCTTGTCGGGCTCGGCATGGTCGGCTGGCTGATTGCAAAAAACCGTCCCCGTTCCGGGGGCTTGGGTGAAGCCGTCGCAGGGTTTGGTGCGTTCTTTTTGGGGGTGGGTGTCTTGCAGGCCGGGTTCGCGGATCTGGCGCCACAGGTTACCATTCTTACCGAGGGTCTGAGCGGCACAGGTTGGGAGATGCCAGCTTTCGTGCTGCTGGGCATCGTGTTGACCACACTTACGCAATCCTCAAGTGCGGCCATCGCCATTGCGCTTACGGCAGGCGCCGGCGGCACATTGACCCTGGAGCAGGCGGCTGCAACGGTCGTGGGTACCAATATCGGCACGACCTCGACGGCACTTTTCGCGGCAATTGGGGCAACCGCCACGGCAAAACGCGTAGCTGTCATGCATATCAGTTTCAACCTTTTGACTGGTGGCGTCGCATTCGTCCTTTTGCCATTGCTTTTGGCCCTAGCCATCTTCCTGGCCCGCGGCAGCACCGATACGGCCCTTGTCCTTGCGGTCTTTCATACGCTGTTCAATGTTCTGGGCGTGATCCTGATCTGGCCATTGACCCCGACATTAGTGAAATTCCTCTCGCATCGATTTATGCCCCGGCACGGCGAGGATATGGTGCTGCGCCATCTCGATGCGACGCTTGCCGAGGTGCCAGAACTGGCCATCAAAGCGCTGGCCATGGAACTGGAGCGGATGAGCAAATTGATCTTTGCGCATGGCAAGGCAAAGCTTGCCGGTGATCCCGGCCCATCGAACAGTCTGAGCGACGTCATGTGGCTGGGCGATGAAATCCGAGGCTTTGTCGATCGGCTCAACAGGGGCACTCTCGGCCCCAATGCTGTCGACGCCATTTCCGATATGCTGAGGGCGTTGCAGCATCTGGACGAACTGGCCCTGGCTATCGGTGCATTTCCCCCAGCGCCAGAGGAGGCCGTGCGGGGCATTGCTCCGACGGGGTTCGCGCTGCTGTCACGCCACGCTGCACAAGGCTGTACGCTACTCGATCCCTTTCCATTGCAAGATGCGAACGCCAGGCTCCAGGAGTTGGCAGACCAAAGCACCGACACCTACGAAGCAATCAAGGCAGCGTTGCTGCGAAGTGCCGCCAGCGGACATGCACCGATAATTGAGGTCGAAGCTGCGTTGGTTTACGCGCGGGCAATGCGCGATCTGGGGCAGACGGCGCGCAAGGCGCAAAAACGGCTTATGCCGTGGCGCTCCGCGCCGCTTATAGGTGAGGGCAACGACGTTCAGGGCCAAGGCTAAGGCGGTCCACCTCGACGGTGCGCATAACCCCTGTGGCCCCCGCTGCAAAGCCTATTGAGCCAGTCGCAATCGCAGCGCGCGGTCACACGCGGTGAACTCGGTATTATTTCGAACAAGCAACTATCGTTCGCACCTGAATCTCAGGCTACCAACGCGCGAAGACTCTGCCGAGCACAGCGCCTGCGGCTGTTACCGCAGCGACCGCGATCGGATACCAGATCATAACAAATAGTGGGGAATCGTCGGTGCAGTGAGCGGCATAAAGCGTCGCGCCAATGGCGCCTGCGGTCAGCCCGGCCAGCGCTCCAGAGAGCGTTGGATTGGTTGGCGCTCCTCGCCGCAAGCCCGAGGTCAGAGCGATAACAGGGGCAATACTGATCAACGGAATCAAGGTCAAGCAATAAAGTGCATTTTTGCCGATTGCTGCCATTGCCCAGGCATTGGTTGGCAATACAATCAGTTCAGCAATAACGGCGAGAAGCCCGAGCGCCGGTGCGATGAGCAACAAAGGCAGACCAATGCGCGCACCGGGAACGGCGGTCTTGCGTAGTACCGCGAATGCTGAGATCGCGAGAGAAAGCGTCAGGACAAACTTGAAGTCAAAGCGAATGGTCTGCACGGCGGCCAGAAAATCCGGACGCGGGCCGATGCCGACAAGGAACACAAGACCGGCTATTGCAACGCCGCCAAACAGCGCGACCGACCAAACCTGATCGAGACCTGCCTTTTTGACGCTTGCGTCCGCTGCCAGTGCGGTGATCAGATCTTCCGTACGCATCAGTCCAACTTTCCGAACTTGGCCGCAATCGCAGCCAGGCCACGATGCAGCGATACCCTAACTGCGGTTTCCTTCATGCCAAGACGCTTGGCTGTATCGCTGATCGATGCGCCATCGACGCTTATAGCCGAAACGACCTGACGTTGCCCGTCAGAAAGGCAGTCGAGCGCTCTTTGTATATCACGGGCCATAACGATTTCCTTTTCTTGCTCCGCCAGCGTGTCTGCGAAATCGCTGATGTCGAGCTCAATACGTCTGCCACGGCGCCTGTAGGCATCAATGATCTTGTAACGCGCAATGGCATATATCCATGGACCTATCGGTTGGTCCGGACGCCACGTATGCCGTTTTAGATGTATGGCCAATAAGGTCTCCTGAACGATGTCTTCGGGCTCAAGGCCCGCGCCGGGGCCGATTTTTCGCTGAGCGATCGCCCGCACCACGCATGCAATATCGTTGAGCAGTTGCGCGTAGCCGGAATCATCCCCAGCGAGCACAGCTCGCATGAGATCAGAGAGTTCCTTGTCCTTGGCGGGCGTCATCGCTTGTCCACATAGTTCGCTCGGGCACAAACATTTGTTACCAGCGTTAGCGCAGATTTGCCGTCCCCACGCTCACGAACCGGTAACGACTCCGTGTGATCGAGAAGGGAGCGTAACAATTATCTTCTCTCTCCGAACTGCCTTTCATAGTGCCGGAAAAGGTCGGTGCTGAAAACAGCAATTGGAAGGACAGAACATCATGAACCGTAAAATCGCTTCGTTGGCTCTCGCCTCGTCTCTGGCCGCTGCTATCGGGACAGTCGGCGTTGCCGTCGCCCAGGACGCAAACGACATGGAAAAATGCTACGGCGTTGCTTTGGCCGGTGAGAACGACTGCGCCGCCGGGCCAGGCACGACATGTGCGGGAACCTCCACGGTGGATTATCAGGGGAACGCCTGGAGTCTGGTGCCAGCAGGAACCTGCGAGGATATCGAGCTACCTGGCGATCGGATGGGATCGCTTGCCGAACTCGATCGCGACCTTCCCTGACCAGAGCATCGTCGGTGCGGGGCTGCGACAGGCTTCCCCGCATCAAACTCCCAAGAGCGAGGGTATGAAATGACAAGGTTCGATGTATTGCCCGATCGCGCCGGACTGGGGCTCAAGGCGGAACACTATTCCGATATTGTGGAAGCCTGGCCCGATGTCGGTTTTTTTGAGGTTCATGCCGAGAACTATATGGGCGATGGCGGTCCGCCACACAGATATCTTGAAACGATTAGCGCGCGATACCCTCTCTCATTGCACGGTGTCGGACTTTCGATCGGTGGCGAGGGGCCGATTGACAACGCACATCTTGGACGTCTGCGCGGGTTGATCGAGCGTTATCGTCCGGCGTCGTTCTCCGAACATCTGGCGTGGTCGACCCATGATTCAGCCTATCTCAACGACTTGCTACCGCTACCCTATACAGAACTGACCCTTGCTCGTGTCTGTGCGCATATCGACCAGGTGCAGGACACGCTTGGCATACGCATGTTGCTTGAAAATCCATCTACCTATGTCTTGTTTGCCGAAAGCACGATCGAGGAAACAGAGTTTCTGACCCGTATTGCGGAACAGACCGGTTGCGGGCTGTTGCTCGATGTCAACAACGTGATGGTTTCAACGGTCAATCACCGCCTTGATCCATTTGCCTATATCGAACGCTTTCCGCACGGGCTCGTAGGCGAGATCCACTTGGCCGGATATGACGAGACACTCGACAGTGCCGAGGATCGGTTGCTGATCGATGCGCATGGATCGGTCGTCAAGCCCGATGTGTTCGACCTGTTTCGTTTCACGCTCGAAAAATCCGGACCCAAGCCCGTGCTTGTCGAATGGGACAACAATGTTCCGCCATTTGCGGAACTTTATGACGAAGCCAAGCGGGTCGATGCCGCCATCGATGCGTTCCGGTCCTCGCAAGATGTGGCGGCACAATGAGCATTCAAGCTGGTACGAAAGGCTGGTCCAAGGCGTTTGTCGCTGCACTGGTCGATCCTTCGTCCCCTGTACCCAAGGGCGTAACGGGCGGACGCGCGCAGGTCGATCCGCTCCGCTTTGCCGTCTACAGGAACAATGTGCATGTGGGACTTGTGGAGGCGCTCCGGAAGGCGTTCCCTGTCGTTGAACGGGTTGTCGGTACAACATTTTTTGCCGCGATGGCCAGGGCATATGTTGGCTGGCACAAGCCTGCAAGTCCCGTGCTGCTCACGTATGGAGAACGGTTTCCCGAGTTCATTTCCGACTTCGCGCCCGCCGCGCGTCTGCCTTATCTGTCGGACCTCGCGCTGCTCGAATGCAATTGGCTTCAAAGTTACCATGCTGCCGACGCCCCGGCACTGGCGATGAGTGAGCTTGCCAATCTTGACGAACTGTCGCTGGCACACGCGTCGCTCGTACGCCATCCAGCGGCCCGGACAGTGAACTCGCGCTATGCGGTGGGATCGATATGGCACGCGCAAAAAGCAGGTCGCACCGGCAAGATCGATGCTGGCAAGCCAGAGGTGATACTGATAACCCGGCCCGATGCCAAGGTAGAAGTTACAGTCATTCCGCGCCAGGATGCACGTTTTGCCTCCTGCGTGCTAGCAGGATCGACATTGGCCGCGGCGGCCTTAAAGGCGGCCGATGCTGGCGCCGCATTTGATTTCGGCATCGCTCTGACCGGTCTGGTCCGGAAAGGAGCATTCACTTCAATCGCAAATGGGGGAGAAACATCGTGAATCTGCTGGTAACAAGTGTGTGGGCGTTTTACCGCCGCGCGGAGGACTTCATCGGCCTTGTGCCAATGTCGCTGGCGCTGCTGGTATTGCGTATTGCGCTGGCGGTGCCGTTCTTTCGCTCGGGACTGACAAAATGGGATGGCTTCTTGTCGCTGAGCGCGGGCCATTTGTATTTGTTCCGTCAGGAATTTCGGCTGCATCTATTCGGTAATGCCTACCGTTTTCCGTTTCCCGATCTGATGGCATGGACCGCCGCAATTGGAGAAATCGTGCTTCCGATACTGCTCGTTGCCGGACTGTTCACCCGGTTTTCCGCTTTAGGTCTTTTGGTGATGACGGCCATTATCCAACTCACCATTCCCCACGGCTGGGCCAATTTCCATCTGCCATGGGCGGCAATGGCCTTGATGCTGATGCATGCGGGCGGCGGGCGCATTGCGGTCGATGCGCTCATTGCGCGCAGTTCCGCATCCGAGGGTGGAAACGGTTTTGCGGTTCGGACGCGCGACAAAACAAAGACTTAGAGCCGGGTTTTGATTCCATCAAAACCTGAACGGCTCTAAGCGGCCAGAACGGCATCGACTGCGCGGCGCCAGCGCGCATATTTGGCATGGCGACGGTCGGCGTCCATTCGCGGGATGAATTGGCGGCCGATTGTCCACTGCCTTGCAAATGCCTCCTGATCCGGATAGGCGCCCGCGCACATGCCTGCAAGCCACGCGGCCCCGAGCGCAGTTGTTTCAAGTACCGCTGGCCGATCGACCGGCGCGTCGATAATGTCGCTGAGAAACTGCATGGCATAATCGCTCGCGGCCATGCCGCCATCGACGCGCAATATCGGTTGAGTGCCGGGTTGCGTCCAGTCCGCCTGCATCGCCTGCAGCAGGTCGCAGGTCTGGTAGCCCACGCTTTCCAGCGCTGCACGCGCAAACTCTGCCGGACCGGAATTGCGCGACAGCCCGAACACGGCGCCCCTTGCATCGGGCTTCCAGTAAGGTGCGCCAAGCCCCACGAAAGCGGGCACCAAAACGAGATCCTGAGAGGGATCTGCGGCCTCGGCTAGCGCCTGGGTTTCAGGAGCGGCACGGATGATCTTGAGGCCATCGCGCAGCCATTGCACCACAGCACCGGCAATAAAGATCGAGCCCTCCAGCGCGTAGGTCGGTTTGCCGTCAAGCTGGTAGGCAATGGTGGTCAAAAGCTTGCTCGATGACGCAACTGGCGTTGTGCCGGTATTGAGAACGGCAAAACACCCCGTGCCATAGGTTGATTTGAGCATTCCCGGCATAAAGCAGGCTTGTCCGATGGTCGCGGCCTGCTGGTCGCCGGCAACCCCCAGAATTGGGATTTCGCGCCCGAACAGATCGGCCCGGGTCGTTCCGAAATCGGCGGCGCAATCGCGAACCTCGGGAAGCATCTGCATCGGGATGTCGAACAGATCGCAAATGGTCTGGCTCCAGCGCCCTTTATGGATGTCGTAGAGCATGGTGCGCGCGGCGTTGGTCGCATCGGTTGCGTGGACCCTGCCGCCGGTTAGATTCCAGATCAGCCAGGTATCGACCGTTCCGAAAACCAGTTCCCCGGCCTTGGCGCGGGCTCTTGCGCCCTCGACATTATCGAGTATCCATTTGAGCTTGGTGGCCGAAAAATACGGGTCGGCCAGAAGGCCGGTTCGCGCCGTGATCATCGGTTCATGATTGGCGGCTTTCAGTTGTGCGCAAAAATCGGCCGTCCGCCGGTCCTGCCAAACTATGGCGTTATGGACCGGTCGGCCAGTCTTGCGATCCCACACAAGCGTCGTTTCGCGCTGGTTGGTAATGCCAATCGCAGCGATTTCGTTTGCGCTCAGGCGCGATTTTTCAATAACAGCGCGCGCGGTTGCCGCGGTGGTCGCCCATAGGTCGGAAGGATCGTGTTCGACCCATCCCGAGGCGGGATAATGTTGCGCGAACTCTTCCTGGGCAACCGCCACGATCTGCATCGCGCTATCGAAAACAATGCCCCGGCTTGAGGTCGTGCCTTGATCGAGCGCCAGAATATGCACCATGTCCGCTATCCATCCGGGAAATATTGCGGTTTGCGAAAGGAGCGAAGCAGCCTATCGCACCGCTTCGCTCCAGGGGAGGCCGGGGCCAGCTTGAAAAGCTGGTCCCGGTTGGAGGTTACTCTGTCCAGCGCTGGATCAACTCGTCATAGGCGATGGTGATGGGTTCACCCTTCTCATCGTCCAGTTTCGGCCAAGGTGCGCCGGGTTGCTCCAGCCAGTATTCGGGATCCTGGTGCTCATTGAGCTGGGGGCCGAATTCGCCCTGTACGCCAGAGCGGCCAAGGCGCTCCATGATCGCATCCTGCTGATCGCAGAGTGCATCCATGGCGCCTTGCGCAGTAACCGCACCCGAGGAGGCGTCACCGATATTCTGCCACCAGAGCTGTGCCAGACGCGGATAGTCGGGCACATTGAAGCCGGTATCGGTCCATAGGTCGCGCTCGGGCGAACGATAAAACTCGATCAACCCACCCAGTCGCGGAGCGCGTTCGGTGAAGCTCTCGTGATTGATCGTAGAGTCGCGTACGAAGGTCAGCCCATAATGCGACTTGGCCAGATCGACCGTTTTGGAGGCAATGAACTGGCCATAGAGCCAGGCAGCTTGCGCCCGATCCACAGGGGTCGATTCAAGCAGTGTGACAGAACCGGCATCCTGATAGCCGACTTTCATGCCTTCCTGCCAATAGGTGCCGTGGGGGGAAGGCGCCATACGCCATTTTGGCGTGCCGTCCTCGTTGACCACTGCCAAGCCTTCATCGACCATATCGGCGGTAAACGCGGTGTACCAGAAGATCTGCTGGGCGATATTGCCCTGGGCTGGGATCGGACCGGCTTCCGAGAAATTCATGCCCGCGGCCTGTGGAGGTGCATAGTCGTTGAGCCAGTTGACATATTTCTCGATGGAATAAACCGCCGCCGGGCTGTTGGTGGCCCCACCGCGCGACATGCACGAGCCGACCGGACGATAGTTCTCATCGACGCGAATGCCCCATTCGTCGACCGGATAGCCGTTAGGCAGGCCAAGGTCGGACGCTCCAGCCATTGAAAGCCATGCATCGGTGAACCGCCAACCCAGTGAAGGGTCACGCCGGCCGTAATCCATGTGCCCGTAAACGGTCTGCCCGTCGATTACCCGGCCGGTGAAGAATTCGGCTATGTCTTCATAGGCCGACCAGTTGACCGGCACACCCAGAGGATAGCCGTATTCAGCCTCGAAATCCGCCTGGATTTCCGGGTCGGTGAACCAGTCATAGCGGAACCAGTACAGATTGGCGAATTGCTGAACTGGCAATTGGTAGAGTTTGCCATCGGGGCCCGTGGCCATGTCCAGACCGATGAAGTCGTCGAGATCGAGGTAAGGATTGGTGAAATCGGCGCCTTCACCTTCCATCCAGTCCGTCAGGTTGCGGGTCTGCTGATAACGCCAATGGGTCCCGATCAGATCCGCGTCGTTGATATACATATCAAAGACGCTTTCGCCAGTCTGCAACTCGGTTTGCAGCCGCTCGACCACGTCACCCTCAGCGATCAGCGTGTGGGTCACGTTGATACCCGTTATGGCACTGAAGGCTGGCGCCAGAACCCCGGCTTCCCATTCATGAGTAGTGATGGTTTCGGATACGACGTTGATGGTCATGCCACGGAAAGGCTCGGCGGCATCGATGAACCATTGCAGTTCGGTTTCCTGCTCTTCGCGGGTCAGAACCGAAAGATCGCCGATATGTTCGTCGAGGAATGCGCGCGCCGCATCCATGTCGGCGAAAGCCGGTGATCCCATTGCCGTGAGTGCAAGCCCCACAGCAGTTGAGGTTTTCAATAGACGGTTCATAATATCCTCCCATGGATTGAACCTGTTTCAGTTCTTGCGTGCTCCGGCTGTCGTCAAAGCCATACCCTCAACCGGGGCACGCGCTTTTTGGCCCTAGACCCAGCGGAAAACCGCGTAGGCATAAAGAGCGCAAATTCCCAGCGCCCACCATTGCGGCTGACCGCTCAAGGCAAGCCAGCCGGCATTGATGAACGCCGATCCCAAAAGTGTGATGAACAACCGGTCCCCGCGTGTGGTCTCGATCGTCAACACGCCGCGACGTGGCGTTTCTGGAAACCTGATCGCCAGGATCGTGAACAGGATCAGCAGTCCGGCAATCGTGCCAAAGAAGATTGCGGTGGGCATTGTCCATGCCATCCATTGCAAGCTCATGGCCTTTCCTCCTCAGGCATTGTTAAACACGCCCCAGGGCAAAGCCCTTGGCGATGTAGTTACGTACGAAATAGATCACCAGCGCGCCGGGGATGATGGTTAGAACGCCTGCCGCCGACAGCACGCCCCAATCCAGTCCCGATGCTGAAACCGTCCGCGTCATGACCGAGGCGATCGGTTGTGCATTGACGGCGGTAAGTGTGCGCGAAAGCAGCAATTCCACCCAGGAGAACATGAAGCAGAAGAAGGCGGCGACCCCGATGCCCGACGCGATCAGCGGCATGAAAATCTTCACGAAAAAGCGCGGGAAGGAATAGCCGTCGATATAGGCGGTTTCATCGATCTCCTTGGGTACGCCGCGCATGAAGCCTTCAAGAATCCAGACCGCAAGCGGCACGTTGAACAAGGTATGCGCCAGCGCAACTGCGATATGGGTGTCGAACAGCCCGACCGAGGAATAGAGCTGGAAAAAGGGCAGCGCAAATACGGCCGGAGGCGCCATGCGGTTTGTCAGAAGCCAGAAGAACAGGTGCTTGTCGCCCAAGAACCGATAGCGGCTGAAAGCATAGGCGGCCGGAAGCGCAACTGCGAGAGAGAGCACGGTATTCATCACCACATAGGTAATGGAATTGACGTAACCCATATACCAGGACGCATCGGTCAGGATGACGAGATAGTTGTTGAGCGTGGGGTTTTGCGGCCAGAGCGCGAAGCCGCCCAGAATCTCCTGGTTGGTTTTGAGGCTCATGTTCAAGAGCCAATAGATGGGCACCAGCATGAAGGCGATATAGAGCACCAGCGTCGCGGTCGAGACCTTGATCCTGGGCAAGGCGAAGGTGCGTGTCCGGGGTGCGTAAGTCTGGGTTGCGACAGTCATCACTTGCCCTCCGCTTTGTCGATATTGGTCATGACCGTGTAGAACACCCAACTCACCAGCAGGATGATCAGGAAGTACATGATCGAGAATGCTGCCGCAGGACCGAGGTCGAACTGCCCCAGGGCCATCTTGACGAGGTCGATTGAAAGGAAACTGGTGGCACTGCCCGGACCGCCGCCGGTGACTACGAAAGGCTCGGTATAGATCATAAAGCTGTCCATGAAACGCAGCAGAATGGCGATCAGCAGCACGCCCTGCATCTTGGGCAATTCGATATAGCGAAACACTTTCCAGCGGCTGGCCTGGTCGATCTTGGCGGCCTGGTAATAAGCCTGTGGGATCGACTGCAACCCGGCATAGGCCAGTAGCGCGACCAGCGAGGTCCAGTGCCAGACATCCATGACCACGACGATAATCCAGGCATGGACCGGGTTGCGTGCATAGTTCCAGGATATGCCGAGTTGATCGAGCGTATATCCAAGCAGGCCAATATCGGTACGGCCCAGGATCTGCCATATCGTGCCCACGACGTTCCATGGAATGAGCAATGGCAGCGACATCAGAACAAGGCAGACAGAGGCCCAGAAACCGCGTTTGGGCATACACAGTGCAATGGCAATGCCCAGTGGAATCTGAATGGCGAGGATGATTGCCGAGAAGGCCAACTGACGGCCAAGCGCCCCGTGGACGCGGCTGGAGGTCAGCACTTCCTTGAACCAGCCCAGCCCTTCCCAGAAAAAGACATTGTTGCCGAAGGTATCCTGCACCGAGTAATTCACAACGGTCATCAATGGGATCACTGCCGAAAAGGCCACCAACAGCAATACTGGCAGAACAAGGAACCAGGCTTTGTTGTTTTCGATCTTGTCCATCACACGGCCTCCTTTTGCGACGTGGCGACGCTATGGAGCGGCTTGACCCGCCAGTCATCGACATAGACATTGACCCGCATAGGGTCGAATTTGAGCCGGTTCGCATCGGAAGGCACAGCCATGCCTTCGGGCAGAATGGCGTTGATGGGTTGGCCGGCGAACTCGGCGCGCAGAATCTGGTGGCGCCCCACGTCCTCGATACGACGGATGGTTACAGGAAGCCCTTCCTGTCCGCTAACCAGCGATACGAATTCGGGTCGTATGCCGATCTGGATCTTGCCGTTCTGCGCCTTGTAATGCCCATTCAACGGTATCGCATGACCCGTGCAATGAGCTGTGTTGCCGGATATATCGGCATCAAGCAGGTTCATGCCGGGAGAGCCGATGAAGTAGCCCACAAATGTATGCTCGGGCGTATCGAACAATTCTTCGGGCGTTCCGAGCTGGACGACACGGCCATCATGCATGACCACGACCTTGTCGGCGAATGTCAACGCCTCGGTCTGGTCGTGCGTGACATAGATCATGGTGTGGCCGAACTCATTGTGAAGCGCCTTGAGCTGGGTGCGCAACTCCCATTTCATATGAGGATCGATGACAGTAAGCGGTTCATCGAACAGGATTGCGTTGACGTCCTCGCGGACGATGCCGCGCCCCAGGCTGATCTTCTGCTTGGCATCGGCTGTCAGGCCCCGTGCCTTGCGGCCAAGGGTAGCCTCCATGCCGATCATATGCGCGACCTTTTGCACCCGTGCGGCAATATAGGCCGGATCCATGCCCCGGTTGCGCAACGGGAAAGCTAGGTTATCGCGCACACTCATCGTGTCGTAGACGACCGGGAACTGGAAGACCTGCGCGATATTGCGTTCAACCGTATCCTGCCGTGTGACATCCTGATCACCGAACAGTATACGACCGCGGGTGGGCACCAGCAGGCCCGAAATGATATTGAGCAGCGTGGACTTGCCGCAGCCCGATGCGCCCAGAAGCGCATAGGCTTCGCCATCGTTCCAGACGTGATCGAGTTGCTTGAGCGCCCAATCGTCGTCCCGCGAGGGATACGGCAGATAAGAATGCGCGAGATTGTCGAGTGTTATCTGAGCCATGGTTCTCCCCTCACGCCGCCTGCGCGTAGCCTGCCGGTGCGACCAGCTCGCCGCTTTCCGCAAAGGCATAGACATGGGCGGCATCGAGCCAGACCTTGAGTGGTGCGCCGAATTCAAGGTCGTGTGCGCCATGCACAAGGCCTACCCAGCGGTCGTTGCCGTGGTCGAGATGGATAAAAGTTTCCGACCCGGTAAGCTCGGTCACACGCAACCGGCACTGGAACTCCAACGCCTCTGCGTGCGGCGCTGCGATGCGCAGATGGTCGGGGCGGAAACCGGCAAGATAGGCGCCATCGGCAAGGCCGGCGAGCATGCCGCTCGCTTTGGATTGACCTTCGCCTATGCTGATCTTTTCGCCGGCTTTGACCATGCGGGTAAAGTTCATTGGCGGATCGGAAAAGACACGTGCTGTTGTTGCATCCTTCGGCTGGCGATAGACCTTGGGCGTCAAACCGAACTGGGTCACGCGTCCTTCCCAGAGCGTGGCGACATTGCCGCCCAGCAAAAGCGCCTCTTCCGGTTCCGTTGTTGCATAGACAAAAATCGCGCCCGATTCCTCGAAGATGCGTGGAATTTCAGCGCGCATCTCCTCGCGCAGTTTGTAGTCGAGATTGGCCAAGGGCTCGTCGAGCAGAACCAGGCCGGCCTCTTTGACCAGCGCCCGCGCCAAGGCACAGCGTTGCTGCTGACCTCCCGAAAGCTCAAGGGGCTTGCGATCGAGCATCGCCGAAAGTTTCATCATTTCGGCCGTTGCGCGCACACGCCGGTCGATCTCTGCCTTGCCGACCCCCATCAACCGCAACGGCGAGGCGATGTTCTCATAGACGTTCATCGAGGGATAGTTGATGAACTGCTGATAGACCATCGCGACCTTGCGGTCCTGGACCCGCATGCCTGTCACATCTTGGCCTTCCCAGAACAGACGCCCGGTTGTTGGTGCATCAAGGCCCGCCATGACTCTCATAAGCGAGGTCTTGCCCGAAAGCGTTGGGCCAAGCAGCACGTTCATGGTGCCGCGTTCAAGCGTCAGGTCGGTCGGATAGATGTGGGTCTGCCCTTCAACGAGCTTGGAGACCCCCTCCAATACCAATGCCATTGTCTTCTCCTCCCATCGGACGCGACTTATTGGGCCGCGTTCTCGATGTGTTTTGTATGTGCCTTCATCCAGTCGCCGAGCGTCTGGATTTCATCCTTGCTCAACCGCAGGCCCAGCTTGCTGCGTCGCCACAACACGTCCTCGGCTTCGCGTGCAAATTCATGTTCCATCAGCCATGAAACTTCCGTCTCGGTCAGGCTGGCACCAAATTCGCGCCCTAAATCTTCGGCAGTGCGCGCGGTACCTAGGATCTGCCACGCGTCGGTGCCATAGGCTCTGAGCAGCCGCCGCGCCCATCTTTGGGTCAGAAACGGATAGGCTGACATCAATTCATCGATCAGACGTTCAACTGCGTCATGGGGGAAGTCGCCGCCCGGCAGCGGTGCGCCAGCAGTCCACTTGCCCTTGGTGAGAGGCAGTACCGAGCCGATCTTGTCCAAGGCGCCTTCTGCCAGCCGCCGGTATGTGGTGATCTTGCCCCCGAAGATATTGAGCACGGGCGCGCCAGCGGAGCGGTCAATCTTGAGCGTATAGTCGCGCGTCGCCGCCGTTGCCGAACTTGCGCCATCGTCAAAGAGCGGGCGCACGCCCGAATAGGTCCAGACGACATCGGCCGCCGTTACCGGCTTGGCAAAATATCGACTGGCAAAATCGCACAGATAGTCTCGTTCCTCGTCGGTACATGCCGGCGCGCGGGCAGGATCGTCATGCTCGACGTCAGTGGTCCCGATCAGGGTGAAGTCCTGCTCATAGGGAATGGCAAAGATGATGCGTCCATCGGTGCCCTGGAAGAAATAGCACTTTTCATGATCGAAAAGCTTGCGGGTAACGATATGGCTCCCGCGCACCAGCCGCACGGTGTCTGGGCTGTTCAGCTTGAGCTTGGCATGAATCACGTCGCCAACCCATGGGCCAGCGGCATTAACGAGCATTTTCGCGCGATAGACTTGCGTCTTGCCTTCGCGATTGAGCGTAACGAGCCAGGTGTCGCCATCGGCCTCGGCGGAGACCACTTCCGCGCGTGTCAGGATCGTTGCGCCGCGTTCCGCGGCGTCGCGGGCATTCAATGCAACCAGTCGCGAATCCTCGATCCAGCAATCGGAATATTCGTAGGCTTTGGCGAAGCGATCCTGCAGCGGCGCACCTTCCGCTGTTCCGTTAAGCGACAGCGTCGATGTGCCAGGCAGGATTTTACGACCGCCCAGATGGTCGTAAAGGAACAGGCCAAGCCGTATCAGCCATGCTGGCCGCCGCCCGCGCATCCATGGCATCGTCAAACTGAGCAGTTTGGAAGTCGGCGTCTCGCTCTCGAAGCGCATATCCTTATGAAAAGGCAGCACAAAACGCATCGGCCAGCTTATATGCGGCATCGCGCGCAACAGTGTTTCGCGCTCGATCAGCGCCTCACGCACAAGGCGAAACTCAAAATATTCCAGATAGCGCAGACCGCCGTGAAACAGCTTGGTCGAGGAGGAGGAGGTTGCGTTGGCGAGGTCGCCTTTCTCGGCCAATATTACCGAAAGCCCCCGACCGGCAGCGTCACGCGCGATGCCGCAGCCATTGATGCCGCCGCCGATGATCAGCAGGTCGCAATGCTCGGTCGTCTGACGCTCACGCCTCGTGTCGTGTGCCATGCTTCCTCCCTGCTGGCATTGTTCGCCTTAACGCTAAAAAGAAAGCATAGAGTCGAAATTCGCGCAAGATCGAACATTCATGGAAATCAAAATTTTCGATTTTGCGCGATAATGCGACTTCCGAGCTGTTTGTTTGTGGTTTGTACTCGTTTTCAGGCGCGCAGCCATGCGCTAACGTGCCAAAACGAACATTTGGTTTGCAGTCAGCCGGTTGGCGCCTGGTCGTGTTTGGAGGAGTTTACGTCGTGTCTCAGCATCTTCGGCTTCCGGAAATTCTCGATATCGCGCGCCGCGATGGGCGCGTCAGCGTTGAAGCGCTCGCTGGACATTTTAACGTCACGGTGCAGACCATCCGTCGGGATTTGGCAGAGTTGGCCGATGCCGGAAAGCTCGAGCGGGTGCATGGGGGCGCGGTCATGCCCTCGACGGTTGCCAATATCGGCTATGAAGACCGGCGCGGGCTTAACGATGCCGCCAAGGCGGCGATTGCCGAGCGCTGCGTCAAGGATATCCCCAATGGCTGCTCGATATTCCTCAATATCGGAACGAGTACGGAAGCGGTCGCGCGCGCTTTGCTCAGGCACCGCGATATCATGGTGCTCACCAACAACATGAATGTCGCCAATATTCTCGTCGATAATCCCGCTTGCGAGATCATTGTTGTTGGCGGTCTGTTGAGGCGATCGGACGGCGGGCTTGTGGGCACGGTCACAATCAAGGCCATACGCGAGTTCAAGTTCGATCTTGCGGTTATCGGGTGCTCGGCCCTGGACGAGGACGGGGACATGATGGATTTCGATATCCAGGAAGTCGGCGTGAGCCAGACGATCATCGCGCACGCACGTCAGACCTTCCTTGTTGCCGACCGATCGAAGTTCTTGCGCCGGGCGCCTGCCCGTATCGGCTCGCTCCAGCAAGTCGACACCTTTTACACCGAGCAGGTGCCGCCGCAACGGGTCGTGGCCGCGTGCGATGGCTGGAACACTCAATTGGTTGTCGCGCGCAGCATATGAACCGGCGTGCCTTATCACCGGATAAATTGCTTTATCAGGCAACAACAAAGTCGAAGCGGGCGATCTTGCCATCGGCTGCTTCGTGAACGTCCATGAGCAGGCGCGGATTGAACAGGAAGTCGTTCTGGTTTCGCGCTTCGCCGGGAAAATAGAGTTGGGTCGTCAGCAGACGTCCGCCGGGAGGATGCACCTTCACGTGGAAGTGGCGCGTGCGCCAGTCATAGGGAGCCGGCTCTACCGTTTCAAAGACATAGCGACCATTGGCATCTGTTAATTGATAGCCGCGTAGGCGATAGCCTTCATTGTCGTAGTCGCCATGACCGTCGGCATGCCAGAGGTCGACCACAGCGCCCTCGATGGGCCGACACGCCTGGTCGACGACAAAGCCCATGAGGGTAATGGGGTCTCCGTCAGATGTATCGGCCCGAAAGTCGCTCTTCATGGGCGGTTCAGGTGTATAATAAGGCCCTTCGCTGCCCTGGCGCGTCAGTTCTTCACCAGGGTCGCAGGACGGTGTCAGTTCAAGGGTTCCAGACTGGGCGAGAGCATTTGGAGCCAGCAGGGCCGATGCTGCACCCGCGGTCGTCAGGGTCAGCCAATAGGCCAGCATTGTCCGACGGTTCAGTGAATTGTTCCACATTTCATCATCTCCATTGCTCGGAACAGCGTTGCGCCGACGCGGTGTAACCGCCCTCGTGCCAGTCCGAACATGCCTGAGCGTTCCGGATCGCGAACTCTTCGTCCGGGTCGGGCGATCTGCGTTCAACTATGCGTTATCCCGAATGCACTGGACGATAGGCTAAGATTTCGGGCCGGTCGGGCATTCCTCGATCGGCGATCTCGGGGCATCAGCGATCCATCTACCGGATTTGCAACCTGACCTATGGCTCGAGGACCTATGACATACGATCTGACGCTTCTTCTCTCACGCATCCTTCTTGCCCTGATGTTCATCATCGACGGCTTCGTGACGCTCGGCAATCCTGCAGGCTTTGCGGGCTTTCTGGGCAGCATAGGCATTCCATTGCCCCTGGTTGCAACCTGGATCATTATTGGGCTGAAGCTTGTCGGGGGCGCGGCCATCATCCTTGGCTATCAGACCCGCTGGCTGGCATATGCCTTTGCTGGGTTCTGTGTAGCGACAGCCTTCCTTGGGCATTTCTATCCAGATGACATCGCCCAGATGCGGATCTTCTGGAAGAACTTCGCTGTCGCTGGCGGCTTTATGCTGCTGTCAGCGATCGGTGCTGGCGGCCTTTCGTTGGATGCCAGACGCAGGGTTCTGGCGTAAGGTCAGCTATTGCTGGCGGCGAGTGCCCGCAGGACGGCAGCGGTCGGGTTCGCCGCTCTGCCCTGCTCGTTACGTCGATAGCGGCCCGGCGGCTCGCCGCACCAGCGACGGAAGGCCCTGCTGAAGGAAATTTCCGACTCATATCCAACGCTAACGGCGATCTCCGCCATTGAGCGCTGCGTGTTCAGCAGCAATTGCGATGCGACATGCATCCGCCTGGCGGTCACATAAGCCATAACGCCTTCACCGACGCAGTGGCGAAACCGGCTGGCAAACACCGTTCGCGACAGTCCAACCTTTCGCGCCAGCGTCGCGATGGTCCAGGGGTGATCCGGTCGTTCATGCACCAGCGCCAGCGCGCGTGCCAAAGGCGGGTCGCCAAGCGCGCGCAACCATCCCGCGGCATCGGCTGGTATGCCAGTAAGATAATCGCGCACGGCCTGCACGAAGATGATGTCGGCCGTTCGTTCGGCTATGGTCTGGAAGCCCGGATTACCGGTTTCGGTCTCATCGATCAGAAATTGTAGCGATCTTGAAACCCAGTCGTCGACATTGCGACCGCGGGACAGTGAGACATGCATGACGCTCGGCAGCGCCGTAGTCAGAGGATTGCGGCGACCTTCCCCGAACGTAAATACCCCGTTGAGCATCCGTGTTGATGCACCGGTTCCGCCGAACCGCAGGCGCGGCAACCCTTCGAGCCGCTGCCTTGCGGTTGGCGAAGCGTCGCCACCATTTGCCGCCAGCACCTCGGAGAAGGGGACTGTCGGCGCCGCCGCGTCCGATTGCAGCCAGTGCGGGTCGCCATGGGCGAGCAGCACCAGATCGCCCGGCACAAGTTCTACGGCTTCACCATTCTCGTGGCGAAACAGGCAGTTGCCTTCCAGCACGATATGAAAGGGTGCAAAGCCCTCTACCCGCGCCTTCTCGATGCCCCAGGGCGCGCCGAATTCACCAACGCTCATAAGCACGCTTTCAAGCCGGAGATCGCGGAGAATGCTGCTGAGGAGATCCATGCCGGGACGATCTGTTATAAATTACGGCATTTAGATCATTCATTATCCCGATTGATTTGTCCAGTCTTCGTTCAGCCCTCTGTGAGGGCAGAGCAATGGAGGCAAGTCATGATTCTCGTTACTGGTGCTAGCGGAACCATCGGGCAGATACTGATTGAAACTTTACTGGCGCAAGGCTTTCCCTTCCGGGCCGCCTATCACAACCCGGCAAAGGCCACGGCTGCGCGGGCAAGAGGGATCGAAACTGCAATCATCGATATGCACCAGCCCGAAACCCTGCCACCTGCGCTTGAGGCTATTGAAACGGTGTTCCTGCTCGGCAGCGGTGTCCGAGCACAAGAGGAAATGGAGATCAACCTCGTCGAGGTAGCCAAAACCGCAGGTGCCAGCCGTATCGTCAAGCTTTCCGCATGGGCAGCACCGCAGGAGCAATACCGGGTTGCCGGGATTCATCGCGCGGTGGAGCGCCATATCGAGGCATCGGGACTAGCCTGGACATTTCTCCGTCCTAACGGCTTCATGCAGAACTTTTTGCACATGGCCGAGCAGATACGCGCGCAAGGCGCGATCTACATGCCTGCCGGGGACGCGCTCATCAGCCATGTCGATGCGCGCGATATTGCCCGTGTTGCATCGAAAATCCTCACCGATAGCGGACACGAGGGCAAGGCATATGAATTGTCAGGGCCGGCAGCACTGGGTTACGCCGATGTGGCGGCGATATTGTCCCGATCGCTGGGTAGGCCGATAACCTATGTTGCGGTCGAAGACACGGTCGCACAAGAAGCGATGATAGCGGACGGTATGCCGGAGTTTTATGCCGAGGCAATGATCGATCTGTTCCGCGTCTATCGCACCGGCATCGCCGCAGCAATTTCCAATGCAGTCGAGGACATAACCGGAAGCCCCGCCACGCCGTTCGCGCGTTTTGTCCAAAACCACCGCGCAGTCTTTGGCATCGATGCACCCTGATAGCCAGCGGCGCCAAGGCGCGCCAGTCAATGGTCTACATCGAAAAGGCAGTGATCAGCGCAGGAGCCATGATGACGATAAAGAGCACCGGCAGGAAGAAGACGATAAGAGGCACAGTCATTTTCGGTGGCAGTGCCGCCGCCTTTTTTTCCGCCTCCATCATGCGCTGCTCGCGGCCTTCTTCGGCCATCACGCGCAGGGCCTGACCGACCGAGGTGCCGTATTTGTCCGCCTGAATAAGCGCGGTCATAACCGAGCGCACGCCGTCAAGGCCTGTACGCTTGCCCAGGTTTTCGTAGGCACGCCCACGGTCCTCAAGGAACGAAAGTTCAGCAGTCGTAAGGGTCAACTCTTCGGCCAGTTCCGGGCTTTGCAATCCGATCTCCTTTGACACGCGCCGGATTGCATGTTCGATCGACATGCCTGCTTCAACGCAAAGCAGCATGAGATCGAGCGCATCCGACCACGCCTTCTGGATCGAAGCCTGGCGCTTCTGAACCCTGTTATGGAGCAAAAGATTGGGCAGGTAGGCCCCAGCGATGCCGACACCGATCGCGATAACGACATTGAGAAACAGCGGACGATCGCCTGGGGTTACAAAGAGCAGATAAAAAAGCGCAAGCAATAGCAGGATGATAGGGCTGACAAAGCGGAAAAACAGATAGCTCGTCAACGGTGCCTGTCCGCGCAAGCCAGCGCGCGCCAGCTTTTCGACGGTATTTTCGTCCATGAAGGCTTTTTGCAGGGAAAACTTGTCCACCGCGGCTTTCATATAGGACTTGCTTTCCGCGCCGCGAATGCCGCGGCCTTCTTCCTTGCCATTGCCCTGGCTGCGCAGGCGCGACATCTCTCTCGCGCGCATTTGTTCGCGTTCCAGCGCGACCTTTTTCATGCGGTCATTGCGCTCGAACCGATCGGCAAAGTGGGCGCCGAAGGTAAATACAACCGCCGCCGCCGAAATGGCGGCCAGAACGGCAATCAGAAATTCCGGCTGTACGATTCGATCAACAAGGCTCACTTGACTTGCTCCTAGTAATCGAACTGGATCATGCGGTTCATGACATAGGCGCCGATGCAGATCATGAAAAATGCTACGCCGAGCCAGATCAAACCGATATTTGTGGAAATCAGCGGGCTGAGGTAGCTGGGGCTGATTACCGAAACAGCGCCGGCAACGAAAAGGGGCAGGGCACCGATAATCATGGCAGAAGCCTTGGCTTCCGAACTCATGGCTTTCACCTTGGCCTTCATCTTCTTGCGGTTGCGCAAAACGCGCGCAAGGTTGCTAAGGGCTTCGGAGAGATTGCCGCCTGCCTGCTGCTGAACCGCGATCACGACAACGAAGAAATTGACCTCGGCAAGGGGAACGCGGTCGAAAAGCACTTCAACCGCTTCCTGCATGGTCTTGCCAATCGACTGCTGTTCAAGCACGCGTATGAACTCGGATCGAACAGGTTCCTTGACTTCCTTTGCCACCAGCCGGATGGAGTCGTTGAGCGGCAGGCCCGATTTGACCCCGCGTACAATGGCTTCGACCGCGTTTGGCAATTCTTCGAGATATGCGGCCTGATACTTCTTTCGCCGGTTGGCAAGGAACATATTGGGCAGCACATAGGCGCCGGCGAGCGCAATGGGCAGCGCGAAAATGAAGTTCACCTGCAAGACGATCAGCACAACGAACAGTACGACGCCAAGGATCGCGCAGTTGCGCACCCAGGCCTGTACGCTGGTTTTCATCCCGGCCTGAAACAGACGCGCCTTGAGCGTTTTTTTGCCCCGTCGAGCGCTGAGGGCATCGGCTTGTGTCTTGAGCGCGTCCTGCACCGTTCGGCGGCGGGAATCGCGGGTCTTTTGAACACTTGCGGTTTGCCGGTTGACCGCAATATCGCCTTCAAGGGCCTTGCGGCGTTTGTCTGCGCGCCCCGACCCGGCAAAGGCCGGCATGAACGCGAGGCCGACCGCACCCACGCAGACCAGAACGAGCAAGCCCAGGATCATTGGCGACATCGGGTGTCCTTTTTCATCAGCGCGCTGGCAGACCGGTTCATGGATGCCTCACTGCTAGCGCAGCATTTCATTCTGCTCGACATTGGCGCGCTCCAGTGCTTCCACAAGCGCAGGTTCTTCGTTGTAATAGCGGGCCTTTTCAGCAAAGTTCGGCTTGGTAATGCCGGTAGAGCGATGCCGTCCGATCAGCGAGCCATTGGCGTCTTCGCCAAGGATGTCATAAAGGAAGACGTCCTGGGTCACGATCACATCGCCTTCCATACCCAGAACTTCCGAAATATGGGTAATGCGGCGCGAACCGTCGCGCAGGCGGGCCGCCTGGACGATCACATCGATCGAGGAAACGATCATTTCGCGAATGGTGCGGCTGGGCAGCGCATAACCACCCATGGTAATCATGGATTCAAGACGGGAAAGAGCCTCGCGCGGCGAGTTGGCGTGCAAGGTACCCATTGAGCCGTCGTGACCGGTATTCATGGCCTGGAGCAGGTCGAAGGCCTCCGGGCCACGCACTTCACCCACGATGATGCGTTCGGGACGCATACGCAGGCAGTTTTTCACCAATTCGCGCATGGTGATTTCGCCCTCGCCTTCAAGGTTGGGCGGGCGTGTTTCAAGGCGCACCACATGCGGCTGCTGGAGCTGCAATTCGGCGGAGTCTTCACAGGTGATGACGCGTTCATCCTTTTCGATAAACGCGGTCATGCAGTTCAAGAGTGTCGTCTTGCCCGAGCCGGTGCCGCCTGAAATCAGGATATTGGCGCGAACGCGGCCCAAAACCCGCAGCACTTCCGCGCCTTCGGGCGAGATCGAGCCGAACTTGACGAGTTGGCCAAGGGTCAGCTTGTCTTTCTTGAACTTACGAATGGTCAGCGTCGGCCCGTCAATGGCGAGCGGCGGCGCAATGACGTTGACACGAGAGCCATCGGGCAGGCGGGCGTCACATATGGGCGAGGATTCATCGACCCGGCGACCAACCTGGCTCACGATGCGTTGACAGACATTCATCAGATGGGAATCGTCGCGGAACCGGACATTGGTGAGCTTTACGCGGCCCGAGACTTCGATGTAGCAGCGCTGCGACCCATTGACCATGATATCGGCGATGTCATCACGCGCGAGCAGCGGCTCAAGCGGTCCGTAGCCCAAAACGTCGTTACAGATATCGTCGAGCAGGTCTTCCTGCTCGGAAATCGACATGACGAAATTCTTGAGCGCAATGATCTCGGCAACAATGTCACGAATTTCCTCACGCGCGGAAACCTGATCCATCGCCGCAAGCTGGCTGAGATCGATGGAGTCGATCAGGGCGTTGAAAATCGCGGACTTGGTTTGGAAATAATTCTTGTCGCGCCCGGCCTTCGACGCATCGTTGGCGTCAATCTCCTCCTCACGCTTGGGCGGTGGGGGGGCAGTCGTTTCGGCGCTGGGGCCGTCGATGGGCCTGGATGCGATGGAACCGGCGACGTCCTGTTGGACGGGCGCAGGCGGCGCCTTGGGCGCAGCTTGCGTGTTGCCGCCAAAACTCGTCCGCTTACCAAACATCGTGCGCGTCCCTTCGATCAGGCAATTTTCAGTTTCTTGAACAATCCAGGCAGTTTGAGGCCGGATGCCTTGCTTTGAACGTCCGCTGCAATGCGCCCTGTCACCTGCAGGCCAATAGACTTGAAGATTTCATTGGCCTTGTGGCCGGCTGAGACCTCGGCAACCATTTGACCGTTATTGGCCGCGGTGCCAAAGAGCGCCGGATCAAAGCCGATGGTGCCGGCAAGCCGGCAATCGATTGAGCCTGCAAACTCGTCCGCCGGGATCTCGGGCCGTTTGGCAATGCCAGCCTTGTTGATCACAATCACCGGGTCTGTTTCGGCAGGGCGCAAGCTCTTGATGACATCGGCCATGTTCTTGGCGTTACGCAAGTTGGCCAAATCGGGCTCGGCAACGATCACGATCTCATCGATTGCCGAAAGCGTATGGCGCACCCAGCCGGTCCAGGTATGGGGCAGATCGATCACAACGACAGGCACCTGCTGTTGTGCCAGTTCGATAATCTGCTCAAAACTGCGCTCGGAAAGGTCGTAGGTCCGGTCCAGCGTGGCCGGTGCAGTTAAAAGATTGATATGATTTGCTGCCTTGCTCATGAGCCGGTCGAGCATAACCGCATCCATCTTGTCGCTGGCATAAACGGCATCGGCAATGCCTTGGGGCGGGTCCTGGTTGAAATCGAGCCCGGCGGTGCCGAAAGGCAGGTCGAGATCGAGAATCAAAACGTCCTGCCGGAGCGACTTGGCAATCGACCAGCCGACATTATGGGCAATCGTTGACGAGCCTGCGCCACCCTTGGCCGAAATGAAACCGATCGTGCGCCCGATCGGGTTTGCGCCTTCTCCAGTAAACAGATCGGAAATGGCCGAGATGATCACCGGCGTCGTCGTTGGCATGACGAGATATTCGGAAACCCCGGCCCGGATCAGATCGCGATAGAGCACGACGTCATTGACATGTCCGATAACCACAACCCGCGTCGAAGCATCGCAAACCTCGGCCAATTGCTCGAGCGCATTGAGGATTTGCTCGGCGGGCAATGTGGTCTCTACGATTATCAGATTGGGCGTGGGATTGGTCTTGTAGGTCTCGATAGCCCCGTCGAGCCCACCATTGTGGGTTGTGAGCGCGACTTTGGACATGCGCCGGTCATGGGCGGCATTCTCGATCAGTTGAGCGGTCTGGGAATTTTCGCAGAAGGCCTGAATCGTTATGCGCGGCACCAGCCGGGCACCTTGCGGCACCTCTTCGGACGGCTTGTTTCCGGACACTGGCTTGTCGTTTTCAAGAAAACTCATCTGTGTTCATCCTCAAATGTGCAGTGCGCCGGTCAATCGAGTACAAAGCCCACAGAACCGCGGAACTGGCCTGTCCCCTTGCCGCCGGTCACCCCGTAAAGGGTCTCCATCCGGCCAAGGAAGATCGCCTCTGCGTCCGAAGAGATTGCCGTATTGTCCGTTGGCAGGGGCACGGGCGTATGCTGCGGGTATGCGATGATCGGGGTAACGAGGATCACAAGCTCGGTTTCCGAATGGACGAACTCGCGACTACGGAACAGGGCACCCAGGATCGGAATATTGCCCAGGCCCGGAACTTGATGAATCTGCTGACGCACGCGCTCCTCGATAAGCCCGCCAATGGCAAGGGTGGTGCCTTGCGGCAACTCGACCGACGTGCTGGCCCGGCGTTCGCGGGTGGCCATGATTGGGCCGAGCGAGCCCTCTGTGGACAGTTCGGAAACCGAGGTCTTGACCACAAGACCGATAATGCCGTTTGAGCGGACGGTTGGCGTGAAGCCCAGATTGACGCCGAATTCCTTGAACTCATAGGTCACGCGGCCATCGTCGTCGATTTCGGTCGGGACGGGGAATTCGCCACCGGCAAAAAATTCAGCTTCCTCGCCTGAAATCGCCGTCAGTGTCGGCTCTGCCAGGGTCCGCATCGCGCCGCGATCTTCAAGGGCGCGCAAGGTTGCGTTGAGTCGGAAGTCGCCAGCGGTAAATCCTGTACCCAACGTCGCAGTCGTTGCTGTGCCATTCCAGGGCGTCGTGATCAGGCTGGTGCCCAGCCCGCTATTAAGAAAGGCACCGAGATTGATGCCAAGCTCGCGCGCTGCATCGCGCTTGACCTCAGCCACCGTGACCTTGAGCATGACCTGCTGACCGCCTGAGACATTGATCACCGAGGTCACATTGTCAGGGCCGCCGACATATTGACCGGCAATGGCAATTGCCTTTTCCAGATCATCGCCGGAGTTGACTTCACCGGAGAGAATGACCGAATTTGCGAAGGACTGCACCTGCACCCGCGCTCCAGGCAGCAGCCGGTTGATCGTCGCCGAAAGCCCACTTGAATCCTGGGCAACGGAAATTTCGATCACCGCAATGCCGCCGCCGCGTGGGTCCAGAAAAAAGATATTGGTTTCGCCTGCCGAAATGCCCTGAATCACGGCGCGGGTCTTGGTGCGCATGATCGCGTTGGCAACGCCAGGCTGGGAAACGATCACTTCGCCCGCATCGACCGGCAGGTCGATGATAACGGATTTGTTGACGCCGAGCTGGATGTGCTGGGTCCGCCCCACTTCATTATGCGCTATACGCAGATGTGGTGCCGAGCTGGCAGCGGCCGGAAGCGCATAAAGGGCGCCGCCGATAACAGCGCCCGCGAGCATCGTGCGCATCATCAAGGAAAGCGCGGAGAATTTCTTGCGCATCGTGTGCAATTTCATCGGTGTCCCCATCACTATCTTATCTCGACGCTCAAGGCGTCTGAATCTGCTGCGCTCGACTGATTGCCGGGCTGTCCTGAAAGCCCGCGGGATGTCTCAAGAGCCGACGGGCCAACAACAGAAGGAGCCGAACTGGTATTGCCGGAGGCAACGGCCTGCTCGTTGCCATAGCGGATCAGCCTGATTGCTTGTGAGCGTCCGCCATTGGCGCTTGGCGTTTCCGCAAAATCGACGACCGAGCGCAAAACAAGCGCCAACCGCCCGGCAGAGGCAGAATTCAGGATCACCTCGGCCTGTGTCGGTGTCATTTCCAGGGTTGCGATCTGGTTGGATTCGAAGCGTTGCGAACTTGGTTCTTGCGGATTTCCACTGCCGCTGGTGGCGCCGACTTCACCGAGGCGCTCGCCGATAGCCAGGACGCGCACATTGGAAAGGATCGTTTCAGAATAAGTCGAACTCGAGCGCGTAAGAACAACATCGACCCGGTCATTGGGTACGATAAAGCCCCCCGAGGCGGATTCGGCGGTAACGCCCACCGATACCGCGCGCATGCCTTCACTGATGACGGCCGAGAGATAACCCTGGGTCGAGTTCACGAGCTTGGCTTCGCGGATGGGCTCGCCATTGAAAAATTCAAACCGGGCGACGGCGCCGGAAATCTGCGTAGGAGCGTCGGGCACCATTTGGGACGTAATATAATCCGGGCGAACCGCACCCTCGGGCCAGTCCTGCCAGGTCACGTCATTTGCTGTGAGGCGTTGGCCAAGACCGATGGCCGTATTGGCAACGAGCACACGAACGGTCGGTTCGGTCCGAACCTGAGCAACTTCCTGGGGGGCTGTTGGCTCCGGGCTGGGCCCGCGGGTTGCCAGAAAGGCAGCAAGGCCGCCCGCGACAAGGGCCACAACAATAAGCAGAATACGCGCCGGTCTCATTTACCACACTCCCAATGCGCGCCATCGTTCATGGATGCGCGCGATCGTCCCCAAACGCGGATGGAAGCATGATGCCGCCATGCGCTGAGCGTTCTGGCGATCCATGAGCCTGCCGGACACTTCAATCCGGCGTGCAGTTCACGCCAAGCGGGCTGAATATGGAGTGTAAAGGGTCAAAACTTGGTTAACTGATGCTTTTGCATAAAGGTTAACCAAGCGTTGATGAGAAATATTTAGGATTTATTAGGAACTTTGCTTCGGTCAATGCTTTCCGGCTTGCTTGCCAGAAGCCGTTAATTGGTTGAACTGTCAGGAGCGCGCGGCGCGATGCGCTCAGCCTGCGAAGGCCTGATAGATCGCGCTTTGAGGATAAACAAGCATTGCGGCTGCTGCCAGGGCGATGCCGTAAGGGATGCCCGTCTTCTGGTCGTGCAGGCGCACGATCCAGCCCACATTCAGGAGCGGTGCTGGCAGCATGTAACGGCGCACGATCAGGATAAGCAGCGTAAGCGCGCCGCCCAGCAGCGCTGCATAGACCAGAAACGGCAGTGCAAGATCAAGCCCCAGCCAAAGAACAATCGCCGCCGCCAGTTTCGCGTCGCCACCACCAATCCATCCTGCCGCAAACATTGCAAAAGTAACAACAAGAACCAGCGCGGCAATGCCCAGGTGCATGCCCAGCAGTGGCAATGTCAGTCCGGCAAAAAAGGCGAGCGGGAAAAATGCAGCGACGGTGATGAGCACAAGCCGATTGGAAATCCGCATGGTCAGTAGGTCTGAACATGCAGCAAAAGCCATAAGGGCGGGGAAGATGATAATAAAAGTCTTTGTCATACTTTTTATTGAGAGAGTGCCGGTGTGATATTCGACTCTATATAATTAAACATATCTATCATGCTATCATTAATCGATAATAATACTGATATGATTAGCAATGCTACAAGCGCTGCAATCAGCCCATACTCTATCGCCGTCGCCCCTCCATTGTCGGCAAAGAATTTTGCAATCATTCTGCTTGCCTTGTAGTTTGCTAGTTAGAATTCACGCTATAGCCCCCAAGGTGTCAACGGAGGATTTAAGTGAAATGACAAAGGGCTCCCGTAGGAGCCCTTTGAAGGTCTTCGAGACTTATCTCACGAGAAGCCAAGTTGCGAATTGATATCTTCAAAGGTTTCTCGCAGGCCGCCACCCAGAATGCCAACAGCGGCAATGATTGCAACAGAGATCAGCGCGGCAATAAGGCCGTATTCGATTGCGGTTGCGCCGGATTCGTCGGCGGCAAATTTCTTCAAAAGGTTCATTTCATGCTCCATGTTCGTTGCGTCCCCCTGTGGCGACGTCATGCGTCCGACGCGTCACACATCGAACTTGAGTAAACGCTAGCCTTGAGCAGTTGAAAATAAGTTAATCGGAGAGTTGCAAAGGTAAAAGGCTTCACGAATATTACATATGACTATTAAATAGTTACTTTGATGGATTGCATTGTAAATAACTGGTCGATGGCGGTCAGGCGGCTTCGTTTGCCAAATATAAACCATTGCGCGCCATGATCGGGTAACCTTTATCAATCGTGAAGCGGGAAAGTGATCATGAACAGATTTGTGCGCAGCGCGTTTCTTGCTGTGGGCGTCTCGCTCGCTCCGATGCTTGTTGGAGCGCCGGCGGCATTGGCAACCGACGAGGTTTTGATCACCGTCAACGCGAATATGGCGCGGGTGCTGCGCATAAACGCACCGGCTGCAACAGTCATCATCGGCAATCCCGGAATTGCCGATGTTACGATCCAGGATCCGCGTACACTTATATTGACGGGCAAGAGCTATGGCCGCACCAACATGATCGTGCTTGATAGTGCTGGTGAGCCGATTGCCGACACGATTGTGGAAGTCAGTCAGAGCAAGACCGACAATGTGACTGTTTTTATGGGCATGGCCAGAACCTCCATGGCCTGCGCGCCTGACTGCCAGCCGGTAATCATGCTCGGTGATGACACCAACTATACTGAAAAAGTTGTTATATCGAGCACAATGGTTCAGCAAACCGCGCGGTAAGACTTCATTCACCGCTATCGGAAATTGCTCACAATTTAGCAAATCCTCTAACCGCTGGTTAGAACTGTCCTAGGTAATGTACCGGTCTCATTGGATGGGGGCCGAGACACGCGACCAATGGCAAAGCGCAATAAACGTCAGATTAGGGTTGTCGACCTGCTGGCGCGCCGTTTCAGGCGCGATGAGCGCGGCGCGATGATGATAGAATTCGGTATTCTCGCACCGATTTTCTTTGCAGTTGTCGGTGCAATACTTGAAATATCTGTATTCTTTCTCGCAGGGCAAATACTTGACGGCGCCGTGCATGACAGCGCGCGTATGATCCGCATCGGACAGGTGCAGCAGCAAGGCATCAACGCCGACGGCTACCGCGCTGAAATCTGTGATCGTCTTTATCATATGTTCAATTGCAACGAATTGCGGATTTCGGTGAGGCAGCTCCCCAGTTTCGCCAACTTTTCCACCGGAACACCGGTCGATACAGAAACCGGGGATTGGACATTCTCACCTGCCTATCAGCCCGGGCAGGGCCAGACCATTGTTCTTGTCGAAGCCTATTACAAATGGCCGACAATTCTCGCCATTCCGGGCCTGATGAGCAATGTTTTGCCCGATGGGACGCGGCTTCTGGCCGCTGCCCGCGTGTTCCGCAATGAGCCATTCCCATGGGGGCCGGTGCCTGCGTCATGATCAAGAAAATCCGCCAGTTTCTGGACAATGCGCGCGGCGTCGCCGCGGTCGAATTTGCGCTGATTATTCCGCTGTTGCTGACCATGTTCATCGGCTCGGTCGATCTGAGCCAAGGCATTTCCACGGACCGGAAACTGGCCAATGCAGTCAGCACGTTGGGCGATCTTGTGGCGCAGGCGCCCGGCAATATTCGTCAGAATATCCTCGACGATTATTTCTCCGCCAGCCAGGCCATCATGCTGCCCTATGACGGGTCTCGCGCCCAGCTCATTGTCAGCGTCGCTCATATCGACAATGACGGCGTGGCCCGCATTCTCTGGAGCCGGGCTCATAATGGCGCCAGTGCCCATACCCAGGACAGCGTTTATAGCCTGCCCAGTGAAATTACCGACATCGCGCGCGATGCGTATGTCGTGATCTCGGAAGGCAGCTATGAATACCGTCCGGTCGGTGGCTTCGTGTTGAAAGCCAATATTCCGCTCTACAAGGAATTTTTCTACCTGCCGCGCTTTGGCGAAGTGATCACGCAGAACGGCTAGTTGTTTATATCTCCCGGCTCTGGCATAGCCCGTAGGCTAACCCGAGTTGAAAAGGAGGGATAAATGGGCGAACCGCTCGTGCCGGTGTTCGATCTTGGTGGTGTTTTTGTCGATTGGAACCCGCTTTACCTGTTCCGCAAACTCTTCGAGACCGAAGAAGAAGCGGTCTGGTTTGCGCAAAATATCTGCACGCCGGACTGGAATCTGGAGTTCGACGCCGGCGACATCTTTGCCGAAGGCGTTGCCAAGCTCATCACCCGGCATCCCCAGTATTGGCAGCAAATTCAGGCATTCGATACGCGCTGGCAGGAAACGGTCAACGGCGTTTTCCAGGGCACGGTGGATATTCATCAGGAATTGATCGATGCTGAAATTCCCACTTTCGCCATCACGAATTTTTCCTGGGAGAAATGGGTGCAAATGCTGCCGCACTGGCCGTTCCTCTCCAAGTTCGACGGGGTTGTGGTCTCCGGGCTCGAAAAGCTGGTAAAGCCCGATGTGCGCATTTATCGTTTGTTTTGCGAGCGCTACGGGCTGGCCCCCGAGGCCTGCGTCTTTATTGATGACAACGAGGCCAATGTAATTTCTGCCCGGAAAGTGGGCATGGAGGCCATTCATTTTACCTCCCCCGAAGCGCTTCGGGCCGAGCTGATCGCGCTCGGATTGCCCCTCAAACCCTAGCCCGCGCTCTGAAATTGCCCGCCTAACGCAAAGTTCTGGCCAGTTTCTGGCCAGAAAACGCGTTATTTTCGTCGATTTCGGCAAAAGTTGGCATCGGACTTGCAAAATGGTATTCCATTGGTATGTAAATGGAATGCATTTTAGCCAAAGCGAGAGGTGCCGGGCAGGTGAGCGAAAAGTTCGATGCGATTTTAAGCTCGGCTAATTTACCCCAAAGCGGCGGACTGCTTTATCTGCGCCTGCGCAATCTTATCGCCCAATCGATCGATGAAGGATTTCTGGCGCCCGGCGACGGTCTGCCATCGGAGCGCGACATCGCACAGATGACCGGACTTTCGCGCGTTACTGTGCGCAAGGCGCTGGGCCAGCTTGTCAGCGAGGGCGTACTGTTCCAGCGCCACGGCTCGGGCACTTTTGTAACCCAGCAAGTCGAGCGCTTCGAGCAGTCGCTTTCAACCCTGACCTCGTTCAGCGAGGATATGGCGCGCCGCGACATGGAACTGCGCTCCCAATGGCTCGATCGGGGCATTTATGCTCCGGCGCCCGAAGAAATGGTTATCCTGGGACTGGCCGGGGATGAAAAGGTGGCGCGCGTGGGCCGCCTGCGCATTGCGAATGGGGTGCCGCTTGCTGTGGAACGGGCAGCGATTGCCGCATCGATTCTGCCCGACCCGCAAAGCATTACCCATTCACTTTACGCCAAACTCAATGAGACCGGCCACCGGCCGGTGCGCGCGCTCCAGCGCATCGCAGCCGTCAATCTCGACCAGAAAAATGCCGCATTGCTGGGCGTTGCGCCCGGCTCGGCCAGCCTGCGCATAGAACGCACGGCCTACCTCGCCTCGGGCCGCGTCGTTGAATTTACACGCTCGATCTATAGAGGCGATGCCTATGATTTCGTCGCCGAATTGCGCGACGCGAAATCCTGATTGTTTAGCAAGGAATAGCCATGACCGGATCGAATGACACCCATATGAAGCGCGAAATCGGACAGATCCCGCAGGTCGTGGCCGACCTTCTGGGGGCGGGGCGTCCTGCAATAAGGGAAGCTGCGCAAGCGCTTGGCGTAGCAAAGCCGCGCCTTGTTGCAACAATTGCGCGCGGGTCGTCCGATCATGCGGCGAGCTATTTCAAATATGGATGCGAGCTGGTGGCGAGGCTACCGGTTGCCTCGATCGGCCCTTCTGTGGCCTCGATCTACGGCGTCGACCTCAAGTTGCAGCAAGCCGGTGCCATCGCGATTTCCCAATCAGGCAAAAGCCCCGACATCGTTTCCATGCTGCAGAGCGCGCGCCGGAGCGGTGCCTGTGCCATTGCCATAACCAACGATGCGGGCTCGCCGCTGGCTGAATCGGCAAATAACGTCATCGATATACTTGCCGGAACCGAGCAATCGGTCGCCGCGACGAAGACCTTCGTGACCTCTGTTGTCGCCGGACTGGCTGTTGTTGCCCATCTTGCTCAAGATGAAAGCCTATTGGCCGCACTCGATAACTTGCCGGACGCCTTGGAAAAAGCGCTGGCCTGCGATTGGTCGCCGTTGATCACAGCGCTTGATGGGCACAATTCACTTTACGTGCTGGGCCGCGGGCCGGGGGCCGCGATTGCCAGTGAAGCGGCGCTGAAATTCAAGGAAACCTCGGGATTGCACGCGGAGGCCTATTCAACCGCCGAAGTGCTGCACGGTCCTGCTGCAATCGTGCACAAGGGTTTCCCCGTGCTTGCGCTTTGTGCGCAGGACAAGGCGCGCGACTCCATTTTGCAGACCTGTGCCAAGCTCTCCGATCAAGGTGGCAAGGTGTTTGTTACCGATCCTGAACCCGGTGCCGGAACGCCTCTGCCGGTTGCCCGGACCGCCCATGGTCTGACCGACCCGATTGCGCTTGTCGTCAGCTTTTACGGCTTTATCGAAGCCCTGGCGCGTCATCGCGGCTTTAACCCCGATACACCCCCGCATCTGCGCAAAGTGACGGCAACCGTATGAGTGCAATGCAACACTTTAAGGCAGCACGGCTGTTCGACGGCAACCAATGGCATGATGGCGCAACTCTGGGCTGCGAGGGCGGCAGCGTAAGCCAAATCATTGATGGCGGCACACAGGTCTCTGGTGCGGATGTAACGGATCTGGGGGCGGGGTTTATCGTTCCCGGTTTTGTCGACTTGCAGGTCAATGGCGGCGGCGGCGTTCTGTTTAACGACACGACCGACAGCGATGCGCTGGAGCGGCTTTGCGCGGCTCATTTCCAGTTCGGCAGCACCGCGCTTTTGCCGACCCTGATTACCGATACGCCAAGCGTCACCCGCGCAGCCATTGCGGCGGGTCTGGCGGCGCAGGCGCGCGGGATCAGGGGATTTGAGGGTCTGCATCTTGAAGGCCCACATCTTTCGGTGGCTCGCAAGGGCGCGCATAATCCCGGCTATATAAGGCCGATGGAGCAGGCCGATCTCGATACGCTGATCGAGGCGCGGGCCGGACTTGCAACGCTTCTGACAACGATTGCGCCGGAATCGGTGGCAACCGAGCAGACGCGAGCACTGGCCGAGGCCGGGCTGATCGTCAGCCTTGGCCATTCCGACGCCTCCTATGAGACTGCCAGTGCGCATTTTGCGGCCGGGGCAACGATGGTGACGCATCTCTTCAATGCCATGAGTCAATTGGGCAGTCGTGAGCCGGGTATTGTCGGGGCCGCGCTCGATCACGGTATCTGGGCCGGACTGATAGCCGATGGCCATCACGTTGCGCCGGGAACCATCTCGGTCGCCATGCGGGGCAAGAAGGGGCCGGGCAGGATTTTTCTTGTGACCGATGCCATGTCCACCATTGGTACCGATCTGGAACGCTTCACGCTGAATGGCCGGGAAATCGTGCGCGCCGATGGCGCCTTGCGGCTGGCCGATGGCACATTGGCCGGGGCCGATCTCACCATGATTGATGCCGTGCGCTATATGCACAAGATCGTGGGCATCTCGCTCCAAGAAGCGTTGCGGATGGCAAGCCTTTATCCGGCGCAGGCCATCGGCCAGGCCGACCGGTTGGGGCAACTCGGTCTCGGTGCCGAGGCATCTTTTGTGCATCTGTCCGACGCGCTCGATGTTCTGGGCGTGTGGATCAAGGGTGAGCGGGTGGTTTAGCCGGTGCAGCTGGAAGGCTGTGGGATCGCTGCAGCCTTTGTGCTTTTTGCGTTCTGGATTCCGGGAGTGAGAAGCGGTTCGGCTTTAGCCGAAGCGAAAGCTCTGGTGGAGCTTTAGCAGCGCACGAACGCCCTGAGACCTGCGGTCGAAGGGCACGCCGGAATGACAATGAAGTTTTTTGCAGAGGATCACCCAAACACCGCCGTCACCCCGCTATTCATTACCGGGCTTCACAACGCAAGGAACACCAGCGTCTGCAGTCGCTAAATCGCTTCGGCGCGCTTGCCCGCATCGATTTCGCTGACGGCATCCGCCAGCGTGGTCTTGTCCAATACCGCGCGTGTGGCATCGGTGACCTTGGCAAAGACGTGCCGGATTTCGCAATCCTTCTCGCTCTTGCAATCGATGCAGCGTCGATAGGCGATCTTGGAGAGGCAAGGTAACGGCGCAATCGGTCCGTCGATGATACGCAGAACTTCCCCGAAACTGATATCGGCAGGAGCCTTCAAGAGCAGGTAGCCTCCGGTCTTTCCGCGCCGCGACATGACGATGCCGTTGCGCTTGAGCTCCAAAAGGATCTGTTCGAGAAACTTTTTCGGTATGTCCTGTTCGATGGCAATTTCGGAAATCATTAGGCTCTGGCCAGATTCAACGCGCGTAAGAGAAACCAGCGCGCGAAGGGCATATCGGGCCTTTTGCGAAATCATTGACACGTTGCGACGGGACCATTTGTGACAAAAGTGAGGTTGAACCTGTCATAAAGGCCCTGCTTGCCCCGTTCAACTGCCAATTGCAAAGTGTATGCAATCGAAGGGTGGATATGACCGCACGCCAGCATACGCAAAGCGGCGCGGGATTCGAAAAATCACCCTCTTCTGCTCCGGTGTTTGCGCAAAATTGCTCCGATTTTGGACGCTTGGGAGGCAATGCGTGCTCTTTGAGCAGCGTCCATCAAAAAAAGTTTGGTGAAAATTTATGGTTTAAGTACCCGTGGTTACGGGCATTAGACATTGAATAATCGAGTAAATTTTACCTTTTGATCAATAAAGGTCAGCGGTATTGACGTAAAGGGGCGTCAGATACCCATTGCGCGATCAAACAAAAGACGCTTTGTTGCGGTCTCGGCGCGCAGTGAAGGCAATCACTGTTGGCCCCAAGTCGCAGGGAGGGATCATCATGCAAAAAGATAATCCCTGCAGATTATAAAAATAGAGAGTGCGTGAAACCGCTGAGCCAGCATTGTCGAGACATCTGACCAACATGGTTTTTGACTTCGATTTATGTCGGACGCCGGATTTCGCGCACTCTTACATACGCCTATCCTGTTGCCGGAAACGGCGGCAGAAGCTTCAAGGGGAATGAAACTCATGGCAAATAAACTGACCGGCATTGTGGCGGTCCTTCTCGCCTCATCGGTGATGATTTCGGCTGCGAACGCCGAAACCCTGCGCTGGGCTCGCCAGTCCGACGCGCTTACGCTCGATCCGCATTCGCAGAACCAGGGCGTGACCCACACTTTCAATCACCACATCTATGAGACGCTTCTGGACCGCGATGTGGAAGGCAACCTTCAGCCGCGCCTTGCGACCGACTGGTACGTCAAGGAAGGCGATGAAACCGTTTGGGTTTTCGAGCTGCGCGAAGGCGTAACTTTCCATGGCGGTGAAGAGTTCACCGCCGAAGACGTCGTGTTCTCGATCGAGCGCGCGAAGTCCGACAACTCCAACATGCGCCAGCTTCATGCTGACGTTGTGAGCGTGACCGCTGTTGACGACTATACTGTCGAATTCCAGATGGCCGGCCCTTCGCCGCTCTATCCCAACAACGTCACCAACACCTTCATCATGGACAAGGGCTGGTCGGAAGCTAACGACCTGGTCGGCGTGCAGGATTTTGCCGCTGGCGAGGAAAACTTCGCCGTGCGCAACACCAACGGCACCGGCCCCTACATCCTGACTGAGCGTGATCCCGACGTGCGTTCGGTCATGACCGTCAACGAAAACTGGTGGGGCGACGCACCAGCTGTAACCGAAATCGTCTATACCCCGATCTCGGATAGCGCGACCCGTATTGCAGCCCTGCTTTCGGGCGAAGTCGATCTGGTACAGGACGTTCCCGTCCAGGACATCGAGCGCCTTGCAGGCTCGCCGGGCATCAAGGTGGAGACCGGCCCTGAAAACCGCACCATCTATTTCGGCTACCGGATGGATGACGCGCCGCTGGTGTCCTCCAACATCACCGACGAGAACCCCTTCGCAAATCCGCTGGTTCGTGAAGCCATGGAGCTTGTCGTGGACCGCAACGCGATCCAGCAGGTTGTCATGCGCGGTCAGTCGATCCCCACTTGCGTGAACATGCCTCCGTTCGTTGCAGGCTGGACCGAAGAGCTTGACGCCTGTCCGGCAGTCGATGTCGAACGCGCTCGACAGCTCATGGAAGAAGCGGGCTATGGCGATGGCTTCTCGGTGACGCTGGACACCCCCAACGACCGTTATGTCAATGACGAAGCGATCGCACAGGCTGTTGTCGGTATGCTCGGCCAGATCGGTATCGATGTAACCCTGGCTTCCCGTCCGGTCGCTCAGCACTCGCCGCTGATCCTCAACAACGAAACCGACTTCTATCTCCTTGGCTGGGGCGTGCCGACCTTTGACTCAGCCTATATCTTCAACGACCTCGTCCACACCAAGGACGGCAATTACGGTACCTACAATATCGGCCTTTATTCCAATCCTGAACTGGACGAAAAAATCCAGTCTCTGGGCACTATGACCGATCTGGAAGCCCGTGATGCCGTTGTTGCTGAAATCTGGGATCAGGTTCAGGAAGACCGCGTGTTCCTCACCATTCACGTACAGGCGCTCGCCTATGCAATGAAAGATGGTTTGACCCTCGCCGTGCATCCTGAAAACCAGCCCCGGATGACCGACGTCGTTATCGACTAGGCCATCGGAACCCAACAGGCGCCGCGCCACAGCTTTTCAAAAGTCGTGGCGCGGCGCTTCGTTTAACCGGCACCTTGAAAGATCGTCCGCAAATTACTGGACGTTGCCGCTGACGGGATTTCCGCTAGACTTCCTTCACACCGGGACTGCTGGGCAACGGCCCAAGTCTTTCCCATTGATCTGCTAAAAGCGTTGACGGAGACCACTTCGATGCTGGCCTTCATTTTCAAACGACTCGGGCAATCCATTATTGTGATGCTCGCCGTCGCTTTGATCTCTTTCATCATGTTCCGATATGTCGGCGACCCGGTCGCTTCGATGGTTTCCCAGGAGGCAACCATCGCCGATCAGGAACTCCTGCGTGAGCGCCTCGGGCTCAACGATCCGTTCTATGTGCAGTTCTTCCGCTTCATAATGAACGCATTGCAGGGCAATTTCGGCATTTCCTATCGCCTGCAGACCCCTGTGGCCGATCTGATTATGTCGCGCCTGCCCGCAACGATCGAACTGGCCCTGACCTCGGCGACAATCGCGCTGATCGTGGGCATCGTTGCCGGTGTTTTCACCGCGCTGAACCGCAAGAGCCCTATTGCTGCCGGTATCATGGCCTTCTCGTTGATCGGCGTGTCGCTGCCGACCTTCCTGATCGGTATTGGACTCATTTACATCTTTGCCGTCGAATTGCAGTGGCTTCCCAGCTTCGGGCGCGGTCAGGTCGTGGATCTGGGTTGGTGGCGAACCGGCTTTCTGACGGAGACGGGCCTGCGCTCGCTCATCCTGCCAGCGATTACGCTTTCACTGTTCCAGATGACGCTGATCATGCGCCTCGTGCGCGCGGAAATGCTTGAAGTGCTGCGGCAGGATTATATCAAGTTCGCCCGCGCCAGAGGGCTTTCAAAACGGGCGATCAACTTCTCGCACGCGCTCAAGAACACCATGGTTCCCGTGATCACCATTGCAGGCCTGCAACTGGGCTCGATTATCACCGGGGCACTGATCACCGAAACGGTTTTCCAGTGGCCCGGCATTGGTTCGCTGTTCCTCTCCTCAGTCGCGGTGGTCGACGTGCCGGTTATGGCCGCCTACCTGATCTTTGTCGGTTTCGTGTTCGTGATCGTCAATCTGATCGTCGACATTCTCTATTACGTCGTTGACCCCCGTCTACGGGTTGGCGGCTCGTCCAAGGGGCACTGACCATGACCGATATTACACCGTCGGCCCCCAAAGGCCGCTTCGCCAAGATCATCGATTCCGACATCTTTTTCTCCTACCGCACGTCACCAGTCGCGATCGTTTCCTCGATCGTTGCAGCGATCCTGGTCCTTGCCGCAATTTTCGCGCCCTGGATTGCACCTTACGATCCGTTCAGCCCGCGCACGCTCAATCTCATGAACGGGTTCACCCCGCCCATGAGCGAAAGCATGTTGGGGGCGTTCTTCATCTTCGGTTCGGATCATCAGGGTCGCGACGTCTTTTCGGCCATTCTCTATGGCTCGCGCGTTTCGCTACTCGTGGGTGTTTCGGCGGTGATGTTTGCCATGATCCTGGGGGTCTCTCTGGGGCTGATCGCCGGGTTCCGCGGCGGGCTGACCGATACCGTCATCATGCGTATCGCCGACATCCAGCTTTCTTTCCCCTCGATCCTGATCGCGCTTCTGATCTTTGGTATAGCCCGCGGCATCCTCCCGCCGGCGCAACAGGAGAACATGGCGATCTTCGTTCTGATCTTTGCCATCGGACTTTCCGACTGGGCGCAATTTGCCCGAACCGTGCGCGGCAGCACCATGGTCGAGCGGCAAAAGGATTACGTTTCAGCCGCCCGCATCATCGGGGTCAAGCCGATCTTCATTTTGATCCGCCATATCCTGCCCAACGTTCTGGGACCGGTTCTGGTGATCGGCACCATCGGGCTGGCGCTGGCCATCATTGCCGAAGCGACCCTTTCGTTCCTGGGCGTCGGTGTGCCGCCAACCCGGCCTTCACTGGGCACCCTGATCCGCATCGGGCAGCAATTCCTGTTCTCCGGTGAATGGTGGATCCTGTTCTTCCCTGCCATCACGCTCGTCCTTCTGGCCCTGTCGGTCAACCTTCTGGGCGACTGGTTGCGTGACGCATTGAATCCGAGGCTGCGCTGATGAGCGAACCTGTACTTTCTGTAAAAGACCTGAGCGTTGTCTTTCACTTGCGACGTGGTGACTTCACCGCTGTAAACAAGATCTCCTTTGACATCATGCCCGGCGAAGTGCTGGGCGTGGTGGGGGAATCGGGCGCCGGAAAATCCATGACCGGCACAGCCATTATGGGGCTGGTCGACCGTCCGGGCGAAGTCTCGTCCACCTCGATCACTCTTAACGGCGATCGGATCGACGGGCTCGACGAAGAAAGCCTGCGCAAGATCCGCGGTCGACGCATCGGCATGGTCATGCAAGACCCGCTGACTTCGCTCAACCCACTTTTTACCGTTGGCGAGCAGTTGATCGAAACCATTCGCCGCCATTTGCCGCTCAACGAAAAGCAGGCCAGGGCTCGCGCTATCGAGCTCCTGGCCGATGCCGGCATTCCAAAGCCCGAAGATCGCATTGACGCTTATCCGCACCAGTTTTCGGGTGGCATGCGTCAGCGCGTGGTGATCTCGCTCGCGCTGGCAGCAGAACCTGAACTCGTGATTGCCGACGAACCCACCTCGGCGCTCGACGTTTCGGTTCAGGCCCAGATCATCAAGGTGCTAAAGCGCCTGTGCGCCGAACGCGGCGTTGCCGTGATGCTGATTACCCACGACATGGGTGTGATCGCGGAAGCCGCTGATCGCATGATCGTCATGAACAAGGGTGAAATCGTTGAAACCGGAACGGTTGGCGATATCATCCACCGGCCAAAAGAGCCCTATACGATCAAATTGATCGATGCGATCCCTTCGATCAAGGAACAGAACCCGCGCTATGCTGCGGCGGTCGCGCGCGGAGATGAGGGCGATGCGGCTGTCACCGACGCGCCTCTTGTCCGGGCCGAAAACCTCTCCATGGTTTTCGACCTTTCCCCCTCCCTGTTCTCGCGGCTAACCGGTCGCAATCGCAAGATCGTCAATGCGGTCAATGATGTTTCCTTTCAGATCGAGCGGGGCAAGACCTATGGGCTTGTCGGGGAGTCTGGGTCGGGCAAATCCACCTGCGCACGTATGATGGTGGGCCTTTTGCGCCCAACGGATGGTAATGTGCTGCTTGAGGGCACCGACATCTGGAACGACAAGGATGCGGCAGCCAAGCGGCGGTCGAAAATCCAGATGATTTTCCAGGACCCTTATGCGAGCCTTAATCCGCGCTGGCGGGTGGGCGACATCATCGCCGAACCCATGCGGCAATTGGGTATCGCCCGCAACAACAAGGAAATCACCGAAAAGGTCGCGTACCTGCTTGATCGGGTGCGGCTCGATCCAGTGGTCATGCGGAAATATCCGCACGAGTTTTCCGGCGGCCAGCGTCAGCGGATTGCCATTGCGCGTGCGCTTTCGAGCGAGCCGGAATTCATCATTTGCGATGAGCCGACCTCGGCGCTTGACGTTTCGGTGCAGGCTCAGGTGCTCGAATTGATGAGTCAACTGCAGGACGAGTTCGGCCTGACCTATTTGCTCATCAGCCATAACCTTGCCGTTGTGCGCCAGATGGCAGATGCCGTAGGCGTGCTCCACAACGGTGTTCTGGTCGAAAGCGGGCCTGTTGAAGAGATTTTCAGTGCGCCCAAAGCCGACTATACGCGGATGCTGCTCGACGCCGTGCCCGATATTGCCAAGGTAGCATAAGCGCGCTTCGCACTTCGCCCAAAACCCACCACAATTAAAGCGCCCAGTCGGCTTGTGCCGGGGGGCGCTTTTTCTGTTGGGGGAACCAACCCATGCAATTTCTATCCCGTATTCTGGCGGCATTACTGATTGCCGTGGGCCTTGGCGCCGCTGGTTGGCTGGCTGGGCAGGCCCTGATCGAAAGCCGGCAGCCGTTACGCACGGTTACGGTCAAGGGTCTATCCGAACGGCCGGTGATGGCCGATCAGGGGTTCTGGCCGATCAAATTCGTGGCCACCGGCCCGACGCTTGAAGATGCGCGTGCCCAGCTTGAAACCGCTGACAGCGCGGTGCGGCAATTCCTGCTCGGGCAGGGTTTTGACGACGCCGATATGCGGGTGCAGAATATTTTCGTTGAGGATCGCATGGCAGGCTACAATGCCGCCAATACACCCGATCTGGCACGTTTCGTTCTGACGGAAGAGTTTTTGCTCACATCAAGCGATGTGGACGCGATAGCCCAGGCTGCGCGCAATGTCGGCGAATTGCTGCGGCTGGGCGTTGTCTTTTCCTCCGATAGCTATAATGCGGGGCCGTCCTATACTTTTGCTGCGCTCAACGACCTCAAGGCCGAAATGCTGGCCGAGGCGACCCAGAGAGCGCGTGAAGCCGCAGACCAGTTCGCGCAGGATGCGGGCGCCGATGTTGGCACCATCCAGACGGCCAATCAGGGCGTTTTTGAAATCCTTGCTGCGGTCGATATTCCCGACCAGCGGGCCGAAAAGCAAATCGAGAAAAAGGTGCGGGTCGTGACCACCATTACCTATTTTCTGGAGTAAAGGGACTTCTAAACGCTTGAGCGCGTTGCCGTCTGGATTCCGGGAAGAAATCCCGGAATGACTGTTGAAGTGGAGTGCCGTTTCTTTGCGTCTTTCCACCGAGGTCACCCCGGGATTTATCCCCGGGGTCCAGAGGCCGGTGGCTCAGCCTGTGCGTTTCACGCTGCGCTGGCGCAGGCCCGGCACGCGCCGCGGATTTCCATGGTGGTACGTTTGGTCACAAAGCCTTCACGCGCGGCCCAATCATCGAGCCGCTGGCGTACCACATCGTCGGAAAATTCCGATACCTGGCCGCAGCTTTCGCAAATGGCAAAGGCGATAAGCCCGGATTTGTGGCAATGGGGGTGCGCGCAGGCAACAAAGGCATTAAGGCTTTCGAGCCGGTGTGCCAGCCCCATTTCCAGGAGTTTGTCGAGCGCGCGATAGACCTGCAACGGCGCGCGCAGCCCTTCCTCGCGCAATTGATCGAGGATCGAATAGGCGCTCAAGGGGCTTTCGGCCTTTTCCAGCGTGCCCAGGACGAGATGCTGGTTGCGGGTCAGGTCTCTTGCAGAAGTCGCTCTTGCAGAACTCATGGCTCGATCAATCCTTTGCGCTCAACCCATTAAGGGGCACAAGCGAGGTCAGGGCGAAAACGCCCAACGCGGCCACCACAATGGAAGGTCCCGAAGGGGTATCGAAATGTAGCGATGCCCACAAGCCCAACAGCACTGCCGCCATGCCGCCAAGTGCCGCATAGAGCGCCATCTGTTCGGGTGTATTGGCAATGCGCCGGGCGGCGGTGGCCGGAATGATGAGCATGGCGGTAATCAGCAATACGCCGAGAATTTTCATGGCGATGGCGATAAGGGCGGCCAGAAGTACCATAAAGACCAGTTTGTTGCGCTCTGGCGCAAAGCCTTCGGCCTGGGCAATGTCTTCGCTGACTGTGCCCGCGAGCATCGGGCGCCAGAGCCATGCCAGAACCCCAAGCACAACCGCCCCTCCTCCATAGATCAATGCCAGATCGGCAACTGAAACTGCGAGAATGTCGCCAAAGAGCAGGCCCATGAGATCGATCCGCACATGGGGCATGAGCGAGACCAGCACCAGCCCGATCGCGAGCGTGGAATGACTCAGGAGCCCCAGCAGGGAATCGGAGGATAGCGAGCCGCGCTTTTGCAGAAACACGAGAATGATCGCGACCAGCACCGCAATGGCAAAGACCCCGGCCATGGGCGAGAGCGAAAAGAACAAAGCCAGCGCCACCCCCAGAATGGCCGAATGGGCCATGGTGTCGCCGAAATAGGCCAGCCGCCGCCAGACGATGAAACAACCCAGCGGACCGGTGATCGCAGCAACGCCAAGCCCGGCAATGATGGCGCGGGTGAAAAAGCTCTCAAGCATGGCGTGAGGGCTCCTGGTTCTGGCGCGTATGGCCATGCTCGTGATCGTGGGCATGGCTGTGATCGCAATGGGGGCCGTGGGCATGGTGATCGAAATTGAGATCGCCATCGGCGTGTTTGACCGTGCCATCGGGCAGATGGGAGTGGTTGTGCTCATGGCGATAAATCGCCAGCGTTTCGGCAGCACGGGGGCCAAACAGCGCCGCATATTCCCCGCTCGCGGCGACAGTTTCGGGCGAGCCCGAGCAGCAGACATGGCCGTTAAGGCAAATGACGGTATCGGTGCGCGCCATCACCACATGCAGGTCGTGGCTGATGAGCAGCACGCCGCAGCCGGTGGCGTCGCGGATCTGGCCGATGAGATCGTAAAGCGCGACCTCGCCGGAAAAATCGACACCCTGTACGGGTTCGTCCAGCACCAGAAGGTCGGGTTTGCCGATAATGGCGCGGGCGATCAATGCGCGCTGGAATTCGCCACCCGAAAGCTGGTGGACCTGCGCTTTTTTGAGATGGGCAATGCCGACCTGTTCAAGCGCCCGATCGATCTCATTTGCCGAATGGCGGCCAGTCAGCGCCATCAGCCTTGCAACCGTCATGGGCAGCGAGCGGTCCATTGCAACCCGCTGCGGGACATAGCCGATCCTGAGTTTCTTTTCGCGCCAGACCTTGCCTTCATCCGGTGCCATGATGCCGAGCGCAAGCTTGACGGTAGTGGATTTTCCGGACCCGTTCGGGCCGATCAGCGTGACGATTTCGCCCCGTGCAATGGAAAGATCGACCCCGCGCACCAGCCAACGATCCTCGCGCCGGACACCGACGCCGCTAACGGTGATGATGGGGTGCCGCTCGGGCGCGGTAAAGTTTTGCATAGGCATTCCTGCGCAACGGGTTCGAGAACGCTTGACAGCGTGCGTGCTGTTATAGCATTACACCAACTCAAACTTGTAATGTCATAACATAATGCCGAGAGGACGTCCCGACAATGCCCAATCGTGCCGCACGCCTGATTGTCCCCGCAACCTTGGCGATTTTTGCTGCCAGCCCGGCGCTTGCCGCGCCCAATGTGGTGGCTTCCATCAAGCCCATTCATTCCCTTGTCGCCGCCGTGATGGACGGGGTGGGCGAACCCGGACTTCTGGTGCAAGGCGCGGCCAGCCCGCACAGTTTCTCGCTCAGGCCTTCCGACGCGGCAAAGCTGGAAGCTGCGAACATCGTCTTCTGGATCGGGGCCGATCTGGAAACCTTCCTGCCTGGCCCGCTGGCAAGTCTTGCTGGTGACGCCCAGGTTGTGGAACTGATGGATGTCGAAGGCATGACCATTCTTGACATGCGCGAGGGTGGACTTTTTGAACCCCACAGCCATGATCATGGCGACCACGACCACGACCACGACCACGACCACGACCACGACCACGACCACGACCACGACCACGACCACGATCATGGGCACGATCACGATGACGACCATGGACATGAGGCGCACGATCACGACGATCATGGGCATGATGAGCATGGGCACAGCCACGATCATGAGCACGATCATCACCATGATCACGACCATGGCGATGCCCATATCTGGCTCGATACGCAAAATGCGCGCCTGATGGTCGCCGCGATTGCCGATACGCTGATGGCCGCCGACCCGGAAAATGCCGAGACCTATAACGAGAACGGTCAGGCGCTGGTCGCGCGGCTTTCCGAACTCGAAGACGAGATTGCCGAGAGCCTCGATGGCGCGCGCGGCAGGCCGTTCTTTGTTTTCCACGATGCCTATCATTATTTCGAGAACCGCTTCGACATCGAGGCGACAGGCACGTTCACCGTTAATCCAGAAGTCGCACCCGGTGCGGCCCGGCTGACTGAAATTCGCGAGCGGGTTCAGGCTGAGGAAGCCGTGTGCCTTTTTGCCGAACCGCAATTCAGTCCGGCTGTTGTTGAAACCATTGCCGATGGCACAGATGCGCGGCTTGGTGTTCTCGACCCCCTTGGTGCCGATATTGAGGATGGGCCGGAGCTCTATTTCACGCTGATGCGCAATCTGGCCCAAAGCCTGAGCGACTGCCTGGGCCAGTAATCAGGGGCAGAAACCTCGCACCGCAATACGACAAGAGAGGCGGGCCGATTGTGTCCGCCTTTTCACTCAGAAAAAATGTAATGTTATAACAGAAAAGTCATGGCGCCGGCCGCATTGTGACCGCGGTAAAGCCGGCACTGCATACCCTGAAGTCGAGCCATGCCCTTTCACATCGTTACCGCCGGTGGATTCGGCCACGGTCCCGGATTCGCCTCACATCGGAGATATATAAATGGATAGACGGCTTCCCGTCACCGTGCTTTCGGGTTTCCTGGGCGCAGGCAAAACCACATTGCTCAACCACGTGCTTGGCAATCGCGAAGGGCTGAAAGTCGCCGTGATCGTCAACGACATGAGCGAGGTCAATATCGATGCGGCGCTGGTGCGCGACGGCGGTGCAAATCTTTCGCGCACCGATGAGCAGCTCGTGGAAATGACCAATGGCTGCATCTGCTGCACCCTGCGCGACGATCTCCTGATCGAGGTGCGCAAGCTGGCAAGCGAAGGCCGGTTCGACTATCTGCTGATTGAATCCACCGGCATTTCCGAACCGCTGCCGGTGGCGACGACCTTCGATTTCCGCGATGAAAATGGGATCTCCTTATCCGACATGGCCCGGCTAGACACGATGGTAACGGTTGTCGATGCGGTCAATCTTTTAGCCCATTATGCCTCCCACGACCGCCTAGCCGATCATGGCGAAAGTCTCGGGGAAGGCGACGAGCGCACATTGATCGATCTTTTGGTCGAGCAGATGGAATTTGCCGATGTGGTGGTGCTCAACAAGGTTTCAGATGCCGATCCTGGTCAATTGGAAGCTGCACGCAAGATCGTGCGTTCGCTTAACGGGTCGGCGCGCATCATCGAAACCGATTTCGGCAAGGTGGAGATGTCCGACATCATGGGAACCGGTCGGTTCGATCTTGAAAAGGCCCAAGCCCATCCCTTGTGGTTCAAGGAGTTGAACGGGTTCACCGACCATGTGCCCGAAACCGAGGAATATGGCATCCGGTCCTTCGTCTATCGGGCGCGGCGGCCGTTCGTGCCGCAGTTGTTTCATAAATTTGTCCATGACGCATGGCCCGGCGTCGTGCGTGCCAAAGGCTTTTTCTGGCTGGCCACGCGCCCTCATTTCGTGGGCGAGATGAGTCAGGCCGGCGCCATGGTGCGTACCGAACGGCGCGGGCTTTGGTGGTCTTCGGTTTCCGAGGAACGCTGGCCCGACCATCCCGACTGGCGGGCATCGATGGAGCCTTATCTCGACCCGGTCTGGGGCGACCGCAGGCAGGAACTTGTCTTTATCGGGGTCGATCCCATGGATGAAGCGGCAATCCGCCAGAGGCTCGACCAATGCCTGATGCCTGCGCGCAACTTCTCGCCCGACGCCTGGCAGGGCTTGCCGGACCCCTTCCCGCACTGGGGATAAGGTCTATTTGAGCGGACCCTTAAAGATGAAAAAGGCGCCAAGGGCGATAAAGGCAAAGCCGAGCACGTGATTGAGGGTAAACTTTTCGCCCAGATAAAAGATGGCAAAGAGCGCGAAGACCGACAGAGAGATCACCTCCTGAATGGTCTTCAGCTCAGCACCTGAATAAACGCTATAGCCGATCCGATTGGCGGGCACTGCCAGCCAATATTCAAAAAAGGCGATGCCCCAGCTTATAAACACCACAACCCAGAGCGCGGCACCGGGGAATTTCAGGTGCCCGTACCAGGCAAAGGTCATAAAGACATTGGACCCGATCAGCAAAACGATCGGGGCCAGTAGCGAAAAGAGCGAAGGCGCGGCAGCAAGCGAGGGCATTGAGGCACTTTGAGGATTTTGAGAAAGCCAAAATTCAAAGCGCCGTTTGCAGGCAAATTGCAAGCCTAATATTTGCTGCCCGGCAGGGACACTAGATCGCTTTGCAGATAGGCGACGATCAACCGGGTCAATTGGATGAGGCTTTCGATATGGGTGCGTTCCCAGCCATGCGAGGAATCGAGTGAAAAGCACGCAAGCCCAACCCGCAAATCCCAGCCCGCATCGATTGCCGCCGCGCTGTCGGAGCGATAGGAGCGGAACGTGTCGCGCACATGGGTGATGGCGTTGGCGTTGCACAGATCGACAAGGTGGCGCGTGATCGGCATGTCGAATGGGCCGGTGCGGTCGCGAAAGGCAATGATGGCCGCGTCGTCCCGGCTGGCCTGATCGGGCGCTGTAACGCCATTATCGATGGCGACGAGTTCCTGAACCTTTGGCCCAAAACCATGCGTGCCGCCGATCCCCACTTCCTCAGAAATGGTGAACATGATTTGGGCGGGGATGGCCGGTTCGATGCCGTTGTCGCGGCAATATTTGAGCGCGGTCAGAAGGCAGGCGACCCCGGCCTTGTCGTCCAGATGGCGCGAAACGATAAAGCCGTTATCGAGAAATTCGGGCTGGGCATCGACGGCAACGATATCCCCGATCTGAACGGCCTTGGCGTCTTCATCATTGCAATCGAGGCGGATTTCCAGATTATCCCAATCGGCGGGTTGGGTATCGACTTCGGTATTGAACCGGTGCCCGGACGCTTTGAGCGGCAAAATGGTGCCGCGTAACGCTCCGCGATCGGTAAAGACAGTGACCCGCGCGCCTTCGGCAAAACGGGCGGCCCATGTGCCGGTATTGCGCAAGGTCGGGCGGCCGTTGGGTCTGATGCCGGTGACCATGGCGCCCAGCGTATCGAGATGGGCAGCAAGCGCGCGACGCGGTTCGCCTTGGCCGATTTGCGTTGAAAGCACGCCGCGGCGCGTATAGGCGCGCGGTAGGCCGAGATCCTCAAGCCAGCCATCGGCAAGCGCAACCGCAGGTTCGGTGCGCCCGACCGGGCTGGGGGTCTCAACAAGTGCCTTGAGGCAGGCGGTGAGATAGTGCGTATCGATCACGAGACAACCTTCCGGCGCCTTTCGCCCCGACCGCGTGCAACCGGATCGTGCAGGAAGTCGCCGGTCAATTCCGCCTGCAGATCGAGCATGGCCGTTTCCGCATAGGCCATGTGATCGGCCATGATCTGGTGCACGCGCGTACTGTCGCCAGCCTTCATAGCCTCGAGCAATTCGCGCTGATAGGCGATGCCCTGCTGTCGCAGCACAGGCTTGGGCTGGCGATAGATGTCGCGGCAGACGGCAAGCTCTTTGAGCAGCGTTTGGAGAAACCGGCAGGTAAAGGCCAGAAGCGCATTGTCGGCATATTCGGCAACAACTGCGTGGAAATCAAGCTCGGCCATGCGTTGGTCCCAACGCTCCTGCGCATCGGCGGGTTCATGATCGTAAATGGCGATGATGTCGGTGAGCCGCTTATAGCCCGCATCATCGATATTGGTCATGGCCGAAACGGCAACCAGGGGTTCAAGCACCTTGCGCAGAGCGTAGATGTCGCCAATCGTCATGTTCTTGGCGAACAGGTAATTGGACAAAAGGCTCATCGCCCGCTGTTCGGACATGGTCTCGATAAACGCGCCGCCGCCCGGACCGGTGCGAATGCGGATCAACCCCTGCACTTCGAGCGCCTTGAGCGCTTCGCGAATGGTTCCTTTGGATGCTGCATATTGCTCGATCAGCTCGCGCTCCTGCGGCAGCCGATCACCGGGCTGCAAGCCATGCTCGACAATGGTTTTCTTGATCGCATCGACAATTTCGTCGGTGCGTTTGCGGCGCATGGGGGCGGGCGAGGCGAGGGGCGTGAGTTCGTTCATTGTGCCAGTCAACTTGCAGCGCTTTCCAGACGCGGGGCGCTTGCGATCAGCTCCCTTGTATAGTCGTGGGACGGGGAATGAAACAGCTTAGCTGCCGTATCGAGTTCCACCATTTCGCCCAGATACATGACGGCCACCCGATCCGAGACGGATTCCACCACGGCAAGGTCGTGGCTGATGAAAAGGTAGGAAAGATCGAATTCGCGCTTGAGATCGTCGAGCAGGAGCAGGACTTGCGCCTGCACCGACACATCGAGGGCCGAGACCGGTTCGTCCAGCACCATGATTTTTGCTTCAGCGGCGAGCGCGCGGGCAATGGCAATGCGCTGGGCCTGCCCGCCGGAAAATTCATGCGGGTAGCGTTCGAGCGTATCGGCGGGCATCTGGACCGCATCGAGCAATTCGCGCTTGCGCGCCTGGCGCTTTTCGCGCGGATATTCGCGCAACAGCTTGAGCGGGATATCGAGAATATCGTTTATGGTCTTGCGCGGATTGAGCGAGGCGACCGGATCCTGAAACACATATTGGACCATGCGGCCAAAAATGCGCGAGCCTTTCGCACGCAAGGCAGCGGCATCCTCGCCACCGATTTCCATGGTGCCCGAGGTGGGTGTTTCCAGTCCCACCAACATGCGCGCGATGGTCGATTTGCCCGACCCCGATTCCCCGACAATAGCGAGGGTTTCGTTTTGCTTGAGGTCAAAGGACACGCCCCGGACAGCATGGACTGCATGGGAGGTGCCGCCAAACAGCGTGCGCTTCCCGCCGAAGGTTTTGACAAGATCTTTTACGACAATGGCATTGGCGCTCATGGCTTTGCCTCCGCAAACAGGGGGCGGACGGTTTCAAGAAAGGCCTTGCCCTGACCAAGTTCCGGCACGCAGGCGATGAGCTTCTTGGTGTAGCTGTGCTGCGGATTTTTGAGCAGGGTTTTGGTTTCCCCGCTTTCAACGATCTCGCCGTCTTTCATCACGGCGACCTTGTCGCAGACCTGGGCCACCACACCGAAATCGTGGGTGATGAGCAAAAGTGCCAGCCCGCGCTCGCGGCGCAAATCCTGCAGCAGATCGAGGATTTTGGCCTGTACGGTGACATCGAGCGCGGTGGTGGGCTCGTCCGCGATGATAATGTCGGGATCGTTGGCGAGCGCCATTGCGATGCCGATGCGTTGGCGCTGCCCGCCGCTCATCTCATGGGGATAGGCCGAAACGCGCTCTTTGGCATCGCGGATGCCCACTTGCTCCATCAGTTCGATGGCGCGGGAGTGCGCCGCATCGCGTGAAAGCGGCTGATGGGCAAGAATCGCCTCTGCAATCTGATCGCCGACACGGAACAGCGGGTGCAGTGTTGTAAGCGGGTCCTGAAACACATAGGCAACTTTCGCGCCGCGCAACGCACGCAAGCCGTGTTCGGTTTTCGAGAGCACTTCCTCGCCATCGATATAGACCCCGCCATGGGTAATGACGCCAGGCGGCGAGGCGACAAGTCCCAGAAGTGACAGCGCAGTGACCGATTTGCCGGAACCGGACTCCCCGATCAGGCCCATGCACTCGCCTTTTTTGAGCGAGAACGAGACCTTGTTGACGGCCGGTATGGTGGCGCGGCCACGCTGGAAGCTGGTTTCCAACTGATCGACAACGAGAATGTCGGAGCTTTGCATGGTCTTGGGCGGGATCGTGTCGCGCTTGATATTGGTCACCGAGCGCGGGCGGGTGAGATCGCCGGCGCGCAGGCGCGGATCGAGTACGTCGCGCACACCATCGCCCAGAAGGTTGATACTCATCACCAGCGCAAAGATCATAAGCCCCGGAATGATCGAGACGTGGGGCGCATTAAACAGCAGACGGCGGCCTTCGCCCAGCATTGAGCCGAGATCGGCCTGTGGCGGCTGCGCGCCAAGCCCGAGAAAGGAAAGCCCGGCGGTTTCCAAAATCATCCAGCCAACGGTTGTCGACATGGTGATGACGATGACCGGGGCGACATTGGGCAGCACTTCGGTAAAGAGAATGGCCGTATGGCTCTTGCCCGAAAGCCGGGCTGCATCGACGAATTCGCGATTGGCAAGACCAACCGTCACCCCGCGCACGTTACGGGCAAAGAACGGGATGTTGACAACGGCAATGGCGTAAAGCGCATTGATGAGGCTGGGGCCTAGCACCGCAACGATGGCCAGCGCCAAAAGGATATAGGGGAAGGCCATCAGCATATCGATGCCGCGCATCAAAAGGTTGTCGACGCGCCCGCGCGCATAGCCTGCAACCAGCCCGATCAGCGAACCGACAAGCGCCGCAATGGCGGTGGCGGAAAGCCCGACCGCAATTGAAACGCGCGTGCCCCAGATCAGCCGCGCCAGAATATCGCGGCCAAGGTGATCTGTGCCCAGCCAATGGCCGTCGGAAAAAACCGGCTGGAGGCGGTTGGGCGGATTGGTCGCGTTGGGGTTGGGGATCGGCAGGAGCGGCGCCAATATGGCCAAAAGGCAAATGATACCGAGGATAACCAGCCCCGCTGCGGCCAGCCTGTTGTTTAAAAGCAGCGCCCAGCTTGAAAGGCGTGCTGTGGAAACCTGCGGTTTCGTCGCGAGCGCTTCGGTCATGATTTCAGCCTCGGATCGAGAAGGGCCTGCGCCACGTCAGCGAGAAGATTGAGCAGGACATAAGAGACAGCCACGACCAGCACGCCACCCTGCACCAGCAGGATGTCGCGGGTGGAGATGGCATTGACCAGCATGGCGCCGATGCCCGGCCACTGGAACACGGTCTCGATATAGACCGCGCCGCCCATGACGAACCCGGCCTGGATGCCGATGACAGGAATGATCGAGACAAAGGCCGCCTTGAAGGCGTGCTTGTAGATGACCTTGCGCTCGGCAAGCCCCTTGGCCCGCGCGGTGCGTACGAAATCCTGCCGCAAGACTTCCAGCATGGCGGCGCGGGTGAGGCGTGCAATCACCCCGGTCGCGACAATGGCAAGGGTGATCGAGGGCAGCACGAGGTGGCGCAAAAGGTCGGGCAAATCGCCTCCACCATAAACCGAATACATGCCCGATGCGGGCAGGACGCGCCATTGCACCGCGAAAATGAGGATGAACAACAGTCCCAGCCAGAACGAGGGCGTGGAAATGCCGATCAGAACGAAAAAGGTGACGATGCGATCGGTCCAGCCGAACTGGCGGACAGCGGAAACCACACCGGCGAGAATGCCAAAGATCGAACACAGGACCAGCGAAGTCCCGGCTAGGATGAGCGTTGCCCCGAACCGGTCCATGATCTCATCGATCACCGGCCGGTTGAGAATGAACGAGCGCCCGAAATCGCCTTGCAGGAGATTGGTGATCCAGACGAAATATTGCTCGTAAAGCGGCCGGTCGAGGCCAAGGTCGCGGTTGATGCGCGCGACGTTTTCAGGCGTTGCATAGGAGCCGAGAATGGCAAGGGCCGGATCGCCAGGGATCAGGGCCATGATGGCAAAGACAATGATCGAAAGACCGATGATGACGGGTATGGCGGACAAAAGCCGCTTGATGATGTAACCGGTCATTATGTCCTCCTGCGCCGCCCTGCCTTCTGGATTCCGGGGATGAACCCCGGAATGACATTTGGCGTTGGTGCTGTCTCTCTACCGCACACACAAGCGCCTGCGTTCTGTGCCGCAGACCCCTCATCCGTCTCGGTCCTGCGGACCGATCCACCTTCTCCCTCAAGGGGAGAAGGGGAACAGTGCCAGATCTTTGCCGCTGTGTTCCCCCTCTCCTCTGGGTGAGGGAGGGGTGAAAACCAACAGCAATCGACCTCAGTTCTTCGTCACGCCCTTGAGCACCAGATTGAAGTCCGGCTGCAGGGCGAAGCCTTCGACATTGGATGTCGTGACTGCGTTCTGCTTCCAGTTGGCGACAAAAATCCAGGGCGCATCGTCATGGACGACCTGCTGGACGTCGCGATACAAAGCGGCGCGCGTTTCAGGGTCGGTATCCATACGGGCCTGATCGAGCATTTCGTCAACATCGATATTTGAGTAATAGCTCGAATTGAACCCTCCCGCGTCGGGCCATGCTGCGGTGCGCAGGGTGAGGAAAGGCAGGGTATCGGGGTCCGATGTCATCCATGCCATCTGGGCCATGTCGGCCTTGCCTTCCAGACCGGGATTCACATTGGCAAGGAAAGTGTTCCACTCGTAGGTTTCGATGGAAACGTCAAAGCCAACGGCGGCAAGATCGGCCTGAATGGCCGTGCCCATCGGAATGGGATCGAGCATGCCCGAGCCGCCTTCGGTGACATAGAAGGTGACGCTCAAATCGTCGATGCCAGCTTCTTGGAGAAGCTCGCGCGCACGATCGGGATCGTAAGGATAGGGCGCAACGTTTTCGTTATAGGCCCAGTTGAACGCGGGCGGGATCGGGCCGGCCGAGACATCGGCAGTGCCTTGAAGAACATCGTTGACAAGGCTTTCCTTGTTGACCGCGTAATTGGCAGCCTGGCGCACACGCACATCGGTGAACGGACCTTCGAGCATGTTGAGCATCACGTACCAGACATGCGGGCCAACCGCGTCATGCACGGTAAAGCCGGGATCGTCGCTAAACATGGCGACATTGTCGGGCGGAACCTCGACCATCACGTCGATGCCACCTGAAAGCATTTCGGCAACGCGGGTATTGGCGTCCGTGACAGGGCGGAAGACAACCGCTTCAACGCCAGCGGGTTCGCCCCAGTAATCGTCATTGCGTGAGACGACAACGCGGGTGTTGGACGCCCATTCCTCAAACCGGAAAGGGCCGGTTCCAACCGGGTTACGCCCGAAATCCTCGCCATGTTCGGCAACGGCTGCGGGCGAAACGATAACGCCCGACGTGCCCGCAAGATTGCTCATAAAGGGCGCGAAAGGCTGGCTGAGCGTGAATTCGACGGTGAATTCGTCAACAACGGTGGTTTCAGCAATATCGGCGAAAAAGAACGACAGCGGGAACGGACCGGTGTCGTAATAGGGATGATCTTCATCGAGCATGCGATCGAAGGTGAACTTGACCGCTTCTGCGTTGAACGGGGTGCCATCATGGAAGGTCACATCGTCACGCAGATTGAACGTATAAACCAGCCCGTCCTCAGAAATGGTCCAGTCTGTCGCCAGCGCAGGCTCGACTTCGAGCGTGCCTTCGGCAAAGCGGACGAGCCCTTCAAATACATTGATCAGAATACGGAAATCATTTGCGGCAGTGACTACATGCGGATCGAGCGATTGCGGTTCGGCAATCTGGCCAACGACAAGAACATTGGGTGGGGTCTGGGCGACGGCCGGCGATGCCGCCAACAGAACTGCGAGTGCTACCCCTCGTAGCAGAGTTTTCATAACAACCTCCTTTGACAGACGTGCCCCCCCCAAGTTGCGTGCAGGGGCAGCAATCCTGAATTTAATTTATCAGCATAAATAGACAGCGCAACATATTTATTAGTATAAATAGCACGCAAGAACGAGGAGCCAACCACCGCATATGACCTATTCGATTATCGCGAGAGACAAGATTAGTGGCGCGTTCGGCGTGGCAACGGCAACCGGTGGACCTGCGGTGGGCGCGCTGGTTCCTCATGCCCGCGCTGGGTTGGGCGCGTTGGCCACGCAAGGCTATACCAACCCATTTTACGCCTATGACGGGCTGGCGATGCTGGCGCAAGGCAAGGCAGCGCAAGCCATTGTGGATAGTTTGACTCAGGCCGATGCGGGGCGCGAAAAGCGGCAATTGATCGTTATTGACACTGAGGGACAATGCGCTGGCTGGACCGGCAAGGCGCTCAGCCCGAATGCAGGCATGATCCTGGGAGACGGCTTTGCCATTGCGGGTAATCTGCTGACCGCTGAAAATGTTCTGGCGGCAATGGAGGCCGGCTTTCTGGCGCGTCCAGCCGATGCGCTGGCCGACCGTATGATGGCGGCAATGCAATCGGGATTTCAGGCGGGCGGCGACAAGCGCGGTACGTTCTCCGCAGCGCTCAAGGTCGTGACCGACCAGCTTTATCCGGCAATCGATATTCGCATCGACCGCTCCGAAACCGCTATCGGCGATCTCACGCACCTTCTCGATGAGGTCCGCAACGGTGACTATGGCGACTTCGTCGCCGGGCTGCCAAGGCGTTAGGTCCTGACCCTAGGCGCACGCCGTCGCGTTGCGGCGCGATAGTGCTGAAAAGGCGCAGCTTTTTCATGGCTTGCTCTTGATTGGTTTAGGCCGGGCGCGCAAAGTGCCCGCAAAAATCAAGTACCGGTGCAGGGCTCATGTTCGATCTGATTATCCGCAATGCCAACCTTCCCGATGGAAGGATGGGCATCGATATTGGCGTGCGCGCGGGCGCGATTGCCGAAATCGCCCCGACGATTGCAGCTGAGGCGGGAGAGGAAATCGATGCGAGCGGGTGTCTTGTAAGTCCGCCCTTTGTCGATCCGCATTTCCATATGGATGCGACGCTTTCGCTGGGTCTGCCGCGCATGAATGTTTCGGGCACCTTGCTTGAAGGCATCGCGTTGTGGGGCGAGTTGCGGCCAACGCTGACGACAGAAGCGGTGGTTGAGCGGGCGCTGCGTTATTGCGATCTGGCGGTTTCTCAAGGCCTGCTGGCGATCCGAAGCCATGTCGATGTTTCCGATCCCGAACTGGTGACGGTTAAAGGGCTGCTGGAGGTCAAGGAAAAGGTGGCGTCCTATATCGACCTGCAACTGGTGGCCTTTCCGCAAGATGGCTATTACCGCGCGCCGGGCGCTGCCGAGGCGCTGGAGCGGGCGCTGGATATGGGCGTCGATGTCGTGGGCGGTATTCCCCATTTCGAGCGCACCATGGACGATGGCGCGCGCTCGACCGCGGCGCTGTGCCGGATCGCGGCCGAGCGCGGCCTGCCAGTCGATTTCCATTGCGATGAGACCGACGATCCAAATTCGCGCCATATCGAAACACTGGCTGCCGAAACCATACGGCACGGCTTGCAGGGCCGGGTTGCCGGATCGCACCTGACCTCCATGCATTCCATGGACAATTACTATGTATCCAAACTCATTCCGCTGATGGCCGAGGCGCAGATCAGCGCCATTCCCAACCCGCTCATCAACATCATGCTGCAAGGTCGGCACGACACATACCCGAAGCGGCGCGGCATGACGCGCGTGCCCGAATTGATGGCGGCGGGGATCACGGTCGGGTTCGGCCATGATTGCGTGATGGACCCCTGGTATTCGATGGGCTCTGGCGACATGCTCGAAGTGGCGCATATGGCGCTGCATGTTACCCAGATGGGCTCGATTGAAAACAAGCGCGCGCTGTTTGATGCGGTGACGGTCAATTCCGCAAAGATTTTGGGGCTTGAGGGCTATGGGCTGGAGAAGGGCTGCAATGCCGATTTCGTCATCCTGCAGGCACGCGACCCGCAAGAGGCCATAAGACTCAAGGCCAACCGGCTGTTTGTCATCAAGCGCGGCAAGGTGATTGCCGACACGGCGCCGCGCGTCGCACGGCTGCATCTTGAGGGGCGCCCGGAAATTGTGGATGGCGCTTCGTATGCACCTATTGCCCAAATTGACAATCAGTGACGCACAATTAGACAGGGCGGGCGCTTGACAAAGTTTTGTGCAAGGCGTCAGATAATTTTTAGACCATATGGTCAAAATTAAACAAGGGAACAGGGGAAAATGGCTTCACAGATCAAATTCACGCGCCGCGGTGTTCTCGCCTCCGGCCTCGCTTTGGGTGCATCGACGGCGTTGATGCCGCTGGCACGCGCGCAAGGCCCGATGCGCGTTGCCGGCATTCACGCCTCGCCGGTGGAAAACGCGTGGAACTCGGTGCTACATGACGGGCTCGTCGCTGCTGCCGAGGACGGACTGATCGAATATGTGTTCTCCGAAGGCGTATCGGGAACCGACTATGCGCGCGCCATGCGCGAATATGCCGATGCGGGTCATCAGTTGATCGTTGGTGAATCCTATGCAGTAGAGCGCGAAGCGCGCGAAGTTGCGGCGGACTATCCCGAAACCGCATTTCTGATGGGGTCGAGCGGGGAGCCTTCGGGTGACAATTTCGGCACGTTTGCCACATGGAACCATGAAGGCGCCTATCTGGCAGGTATGCTGGCAGGGCTGATGAGCGAAACCGGCGTTGTGGGTTCGGTCGGGGCGATCCCGATCCCGGAAGTCAATCTTTTGATCAATGCGTTTGCGGCGGGCGCTGCCGAAACCAACCCGGAGGTAAGGCATCTGGTTTCGTTTATTGGCACCTTCTTTGATCCCCCGCGTGCGCGTGAAGCCGGGCTGGCCCAGATCGATTCCGGCGCCGACATTTTGTTTGGCGAGCGGATCGGTACAGCCGATGCGGCGCAGGAGCGTGGTATTCTCTCGGTCGGTTCACTGATCGATTACTCGCCGCGCTATCCCGGCACGGTGTTTGCCAATGCCATGTGGTACTTCCGGCCCATGCTCGAAGCCGCTATTGCCGATGTTGCAGCAGGCAACCCCACCGGGCGCGATTACACGGGCGACAACCTGATGGTCGATGGCGGCAGCGACATTGTTTATGACGCAGATCTTGTACCCGCCGAGGCGGCAGAAGTGATGGAAGCGCGGCGCGCTGAAATCCTGTCCGGTGCTTTTGAAGTGCCGGTCAATCTCGAAGAGCCCGTTGCAAGCTAAGCCCGTTCCGGCTTGATGGCTGCACATTATAAAGATGGCAATAAGGCGGATGCGGTGGCGCTTGGCGGCGCCATCGCATCACGCCGTATTTCAGCGCGCAAGGCCATGCAAGCGGCAATCGCAATGGCAGAGGCCAATACGCATTTGGGCGCGCTTGCGGTGTTCGATCCCGAACTGGGCCTGGCGCAGGCAGAAGCCATGGACGCGGCGATGGCTGCCGATCCGATAGGGTTCCGAACCCGGCCTTTTGCGGGACTGCCGACCCTGGCGAAAGATCTCGGTGGCCCGTTTAAAGGCATACCCCTGCGGCTTGGATCGGAACGGTTTCGCGACAAAACCAAAAGCGATGCCGATTCGGATTTGGCAGAGCGATTTCGTGCAGCGGGGTTTTGCCTGTTCGGCAGCACGAGCGCTCCTGAATTCGGGCTGTCGCTTTCCACCGAACCGCTGGGCATGCCGCCATGCCGTAACCCTCTTGCGACGGACCGGATTGCCGGTGGTTCCTCGGGCGGGGCGGCAGCGGCGGTGGCAAGCGGCATTGTCGCGATTGCGCACGCAACCGATGCGGGCGGCTCGATCCGCGTGCCTGCGGCCTGTTGCGGGCTGATTGGGCTAAAGCCGAGCCGGGGCGCCATGCCCGGCGGGCCGGGCTTTGCCAATAACCTTGGCGGGGTCGCCAGCGAATTTGTGATTGCGCGTTCGATCCGCGATGCGGGTGTGGCTTTCAACCAATTGGCAGGCCAACCCAAAGGCCCATATCCCGAACCCCATTTTGCCGAGGCCAATCAAGGCCGATACCGTATCGGCGTGCTGGAAGATTTCGGCAACGCGTTTGCGTTGGACGATACGCGCGGTGCGACGATTGCCGAGGCGGCACGCGCGCTTCAAGACAGCGGGCACAGCATCGAGGTGCTGGGCTGGGGCGAGATTGAAGAGGCGGCGCTTGCTAGCAGCATGACGTTTAAGGCGATCATAGCGGCCAATCTCGCCAGCCTTTTTGAAGGCGACGTGGCGCTTAACCGGCTTGAGCCCATGACAAAGGCGGCCATTGCCTATGGGCGCGGACTTTCGGGGGCAACGCTGTGGCGCGCAATGGAAAAAATCGCGACCGTCAGCCATGCGCTCTGGCGCCTTTTTGATCGCTTTGACCTGATCCTTGCACCGATGCTGAGTTCCGCTCCGCCCCTGTTGGGCCACTTCCCCACCGATCACGACGACTATGAAGGCCATATCGCCAAAATGAGTGCATTTGCTCCGCTGGCGACGCTTGCCAATGTGGCGGGCGCACCGGCGCTGACCCTGCCTTTTGGTCAAGACGAGGACGGCTTGCCGGTGCCGCTGCAGATTTTTGCGCCCATGGGGTGCGAGGCGTTGCTGATCGCCATTGGTAGCCAGCTCGAAGCGCAGGGGCGCTGGAGCCACACATTTCCGATTGCAGGATTGCCGCAATGACCCAAACGCCAGTTCTGGAATTGATCGGCATATCCAAGCGCTTCGGCGATACCCAGGCCAATGACGATATTTCCATTTCGCTCGATAAGGGCGAAGTGGTTGCATTGCTTGGGGAGAATGGTGCGGGCAAGACCACCCTGATGAGCATTCTGTTCGGGCACTATACGCCCGATAGCGGCGTGGTGAAGGTGGCGGGCGTTGAGTTGCCGCAGGGCAAACCCCGCGCCGCAATCAATGCAGGGGTGGGCATGGTGCATCAACACTTCTCGCTTTCGGCCAATCTGACCGTGCTCGAAAATGTGATGACCGGCACCGAGCGCCTGTTTCGCCTTGGCTCCAATACGCGCGCCGGACGGAAAAAGCTGATGGAGATTTCCGAGCGTTTCGGGCTCAAGGTCGATCCCGATGCGCGGGTGGGCGACCTTTCGGTGGGCGAGCAGCAGCGCGTGGAAATCCTAAAGGCGCTTTATAACGATGCGCAGATCCTGATTCTGGATGAGCCGACCGCCGTTCTGACCAATATCGAAGCCGAAAAGCTCTATGCCACCCTGCGTGAAATGGCGGCCAAGGGCCTTTCGCTGATTTTTATCTCCCACAAGCTCCATGAAGTTCTGGCCGCTGCCGACCGGGTTGTCGTCCTGCGCGGCGGCAAGGCCGTCGCCGAGCGCAAGGCCAAGGACACCGACCGGGCCGAATTGGCCGAACTGATGGTCGGGCGCCGCGTCGCGCGCCCGGTGCGCGAAGCCTCGACACCGGGCGCGGTGGTGCTTTCAGCGCGCGGGGTGAGCGTAGGCACCAAACTGACCGATCTCGATTTTGAGCTGCGGGCAGGCGAAATGCTGGGCATTATCGGGGTGTCGGGCAATGGCCAGACAACGCTGGCGCACCTCGTTTCGGGTCTTGTTGCGCCCGATGACGGCACGTTTGAGGTTTTTGGCGAGCCGGTGACGCGGGCCAGCGTCACCGCGATGATTGAAAAGGGCGTGGGACGCATCCCCGAAGATCGCAACGCCGAGGGCGCTATCGGGGATATGACGATCTGGGAAAATGCCGTGCTCGAAAGGGTGTTTTCATCCCGGTTCAGCAAGGCCGGGCTTGTCGACCGGCAGGCGGCGCGGACTTTTTCAAGCCAGCTTGTCGAGCGGTTCGACGTGCGTGGGGGCGACCCGGACAAGCGCATAAGGCTGCTCTCGGGCGGCAATATGCAAAAGCTGATCCTTGGCCGCAACCTGATGGACGACCCGAAAATCCTGATCGCGGCCCAGCCCACGCGCGGGCTCGATGAGGGCGCAATCGCTGCCGTTCACGCAAGAATATTACAGGCACGCAAAGCGGGGGCCGCGGTTTTGCTGATTTCCGAAGATCTCGATGAAGTCATATCGCTGGCCGACCGCATTCAGGCCATTGCCGGGGGGCGATTGTCACCCCCGGTTGATGCCGATAAGGCCGATCCGCGGCAATTGGGGTTGATGATGGCGGGCGACTGGGACGATGTGGAGCCGGCCCATGCGCATTGAACGTCGCCCACACCGTCCGCTGTCTCTGATAGTCCTCTCGCCAATCATCGCCATTGCGGCGGCGTTGGCGGTTTCCGGCGGGCTGATCGCCATTGCCGGTGCCAACCCGTTTGTGGCCTATGGCCTGATCCTGCGTGGGGCGTTCGGTTCGATCCTCGGCTTTACCGAAATGCTGACCCGCGCAACCCCGCTGATCCTGACCGGGCTGGCCGCTGCCGTCGCCTTTCGTGCCAAGGTCTGGAATATCGGCGGCGAGGGACAGTTTTATATCGGCGCGATTGCGGTGGCTGCCTTTGCGTCGGGAAGCTGGATTGCCGGATGGCCGCCGGTCCTCGTTATTCCAATGGCGATGGCTGCCGGAGCAATTGCCGGGATGGCAATGCTATTGGTGCCGCTGGGCTTGCGGCTCAAGTTCGGGGTCGATGAAGTTGTGACAAGCCTGCTGCTCAACTTCGTGGCGCTGCTGTTCGTCTCGATGATGATCGAGGGCCCGCTGCGCGATCCTTTGGCGTTTGGCTGGCCCAGTTCCGTGCCGGTCGTCGATGCGGCGACATTGCCCAAACTGATCGAGCGGACGCGGGTGCATATCGGGTTGATTGTGGCAATCGGGTTGGCCTTTGCGATTTATTTCATCCAGGCGCGGACCGTCTTCGGCCTGCAATCGCGCGCCGCGGGGCTGAATGCTCCGGCAGCCCGGTTTGCCGGAGTGCCCTGGGTGAGAACGCTTGTGATCGTCGCCTGCATGTCGGGCGGGCTGGCCGGTCTGGCCGGAGCGATTGAGGTGATGGGCGTGCGCGGCTATGTGGCGAGCGACCTTTCACCTGGCTATGGCTATTCGGGCATTATCGTTGCCATGCTGGCCAATCTTCACCCCATAGGGGTGATCGCCGCGGCGCTTTTTGCGGCCATCATGTTCGTGGGGTCCGATTCCATGAGCCGCGCGCTGGGCATTCCGAGCTATATTGCTGACGTAACGGTCGCGCTTTCGCTTTTGACCATGCTGGTCTCGCTGTTTTTCACCCAGTACAGGATCGTGCGCTGATGGACGTCATTGAGATTTTCGCTTCAGCCGGACTTTGGGGTGCGGTGCTGCGCATTGCGACGCCGTTGATTTTCGGCACTTTGGGCGCGCTGCTCTGCGAGCGGTCCGGTGTGCTCAATCTCGGGATCGAAGGCATCATGACCTTTGGCGCAATGATCGGCTGGCTGACGGTTTATTCGGGCGGCGACCTGTGGACCGGCATCATGGCGGCCGCCTTTTTCGGGGCGCTTTTCGGTTTGTTGCATGCTGTGCTGACGGTGCCGTTGGGATTGTCCCAGCATGTGACCGGACTTGGCATTACGCTTTTTGCGTCTTCGCTCTCCTATTATATTTTCCGCCTGTCCGTGCCGCTGGCCTCGTCCCCGCCGACGATCACGCCCTTCCAGCCGATCTTTATTCCCGGCCTTTCCGATTTGCCGTTTTTCGGCCCTGCACTGTTCAGCCAGACAGCGCCGACCTATCTGGGCATCGCATTGGCGCTGGGGCTGGCCTATGTGATTTTCAGAACCCCGCTGGGGCTTGCGATCCGCATGACGGGAGAAAATCCGCATGGGGCCGAAGCCCAAGGGGTGAACCCGATTGCGGTGCGGATTGGAGCGGTGATGGCGGGCAGCGCGTTGATGGGCGTGGGCGGCGCGTTTTTGACGCTTTCGGCCTTTAACAGCTTTTTCCCCACCATGGTGCAGGGGCGCGGCTGGGTTTGTATCGCACTGGTAGTCTTTGCATCCTGGCGGCCCGGGCGGGCGCTTTTGGGCGCGCTACTGTTTGCCTTTTTCGACGCTTTCCAATTGCGGCTGCAAAACGTGATCGGGGCCATTCCCTATCAGATCTTCCTGATGTTCCCTTACCTGCTGTCAATCGCCGCCCTTGTGGTGATGGCACGGCGCGCGCGCGTGCCGCAGGCCCTGATGCAGCCCTATCGGCGTGGCGAGCGGTAAATTGTTTGTCTCCGTGATCGATTTGTGTGCGCCGCTTGGCTAAGATAGCGGCAACCAGCAGGATGGATCGCAAAGTCATGGCTGCAGAGCACAAAACGATCGGCGGAGGGGCGAAAAAGGTCCTTTATACGCTCGCGACGGTAGGCCGTATGGGGGTGGGTAAAGCCGCCAAGGCGCTGACGGCCAAAAATGCCTGCAAGGCCTGCGCCTATGGCATGGGCGGGCAGATGGGCGGCATGACCAACGAACTCGGTGAATTTCCCTCGGTCTGCAACAAGAGCGTGCAGGCGCAATCGACCGACATTCAGCCTGCCATCCCGCACGAGATTTTCACGCACCCACTGACTGAGCTCAAAGCGTTGACCGGGCGCGAAATGGAGTATCTGGGGCGGCTGGGCGATCCCATTTACAAGGCCAAGGGTGAAGACCACTACCGGGTTGTCGATTGGGACTGGGCGCTCGACCATGCGGCGAGCCGCCTGTCCGCGACAACACCGGACCGGAGTTTTTTCTATTCCTCGGGGCGTTCGTCCAATGAGGCGGGGTTTATCTTCCAGCTTCTCGCGCGCGTCTGGGGCACCAACAATGTCAACAATTGCTCCTATTTCTGCCATCAGGCAACGAGCGAAGGGTTGGCCACGACCATCGGCAAGGGCACTGCAACGGTCGAGTTGGCCGACCTTAAAGGCACGGACCTGATTTTCGTGATCGGAGCCAACCCGTCCTCGAACCACCCGCGCTTTATCCATATGCTCAAACACTGCCGCGACCGGGGCGGGGACGTGATTGTCATCAATCCGGCCAAAGAACCGGGGCTGGTGAAATTTGCCGTGCCGAAATCGCCCTCCTCCATGCTCAAGGGCGGCGATGAGATCGCATCGGATTACCTTCAACCAAGGATCGGCTCGGACATTACGGTGTTCAAGGCCATCGCCAAGGCGGTGCTGGCTATGGGCGCCGAGGATGCCGCCTTCGTTGCCGGTTCGACGCATGGCTATGAAGATTACAAGGCCGGTCTGGACGCGTTGGGCTGGGATGAAATCGAAACTGTGACGGGCCTTTCGCAGAGCGAGATTACCCGCGTTGCCAAACGCTATGCGGGTGCGAAAAACGCTGTCTTTGCCTGGGGCATGGGCATGACCCACCACGTCCACGGCGTTGAAAATGTGGAATCGATTGCCAATCTGGCGCTGCTGCGCGGCATGATCGGGCGCCAATATGCAGGGCTCTTGCCTCTGCGGGGCCATTCCAACGTGCAGGGCATTGGCACCATCGGGGTCAAGCCGCTGGTGGCCGAGGATGTCTTTGCCAAAATGGAGGAGGCCTTTTCGATCACGCTCTCGCGGCAAAAGGGCTTTGACACGATGGCAAGCCTTGACGCGGCCCATTGCGGCGACATCGATGCGGCGGTGATCATGGGCGGCAATCTTTACGGCGCGTCACCCGATACCGCTTGGGCACGCACGGCGCTGGACCGGATCGGGTTCAAGCTGTTTTTGACCACAACGCTCAATCTGGGCCACGTCAACGGCCATGACGAGAGCGAAAGCCTGATCCTGCCGGTGACGGCGCGCGACGAGGAATGGGAGCCGACCACCCAGGAATCGATGTTCAATTTCGTGCGTCTTTCCGATGGCGGCATCGACCGGCTGGCCAATGTGCGGCCCGAAAGCGTGATCCTGTGCGATCTGGCCGCCCGGCTGATGCCCGATTGCGCTATCGATTTTTCGGCGTTCAAGAAGCATAAAGCCGTGCGCGAGGCGATTGCCAAAATCGTGCCGGGTCTGGAAGACCTCAAGGATATCGATGTCGCCAAGCGCGAATTCCATATTCGCAACCGGGTGATGCACACGCCCCAATTCGGCACTGCCGACGGCAAGGCGCATTTTGTGTCAGTCGCCGAACCCCGGCGCACGCCGACGCTCAATGGCAGAAAACCGCTGACGCTGGCGACCATCCGATCCGAAGGGCAATTCAATACGATTGTTTACGAGGACAAGGACAGCTACCGCAAATCCGCGCCGCGCTGGAGCGTCTTGCTCAACGGTCGGGATATGGACGAGATGGGCGTTGCCGAAGGCGATCTTATCGACATTGCATCGGCCAATGGCCGGATGAAGCAGCTTACAGCGCTGTCCTTCGATATTCCCCCCGGCTCGGCGCTGGCCTATTACCCGGAAGCCAATGTGCTGGTGGGCACCGAGATCGACCCGCGCTCGAAAACCCCGGCCTTCAAATCGGTGCCGGTCTGGATTGAGTAGCGTCAGGCGTTTCCGTAAGCACGTTGCAAGCCATCATTGCCTGATATGAGGTTCGGGAAGTCAGCCATATGCAAATGCAAAAATCTGTTTTGTTTTTCGAGGGACCTGTCGGCGTGGGCAAGACCAGCCTTGGGCGCGAAGTGGCATCGCGGCTGGGATTCAGATTTATCGATGGCGATGATTACGCGACCAGAGGAAATTGGCTGCGCTCGATCCTTACGACCAGTCACCGTATCGTTGATGCCTGCCAGGAGCAGCTTACAAACCATCCTGCCGTGATTGTTGCCTATCCGCTGCGATGCACAAACTGGGTATTTTATCGCGAAACGTTCAAGCGGCGTGACATATCGTTCCACTGCATCGGCCTGACCGCCGATGTTGCCCATATCGCCAAGCGGGAGCGCAATCTATCCGAAGACGAGATTGCGCGCAGTGCGGAGATGATTGCCCAAGGCTATGGACAGCGCCCCTTCAGCGATCTGACGCTGCGCACCGACGAAAGTGATTTCGAGGATACCTGCAACCGCTTGATGCGTGCAGTGCAAAGCGTGCTAAAGCGCGAAAAAAATCGCGGCGAGGCCGGTTGAAAGAATAAGCACCCACAAAAGCCGCTGATAGAGGTTAAGAGCGCGGCCGATGTCGGTGGCGCCAAGGTCGCGGCGGCCGTCGCCCATTTGCGGCAGGTCGAGAAATTGTCCCTGATAGCTGCGTGGGCCGCCGAGCCCGAAATCGAGCGCGCCTGCCATTGCCGCTTCTGGCCAGCCTGCATTGGGTGAAGCATGTTTTTTTGCATCGCGTGTGGCGGTGGCCCATGCTTTTGAAGCGGACGCCCCGGACACGACCAGGGCGCTAGCGGCAAACAGGATGGCGGTGAGCCTTGCGGGGATGAAATTGGCGATGTCATCGACTTTGGCGGCGGCCCAGCCATAGGCGAGATAGCGCTCGCTGCGGTGGCCGATCATGGAATCTGCGGTGTTGATTGCTTTATAGAGCGCAATGCCGGGCAGGCCGAAAATGACGAGATACAAGAGGGGCGCGACGACACCATCCGAGGTGTTCTCTGCCAGGGTTTCGATGGCGGCGCGGGCGATTTCGGGTTCATCGAGGGCGGATGTATCGCGGCCAACGATATGGGAAACCGCTTCTTGGGCATTTTCGATGGGGCCGTCCTCAAGCGCGGTCTGGACCTTGGCAACGGCGTCGCCCAACCCCTTTTGCGCAAGAAAGCTTGAAGCGAGCACCGCTTCGATAAGCCAGCCAAAGGGCAGGCTGCGCAAAGCGAGGCTGATGGGGACTGTGATCGCAAAGACCAGAACAAGGAGTGTTGCAAGGCAGAGCGCCCCATATTCCCTGCGCTTCTCGAAAGGGGCAGACGCCGTGTTGAACCGCTTTTCAAGCATGCCGATAAGCTTGCCGATCCAACTGACGGGGTGTCCAATGACCTTGAAGAGAGTGTCGGGATAGCCAAGAAGGCGTTCAACAAGCAGGGCTAAAAAGGCAATGAGCAGGTTCATGGCAGGGGCCGGGGTTCACGCGCGAGATTGAGCAAAAGATCGAGGTCGATATGGGCTTCGATATGCGCGGCAAGATCATCCAGGGTCCGGTCGATCTGCGCGTCGAAATCGAGCAATGGATCGGTCGCAACATCGAGCCGTTGCAAAAAGGCGCGGCGGAAATCGTCGGCAGCAAAAAGTCCGTGCAAATAGGTGCCGATGATGCGGCCATTGGCACTGATCGCGCCGTCGGGTGCGGCCTTGACATGGGAAAACGGCCGCGCACAATCGGGCCCAGAGGTCGTGCCCATATGCATATGATAGCCCGTTAACGGCAGGTCAAAAAGCGTCGAGCGGGCGTTTTCAACGCGCAATTGCTTTGTATGGTCCATGCGGGTTTCGATATCGAGATGGGCAAGACCCGGTGAGCGACCGGGTGCGCCTTCGGTGCCGTCGGGATCGTCGATGGACTGGCCGAGCATCTGATAGCCGCCGCAAATGCCCAGCACATGGCCGCCCGCGCGGATATGGGCAGCAAGATCGATGTCCCAGCCTTGCTGGCGGAAGAATTCGAGGTCGGCCCGCGTGGCTTTTGAGCCAGGCAGGATAACGAGCTTTGCATCGCGCGGCAGGGGCCTGCCGGGTTCGACAATCACCAGCCGGACGCCCGGTTCGGCCTTGAGCGGGTCTAGGTCGTCGAAATTAGCAATACGGGCCAGGCGCGGCACGGCAATGATTGTTTCGCCCTGCGATGCGGTCGGGCTATCGAGCGCCAGAATGTCCTCGGCGGGCAGGAGATGTGCATCCGCGAAATGCGGTAGCGGCCCCAGGCAGGGGCGGCCGGTCTGGGCCTCGATGATGGCCTTGCCGTTATCGAACAGGGTCGGGTCGCCGTGGAATTTGTTGATCAGCGTGGCTGCGATCAGTTCGGCATCGGTTGGCTCGATAATGGCAAAGGTGCCGATGATCGAGGCGATGACGCCGCCCCGATGAATGTCGCCGACAAGGATCACCGGTGTATCGGTGGCGCGGGCAAAGCCGAAATTGGCGAGATCGCCAGCCCGCAGATTAACCTCCGATGCACTGCCCGCGCCTTCAACGATCACAAGGTCATTGGCTTGGGCAAGCCCGTCAAAACTTTCCAGAATGGCCGGCAAAAACTGGCTGCGCGCCTTGAAATAATCGCGCGCACTCATCGAGCCGATGCGCCTGCCATTGACGATGATCTGCGATCCGGTTTCCCGCTCGGGCTTTAACAGCACAGGGTTCATGGCGGTTGTCGGCGCCTTGCGGGCAGCGCGGGCCTGGAGCGCTTGCGCGCGCCCGATCTCGCCGCCATCGACGGTAACGGCAGCGTTGTTGGACATGTTCTGCGGCTTGAACGGCGCGACCCCTAACCCGCGATTGGCAAAGGCGCGGCAAAGCCCGGCAACCACGAGCGATTTGCCGACATCGGACCCGGTGCCCATGACCATGAGTGCGCGGGCCGTCATGCGCGTTCATCCGCGCCGATAACATGGGCGTATGAGCCCATGACATTGCCCGACTGTATGCCCATCGGCGGCAGGGGTTGGCCCTGCGCATCTTTTGCCGCAAAGAGGGAAGCGACGCCGTTTTCAAAATGCGCCGATGAATAATGAAATTCGTGGCCGAGCAGCGCGCCTGGCCACGGCAGGGGCGATTTATGACCGAGTGCCCGATAGCCGAGAACGCGTTTGGGGCGGTCGATAGCGGTTGTGACCGGCAAGAGGCCCGTCATGCGATGTTGGGTGCCCGATTTATCGATCAGAGTTTCGCCTAAAACCATGAAGCCGCCGCACTCGCCATAGATCAACGCGCCGCGTTTTTTGGCGGCAATCAGCCCGGATTTGAAGGCTTTCGCGTTGGCGATTGCCGCGCCATGCAGTTCGGGATAACCGCCGGGCAGGAAGATGGCATCGGCGCGCGCGGCGGGGGCTTCATCGGCGAGTGGAGAGAAAAACGACAGCGTGGCTCCGGCCCGTTTCCAGCCTTCGAGGAGGTGCGGATACAAAAACGCAAAGGCGGCATCGCGCGCAATCGCGATGTGCTGGCCAAGCGGTGGCAGGTCCGATTGCAAGGATGCAGGGGCAACCGGGGCAAGCAGGGTCTCGAGATGAGCGAAATCGATATGGGTTCGGGCAATGTCGCTGGCGCGGGACAAAAAGGCGTCGAAACCTTCGATTTCGCCTGCAAGCACCAGCCCCAGATGCCGTTCGGGCAGGGCGAGATGCTCGTGGCGCGGGATTGCGCCAAGGCAGGCAATGCCGGTCTGTGCAACCGCATCGCGCAGCATGGCTTCGTGCCTGGGCGATGCAACGCTGTTGAGAATGACGCCAGCGATTGAGACATCCTCGCGCCAATGGGCAAAGCCGGAAATGAGCGCGCCGATGGATTGGGCCTGCCGGTCGCAATCGACAACGAGGATGACGGGCAGATCGAGGATCGCGGCAAGATCGGCGGTGGACCCCGTGCCGGAAGCCGAGGCATCGAAAAGCCCCATCACGCCTTCGATGAGAAGAATATCACGTTGTTCGCAATGGGATGACGCCGCACCCCTGAGACAGGCTGCTGTCATGGCCCATGGGTCGAAATTTATGGCCGGATGCCCGGCGGCGCGGGCGAGAAATCCGGGGTCGATATAATCGGGGCCGGTCTTGGCAGGAGCGATTTTGTGCCCCCGGCTGGACAGAACATTGGCAAGCGCCAGCGTGATCGATGTCTTGCCCGAGCCCGAGCGTGGCGCCGCAATGACGATCCCGCGTGCGCGCTCAGACAAGCGAGGTCCCTCCCGTGTCGGGGCGATACCAATCGAGCACGGCGCGATATGCGCTGACCGGTCCGACGACCACGATGGCGGGGGTGGGCAATTGGGTTTCCTGCGCCAGCGACCCGATGGCCCCAAGCGTGGTTTCGATCACCTCCTGATCGGACCGCGTGGCATTAGCGACAATGGCAAGAGCATCGCCGGGGTCGCGTCCGGCTTCGACAAGCTTCTGCGCGATAGAGGCCAGATGCTTGACCGCCATATACATGACGATAACCGGAGCGGCAGTGGCGACAGAATTCCAGTCCACCGATTGCGGGACCGCGCCGGTATCGTCATGGCCGGTAAGGAAAATAACGGCGTGGTTGGTGTCGCGATGGGTCACGGGAATGCCCGCATAGGCCAGCCCGCCAATCCCCGAAGTGATGCCCGGCACGATGCGAAAGGGAACACCAGCGCGGGCAAGGGTTTCGCTTTCCTCGCCGCCGCGCCCGAACATGAAGGGATCGCCGCCTTTAAGGCGCAGCACTTTCTTGCCCGCCTTGGCTTCGGCAATGAGTTTTAGGGAAATATCGGCCTGTTTTGGCGACGGCTTGCCACCACGCTTGCCGGCGAAAAACTGCTCCGCTTGCGGGTTGGCCAAGGCCAGAAGATCGGGGCTGACCAGCGCGTCATAAACGATGATGTCAGCCTGCCCGAGCGCATGATAGCCCAGAAGCGAAATCAGGCCTGGATCGCCGGGGCCAGCGCCGACGAGCCAGACCGAACCGGGCGCAAAGGCCGGAAAGCGCGCCTTATCGAGCCGGGCAAAATGCCCTGCATCTTTTTGCGCCTCTTTGGCTTCCGCTTCCACGCGATTCTCCTGCACGTTTGTCGCTAGCGTTGTATAGGACTGGACCATGACCCAGAGCAATGGCGTTGCAAACCCAATTCTGATCCTTGGCGGCACCGGCGAGGCGCGCGCGCTGGCCGCTGCGCTGGTTCAATCGGGGCGACGGGTGATGTCCTCGCTGGCTGGGCGCACGGCCAATCCGTTAATGCCCGAGGGCGAAGTGCGTATCGGTGGTTTTGGCGGCGTTGAGGGCCTTGCCCGCTATCTGCGAGATGAGCGCATTGGGCTTTTGATCGATGCCACCCATCCTTTCGCGGCACAGATTTCGGCAAATGCGGTGGCGGCGGCCAAAGTGGCAGATGTGCCGCTGGTTCGGCTCGAGCGCCCGCAATGGCTATGCCCGCGCGGGGCTGAATGGATCGAGGTCGAGGAAATGGCGCAGGCAGCCGATGTTCTGCCGGCGGGTGCAAACGTGTTTCTGGCAATCGGCCGGCAGGAGATTGCGAGCTTTTTTCACCGCACCGATTGCCGCTTTACCGCACGGGTAATCGAACCGCCCGAAACTGCGCCAGAGGGCTGGACGATTATTGGCGCGCGCGGACCGTTTCCAGTTCAGGCGGAAATCGATCTGCTTGCCCTGCATGGCTTTACCCATATGGTCGCGAAAAATTCAGGCGCCGCGGCCAGCCATGACAAGATCTTGGCGGCGGCAGAACTGGGCATTCCGGTTGTGATGGTCAAGCGACCAAGCCTGCCGCCTGCGCGCAGCTTTGAGAGTGTCAAAACGCTGCTCGACTATATCGATCAGGCAGGCTTGCCGAACTGATCGGGCAGGATGGGCGTATCGGCCCGGCCAATGGCACATGTGGCGTATGACGATTTCTGCTTGGGCACGAGGATGGCCCCGGCTTTCAGCGCTATGGCTTCGCAAACCCCGGCCAGCCCGGTCTTGTCTTCGACACTAACGGAGGGCGTTGCCAGCCGTTTTTGTTCCGCTACCAGCATCCGCTTGGGGAAAACGCGGATGGGGCGGGAGAAATGCTCGGCGGTGGCAAGCAAAGCGGGGTGGCTGGCAAGACCATCGAGCGTTGCAAGTGCGGAGATGGCGGCGGGGGAAAGATTTTCGGCAGCCAGGGCCTGCTCGATCAGTGCTATCACCTCCTCGGGCGCCGCGCTCGACGCAAAACCCAGCCCGACAACCAGATTTTGCGGGTGAATCACAAGTTCGGGGCCGGCATAGATTTTTTCGGTGATGATGAGCTTTTGACTGCCTTGGGGATCGACCGGATAGCCTGCCAGCGACAGCCAGCCCGAGGAGCCCGAAACGCAGAGCTTTTCGCCATTGAGCAGCGCTGCCATGACGGGACGCAGCGCCTGTGGGTTGGCGAGCACATAGCCCGGTGGGAGATCATCGAGCGCAAAATCATAAAGCGTGTCGGAAAAAGAAGTGATGGCAGCGGTACCGCGAAAGCCTTCCGCAATCCAGCGCGCCAGCGCATTGGCGCCGCGGTGACTCCCCAGCAGCGGAACCGCCATCTTGCCGTCAGCCGAGACTGCTACGACGGGCGGCTCGGAGACTTTTTCGCCTATGTCGGTTCCGATAAGCCGGATCAGAACCCCCGCTGCACAAACCCCGATAATCGGCGTGCGGGCGGCGTAGGCCTTGCTGACCAGAACCGCCGCATCCTCACGACCGGTGCCGCACATATGAACCGGGGAAGCGAGCAATTGGGCAACATGGCGGGCAATTTCATCACCCTTAGGGCCCATGGAAAAAACGAGGGGGGTCTTCACGATTGGTCGATATCAAACTTGATTGTGAGGGAAAGGTTTTCTTGGCTCTTAGCACAGACATTCAGACGCCGACAATCCAGCCTTCCTCGCTAATTGCAATCCGATAGGTTGCATCGTCCATATGGCTCGGACGCGCCAGAAGCGAGACGAGCGTGCCGTTTCGATCAGCATTTGCAAAATCCGCGACCACAGCTTCGACCTGGGCGCGATCCTTTATCACGCCGTCCGGTTTCTCCTTTAGATGCAGTGACGGATAAATCTCGGCAAGGATAATGGGCCGGGAGAGGTTGTCGGCAAAATCGGTCTCGAACGGCCAGATGGCAATGTGATCGGCCAGGTCTCGTCGCTTTCGCAGGTGTTCCAGCCAGGCGATGCCCAGAAGCGCTTGCGATCCAACGCTGCCCGCACCCATCAATTGCCAGACCGTCTTGGTCTTGGGCGAAAGCATTTCGACGCGACGACGGATGGCGAGGGCCGGGTCGGTGACGGGTGGGCGCTTTAGCGTGAGATGCGAATAGCTGCGTTGATACGGGTGCCCCCAAAACCGTGTCTTGCCGCTATCGAGGCGCTGGTTGAAAAGATTGGCAACCGCGAACCGATTGGAGCGGTTCTTTTCGTCGTCCTCAATAAGACGGGAAAGCGCACGCCAGAGCGATTGCCAGCCGGGCGTGCCGGTCAGCAATGTTGCCGCACCCGCCGGATAGGCAAAGGGAAAGTCAAAGCCGATCAGCACCCGTTCATCGTTATGCAACGCATCGCGCGAAATCTGCGCAATGTGTTCCATTGCCTGATACCGGGTTGGCGGATTTTGTAAGGCAGTCGGCAAAATGTCGCCGTCGCGATAACGGCCATGCGCAATCCAGATCGAATCGGCCCCGGTTTTCCGGCTATTGGCCGCCGACCAGTCGACAGCGACATAATGATCGAAAAGTGCGGAACGCGGCACGCTATTTCAGACGTTTCACGCTGTCGCGCGGGATCAGGTGCACCGGAAGTTCCACAATGGTTTGCTGGACATCGGCAGGGCTCTCGATCAGCCCCAAAAGCAGCGACATGGCCTGGCGGCCCATTTCCTCTTTAGGCTGATGCAGCGTTGTCAGCGCGGGGATATAGCAATCGGCAAGAACAATGTCGTCGAACCCGACAACCGATACATCCTCGGGAACCGACACGCCATACTTGGACAATTGAGACATGAAGCCCATTGCCGATTCATCGTTGCCGCAAAAAACCGCAGTGGGCCGATCCTTGAGCGAAAGATAGCTTTGTGCCGCCGCGCGTCCGCCGGGGGAACTGAACCCGCCTTCCAGGAAATATTCCTCGCGCACCGTCAAGCCGGCTTCGGCCATTGCGCGGCGGAAACCGTTGGCGCGGGCGCGGCGCACTGGCATACGATGCGGGCCATAGGCGTGCGCGATTTTCCGGTGACCCATCTCGATCAGATGCCGCCCTGCCAGATAGCCGGCATGCTCGTTGTCAATCAAAATTTGCGGCACCCTGACATGCCCGCGCTCTTCGCACATGGCAACGATGGGTGGATGGCCCGAATAAAGCTTTTCGAGAAGATCATAATCGTCGTCCGACATTTCGTAGCCGGAAAGAACGATTACACCATCCACCTTGGCCGTGCGAAGCTGGTTGAAAATCAATTCCTTGGTACCGCCAGGGCTGGGGTTGGTGATGGTGATCGCATAGTTGGATGCTTCCGCGCGCCGCTGCACGCCCCGAAACAGTTCAGAATAATAGATATTGCCGATGTCATGTGCGACGACCAGCACCGAATGGGCGCGCTGCATTTTGAAATTGCGTGCGGTTTCGCTCTGAACGTAATGGAGCGCCTCGACGGCTTCCTCGACCCGCATGCGGGTTTTTTCTGTTACCGACGCCGGCATATTGAGCGCGCGCGAAACGGTTGCCGTGGACACCCCAGCATGCCGCGCTACATCACCGATCGAAGGTCGTTTCACGAAAATCCCCCAGTTTTGAAATCCTTTTTACAAGAGATCGTCGTAAAGCGGAACCGTGCGCGTTTGGCCATCGGCTGTTCAAGCCAATTTCCCTTGCAGCCGCCTCAAAGCGGCGGCATTTTCTTCCCATGATTCGCGTTCTGGCTTTGCTTTCGGTTCTGCTTGGCTCGGCTGCCCCATTGTGGGCGGCTGACTGGCATCGCTATGTCAATCCGCGCTTTGGCGCTGCCGTTGATATTCCGTCCGATTTCCGGGCCGATGGGGTGCCTGCCAATGTGCAGGGCGATGGGCGGCTGTTTCGCGCCGCCAACGGCCGCTCGACAATCTCGGTCTGGGGCGAGCCGATCAATGGCCTGGAATTTTCCGATCATATGCGCCGGCGCATCGCGAGTGACGAGGCCGATGGCTGGGGTGTGACTTATCGTTCGCAAACCCCCGACTGGGCCGCATGGAGCGGCACGCGTGCCGGCTTTGTCTTTTATGCCAAGTCGATTTCAACCTGCGATGGGCGCCAGGCTGCCAATGTAAGGCTGGTTTATCCCGCGCTCGATATTCCGCGCTTCGATGCCATTGCAAATCGGCTGGGCGCCAGCCTTGGCCAGGACGGCGCCTGTTTTTGAAACCAACGGTTTCGCTTGGCAGGCAAAAGGCGCTAAGTTGCCCCCATAGAACATGATTTTTGTGAAAGGCGGCCAAATGCGTGCTGCACATATGGATGGCGCTGGACCCAACGATACCATTGTGCCGGTTATTCTCGCTGGCGGGCAGGGCACGAGATTGTGGCCAATGTCGCGCGCAGCGCGGCCAAAACAATTCCTCTCGCTCGATGGGGCCATGAGCCTTTTTCAGCAGACGCTAAAGCGCGTAGCCGACCCGGCCCGCTATGGAGCGCCCATCGTCATCACACATCACGACTATAGGTTTCTTGTCGCAGAGCAGGCCCAAGAGATCGGGATCAATCCGGCAGCCATTTTGCTTGAACCGATGGCGCGCAATACTGCCCCTGCGATTACCGCCGCAACTCTTTACGCGCAAAAGGAAAATCCGGGCGCCGTTCTTCATATCCTGCCCTCGGACCATGCGCTGGCAACCGAGCCGGGCTATTTTGCGGCGCTGGAGACCGCGCGCAGGGCAGCCGAGAATGGTGCTCTTGTCACATTCGGGGTGACGCCTACCGCGCCGGAAACCGGTTATGGCTATATAGAAATCGGTGCCGAGCGCACCAAGGGCGTCAACGATGTCGCCCGCTTTGTAGAAAAGCCTGACAGCGAGACGGCCCAGCATATGCTCGATGCTGGCACCTATGTCTGGAATTCCGGCATGTTTGTTTTTGAGGCGAACACGTTCCTTGAGGAAGTGGCCGCGCTCGCGCCCGAGGTTCTTGCTGGTGCAAAGGCAGCGATAGCGCAAGGCGCAGTCGATCTCGACTTTTTCCGCCTCGACGCCAAGGCCTTTGAGGCAGCACCATCGATCTCGGTCGACTATGCGATCTTTGAAAAGTCCAGTTCTGTTGCCGTCGTGCCGGTGAGTTTCGATTGGTCCGATCTGGGCAGTTGGGACGCGGTGTGGAAAACCGGCGCACAGGACGCCAAGGGCAATGTCGGCGCCAAGAACGTGCTTTTTTCCGACAGCAATGGCTCACTTGTTTTGAGCGAAAAGGCCCATGTGGTGCTCGACGGGCTCGATGGTGTGGTGCTTGTGGCAAGCGAGGACGCGATTTATGCCGGACGGCTCGATCGTGCGCAAAATGTCGGCAATATCGTCAAGCAACTCAAGTCGGACGCAAAAACCGCGCCGCTGACCCAAACGCACACCACGGACTATAGGCCGTGGGGCGGATATACATCAGTGCTGATGGGCGAGCGGTTCCAGGTCAAGCGTCTATTTGTCAAACCCGGCAAGAAGCTCTCGCTTCAACGCCACCATCACCGCTCCGAACACTGGATTGTGGTGAGCGGCACCGCCGAAGTCACGATCGATGGCAAGATGCGCATGGTGACGGAGAACGAGTCGGTCTATCTGCCCGTGGGTTGCGAACATCGCCTGGGCAATCCGGGCAAGATCCTGCTCGAATTAATCGAGGTGCAGACCGGCTCCTATCTCGGGGAGGATGATATTGTCCGCATTGAGGATGCTTTCGGTCGTACTTGAGCATTTGCTATTATGTTTGGCATAAGCGCATAACACTTTTGCTGGTCCTTTACAGTGTGCGATTGTAAAACCGGACTAGGAGGACGTTGGTTTGGCCGGACGAAACGATATCGGAAAAAGTAAACTCGACGAGGCCGCCCGTGCGGGCTGGCTCTATTATGTCGCGGGCAATACCCAGGACGAAATCGCAGTCAAGCTGGGGGTGTCGCGCCAAAGCGCGCAACGGCTCGTTTCGCTCGCGATTTCGGAAAAACTCGTCAAGGTGCGGCTCGATCATCCCATAGCCGATTGCATGGACCTAGCTGAAAAATTACGCACGACCTTCGCGCTCGACCATGTAGAAGTGGTGCCGTCCGATCCCTCTCATCTCAATCCGACGCTGGGCGTCGCCGATGCGCTCGCTGCCGAAATCGAGCGCGTGCTCGCGCGGGTCGAACCGGTAATAATGGGGGTCGGGACCGGCCGCACACTCAAAGCGGCAGTGGATCTCTTGAGCACTATGGATTGCCCGCACCATCAGATCGTTTCGATAGCGGGCAATATCGCGCCCGATGGCTCTGCGGCCTTTTACAATGTGATTTTCAATATCGCCGATAAGGTCAAAGCCCGCAGTTTTCCTATGCCTTTGCCGGTTATCGCGGCCAGTGCGCGCGAGCGCGAATTGCTCCATGAGCAGGCCAGCATAAAAAACACGCTGGCGCTTGCCGCCAGGGCCAGCGTCACTTTTGTGGGCGTCGGCGATCTGGGGCCAAACGCGCCGCTATATGAGGATGGGTTCGTTACGCGCGACGAACTCAAGGCGCTGCAAAAGGCCGGTGGCGTCGGCGAGATGCTGGGCTGGATTTTTGATTCTCAGGGCAATCTGATCGACGGCATGACAAATGACCGGGTGGCCAGTGCGCCGATTCCGAGCCGGGAAACCTCGCTGGTGGTTGCGGCCGCGCGCGGCTCCAACAAGGTCGAAGCGGTCAAGGCTGCCGTGCGGCGTCGGCTCGTCAACGGCCTGATTACCGACGAAGATATGGCGCGCGCGCTGCTCGTATAGCAACATTATTCATACATTTTCTCGAGTGCATGGCCACCTGCCCGCGCGGGGCGTGTGGACGCTGATCTATGCGCCAAGAGGTCGTGAAGGCGGTCGCGTGGGCGCCGGACTGAAAAATTGCCCTTGACTTCTCATGTTCATTTATGAGTAATTGCCCATGCGTATAGCAAATGCTCACAAATGGGCATATGGGAGGTTTTACCAATGAAACTGTCTTCACTCGTTCTCGGGTCGTGCTCGCTCGTTGTCCTGGCGGCAACGGCGCAGGCCCAATCCCTGACCATCGCAACCGTGAATAATGGCGACATGATTCGCATGCAGGCACTCTCGCCCCAGTTCACAGAAGAAACCGGCATCGCGCTCGATTGGGTTATTCTCGAAGAAAATATCCTGCGTCAGCGCGTCACCACCGACATTGCGACCCAGGGCGGCCAATATGACATAATGACCATCGGTGCTTATGAAACCCCGATCTGGGCGGCGCAGGGCTGGCTCGCGCCGCTGGATGGTCTGGGCGGCGATTATGACATCGATGACCTGCTGCCCGCAGTGCGCCAGGCATTGACGGTGGATGGACAGCTCTATGCGGCGCCATTTTATGCTGAAAGCGCGATGATCATGTATCGCACGGACTTGTTTGAGCAAGCAGGGCTGGACATGCCGGAAGCCCCGACATGGGATTTTATCGCCGACGCCGCCCGTCAGATTACCGACCGGGACGCTGAAATTTATGGCATCTGTCTGCGTGGCCGTGCCGGGTGGGGCGAGAACATGGCGTTCCTGACAGCCCTTGCCAATTCCTACGGAGCGCGTTGGTTCGATATGGATTGGGAGCCCCAGTTTGACAGTCCTGAATGGAATGAGGCGCTCAATTTATACGTCGATCTGATGACCGAAGCCGGCCCTCCGGGGGCATCGTCTAACGGGTTTAACGAAAATCTGGCGCTGTTCCAGCAGGGGCGTTGCGGCATGTGGATGGACGCGACCGTTGCGGCATCCTTTGTGACCAATCCCGATGAGTCCGAAGTTGCCGACAGCGTAGGCTATGCCCTATTCCCAACGCATAATAACTTCGGCAACCATGGCAATTGGCTCTGGGTCTGGTCGCTGGGCATCCCTGCAAGCTCGCAGAATGCGGATGCCGCCCAACAATTCCTCGCCTGGGCGACTTCCAAGGATTATCTTGAACTGGTTGCCAGCCAGGAAGGTTGGGCAAATGTGCCTCCCGGCACCCGCACCTCGCTCTATGAGAACCCTGCATATATCGAGGCAGCGCCCTTTGCCGGAATGACGCTCGATGCGATGAATTCGGCAAATACTTCCAACTCCTCGGTTCAGGACGTGCCCTACTCGGGTGGTCAGTTCGTAGCGATCCCTGAATTCCAGGGTATCGGCACGGCGGTTGGCCAGATATTCTCGGCGGCTCTTGCTGGCCAGACATCGGTTGACCAGGCTCTCCAGCAGGCCCAGCAGATAACCCGTATGGAAATGGATCGCAGCGGCTACTACCGGTAGTCGGCTCCTCCCCGAAAGGGCCGGTGCAACGACGTTGGCCCTTTCCCCTTTTTGAACGAACATTGGTTTCCGAAAATGTCCGCGCATAAGGTGACGGGCACAAGGTGAACGGCATCGCTCGCGACGCGCTTTCGCGACGATGCGGTTGCAACCGGGAGATATGATCATGGCAACCCAACAGACCCAGACCGCGGCCCGTCTCATGATGTCGCCGGCAGTGCTATTGCTGCTTGCCTGGATGCTGATCCCGCTCTCGATGACGCTGTATTTCTCATTCCAGCGCTACAATCTGCTGATGCCCGGTATGGAATATTTCACCGGGCTGGACAATTACCGCTACTTTTTCGCCAATCCCAATTTCTGGGCCGCACTGACCAATACGCTGGTGCTGGTCGGTGGAGTTCTGGCCATCACCCTGATCGGGGGAACGCTTCTGGCCCTTTTGCTCGATCAGCCGATTTTCGGGCAAGGCATCGTGCGGCTGCTGGTGATCGCGCCGTTCTTTGTCATGCCGACCGTTTCTGCGCTTGTGTGGAAGAACATGATGATGCACCCGGTCAACGGGCTGTTTTCCTTCATTGCGCGTGTTTTTGGCGTTCAGCCACTCGATTGGTTCGGGCAAGTGCCCATGCTTTCGATTATCCTGATCGTCTCCTGGCAATGGTTACCCTTTGCCACGCTGATCATTCTCACCGCGCTGCAATCGCTCGATGAAGAGCAAAAGGAAGCCGCGGGCATGGACGGTGCCGGGCCGCTGTCGCTGTTCTTCTATATCATCTTGCCGCATCTGGCGCGCGCGATCACGGTCGTGATGCTGATCCAGACCATCTTCCTGCTCTCGATCTTTGCGGAAATTTTCGTCACCACGGCTGGCGGTCCGGGCGTCGCGACCACCAACCTCACATTCCTGATCTATATCCAATCGCTGCTGCAATTTGACGTCGGGCTGGCGTCCGCCGGTGGCATTGTTGCGGTCATCCTGGCCAATATCGTTGCGCTCTTTCTATTGCGCATCGTCGGTCGCAACCTGGACGCGTAAGGAGAGGGAAATGGCACGCACAATTTCAACCCGTCGCAAGGTCATTGTTTCAGCCATTGCGTGGCTGATCGGATTGACTCTGTTTTTCCCGATCCTCTGGACGTTTTTGACCAGCTTCAAGACCGAAGGGACCGCGATTGCCATGCCGCCGCGCTTCCTGTTTTTTGACTGGACGCTGGAAAATTACCAAACCGTGCAGACGCGCTCGAACTATTTCCGTCACTTTTCCAATTCGGTGATTACGGCGGTCGGTTCGACCATAATCGGGCTCATAATCGCCATTCCGGCGGCTTGGGCGATGGCGTTTTCCCCGACCAAGCGCACAAAGGATGTGCTCTTGTGGATGCTCTCGACCAAGATGCTGCCCGCCGTTGGCGTTCTGGTGCCGATTTATCTGATCTTCCGCGACCTGCGCCTGCTCGACACCCATATCGGTTTGATCATCGTCCTGACCATGATCAACCTGCCGATCATCGTCTGGATGCTCTATACCTATTTCAAGGAGATTCCGGTCGATATTCTGGAAGCCTCGCGTATGGATGGCGCCAGTCTGCGCCAGGAAATCATCTATGTGCTGACGCCAATGGCCATCCCCGGCATCGCCTCGACAATGCTGCTCAACATCATTCTTGCCTGGAACGAAGCCTTCTGGACGCTCAACCTCACAACGACACGCGCAGCGCCGCTGACCGCGTTCATTGCGTCCTATTCATCGCCCGAGGGTCTGTTCTGGGCAAAACTCTCGGCAGCCTCAACGCTTGCCATCGCGCCCATTCTGATCATGGGCTGGTTCAGCCAGAAGCAGCTTGTGCGTGGCCTCACATTCGGCGCCGTAAAGTAAGGAATTTTCGATATGGGTTCGATTTCACTTCAAAATGTTAGCAAGAATTTCGGCGGCGTCACGGTCATTCCCGATATTTCGCTTGAAATCGAAGACGGGCAGTTCGTGGTCTTTGTCGGACCGTCAGGCTGTGGGAAGTCGACACTTCTGCGCCTGATTGCCGGGCTGGAAGATGTGTCGGGCGGTGTGATCCAAATCGACGGGCAGGACATGACCAGGACGGCACCCGCCCAGCGCAAGCTGTCGATGGTGTTCCAGTCCTATGCGCTCTACCCCCATATGAGCGTGCGCGGCAATATTGCCTTCCCGCTCAAGATGGAAGGCGCGGACAAGGAGACGATCGACAAGGCGGTGAACAACGCCGCATCGATCCTTAACCTGACCGATTATCTCGATCGTAAGCCGCGCCAGCTTTCGGGCGGCCAGCGCCAGCGTGTCGCGATCGGTCGCGCCATCGTGCGTCAACCCAAGGCTTTCCTTTTCGACGAGCCGCTCTCCAATCTCGATGCCGCGTTGCGCGTCAACATGCGGCTTGAGATCTCCGAGTTGCATAAAAAACTCAAGACCACGATGGTCTATGTGACCCACGATCAGGTGGAAGCCATGACTATGGCCGACAAGATCGTCGTGCTCAATGCTGGCAATATTGAACAGTACGGCACGCCACTTGAACTCTATACAAAGCCGGCCAACAGGTTTGTCGCCGGTTTTATCGGCTCACCGCGGATGAACTTCATTGAGGGGGACGAGGCGAAAAAAATGGGCGCACATACCGTTGGCGTGCGACCCGAACACCTGTCACCATCGAAAACCGAGGGGCTGTGGGCGGGCACGGTCGGTGTTGCCGAACATCTGGGCTCCGATACTTTCCTTTACGTGCATGTAGATGACGTGGGCCAGATAACGGTGCGCGCCTCGGGTGATGTCGCCTTCCACAGCGGCGAAACCGTCTACATGACCCCAATGGACGGACGGCTCTATAAGTTCGACGCGCAGGGACAGGCAATCTGAGGACCGAAGGACCTGATGTCTGGACTGCGCTGAAACAGGAAAAATGTGATGAGTATCAAGCTATCCGCCACCACATTGACGGATCTGCCAGACACCGTATCGGGTCCCGGATTTGCGCGCGAGGACATCACCGCCGGTATCGTTCATTTCGGAGTAGGCAATTTTCATCGGGCCCATCAGGCAGCATATCTCAATGACTTGTTTGCAATGGGTGAAAGTCGCGATTTCGGCATAATCGGGGCCGGTGTGCGTCAGTCCGATGCGAAGATGCGCGAGGTGCTTGCTGCGCAGGACTACCTGACGACGCTTGTGGAACAGGAAGCAACGAGCACAACGGCCCGCGTTCTGGCGCCGATGCTCGATTATATCGACCCCAATGATCCCGAGGCGCTGATCGCAAGACTTGCCGATCCCCAGATTCGCATTGTCTCGCTGACCATCACCGAAGGCGGGTATTTTCTCGACGCCGCAGGCGCATTCGATGCCTCCCATCCCGAGATTGTTGCCGACGCGGCCAATATTGCAGCACCGAGAACCGTGTTCGGCCTTATCCTTGCCGGGCTGATCGCGCGCCGGGACAAGGGCATCGCGCCCTTTGCCGTGATGTGCTGCGATAACATTCCCCATAACGGCAAGGTGACCATGAACGCCATTGCCGGGCTGGCAGAAGTGTTTGATGCCGCGCTTGCGCGATGGGTGCGCGAGAATGTGTCCTTTCCCAATGGGATGGTGGACCGGATCACACCGGCAACCTCGGATCGCGAACGCGCGCTGCTCGAAACCCAATTTGGCGTTAAAGATGGCTGGCCGGTCTTTTGCGAAACCTTTACCCAATGGGTTCTGGAAGACGATTTTCCGCTCGGGCGGCCGGCGCTGGAAAAGGTGGGCGTAACCTTCGTACCCGATGTGGCGCCCTACGAACTGATGAAGCTGCGGATATTGAATGGCGGCCACGCGGCGATTGCCTATCCGGGGGCGCTGATGGATATCCACTTTGTCCATGAGGCGATGGAAGAACCGCTGATCGCTGCCTATCTGGCCAAATTGACAAGCGAAGAAATCATTCCGGTGGTTCCGCCGGTTCCCGACACCGATCTTGAGGCTTATCGGGCGCTGATTGCCGAGCGCTTCGCCAATCCCAAGATTGCCGACACCATCCAGCGCTTATGCCTGGATGGCTCCAACCGTCAGCCAAAGTTTATCCTGCCCTCAGTGATCGACCGGCTGGCGGTTGGACAAAATGTTACCGGGCTCGCGCTGGTCTCCGCGCTCTGGTGCCGCTATTGCTATGGGGCGACAGAATCCGGTGCGCCGATTGCCCCCAACGATCCGAACTGGGACCGTATAAAGGGCGCAGCCATTGCTGCAAAAGACGATCCCGATGCTTTCCTTTCCATGCACGATATTTTTGGAGCGCTGGCTGACGATACGGTGTATCGCGATGCCTTCGCAGCGGCCTTGCGCAAAGTCTGGGCCGATGGCACGCGCGAAACCTTGATTGCCTATCTCGAAGACCGGCTTTAGCGATGACAGGCGCAGCACCGCATATGCGCCCGAAAGGTCCGGCACCGGAGCTCGTGATTTTCGATTGCGACGGCGTTCTGGTCGATAGCGAACCGCTTGCCATAGCGGTTCTGACCGCGACGCTCGCCGAACTGGGCCTGAGCGTTGATGATGAAATGGCCTATGACCGGTTCTTGGGGCGTTCTTTTTCGACGATGACCGCAATTTTGCGCAAGGAGTTCGATTTGGAGCTCGCGCCCGGCACCGTTGAGACCATGCGGTCGAAATTGTTCGCGCGATTTGAGGCTGCGTTGTCCCCGGTTGCAGGGATCGGAAATGTGCTTGCCGGATTGGATATGCCCTTCTGCGTAGCCTCTTCGAGCCAGCCCGAACGCATAGCGCTCAGTCTCAAACTGACCGCGCTCGACACCTATTTCGGTAGCCATGTCTTTTCCGCCACCATGGTCGAGAACGGCAAGCCCGCGCCGGACCTGTTTCTCCTCGCGGCAAGGCAAATGGGGTTCTCCCCCGAAAAGTGCCTTGTGATCGAGGACAGTCCTGCGGGCATACTAGCGGCAAAGGCCGCGGGCATGAAAGTGTTCGGCTTTACCGGCGGGGGGCATGCCGAACCGGCGGGTCTGGATGAAAAATTGGCAATGCTTGAACCAGATTACATCTTCGCAGATATGCAGATGCTGCCCGATCTTTTACACTCCCCGCAACTTTTCGGGGAGTAGTAGGGAAGGCCATGGTTCTTGTCGCGGTGGATGTGGGCACCACGAGCGCGCGTGCCGGGGTGCTGGACAGGACCGGTTGCCTTTTGGCCCGGACGACCCAACCCATTCAGATTTCACGCCACGGCGCGGATCGGGCTGAACATCAATCCGAAGACATCTGGAATGCAGTCTGCAAGGCTGTGCGCGCAGCGGTTGACCGGGCGGCAATAAAGCCGGACGAGGTCATGGGCCTGAGCTATTCGGCGACCTGCTCGCTTGTGGTGCGGGATCGCGACGGCGCGCCCTTGCCGGTTGGACCCGAACAGGATGCCGCGTGGGATACGATTGTCTGGCTCGACCACAGGGCGGCCAAACAAGCGCGCCAGATCACTCTCGCCGGTCATAAGGTTCTCGATTTTGCCGGGGGTGTAATGTCCCCGGAAATGGAAATTCCTAAGCTGATGTGGCTCAAGACCAATATGCCACAAACATGGGACAAGATCGGCGCGCTCTACGACCTTGCCGATTTCCTGACGTTCAAATCCAGCGGTTCAATGGCGCGCTCACAATCCACATTGACGGCCAAATGGACCTATCTCGCGCATGAGAGCCAAGGCTGGCAGCGCGACTTTCTGGCGCTTTGCGGGCTGGACGACTTGCTGGAAAAGGGGAAATTGCCCGATAGGGCCACCCCGGTGGGGACCGATCTTGGACCGTTGACAGATGCGGCGGCAAAAGACCTGGGATTGACGACAAACTGCCGGGTTGGCGCGGGGATAATCGATGGGCATGCCGGTGCAATGGGTGTTCTGGCCGCGTTTGCCGGGGAAACGGCAAGCCTTGAGCGGCACCTGGGCTTGATTGCGGGGACCTCGAGCGCGGTGACGGCACTTAACCTGAACCCGCGCCCGGCGCGGGGGCTTTGGGGCCCATATTTTGGCGCGCTTTTGCCTGAGTGCTGGCTGATCGAGGGCGGTCAATCGGCATCGGGGGCGGCGCTCGACCACATAATTGCCACGCACGGCGCGGGCAGTGTGTCCAACCCCGAAATGCACGAAAAGATCATTGCCCGGATCAGTGAACTGCAAAGCCAGACAGGGGGGGAACTCGCGGCGCGCTTGCATGTCCTGCCCGATTTCCATGGCAACCGATCCCCGTTTGCCAACCCCGATGCCCTGGGCGTGATTTCGGGGCTGAACCTCGATGCCTCGTTTGATGGGCTGTGCGCGCTCTATTGGCGGACTTGCGTGGCAATCGCTTGCGGTATCCGGCAAATTCTCGAAACGCTCAATGCACAAGGCTATGAGATCGATACGCTCCATATTGCCGGTGGGCACACCCGTAATCCGCTGCTGATGGCGCTTTATGCCGATATGACCGGATGCGTTGTCAACGAAATGCCCGGAGCCGATGCCATGCTTTTGGGCACAGCCATTTCTGCCGCCAAAGCGGCCGGGCTGCATCCCGATCTGAAAAGCGCGGCCACGGCGATGGCACAAGAAGCGCTCCGGCGCGAACCGGACCCTTCACGCAAGGCGCGCTATGATGCCGATTTTGCAATTTTCAAAAAGATGCACGCCCATCGCGCTGAAATCGATGCGATGACCGCTCCGTAAACCTATCTGGTGCCGTACATCCGGTCGCCGGCATCGCCAAGGCCCGGCACGATATAGCCGTGATCGTTGAGCTTTTCATCCAGGCTGGCGGTGAAGATTGGCACGTCGGGATGGGCTTTGGTGAACCGCTCGACCCCCTCGGGGGCTGCCAGCAGGCACAGAAAGCGCAGATTGTTGGCGCCGCGATCCTTGAGCTTTTGCACAGCAGCAATCGCTGAATTGGCAGTCGCCAGCATGGGATCGACAACGATCACCAGTCGGTCGGCAGCGTCTGACGGTGCCTTGAAATAATATTCGATCGCTTCGAGGGTTTCAGGGTCGCGATAGAGCCCGATATGGGCAACGCGCGCCGAGGGCACCAGATCGAGCATGCCCTCAAGCAAACCTTCGCCCGCTCGCAGGATTGAGGCAAAGACGAGTTTTTTACCCTTGAGCGTTGGTGATTTGGTCGGCCCGACCGGGGTTTCGATATCAATCAGTTCGACTTCGAGGTCGCGGGTGACTTCATAGCAAAGCAAATGTGCGATCTCGCGCAGAAGGCGCCGGAAACTGGCGGTCGAGGTATCCTTGCAACGCATGATGGTGAGCTTGTGCTGGACAAGCGGGTGTTCGACGACGGTAAGGTTCTGCATGTGGTGCCGCTCTTGTTGTTATAATGCACTTGTGCCGTGCGGACCGGGCGGCAAGCCCAGCCAATGGGCGATGGTCTCGCCAATATCGGACAGAACGGGCCGCAAGCCAATGCTCCCTTGCGCCAATTGCCGGGAAAATAACAGGATTGGAACCTGCTCGCGCGTGTGATCGGTGCCGCGCCATGTCGGATCGTTGCCGTGATCGGCGGTGATGACCAGAAGATCGTCATCTTTAAGCTTGGCAATCAGCTCGGGCAGGCGCGCGTCGAATTGCTCCAACGCGCCCGCATAACCGCCCGGATCACGGCGATGGCCGAACTCGGTATCGAAATCGACAAAGTTCGTGAAAATCAGCGCGCCATCGGCGGCCATGTCGAGCGCTTCCAGCGTGCGATCGAATAGAACCATATTGCCAGAAGCCTTGATCTTGTGCGTCACCCCGCGTCCCGCATAGATGTCGGAAACCTTGCCAATGGCAAAGACCTGCCGGTCATGCGCCTTGGCGCGATCGAGCAGGGTGGGCTCGGGTGGGTCGATGGCAAAATCGCGCCGATTGCCGGTGCGCTTGAACGATTTGGCATCCTCGCCCACAAACGGGCGCGCGATCACGCGGCCGATTCTCAATGGCGCTGTGAACCGAAACACTGTCTGGCAAAGTTCATAAAGCCGCTCGAGCCCGAAATGGGTTTCATGGGCGGCGATCTGGAAGACAGAATCCACAGACGTATAAAAGATCGGCTTGTCCGATCGGACGGACTCCGCGCCGAAATCCTCGATCACCTGCGTGCCGGACGCATGGGTATTGGCAAGCGAGCCTTCGAGCCCTGCAGCCCTATAGATTTTATCGAGCAGATCCTGGCCGAATGCCGGGTTCTCGTTTGGGAAATAGCCCCATTCAAACGGCACCGGCACGCCGGCAATCTCCCAGTGGCCCGACGGCGTATCCTTGCCGATCGAAACCTCACGGCCAACACCCCAGCGCCCGCCCTTGGGCTGGTCGGTCAGCCCGACAGGAATTTCTCCGGTTGAAAGTTTTGCGGCTGCGCCAAGTCCGAGCGCATCGAGATTGGGCAGCGCCAATGGCCCGGAACGTAAACCCGGCACGTCGCCACGGCCGTCCGCACAGGTCTGAGCGATGTGACCAAGCGTATCGGCGCCCTCATCGCCGAATTGGGCTGCATCTGGTGCGCCGCCAATGCCGAAACTGTCAAGAATACATAAGATAGCGCGTGGCATTATCGGGCTCCCTCCGGTGCAATATAGGTGTAGAGCGTTTTGCGTTCCGGCGCGGTTTCAGCCAACCGATAGGCGGCCTTTAACCGCGCTGCTGCCTGATCCGCAGTGTCGGCATCGCGGGCATGAAGCCGGGCAATCGGCGTTCTGCTATCGATTTTAGCACCGAGCCCGGCAAGTCGGTCAAAACCAACGCCGTAAAAGATCGTGTCTGCCGGGTTGGTGCGTCCCCCCCCGAGAACGACAACCGCCATACCCACCCCGCGTGTATCGATGGAACTGACGAAACCGTTTTCATCGAGAAAGACGTCGCGCATGACAGGCGCGGCATGGGGCGAGGCTTCATAATGGGCCTCTAGGTCTGCCGGGCCACCCAGCGCCGCAACCATGGCAAAGAACTTTTCGGCGGCCGCCCCGCTGTTGAGCGCCATTTGGGCGCGCAGCATACCATCCTCAAAATCGAGCGCACCGCCCCCCAGAACCAGCCCATGCGCGCAAAGAGCCAAGGTTATGGCTTCAAGTCGCGCGTCGCGCTTTTTGCCAGTCAGAAAATCGATGGCATTGACCACTTCGAGCCAATTGCCCGCAGCGCTTGCCAGCGGCTCGTTCATGTCGGTTATCAGCGCGCCGGTTGTCATTCCCGCGCCATTGGCGACGGACACAAGGCTTTGTGCCAGCCCTTCCGCATCCTCCAGCGTTTTCATGAAGGCGCCGGTGCCGGTCTTGACGTCGAGGATAAGACTATCAAGGCCCGCAGCGAGCTTTTTGGACAGGATCGAAGCGGTGATCAGCGAGATGTTCTCGACCGTGGCAGTCACATCGCGGATGGCATAAAGCCGCCGGTCTGCTGGAGCGAGATCGTCTGTCTGCCCGATAATCGCGCAGCCGACCTCGCCAACCACCTTGCGCAGCGTCGCAATGTCGGGATTTGTCTTGTAGCCTGGGATGGCGTCGAACTTGTCGAGCGTACCGCCGGTATGGCCAAGACCGCGACCCGAGATCATGGGCACATAAGCGCCGCACGCCGCAAGAATGGGGGCAAGCATCAGCGAGACATTATCGCCAACCCCACCTGTCGAATGCTTGTCGATGACCGGACCATCGAGATCGGACCAGTCGAGCACGCGCCCGGAATCACGCATGGCAAGCGTCAGCGCCACCCGCTCATCGAGGTCCATATTCTGGAAATAGACCGCCATTGCAAAGGCCGCGGCCTGCGCATCGGTGACTTTGCCTTGCGTCAGCCCGGCAATGAACCCGGCAATATCCGCGCCCGAAAGCGTTTCTCCATCGCGCTTTTTGGCGATGACTTCCTGAGGCAGCAAGGTCATTGCTTAAGCCCCATAAGGTATCCAGACATTCTTGATCTGGGTGGCGCGGGCCAGCAGGTAATCGCTCTCCATGATCGCCTTGTCCGACCAGTCATAGCCCAGCCCGCGTGTCGTCCAGCTTTGCTTGACGTTGCCGGCAGACGCGGCTTCGATCATAGCGCTGTCCTCAAGCGACCCGGCAAACCAGATGCCATCGACCCCATCATGCTCGGCAAGGGTTTTGGAAAGCTCGCGTTTGGGACCAGTGACGATATTGACGACACCGCCGGGCACGTCCGAGGTTTCCATGACCTGATAAAAGTCGGTGATGGCCAAGGGATGTGGGTCAGATGGAACGAGAACCACCGTATTGCCCATGGCAATCGCTGGAGCTAGCAGCGAGATCGCGCCCAGCAGTGGCATTTCATCGGGCGCAGCAATGGCGAGGACGCCGATGGGTTCGACAATACCCGCGGCCAGCATGCGGGCAGGGGGATTGTGGACCGCGCCGTCATATTTGTCGGCCCAGCCTGCAAAGGCAAAGAGCCGCTCAACTGAGAGATCGACTTCGCGTTTCGCAGCATTTGCGGAAGCGCCGGTTAGAGCCCGCAGGCGCTCGGCAAACTCGGCCTTGCGGTAGTCGAGATTTTCACCGAGGTAATATAGGATCTGACTGCGCAGATGCGCCGTCTTGGCACCCCAACCCAAGGCACCACGCGCCGCCTCGACAGCATTGCGGATGTCCTTGCGATTGCCTTCACCCACCTCGCCAACGAGTCTGCCATCCGCGCCATGAATCGCTCGCGCATAGCCGGAATCGGGCCGGGCCTGCTTGCCGCCAATATAAAGCTTTGCGGTCCGATCAATGCCGGCGCTGACAGGATCGCTGATCGGTGTGGCAAGTTTGAGCACGGGCGTTGCTTTGAGCGCTTTCTCCCAGCTCGGCTTGAGATAGGCGGCCATGCCCTCACGTCCGCCTTCGCGGCCAAACCCGGATTCGCGGTAGCCGCCAAATCCGACGGCTGCATCGAACTGATTTGTGGAATTGATCCAGACCACGCCCGCCTTGATCTTGGGGGCCAGATCGAGCGCCAGATTGATGTTTTCGGTCCAGACCGATGCAGCCAGCCCGTACCGGGTGTTGTTAGCCAGCGCTACAGCCTCTTCGGGCGTACGGAAGCTCATGGCAACGAGCACTGGGCCAAAGATTTCCTCGCTGGCGAGGATATGGGCCGGTGAAATGCCTGTCACCAGAGTGGGCCTCAGGAAGCAGCCTTTCTCGGGCATCGTTCCGTCAGGCGCATAAACCGTGCCGCCTTCTTTGGCGCCCTGCTTGAGCAGGTCCTGCACGCGCGCGACCTGAACGGGGTCGACCATCGCACCGATGTCGATGGATTTGTCCAGCGGATCGCCAACCCGCAATGTCGCCATGCGCGCCTTGACCTTGGCGATGAATTTTTCCTCGACCGATTCCTGGATAAGTAGCCGCGAGCCAGCGCAGCAGACCTGCCCCTGATTGAACCAGATGGCATCGACCAACCCTTCCACGGCGCTGTCGAGATCGGCATCGTCGAACACGACGAAAGGCGACTTGCCGCCCAGTTCGAGCGAAAGCCCTTTGCCCGAACCGGCCGTCGCCCGGCGGATGATCTTGCCCACCTCGGTGGAACCGGTAAAGGCGATCTTGTCGATATCGGGATGATTGACGATGGCTTCGCCGGTTTCCCCGGCACCGGTGACGATATTGACCACGCCTTTGGGCAGACCGATACGCGCGCAAATCTGCGCGAAGAGCAGCGCGGTGAGAGACGTGAACTCGGCGGGCTTGAGAACCACCGTATTGCCAGCGGCGAGCGCGGGCGCAATCTTCCACGCCAGCATCAGCAGCGGGAAATTCCACGGGATAATCTGACCACAAACGCCATAGGGCACATGGTCGGGAAAGGCCTTGTCGATATGCTGTGCCCAGCCTGCGTGATGATAAAAATGCCGCGCAACGAGCGGGATATCGGCATCGCGGCTTTCGCGGATCGGCTTGCCGTTATCGAGCGTCTCGAGCACGGCAAACAATCGACTTTCGCGCTGGATTTGCCGCGCAATGGCATAAAGATATTTGGCGCGCTCAAAGCCTGAAAGCTGCGACCAGTCCTTGAATGCGGCGCGCGCTGCCTTTACGGCCTTGTCCACATCGGCTTTGGTGCCGTCGCTGATTTCGGCCAGTTTTTCGCCATTTGCCGGATTGATCGAGGCAAAGGTCTTGCCCGGTTTTGTAAACCCGCCATCGATGAAATGACCGAACTTGCCGCCATTGGCCTTGAGCCAGTCCAGCGCAGGGCCGGGCGCTTCCGGTGCCAGCCCATAGTCGAGCGTTTCAAAGATTTCCGCCACTTTGCTCATCTCTTTTCTCTCCCTGCCTCAAGCCCGATGGGCGAGGCAAATATTTCGATCTTCGGATTGGTCGATCGTGTCAGGCCATGGCCATCCGGTAATCGGCGGCGTAGTGACCGGTCAGCCCGTGTTCGATCTGCCGCTCTATGTCGGTCAGAAGCGAGGAGGCGCCGAAACGGAACAGGTGCGGTTCGAGCCAGCCACGGCCAAGCTCTTCCTTCATCAGCGCCATGTAGGTCAGCGCATCCTTTGCCTTGGCGATGCCGCCGGCGGGCTTGTACCCAATCTCGATGCCTGTTTCTTGATAGAACCAGCGGATCATCCGCACCATGGCAAGCGATGTGGGAAGGGTTGCGTTGACCTTTTCCTTGCCGGTCGAAGTCTTGATGAAATCGGCACCGGCCAACATGCAGACAAGCGAGGCCTTGGCGACATTGGTGAGCGTTGCCAACTCCCCGGTGCCCAGAATGGTCTTGATATGAGCATCGCCACAGGCTTCGCGCATGGCGCGGACCTGCTCGTACAGCCCCTGCCAGTCACCGTTCAAGACCATGCCGCGTTCAATGACGATATCGATTTCCTGCGCGCCATCGGCAACCGACGCCTTGATTTCGGCAAGCCGTATGTCAAGGGGGGTCAGGCCGTGCGGGAAGGCAGTTGAGACAGCGGCAACGGGTATGCCCGTGCCGTCGAGCGCCTCAACGGCAGTCGCGACAAAATTGTGATAGACGCAAACCGCTGCAGGGGTGATGCCGAGATGTTTGACGCCCAGCGCTTCGACAAGATCGGGGCGGATTGGATTGCGCGCCTTGGCGCAAAGCCGCTCGACGCGCCCCGGCGTATCGTCGGAATTGAGCGTTGTCAGGTCCATCAGCGCAACGGCCTTGAGGAGCCATGCCAATTGATGCTCTTTCTTGACGGAACGGCGTGCGCCGATGGTGCCCGCCCGGCGTTCTAGCGCCGACCGGTTCATCCGAACCTGGCCAACCCAATCGAGATCGAGGGGGTAGCCGGGATTGCGCTTGTGGCGCGCGGCCTCTTTCGGGGTATCGACGATCTTGAGACTCATAATTCCTCCACCAGCGCCGGGATCAGGCGCTTTAATTTCTCCGCCCCCAATTTTGCGACTTCTTTGGTCTGGGTGTGCGAAATGGCCTCTTGTGCCATCCCTGCCCCCATATTTGTAATCGACGAACAGGCCCAGACCTTCATCCCGAAAAACCGTGCAAGGATGACTTCCGGCACGGTGGACATGCCAACGGCATTCGCGCCCAGCGCCTGCGCCATGCGAATTTCGGCTGGCGTCTCAAAACTCGGGCCGGAAAACCACATATATACGCCCTCCTTGAGGGCGATTTCGAGGCGCGCGGCAATTGCATGGGTGTTAGCGCGCAGGCCCGGATCGTAGGCATCGACAAGATTGACGAACCGCGCGTCGGTTTCTTCCCCGATCAGCGGATTGACGCCTGCATGATTGATGTGATCGGCAACCAGCATAAGGTTGCCCGGCGTTACATCGGTGTCCAGTGACCCTGCGGCATTGGTGAGCATCAGCGTCTTGACGCCAAGCTCACAAAGCGTTTCGAGCGCTGGCCGCATGGCTGCAGGATCGCCATGCTCGTAATAATGCTGTCGTCCGGTCAAAATCGCGATGCGCTTGCCGCCCATTTCTCCGATGATGAGATCTTTCCCGTGCCCCGAAACCCCGCCCTGCGGAAACCCCTTCAACTCGGAGAAAGGAATGGTGATCTTGTCTGCCACAAGCTCGCCGATATCGGAAAGACCCGAACCAAGGATGAGTGCGGTTTCAATGACGGAATCGCCCGCCAGCTTGCGGATGGTTTTAAGGGCCTTGGCCATATCAAATCTATCCTGTCAGCGGCCCAGAAATTCGGGGCCGAACGAATGCGGGAGCAGTTCTCCCAGTGATGTATAAAGCGGGTCCCCTTCAACGCCGAGACATATGATCGGCGTATCGGGCGCAGCAAACTCGCGGATACGCTGGCGGCATCCCCCGCAAGGGGTGACAGGTACAGCGCCGGGGCCTGTCACAAATATCTTTTCGATGCGCTTGCCCCCGCCCGCCAGCATTGCCGCAATGGCGGAAGGCTCGGCGCAATTGCCTTGGGGGTAGGCGGCGTTTTCCACATTGCAGCCCGCATAGATATTGCCGTCATCGGCCAGGATCGCGGCCCCGACCTGAAAACCCGAATAGGGAGCATAGGCCCGCGCGCGGACCTTTTCGGCCGCATCGAACAGGGCCTTGTCGGTGCCCGCGAACCCCACCTTACCGCTCCTTCACATAGGGCTGGCCAAGGCCTTTGGGCGGTATGGCGCGCCCTACAAACCCGGCAAGCAGCAGAATGGTGAGAACATAGGGCAGAGCCTGCATCGCCTGGGTGGGAACCCGGCCGATAAAGGGAAGATCCTGTCCCTGCAGACGATATTGCAGCGCTTCCAAAAGCCCGAACAAAAGGCAAGCGAACATTGCCTGGAACGGCCGCCACTTGGCAAAGATCAGTGCCGCCAGCGCAATAAAGCCGCGCCCGGCTGCCATGTTGTTGGAAAAGCTCGCGGCCTGCGCCGTCGAGAGATAGGCCCCGCCAACACCCACAAGCGTGCCGGTGATCATAAGCGCCTTGTAACGCAGCCACATCACGCTCATCCCTGCGGTATCGAGGGCCTTGGGGTTTTCACCGACCGAACGCAGGCGCAGGCCGAACCGCGTGCGCCACAAGACCCAGGCCGTAAGCGGCACTGCAAGGAAGGCAATGTAGGTCAGGATTGTATGGCCCGAGAGCAGACCGGAATAGAGCGGGCCGATGACCGGCACGCCTGAAAGCTCGCGCGCAAAAGGAAAATGGATGGCGCCAAACCGCGCGTCGCCCGAAAGCGCTGGCGTATTGCCGCCGCGCGCGAACCATGTCGCGCCGAGAAACGTGGTAAGGCCCGCGGCAAGGAAATTGAGGGCGACGCCTGAAATCACCTGATTGCCACGGAAGTTTATCGAGGCGAGACCGTGGATGCCCGAAAACGCGAGCGATACGCCAACGCCGGCAATAAGCCCGATCCAGGCGCTGCCGGTCAGATAGGCAACCGTGGCTGCCCCAAAAGCGGCACCCAGAAGCTTGCCTTCCAGCCCGATATCGATGATCCCGGCGCGCTCGGAATAAAGCCCGGCAAGACAAGCCAGAATAAGCGGGGTTGAAACCCGGATTGTGGTGATCAGAAGGGAAATCAGATCGCTTAGTATCGCGTCCATTTACTTGTCCTCCTGAGCGGCCAGTTTGGGTTGGGTATCGGGATCATGCCCGCGCAAGCGCGAGAAAATGAAGGCCAGTTCCACCGGGCGGCGCAGCATTTCGCTCATCGCGCCGGTAAACAGGATCACCAGCGCCTGAATGGTCAAAATCATCTCGCGGGTGATCGCCGGCATGGTGAAGGCCAACTCCTGCCCGCCCTGATAAAGCACACCAAACAACAGTGCCGAAAGGCCGACACCGATCGGGTGTGCCTTGCCCATAAACGCAACGGCAATGCCCACGAATCCGGTGCCCGCAACATAGTTGAGCAGTAAACGGCCATGCGCGCCCGCAACGTCATTGACGGCAATCATCCCGGCAAGCGCACCGGAAATCGCCATGGTGATCATAATGAGCTTGGCATTGGACATGCCCGCATAGCGCGCAGCGGTGCCACTATGGCCCATGGTGCGCAGCGCATAGCCGAATTTGGTGCGCCAGATCAGGATATAGACCCCAACCAGCGCAGCAATCGCGAGGAAAAAGGAGATATTGACCGGCGTGTTTCGCAGCATCGGAATCCATTCGGAAAGGAACGGAACCCGCGTCATTGCATCCACGCGCTCGCTTTCGTCAGATGCGATATGGGGTGGTTTCAGCACGCGTGAAATCAGGTAGCTCATCAGCGACGTCGCGATGAAGTTCATCATGATTGTCGTGATAACCACATGCGAGCCGCGCTTGGCCTGTAAATAGCCCGGAATCAACGCCCAGATCCCGCCAAACAAAGCCGATGCGATCATGATCAGCGGCAGGGCTAGTGCCCAATGCAGACCGGCAACCGCCAGTGCGACAAGGATGGCACCAAGTCCGGCAACATAGGCCTGGCCTTCGCCCCCGATATTGAATAGGCCCGCATGATAGGCGAGCGCCACGGCGAGACCGGCAAAGACGAAATTGGTGGTGTAATAGAGCGTAAATCCGAAACCGTAACCGTAGCCAAACGCGCCATAGAACATGATGCGCACAGCCTCGATGGGGTTTTCCCCCACCGCGAGCACGACAATGCCGCCGATCAGAAAGGCAAGCGAAACGTTAAGGACCGGCAAAAGGACGACATCGACCCAGCGCGGTAATGCAATTCGGGGCGCGCTCATTGGACAGCAGCCTTCTTGTTGTTGACGCCGGCCATCAACAGGCCAAGCTCGCCTTCGTCAGCGGTTTCAGGGTCAGCCTCGCCAACGATCTGACCGTCGAACAGAACGACGATGCGGTCGGACAGCGAACGAATTTCGTCAAGCTCGACCGAGACCAGCACAATGGCCTTGCCCGCGTCGCGCATTTTTATGATCTGGTTGTGAATAAATTCGATGGCGCCAATATCGACGCCTCGGGTCGGCTGGCCGACGATCAGGACATCTGGATCCCGTTCCATCTCGCGCGCCAGAACGATCTTTTGTTGATTGCCGCCCGAAAAATTGGCGGTCTTGAGATCGGTATTGGCGGGGCGGATGTCGAACTTTTCGATATGGCGTTTCGCCTCGGCCTTGGCAGCCTTGATCTCGAGCATCAAGCCCGATCCATAGCGCGGTTCGTCATGATAGCCGAGAATCGCATTTTCCCACTCGTAGAAATTGGTCACAAGCCCCATGCGCAGCCGGTCTTCGGGCACATGAGCCAGCCCCTTGCGGCGCAGAAACGCGGCATAATCCTCGTCTGCAGCAGTAACTTCCTCGCCATTGAGGGTAATCGTGCCGCCATTGGCAGGGCGCATCCCTGCAATGGTTTCAAGCAGCTCAGACTGGCCATTTCCGGCAACCCCGGCAATGCCAAGAATTTCTCCGGCCCGGACGGTAAAGGAAACGCCCTTGACCCGTTCCGTGCCTTGATCGTCGGCTACCACAAGGTCCTTGACCTCGAGTTTTACGTCGCCGGGATTGGCGGGCTCTTTGTGCACGCGCAGCAACACGCGGCGCCCGACCATCAGTTCGGCAAGCTGTTCCGGCGAGGTTTCGCTGGTTTCCAGCGTCTTGACCATTTCACCCTGGCGCATCACCGAAACGCGGTCCGTAATCGCCATGATCTCGCGCAGTTTATGGGTAATGAGGATAATTGTTTTGCCTTCATTACGCAGCGTTTCGAGCACCTTGAACAGGTGATCCGCCTCAGCGGGCGTCAAGACGCCGGTTGGCTCGTCCAGAATGAGAATATCGGCACCGCGATAGAGTGCCTTCAATATTTCCACGCGCTGCTGCTGGCCGACCGAAAGGTCTTCAACCAGCGCATCGGGGGGAACATTAAGCCCGTATTCTTCTGCCAGGCGCGTAAGCTCACGGCGCGCCTTGTCGACACTTGGTCGCAACAGCGCCGAATCTTCGGCGCCCAGAATGACGTTCTCGATAACGGTAAAATTGTCCACCAGCATGAAATGTTGATGGACCATGCCGATGCCCAGATGCAGGGCATCGGATGAATTGTTTATTATCACCGGCTGACCGCCGACCACTATCTCTCCGCTATCGGCGTGATAAAATCCATAGAGGATCGACATCAGGGTCGACTTGCCCGCCCCGTTCTCACCGACAATACCGTGGACGGTGCCCCGCTTTACCTCAAGATCGATGTCCTTGTTGGCATGTACGGGGCCGAAACGCTTGTTGATCTTGCGTAACTCTATTGCAAAATCGGTTCCAGCGGCCACTTCGGGCCGCTGGGTCGTTTCCGGGGTCAGACTGGTCATAGCCTGCAGTCCTTCCTAAAGGAAAAGAGATGATCAGACGGGGCAGGAACTATCGTCGCGATAATCGTGGACGACGATCTCACCCGAAACGATCATAGTCGTGATTTCCTCGATCTGGGCCCGCATTTCGTCGGTGATCAGGTCGGCATTGTGCTCGTCGAACGCTGCACCGACACCTTCTTCTGCAAGGCCGAGTACTTGCACGTCATTGGTCCAGGCATCGTTATTATAGTCATTGAAGGCATTGAAGACGGCAACATCGACGCGCTTGAGCATCGAGGTCAGAACCTGACCGGGATGCAGGTGGTTCTGGTTGGAGTCAACGCCGATGCCGAGAATGCCGGCATCTGCCGCTGCCTGAAGCACGCCAACGCCTGCACCGCCTGCCGCATGATAAATCACGTCAGCGCCGCGGTCGATCTGGCTGCGGGCAACTTCGGTGCCGCCGCCGGGATTGTTGAAGGCATCGAAGCCGGTTCCAATCGCGGTTTCGATGATTTCGATATCGGGATTGATATAGGCCGCACCCTGACGATAACCGCAGCCGAACGCATTGAGCAGCGAGAAGTCAAATGCAGGCACAAAGCCGATTGTACCGCTTTCCGACGCCATTGCAGCCAGTGCACCGACAAGGAAGGAGCCTTCATGTTCCTTGAAGACGACCGAACGCACATTGGGCAGGTCATCGACTACCGTATCGATGATCACAAATGCTGTATCGGGGAAATCCGGGGCGACGGCGCGCAGTGCGGTTTCCCAGGAAAAGCCGGGTAGCGCAATCGGGCTGTTGCCGCGAGCGGCGAACTGACGGATTGCCTGCTCGCGCTGGGCATCGCCCGCGATTTCGAGATCCTGATAGCCGATACCGGTTTCCTGGCTGAACCATTCGGCGCCGTTATAAGCCGCCTCGTTGAACGAGGCGTCGAACTTGCCGCCACCGTCATAGACAAGGGCGGGATCGGCAAAGGCCGTGCCTGCCATGAGCGCTGTGAGGGCGACGCCGCCAGCTAGAGCTGAGAGGCCTTTGAAGTGTTTTTTATTGGACATGATGATACTCCCTGTTTTCGGGCTGCAACCGCGTGGACATAAGTCCACCAGCGTTCCATGCGCGAGACCCAAATACAATCTCGCAAACAGTTATGAAGCAAGAGGGAAGTTCGATTTTTTGACCATTTGGGCAAAAAATCTGTTCGTTCTGGTTAAACCGGCGGCCTTTCCGGCACAAACCGGGGGCCGGTAACGTGCTATTGATGGGGGGTGCGTGTCATCGCTGGTGCAGAGGGATAACATTTGCGCCCATTGCTTCACCGAACCGCTCAAAAAAGCCATCGATGATCTTTTGGGCGGAATTGCCAACAAGCGCCTTGCCCAGTCTCATGATCTGACCGGAGGCGCCTCCTGTCGCGCTAAAGAGCAGTAGGGTTTCGCCTTCAAAATCGCTCAATTCGATATCGGCAGACGCCTGTGCCTTGCCCAAGAGGCCGCCGCGCCCCTGGCCTGAAAGCGTATAGCTTTGGGCCACAATGACATTACTCAGGCGCAGATCGCCGGTAAAGACCGGTTTGATTACGCCCAGATTGACGGCAATCTCGGCTTCCAACGCGTCCTCGCTCACCCAATCGATTCGCTTGCAGCCCGGAATGCAGGCCTTGAGCACTTCCGTGTCATTGAGAGCAACCCAAACCGTTTCGCGTTTCGCCTGTACTTTGTATCGGCCACCAAATTCCAAGCTCACTATCCCCTTGGGCTGGTTCAATTCATTATCCTGATTGCGGCTTTTTGGCACCATTGACAAGAAAACATATCCCCGCGTCTTCACGGCAATTGTGTTCTCTCTTGCCAACGGGAATCATGGCACCACATCTGCCAAAGTTACAACAGGGACAAATGGCTATGGCAACCGAACTCGTGGATAAACCCTTGCAATATCTCGATAGAGCGGTCGGTGCGATCAGAGGTCTGGGCATATGGCCCGACACGCCTCAGGAAGCGCCGATCACCGGGCTGTTGAGCGAAATCACCCATCTCGATGAAACGAAGGTCATTCTGATCGGACGGGTTCTGACCCAAGCCAGTGCATTCAACGAAGTTGTCCGGTCCCAGATTTCGGCGATGAATGTCGGCGAGCGTTACGAGCAGATCACCAAGTCGTTCGATTCCATTCGCAACGATGCCAAGGCCATGGTCGATCAACTCGACGACGGCAAGCTCGATCTTTTCGAGCGCGCCTCCAACGTATGGATGAAGGTCACGCGGGGCGATATTCCCAGCCGGTTCGAGCGCATTCGCGATACCTATCTCGATGTTTCGCGCGACACCAAGGATCAGATCGAACGCGAACACACAATCTTGGAGGCCTATCGCGACTTTCGGGGCGCGCTCAAGCAAGCCGAAGTCATGGCGCTGGAAGTGCTTGAAGTCGCAGAAAAGAAGCTCGACGAGCGCAAGGCCGATCTGGCGGCTGCATCAAAAGCACTGTCGGAATTTTCCGAAGGTACACCGGCAGACCGTGCCCGGCTCGAAATGGCGCGCGATGAGCGCGTGCGCGACCTGCAGAATGAAGAACGCCGCTATCAGATCGCCAAGGACCTTTCGGACAATCTCACGATTTCCTATTCCACGTCCGAAGTGATTATGGCGCGGCTGATGCAGACGACAAATGCCAAAGAGCGCGTATATCAGCAGTCCATTTCGTTCTTCTCGACAAATGAAACGGTGTTTACCGCTCTTTCAGCCTCCTTTACCGGCCTTTTCGGCCTGCATGAGTCCACCGAAACGCTCAATGCCATGAAAGAGGGCATGAGCAAGAGCCTCGAAACGCTGGCCGAGATCGGCGGACAGGTTCAGGATGAAGCGCTCAAGGCGGGCTATGGCCCGACGATACGCGCGGATGCAGTAAAGGCGCTTGTAGATTCGGTGGTATCCTACCAGGAACATTCGCTGGCCATCATTTCGGAAATGCGCGAACTCTCCACCAAAAATTCGGCTGAAATCCGCGATGCGGTCGAGGATGGCAAGCAGCGGCTTGCACGGCTTGCCGCAGATGGCAATGCGCTGATGACGACAGGCAAAGGCGTATAATTTGGGTCAAAGGCTATGATCAGGCGGGCAAGCGAAGCGGCACCGCTCGATGACGTCATGCTGGCCATGGATGTGGTCGATACCCTGCGTCACCAGAGAGACCTGGTGGCGCGGGAGCTTGGCGCTGCATCGCGCGAGGACCAACTCATCGCGCGGCTGAAAAAGCTTTACGGCGATCAGGGCATCGAGGTGCCCGATCATATTCTCAAGGAAGGCGTGAAGGCACTCCAAGAGAGCCGCTTTACCTACACGCCGCCGCCGGACAATTGGCGAACTCGCCTTGCCACGCTCTATGTGAAGCGCAAGAGTTGGGGCAGGCCCGTCGCAATACTTATTGCGATTCTGCTTGTCGCTTTCATCGGCTATTTCACTGTCTATCGGCCTTTCGTTGCCATGCAGCAGGAGGCCGCGCGCATTGAACTGGCTCAAACCTTGCCCGATCGCATGGACGAGCTTTTCAGCCATATTTATACCGAAACCAAGGTTCAGGCCGCTCTCGAGGAGGCCGAGCCCTGGGTAATACGTGGCAAGGCCGCCGCGGCTCGTGGGGATCGAGAAGGCGCGATGCAAGCAATCGCTCAACTGGAGCGCATTCACCGTACGCTTCTGGCAGAATATTCATTGCGTATTGTCAATCGCGAAGGCCAACCAACCGGCGTGTGGCGGTTCCCTGAAGCTACCTCCGAAGCGACCAATTACTACATTGTCGTCGAGGCCATCGGCCCGGCTGGGCAAGCGCTCAGATTGCCCATCGAAAGCGAGGAAACCGGCCAGATCGAGGAGGTGGACATCTGGGCCGTCCGTGTTCCGGAAATCACCTACGAAGCGGTGCGCGCCGACCGCCTTGATGACGGCATCATTCAGCGGAACATCATGGGTATCAAACAATATGGATTTCTTGAGGTCGATTATCTGATGCCAGTGCTGGGCGGGGCGATTACCCAATGGTAGGCCGGAGCGCACAATGACTTTTTCCGGCCCCCAGGGACTTCGCGCGCTCGAAGACGCTCTCAAGGATGTCAGGCGCGAAGAAGACCAGATCACAAAGCGGATTGCTCGCGCCACCGAACGCGCCGTGCGGCTTCGCGAGGCAGAAGCGCAGAGTCTGCGCGAGCTTTCGACCCTACGGCTGCTGCCCGAAAACCAAGGGGATATAAGGGGGCGGCTGAGTGCTGCCGAAGCTCAGGCGCGGGAAATGCTCAAGCAGCATGCAGCAGCCATGAATGCGATCGAGGCTGATCTTGCAGAGCACGAGGCCAGCCTCTCCAGGCTTGTCGCCGAACGCGGCAAGGTGCTCGACAGGATAGGTTCGCACCAGGCCAACATCGATGCGCTGGCCCAGACGGTGCGGGCCAGTCTTGCGACCGATGCCGCTTACGCGGATGCGGAAAAGGAAATTCAGGCCCTGAGCGCCACGCTGGCCGAAGCGGAAAAAAAGACCAAGCAGGCTGAAGCCGACAGAGTGGAGAAAGGCAGGCCGTATAAAGCCGATCCGCTTTTCATGTATCTTTGGGACAGCGGTTACGGAACGCCCGAGTATAAGGGGCGGAACTTTACCCGTGTGTTCGATGCCATGGTGGCGCGCCATATCCGCTTCCATGACGCGCGGCCCAATTTCGCCATGCTCAATCTCATTCCCGAGCGTCTTGCCGAGCATGTCGAGCACCTGCGCGACGATCTCGAGAGCGCTCAGGATGCGCTGGAAGCGATCGAAGTGAATGCCCTCGATAAGGCGGGCGGCAAGCCGGCACGGGAAGCGCTTGAGGCGCTGGCCATCGAGCTTGACGAAATCGACGCAAGGATCGTCGAAACAGAGGACCGCCGTGAGGCGTTGACCCAGGAGCAAAAGCAGATTGCTCATGGGGGCGATCCCACTTACGAAATGGCGGTTTCTCAACTCGCAAAAGCGCTTGGCAGTGTTGAAATCGGTCAACTGGTTGCAGATGCACGCGCCACGGCAACCCCTGAGGACGATGCAATTGTCGAGCGCATCGACGAGACGCGCCGTCGTATTCGCACCGAGGACGCCGAAATCGAAGATCAGCGCAATCGGTTGCGGGTTCTTGAAACCAGAAGGCGTGAGCTCGAAGATATGGAGTTCGAGTTCAAAAAGTCCCGCTTTGATGATCCGCGTTCGCGCTTCGGCGAGGACAAACTTGTTGGCGATATGCTGGACGAGTTTCTCAAGGGTGCGATTTCAGCGTCAGCTTATTGGGGGCATTGGCGCAATTCGCAAGGATGGGCGGGCACGTCCGGTCCGATTATCGCTCAGCCACGCGACAAGGCAAAGCGCTCAGGGGGCTTTGCAGTTCCACCAGGCGGATTCAGTCCGCGCCCCCGCTCGGGAGGAAGTTGGAGCAAGCCGTCCGGCGGCGGCTTTTCGCGCCCGCGCTCGGGAGGGTTCTCTGGCGGTGGCTTCAAGACGGGCGGCGGCTTTAAAGGCGGCGGCGGGTTCCGTACCGGCGGAAAATTTTAACGCACGCATTCTGAAAAAATAAAATCGAAACCGGACGCATAAGCGTAACGGTTGCTCTATGGTGCCGCCAAAACGGTATATGCCGCTGGTCTTGAAACAGGAGGGAACGATATGAGCAAACGGATCGTATTTACCGGAGGCAGCGGCAAGGCGGGACGCCACGTCATTCCCTATCTGCTCGATCAGGGCCATTCGGTTTTCAATCTCGACCTTGCGCCGCTCGATTGTCCTGGCGTCAATACGCTTACGACCGATCTGACCGATAGCGGCGAAACCTTCAACGCGCTTTCGATGCATTTCGATTTCGATGGGCTTGCGACGGGCAAAGGCCCGGCACCTGTCGATGCGGTGGTTCATTTTGCCGCTGTGCCGCGTATCCTGCTGCGCCCCGACAATGAGACCTACAGGACCAATGTGATCTCGACCTACAACGTGATCGAGGCTGCCGTGAAGCTGGGCATCCGGAAAATTATTGTCGCGTCGAGCGAAACCACTTACGGGGTCTGTTTTGCCGAAGGCGACAAGGATTACGCCTCCTTTCCGCTGGAAGAAGACTACGATATTGATCCCATGGATAGCTATGGGCTTTCAAAACTGATTAATGAAAAGACGGCGCGCGCCTTTGCGATGCGCAGCGGCGCAGATATTTATGCCCTTAGGATCGGAAACGTGATCGAGCCGCATGAGTATGATCGCTTCCCGCGCTTTGCAGCCGATCCCGCTTCGCGCAAGCGCAATGCCTGGAGCTATATCGACGCGCGCGACCTCGGTCAGATCGTGGACCTGTGCATTAAGAAAGATGGTCTGGGCTTTCAGGTCTTTAATGCCGTCAACGACACGATCACGACCAACGAGCCAACGGCGGACGTTCTCAGAAAATTTGCGCCCAATACGCCGGTCATCCGGGAGATGGGCGAGTTTGAGGCGCCATTGTCAAATCGCAAGATACGTAAAGTGCTTGGCTTTTCCGAAAAGCACAACTGGCGCCAGTATATCTGAGCCGCGCTACCCCTGGCGCAGCAGTAGCCGCAACCTGGGCCGGCGTCCTTGTTCGTGCTCGATCCCTCTTTGGTGTTGAAGTTCCGGCCCGAACGCTCTTGCAGGGACAGCTTGAGCGGCCCATATTTGGCACCAAGGAGAGATTTATTGGCCGAAAAGCGACCCAGTACCAGACCCCAATCCCCTGCATCGAAATCCGATGCGGGCAAGGCAAGTTCGGCTGTGTCCGATTTCATCGCCAAGGTTGGTGCAATGACCGAGGCCAAGGCGGGTGAAGGCGGTGGTCGCGGACGGCTGTTGTTTGCACTCGATGCCACGATGAGCCGCCAGCCGACATGGGACCTTGCCTGTCAGTTGCAGGCCGAAATGTTCGAAGCCGTCGCCGATACAGGCGGGCTCGACGTGCAACTGATCTATTTCCGCGGCTTTGGCGAATGCCGGTCTTCCAAATGGGTTGCCAATGCGCGGGCGCTGGCGGACCTTATGAGCGGCATCGACTGCCGGGGTGGTCATACGCAGATTTCCAAAGTGCTCTCTCACGCACGCAACGAGCACAAGAAGGAAAAGATCAACGCGGTGGTCTATGTTGGAGACGCGATGGAGGAAGACATCGACCGGTTGGCGCAAAAGGCGGGCGAACTCGGCTTGCTTGGCTGCCCGATGTTTGTCTTTCAGGAAGGCCATGATCCGATAGCGGAAAACGCATTTCGCGAATTCGCGCGTCTGACCAAGGGCGCATATGCCCGGTTCGACTCCTCGGCCTCCAAGGAACTGGCGGCGTTGCTCCGCGCCGTTGCCGCTTTTGCAACCGGCGGGCGCAAGGCTTTGCAATTACAGCGCAGCGGATCGGCCAAACTCCTGCTCGAGCAATTGAAATGACGTGGGTGCTCGCCGGATCGGCGATTGTCGTTTTGCTGGTCTATCTTTACTCCCTCTATACTCAGGGCGAAATTCGCCGCCTTGTGCGGACGTTGCGTTGGATTTTCGGGCTTGCCATGATGGCCGCTGCCGCCATTGTCGCTCTGCGCGGCAATATCATGCTGGGCAGTTTCATTGCCATGGGTGCCGCAGGCGTCTTGATGCGCGGCAGGCTCGGTCCCATCGATTTCGGTGCGGGCATGTCCAGCGCCAACAATGCCTCTACCGTCAAGAGCCGCTATTTTTCCATGAAGCTCGAGCATGAGACCGGTTCGGTCAGTGGAACTGTGCGCGAGGGGCTGTTTTCCGGGCGCGATCTGGCGTCTCTTGGTCCCGACGAATGTTGGGCGCTTTATGACGAGGTTAGCGAGGATCCAGATTCCATCGCTCTGCTTGAAAGCTGGCTCGACGCCAATCGCAAGGGCTGGCGCGAGTATTTTGCCGAGCATTTCGGCATGGATGACGGGCAGCGCGAGGAAACCGAAAGGCCTGCCGGGCGCAGTTCGGGTCTGGGCAGCATCGATGAAGCCTATGACGTTCTCGGCCTCAAGCCGGGCGCTTCGGCCGACGAGATTCGCAGGGCACATCGGGAACTGATGAAAAAGGTTCATCCCGATCACGGCGGCTCGTCCTTCCTGGCCGCACGGATCAATGAAGCCAAGGATATGCTTCTGGCCCACACCAAGCGCTCTGCGCGGTGATCCGCCGGTTTCAACTGTATCCAAATCGCGCAATTGCTCTTGATTGTGACTATAGGCTTCGCCATAAGTTGGCGTGGCCGACGCAATCCAAGTGTTTGTCCTGCCATTCCTTTTAACAACACAGGCTCTAACCCGATGGACGACCCTTCCAGTCGTTGCGAAATCAATATGGTGCCGCACCCTTCATGCTGCGCCCGGGATAGTAGACGGGCCTAGCTCCCCGGACTGCCTAAGTCTCGGACGCCGCCCGCATGGCGCGGCAGAAAAGACGAGGCAGACCAATGACCTTCGACACACTCGCTCAAGACCTCGCCATGGAAAATGGCGTAGGAAACGCGACCAATCGCGAATTCCTTGCCACTCAACACGCGGCAGATATCGCGCAATTCCTTACCGAACATGACGCGGACATCGATTGGCGCGTGCTTGACCTGCTGGAATTGCAGCGGCAGGCGGAAGTGCTTGGCTATCTCGACCGCGAAGTGCAGGTCGAACTTGCCAAATCGGCGCCGCGTGCGCGCCTTGCCGCGATCGTTACCGAAATGGATTCGGACGATCGCGCCGATCTTTTCAACGCGCTTTCCGAGGAAGAGCAGGAGGCTTTGCTTCCAGCGTTGGCACAAGCCGAGCGTGAAGATATCCGCCGCCTTGCCGGTTACAAGGAAGGCACCGCCGGGGCCATTATGACCTCGGACTACGCGGTGCTGACCCCGGACATCACCGCGCGGCAGGCACTCGACAAACTGCGCCTTGAAGCGCCTGACAAGGAAACCATCTACCGTGCTTATGTTATCGATCCAGAACGCAAGCTGATCGGTTCGGTGCGGCTCCAGGACCTGATCCTGGTTGCTCCGGCCACCAGGATCGAAAAGGTTATGGAGCGCAATACGCTTGCAGTCAGCGTCGATGAAGATCAGGAATCGGTCGCTCAAAAGATCGCGCGCTATGACAGGTTGGCCCTGCCGGTCGTCGATGCCGACGGACGCATTGTTGGCATCGTAACCCACGACGACGCAATCGACGTTATCACCCAGGAGGCGACCGAAGACTTTCACAAGTCCGGCACCGTGCGCGGCCTTGGTGAAAGCGTCCGCGATGCCGGGATATTCATTCTGTATCGTGCCCGCGTTGCCTGGTTGGTGCTGCTGGTGTTCGGGAATATCTTTTCGGGCGCCGGCATCGCATATTTTGAAGACACGATCGCATCGCATCTGGCGCTCTTGTTCTTCCTGCCGCTGCTGATTGCCTCGGGTGGTAACGCCGGTGCGCAGGCGGCCACGCTGATGGTGCGCGCTATCGCGACTGGTGATGTTCGGACTGCGGACTGGGGTAAAATGCTGGGACGCGAAACGCTGGTTGCCGGACTGCTGGGTCTGACAATGGCGCTTGCTATTTATGGCATAGGCGTTTGGCGCGGCGGGCCGGAAATCGCTGTCGTGGTCTCGGTGTCAATGATTATAATCGTGCTGGTCGGCTCGCTCATCGGCATGACGCTGCCGTTCATTCTAACGCGCTTTCGCATGGATCCGGCGACAGCCAGCGGGCCTCTCGTGACCTCGATAGCAGACGCGGTTGGCGTACTGATCTACTTTGCAATCGCGACCGCCTGGTTGCTCTAGCCCTGTGTATCGCCGCGGATCGTGTCCCAGCGGTTCTGCTGGGTCAGCATGGCACGAATATAGGCCATATTGGCTTCCACCTCTTCAGGGGGAAGCTCTTGGGCGTAAATGGCGCGCGCCTGCTCGAACTGCCCCTTCAAGCCAAGCACGAGGGCGAGATTCTGCCGCACGCGGCTTGACGCGCCTGGAAGGCTCACTGCCTGTCGCAGATGCCGTTCCGCCGAATCCAATTCGCCGGTCATGGCATAGGACAGACCGAGATTGGCGTGCAGGCCTGGGCGCTCAGGAGCCAGTAGTAAGGCCTGTGTATAGGCCTGCCGGGCCGGTTGATGCTGGCCCATCTGATCGAGAATGGCACCTTTTACCGATAGGGGTTCCCAGTCGGGCGCGACGCGGTTTATAGCATTTTCAACAACCGTCAGCGCCTGCTCGAAACGCCCTTCCGATGACAGCGCTTTTGCATAGGCCAACCCGACATCTGGATCGCGGCCATGCTGGGCCATGAGGTTTTCCATCACGAGGACTGCCTGGCTGTTCTGCCCGGCGGCACGCAGTGCCGCTGAATAGTGTATGCCAAGCTCGCGATTACGCGGATCGGAACGATAGCGCTGGGTAAGATCGGCAACGGTCGCCTGAATTTGCGGACCCGAGAGATTGGAGTAATCGGCGCTGACAGGGCCAGTCGTACGGTTCGACGCACACGCTGAAAGCGCCAGCGCAGCAACCCCGGCCAATACAGCAATCCGTGATACGCGCCAGAATGCGCCAAATCCTGCGGCCATCCTCAACTCCAAACCCGATCGACGCGCGGCGCCGTTCTGCAAATGCATAAATCATTAACCCTAACAGCCGGTTAAAGCAGGGCTTGGCGATTGCCTCGCTTGGGGGGAACCGATACACAATGGAGCCAAAGCGAATGCCTGACCAGGAGACGAGCAATGAGCGATTCCCAACCCATTATCTGTGTCAGCGAGGGTGAGCTTGAAGGCGCCGGTCTCTCGCAGGAACAATTGCAATGGGCCAAGGCCAATGGCTTTGCCGGCCAGAGTGGCAGGTTGCTGGCCCTGCCAGATAGCGAAGGTGATATTGGCGCTTATTTGTTCGGTATGGGGGCGCCCGGCAAGGCAGCGCCGCTTGCGCTCGGCGCGGCCTCGGCAGCACTGCAAGAGGGCTCTTATGAACTCAAGGGCAATTTTGGCGACCCCGATCTGGCGGCGCTCGGTTTCCTTCTGGGAGCCTACCGCTTCGACCGCTACAAAAAGGGAAAGGCCGCGCCGGAACTGAAAATGCCTGAAAAGGCCGATAGCGCTGAAGTCAAGCGGCTCGCCGAGGCAGCCTCGATTGCCCGCGACCTCATCAATACGCCGGCCAATGATCTCGGCCCCGAGCTGTTCGAGGCCTCGGTCCGCTATTTTGCCCGTGCGCGGAAAATGAATGTCGCCATGGTTATGGGCGATGATCTGATCGAAGAAAATTTCCCGCTCATCCACACGGTTGGGCGCGCGTCCAGCCAACCCCCGCGGCTGATGGATTTGACATGGGGCAACGCAAACCATCCCAAACTGACGCTTGTAGGCAAGGGCGTGACGTTCGATACCGGCGGGCTCAATATCAAGCCCGGCAATTCCATGGCACTGATGAAAAAGGATATGGGTGGCGCAGCCAACGTGCTGGGACTCGCTCATGCCATTATCGATGCCAAGCTGAAGGTGCGTTTACGCGTTCTGCTGCCGATCGTGGAAAATGCCATTTCCGGCTCGGCCTTCCGGCCCGGCGACGTTCTGCCATCGCGCAAGGGGCTTACGGTCGAAATCGGCAACACCGATGCAGAAGGGCGCCTCATCCTGGCTGACGCTCTGACGCTTGCCGATGAAGAAGATCCCGACCTTGTAATCGACATGGCCACGCTGACCGGCGCGGCCCGCGTGGCGCTCGGCCCTGAACTGCCGCCGCTTTACGCGCGCGACGATGAACTGGCTGCGCGCATCATGAAATCCGGTCTGGCACTGGGCGATCCGCTTTGGCACATGCCGCTGTGGCCGGGTTATGACAAGATGCTCGAGTCAAAGATCGCTGACATCAATCATATCTCGAATGGCCCCTTTGCCGGATCGATTACGGCGGCACTGTTTCTCAATCGGTTCACCAGACAGCAAACAGACTGGGTACATCTCGACATCTTCGGCTGGGCGCCGGAAGCTCGCCCCGGTCATCCATTCGGCGGCACGGACCAGGGCATCCGCGCGCTTTATGGCATGCTCAAGGAGCGATACGGTCAGTAGCCCCGGTCGCGATCAACGACATTGCGCAGTGGCTTGCCGGCTTCGTGGTCGAGCAGCATCTGCGCAAAATACTTCACTCCCGAGCGCTCGTTTGAAATCGCGGCAATATGGGGGGTGATGAAACAGGTTTCGATCGTCCAGAGCGGGCTGTCCTTGGGCAATGGCTCGACCTCGAAAACATCAAGGCTGGCGGCAGAAAGCGTGCCATCGCCGAGCGCGCGGACGATATCGGCTTCCCGCTGGTGCTTGCCACGGGCCGCATTGATGATCACCGGTCCGCCAATGAGCCTGCGGCGCAGTTTGCGGAAGGTTTCGTAGTTGAGAATGCCCTCGGTCTCAGGCGTGAGCGGCAGAAGATTGACAAGAATATCTGTGCTCGCAAGGAACGGATCCAGGCCATCCGGCCCTGCAAAGGTTTCCACGTTCTCAACGCTTTTGGGGCTGCGGCTCCAACCCTTTACGTTAAAGCCTAGCAGGCTTAGCTTTTGCGCAGCATCAAGACCGAGAACGCCCAGTCCCATGATCCCCACATTGATCTCAAAAGCAGCGGGCGGATATAGCTGGCTCCAGACCTTGGCCCTTTGATGCGCCTTGTAGCGAGTGAAAAGCCGTTGATGCATTGTCACATTGGCGACGACGTAATCGCTCATGCACTGGGTCAATTCGTCATCGACAAACCGAACGATCGGTACGTCGGGCAGGCGCGGGTGGGCGAGCAGGGCATCGACCCCGGCACCGAGCGAAAAAATAGCCTTGAGATTGTCCAGACCGTCGAACGCGTCTTGGGCAGGCTTCCACGCAAAAATGTAATGGATATTGCCCGGATCGAAGGACTCATCGCGTCGCAGGACCGGATAACCACCGAGGGCCGATTGCAGCCCTTCCGCCCACGCATGTTCGTTCACGTCCGACAAGTGCAACAATAAGGCCATATCTTTTCCTACCCATAACAAAAAGGCCATGCAACAATTGCACGGCCCTTTGCGATTCTCAAATGCAACGCCTTCTGACTATTGAGCAGCTTCCGCGTTTTCGTCCTCAACCGGAGCAACTTCGGCCTCGGCTTCCACATCCACGTCAGTTGCCTCGGCGTCGGTCGCAGCCGCGTCTTCCGCCGGGACCGATGTTGCGTCGTCTGCTTCTGCCGCCGAAGCATTATTGGCGTCTGCTTCATCTTCAACAACGTCCTCTGCCGATACTTCAGGCAGGTCGATCGGATTGGGCGAAAGGGTGCGCAAAAATGCGATCATGTTTGCACGATCTTGCGGATTGGAAAGCCCGGCAAAGGTCATGCGCGTGCCTGGCGCGAAATTACGGGGCGAAGCAAGGAAGTCATCCATGTGCTGGTAATCCCAGACCTCGCCTTGTTCGCGCAGTGCAATCAGAGCGTCCGAATAGTTGAAATCGTCGTGATGCGCGATCACTTCGCCCATGATGTTATAGATGCCGGGGCCTGTGCGGTTGGCATTGGCTTCCGAATAATCGTGACAAGACTGGCAGCGGTTCATCAGGCGTTCGCCCGCTTCAGCCGATGCGGTCTGCATGCGTACGGCGATTGGTTCGATTTCCTGCACGACAGGGCCGGTTTGTCCTTCGGCAATTTCCGGCTCCGGCAATTCATAGGTTGCGCCGCGATTCTCGATGGGCCGATATATGGCTTCTGCAATAAACCCGACACCCATGACGAATACCAGCGCACCAAGGATGGCGCCGAAAATCTTGTTGAGTTCAAACGAATTCATAATTTCGGTCTCTCCGTACCGTTACCCCCGCCGGCGCCGGCAGTGCTGAATGTGTGTTCTGTGCCGTTCAAGACAAATCCAAATCGCCCGAAAGATAGGCGCTCGCGCCAAACTAGATGGATTCGCCTCCAAAAGCTCGCGCGGACCTTATAATAGAAGCTTTGACCGGCGCAACTGGCATTGGCCGGGTGCGACAATTCCCGCAAGACCTGCCTATGGCATGGTTAAAGCCATGGTGCAATTGACTTGATTGGTCGCCGGGGCCATTAGTGGCGCCGCATCCGGTCTGGGCGGATCTTGATAAAAGGGCTTAGAGGACAATGAGAAATATCGCGTTTCAAGGGGAATTGGGGGCATTCAGCCATGCGACGACGGTTGCCGTTTTTCCTGACGATGCGCCGATGCCATGCGTCACGTTCGAGGAAACCATCGGCGCGGTACAATCGGGCGCTGCCGATTATGCGGTTGTGCCGGTGGAAAATTCGCTCTATGGCCGGATTACCGATATTCACCATATCCTGCCCGAAAGCGGGCTTTATATCATCGGTGAATATTACTTGCCCGTACGCATGAACCTACTGGCGGTTCCCGGTGCGACGCTGTCCGACGTCAAGGCGGTACAGTCGCTTTCAGTGGCACTCGGCCAATGCCGCACCTTCATAAAGAAGCACGGTCTGCGCACCATAAATGCGGTCGACACAGCAGGTTCGGCCAAGGAAGTCGCTCTCAAGGCCGACAAATCGGTTGGCGCCATCGCTTCGCGCTTTGCGGCAGAAATTTATGGCCTCGATGTTATAGCGGAAAACATAGAGGACGCAGAGCACAATACGACACGCTTTCTCATTATGGCGCGCGAGCCGCAAACACCCAAGCCAAACGGTACGCGGATCAAAACCACTTTCGTGTTCCGGGTGCGCAACGTGCCAGCAGCGCTATACAAGGCCATGGGCGGGTTTGCCACGAACGGCGTCAACATGACCAAACTCGAAAGCTATATGGTCGGCGGCTCATTTACTGCAACGCAATTTTACGCCGATATCGAAGGTCACCCTGAAGACCGCAATGTCCAGTTCGCGCTCGAGGAGTTGGGATTCTTTTCCGATCATTTCAAGATTCTGGGCATTTATCCGGTGGCTGAAAACGCACCGGATGCAAAGTAACAATGCACTTTGCCCTGTTGATCGGGACCGGTTTGCCCTTGCAAACCGGTTCGTGATGTAACACATAGGGATCGGGAGGTTGGTGGCGGACGAACCGCTCGCCAACCGGGTCAGGTCCGGAAGGAAGCAGCCCTAACGAGTACGGCACGGGTCGTTGTCAGCCTCCTGCTCATTTGCGTCTGATGCGAAGGCGCGGGATTTTCCAAGCATAAATGGGCCTACATGCCGACCGCGAGCGCCGATATCCAGACAACGCCGTATAAAGTTCTGGCCCGAAAATATCGGCCATCGAGCTTTGAAAGTCTTGTCGGTCAGGACGCCATGGTCCAGACCTTGGGCAATGCGTTCAAGTCAGGCCGCATCCATCACGCCTTCATACTCACTGGTGTCCGTGGCGTAGGCAAGACCACAACCGCCCGTATCCTTGCGCGCGCTTTTAATTATGTCGACGAGAGCGGCGCACGTCCCACGCTGGACCTGTCAAAAGAGGGCGCCCATTGCGCAGAGATAGTTGCAGGCACTCATGTCGATGTGATGGAAATGGACGCTGCGTCCAACACCGGCATAGACTCGATCCGCGAAATCAACGCCATGACGCGTACGCCGCCGATGAGCGCACCTTACAAGGTGTTTATCATCGACGAAGTGCATATGCTGTCGACTTCGGCTTTCAACGGACTGCTCAAGACGCTTGAAGAGCCGCCCCCATATGTAAAATTCATCTTTGCGACCACTGAAATCCGCAAAGTGCCCGTGACGATCCTTTCGCGGTGTCAGCGCTTCGATCTGCGGCGCATCACGCCCGAAGTAATGACCGGTTATCTCGGTGGCCTTTTGGAAAAGGAAGGCGTTTCGGTCGAACCCGAAGCCCTTTCTATGATCGTGCGCGCTGGCGAGGGTTCTGCACGCGACTGCCTCTCGCTGACCGATCAGGCCATTGCCCATGGCGACGGAAAAATCACGACTCAGGCCGTGCGGGACATGCTTGGGCTTGCCGACCGCGCCCGCGTCATAGATCTTTTTGAAAAGCTGATGGGCGGCGATATTGGGGGCGCACTCGACGATGCGCGGGCGCTCTATGATTCCGGCGCCGATCCAACGACCATCATTGCCGATCTGGCCGAATTTACCCACCTTGCAACACGCATCAAGATTGTGCCGTCTGCCGCCGCCGATCCGGTGCTTACCCCTGACGAACGCAGTCGCGGCGCCGAACTGGCGCAGAAACTCTCCTTGCGGGTTCTGACGCGCACCTGGCAGATTCTCTCGCGTGGGCTCGGTGAAATCGCGCAATCGGGCAATGGGCTTCAAGCGGCCGAAATGGTGTTGATCCGGCTGGCCTACGCGGCCGATATGCCCAGCCCCGACGAATTGATCGAAAAGCTCACGAGCCAGCCCGATGCGCCGACAACAGGTTCAGCGCCCGGTATGCCGATGCCCAATGGCGGGGGCGCGCAGGCGCGGGCATTCGCGCCGGTGCCGCAAAGCCAGCCGCAGGCGCAACCGGTCAGCCAGCCGCGGGCGCAGGCAGTGGCTTTGCCCGATCCCAGGTCTTACGACCAACTGGTGGCCCTGGCGGGTGAAAAACGCGACATCCTTTTGAAGCACGCTCTTGAGTCCGATCTTAAACCTGTGACGTTTGAAACGGGCCGGATCGAAGTGGCGCTGACGCCGACGGCCAACCCATCGATCGTTTCGGCTCTTTCGGCAAAGCTCAAGGACTGGACCGGTCGACCATGGATGGTCACTGTTTCCACAAAGCCGGTCGATGCACCGACACTGCGCGAAGCGCGGCAGGCCGCCGAGCAATCGGAACGCAATGCGGCGCTTGAAGACCCTATGGTGCAGGCGGTCATGGAGACCTTTCCCGGCGCGCGCCTCGTCAACATCAAGACACGCAGCCAACATGACGATGCCGAGGGTATCGTTGATGGCTTTGAAAGCGATTCCCCGGATATGGAGGACGACGAATGAAAGACCTTATGGGCATGATGGCCAAGGCCCAGCAATTGCAGCAACGTGCGCAGGAATTGCAGGAAGAAGCCGCCTCTAAAATCGTTGAAGGCAGTGCTGGGGCCGGCCTGGTTTCGGTCACGATGACCGCAAAGGGAGAACTGCGCGGGATCAAGATCGATCCCAGCCTTTTCAAGCCCGACGATGCGGAGATCGTTGAAGATCTTATCGTTGCCGCCCATGCCGATGCCAAGCGCAAGGGCGAAGAATATATGGCCGAGAAAATGTCCGAATTGACAGCAGGCTTGCCGATCCCTCCGGGCATGAAACTGCCGTTCTAGGATAGATCCACAAAATGTCCCAGGCATCCGGCGGCCCGGAAATCGAACAGCTTATTCAGCTTTTGTCGCGGTTGCCCGGTCTGGGGCCGCGCTCGGGGCGTCGCGCGGTTCTGCATCTTATCAAGAAAAAAGAGCAGTTGATGATCCCGCTCGCCGCCGCGCTTGATCGCGCAGTGGCTGCGGTCAAGGTGTGCGAAACCTGTGGCAACATCGATACGGTCTCGCCCTGCACAATCTGCTCCGATCCCCGGCGCGGCGAAAGCGGTCTGTTGATCGTTGTCGAGGATGTTGCCGACCTCTGGGCGCTCGAACGCGCGGGCATTGGCGCGGTGCGCTATCATGTGCTTGGAGGCGTGCTCTCGCCGCTCGATGGCATCGGCCCAGATGATCTTTCCATCAATCAGTTGGTCGGGCGCGCATCCGATTACAAGGAAATCGTGATCGGGGTGAACGCGACGGTCGAAGGTCAGACAACAGCGCATTACATCACCGACAGGCTGGCCGATTCCGGAATTGCTATCACGCGCCTTGCGCATGGCGTACCGGTCGGCGGTGAACTGGACTATCTTGATGAAGGTACACTGAGTCAGGCGCTCAAGGCCCGTACCAAATTCTGAATCACAAACGCCGCCAAAACGTAATTTTTTGTTCACGCTAAGACAACGTGATCTGACGGGCCATCGATCGCCCGGTGTTTTGTTTACGTATTCCCTCCTATGCGAGTGTCTTGTGGCGCATAATGCGTGGGAAGTTTGATGTTTGAAGTATTGTATAACCTGGTCGTCCAGCACGACCTTCGCCTTGTCATCATAGCAGCGGCTATTTGTATGTTATCGGCCTTTGCCTGTGTCTCCATATTGGTGCATGCAAGGCAGGCAAAAGGCGCCGCGCGTCATGTCTGGGTGGCAATAGCATCTGTTGCAGTAGGCTTCGGCATCTGGGCAACCCATTTCGTTGCCATGCTCTCGTTCGATGCTGGCTTTCATGTCGGTTATGACATTGGCCTGACAGGACTTTCGCTTTTAATTGCCATTCTTGTTTGTGGTGGCGGGCTTTGGTTTGCCGCGCAAGGCACGCATAGGGGCGATCTGGCGCTTGGTGGCGCCGTTGTCGGTATAGGCATTGCCGTCATGCACTTTACTGGCATGGCCTCGCTGGTTGTCGGCGGAGCCATCGAATGGAATTCCGGAGCAGTGGCTGCTTCCATCCTTTTAGGTATGGCGCTGGGCGGGGCAGCGCTCTATTGGGGCAGTGATCCAGCCAACAAGAAATCGCGCTGGGTCGGAGCCGGGCTTTTGACGCTCGCCGTCTGCTCCATGCACTTTACCGCCATGGGGGCTGCCGGGTTTGAAAATTGCTATGCAATTGTCGGTGAAACCGACATGTCGCCAGCAAACCTTTCGCTCGCAGCGACTCTCGCTTCGATTTTCATTCTGCTGTTCGCGCTCGGCGCGGTCTTTCTTGACGCCCGTGAGCGCAAACGCAGCCGACTCGAAGCGGATCGCATGCGCGGGCTTGCTGATGCTGCGGTTGAGGGTCTCATCGTTTGCGACGATCAGGCGATCGTTGCGGTCAATACCAGTTTCGAAAATCTCGTCGGTGGTGACAAGAAACGCCTGCCCGGACGGTCGATCCTGGAGTTTATTCCGAGCTCGGCCTGCCAAGCCCTTCTGCATGGAGGTCAGGATCTCGTGGAAACCGAACTCCACGCTCATAATGGGGAGCTTGTCCCGGTCGAGCTTGTAATCCACGAGATCGATTTTGGCGGCAAACCGCATCACGCCATTGCGGTACGCGACCTGCGCAACCGCAAAGAAGCCGAACGGCATATCCGCTTCCTCGCCCATCACGACGCGCTGACCGGGCTGCCTAATCGCGCGAGTTTTTCCGCCCGGCTGGAAAGCGAAATCATGAGCGCTGCCGAAATGGACAAGCGCTTTGCGGTTCTGTGCCTTGATCTTGATCGATTCAAGGACGTCAACGACCTCTTTGGCCATGCGGCGGGCGACGCTTTACTGCGCAAGGTGGCCTCCGCCCTGGAACGCACGCTTGGTGGCGACCAGATTGCGGCAAGGCTCGGCGGGGATGAATTTGCTTTGATCGTGCCCGACATCACGACACCGGCAGAAGCGGGCCATGTGGCTCAGGCTATTCTAGACGCCTTCCGTAAGGAAAATCAGAAAACCCATGACGGCACGCTCATTTCCGCGTCTATCGGCATTGCTATTTACCCGAAGGATGCCGAGGAGGCCGAGCACCTGATGAACTGCGCCGATACGGCGCTTTACAGTGCAAAAGATGAAGGGCGCGGCATTTACAAGTTCTTCGAGATGGAAATGGGCGCGCAATTGCGTGATCGCCGTTTGCTCGAGCACGATGCCCGACATGCGGTTGTGCGCAATGAGTTAAGCCTCGTCTATCAGCCGCAGGTCGACATAAAGAGTGGAGAAGTTACAGGTTTTGAGGCGCTTGTGCGTTGGGATCATCCCGAGCGTGGCAGAATTTCGCCAGCCGAATTCATTCCCGTGGCCGAAGATAGCGGATTGATCCTCCAGATCGGGGAATGGGTTCTGCGTCATGCCTGCCAGCAGGCCGCGAAATGGCAAAACCCGCTATCGATCGCAATAAACGTTTCGCCCGTGCAGCTTCATGCGCCGCAATTTCCTGCGCTCGTTTGCGAGATTTTGTTTGAAACCGGCTTGGCACCCAATCGGCTCGAAATCGAAGTGACTGAAACGGCGCTCGTAAAGAACATGAGTCGGGCGCTCTCGGCCTTGCGGCAGATCAAGGCTCTGGGCGTTAAGGTTGCCATGGATGATTTCGGCACGGGCTATTCATCCCTGTCCAACCTGCGCGCCTTCCCTTTCGACAAGCTCAAAGTCGATCAGTCCTTCATCAAATCGGTCGATTCCAACGGCCAGTCCGCAGCAATCGTGCAAGCGGTTCTGGGGCTGGGCAAGGGGCTCAATCTTCCCGTGCTCGCGGAAGGGGTAGAGCGGCCCGAAGAACTGGAGTTTCTGAGAGGTGCTGTATGTCAATCGGCACAAGGCTACTGGTTCGGCCGTCCGCAAACCATCGATGTCTATGAGGCGATCACATCAGGGACGACAACGAACCTCGATACGATTGATTTTGAGCCCATGCGCGAACGCAGAAGCGCTTAATCAGCTATGCGCGGCTTTTCCTCGAAGTCCAGCGCTTCTATGCGTTCGCTGCGCTTTGTGACCTTTCCGGTTGAGATCAGGATTTGGTCGACATCGTTCTGCGTCTGGGTGAAGTGGGACTTGAGTTTGTTGACACGCTCGTCGAGGCGACCAACGTCTTCAAGCAGTGCCATGACTTCTTTCTGAATGACATGGGCCTGCTCGCGCATCCGCACATCGCGCAGCAGCGCCTGAATGACCTGAATTGAAAGCATGAGCAGGGACGGCGATACAATCACAACCCGCGCGCGCGCGGCACGTTGCACGATATCCTCGAACCGCTCATGCAGATCCGCAAAAATCGATTCCGAGGGCACGAACATGAAGGCAGTGTCCTGCGTCTCGCCTGCTATCAGGTATTTCTCTGAAATTGCCTTGATATGAACCCAGCAATCGTTGCGGAAACCAGTCATGGCGGCCTTGAGGGCTTCAGGGTTTTCCGCCTCATTTATCCGCTGCCAGCTTTCGAGTGGAAATTTTGCATCGATGACGAGAGAGGGCGCATCGTTGGGCATATGGATCAAGGCATCCGGGCGGCTGCCATTGGAAAGCGTGACCTGAAAATTATAGGCGTTTGAAGCCAGCCCGTCGGCGATGATCGCTTCCATTCGACCCTGCCCAAACGCCCCGCGCTGCTGCTTGTTGGAAAGGATCGATTGCAGCGAAACGATCTCGCCGGACAATTGGGTGATGTTCGATTGTGCCTTGTCGATAACGGCAAGCCGTTCATGGAGCTTGGACAGAGTTTCTTCCGTCTTGCTTCGGCTTTCGGTCATGGATTGATTGACCCGGTGGCTCGAAGCGTCGATGCGTTCGGTCAAAACCCTGGCAAGATCGGATGTGCGGGTGCCGAAAATCTCGCTCATGGTCTGCATCCGGCCCGTCATCTCCGATTGCACCCGCATCATGTCCGCGAGATGGCGCTCCATTTCCGCAGCACGCACCGCGTCACTGGCTGCCTCATACTGCCGCTGCCGCGCCGAGCGCAGCAAAACAACCAGAAGCACCAGCAGCAAAAACAGCGCCAACCCCAGCCCAATGGCGAGCGATTCAATAACCGTTATGGTGTGACCAGCGATTTCAAACAGAACCGTTTCCATAATGTTCTTGTTATCTGATTCGCGGCTTCCCATATCGCTTTGCTTGACCAGCCTGCAACAAGTGCATTAACCAGAGGCCCAATTGCCCCTGAGCTTGAGACCATAGATGACCAAACGCGAAATCCTGATCCTGCCTGACCCTTTGCTGCGCAAGGTGGCCGAACCTGTCCATGAATTTGACGATGCGCTGAAAAGCACTGTCGAGGACATGTTCGAGACCATGTATGCCGCGCCGGGGATCGGGCTTGCCGGCCCGCAAATCGGCTATATGAAGCGGGTTGTGGTGATCGATCTCGCTGACGAGGAAAATCCGGATTCCGGTAAGATCGCCATGGTCAATCCCGAGATTGTCGCCATGAGCGAAGAGACCGCGATCAGCGAAGAGGGCTGCCTGTCTATTCCCGAATTCGCCTATGAGGTCGAGCGGCCAGCCGAAGTCACCGTCAAATATTTCACGCCCGAAGGCGAGGAAGTTGTGCGCGAGGCCACGGGGCGTCTGGCGGTGTGCATGCAGCACGAAATCGATCATCTCGATGGTGTGCTCTATATCGACTATCTCTCCCGGCTCAAGCGTGACCGGGTGGTCAAGAAGTTCCAGAAACGGGCCAAGGTTGCTGGCTAGATCGTGTTAGCGCTTCATTGAAGAGCTGGCATGACCCGGCCTTTTGTTTTGTCGCAAGTCTTTTCGGAAAGCCGGTTCCCACTTTTCCGGACTTGCTCACTAGGGAGATAGTGTGATGAAGGTGGTCTTCATGGGCACCCCCGATTTTGCCGTGCCCACGCTGACCGAAATCGTCATGCGCGGCCACGATGTTGTGGCCTGCTATAGCCAGCCGCCGCGCCCTGCGGGGCGCGGGCAGGCTGAACGCAAGAGCCCGGTCCACGCCGCGGCGGAAGAGTTCGGCATTCCGGTCTTCACCCCACTCAACTTCCGCAATGCCGAGGATCGCGAAATCTTTGCGAGCCTTGACGCTGATGTCGCGGTGGTCGTCGCCTATGGCTTGTTGCTACCGCCTGCCATTCTCGAGGCGCCTGCCAAGGGCTGCCTGAACCTGCATGGTTCACTGCTTCCGCGCTGGCGTGGTGCCGCGCCGATCCAGCGCGCGATCATGGCGGGCGACAGCCGCACCGCCGTTTCGGTGATGCTGATGGAAAAAGGGCTCGATACCGGCCCGGTTTCGCTGCTGGAGGAAATTCCAATCGGACCCGATATGACAGCGGGCGAACTCCATGATGAAATGATGCGTCGCGGCGCCGATCTTATGGGCCGCGCCCTTGCGGCGCTTGAGCGCGATGGTCTTGTTTTTACGCCCCAGCGGGAAGATGGCGTAACCTACGCCAAAAAGATCGAGAAGGCCGAGGCGCGGATCGATTTTTCGCGCACGGCCCAGGACGTGCATAATCACATCCGCGGCCTGTCGCCATTTCCCGGCGCGTGGTTCTCGCTTGAGATTTCCGGCAAGCCGGTGCGGGTAAAGGTGATCCGTTCGTCGCTGGCGCAGGGCAGCGGAGAGCCGGGTACCGTGCTCAATGGCCTCACAATCGCTTGTGGCGAGGGTGCCGTGTCTTTCAAGACCGTGCAGCGCGAAGGCAAGGGCGCAATGGACGCCGAGGCCTTCTTGCGCGGCTCAGGCGATCTTGCTGGCACGCAAGTGTCCTGACCCCATGCCACGCTATAAGCTCACGATAGAATACGACGGAACCCCGTTTGTGGGTTGGCAACGTCAGGCTGTTGGACTTTCAGTCCAGCAGGCACTGGAAGAGGCGATCGAAAAATTTTCAGGCGAGGCAATCCGCACCCAGACCGCCGGACGAACCGATGCCGGTGTTCACGCGCTCGGGCAGGTCGCGCATTGCGATCTGCAAAAGGACTGGGAGCCCTTTACCGTTCAGCAGGCATTGAACTTCCATCTCAAACCGCTGCCGATTGCCGTTCTGGCATGTGAAAAGGCGGGGGAGGATTTCGAGGCGCGCTTTTCAGCGATTGCCCGCCACTATCAATATCGTATTCTCAACCGCCGTGCCCGGCCCGCGCTCGACGCAAATCGCGTGTGGTTCGTGAACCAACCGCTCGATGCCCAGGCCATGGACAGGGCTGCGCAAACGATCTTGGGCCGCCATGATTTCACGACCTTTCGCGCTGCCCAATGCCAAGCAAAATCGCCCGTTCGTACGCTCGACAGGCTCGATGTTCGCCGGGATGGCGATATGGTTGTGCTGGAGGTTTCGGCTCAATCATTCCTGCATCATCAGGTGCGCTCGCTGACCGGTTCGCTCAAGCTCGTTGGGCAAGGCAAATGGCCGGAAGCCGAGTTGCGCGCTGCACTCGATGCAAAAGACCGCACCCGCTGCGGCGCGATGGCGCCTGCATCGGGGCTTTATCTCGTCAAGGTGGATTACTGAACCGAAACGCCGAACATTGCACCCAAAAGCATCAGGCCGACAAAGCCGCCAACCGCTTGAGCGATAATCAGCATGACGATCTGAAGCGCGGGCAACTCGACGATAAGCCGCGCAATATTGATTTTTACGATGAAGGCCGTGATTGCTGTCAGGAAGGTCATTATCGTCGCAAAGTCGGAAATGACGGCGCCCTGTCCCTGAAACAACCCCAAATTTGCCAGGACAACAATCGCAAAGACGGGCGTGATAAAGACAAGCGAGATGATCGCGGTCGACCAGTTATCTGCGGTCACGAATGCCTCGAACATATCGCCCTTTTGCAACTGGCGCAGCACGATCCAGGTCGCAAGGATTTGGCAGACATAGAGAATGGTCTGAGATGCCAGCATTTCAAGGCCGGAAAGCGTATCGGGATTGGAGGCCGACCGGGCCGAAAATCCGATAATGATGCCATTAGCAACCAGAAGCCCGATAAAACTGCCGATCAATCCATAGCGGGAAAAATCGAAGTAAGTGCCTGCATTACGCTTACCGGTCAGCAAGGCCCATGTGCCGCGCAAGGCCGAACGGAGCTCGTCGATGAGATCGGACACATTGGAAGACACGGGCGGCAATTATCCTTTTTAGGCGGGAACGGTGAAGCTGTTGACAAGCATGTAGAGTGCCAGCGGCAATCCGGCAAGGAGCAGGAAACCGATTATGGCATAGCCGACTGAATGCGCCATATTAAGTCCATTACCGCGCGCCAGTTTATAAAACAGAAATGCGGTTAGTCCCAAAAGTGCTCCAAGCAGCGGGAATCCGATAAAAATCGTTATCGCTTCAACGATCTTGACCAACGCCAGAAGATAGAGCGCAGGCACGAAGAACGCCGCAAATGGCGCGGGCGCGGCCGAGATCGCGCGCACGATAATCGTAACGATCACCGTGGCGACAACCGGCAGGCTGTGCCCGATCACCTCGACCATCATGATGGCGGGAGCCGGCAGTCCAAAACGCACAGAAACAACGATGATGGCCAGCAGGGCGGCGGAGAAATAGACCCAGATGGCCCGGTTTATGCCTTCCGGCGTCAAATCGAAATGCTTCGGCCAGTCATTTGTTTTGACCATGATGCCGGACCAGCCGTTCGCCGCATGCTTTATGCCATCGATCAAGTTCATCTGCCGTCCCCTGTCATGAATGCCTCGATGATTTTTGCATAGAGGCCGGTCAGTTTTTCGACATCGGCAACGGGCACACGCTCATCGACCTGATGCATTGTCGCGCCGACCAGCCCACATTCTACGACCGGGCAATAATCGGCAATGAAGCGCGCATCCGACGTGCCGCCTCCTGTCGCAAGGTTCGGAGCGATACCGGTATAGGCTTCCATGACTTTGCGGAGTGTTGCAACCGACCCGTCGGGCGGACAGATAAAACACTTGGAAATCGGGCCGAGCACTTCCATTCTCGCCGTGCAGCCGCGCAAATCGGCGTTGGCGATCCGGCGCTCGATTTCAGCAAGCAGCGTTTCACCGGCCCAGGTATCGTTGAACCGGACATTGAACCGCAAGGTTCCCTTGGCCGGGATCACATTGGAAGCCGGGTTGCCGGTATCGAGCGAAGTTACTTCCAGATTGGTCGGCTGGAAATGTTCGGTGCCCCGATCGAACGGCGCATCAAGCGTGGTGGCAATGGACGCCAGCGCAGGCATTGGATTGCGCGCGCGCTCCGGATAGGCCGAATGGCCCTGCTTGCCTTCAACCGTCACGCGGCCGGAAACCGATCCGCGCCGCCCGATCTTTATAGAATCGCCGAAAATCTCGAACGAAGATGGTTCGCCTACAATGGCGAAATCGAACTTCTCACCCTGTGCCTGCGCCCACTCCATCAGCTTTCTGGTGCCGTTGACCGCGTCCGCTTCCTCGTCATTGGTAATGGCGAGCGACACCGAGCCATGATCGAGTACGCCGCTGTCATGCGCCTTTAAAAGCGCCGCGCAAAAGGCGGCGACGCCGCTTTTCATGTCGGTGGCGCCACGCCCCCATATCACGCCATCTACGATCTCGGCAGAAAACGGTCCATGCGTCCAGGCATCAAGATCGCCAGGCGGCACGACGTCGGTATGCCCGGCAAACAGCAGATGAAATCCTTCCCTGTTGCCCTTGCGCGTCGCGTAAAGATTATCGACCGGATAAGAGCTGCCGCCTTCAAATTTCAGGCGCGTACACTCAAACCCGAGCGGGGTCAGAAAAGCCTCGAGTATGGCAAGCACGCCTTCTTCGGCCGGCGTGACCGAGGGGCACCGGATAAGATCGGCCAGAAGCGCGGTTTCAGGGCTGCTCACAATATTTCCGATCAGTCGCGCAAAAGATCGTTGATCGAAGTTTTCGAGCGGGTCTGTTCATCCACCCGCTTGACAATGACAGCGCAGTAAAGGCTGGGGCCGGGCGTGCCATCGGGAAGAGGTTTGCCCGGCAGACTGCCCGAAACGACAACAGAATAGGGCGGCACTTCGCCGATAAAGACCTCACCGGTGTTACGGTCGACGATCTTGGTCGATTTGCCGATGAAAACGCCCATTGAAATGACCGAACCCTCGCCGACCTTTACGCCCTCGACAACTTCCGAGCGGGCACCGATAAAGCAATTGTCCTCGATGATTACAGGATCGGCCTGGAGGGGCTCAAGCACGCCACCAATGCCTACACCGCCGGAAAGATGCACATTCTTGCCGATCTGCGCGCAGGAGCCGACGGTGGCCCATGTATCGACCATCACGCCCTCATCCACATAGGCGCCCAGATTGACGAACGAGGGCATGAGAACCGCGTTCTTGCCCACAAATGCCGAATGACGAACGATGGCACCGGGCACGGCGCGGAAACCGGCTTCGCGGAACTGTTTCTCGCTCCAGCCGGAAAATTTCGAGGGCACCTTATCCCACCAATGTGCGCCGCCGGGGCCGCCTGCAATCGCTTGCATGTCGTTGAGGCGGAACGACAAAAGCACGGCTTTCTTGAGCCACTGGTTCACAACCCATTGTCCGTCCGCACCTTTTTCTGCAACGCGGGCCCTGCCGGTGTCGAGCATCTCCAGGGCTTCGTTCACCGCATCACGCACGGTCCCTTGCGTCTGATAGTTTACAGTGTCGCGGGCTTCAAAAGCGGTATCGATGGTGGCGGCAAGATCGCTCATGGACATATGACGGGCAGCCTTTGTTCTTGATTTGGTAAGGGGTTGCAGCTTTGTGGCGGACCATAGCCGAACCTTTTCCCGCGCGGAACCCTAGAACAGTCAGGTTTGGCCAGAATCCAAAGAGATCGGCCATTGCCTTCACATTTGCGTGGGGGGTATCGAAAAACCGTGTGCTGGAGCCACTCATCCTTAACATCCACCTGAGATAATCAAACGAAATGAACCTAAAGGAGCCAACCGGCATGGGCCGCAAACGCCATTCATCGCTCAGGACGTCTCAGGAAGACATCGAAGTCGTAAAACATTCCCCGCAAACGCCCCAGACCAAGGCTTCCGCCTACCGTCTCGCCTTTGCCGACGAGGAATTCCTGACCTCCGAAGACCTGCGCGGCATGCGGTTCCAACTCGAATATCTCAAGGTCGAGATGCGCCTGCGCGAGGCGGGGGTAAATTCAACCGTGGTTTTGTTTGGCGGCGCGCGCATCCCCGAACCCGGCAAGGACGCCTGGGCCGCTAAAAATGCGGTGCAGAGGAAAAATCTCGAAGCCAATTCCAAATATTACACCGAAGCGCGGCGCTTTGCTCAACTGGCCTCCAAGACTTCCGAGGCGACCGATTATTCCGAATATGTTGTTGTAACAGGTGGCGGGCCGGGCGTGATGGAGGCGGGCAATCGTGGCGCAACCGATGTTGGGGCGCCCTCGATCGGGCTTAACATCGTGCTGCCCCACGAGCAGGCGCCCAACCAATATGTGACCCCTGATTTCTCGTTCAATTTCCACTATTTTGCGACGCGCAAGATTCATTTTCTGGTGCGCGCAAAAGCGGTGGCCATCTTCCCTGGCGGCTTTGGCACGCTCGATGAGTTCTTTGAAACGATTACGCTCATTCAAACCGGCCGCATGGCGCGCATCCCGCTGCTGTTGTTTGGGAAATCATTCTGGAGCCGTGTACTAAACCTTGAAGCACTCGCCGAGGAAGGGACGATTTCTCCCCAAGACCTCGATTTGTTCACACTGGTCGATACGGCCGATGAGGCCTGGGGCCATATCCGAAAGACATATAATTTGCCCGAAATCGCTGTCTGAAAGAAAAAGGCCCGGATGAAAATCCGGGCCTCTTGCCGTTTGAAGCTATGCTCGCTTACTGATTTGCCCTGATCTCGATATTGAGCATATCGACGAGAATAAACGGATCGTTCTCGATTTCGATCGTGTCGAGATCGGCAAAGCTTATGGGCTCAACGGGTGCTGCTTCGATTTCAAGGCTCTGGGGGTTATCGATGAATGCGTTCAAAGCACTTGTGATCATCGATACCAGGGGCGGGTTATCCACCTCGGTCAATACCATGGGCACCATGAACTTGAGCCCACTGGCAAAAGTGGCGCCATCGATACCTTGTTCCTTCCCGATAAAATCGAGGACTTTCATAAAGAGCGAGGCATCGTCGTAACGTATCTTCGCATTATCGAGGCGCAGGTTCATGACGATTTCCATCATCGCATTGTCGAATGCGTCCAGATCGGCCATCGAGGCGTCTTCACCCAGCTCCGCCATTTTCATGTTGAGTTTCATCATGTCCCGATAAAGCTCCAGCGTATAGCCACTGATAACGCCGGTAATATCAATGCGGCCCAGATCGGCAATGTCGTAGGACATCTCGGTCAACTCCATGACGCCCTCGCTCGGCAGCCATGTGCCCAGTATGCGCAACTCGGAAGTCAGGGTTTCGACGCCGAACGCCTCAAAGACCTCTCGCGCCTCTGCATCTGGAATCAACCCGAGATTGGCGGTCATGCCGGAGAGAACAAAGCCCGACGATAATGCGCTCATATCCGCAGCGCTGTCGGTCCAAAGTTCGATGGATTCGATAACGAATGCGTCCTGCGCATCGTCTTCGAGCACCGAGATGACCAATGGTCCGGCGCTGGCACGTTCGATCATCGTGTAAGAGAGCAGCATTGCGTTGTCAGGCGAAATATCGGCAGGCAATGAAATGCCTTGTGCCATGATATTTTGCAGCGAAATCGCAACGTCGTCATCGGCGAAGTCGATATCTTCGATAGTCGCTGTCTGCGCAAAATAGCCGCCGTCACCGGTTTCGGTGACGCCGCTGAAGACAAGGTCGCCTTCAATTTCCACGGGGGCCTCGCCCGGAATGCTAAGCGTAAAGTCGGAAAGCGTAACCGTGTCGCCGTCAGTATGGCTGGCGCCGATTTCAATGCCAATGCCCATAATGCGGCCAAGTTCGCTAAAGCGGTTGGCAAATTCATCGGCGTCCAGTGCCAAAGCGCTTTGGGCGGAAAATAGCGCAATGGCTGCGCTTGTCAGGGCGAGTTTCGTTGCCGTTCTTGTCATGCTGGTCCCCGTTTGTGTTTTTCTGGTGCAAGCGCAACTGAGCAGCTTGGAGTCATTCAGCGCATATTATCTCAATGGGCAATGCACTTACCATGTCTTAGTTGCCGACAAAAAGCGACACAAGCATGACGGAAAGATAGCTAAGAATTTACAGATATTTATGCACGCAATGCCGCAAGAAATGCTGCCAGATCGTCTGTCACATGATGCACATGTTCCAACTGGTCGCCGCGCCCAAGCTCCCAGGCATCGACCTGCTCATGCGCAAAATCTTGCCCGGCAACAACCTGCACGGTGGCCATGCCTGTCTGATGGGGGACGAGAAGGTTCTTTTCCAGATCGTCGAACATGATTGCGCTTTTGGCGTCTATTCCGTGACCGGCAAGAAAAGTGTCATAAGCAACTTGAAGCGGTTTTGGCTGGTATTTGGCCGATCGGATGTCGAAAACAGCCTCGAAAATGTCGCCCGCACCCAGGCGTTTGAGGACGGCATGGGCATGGCCCGCATCGGCATTGGTGAAAATGAACTTGCGGCCGGGCAGGGCTGCAATCGTCTCAACAAGCTCCGGATGCGGATCGACTATCGAATAATCGATCGCATGGACGGAATTGAGATAGTCGTCCGGATCCACGTCATGCTTGTGCATGAGTCCGTTCAATGTCGTGCCATAATCGCGGTAATAGGCTTTTTGCAGATCCCGCGCCGCCTCGAATTCCAGCCGGGTCAGCTCCATCACATATTGGGTGATCTTGATGTCGATCTGCGCAAACAGATTGCACTCACGCGGATAAAGCGTGTTGTCCAGATCGAACACCCAATCGGTAATGTGGTTCAGCGAGTCAGCAGGCGTAAATGGCTTTGTCATTTGCCCATTATGCGCCAAATGGGTGAACGGTAAATGACCGGCAACGCAGTTGTGATCCGGTCATCTTACAATCAGCGTGCCTGCGCCATGCTCGGTGAAAAGCTCCAGCAAAACCGAATGCGGCGTCTTGCCGTTGACGATCACGACGCCTTCGACGCCGCGATCGAGCGCCTCGATGCACGTTTCAACCTTCGGAATCATGCCCCCCGAAATCGTGCCGTCGGCAATCATGCGCTTGGCATCAGACACCGAAAGCTGCGGGATGAGGGTGCCGGATTTGTCGAGTACGCCTGGAACGTCGGTCAAGAACAGCAGCCGTTTGGCAAAGACCGCACCGGCAATCGCGCCTGCAAACGTATCGGCATTGATGTTATAGGTCTCCCCATCTCGCCCCGGCGCTACAGGTGCGATAACCGGGATCATTTCCGAGCGTGCCAGAAGGTCGAGCAGCGTCCTGTCGACTTCAACAGGTTCACCTACAAAGCCCAGATCGAGAATTTTCTCGATATTGGAGGTCGGATCGACATATTTCTTGTTGGCTTTTTCGGCAAAGACCATGTTGCCGTCCTTGCCGCAAAGCCCGATTGCCCATTCGCCTTCGGCATTGATGAGCGCAACGATTTCCTTGTTGATAGAACCAGCCAGGACCATCTCGACAATTTCGACGGTCTTCTTGTCGGTAACGCGCAGCCCGCCCTCGAACTTGGACTCAATGCCAAGCTTTTTCAGCATTTCCCCGATTTGCGGGCCACCGCCATGCACTACAATCGGGTTGACGCCTGATTGCTTGAGAAGTGCCACGTCGCGTGCAAATGCCCGGCCCAATGCGGGGTCGCCCATGGCATGGCCGCCATATTTAATGACGACTGTCTTGTTCTCATAGCGCTGCATGAAAGGCAGGGCCTTGGCAAGAATTTCGGCGTCATAGGCATTTTCGTGCGTATCGGTCATTGATTCCCACGGTTTTTTAACGGGTTTTGCCTTTACTAGCGCAAGAAGCGTTTTGCTGCATAGTGCCCATACTGATCCAAATTGTCCCTTTGAGCGTATTGGGGCCAGGACGCAGCGCAACGGGAGCGTCAATTGGCAAAACAAATGCCCGATCTGGAGTATTTGCTGTCTCGGATTGCCTTGCGTGACCGGGATTGCTTTCGTGAGCTTTATCGGTTCACCAGCGCGAAACTTTTTGGCGTCAGCTTGCGTATCCTTGGCAACAAAAGCGAAGCTGAGGATGCCTTGCAGGATATTTACATAAAAGTGTGGCAGCGCGCAGGCTCCTTCCAGTCGGGTATGTCGCAGCCTATGACGTGGCTGATCACCATTGCCCGAAACCATTGCATCGACATGATCCGCGCGCGTAAGCCCCTGACCGACGATCTCGATCAGGCGGAAACATTGCCCGACAAGGACAAGACGCCGGAAGAGGCCGCAATTAATTCAAGTGAAGGCGCGCGCATTTCCCATTGTCTCGATCAACTCGAACAGGACAGGGCGAGGGCCGTGCGACTGGCCTATGTCGATGGAGAAAACTACAAGGATCTTGCGCAGCGTTTTGCCGTTCCGCTCAATACGATGCGGACATGGCTGCGGCGTAGCCTGCTGCAATTGCGAGAATGTCTGGGCCAATGAGCGAGCCATTTGAAATCGGCGGAGAAGGTGGCGACGATATTCGCGCAGCCGAATATGTGCTTGGGCTCATGGAAGCATCCGAGCGCGCTGCGATTGAGCGCGAGTTGACGACCAATACAGAACTCGCTGAAAAAGTGCGCTATTGGGAAGCGCATTTTGCGGCTTTTAACGCTCAGTATGCGGAAGTTTTGCCGCCGGCCGATCTGTTGGGCCGGATAGAAGGGCGCCTGTTCGGGCAGGCCATGCAATCGCGCTGGTACGATTCGCTCTTGCTCTGGCGGTCAATAGCAGGCGCCACTGTCGCTGCAGCGGTGTTTGCAATCGGGCTCAATGTTCTTGCGCCCACCCCCGAACCAACAGATCCAGTGCCCTCGCTCGTCACGGCCCTTGAAACGCTGGAAGGCGATATCGAGGTCGTTGCGCTATATGATCCGCAAACAACTTCGCTGCGCCTCAATGTCGGCGGTTCTCCTGCTGCTGCGGGGCAGGATTATGAGCTTTGGTTCATCCAAGGCGAAAGCGATCCTGTTTCCATGGGCACGATTTCCGTTGGAACCGGCATCACGCTCGCGGTCGATGCGGCCCTTGCTGCCAATTTTGGTGAGGGCATTGCGCTGGCTGTGAGTCTCGAGCCGGAAGGCGGCTCGCCCGTTGATGCTCCGACCGGACCGATTCTCGCGATCGGCACCGTAGCAGCGATTTAAAATGCACGCAGGCTGAAACTTTCCATTTCAAGGCACCGTAACTTGGACTGTCACTGCCCGTATGGGTCTGACGCCAAGTAAATGGAATTTGAAAAATGGAGATACCCGTCATGCCTATTCTTTCCCTGCGTGCAATTACTTCTGCCGCAATGGTCTCAGCTGCCATTCTAGCAGCGCCAGCTCTTGCACAAGACAATCCTGAAGTTGGTGGCGCACCGATGTTTGCGGATCGCAACATTATCGAAAACGCCGTCAACTCGGCCGATCACACGACGCTTGTCGCGGCCGTACAAGCCGCCGGCCTTGTCGAAACACTTCAGGGCGAAGGTCCCTTTACCGTTTTCGCACCCACCAATGCAGCTTTTGACGCACTTCCCGAAGGCACTGTTGAAACCCTTCTGATGGCAGAAAATCTCGGAACGCTTCAGACAATTCTCACATGCCATGTGGTCGGCGCCAACGCCCTTTCAAGCGACATCGCCGGCATGGCTGCCGAAGGTGGCGGAACATTTGAAATCGAAACCGTTGGCGGCTGCGTCTTTGGTGTCACTGTCGATGGTGACATGGTTATGATCACCGATGAAATGGGCGGTGTCGCCAATGTTACCATCGCCGACGTTATCCAGTCCAACGGGGTGATTCATGTGATCGACGCGGTTTTGCTGCCGGCAATGTAAGCAGCAAAGGGGCCGGTTGTGCGGTTTCCGCCCCGAAATGCCTGCCGGCGCAATGCACCCGGACCTTCTCCATTCGGTCCGGGTGCTCCCCTGCGTAACATGGACTTGATTTGCAGATGATCGGCCCATCGGTGTTGATGGGATAAAGGAGAGCAGCATGATTATGCGCCGCCATTTTTTAGGCCTTGCCGGAGCATTTTGTGCTGCCGGGATTTTCGTGCCGCGTCTTGCAATCGGGGCAACCCAGGGCGAATTCGAGTTCATGCTGTCCGATGACGAATGGCGCCAGCGGCTAACCGAGATGCAATATTATGTCTTGCGTGAGCATGGCACAGAACGCGCCTTCACATCGCCGCTCGACAAGATTTATGATGCCGGCATCTATCATTGCGCCGGTTGCGATTTGGCGCTTTATTCGTCCGAGACCAAATACGACAGCCGCACCGGTTGGCCGAGCTTCTGGGAGGCCCTGCCCGATGCCATCGGCACCTCGATCGATACTTCATTCATGATGGTTCGGACGGAGTGTCATTGCGCGCGGTGTGGAGGACATCTCGGTCACATTTTCGACGACGGACCGCCGCCGACCGGCAAGCGTCACTGCATCAACGGTGTTGCCCTTAATTTTGTCCCGGCTTAGCCCTGAAATTTCCCTTCAGGGCTCAACGAAATGACTTGATTTCTTTGCAATCTGCTCCGATAAGCCGCGCCCAGCGACTTTGCCACTCAGCGAGCATTTTGAAACACAATGAAACTGACCCTGATACAGACCGGCGACGTCCCTGAACCTTTGGCCGACCGGTTCGGGCCTTATGCCGAAATGTTCGTCAAGATGTTCGAGCGCGATGGCGCTGGCCTGTCCTATGAGACGATCCGCGCGCACGAGGGTGAGCCGCTTCCCGATCCCTCACGCCTGCAGGCAGCGCTCATCACCGGTTCGGCGGCTGGCGTTTATGACAGGCTCGATTGGCTCGATCCCTTGCGTGATTTTATCCGCAAGGCGCATGGCATGCGTACAAAGCTGGTGGGGATCTGTTTTGGCCATCAGGTCATTGCCGATGCGCTGGGCGGTGAGGTGCGTAAGTCCGAAAAGGGTTGGGGACTGGGCCGTCACACCTATCAGATCTGCAAGCGCCCGGGCTTTTTCGACCTACCGCGCGCCAGTGTATCGGTGGCCTGTTCGCATCAGGATCAGGTGATTACCGCTCCCCAGGATGCCAAGGTCCTGCTGGCCTCAGAGTTCACGCCCAATGCAGGGCTGCTTTATGCAAACGGCACAACGCTCAGCCTTCAACCGCATCCCGAGTTCGACGATACCTATACATTGGCGCTCGCCGAGTTGCGGCGCGGACAGGCCGACGACGAGTTGGTCGATAAAGCTGTTCAGTCGTTGCAAAAGCCATCCGACAGCCCGCTCGTTGCGCGGGCGATCAGCCGCTTCCTGCGTCAGTAGCCTTCGAGAAATTTCGCGATCTCGGCGCGCAGCATATCGACGCCTGCGCCCTTTTCGCTGGACGTAGCAATGATTTCCGGATGGGCCGCGGGGCGCTTGGCAATAAATTTCCTTGTCGCGTCGAGCACCGCTTCGGTGCCCTTTTCCGGCAGCTTGTCCATCTTGGTGAGAACCACCTGATAGCTCACAGCCGCCTTGTCCAACTCATTCATGACCGTCGCATCATTGGCTTTGGGGCCGTGCCTGCCATCGATCAGCACATAGACACGCCGAAGGTTCGGACGTCCGCGCAGGAACTGGTGGATGAGCTTGTTCCATTTTTCGACCGCAGGCTTGGGAGCCTTGGCGAAACCATAGCCGGGCATATCGACAATGCGGATGCCGCCCTGTTCGGGCGCAAAGAGATTGAGTTCCTGCGTGCGGCCCGGCGTGTTCGATGTGCGCGCGAGCGCGCGTTGACCGACAAGCGCATTGATCAGTGAGGACTTGCCGACATTTGAACGCCCTGCAAAAGCGACCTCGACGATATTGTCGGCAGGCAGATCCGATACGCGGACGCAGCCCTTGAGAAAAACCCAGGGACGGGCAAACAGCAGGCGAACAGCTTCGGAGGGCTCGGTCATTATCGGTCCAAAATTATAGGGCGCCTGCCGCTTATCACGTCAACCTGCCTGCCAAAAGGCCTAAATCTGGCAACGAATGTGCTCGCGTACCCTGGACTGGTAAAATTCTGCCAGTGTTTCATGCACTGATCGGGGCAGCTCCGGCAGATCGCCAGCCTCGACATTGACCGCGATCTGTTCGGGCCTGGATACACCGGCAATGATCGAGGAAACCGCCTTGTGATCCAAGATCCAGCGCAAGGCAAACTGGGTCATGTCCATGCCCTCGGGCAAAAAGCCGCGCAATTCATCGGCCAGTTCGACACCCTTTTCAAACGGGATGCCATTGAACGTTTCGCCCACCGAGAATGCCTTGCCGTCCTTGTTGTAATTGCGATGGTCGGACGGGGAGAACTCGCTGTCTTTGGTAAACTTGCCCGAAAGCAGGCCCGAGGCCAGCGGAAGACGGACGATGATCCCGATATCTTTTTCGGCCGCGGCATCGAAAAGCTTTTCGGCCGCATCCTGGCGAAAGATGTTGAATATGATTTGCAGGCTCGCAAGCTTTTCATGCTCAAGGCACCACTGTGCTTCCTCAATCGTCTCCACGCTGGCGCCAAAATGCCGGATCAGACCATCGGTTTGCAATTCTTCAAGCCAGGCGAATATCTCACCATCTTTGAGTACCTCTGGCGGTACGCAATGCAGTTGGGCCAGGTCGATTGTCTCGACACAAAGCCGCTTTGCCGATTCTTCAAGGCTCTCGCGAACGCCGGCCTTTGTGTATTTGTCGGGATAGAGCGTTGGCGACCGGCCCACTTTTGTTGCCACGATCAGATTGTCGGGCTTGCCATAGTGTGTGCCGATACGATGCTCGGAAAGACCCGAGCCATAAACGTCGGCTGTATCCCAGAAGGTTACGCCGAGGCGCGATGCATTGGCCAATATCGTTGAGGCGTCCTCATCGCCCATTGGGCCGAAATCGCCGCCCAATTGCCAGCAGCCCAGCCCGATCTCGGAAACATTGAATCCAGACTTGCCTAACCGCCGCGTTTTCATGATCACTCCCTGCAAACGTCAAATTCTATGCTTCCTTGATAGGCGAGCGGAAGCTGCGATGCAATTGACACCGGCTAACCGCCCATGTCACAGGTTCAAACGTGTTGGTTTGCCATTTCGATGCAAGAATTCGTCTGGCAAAGCAAAAGGGAACACGGTGCGGATGACCCGTTAAGGGGCCAATGCCGTGGCTGCCCCCGCAACTGTAAGCCGCGAAGGCGTCTGCGCGATTTCTGCCACTGATCCAGGTTAGGATCGGGAAGGCACGCAGGCACCGCTTGAGCGGCGAGCCAGGAGACCTGCCAGCACGCTTCGCCAGAACGGCTTTCGGCCTTTCTGCCTTTTTTGATCTGGCCTGTCGGGTGGACAGGTAAGGAGAATGGAAACGTGACTGCAATCGCAAAAATCCCAACCACTGTCATCACCGGCTTTCTTGGTGCAGGCAAGACAACGCTCGTTCGCCACCTTCTGGCGCACGCCAAGGGCAAGCGCATTGCGCTTATTATCAACGAGTTTGGCGATATCGGCGTCGACAAGGACGTTCTGGCCGGCTGTGGCGATGAAACCTGCCGCGAAGAAGACATGATCGAGCTTGCCAATGGCTGCATTTGCTGCACGGTGGCCGACGATTTCATTCCCACCATGAAAGCCTTGCTAGCGCGCCCCGATCGCCCCGATCATATTGTTATCGAAACTTCGGGCCTCGCTCTGCCCCAGCCCTTGATCCGGGCTTTCAACTGGCCGGAAATCAAAACCGAAGTCACGATCGATGGCGTTGTGACGGTTGCCGATGCCGCCGCGCTTGCCGAGGGGCGTTTTGCCGCCAACGAAGCGGCGGTCGATGCACAGCGTAAACTTGACGAAATGCTCGATCACGAAACGCCTCTGGGCGAATTGTTCGAGGATCAGATGGTCGCTGCCGACATGATCGTTCTCAACAAAACCGATCTGGTGGATGCCGATGCGCTTGAAGCGGTTGAAGCCGAGCTCAAAAGGCACATGCGCAAGGGCACCTCGATCATCCGCGCCGCAAACGGGCATGTGGACGCCATGGCCCTTCTAGGACTTGGTATGGGTTCGGAAGACGATCTTGAGGGACGCGAAAGCCACCACGAGCTCGAACATGACGGGGAACCCCATGAGCATGACGATTTCGACAGCTTTTCGGTAACATTACCCTCTGGACCTGCGCGCGATCAGTTGCTCGACACAATCGCGCAAGCCATCGCCACCCATGACATTTTGCGGCTCAAGGGCTTCGCTGCCATTCCCGGCGCCAATGCGCGCCTTGCTATTCAGGCAGTGGGCCCGCGCATCAACGCCTATTTTGACCGGGCATGGAAAGATGGCGAGGCACGCGAAACAAGGCTTGTCGTGATCGGTGAAACCCCGCTTGCCCGCCAAGCCATTGAGGCGAGCCTGAGAAGCGTGGCGCAGGCGGCCTGAGAGCTAAAAAAGGGCGCCCATGAGCGGCATTGAGGCCGGAGTGATGGCGTTGGCGGCCATGGCGCGCCCGTTTTCCAAAGGTTAGATTGATGCACCTGCTCGCTGCACAGGCCGGAGCGCTTCAACAGGAAGGTGAGGCAATCGACCTTGCCCAGACGCTTGGCGCTTATGTCTATGCTTCGTCGGCCGATAGTGAGCTGGCGATGTTGGCCGCCGCCGCTGACCGGGCGGGAGAGGACGGGCTGCGGCTGGCCAACCTCATGCGCCTTGCGCATAATTTTTCGGTCGATCTTTGGTGCGAGCAAACACTGGTCCATGCAAAGCTCATCGTCATCCGGCTGATCGGCGGCGCGGCCTATTGGCCCTATGGTTGCGATGAAATCGAAATGCTCGCGCGCCAGAACGGCATTCCGTTGGCTTTTTTGCCCGGTGACGCCAGTCCCGATCCAACCCTTTCGGCCCGTTCGACCATCTCCGAAGCCGATTGGCACGCGCTGCACAGATTGTTTTTGTCCGGCGGTCCCGACAATGCCGATGCCATACTTGCGGCCTTTCGCGCTTTGGCCGAGAACATACCCGTGCCGCAAGACGCACAGCCCTTCCCAGCCTTCGGGTTTTGGGACCGCCAGCGCGGGATCGTCGTTGAACCGCCGCGCGCGGTCTGTCCCGAGTCCAAAGATTCACCAGCGCCCAAGCCGGCCCATGTCCCCATCCTCTTTTACCGCGCTGTGCTTGAAGGTGCAGGGACCGCAACACTTGAGGCATTGATGGACGGTCTCGAAAGCCACGGGCTGGCGCCAGTGCCCATCGTCATCTCCTCGCTTAAAGCCGGCGATTGCGCGCGGTTTGTCCGCGAGGCGCTCGGCGAGGTCCAACCCGTTGCCATATTCAACCTCACCGGCTTTGCCCTGGGCATTAACGATCTGGCTGATGAGAAAAATCCTTTCGCCTTGACCGACGCACCGATCATTCAGCTTGTGCAGGGTTCGCGCCCGCCCGCCATGTGGGAGACTGACCCGCGCGGCCTTACGGCCAAAGATCTCGCAATGCAGATCGTTTTGCCCGAAATCGACGGGCGGATCGGCGGGTTGATCGTCGGACACAAGGCTGAAGCCGTCTGGCATGAGCGTACCCAGTGCCCTCTGACCAGTTTTACGCCGGAGCCCGATGGCATCACGCGCGCTGTGGACCTTGCTGCCAATTACGCCCGCCTGCGCGGGAAATCACCGTCCGAGCGCAGGATCGGACTTGTCCTCGCCAACTATCCCTTGCGCGACGGGCGGTTGGCCAACGGCGTGGGCTACGACGCCCCGCAATCGACAGTAGAGATTTTGCGGGTGCTGGGGGATGGTGGGTACGGAGTTCCTATGGCGCCTGCGTCCGGCACCGCACTCATCGAATACCTGCAGTCCGGCCCTACCAACGCCCGCCCGCAGCATGGAGTGTCCGACGCCGTCTTGCCTGTTGAGACCTATAAGCGTTGGCTGGCGACGCTGCACCCGTGTATCCCCGAGGATGTGACCGAGCGCTGGGGCGCACCGGAGGCCGATCCTTTTGTGCGCGACGATGCCTTTCATCTGCCGGTAAAGATTCTCGGCAATATCGCGATCTTGCTACAGCCAGCGCGTGCCTACGACATGAGCGAGGAAGAGAGCTTTCACGATCCCAATCTGGTGCCGCCACACGCCTATGTTGCAGCTTACCTCTGGCTCCTCCACGAATTCGGCGTCGATGCGCTGATCCACAATGGCAAGCATGGCAATCTCGAGTGGTTGCCGGGTAAGGCCAATGCGCTCGACAGCGAGTCCTACCCTTTAGTGCTTTGGGGGCAGGTGCCGCATTTTTATCCCTTCATCGTCAACGATCCCGGCGAGGGCACACAGGCCAAGCGCCGCGCCGGCGCAACCATTATCGATCATCTTGTGCCCCCTTTGACGCGTGCCGAAACCTATGGGCCGCTAAAGGATCTCGAAGCGCTGCTCGATGAATATTATGCGGCCATGGGTATGGACCAGCGGCGGCTCGAGGAGCTCAAGCGCCGCATTCTCGATTTCACCCGCGATGCACGGCTCGATCGCGACATCGGGCTCCCCGAGGATGAGCTCGAGGCACTAACCAAAATCGACAATTTCCTTTGCGAACTCAAGGAAACGCAGATCCGCGATGGCCTGCACATCTTTGGGCAATCACCAGAAGGGGATTTCGAGCGCGATCTTCTCGTCGCCTTTGCGCGCGTGCCACGCGGCGAGGGACGGGATGGTGATGCGTCATTGATCCGCGCCCTGGCCGATGACCTCAAACTCGGTGCCGATCCGCTGACCTTGGAAATGGCCGCAAAATGGACCGGCCCCAAACCCCAAATCTTGGACACCGGCGGCGTTTGGCGCAGTGCGGGCGATACTGTCGAGCGGCTGGAAGCGCTTGCCGCCGAGCTTGTTACTGGCCGCAAAGCTGATCCCGACTGGCCGGCCACAGCCGCCGTCCTCGAGCAGATCGAAACCACTATCCGTCCACGTGTCGCTGCGTCGGGACCGAGCGAAATCAAGGCGCTTCTCGACGGACTGGACGGTAAGTTTATAGCACCCGGCCCTTCCGGCGCGCCGACGCGCGGGCGGATCGATACGCTTCCCACGGGGCGCAATTTCTATTCGGTCGATAATCGCGCCATTCCCACACAAACCGCCTGGGCCTTGGGGCAAAAGGCCGCCGAAAGCCTTTTGCTGCGACATTTTCAGGACCACGGTGTCTGGCTCCAGTCCATCGCCATGAGTGTCTGGGGTACAGCCAATATGCGCACCGGCGGCGATGACATTGCGCAGGCCCTTGCGCTCATCGGCGCAAAGCCGGTCTGGCAAGGTGCATCGCTCTCGGTCATGGGCTACGAGATTATCCCGCTCGCCAAGCTCAATCGCCCGCGCGTCGATGTCACCTTGCGCATTTCGGGCCTGTTCCGCGATACCTTCCCGGCCCAGATCGCGCTGTTCGACAAGGCCGTTCGTGCCATTGGAGCGCTCGATGAGCCGATTGAAGATAATCCAATCGCCGCCCGCATGCGCACCGACGTTCTGGGGCTGATGGAGACCGGCGCCTCCCAGGATGAAGCCGCTTTGCGCGCGGGCCACCGTATTTTCGGCGCTGCGCCGGGTGGTTATGGCACGGGCGTCGGCAAATTGGTGGATGGCGGCAATTGGCAGGACAAGGCCGATCTGGCCGAAGCCGTTATTGCAACCGGCCAATACGCCTATGGCGCACATGCGGAGGGCATTGCGGAAAAATCCGCCTTCACCCAACGTCTCAAAGCGTCCGATGCGGTCGTTCATGTTCAGGACAATGCCGAGCACGACCTGCTTGATTCCGACCAATATTACCAGTTCGAAGGCGGACTGTCGGCCGCTGTCGAAACCCTTTCTGGCATCCGGCCTGCCGCCTATCACACCGATACTTCGCGTCCCGATCGCATTGCCGTACGCACGCTGGAAGAAGAAATCGCGCGCGTCATGCGCGCTCGCGTTGTCAATCCCAAATGGATCGAAGCCATGAAACGTCACGGCTATCGCGGCGCTTTCGAGATTATCGCTACCGTCGATTTCATGTTCGGTTTTGCCGCCACTACCGGCGCGGTCAAATCCCATCATTTCGATCTGGCATTCGAGGCTTTCGTCGAGGACGACGCAACCCGCGACTTTCTGCTGACCAGCAATCGCTTCGGCTATGATGAACTGATCGACAAATTCAATGAGGCGCGCGACCGCGGTTTCTGGTCTCCGCGCTCCAATTCCGCTTATGCCTATCTTGAGGGGGGAGCCCGATGACCGAAGAACGCACCAAAAAAACCGACCGCATGACCGAAGCGGAACGCGATGCCTACCATGCCGAAAAGATGAAAAAGAAAAAGGCGGCGCGCGATAAGCTGGTTGCTGCCAATCAGGCGGAAAAAGGACTGGTGATCGTTCATACCGGTAAGGGAAAGGGCAAGTCGACTGCAGCCTTTGGCATGGTATTTCGCGCCATTGCTCACGGCTTCAATGTCGGGATTGTGCAATTTGTCAAAGGTAAGTGGGGGACGGGCGAACGCGACATTCTGGAACGCTTTCCCGATCAGGTGTCGATCAACGCCATGGGGGACGGGTTCACATGGGATACTCAGGATCGCCAGCGCGATCTTGCCGCGGCGCGCACAGCCTGGGACAAGGCAAAGGAACTGATTGCCGACCCAAATTACAAGATGGTGCTGCTTGATGAGCTCAACATCTGCCTGCGCTACGATTATCTGCCGCTCGAAGAGGTGATTGAGGTGCTAAAGAACAAGCCCGCCGATACCCATGTAATCGTCACCGGCCGCAACGCCAAGGACGAGTTGATCGACATCGCCGATCTGGTGACGGAAATGACGCTCATCAAGCACCCTTTCCGCGAACAGGGTGTCAAGGCGCAGGCTGGTATCGAGTTCTAAAGTTCCGGCGGCTTGCCCTTGACCACCATTGGAATGCCAGCGGCGACGAAATAGACGTCGCTGCAGATTTCGCCCAGCCGCTGATGCGCCGAGCCTGTCAGGTCGCGGAACGTGCGGGCCAAGGCGTTGTCGGGTACGATGCCAAGCCCGACTTCGTTCGACACGAGCAATACGCGCGTTGATTCGATCGATTGCAAAGTGTCGGCCAGAACTTCCACCTCATCGGCAACATCGCGTTCCATGCTCAAAAGATTGGTGATCCATAGCGTCAGGCAATCGACGAGAATCACGTCGTGCTGTTGCGCGGTCGCAAACAGCGCTTCGGGCAGCTCCAACGGTTCCTCGACTGTTGCGAACCGGGCGGATCGTGATCGCTGATGGGCTGCGACACGCTCGGTCATCTCATCGTCAAGCGCCTCGGCGGTTGCCAGATAGGCAGGTCTGCTGCCCAGGCGCATTGCCACACGTTCGGCCAGCGAAGTCTTGCCTGACCGTGCGCCGCCCAAAATCAGAACATGTCGACTCATAGGTTTCGCCCCTCCAATGACGGCGAGTCATTGATCGCCGCATCTTGATATATGCCACATCTGCAAGCCTAAAGCCTTATGCATGGCTGGTCTGCAATCAGATAGCCTTGCGAGCATGGCATGCTTGTGGCGACAATTGCAGCGCTTTCCACCATATTGAATTTGACCATATACGACTTTTGTCTTAGGCCGTTCCTCAAAATCGATATCCGGAGCATGCGAACTTGACCACATATTTTCTCGGCGTCGATGGGGGAGGCACCAATTGCCGCGTTCGGCTGGCCGATTCCAATATGAACATATTGGCTGAAGCGCGCGGCGGCCGTTCCAATCTCCAGCTTGAAAATGGCGATCCCGCCTATCACTCGATTATGGACGGCACCCGAGAGGTGTTTGCGCAGGCCGGCATCGACTATGCGCAAGCCGCTCAAGCCGTTGCCTGCTTCGGCATGGCGGGAGGGCGCTTGCCCTCGGCTCGGGAGACGTTCGCAACGCGCGATTGGCCTTTTGCCAAAGTTGAGGTCTTCGACGACATCGACATAGCGCTTGCAGGCGCCCATGAAGGCGCCGATGGTGCGGTCATTATCGTTGGGACCGGCTCTGCCGGATTGGCCAAGGTAAAGGGAGAGCGTTATCAAGTCGGTGGCTGGGGCTTTCACATTGGCGATCAGATGTCAGGGGCAATACTGGGCCGCAAACTGGTGCGCTATGCCGTTGAAGCCACCGATGGTCTTGTTGAAGGCTCGCCGCTTACCGAGGCGGTCATTGAAAAGCTCGGCGGATCGCTCGATGCTGTGATGGACTGGAGTTTTTCGGGACGCCAGCCTGCCGATTACGGTGCGCTAATGCCCATGTTTATCGAATATTTTGAAAAGGGCGATCCGGTCGCCGCCGAGCTTATGGAAATCGAGCTTGGTTATATCGATCGCTATGTGAGCTACTTTAAGTCCTGCGGTGCGGATAAATTGGCAATCGTGGGCGGATTTGGTCAGCGGCTTATGCCGCTTCTGGAAATCCGCCATGGCGATTATGTTTGTCTGCCCCGCTCTGAACCACTGCACGGTGCCATAATTCTGGCCCGGCAGAACCAGTGAATTTCTCATCTTGAGCTTCGGAGGCTAGCCCTTGTCTGCCCGCATCATCCCCGTACAGCCGTTTGACTATGTTGTCTTTGGCGCAACTGGCGACCTGACCAAGCGCAAGCTGATCCCCGCGCTCTATCACCGGTTTCTCGATGGCCAGTTCGACGAGCGCTCCCATATCATCGGGGTATCGCGCACCAAGCTGAATGACGCAGATTTCCAGAAATTTGCCCGTGAAGCCGTGACCGAGTTTGTCCAAAAGGACTATCAGGATAAAAAGACGATCGACAAATTCGTCTCGTGTTTTTCCTATCTCGCCAATGATGTAACCGATAAGTCCGGTTGGGCCGATCTCGATTCCAAGTTGCGCTCTGACCCTGAAATTGTGCGTGCTTTTTATCTCGCTGTCGCGCCGTCGCTTTTCGGTCCCATCTGCGCCTATCTCGATGAAAAGGGATACTGGCGGCGCGATGCTCGCGTTGTGGTGGAAAAGCCGCTGGGCAATGATCTTGAATCGTCGATGGAAATCAATGACTCGATTTCCGAAGTCTTTGCCGAAGATCAGGTTTACCGCATCGACCACTATCTCGGTAAGGAAACGGTACAAAATCTTCTGGCCCTACGTTTTGGCAATGTTCTTTTCGAGCCGATCTGGGATGCTGCTCATATCGACCACGTGCAGATAACCGTGGCGGAGGAAGTAGGGGCAGGCACCCGCGGCTATTACGATGAATCCGGAGCGCTGCGCGATATGGTCCAGAACCATCTGATGCAGCTTTTGTGCCTGGTCGCAATGGAGCCGCCCGCGTCTGACGATGCCAACGCCTTGCGCGATGAAAAGCTCAAGGTCCTGCGGTCGCTAAAGCCGATCACCGGCGACGCCGTTTCGCGCATGACTGTGCGCGGTCAATATCGCGGCGGAGCGGTCAATGGAGGCTCTGTTGCCTCCTATCAGGATGAATTGCCCGACGACAAGAAAGGCTCAAAAACCGAAACTTTCGTTGCCATAAAGGCCGAGGTGGAAAACTGGCGCTGGGCGGGTGTGCCCTTCTATCTGCGCACCGGCAAGCGGCTTGCAACAAGAGTGTCGGAAATCGTCATCCAGTTCCGCGCCATTCCGCACTCGATCTTCGATCACGCCGAAGGTGCGCCCAAGCCCAACAAGCTCGTTATCCGGCTGCAACCCGATGAAGGCGTCAAACTCTTCCTGATGATCAAGGACCCAGGTCCGGGCGGCATGCGCCTGCGCGAGGTTCCATTGAACCTCTCGTTTGCCGAAACCTTCTCCGAGAGGACGCCCGAAGCCTATGAACGGCTTCTGCTGGACGTCGTTCGCGGCAACCAGACTTTGTTCATGCGTCGTGACGAGTTGGAAGAGGCATGGAAATGGGTCGATCCGATCCGCAATGCCTGGGACAATGCCTCGGATGCTCCGCAAGCCTATACGGCTGGCACATGGGGCCCAACCGCCTCAGTCGCCCTCATTGAACGCGATGGTCGCACCTGGCACGAAGGGGACGATTGATGAGCATAGAACGCAACGTATTTTCCTCCAAGGACCAACTCGCGGAGGCTTTGGCCGATGCAGTGGTTGAAAACCTCAATGCCGGTTTGGAAGAGCGCGGCGCTGCTTCGCTTGCGGTCTCGGGCGGTTCGACGCCCAAGCGCTTTTTCGAGATGCTTGCCGCTCGCGATGACGTGGATTGGAAAAATGTAACGGTCACACTTGTCGACGAGCGTTGGGTCGATGAAGACTCGGATCGCTCCAATGCCCGGTTGGTCAAGCAGAACCTTCTGCAGGGCCCGGCGAGCGCTGCGAAATTTGTCCCGCTGTGGTCGGGCGGCGATTTGCCAACCCTCGAACAGATTGCCAAGACCAACAGCGCCGTTGGTGCCGTTCCGGCACCCTTCGATGCTGTAATCCTTGGCATGGGCAATGATGGGCATACCGCGTCGTTTTTCCCCGGTGGAGATGCGCTTACCCAGGCGCTGACAGACGAGGGGCCGACCCTTGCAATCGAAGCGCCCGGAGCAGGTGAACCGCGCGTCACCTTTACCCTGCCCAATCTTCTCAATACCCGCGCGCTTTATCTTCATATCGAAGGGGCCGAAAAAGCCGAAGTGCTCGACAAGGCCCTTGAAACCGGCCCGGTGGAAACCATGCCGGTGCGGGCCATACTTTCTCAGACTGTAAAACCGCTATCGCTTTACTGGTGTCCCTGAACTCCTTCCAATATTTCAGGTAAACCTCCACTCATCCTCGCAACAGGAGGCCGACCATGACCGTCAAGACTGCCATCAAGGACGTGACCGACCGCATCGCAGCCAGGTCGGAAATCTCTCGACGCAATTATCTCGACCGGCTGGACAAAGCTCATGCACAGGGTGTGCATCGCACCGCCCTTTCATGCGGCAACCTTGCGCATGGCTTCGCGGCGTGTTCGCCTCATGACAAGGCAGCACTGGCGGGAGATCAGGCGCTCAATCTGGGCATCATCACCTCATACAACGATATGCTCTCGGCCCATCAGCCCTATGAGACTTATCCGGCGCTCATCAAGCAGACCGCGTTGGAAATTGGTGCTGTGGCTCAGGTTGCAGGGGGCGTGCCCGCAATGTGTGATGGCGTCACCCAGGGCCAGACCGGCATGGATCTCTCGCTCTTTTCCCGAGATGTGATTGCCATGGCCGCTGCGGTCGGTCTGTCGCACAACATGTTCGACGCTGCTGTATTTCTAGGCATATGCGACAAGATCGTACCGGGCCTTTTGATCGCTTCGCTGACCTTCGGGCACTTGCCGGCCGTTTTCATACCGGCCGGCCCCATGACGACTGGCCTGCCCAATGACGAAAAGGCGCGCGTGCGCCAATTGTTCATGGAAGGCAAGGTGGGCCGGGCCGAATTGCTCGAAGCCGAGAGCAAATCCTATCACGGCCCCGGCACCTGCACCTTTTATGGTACGGCCAATTCCAACCAGATGCTGATGGAAATCATGGGCCTGCATCTGCCTGGCGCCAGTTTTGTCAATCCAGGCACGCCCCTGCGTGATGCGCTGACGCGCGCAGCCACAAAGCGCGCACTGGCGATTACCGCGCAGGGCAATGAATATACCCCGGTCGGCCATATCATCGATGAAAAGGCGATTGTGAATGGTCTTGTTGGCCTGCTGACAACTGGCGGCTCGACAAATCATACAATGCATTTGGTCGCTATGGCGGCCGCCGCCGGCATTCACATCACATGGGATGACATGTCGGCGCTTTCCGATGTCGTGCCGCTTCTGGCCCGTGTTTATCCAAACGGATTGGCCGATGTGAACCATTTCCACGCCGCTGGCGGCATGGGCTTTTTAATCCGCGAACTGCTCGATGCAGGCTATCTGCACGAGGATGTTTCAACCGTCTGGGGCAAGGGGCTGGAGGCCTATACCAAGGAGCCGCGTTATATCGACGACGAGTTGACCTTTGAGCCAGCGCCAAAGGAAAGCGGCCAGCCCAAGGTGCTGACCAAGGCCAGCGAACCTTTTGCGTCAAATGGTGGGCTCAAGCTGCTGTCGGGCAATCTCGGAAAATCGGTTATCAAGATTTCGGCGGTTAAGCCGGAAAACCGTGTTGTGGAGGCCCCAGCGAAGGTGTTCCACACCCAGCAAGGGCTGATCGATGCCTTCAAGGCCGGCGAGTTGACGGATGATTTTATTGCGGTCATCCGCTTCCAAGGGCCCAAGGCTGTTGGTATGCCTGAATTGCACAAGCTGACCCCGACCCTCGGTATCCTGCAGGATCGCGGGATCAAGGTTGCAATGGTAACCGATGGTCGGATGTCAGGTGCATCGGGCAAGGTGCCTGCGGCAATTCATATGACCCCCGAGGCCGCCGATGGTGGCCCGATTGCCAAAATCCGGGAAGGGGACTTGCTCCGGCTCGATGCCGAAGCGGGCACGCTCACCTATCTTGGCGACGAACACGCATTTCTTGCCCGCACCCCGGCCACGGAAAATCTCGAGCATGAGCATTTCGGCATGGGGCGCGAACTGTTCGCCGGGTTCCGCCGCCTTGTCGGCACTGCCGATCGCGGCGCCAGCGTTTTTGCCTGATTGCGCCAGCATGGATGAACCAAAAAAAGCCCGGAAAACCTCCGGGCTTTTTTCTGTTTAGGTGTTGGGCTCTGCACTGTGTTCAGGAGCGGCCGTCACAAGTTGCGAGGCAGGCGACTGCACAAGCATCAAATAGCGCTCGAACTGTACGAGAACGTCGGCAATCAGTTGGTCCTTGGTCATCCCCATCACGTCATAGCCACGGCTACCATCGGAGAAATAGGTCCGTGCCTCATGGCGAAAGCCCGGCTTTGCTGCCTCAAAGGCCGAGAACGCGGCCAAAGGTTGGGTTGATGGCATGATGCCGTAAACGAAATCGCGCATACCCTCGGCAGGAGCGGACAGTTCCACCGACTTGCCTTCTTCCAGCACTTTCACCTCTGCAACCCGGCCCCGCCTGCTCAACTCGGTTGCCACTTGTCCAAGCGCATCCTTCACGTCCTTTCCGATAAAGTCGGCAACTTCCTTTTCTGTCGGTGCATGCAGCATCAGCGCCAGGCGCCGTTGCCACGTTAGTCCCGAGGCAGGCTGCGCCGGTTGCGCCTGGCTGCCAGCCTGAGCGTCGGCCTGTGCGAGATCGGCGCGCATGCCCTTGTAAAGCGCCCAGACCAGAACCAGCATCACCATCGAAAAGGGCAGTGCGCTGGCAACGGTCGCGGCCTGAAGGGCGCCGAGGCCGCCAGCAAGCAGAAGGCTGGCGGCAACCACGCCTTCGCCGCCGCACCAGAAGACCCGCTGCCCGGTCGTTGTCTGGGTTTCGCCACCCGACGCGATCGTATCGACGACCAGTGAGCCGGAATCCGATGAGGTGACGAAAAATACCGCCACGAGGATGATCGCAAGTACCGACGTTATCGCGGTAAAGGGCAGGTAGGTGAAAAACTGGAACAAACCTACAGACACATCATCGAGAACCGCAGCGCTCAAGGCGCCACCGGCAATCTGGGTGTCGACAAAAAAAGCCGTATTGCCGAAAACGCTCATCCAGAAAAAGGTGAATCCTGCAGGGATAAACAGCACCGCCGTCACGAACTCGCGCACGGTGCGTCCACGCGAAATCCGGGCGATGAACATGCCGACAAAGGGCGACCAGGAAATCCACCAGGCCCAATAAAACAGTGTCCAGCTATCCACCCAAGGGGTCGGCTCATAGGCATAGATATTGAATGTCCGCAGCAAGAGCGTATCGAGATAAAGCCCGATATTCTGAACAAAGCTGCGAAAGAGATCAGCGGTTGGGCCGACCGTGAGCACAAACAACATCAGCAAAATTGCAACGATGAGATTGGTTTCCGAGAGGCGTCGAATGCCCTTGTCGAGGCCCGTAACCACTGAAACCGTCGCAAGAAGCGTTATGGCCCCGATAAGGCCGACCTGCACCATCGGCGCTATCGGCAGGCCGACAAGATAGTTCAGCCCGGCATTGATCTGGGCAACGCCCAGGCCCAGTGAAGTCGCAATGCCAAACATCGTGCCCACAATGGCGAATATGTCGACCGCGTGCCCGATCGGTCCGTTGATCTTGTCCTTGAGCAGCGGGTAGAGGCCGGAGCGGATGGTGAGGGGCAGATTGTAGCGATAGCCGAAATACGCCAGCGAGAGGCCGACGACCGCGTAGATTGCCCAGGCATGAATGCCCCAATGAAAGAAGGTGACGCTCATCGATTCCCGCATCGCGGCAACCGTGCCGGGCTCTGCCGTTGGCGGCAGCGCAAAGTGGGTAATGGGTTCGCCCACTGCATAAAACATCAGCCCGATCCCCATGCCGGCGGCAAAGAGCATCGCGATCCAGCTTACATATCCAAAATCCGGGGTCGAATCGTCGGGGCCTAGTTTCAGGCGTCCGAATCTACCGAGTGAAAACAGCAAAACAGATGCAAGAAATATTCCGACCGATAGCAGATAGAACCAGCCGAAACGCTCCAGAATTTCCGATTGCAATCCGGTGAAAATTGCTTCTGCCCGGCCCGGAAAAACAAGCCCGATCAAAAGAAACACTGTGATTATCGCCACCGATCCGAAAAAGACCGGCGGATTTATAACGAAACTCCTGAACACGAATGCCCCCTGTCGTTCAAACCCGTCCCGCAAACAGGATGCGGGCAAAGCGGGCTCCAAACATAACGACGCCCAGCTTTGTGCAGCACGTTTTCGGGTCTCAATCGTGCTTATGGTAGTAGTCGTGAGCAGCGATACAACCATTGTGGGAGATCGATGCAATCACTCTGGCCAAGACTGCCATGCCGCAGTAGATACGGTTCATGATCACATCGCCGCTCACACTCCTGCCTGTGCCCGTATTTTCCCCGCTATGCAATCTCGGATTTGCATTGCGTCGCGAGGTTTTCATTCTTGAGCAGAACGTGCCCGAAGAGTTGGAGCATGACGCCGACGATTTGACTGCCACCCACATTGTTGGCATTGCCGATGGTGCGGTGGTTGCCGTTCTGCGCATTCTCTGGAAAAGTGACTATGCCAAGATCGGTCGGGTCGCCGTTGCCCGGTCTCATCGGGGCAAAAATATCGGCGCGCAACTGATCCGGTTCGCAATCGACCATGCCAAGGATCAGGGCCAACCCCGTTGCTATCTGGAAAGTCAGGCCGACAAGACCGGCTTTTACGAGCGGCTGGGGTTCAACGCTTATGGCGAGATTTTCATGGACGCGGGCATCCCGCATCTGCGCATGAAGAACTTTTAGATCGCGCCATGCATGAAGTGAGGCGAGCAGAGCTTATGGCTTAGTCACAAGCCCACAAAGCCGCCGCGTCGCCAGCACATAGCCCTCGACCCCGAAACCCGCGATAACGCCGGTGGCGATATCGGACACATAGGAATGGTGCCGGAAGGCCTCGCGCGCATGCACGTTTGAAATATGCACTTCAAATAGCGGCATTTCGCATGTTGCCAGCGCGTCGCGAATGGCAACCGATGTATGGGTAAAGGCGGCCGGATTGATAATGATGCCGCAGGCAGTCGTCCGCGCCTCATGAATCCAGTCGATGAGCTGGCCTTCCCAATTGCTCTGCTCGAGCCGGACGTCCAGCCCGAATTCGCTTGCCACTTCGGCGCAGCCCTTTTTCACGTCATCGAGCGTGTCGTACCCGTAAATATGCGGCTGGCGGACGCCAAGAAGGTTGAGATTCGGCCCATTCAGCACAAAAATCGTCTTGTTCATGTCAGGTGCTTTTCCCCAAGCTCGCGCAACAGTCTCCGGCCGCATGGGTATCGGCTTGCGATGGGCAGCGCAAGTAGGTGCGGAACTAACATGCTTGACAGCAACAAAGGCTGCGTGATCCAACACGGCCAGTTTGGAGGACAGCTATGACAGAAGATCTGGTGCCATCGGAAGGTGTTTTGTTGGGGCGGGCATTTATTCCCGGATGCACCCACCCGCGGCTCGTCACCGTTCGCGACAGGAAAATTTTCGACATCACCACAGCCGACGCGCCAACCTCGCGCGATATCTGCGAACTGGGCAATCCGGCAGCCTATGTTGAAAGCATAAAGGGTCGTCACATTGGTCCATTGTCCGATATTCTCGATGAAAGCTGGAACGGTGCGCGCGACGGTTCAAGGCCTTATCTGCTCTCTCCGGTCGATCTTCAGGCAGTAAAGGCCTCGGGCGTCACCTTTGTTGTCAGCCTGCTCGAACGCGTGATCGAGGAGCAGGCCGCCGGAGACCCTTCCAAGGCGGCGGACCTGCGCAATGAAATCACCGCGCTTGTCGGCGCCGATCTGTCTCAGATCGAGCCGGGTTCGGACGCGGCAATGGAGGTGAAAAAGGCGCTGATCGAAAAAGGCGTCTGGTCGCAATATCTCGAAGTCGGTATCGGCCCGGATGCGGAGATTTTCACCAAATGCCAGCCCATGGCGAGCGTCGGCTTCGGTGCCGATGTTGGTCTGCACCCGGTTTCCAAATGGAACAATCCCGAGCCGGAAGTGGCTCTTATTGTTTCCTCGAAAGGGGAAATTGTCGGTGCCACTCTGGGCAATGACGTCAATCTGCGCGATGTCGAGGGCCGTTCGGCCCTGCTCTTGGGCAAGGCCAAGGACAATAATGCATCCGCTGCACTCGGTCCCTTCATTCGCCTTTTCGATTCCGGTTTCGGTCTCGATGATGTCAAGGCGCTTGAACTGACGATGACAGTCACAGGCGAAGACGGCTTTGTGCTCGACGGTGCCAGCTCCATGAGCGAAATCTCCCGGCCGCCTGAAAAGCTCGTTGCGGCAACCGTAGGCAGCCATCATCAATATCCGGATGGCTTCGTGCTCTATCTCGGCACCATGTTCGCACCCATCAAGGACCGCGATACCAAAGGCGGCGGCTTCACCCACAAACTTGGCGATGTGGTGGCGATCTCCACTCCGGCGCTCGGTACGCTCAAGAACCGCGTACAGCTTTCCACCCAATGTGCGCCCTGGTCCTATGGTGCCAGCCATTTGATGCGGGATCTGGCCAAGGCCGGACTTCTCTAGGAGAAAAAGATATGCTCAAGGGTCTCGATCCGGTTCTCGATGCGGACGCGCTTTATGTCCTGCGTGCAATGGGCCATGGCGATGATCTCATCATTGCCGATGCCAACTTCCCCGCCGAAACCATGGCACGCGGCACGATCTTTGGTCGTCCCATCCGCATAGGTTGCGGCACGGCGCGTGCCGTCAAGGCCGTGCTTTCGGTCATGCCCGTCGACACTTTTGTCGATGATGCGCTGGCGCGCATGGAGGTGGTGGGTAAGCCCGAGGAAATCACCGAAGTTCAACGTGAGGTTCTCGACGTCACCGAGCCGGGCGGCGTTACAATGATGGGTGTCGAGCGCTTCGCGTTTTACGAACGCGCCAAAAAGGCCTTCGCAATTATCCAGACCCAGGAACGGCGGTTTTATGGCTGCTTTGCCATCCGCAAGGGTGTGATCGATCCCAACGAGACGCTGCCCGGAGAATAAAAACCCGACAAAACGGCTCCAGAAATATATATGAAGCGAGCGGCAGCGATGAGGAAAACGGCGACATCAGGAGCTTGTCGCAAAGAGATTTGCCTTTGGGGATTGTTCTCGATGCGTGTCCCGGACTGAAAGACCTGGCCGCTGGTAGAGAAGTCCGGCATTGGCGTGATTTCCTGGCCGCGGCAGAAATAGCACCACCGATGTTGGGCATCAATCCAAGCGCATGGCGTGATGCGACAGAGGCGATGGGAGAGCGGCAAGCGGCGATCACTCTGGCTGCGATTTACCAGAAAGGCGCGCAGATCAACGATGCCGGCGGTTATCTGCGCAGGCTGACAGACCGAGTGCGAGACGGAAAGTTCACCACCTGGCCAATGATCATGGCGCTCTTGCGTGCCGATCTCGATAGCAAGGCCAGTAGTGGCGTTTCCGAGATCGGCGGCGATCGACGGGATCTTGCCAGGCAGCATCTGGATGCTGAGGAGCGGCGACAATCCACGGTGCCAGTCTCGGATGCGCTGCGTCAAAGTCTTGAGAAGCCGAAATGACAGATATACGGCCGACAGCTGATAACTCTCTGGGCTTGCACGGGGATTCACGTTCGATCATGATTCGCTTCTCGAATTCGGAGCGGCGAAAATGGCGGGTGAAAGCAATGCAGATCACGGCATCGACCTTGTCCGCATTGATCCTGAGCGCAACATGCGGCGCTTCTACTCCATGCGTTACGAGAAAGACCTTTTCGGCCAATGGCTCCTCATACGGAGGTGGGGGCGTATCGGGCGATCATGCCAGACCAGGAAGGATCTGGCTGAGAGTTTGGAGAGGGCTCGACAGGCCGCGCAAAAGCTTGCCGAGAGCAAGATGCGGCGAGGCTATAGGCAGACATAAATTTGGCCGCTACAGAAGGGCCTGGTTCACTTCCTGTCTGTCTTCCACCAACCCCAGCCTCCTCGCCCGATCGAGCAGGTTCTTGACCGGAGACGCCGCCCATTTGGTTCCGCCGCGGGGCGTTCTTTCATGCAAACGCTCCAGCTGAGTAGCGATCTCGCGCAAGGTGAGGTCAGGATTGGCCGAGTGCATGCCGGCAACCAGCGTCATCAGTCGATCGTTTGTAAACGTCTTTTAAGGCATTGACTGCCCTCCCCATCGCTCAAAAGTGCCCGGAAAACGGGCTCTCTCGTCGATCTCAGCATCGACGGCCGTCCCGTTGTACACTCTGAGAGCCCTGGCGTTTCTATATAGTACGCGCGCGAGAAATTGCGTCCGAGTAACGGAACGTAATCACAGTATAGCTTCCGTATCGTAAAAAAAGGCACGCAAAAACAGTAGAGTAGGAAAGTAGGTTTGTGTCCTGCGAGGCCAGAATTCGGGGCAGGGGAGGGGCTTTGTCGTTTTTGACTAAGGATTTCAATTGAAGCGCTAAGCGGACAAAATTGAAATGCTAAGCGGAAAATCATGCACATCGGTCGGGCCAGAAAGTGCCGGGAAACGGGACTTTCCAGTACATGAAGCCTGGAGTCGGCATTGCAAAAAATGAATGCGCCGCCGGCCTGCAGTCTGTCGAACTCACGCCGTAAGAACTGTGGTGAGCCAACTCCTTGCTTGGTGGCTGGCTGGGATTCGTACCGCTTGCGGCGCTTGCCGATTGTCTGAAATTGGGCTGGAGACCGGATTGGCAGCTTCTGGCGCCGCAGATTGAAAAGCCGACAATTAAGGCGAACTATCCGCCGAAAACGTCGACGCCCTTCTCCGGGTTGGCGCGATAATGTGCCAGCCGCGTTTCCAGCGACCCCAGATGAATTTCGAGCTTGTGTCCGTCTGGGTCGAGGAAATAGGTAGAAGCGCCTTCGCTACGGTTCTCCCTCCAGATAGTGGCTTGGGTGCTTATCCGGTCATGCAAGCCAGCGTAGGCGTCATCAGAAACGCTGAACGCAATATGGGTATAATCTGGGTGAGGAGTGGACCGCGCGTGCTGATCCTTCGATAGGCAAAGCCAGAGGTCGCCAGCCTCCAGATAGGCACCATCCGGCCACACTGCTCGGACATTAAAACCAAGGACATCGCGGTAGAAAGCAAGAGACCGCTGAACGTTGGTTACCGCCAATGTGACGTGGTTTAATCCCGTGATAGCCAACGGCGATCCTTCCAATTCTGTAGCCGTTCAAGCGTTGCACGGACGCTTAGCGCCCGATGATGGCGGCTTTTCGGCATTCGTTGTCCAAGGCTATTCGTGACGATGCGTCTTAGGAGGATTGGGCGTGAAAACCAGCATTGCGCTCCAGTTGACCCCCGGTCCAGCGGGCCAGTCGCTGTTGTGCGTGCGGATAATCTCTGCCGTTTGGATGAAGACTTCGCCGAGTAACTGAGTGAACTGTGCAACTAGCGGTCGAAAGCCATCCTTGGTCCTGACATTAGAGACTTCGATGACCATGTGACCATCAGGCCGCACCCGCGTGGCGAGTCGCTGAAATATGTCTCGCATGTCCTCAAAGTAGGTCGAACCCCACGGGTCGTCGCGCAGGTGGACGGTTGGATAAGGAGGGCTACAATAGAGCAGGCTTACTGGCGGCAGCGAGGCAACCTCGACATCCTGCACTCTGCTTGCAATTACCATGTGCGGCGGTGCGAACGTCCTGTGTAGATGTGCGACGCGTTCAGGATTTACCTCGATACCGATCACCTTTCGCCCGGTCTGCGATCCAGCGGCGAAGGTAGTGCCGAGGCCGACGAATGGATCTAGGACAGTATCGCCGGGCGAGGAGAAAGTTTCCAGCACGCGAACCGCGAGCTCGAGCGGAAATCGATCTTCGGCAAATCCCACGAATTCAGTCGGCTCAAGGCGGTCATCGATGGTCCACACTTCGTTCATGGTCTCAAGCTGCATTCTTTCGCAACAATCCGCAATACTGGAGAGTGTGACACACTTCACCCAGCGAAAGCGATTGTCTGTTTTCGCGCAGCGGCGGGAGATGGTTTAATGGCCACAATTGCGCCGAGTGCTGCCTGTCCGCTTATGCCTAGGCGCGACCCGGACTGCTCGGTTATCGTAGGCATTGACACGATTCGCAGCAAACACCGTATTGATCTGATGGTCAGCTTCACGATCTCCTCCGAAGACTATGCGGACGCCCTGCGCCTCCATATGCGGCAATACTGGGTGTGCAGCCTCATGCCCAAGCTGTTCATGGCAGTGCTTTTGTTGCTCTGCGTTGCGGCGATAGTCCTCTCGGGGATCGAGCCTACAGTCACCAGCGCTGCGATCGGCGCCATGATCGCCGTGGCCTGCCTGCCGCTATTGAGCTATTTTGTCGTGCTGCCGTATCGGGCGCGTCGGACCCATAGACAACAAAAGACCCTGCACTACCCAGTCGAGGCGGCCTGGGGCGAGCAAGGCTATTCAGCATCTACCAAAGATACATCAGGCACCATAAGTTGGAGCGATTATTTTGGCTGGAGCGCCGACAACAGAATGATCCTTTTCATGCGATCGCCGACTTTGTTTCAGATGCTGCCGCGCCGTGCATTTAGGCTGGGTATTGAAACAACAAGGCGGTCTGAAAGTCGCCGTGGAGGGTAAGAACGCATGGCAACGTCGGGTCTCGATGCAATCGCCATATTCATAAAGGTAATCGAATCCGGCAGCTTTGCCAAAGCTTCGCTCGCGACAGGGGTTCCTAGATCGACAGTGAGCGCACGCATCGCGGAGCTGGAGGCCCGATTGGGCGTCTCGCTAATAAAGCGCACAACCCGGAGCCTGCAACTCACCAATGTCGGTCAGGACTTCTTCGAGGTAACCCGACGCAGCCTCGAGGAGATCGAGGCGGCAGAGCGAGCATTGCGGGGCAGCCAGACCGAGGCACGGGGAAAACTGCGCATCGCAGCGGCGACCAATATGGGCGAAGGTCCGATCGGAAATGCCATCGCAGATTTCCTCATGGCTTACCCAGAGATCGAGATCGAACTAGAACTCGGCCAGCGACGGGTGGACCTCATCGCGGAACGCTTCGACCTGGCGCTCAGGCTTGGGGAGCTTGACAATTCATCTTCGCTCATTGCTCGACCGCTCGGCAGCATCGCCAGGCAATTGATGGCGAGCCCCAGCTATGCTGCTGCTCATCCCATCCGTCATCCACACGAGCTCAATCCGCGCGATGTGATAGGATTTGCTGCGGAGCATTCCGTCGAGCTGTTCCATGAAGGTGGCGAGCGACATCTGCTAGATTGTCGAGGTCGCATTCGGGCCAATCGGATGACTGCCATTCGTCATCAGGCTCAGCGCGGCATGGGTGTTGCGCTGCTGCCGACGGCGCTAACCCTCGATAACACCGACGCCTCCGGGCTGGTGGTCATGCTGCCCGAGTGGAAGACGACGAGCTTCCCCGTCCATGTCCTCTATGCACGCCAGTACGCACTACCGCGTCGAGCTCGGTTATTCATCGATTTTTTGGTCGAAGCGCTGGAGATAAATCGCTGATTGTCCATCAGGGAGGATAAAGCTTCCCAAATAACCCACTTCCGGACGGTTCTTCGCGCCTGCATCTTCTCCTGGAAACTGACAGGAGTGTTGAGATCATGCGCGCCGCTATTTTCCGTGAGTTCGGCCCGGCCAATGTGCTTGAGGTTGCCGAGATGCCAATGCCGAAGATCGGCTCGAAGGACGTGCTGGTGCGCGTGTACGCGAGCGCGGTGCAGCCTTTCGATGTCGCTGCACGCGCGGGCTGGATGCCCAGCACGGCAGAGGTGCGATTGCCGGTCATTACCGGCAACGAGTTCGCCGGTGAGATCGTAGCGATGGGCGCTGACGTTGACGGCTTTACCGTTGGCGACCGCGTCTCGGGTCGGCACACCTTCGGCTGCGCCGCGGAGTATCTTTCCGTGCCAGCCACCGACATCGCCCGCATCGCACCAAATCTCAGCTTTGCACAAGCTGCCTATTTAGGCGGAACGGGGCAAACCGCGCACATGGCGGTCGAGTTCCTCAAGGTCAGGTCCGGTGACACCTTTCTCATCCATGGTGGCTCGGGCGGTGTTGGGTCCATCGCAGTCCAACTCGGCGTCCTCGCCGGGGCCCGCGTCCTCGCTACGGGCAGCGCGCGCAATCAGGGCTATCTGCGTGCACTGGGTGCCGAAGCGATCATCTATGGCGAAGGGTTGAAAGATCGCATCGAGGCTGCCGCGCCCGAAAGCGTCTCCGTTGTCCTTGATTGCGCAGGCGGGGAAGCACTCGACATCACTATTGCACTCGGCACTGACAAAGCCCGCATCGCGACCATCCGCGACTATAAGCGCTACAAGGAACTCGGCGTGCAATGGCCCGTGGGCGAGCGCAACGGAACACGACTCGCAAAGCTGATGGAGCTGGCCGCCGCGGGCGAGCTCATTGTGCATATCCGCAAGACCTACCCGCTTGAGGCCATCGCCGAGGCCCATCGCGAAGTCGAGACGGGGCATGGGCCCGGCAAGATTGCCGTTCTAATTCCTTGATAGTAGAGAAATTTCAATGGCTTCCACGGTTTCTCTGACCTCCGGGCGTCTTGACTTGCGTGCGCGGCTTGTAATCGCAGCGCTAATGCTTGGCCTCTTTATCTCCGCACTCGACTTCATGATCATGACCGTGGCGCTGCGCACAATTGCGGACCAACTCGGCGGGCTGAGCTTTCAGGGCTGGGCCACATCATCGTATGTCATCGCGTCCACCATCACCGCGCCGCTTTACGGCCGTCTCGCCGATCGCTTCGGCGGGCGCCGGATTTACATGGCTGCGCTCGGCTTATTTCTATCTGGATCAGCGCTTTGCGCCCTTTCCGGTTCGATGCTTGATCTTGCCCTGTGGCGTGCAGTGAAGGGGCTCGGTGGAGGTGGGCTAATGACACTGGCGCTGACTATCATGGCTGACATGCTCTCACCCGAACTGCGCACCCGCTATGCCGCCTGGTCGGGTGTGGTCTTTACCACCGCCTCGCTACTGGGCCCCGCGCTCGGCGGGTTTTTTGCCGGGATGGACGAGATCAGCGGCTTTGCCGGGTGGCGCTGGATGTTTCTCATAAATTTGCCGCTGGGACTTCTGCCCCTGCTCGCCGTAGCAGCGTTCGCGCCGCGCAAGGCCGGGCGCGAGGGAAGACCAGTGGACCTTGCGGGTGCGGCTTTGATGGGCCTTTCGGTCACGCCCTTGCTTGTCGCATTCGATTTGGGCATGCGGAGCGGACCGGTACCAGTCACATTGGGTCTGATGGCTGTCGGATTGGTCTCGCTTGCTCTGCTCGTCCGGGTACAATTATTTAAGGGTGACGACGCGTTGCTGCCTCCGCGCCTGTTTCAGCATCGTGCTTTCCTCGCGCTCAATGGGCTCAACATCACGCTCGGCATGGCGTTGTTCGTCGCCGCAGCGGTGGTGCCGCTCTACCTGCAGATCGTAAAGGGTTTTCCGCCCACGGTTGCGGGACTGCTGCTCGTGCCGCAATCCCTGATGACGACAGTCGCCGCGTTGCTGGCGGACCGCTTGGCCGTTGCCAGCGGACGCTATCGCGTTCTGCTGATCTTTGCCTCTATCGGTTGGGCATTCGCTGACCGTGACTCTCCGATCTGGCTGCTCGTGGGCGTTGTTATGTTGCATGGTGCGGGTATGGGAATGGCGCTGCAAATCCTGCTCATCGCCATGCAGAACGCCGTGCCGTCGTCAATGCTCGGTCTCGCCAACGGTCTCTACGGCTTCGGTCGCCAACTGGGCGGGGCAGTGGGCGCTGTGCTCGGCACGCTGGTTCTGTTCCGTTTCGCAGACCAATCCGTGCATCAGGCGCTGCCTGTACTGAAAGACAGTGTGCTGCTCGCTGCTGCTTCCGACGATGCAAGCCAGAAAGTTGTCGCTGCGGCACGCGGACTAGGCAGGCTGGACCTCAACGATACCGGCTTCCTCGAAAATCTAGACGCCGCACTCGCCGCGCCGGTCCGCCAGGGCTTTGGCGAAGCGACATCAAAAGTCTTCTTGCTGGCTTTGGCACTCTTTGGCCTTTCGATTGGTGCGGCGGCCCTGGTTTCCAATCGGACACCAGCCGATGAAGAGAATGAAGGAATGGCTGGCAATTCGCGCTCACCGTAATCTTCGGCATCCATCGTACGGCAAGGTCGCGGAGGTGGCGGCGTGCCCCGCCAGTGCTTCGCGATGGCCTCCTCCTTCTCCGCCTACTTTTCCGCTGGCGATAAAGACGCCTCACTTCATAAAGGAATCCACACATGCAAAAGCTTCGCATCGGCATCATCATCAGCACCACGCGGGAGGGGCGTTTTGCCGATAAACCGACCCAGTGGCTGCTCCAGCATCTCGCAATGTTTCCTCAGATCAGTGCCGAAGTTCTCGACCTGAGGGATTATCCGATGCCGTTCTTTGATGAGCAGACTTCGCCCGCCTATGCACCGCCCAGGTGCGCCGAAGCTCGCGCATGGGCAGCGAAGGTGGCGGAGATGGACGGCTTTATTTTCGTAACGGCCGAGTACAACCGGAGCGTACCAAGCGTGCTCAAGAACGCGCTCGACTACGCCTATCACGAGTTCAACCGCAAGCCAGCGACGTTCCTCGGCTATGGCGGTGTCGGCGCCGCGCGCGCGATCGAGCAACTTCGTCTCATCTGCGTGGAGCTCCAGATCGCCCCTCTGCGCAATGCCGTTCATATCGGGATGGAGCAGTATCTGGCGGTCGCCAGCGGCGACCGGCGGCTCGAGGACTTCGATTTCCTCGATGCCAGCGCCACCTCAATGATCCGAGACCTTATCTGGTGGACGCGCGCTTTGGGGCAGCGTGTCGCGAGCAGGTGGCATAGGAAAAAGAGTCTGCTTTCAGAAAATGCTCGGGTGCTTGTAATGACCGACTTGGCCTCGATACCTGCCGGTCATTGGAGCTCGGGAATGGCAAGGCGGGGGTGAATAACTGCCGTTCACGCGGTCGACCGGTGATGGCGGCTGTACCCGAAGAGCTCAAGCGCGATGGGCAAAGGGGCCGCTCACGGTCCGAGTGATCTATGCTGCAGATATCTCTTCCGGCTTATCGCCAAAGGCAATAAACCAGGAGTTGGCTAGGCTCTCTTGGTCATCAATGTCTGGTTGTCGATAGCGATAATCACTGCCCCATACATTCCGTAAAACTCCTCCAGCCGCGCTGAGAACAGCATGGCCTGCAGCAATATCCCATTGCATGGTCCTGCCAAATCGTGGGTATATATCGGCAGCTCCCTCAGCGACCATACACAGCTTCAATGATGATCCTGTCGCTTGGCAGTTAATCGCGAGAATGCGGTCGTTTCAGTCATGTTGTGCTGTTA
>NZ_RZMW01000041.1:0-55162 GCF_003992625.1 Pelagibacterium lentulum | reverse complement strand
CGCGGCTATCTCATTGAAATCGTTGATAAGCCATTCTCATAATTAACTGCCAAGCGACACCACGAATTTGCTGTAAACTATACCGGTGATCTTATGGCCAAATAGCGAGCGTGAGCCCCACTCAGTACCCTTGCTCCTTGTCGACCACATTGAACAGTTCAACGCCTTTCACGAAGCGGGTGAGATTGTCGACAAACATATCAAGGCCGCGTTCCGGTGTTTTATGTGAGGTCGCTCCATTGTGGGGCGTTATGATCGTGTTGGGCGCTGTCCAAAATGGACTTTGCGCAGGCAAGGGTTCCTGGCTGTGGGCATCCAGTCCGGCCCCGGCGATCCAGCCCTCGTTGAGGGCTTTCAGCAAGGCCAGATCGTTGGCAATGCCGCCGCGCGAGAGACAGATATAATGGGCAGACGGCTTCATCGCCCGAAATTGGGCCTCACCCAACATATCCCGCGTCTGAGCGGTCAGCGGTGCGGTCACTACGACAAAGTCGCACAGTGGCAACATCGCATCGATGTCGGCCTGCGCATAGACCGCGTCGAAATTTTTCATGCCGGAAGCCTGCCGGCGAACGCCCAGGACGCGCATATGAAATGCTTTGGCCTTGAGCGCGAGGTCCTGGCCTGAATGGCCCGTTCCGATGATGCCAACTGTCAAACCGCTCAGTTCGCCATGCGTAAACCTGTCCCACGCATGATCTTGCTGCGCCTTGATCCACCTTAGCGCATTGCGATTGAGCATCAGCATGAGCATGATCGCGTGCTCGGCCAGGGGCACGGCGCCATTGCCTTTCGAGCAGGTAAAGGCGACATCGGTCGCAGCAAATGCGGGATAGAGCTGTGTATCCGGCCCAGCCATCCAGCTATGGAGCCATTTGAGTTTTCCGGCTTTCGGGAGCCGGTCCTCGGACAAAAAACCGGCCAGCACGTCAAGCTCGGACAACCGGTCATCGAGTTCATCTTCAGTGTCGAACACCGTCAGACGCGCGCCCGGAGCTGCTGCCTCGATGCGACTTCGTTGATCGCCATCAAGTGGCTTGATAACGCCGATCGAGAGCAATGGCGTAGCTCGATCATCCATGAACAGGCTTCCTTGTCTTCAGGGTTTGACAATCACGCGTCCATGGATCGTGCCGTTCAAAATATCGGACGCAGCCTGTTCCAGATCCTCAAGTCCAATCTCCGCAACAACGTTCTCATAAAGCGCGGGATCGAAAATCCCTGCCAGCCGTCTCCATGCCGCCGCGCGTATCTCAAAGGGCTGCATGACACTGTCGATGCCCATCAAGGTCACGCCCCGAAGAATAAACGGCAGGACATTGGCTTCCATTTCAATGCCCGCGGCGTTGCCCAAGGCGGCGACGGCGCCGCCATATTGTATCTGGCGGAGCAGTTTTCCCAGCACCTTGCCCCCGGCCGTATCGACGGCGCCGGCCCATTTTGCGCGCTCCAATGGCTTGTCGGGTTCGGCAAGAAAGTCTTGCCGCGCGAGAACTGTATTGGCACCCAGGCGCTTTAGCGTGTCCGCATGTTGGGCGCGGCCCGATAGCGCTGTTGTTGAATAGCCGAGCGTGCTCAAGAGCGACAGGGCAATGGTGCCCACCCCACCGGCAGCCCCCGTGACGAGAATGTCACCACTCTCCGGGGCGACACCAGCCTGCTCGAGCCGGTTGACTGAAAGCATCGCCGTCAATCCAGCGGTCCCGAGAACCATGGCATCTCTGGTCGTGAGGCCGGCATCAAGGGGCACCAACCAGTCTGCATTGACGCGGGCGCGTTGGGAAAAACCTCCCCAATGCGCCTCTCCAACTCGCCAACCCGTCAGCACAACCCTGTCGCCCGGCTTGTAGCGCGCATCGGTGCTCTCGGAAACCATGCCAGCGAAATCTATGCCCGCCACATGTGGATAATTGCGCACCAGTCCCCCGGCGCCAGTCAGGCATAGTCCATCCTTGTAGTTGAACCCGGACCATTCAATATCAACGGTCACATTGCCTTCGGGTAAGGAGTCGTTTCCAAGTGTCTTTACGACACGCGTGATTTCCCCGGTGTCATTCTTTTCCAGAATCAGTGCACGAAAACTCATCAATCGAAATCCCTTTGGTTCCTAAGATTGCGTCAGCGTTTTGTTGAAACGGCAACACGATCTAACCTGTTGTTTATGCCCAAGTCTCATCGGTAAGATGATGTCCACTTTCCCGGACTTGCTCGAGCATGTTGTGCACCCGCTCTCGATCCGCCTGCCGAATGCCGGTCTGCGTGATTGCGGGCGAACCGAGGCGACGACGAGCGCTACAGGGCGCCAGTCGAGCCGACGGCCTGTAGGCGTGTTTTCGCCAGATCAGCGTGCTCGCCTTTGGTCAACGGATGGGCCTCGGCAAAATGGCAGGCCACCATCTGTCCCTTGCCAGTGTCCAGAAGCGGTGGGCGGTCGCGCCTGCACACGGCCTGGACGATCGGGCAGCGCGTGTGAAATGAGCATCCAGGAGGCACATTTGCCGGGCTCGGGACATCCCCTTCGAGAATGATCTGGGTCTTTTTTGCGTCAGGATCGGGCTCGGGCACCGCGGAAAGCAACGCCTGGGTATATGGGTGATGAGGTGTATCGTAGACCATGGCCTTGGGCCCGATTTCAACGATCCGGCCCAGATACATGACTGCAACCCGGTCCGCGATGTGGCGGACGACGGAAAGGTCATGAGCAATGAATAAAAACGAGAAACCTTTGTCTTCCTGAAGATCTTGCATGAGGTTGACGATCTGGGCCTGGACCGAAACATCCAGTGAGGATACCGGCTCATCGGCAACGATGAATGTAGGATCGAGCGCTATGGCACGCGCAATCCCGATCCGCTGGCGTTGCCCCCCAGAGAACTGCCGCGGCTGGCGGTCCATGAACGAGGGCGACAAACCAACTTGATCGAGGAGTTGCGCAACCCGCTCGCGACGTTGGCTGCGGGTCTTGCCAACTGAAAATACCTCAAGCGGCTCGGAAATGATCTCGAAGATCGTGCGTCGCGGACTGAGTGATCCATAGGGATCCTGGAACACAAATTGCAGGTCTTTTCGCATGGCCCGCATCTGCTCACGCGAGAGTTTGAGCAAATCTTTCCCCATGTAATGGACTTCGCCTTCGCTTGCTTCGATCAGACGCAAAAGCAAACGCCCCAAAGTGGACTTGCCGCAGCCGCTTTCCCCCACAAGCGCAACTGTTTCGCGCCTGTGAACATCGAAACTGACGCCGTCGACCGCCCGGACGTCGCGGCCCTTGCGCCCCAAAAGTCCCGAGGCGCTGGAAAAGGTCTTGCCCAGATTGCGCGCGCTGATGAGCACATCATTCATCGCATTTCTCCCGCAACAACAAGTCTTGGGGTATCCAACGGAGGCGCGGTGACCCAGCACGCTGCATTGTGGGTGCTATTTACACTTTGCATGGGAGGCATTTGCTGTTGGCATTTGTCCATTCTCAGCCCGCAACGTGCATAAAACGGGCACCCTTGCCTAATCATGCCTGCAAGAGGAACCGAACCGGGAATTTGGTGGAGCCGCTTTCGATCATCCTTGAGGCGCGGAACGGAATCGAGCAGGCCCCGGGTATAGGGATGGGTTGGGTTGCGAAAAATCGAGCGAGAGTCTCCGGTCTCGATCACCCGCCCTGCATACATGACAATCACATGTTCGGCGATGTCGGCAATAACGCCCAGATCATGAGAGATAATCAGGATCGATGAGTTGAGGCGTTTGCGAACCTGTTTCATCAATTGCAGGACCTGGGCTTGGATTGTGACGTCCAGGGCGGTCGTTGGTTCATCAGCGATCAAAAGGCGCGGATTGCACGCGATGGCCATGGCGATCATCACCCTTTGGCGCATACCGCCGGAAAACTGGTGCGGAAATGAGTCCAGTCTCCCCATCGGGTCGGGCATGCCGACCAGTCTGAGCAATTCGGCAGCTTTTTCCCGGCGCTTTTCGCGAGGCATGCTTTCATGAAGCATTATGCCCTCGGCAATCTGGTCCCCGATGGACATCACCGGATTGAGAGAACTCATGGGCTCTTGAAAGATCATGGCGATGTCGCGGCCGCGAATTCTTGGCATCTCCTTTTTGGGCAGGTCCAGGAGATTCCTGCCATCGAACTCGATGCGCCCCGACACACGCCCGGCGGGCTCGGGTATAAGGCGCATGATGGCCAGCGAGGTCATCGATTTTCCTGACCCGCTCTCCCCTACAATGCCAATGGAACTCCCGGACATCATTTCAAAGTTTACTTTCTCAAGAACCCGGATCGGCGCACTCTTGGGGCCAAACTCGACGACAAGGTCCTCAACTCTGAGCAGTGGTGTCGTCATTGGTTCGTCTCTGGGTCCAGGACGTCGCGCACGGCATCACCAAAAAGGTTGAACGAGAGCACGACGCATGTGATGGCAAGACCGGCCCCGATAATGGGCCAGGGAGAGCCGAACAAGTTGTTCAGCCCGTCGCGGATGATGTTGCCCCAGCTTGGATTTGGCGCCTGAGTGCCAATGCCAAGAAAGGACAAAGAGGCTTCGAGCCGGATGGCCGATGCGGTCCAAAGTGTCATGAGCACGACGATTGGTGCGGCGATGTTGGGCACGATATGACGAAAAATGATGGTTGGTGTCCGCACGCCAACCGCAATCGCAGATTCTACATAGGGCTCTTGCTTGACCGAGAGCGTCTGGGCGCGTGCCACGCGCGCAAAGCCGGGCACAAAAGCCACAGTCAAAACCACGACGATGTTCCAGAAACCGCCCCCAAGCGCCGCAGCAATCAGAATGGCCAGAAGCAGTTCGGGAAATGCCAGCAGCATGTCGACAACCCGCGAAATCACGCGGTCGGCAATGCCGCCGAAATAGCCGGCAATAACGCCCAGTGTGGTGCCCACGATTGCGGCAAGCGTGGGGGCGAGCAGGCCGAAAATCATTGAGTTGCGCGATCCATAGATCATGCGCGAGAGAACGTCGCGGCCGAACTGATCGGTTCCCAGCCAGTGTTGCCAGGAGGGGCCATGATTGATGCGCAAAAAGCTCTGGGCCAAGGCATCATAGGGCGCAATGACCGGAGCAAGTATGGCAATCAGGATGAAGGCGAAGATGACAAAAGCAGCAACAACTGTTGCAGGCCGCCCGGCAAAAATCTTGCCGACAATCTCGAACTTTCCCGGTTCGGGCGCAACGACCTGCTGCGCGCCATGATCCAACGCCGTCATTTTGTCACCCGTATTCTAGGGTCGATAATCACATAGACCAGATCCATGAGCAGATTGATGAGCACCACAAACAGTGCAAACACGATTATGCCACCTTGGACGACCGCATAATCGCGCTCGGCAATCGCGCTGATGAGCATGCGACCGATGCCCGGTCGATTGAACACGAGCTCGATGGCGACCGAGCCCGACAGCGTGGACAACAAGCTCAGGCCGAAGCCGGTGGAAATGGGCAACAGCGCGTTACGCAAGCCGTGCCGATAGACCACCCGGTTTTCTCGCGCCCCCTTGGCGCGTGCCGTGCGAATATAATCCTTGCCGAAAACTTCCAGCAGCGAGGTTCGGGTGAGGCGGCCCAGAAAGGCGGTCTTGACAAAAGCCAGCGTTAAGGCCGGAAGAAACACGGCGTGGATGCGTGACCATATATCTCCGCTTCCCACACCCCCGATAGGAAACCATCCAAGGTTGAGGGCAAAAAAGATCAGCAACAGCGCCCCCAAATAAAAGTCGGGGATTGCATAGCCGATGAGGTTATAGCCCCGAATTGCGTTGTCGGGCCATTTGTTCCGATTGACGGCGGCAAACACGCCAAGCGGTATGCCGCCAGCGACACCCAGGATCATCGCAAAAAGCGTCAGCTCGAGTGTGTAGGGCAGATAGGTCGCGATCAACTGGGTGACGGGCGTGTTGCTCAGAAGCGATCGGCCCAGATCAAGCGAGAAAATGCCCCAAAGGAAATTGAAGTATTGTTGCCAAAGCGGGACGTTAAGACCCATTCGCTCGCGAAACTCGGCGATCTGTTCGGGCAATGCGTTGTCGCCAAGGGCAGCGATTGCCGGGTCCCCGGGCAGGATGCGCATGGCGACGAACACCAGCGTGAGGATCAAAAAGATCGTCGGGATGGCGTCAAGTAATCTCTGGGCGATGTATCTGACCATGCTAACGCCTCTGTGCCTTACACTTGTCACGCTTGTCGGTTCGCAAGCTGGACATCGGGTCGTGAACTCAGGTTTGGTTTGCTGCCCCGGTTAACGAACCCCGGGGCAGCACTTGGTGAGGGAAATCTAGCGCATTACGCCGACTTTGTGGCGCGGTGGAAGCGCCAGCGCGCGTATCCGCTTTGCACCTCGTAGCCGAGGTCCACATTGGCGTTACGAACAGCCGTGAACGAGAGTGTGGAAAGTCCGATCAATGGCAGGTCACGCAGGACCTGGAGCTCGATCTCTTCACAGATCCGGATGTATTCATCGTAGTCGGTCGCTTCGAGCGCTTGCTGCAGCAGGTCGTCAATGCCCGGCATTTCGATACCGTAGTGGCTGTAGTTCCCGCCGCCTGTGCCGTCTGCCTTGACCTGGGAGGCTGAGGCGAGTTGTTGGAAGTAGATCTGGGTCGGGATTGGCGGATAGCTCGAAGCATGCATTGCAAGCGTATTTTTGTCAGTGCGATTGTCGGCGTGATAGGCCGTGTGATCTCCAATATTGAGAGTCATGTTGATGCCGGCAGCACGGAACTGCTCCTGGACGATCAGCATGGTTGAGGAATAGTCCTCACGCTGGGAGCAGTTGGCTTCGAACTCGATGCCATTGGGATACCCCGCTTCAGCCAGCAGTTCGCGCGCCCGCTGCGGATTGTGTCGATACTGAAGCTCTTCAGGAAGGTCATCGGCCTCAAAACCGGCAGGGAAAAACGCCGGCTGCAGACCATGCATTGTGCCACCCATGGGAGCCAGGGCCGCAGCGACAGCCTCGCGATCGAGGGCATACATGATCGCTTGACGAACACGTATGTCGTTGAATGGCTCTCTCGTGAGATTGATATGGAGGGTGTTGAACGAGCCTGGAACCGTCATATCGATCTTGAGCGTTGGATCACGGCCCAACATGGAGTCGATCCAACCGGGTGCGCGCACCGCCTCAATCATGTCCACATCGCCTGAAAGCAGGGCGAGGGTACGGGCAGTGGTGTCGGCTATATAGACGCACTCTACGCGGGAAACGATGGCGGCGTCGCCCCAGTAGTCTTCGTGGCGCTGCAGCCGCATGCCGAAATTGGGCTCAAAGCTGACAAGCTGGTAAGGGCCCGTCCCAACGGCATCGGTAGCAAAGGCCTCGGCGCCAATTTCCTCGAACGCAGCCTTGGATACGATCGAGGTGTTGTTGTTGAAGATGGACGTGCCGAGCAGATTGACGTCGGGCGCATGAAGGCGAATTGTGACCTCGTAAGGTCCATTCGCCGTGACTTCGGCAATGTTGGCCAGAATGGTGCGATTGGTGCCGGTATCAATGGCGCGCCTGAACGAGAACACAACGTCTTCGGACGTCATTTCCCCGTAACCTCTGTGGAACTGGACACCTTCGCGCAGCTTGAACGTCCAGGTCTTGGCGTCTGCCGACGCGCTCCATTCGGTTGCCAGCGTGGGCACCCAGTCCTCGGGCGACAAAGCAAATCGACCGTCTTCGGGGCGAACAAGCTGCTCGTACACCTGTTCGGTGGCCCAGTTATCGGACCCTTGCGTTGTCAAATTGGGGTCGGAATGGCGCGGGCCGTTTGCGGCGATGCCAATGCGAATGACATCGGTGTCCTGGGCCATGGCTGATGAAGTGCCTATGGCCGTCAAAGCTGTTGAAGCGGCAGTAAGCTCCAAGAACGTGCGTCTGTTGATTCCCATTTCTTTCTCCTCCGTTGAACTGGTTTGATTTCACGCAAGTGCTAGCGTAGTCGTTTCTTTAGTTCGGTTTCTCGCACCTCAAGTCCCAATCCAGGGCCGGACGGCAGCGTGAATTTCCCGTCTTGGGGCTTGGGCGGGTTTGCAAAGCCGACATCCATTCGCCCAGAGGAGTCGGCATATTCGGCAGGCTTGGTCTGGTGCATCAGGGTGGCGAGAACGTGCAGGTTGGCCAGATGGCCGATCACGGGCTGGGTCTGGTGAGGCACCAGTTCGACCCCATGGGCAAAGCAGATGGCAGCGCATTGCATGAGCCCGGTGATGCCCCCCATCTTGATGATGTCGGGCTGGACCATGCGGACCCCGGCATTGATGATGTCGACAAGCGCCTGGGGGGTATAGGTTTGCTCGGCGGCTGAAACGGTGATGTCGAGCCTTTGTGCAACCTCGCCCATCGCGCGCACATTGTAGTGCTGGACCGGTTCCTCGAACCATATGTAGCCGAGATCCTCGAGTGCGCGTCCCACCCGGATGGCGCCGCCGACCGAGTATTGGTTGTTGGCATCGAACGCGAGGGGGAAACCATGGCCGACGAGGTCGCGAACGGCTTTGGCCTTGGCGATATCGCCTGGTATGTCAACATCCTGTCGGGAGCGATCTCCATCCCAACGGATCTTGATGGCCGCTGGCGCCTCGCTTTTTAGTCGCGCTTTCACCACCCGCACAACGTCGTCAGCGCTGCGCTCGGCATTGCCGCCAATTGAGGCGTAAAAGGGAATTTCGGTGCGCCACGCGCCGCCCAGCATCTTGTAGATGGGCAAGCCAAGCACTTTGCCCTTGGCATCCCAGAGCGCAATGTCGATTGCGGCAAGCGCGCCGGTGACTGCCCCCTCAGGACCCAGTTTGATGAATTTGTGAAGCAGGCGGTCATAATGTACCGCCTGGTCGAACATATCGCAGCCGACCAGGAGCGCGGCCATGTCATTTATGATCTGAAGAGAATGATGGCCTCCGTTCATCGGAGACGCTTCGCCATAGCCGATCGTTCCGTCTGCCGTGGTAACCTTGACAAAGGCACTCTGGCGCCAGGGGCTATCTTGGGGCGACCATGCGATGCTCAAACTCTCGATCGAGGCAATTGTCGTGTCTTTGGCCATGTGCTTTACGCCCCTATCGCGAGTGACTGGAAATGGGCGCGAAGGCCCGCGGGGATCTCGGTTGGGCGCTTGGTGTTCCGGTCAACAAAGACGTGAACGAAATGGCCTTCGGCAGCGGCTGTCGCGTCGGAATTGCAGAAAATTGCCAGATCGTAGCGGACCGAAGTGCGCCCTATGTGCGCAACCCGCATTCCCACGCTGATCGAATCTGTGAACACAACCTCGCGATGAAACCGGCAGCCACTCTCCACGACCACCATCCCCAAGGCGCCCCCCGATATGGCGATTTCGCCACTTTCAATGAGGAACCTGACGACCGCAGTGTCGAACAGCGCGTAGTATTCAGCGTTGTTGACGTGGCCAAACACGTCATTGTCGTTCCACCGCAGACTCTGGCTTGTGAAAGCAAGGTAGTCCGAACGCATGCCAGCGGGTGCCCGGTCCGTCATGGCTGGCGCTCCGGGACGGCAAGCGTAATCTGGCGCAACGAGCGCACTCTCCCAATCCTCCCTGTTTTGGTTCGAAAGCCTGATGCGCTCTTGATGGCAGCTTGAAGCCTGTCGAACTCAGGGGGACAACTTATCAGTTTTGCATCCGGATGCAATAGGGGCGTTTTGAAATCGCATGAGTTCACGGCGCAAGCCACTTCATGATGTGGTTTGCTACAGCCACTGTCGCCCCGTTCTGGTTGACCAGTTCGAGCGCCGCGACACTTCGAGATTTATCGGGATCCACGTCGGTGACACTATAGCTTGCGGTGATTGTGTCGCCGATAAACACCGGCGCAGTAAATCGCATCCGGTCATAGCCAAGAGCGACTGGTGTTGTCGTGTCACCGCGCGCTTTCATGACCCTTATCATTCTGGTTCCGGCGGCCGACATGATTCCAACCAGTAGCGCGCCATGGACGATCCGCTGTCCGAAGGCCGTGTTCTTCATGAAGTCATCATCGGTATGAGCCTCGTAGTCGTCGCCACTCAACCCAACAAACGCAGCGAGTTCGGCTTCGCTGACCGCTTTGGAAAAGCTGACCTTGTCTCCAACCTGAACCTTCATCTTCAACCTTTCACTCCGCAGCCGTGCCATAGGGAACATTGCCCCCGCCATAGCGTCGAACCCGGATATTGGCCTGCTCTGCGTGGCCGGAAAACCCTTCCAGCATCGATAGCCGCGAAGCGTATCGGCCGATTTCGGCAGACGCCTCGTCTGTGAGAATTTTCTGATAGGTGACGGTCTTGATGAACTTGCCCACCCAAAGCCCGCCCGTGTAGCGGGCCGCCTTTCCGGTTGGCAGCGTGTGATTGGTTCCAATGACCTTGTCGCCGAAGGCAACGTTGGTGCGCGGGCCGAGAAACAATGCGCCGTAATTGCGCATGTTGTGGAGGAAATAATCAGGATCGGCAGTCATGACCTGAACGTGTTCAAAGGCCAGTTCATCGGCAACAACGACCATTTCCGCAACGTCCTCGCACAAGATGACTTCCCCAAAGCGCGACCAGGCTTGGCGCGCAATCTCGGCGGTGGACAAAATTTCGAGCTGGCGGTCTATCTCTTTGAGGGTATCGAGAGCCAGTTTCCGGGATGTTGTAATCAACACAGCCGGAGAATCGGGGCCATGCTCGGCTTGGCCGAGAAGGTCGGTGGCGCATATCTCGCCATCCACCGTGTCGTCAGCGATCACAAGTGTCTCAGTTGGGCCAGCAAGCAGATCGATCCCCACGCGTCCGAAAAGCTGTCGCTTTGCTTCGGCCACATAGGCGTTGCCAGGGCCGGTAATCATGTTGGCAGCCGGACAAGTTTCTGTACCAATGGCCATCATCGCAATGGCCTGAACGCCGCCGACACAATAGATGTCATCGGCACCCGCAAGGTGCTGGGCGGCAACAATGGCTGGTGCCGGAGCGCCATTGAAGGGCGGCGCGCAAGTTGTAATATGTCCGACGCCTGCAACCCTTGCGGTAATCACCGACATGTGAGCGGAGGCCAGAAGCGGGTATTTGCCTCCGGGCACATAGCACCCCACTTTTTCGATTGCCAGGTTCTTGTGACCGAGCACTACGCCGGGGCGCGTTTCGACCTCGATGTCACTCAACGCTGCGCGCTGATGCTGGGCGAAGTTTCTTACCTGCTCCTGCGCAAACCGAATATCATCGAGATCGCGCGGTGCCAGCGTATCCATTGCCGACCTGATTTCGGCATCGGTAAGCCGGTAGTCGGTCCTGTCGAGCTTGTCAAAACGCTTGGAGAGTTTGCGCACTCCGGCATCGCCATCATTCTCGATGCAAGCAATGATGTCCTTGACAACCGACTTCACGCCTTCCGCATCCACAGCCGGTTGAAGATCATCGCTTTTTCGCTTGAGCCAAATTGCCATTGCCGTTGCCTTTAAATGTTGTTTGCTGCGATTAGGCTCGATCAGTCGGAATAGATGGACGTGCGCCGAAAGCGGGCGACGACCTTGTTATCTGCGATCATGTATTCTTCACTGTCGAAATAATGACGGCCATTGCGCTCATAGACATTGGTGATTGTGCCGCCAAAGCAGATTTTCTGCCCCGGATAGACATGGGCATAGTGCTGGGCTTCTGCCTGGGTCAGCACGATCGGCGCCGGATATTCATAGCTTTGGTTTGTGTCGCCCATGGCCAGCCGCATCAAACATCCGGCATGCACGAAACCGGGATCTGAATAGATCGGATGATCCTCGCCAAAGGCAGCCAGGGAGTCTTCAAAATCGCTTTGGGTCAGAATGCGCTCGTAGGTGAGGACCGGCAAACCTGAAACCAGTGTGCCAATGTCGAGCTTTTGACGCTCTTTTGGTCGCTCAATGAGCGCAATGCTGGCGCGTTCCGGCGCGACCTGTGGGGTCTCCGGCAATCCGATCCACCCCACCGCCACAACTTCGCCTTCCTGATTGGCAGCAGAAACGTCAGCGCGCCAAACCCCGTCACGCAGGAGGAACTCTCCCCTTGAAAGCGCAAGATCGTCTCCATTGTAGACGGGACGGCGAAATCTTGCGCCCATTGACCCGTACTTGGCCCAGTTCTCGCCCCAGGCCATGATTGCAAGCCGGGAAAAGTGGCCGTAGATGAAAGCACCAGGAACCAGCGCGGCACGAAACCCTTGGGCACGCGCCACCGCATCATCATGAATTGACCCCTTGTACCGCGGGTTCTCGTCAAGCGCGATGCGGACTGGCAGCACGAGTGGATGGGTATCGGCTGGGTGCGAAATTTGCGTCATCGGATCAAGCTCCGGGTTGGGGCGTGTCGGTCATCATGGCACGCTCGCGAACCTTGGCGATTTCGTCGTTGTCGAGCGCCAGAATGTCGTGCAGAACGAACTGGTTATGGTAGCCAAATCCCGGTGCGGCGGAGTGTTGACCGCCCGGTGTGTCCGAGAGGACGATCGGCAAGGTGGGATAGTTGTGCCTGCCGGCAAAAGGGTGGTCGAGTTCGGTAAAGAACCCGCGGTGCGCGAGATAGGTGCTGAGCGCGAGGTCGCGAGGGTTGTTGACCGGCGCTGCCGCAATCCCCGCTTTTTGTAATTGTTCGGCGAGGTCGTGCTTGTCCTTGTCGCGCGTCCACTCGGCCACCAGCGCTGTAAGCGCGTCCTCGTTGTCCTTGCGATCCGCCAGCGTCTTGAAGCGGGGGTCCAGCGCCAGTTCAGGGCAGCCCATGAGCCTGCACAGGGCCAGCCATCCTGTGTTGTCTTCCGCAGCTATGGCAATCCACTGATCTTGGCCAGCGGCGGGGAACGCATCATGGGGAGATGCATAGGGCGAACGGTTTCCATTGCGCTCGGGATCGATGCCCGTTTCAATGGCCTTGAGAAGTTCAGGGCCGATCAGTTGCATCGCAGCTTCAACTTGAGGCACTTCGATGTGCTGGCCTTCGCCTGTATTCTGGCGATGGATCAGTGCCGTCAAGATTGCAGCGGCTGCATTAAATCCTCCTATGGGATCCATGTATGACGGGCCAGTGGTTTCGGGGCGATGGTCCTTGTAGCCGATCATTGCCGACATTCCTGTCGCCATCTCCATTGTCGGGCCCAGCGCAGCATATCCTGACATGGGACCGGAGATCCCGAATGCGGGCAGTTCAGCGACAATGATGTCGGATTTGATTGCCTTGAGGCTGTCGTAGTCCAAGCCCAGTTTCTTGAGCGTTCCAGGCCGGAAATTGCAAATGAGGACGTCGGATTGGGCGACCAGCTTGCGAAGCGCGTCCCGTCCTTCCTGGGTCTTGAGATTCAGGGTACACGAAAGCTTGTTGATGTTTTGGGAGTTGAACAGGAAGGCTCGGTCGAACGGCCGATCCCCCGGCTTCCCATCCGGGAAATTGATTGGATTGGATGCTTCCTTGTTCAGGCGCCAGGAATTGACTCGGTTGGGGGATTCCACATGGATGCACTGGGCGCCGAAAAAGCCCAGAATACGTCCCGCCATCGGCCCGGCCCAGGCTGTTGTCAACTCGATCACCCGTAATCCCGATAGCGGCACCGATGGACCGGTCTTCAGTTGGGCCTGCGATTTTTTCGGCCACTCAAGCGCTATCTGCCGATCGTTCAATTGGGGTGCATCGGTCACGGCGACACGCGGGGTTGCCGAAAGCGAGAATGGCGGCCCCAGGACCGGACGCTTTCCATGCAGTGTCGACCAGTACCCACGGGCATTGAGATGACGGTTCGCAAACTGCTCGGATGGCCGATAGGCCTTTGCCGCGATCACTTGCGCCTGTTGCAGTCTCTCGACGAGGTCTTCGGCGTTCCAATCGACAACCTGTTTCTGAATCAACGCAAAAAGCGCGTCCCAGTTCTGGCGCCGGACAACAGGTTCGCAAAATCTTGGGTCGTTCTCGAGTTCGGGCAACCGCACCACCTCAAGCACGTCTTTCCAGCGATGATTGTAAATCCAGATGCAGACCCAGCCTCCATCGCACAAAACCTGCCCGGCAGGGATGGCCTGATCGGAGCGCGCCCGGACCGTGCCATTGTAGATATGCTGAACCACGTAGGGAAAACACATGGCTGCGGCCGTTTCGGCTATCTGCACTCTAACCGACTGGCCGGCGCCAGAGCGCTTGCGCGTATAGAGCGCTGCCAACACGCCGACATAGGCTCCAACGGAAGCAGCCAGGGCCGCACGATTGGCGACGCCATAAAGCGGCTCACGGCCACACTCGCCATTGTTGTACATCATGCCTGAAAGGGCCTGATGAACGATTTCCGGCCCCTTCCAGTCGGAATATGGCCCATCGGTGCCGAAATTGGAAATATCGACAAAAACTGCGCTCTCGTTCGCCAGTTGCAGTGCACCACAGTCGTAGCCGGGCGGCACAACGACCACATCGGCGCCAACAACAAGAGACGTCAGGTCAGCCATGCCTTTATCGCTGGAAAGATCAATCGCAAGCGAGCGCTTCCCAGTGTTGAGATGAAAAAAATAGAGTGAGTCGCCGTCATTGGCGAATGGCGGCAACCGACGGACGGCAGACCCTGCGGGTGGCTCGACAATGACTACCTGTGCGCCAAAGTCAGCCAGAAGGCGGGAGCAATACTGCCCCGAGATGGTATCGGAAAAGTCAATGACCTTCAGGTGGCCAAGCGCGCTGGGCATAGGGGCTCCAAAGACAGCTGTTGTCACACTCCTCATGCAGCGGCCGGTTAAGCGCGCTGCAAATCCAGATGGCTGCCAGTTCGGCTTTTTATCATCTGACAAGAGCAGGCTAATCTACATTGCATCCGGATGCAAGCATACGGGTGCAAACTTGTCCCCAAGGGTGGACAAGGTCACAAGACAATTGTGTCCAAAGCTGCTAAATGCGATGTCAGTTGGGGAGGACCGGTTTGGATCAGCAGGACGACAAGCCTTCGGGACAGGGCCGCAAGCCGATCACGGCGCGTGAACTTGCCCAATTGATCGGTGTAAGTCAGTCCGCAGTATCGCGGGCTTTTACACCGGGCGCCTCGGTGTCCCCCAAGATGCGGGAACGCATACTGACGTTTGCGCGCGAGCTTGACTATCAACCCAATGCCATCGCTTCGATGTTGTCCAAGCGGCGCACCAACATTGTTGGTATCGTGGTATCGGACATGGAGAACCCTTTTTATCCGGCCTTGATCGAGCGCCTGTCGCGCGAACTGCAAAAGATCGGTTTGCAGAGCCTGATGTTCAATGTCACCAAGGGATCCAACATCGAAGACCAGTTGATGGCCTTGCGCCAATACAATGTGGATGCGGTTGTCATCGTGTCCGCCACCATTCTTTCAGCGGCGACTCTGGATTGGGCGACCGAAAACAGGACCGCCGTACTGGTCAACCGCACCATTCCCGATAGCAAACTGACGTCGGTTTGTTGCCACAATTCCGAAGGTGCAAGCGCAATTGCCGACCACTTTTATGAACTTGGTCACAAGCGCGTAGCCTATGTGGCAGGTCTGGCGCATACGAGCACCAATATGGAACGTCAAGGCGCGTTCATAACGCGCATTGCCGAATTGGGATTGACCTTGGCGGCGAATTTGGACGGGACCGAATACAGCTATGAATCGGGCTATAACTCGGCGCTTGCGATCGCTGCAAAAGGATCGGTCGACGCGATTTTTTTTGCTAATGACATTCTGGCTGCCGGCGGGCTGGATGCGCTGCGCGATGAAGCTGGCCTGCGTGTGCCCGAGGATATTGCCGTCGCAGGGTTCGACGACATTGCCATGGCAAGTTGGCCCCATTACAGTCTTACGACCTTCCGCCAGCCAATAAACCAGATTGTTGCGGCCACGGTCAAAATAATCCGTACGGGCTCAGCCCAGCCGGGCCGCCCGGCAAAAACGCACTTGATTAGTGGCGAACTCAAGGTTCGCAAGAGCACGATCGGCACTGCCCTGACTTGACTGCCTGCCCTGCTGAAGGTGCAACCGCTCTTGCGACGTGGGCCGAGGCATCGCGCGTTCGGTTCGGAAACACAAAAAACAACAACTTATCGCGCCTGTTGTGATTCAATCAAAACAGGCGCTGCTCTAGATCGCGTCAGCGCTTCATTGAATCGCTGGCACGATCTAACCTATTGTGTGGCCGCAGATGCCATCAATATGCTTTCTATTGCGCAGACAGAAATGCATCGATCCCCGCCTGCGCACAGGCTTGATCCTGATCGGGCGTGCCCGAGCTGATGCCGATCCCGCCAACCACCTCGCCATCGACAATGACCGGTAGACCGCCGCCCACGACCATCAGCCGCCCGCCAATTGCAGAATTGATGCCATAGGCAGGCTTGCCGGGCTGGCTGACGGCGCCATAGTCATGGGTGGCGCGCTTGGCCCCGGCGGCCGTGAATGCCTTGTCGATGGCAATCGTGGTGCTCGTGACCTTGCCGCCATCCATACGTTCAAACGCGATGAGCTGACCGGATTCGTCGGTTATGGCTATACACATCGGCACTCCGATCTCGCGGGCCTTCTCGGCCGCCCCCGCAATCAGAATGCGTGCATCCTCTATATCTAGCCGCGTCACTCTGTACATTGAATTGTCCTTCGATCCATAAATTCCCTTGCCTTGGCATCAAGCACAGAAGCGTGGCAATTGCTGCACTGAGCCGTTCAGCTTTCCATAATGCGGAAATCTCCGACCTGCCATCACAAGAGACATAGCTGGCCGAACCGACAGACTCGACGATGCCCACTTATTCTGGAAACACTCTAGCCGATGGAAAGCTTTCGTGCCGCGGCCTTGAGGATCGCAAGCGTGTCTTCCACGCCTGGTTGGCTCGGTTCCTCAAGCCTTTCCATGTAGGGGCAGGTCAGGATCGCGACGCAATAGCCGCGGGGGGAAAGGATTGGCACACTGATGTCGACAATGCCGCGAATCTGGTGGCTGTCTCCAACGCGATGGCCTTGTGCGAGAAAGGTCTTGAGCTGGGGTTCAAGGGCTGCAAGCCGGTCGAGCCTAGGGCTGCCCTGCCAGCGCAGCATCAGCAACTCCCGCGCGGCGGGGGATTGGAAGGCCAGAAGCGTTTGGCCCGAGCCTGTGCCCAAAAGATCGATTTCGGCTCCGGCCCGAACCCCGAATTCCCAGTTGGCAGGGCAGTGCGCCTGCGCCGCCACCAGGGCCTGCCCCTGATCCTCGATGACCAGATGGCATGACTGGCGCGCTTCGAGCGCGAAAATGTCCATGAGTGGCTGGGCTTGGGTTATCAGCCTGCGGACGGGGGGGCGATTGCCCAAAACAAACAGCTTGCGTGGACAGCTGTCGCTTGGCAGTTAATCGCGAGAATGCGGTCGTTTCAGTCATGTTGTGCTGTTAATTGTGAGAATGGCGAAGCTCGGATTCTCAATTTAACTGCCATCGTAATTAGCGTGAAGGCCGTGCATTCCTTGACGTTCATCCGCCGTCCTCAGCAAATTCAACGCCGCCACTTTGCTAACGCTGATTCTCATATTAAATGCCAATGACCCGGCTCGATTATCAAGTTAAGTGCACATTCTCAAATTAAGCGCGCGGCTATCTCATTGAAATCGTTGATAAGCCATTCTCATAATTAACTGCCAAGCGATATGAGGGAAAACCAGCGCATGATGATGAGGTGAAATCGGCGGTAGGCCAGCATATCGCCTACGTGAATGATAATATTTACCCGACAACCGCCCATTCTTTCCTGGAAGAGGCAGAGTTTTTCCTCGAAGACGATTTTCATCGGGCAGTATATGAAGGAATACAAACCGGGTTGAGCTATTACATCTTCACGGCAGCAACGGTATTTGCCCGAGCCGGGTAATGAACAACGCCCTGCTTCGCTAGGAGCGGGGCAACGCATCTTATCGCCAACACGCCGCGTTGACGGCTGCTTCCGATGCTTGACGTTTCTAGGGCAGGCGTATGAAATGGCTGCGGCCCTTGCCGATTCAGCTTCGCGGTTTGTACAGCAACACTGAATCGCTCCGACGGGTGGCTTCCTGCCTGACGGCTTCTGGGCAGCGTATCTAGGAAAGCGGCTATCATCCCGGGCATCCTACCCCAAGTTGATTGTTCACGTAGCTCTGCGCGATCGTAGATAGGTCGTCCCAAATTCGCCGAGCGCCCGGAACGTCTGCTCCAGGGTTTTGCCCAGTTCCGTAAGCTCGTATGCATCGCTGTTCGTGTCGTCCTGGGGGCGACGTTTGACCAGACCCGCATACTCCAGCTCATGAAGATTTCGGGTGAGCTCTTTCGCAGCAATAGGCGATGCCAAACGTAGCAGTGCATTGTAGCGCAGAGGACCATGCAGATAGAGCGGACGAAGCAGGAGCAATTTCCACTTTCCAGCGATAACGGAAATCGCCGTATCAACAGGGCAGTTCGCCCGATCATGTACCGCACCTGGTAATACGTTGCTGTGCCGCAAGGCATCGGTATTCATTGTCTACATACCTCGTGGTTCGTTGAGTGTTGTCCGGCACCAACATAGGTCTGGGCTTCCCAAATACCAATGGAGCGCTCGCTTTGCATAAGAAGATACTCGTCATCGGCGCCACCGGCAAAACTGGCCGCTGCCTCGTGCCAATGCTGGCCGGCAATACGGTTACCGCAAGGCCCGCAAGTCGTAAGAAACTGACTGGCCATGTACTGTTCGACTGGGCAAGCCCCGAAACCTGGCAACCGGCTGTCGAAGGCATAAACGCCGTGTACCTTGTCGGCCCCGATCTCGTGGAGGACCCTTCAGGGCAAGTCACAGCATTTCTCGATTCTGCCCGGCAAGCCGGTGTTGCGCGGGTGGTAGGGCTTAGCTCGCTGGGTGTGAGCTTCCCGCATGAACCGCCAATGTCTGGGCGAAGCAAGGTGGAGTCCGCCATCATGGGTTCGGGCCTTGAGTGGACGATCCTGCGTCCCAGCGGCTTCTACCAGAACTTCAGCGAAGGCTTTTTCGCGCCCGGCCTTGCTGCCGGACGTGTTCAGACCGCAACCGGTTCGGGAAAAGCTGCCTTTATCGACGCAACCGACATTGCGGCTGTCGCGGCTGTTGCACTGACACAGCCGGGGCATACCGGCCAAATCTACGCCCTTACCGGGCCTCAAGCGTTTTCAATATCCGAGGGCGTTGAAGTCTTTGCGCGGTCGACGGGGCGCACCATCTCCTATGGTGCGCTAACCGAGGATGAGTTTCGCTCAATGATGCTTGGCTTTGGACTCCCCGCGGCTTTCGCCGAAGTGGTGGTGCGCGATCAATTAGCGATCCGTAACGGCTTCGCAACGGAGGTCTCAGAGGTCGTCGAACAGGTGATCGGTCGTCCGCCAATTTCTTTCGCTCAATTCGTCGACAGCGTCGTAAACGTCTCACTTTGAGCGGGACTTCCTGGCATTGGGGCCGGTGAGGAGCCGATGCTTCGGCTCCTCGTGACGCCCATGCCCTTGCCAAGGGGCACGCTCAATCCTTATGTGGATGCTGTGTGCTCCGGCCACGCCACCAGAAGACCTGTTGGCGGAGAGGCAGCTTTCGGGAGACCGGCATAAGTGTGAAACCGACCACAATGGGGTCGTTTGCAGTCGCTTATCGATTGAGTTAACCGTTTGGCTTGGTCTGGATATTTGAGACAATCGCATGGCAAGACGTACTGCACTTCAAGGCATCTGCAACGACCTACTTGCGGTATTCTTCAGCAGAAATAACGATCTCGATGGCTATTGGGCCATGGGCCAATGCAGAAACTGGATGGATCAGGCTAGCGAAGAAAAAATGGTCATCCTGCTAATCTCCGAGAGATCTTCTGATGGGCATGTAATTAATGAGCTTTCCCGGTACTTCAGCGCTATGCTGTCGGCGCTGGTGATACGCCACGGCTTGCAGCAAACATGGGTCGCCGCCGGTCGTATTGTCATCCAGAAGGCGAATTCCGACACACAGCAATGCTCAATCAGTTTAGTTTCGGACCTAGGTCGGAAATTTGACGCCAGACTCAGTGTGTTTGCCCTTCCGCATGACCCGAGCCGAGAATTCAGGCGGCGCGAAGACCACTGGGTTATCCGCACATAGCCGGTGCGCGCCTCCTACAGTCTGAAAGCCCTGAAGATAGGAAAGATTGGGCAATTCGTTGCGGAGCCGGCCGTCCCTTGGCGTCTAGCCAGGGCTTAAGCGGTACGCCTTGTCATATTGACGAGAAACAGCATTCCAACGTCCGTTGGTAGCTTTCCAGCCAGAAGTACCTATACCCAATTCTCCACCCGGACGCCGGGCATCCGAACGAACTCCTTCATGTTGTTCGTTACCACGATCAACCCTTCGCTGCGGGCATGGGCGCCGATTTGCATATCATGCGGTCCGCAGGGCGTTCCCGCACGCTCGAGCTCGGCCCGGACCTGCCCGTAATGGGCAGCGGCCTTGTCTCCGAACGGCAGAACGTCGAGCCGCGCCACGAAATGCTCGATTGCGGAAAGGTTTTCGGTGCGCCGGGCGGATTTCTCCGCGCCATAATGCAACTGCCCAAGAGTTATGCTCGATATGCAAAGTTGTTCCGCCAGTTTGTTAAACTTTTCGCGGCCCGTGCAGGAACAGGTCGTCCCACCTCTTGCCCTTGGGCACGATCACGCGGCTGCGGCCGATCTTGAGAATATCGACCTGATGCACGTTTTCGGGAAAGGCAACGGCCTTAGGCAAGCGCACCGCTTGGCTGCGGTTGCTGGTGAAAACGGTTGAGCTGGTCATGTCCACCTCCTGCATGTGGGATATTCAATTGGGATATACATGCAGATTGGGAAGCAGAAAGGCAAGTGGGCGCAGCCCGGCTGGCCGGTGACGTCCGTCAGGCCGAGTATGATCAGCAGGTAGGATGGCATCAAGAGTAGGGCATCATAGTTGCGGCCTTCGCGCCTGCTTTCGGGCCAAAGTTCGAATGTTGTCAATCCCCGGTGTTGCGACGGCTCCTGTCGGGAGAACAAGCGTATCTTATCAGATTGAGGGGGTGAGCGTTTTCCGCATGTAAACGCAGGCCATCCGCAGCCCCGAACTCAGAGTATGCTCTCCAAATTTTTCGGTCTCGTACCCCAAAGCTTCATAAAGTGGGTGTGCGGTTAAGGATGATCGGAGCCAAAGCGAGGTCACTCCCTCGCTCACGGCAATATGCTCGAGCTGTAGCACCAAAGCGCGGCCTATTCCTCTACCGCCGGCTTTCGGTGAAACGTAACAGGCGCGTAATTCGGAATTAGACGGAATAATCGCTGCAAAGCCCGCCACCTTGCCTTCCCATTCTGCGACGAGCCTGATTTCCTGCTCAGGATTAGCATTAAACTGCTCGACGGCTTCCTCAGTAATCGGCAGTCGCGCCCACTCTTCCAAAATAGACGATGTATAATCCCGAGCGGCGGTAACATGCACAGCGGCATGGTGGACTTCTAACGCGTTTCTCGCGTCGATGGGCATGATAGACCTAACTAGAACGCTCATACCCTATGATAGCACAGTGCCTGATGCATACTAGGCGATACACGCTCGACGGCTGCCTTCGCGATTGTCAATTTCGAGCCCAATTGTCTGGAAAGGGGTGGGGTTCTTCCGTTCAGATTCGCGCCTAGCACAGCGACAATAAACGGCCCCTTCGGGGTGGAGAGCGGAACGGCGGCTATCGGAGCGGCAAAGGGTGGGAGCGGACAGTCAAGCGCGTTGACAAAGGTCAAACCCCCGTTATTTATACAACATATAATTATGGGGTTGAAGATGATTACCGGACACGTATTCATTGCAACGAGCCTTGATGGCTTTATCGCCCGCGAAAGCGGGGATATCGATTGGCTGCTCAAGCACGACCAAGCTGGCGAGGATCATGGCTATGACGACTTCATAAGAGACATCGACGTCATCGTGATGGGGCGGTGCAGTTACGAGTCGGTCCGAAGCATGGGAGAGTGGTTCTATAACCGGCCGGTACTGGTTTTGTCGGCACAACTAGCCCAACAGGCAGTTCCTTCGGAGCTGAGCGAAAAGGTACGCTTTTCCGACAAGTCCCCGGAAGGTGCGATGGCGATGCTTCAGTCCGAGGGCGCACGACGCGCCTATGTAGATGGGGGACGCATTATTCAATCCTTCCTCGCACTCGACCTGATTAGCGACATGGTGATCACGAGGGTGCCAATCTTGCTCGGCTCTGGCCGCCCTCTTTTCGGCGGCGGTCAGCGCGATGTGGAGCTTTCGCACAAGAGCACAAGGTCTTTTCCTTCCGGATTGGTTCAATCTCATTATGAAGTGATGAAATGACAGCAAGGGGGCGAGGTCGGCCGCCATTAGACGGAAAGACCGTTTCACCGGAGAGCATTCTTTCCGAGGCGTTGAGGATTCTCGATGCTGACGGTCTCGACCGCTTAACCATGCGCGCTTTGGCGATACGCGTGGGTATCAATCCCATGACGATCTATCACCACTTCAAGGATCGCGATGGACTGATTAGGTCATTGGCAGACTGGGTGTACGCAGACGTGGCTGCGCCAGAAAAGGGCGATGCGCATGCACGTTTGCGCGGCCTCCTCATGGCCTACTACGCCAAGGTGGTCCTGCATCCTGCTCTGACCTTGGCGATTTTTGTCCGGCCGTCCGTTTTCCCCGATCACGCCAAGAGAATAACTGAAGACCTGATCAGCCTCCTGAGCGAACTCGGTCTCTCGTCGCAACGCTCCTTGCGTTGGACGCACATCCTTGTCGACTACACGCATGGCGCCGCCCTCGCTGTGGCTGCCTAGGAAGGAAACGAACGGCGGGGGGCAATGCTCGACGATTTTGAAAGCGGACTTGCCGAGCTACTGGAGGCGTTCGTGCCTTCTCCTGATCGCCGGAGCGCCTAGATCACACCGGATGCTCCTTCAAGCAATGCCCGTTTCCATTGATGGATCATCGTGGGGTGGAGACCGAACCGGCTCGCCAATTCCGATATCGGTTCTTCGCCCTTCAATGCTTCCTTGGCGACCTTCGCCTTGAACTCGAGCGAATGCTGCTTGCGTTTCGACATCTCTGGTTTCCATCTCATCGAAGCCCAGCAGACAACAATTCGTAGCTTACGTTAGCGTCCAATTATCGGGAAACAGCTCATTGGCTTTGGTATTGATCGAGGTGAGAGCCTTGCCACAGCTACACGAAAATCTCGGTGCATTGAACAATACAGAATTCACCGCGCAGGAAATCGCCGAGATTGTCGAAGCGAGCGCGGGCGGACTGTAGGACGCAATGCCAAAAATTCACATCTAGCTATCCCAAACCGGATTTAGCGCTGTCCGCCCCCAAGCGCATTCGATTTCTGCAAGAAGCAATGGAAGCTGAGAAGGATTGGCGATGGTATAGGTAGGAACCTCTGAGATATCCGAGGGGGTCTTGCTGCGCCGCGGAGACCAGTTCTGCCAAATGGAGATGATGCCGAGCTCGTTTGCTCCCTTGATATCACGACCAAGGTGGTTGCCAACCATCACAACCGAGCCCGCATCGTCCCCCGTCAATCCTAGTGCAGTAAGCGCTGCGTAGAACATTTTGGCGGCCGGCTTCTCGCACCCTTCGGCTTCTGAGATTATCTCGGCTACAAAGTATTCGGATACCCCATGTCCACCAAGAATATTGGCGAAACTCTTGAGGCTCCCATCAGCCACGAGCACAATGCGATAGCCGTCGAGAGCCAGATTCTCGACCATTTGCTTGGCGCCCGGGATCAACTGGGCTTCAACCACATGGTCATCGACATCCCGGACTTCAGTTGCCTCGTCCACCAGAGTGTCGCCACTGTCCAGAAACACTGCCCTAATCAATGGTTGATTGGCACGGACCTGCTCAAGCACCTGCAATACGCGCGGGCCAATATAGGTGTAAAGATCGGGCCAGGACATGCACTCGACCTGCGCGAGATCGAAGGCTTTGGAAAAGTCAAATACCGGCAAGAAGGCCCGGTTTTGCAGATGACGACGGACGGCGCGATGGTCTTCGGCCGTGACGGCGGCCAATCGCTCCTTAAACATTTGATTGACAAGCACGTGTCCAGCGCTGGTCATGGCGGTGCAACACGCCGTCAGCTGCTCCCTACGGTCGATGATCGATTGTGACTCGGCATGGAAGGCATGTTTTCCCGGCTCGGAATAGAGCGTGATCCGCCCGTCTTCGACCGGCAGTGATCCATCGCTTCGACGCATGGGGACCAACTTGCCGTGCGCGCTTGCACACACGTCGACCACAGCGCCCTCGGCGTCTAGCTTGAGCCAGATATGTTCGAGCTCGTAGAGATGCTGAATGTCCCAATCCCACCATATGGCGTATTCCAATGCGCGAACCACGCCATGCTCGAACGTAACGTCCAGCGGTGCCGACGGTGATCGGCCTGGCGCGTCAAGAACAGTGATACCGACTTTGCTTGGCAGAAACGGCTCGTTCGCCGCAAACCGGATGACGGGCGCGAGGCGCACTGCCAGCGCCAGATCGGAGGGGGTGGGCAAGGCAACGACAGCGGCATAGGGATCGTATAGCATCAAGGCGAACTCGTTGGAAAATTTGCGGTGGACGCGGTGTTTAAGCGGTTCGCATGGCATCCAAACGACAAAAAATTGAAAACGTTTTCAAAATAGTGGTGCCGTGGAACCGCGGGCAAGTATGGTGTTCTCGAGCACGATGTATTGCACGGCAGTCTCGGGGTATTTCATATGGGCAAGCAAGGCTTGCGCCGCGCGTTGCCCCATTTCATGGATCGGCTGGCGCACGGTCGACAAAGCCGGGTAGGTGATGCCCGATTCCATGATGCCATCATAGCCAAGGACCGAAAGTGACCCTGGCACATCGATCCCGCGCTGGTGGGCTGCCTGCATCGCTCCTACGGCGAGCATGTCGGTAGTAGCAAAGATTGCCGTAATGCCGGCATGCCGGTCCAAGAGGGCATGGGTCTCCGAACGCCCCACGTCGAGATTGGATTCACCAGTGAATGGATGGGAAAACCTCAGCGTCACATCACTGGCGAGATCCTGACTGGCCTTGAGAATACCGCGTACCCGCTCGCTTCCCACATTGCCGATGGCGATGCGTTTTTGGAGTTGCGCGCCTTGACCGGCTATCACTCCTATGTGCCGATGTCCTTGCTCGATAAGGTGTCGCATACCCTCGTGGCCGCCCGCAAAATTGTCGCAAACCACGCCGCTCACCCCAGGAACTTTGTGCCACATATCGGTAAAAACCACGGCGATACCGGCGTCCCGCAGCATCGAGACGTTGCGCAACGTGCTGGCGCGCGATCCGGACGGTCGAATGATCACCCCTTCGGTCCGCAACTCCAGCATTGAGCGCACATAGGTTTCCTCCCGATCCGCATCGCCATTGGTCGAACAGATCAAGACCCGGTACCCGGCCCGAAACAGAGTGTCTTCGATTGCATAGGCCACTGCACTGGAAAACGGAGTCCGCTGCTGACGGAGAAAAACCCCGACAACCCGTGATTGTTGCGTTCGAAAACTCGACGCCAGCCGATTGGGCGCATAGTTGAGTTCGGTGATAGCCCTTTTGACTTTCGCCCGCATGTCCGGCTTTACATGCGGATACTCATTGAGCACGCGCGATACCGTCGCGATCGAAACTCCAGAAACGCGTGCAACATCCTTGATCGTCGCCATACTCAGCACCCTTCAGCTTTTGCACCTGTATTGCGAGAGCATGCGAACTGGTGCCCAACTCATCCCGTTTCGAACGCACAGAAAACACATTCTTGAAACCGTTTTCAAGATGTCTGTCATAGCTTTGCTAACGAGCCCGTGTAGATCGTCCACCGTATTCACAGGCAAGGCGTTTCGCCGCCCCCGACATCAGTGTCAAATCGAGGATATAGAGTCATGATCAAGAAGCCGACTTCGGCCATGCTGGCGGGACTGCTCGCTGCAACGGCCATTTCCGGTGTCCCGGCGATGGCGCAGGAAACCACCGCCAGCGCTATGTGTTCGGTATTTGGCGAGGCGCCGCAATTGGCGGACCGCGTCGCTTCTGGCGACCTTCCCCCGGTCGAGCAGCGTCTTCCCAAAGAACCGCTTGTCATCCGCGCTGCCGAGATCGGCACCTATGGCGGAACGCTCGTCGATAGCTGGGGTGGCGGCAATCTCGCCGACCAGCGCCATTTCGGCTACGAGCCGCTCGTGCGTTGGAGCGTGGATGGCTCCGAGGTGGTGCCTGCCATCGCCAAGGGCTGGGAGATCAGCGAGGATGCGACGCGATACACCTTCTTTCTTCGCGAAGGCATGAAATGGTCTGACGGCCACCCCTTCACCGCTGACGACATCCTTTATTGGTGGGATCGCGTCGAAAACAATCCCAAGATCATGACCGGCGGTCCAAGGGGTGAATTTGCCGTGGACGGGGAGTTTCCCGCCGTCACCAAGGTGGACGATTTCACGGTCCGGTTCGAGTGGACCAAGCCCAATGGGCTGTTCCTCCAGCACATGGCCGGCCCTTATGGACAGCGCGTCGTGCAGTTCCCCGCTCACTATATGGAACGCTTCGACATCGACGCCAATCCAGAAGGCGTGGCCGAGTTGATGCAGGCCGCCGGCACCACCAATTATGCGAGTTGGTGGCAGGGTAATGTCGGTTCCTACAATGACCCCGCCCAGTTCAACGACCCCGATCGTCCCTCGGTTCATGGCTGGATTGCCACGGACACAATACTGGGCAAGGAGCGGATCACTTTTGTTCGGAACCCCTACTACTTCGCCGTCGATGCCGACTGCCAGCAACTACCCTATATAGATAACCGCACCTGGATGCACACCTCTGACGCGGAGGTGACACTTCTTCAGGTCATCCAGGGCAACATAACCATCTCCCCGCGCAACATTTCCATTCCTCAAAATCGTGCGGTGTTTTTCGACAATCAGGACGCCGGCGGTTACCGCCTGGTCAACGCTACGAGCTGCGACTACAATACAGCCGTCCTCAACTTCTCCGTCAATCATACCGACCCGGTCCGGGCCGAAGTCTTCCAGTCCAAAGATTTCCGCGTCGGCGTGTCCCATGCCATCAACCGGCAGGAAATCATCGACACGGTCTATCTTGGCCAGGGCGAACCATTCCAACCGGCGCCGCTCCCCAATTCGCCTTTCTATAACGAGGCGATGGCGAAGAATTACACCGAGTTCGATCTCGATCAGGCCAACCAATATCTCGACCGCATCCTGCCTCGCAATGAAAATGGGGTGCGCGTCGGCCCTGACGGAGAGCCCTTCCGCTTCACCGTCGATATCAACGCCGACTTCAAGCCCGATACAGTCGATGCCTTCCAGCTTATCGAGCGGACCTGGCAGCAGGTTGGCCTTGATGTCACCATCCGCTACCACGCCAACGAACTGTTCGGCAATTTCCGTTCAGCACCTGATCGCGATGCTGTGGTCTGGGTGGGCGAGAACGGCTGCGGCCAGCTTCCGCTGCTCAATCTTGACAGGTTCATGAACCATTATGGCTATTGGTCGAAGGGCAATTGGGATGGCTGGGCGGCCTGGGATACCCTGCGCCTCAACCCCGGCGCCACCCTTGCCGATGGTGTCGAGCCGGTGACTCCGCCGGAAAATATACAGCGCCTTTATGAGCTGCGCTCGATCATCCCCACCAGGGTGGGCGAAGAGCAGGAGGCCCTGATGAAGGAATTCACCGACCTTCATGCCGAAGAGTTCCTTTCGATCGGCCTTGCCACACCCGCTGGCTTCTACCGCTCGGTCAGCAACGACCTGCGAAACGTCCCAGAGGAGTTTATCGAAGGCTGGCTCTATCCGGGGCCCGCTCCTTCTAACTTCGCCACCTACTACTTCGCTCAGTAACGCAACAGGCGCGGGCAGCTTGGCTGCCCGCGCGTCCTAATGTTTTCAATCGGTGCAAGCCATGCTGAGTTTCGTCATCCGGCGTACGTTCTACGCCATTCCGGCATTGATCGCCGTTTCATTCATATCCTTTATGGTGATCGCCCTTCCTCCAGGCGATTTCGTTGATCGCCTGGCGCAGGAGCGTGCTGCACTCGGCGACACAATGACTGCGACCGAAATTCAGTCCCTGCGAGCCGCCTACGGCCTCGACCGCCCGGTTCTAACCCAATATTGGACCTGGATCTCAGGCATCGTGCTGCGCGGAGATTTTGGCTATTCCTTTTCGTGGAACTTGCCAGTCAGTGAGGTCATCTGGCCCCGAATAGGACTGACGGTCGTGCTCTCGGTGGCAAGCCTGCTGTTCATTTGGGTCGTTGCCATCCCTATCGGCATCTATTCCGCTGTTCGTCGCTATTCGGTTGGCGACTATGTTTTCACCTTCATTGGCTTCCTTGGCTTAGCCATTCCCAATTTTCTCCTGGCACTCGCCGTGATGTATGTGGCCTTCACTGTGTTCGGCCAGCATGTGGGGGGCCTTTTTTCACCCCAATATGTCGAAGCGCCCTGGAGCTGGGGCAAGGTCATGGACCTTTTTGCCCATCTCTGGCTGCCCATGATCGTTTTAGGTACGGCCGGGACGGCCAATGTGATCCGGGTTATCCGTGCCAACCTAATTGACGAGGTGCGCAAGCCCTATGTGACAGCCGCGCGTGCCAAGGGAATGGTGGAAACCCGGCTTCTGCTCAAATACCCGGTGCGGCACGCCCTCAATCCCTTCGTTTCCAGCCAGAACGACATTTTCGTCGATATCATTTCCGGGGGCACGATCGTTGCCATTGTCATGGGTCTGCAAACTACGGGACCACTGCTTCTGGACGCACTGCGCACCCAGGACATGAACATGGCTGCAAGTTTCATCCTGATGCTGTCGGTCCTAGTGGTGCTGGGAACCTTGCTGTCAGATCTCGTTCTGGGCTGGCTCGACCCCCGCATCCGTTACCAACAGGGATAGTATTATGACTTCCATCGATCCCTCAGCGCCCTTGGCCCCGACCGACGATCCGGTTCGCGGCCTAGGCAATGAAAGCCAGTGGCAACTGACGTGGCGCAAATTCGTGCGCCACAGGCTTGGCGTTGCAGGCGGCATAGTGGTTCTGCTGATCTATGTTGTGGCCCTCATACCTGAGTTTCTGGCGCCTGTAACGCTCGAGGCCTACAACCCGCGCTACACCCTCGCGCCGCCCCAGCCCTTCGCACTGGGCGTTCAAGTCGAGGGTGATTGGCAGTTCCGGCCGCATGTAAAGGGCTACGAAGCGGTGATCGACTACAATTCCGGCCGCCGTATCTTTACCATTTCCGATGAGGAGATCATCGATATCGGCCTTTTTGTGCGCGGAGAACCATACCGGCTGCTCGGGTTGATCGAATCCGACCTTCGCCTGTTTGGACCGCTCAATGCTGGTGACCCATTCTACCTCTTTGGTGCAGACCGCCTCGGTCGAGACAATTTCAGCCGCACCATCTATGGAACGCGCATTTCCATGACCATCGGTCTTGTGGGCGTGGCCATCAGCCTCGTGTTAGGTATCCTGATTGGCGGCATATCCGGTCTGTTTGGCGGCCTTGTCGACAATCTTATCCAGCGCAACATCGAGTTCATCCAGTCGGTTCCCTCCATTCCACTCTGGATCGGTCTCGCAGCCGCGATTCCCGCAAACATTCCGCCCTTGCAAGTCTATTTCCTGATAACCGTGATTCTCTCGATCCTGGGCTGGACAAGTCTCGCCCGCGTGGTTCGCGGACGCTTTCTGGCCATGCGTAGTGAGGATTTCGTCAAGGCAGCACGATTGGATGGATGCGGGCCGGTACGGGTCATTTTCCGCCACATGCTGCCCAGTTTCGTGAGTCACATCATTGCGGTCGTCACTCTTGCCATCCCAGGCATGATCCTGGCGGAAACTGCGCTCAGCTATCTCGGCATCGGGCTGAGAACCCCAATCGTGAGCTGGGGTGTGCTGCTTCAGGAAGCACAGAATGTGCGCACAATCGCCTCGGCGCCCTGGTTACTCCTGCCCGGTGCTGCCGTGGTGATTTCCGTACTTTCTCTCAACTTCCTTGGCGATGGGCTGCGCGACGCAGCCGACCCCTATGACGATTGACGTGTGACACCATGACTTCTTCGGACACCCTGCTCGATATCTCCGATCTCAGCATTGATTTCACAACCCGCAACGGTCCGGTCCGGGTGGTGGATGGTTTGACCCTGTCCCTTCCGCGCGGCAAGACCGTGTGTCTTGTGGGCGAGAGCGGCTGCGGCAAGTCCGTGACGGCCAAATCCATCCTCCGAGTCCTCGACCTTCAGGCCAAAATCACTAGCGGCACCATCCGATTGGGCGATAGCGACATTACTGCGCTCCACCTCGACAGCCCGGAACTCCGTGCTGTCCGTGGTGGTAAAATCGGCATGATTCACCAGGAGCCGATGAGCTTTCTTTCGCCCCTCTATACGGTGGGCAACCAGATCATCGAGGCGCTGCAACTCCATCGCAAGATCGATGCAAAGACAGCACGTGCGGCGGCCATCGATATGTTGCGCCAGGTCGGCATGCCCGAGCCCGAAACTCGCGTTGACCGCTATGTATTCGAGCTTTCAGGAGGACAGCGACAGCGCGCGATGATCGCTATGGCACTTATCTGCCAACCGCGCCTTCTGATCGCCGATGAGCCGACAACCGCACTCGATGTGACCACCCAGGCCAACATTCTGGATCTGCTGCGTCGCTTGCAGGCTGAACAAGGCATGGCGGTGTTGTTCATTACTCACGATCTGGGTGTGGTGGAGGAAATCGCTGACGAAGTGGCGGTGATGTATCTGGGGCGGATCGTCGAACAGGGTCCAGCGGCCGAAGTGCTGGCTAACCCCAAGCACCCTTATACGCGTGGCCTGCTCGCCTCCATGCCGAGACTGGACGGGGATTTCAATCGTCCGCTCCGCGCCATCCCCGGCATGGTGCCTGCCCCGGCCAACCGCCCCTCGGGCTGCCCCTTCCGCACACGCTGCGATATCGCGCGGGCCGGAATTTGCGACACCCATGTCCCGGAGGCTGTCACGGTCGGCACCGATCATTCTGCCGCCTGCCATGCCCTGGGCGAGTTCGCGAGCCAGTTCGCCCTGCCGGCAACCGCGCTCCAACCCGCCGCTGTAGCCACCAACGTTTCCACCGCCAAAGCCCTGCCTCTGCTCCGCGTGGAAAGGCTCACTAAGGTTTTCCCCATTCGCAAAGGCTTTCTTGAACGCACCGTGGGCCATGTGCGGGCCGTCTCCGAGGTATCCTTCACCATTGCCCGGGGCGAGACACTCGGCTTGGTCGGTGAGAGCGGTTGCGGAAAGTCAACCCTTGCCCGGACCCTAGTGGGGCTGCACCGCGCCGATGGTGGCACGATCACCTTCGAAGCCGAAGATGGCCCAATTGATATCCACACGGCCAAAGGCGCGATTGCACGCACTTTGCGCCGGGATATGCGGATGGTGTTTCAGGATCCCACAGGCTCGCTCAACCCGCGCATGCGCGTGCGCGACATCATTGGTGAGGTTCTCGAAGTCAACACCACCATGAGCCGCGCCGAAATCTATACCCGCGTGGAGGCGTTGCTGGGCGAGGTGGGGCTGAGTCCCGACTATGCCACCCGCTACCCGCACGCCTTTTCCGGCGGTCAGCGCCAGCGCATTGCGATCGCTCGTGCACTGGCCTCGAACCCCAGGCTGGTTATTGCCGATGAGGCCGTTTCTGCACTCGACGTTTCGGTCCAGACCCAGATCATCAATCTTATGAAGCGGCTACAGGAAAATTTGGGCCTGACCTACCTCTTCGTTTCCCATGATTTGGGCGTCATCGCCAATGTCTCGGATCGCGTGGCTGTGATGTATGCTGGCCGGATCGTGGAGATGGGGGCCACCGAAGCCATATTTCACACACCCTGCCACCCCTATACCGAGGCGCTACTGGCTGCTATCCCCGGCAAGGGCCGTCGCATGAATCCCTCGTTGCGTATCGAAGGTCACGCTCCTTCGGGGGGCGCCACCGAACGGGGCTGCGCTTTCGCTGTCCGCTGTCGCTACGCAAGCACTCAATGCCGCTCCAGCGTGCCCGTGCTGCGTCCAACCGGGTCTGGCCAGGTGGTCGCGTGCCATCGCGCAGATGATCTCAGCCTTGCCTCCCCCGTGCGCGCCGCCTGACCGCACTTCCCCTGTTCTCTCCTCTGCGAGTTGCTTTTCCATGCCCCTGCTTCTGGCACCTGCGTTGCTGTTTTTCTCCAACGCACTCATGCACATCACGCTTTTTACCCGCTTGCCTCATATTGCCGAGAGCGCTGGGCTCAACAAAGCAGAACTCGGGCTTGCACTTTTGGGCATGCCGTTGGGCACATTACTGGCCCTGCCCATTGCCGGCGCGCTCGTCGACAGGCTGACACCGCGCATAGCTGCAGCAACAATGCTGTTGGCCAATGCCGCGATAATGCCGCTGTTTGCGCTTTCGCCTGGCTTTTTCATTCCCATCCTGTTTGCCACCTATAGCTTCATTCGCACCTTTCTCGACGTTGGCCAGAACATGGTGGCCATCGGTATCGAGACTGCGAGCGGCACATCGGTACTCTCGCGCAGCCACGGATTCTGGTCGGTGGGTCTGTTTGCCGGTTCGCTTGCGGCAGGTGGATTGATAGGGCTGGGCTTGTCTCCCGCCTGGCATCAGTCGGCAGCAAGCCTTACCGTGACCCTTCTTATCGCCTTTTTTCTCGCCATCGCCCCCAGCAACGCAGTCCTCGCAGCTCCACGGGGCCGAAAACGGCCGATCTTTGCAGTGCCCGACCGAGCGGTACTCCTTGTCTGCGCAATGGTGATCGGAATTTCGCTTACCGAAGGTACAATCTATGATTGGTCGATGTTTTTCCTTCTTGAAATCGTGGAAACCGACGCAGCAAGTGCAGGACTTGTCTTTGCAGCCTTCACCATAGGCATGGGAGCCACCCGCATGCTGGGCGATAGCCTGCGTGCGCATCTGTCGGCGGCAACCCTCGTGCGCGGTAGCGCTTGCCTGGGAGCGGTCGGCGTCTCAATCCTGCTCATGGCCGAAAATGCCTACGTTGCCGGCCTGGCCTTGGCTATCCTGGGCGCAGGCGTCGCTCTCAATGCTCCAATAGGGGTTATGGTCGTCTCGCGACTTCCTGGTCGCTCACCATCCGATAACATGGCTGCCATGTCGATGGTCATGTTGATCGCTACTTTCGGTGTACCTGCCGGCTTCGGCTTTATCGCTGAGACGGCCGGGTTACGTGTTGTGTTTGCGATCCTGCTGCCTTTTTTGGCGCTCAGTCTTTTGCTTGCACCCGTGGCCGGTCGCCGCAACGCTTCAGGGTGAGGCATCGTCTCCATACCTGGACCCTTCCGAGTTAGCGCCTATGAGATCGACTTAAGTTCCAAGCGAATAGATATATCAACAAAAATGGCAAATGACTTGAAACCAAGTTGACGCAAAGCTGCGGCCCTTCCGGATCGATCCCTGACATATCGACCCGTCGAGGTGCGTGGTCGGACCGGCACTGCAATTTTTCGCCGGAGCTCGGTTCGCTCGGTCCTCGAGAATGTGTTTGAACTACAGGATATCGATGTGAGGCTCGGGTAGTTCGAACTTCTCGACGCTCGTTTGACAATCGAATCCAACGCGGCAAACCTGACCGCGGAGCGAGCCACCAAAGCCGACGAACGAGATTGCTCTTGCGATCAGTTTTCCCGATGGCGCAGCAAGGGTGATGGTCAGATCGGCATGGATCTGCTTGACCGTGCGCCGCTGGTTGCGGGGCTTGCGGCTCTCGGCCTTCAACCAGCTTGATAGCTTCTCGGCAAAAGGATCGATCTTGCTCGGCCGCTCGGGCACCTTGAACTTCGGCTCAACCGTATCGGACCGCAGATATTTGCGAATGGTATTCCGGGACAGACCCGTGCGCCGCGAAATCTCCCGGATCGAAAAACCGTCCCGGAAATGCCAGCGCCGGATAACGCTCAAAAACGCCATGTCTAACACTCCTCAAACTCCCGCCCAAAACGAGCAGGATAGCGTTCAAACATGGGTCCAGTCCCAGGGGTTCACTCCAAATACCGGGTCAGATCTCAGCGACAATCAACATTCGCGCCTTTTTGGAAAGTGAGTCCCCGCCGGAGGCCTTGCCGAGCGTGGACGAGGCGAAAGCGCTCGTCGTGCAGCGCGCGTGGAGGACCGCATCACGTCTCATTGTGAGCGCCCAACAAGGCCTTGCGCCGTACCGACGGTGGATACGATCCCGTCCATGATTTCCATCGTTGGCGGCAAGTTCCGCTGTTTGTTTGCCCTTCTACCCCGTCAGAAAGGCGCCGAGCCGGTCGATAGTAAGACGTACCTCCTGCCGGTGGCGGTCGTCATCATGCATGACGAGCCAGCTCGCATGCTCGAGTTCTTTGATCACCGGCCCGGCCCGCGTCATCAGCGGGTCTTTATCACCCACCATACACGGGAGAACGCCAGTGCCCGCGCCAGCCCGGATCAGGTCGAGCAGGCCGGTTTGGGAATTGGTCCAGGCGATGATGGGCAGGTGCGCTTGAGAGAATGTCCAGCGCATCCATGACGCCGGCGCTGTGTCCGTGCCCAGTGACACCCAATTACCCTCGGTTTCGGGTGCCGCCAATAGCGAGCGATAGGGCGCATAAGATCGGCGCCCGGCTGGGCGGGTCGCCGCGTTACCCTTGACCGGCCTGTCGGCAACAATGCCGATGTGGGCATCGCGATAGGTGAAATCGATCCCGGCGTCGAATACCTTAAGGCAGATACGGAAGGAATCGGATGGCGTCCATATCGTCGACAGATTTTCCATAATCAGCCTCAAGGTCCACGTGTCGGCTCCAATAGAGACGATAGGCAGCTTCAGGATGTCCTGCTGCCATTCGATGATCGAGTGCGCAGCGGCTTCCATGGATTTGGCCCGTTCATAGAGAATCTGTCCGTCCACTGCCAGACTATACCCGGTCGGACCGCGCACGAGCAGCGAGCGCCCCATGCTCCGTTCCAACGCCAGCATGCGTCGCCCGATGGTCGGCGGACTCATACCTGTCTCCTGCGCAGCCCCCGTCAGCCCTCCACGCCGTGCCACAATGAGAAATAGCCGGATGTCCTCCCAATTTTCGTTTTTCATCAATGAACGACCCTTTTCCTTCCACGTTCTATGCTTCCCGCAAATTGGCCCTATCTTCAGCAAATCGCAACCTGTTGGAAGACGCAGCTATGCACGATCCGCTGATCGCTTCTGTGATCGGGAAAAATGGACGCCGCCCCGCCGGACAAATGAGCGATCCGCTCGAGGCGCCGGAATGGGACGGGCTCCTCTGGATGATCGAGCTGGCAGCCGCGTGGCGCCGCTGGCGCGACGCGAGACAGTAACATGGACGGTTCGATACGCCAGAACGGCAGATTATCCGATCGCAATGCCTCAGGCCCCGCGCCATGACAGGATCTGTGCTGCCCCAATGGGTGGATTGGACCGAACTACGCCCTTCCGTGTATAGGACACCTATCATCTCAATGGTGGGCTTGCTCGATGATTGCCGTCCGCTTATCCGATATTGGGGCTCAAGGTGGAACGCGAGCGTTGCGCCATCCCTTGCGATCGTCAGTTTCAAACGTTTGGGAGCTATAAGCTGCCCGCAAACTCATCCAATAGGAGCCGTTCGGTGTTGCTGTGCAAATCGCGAAGCTGGACGGCAGGACCGGGCCCCATCGCCGTCGCTAAGTTCCAAACCGAGCATCGCTAAAAACGGACACTACGGTTATAACGACAGGCAACGCGATCCTCGTCGATTTATCTTACAACGTTGCAGCGGTAGATGTGATCGTGCAATCTTCGCCACATGGGCGACTGATCGCGTTGCTGCCAGAGCGCTTCCACCATTGAAACGATAACCGCATTGCCCGTCATGCGCGCGATCGTCATGTGAAAATTACGATCGCCCTGCTCATGAAGCAGCAGTACATCTGTTTCCTCCTCCATTTGCTTGATGCATTCTTCAAGGGCAATTTCGTCAGCTTTGGTGGCCCGTTCGGCAGCCAGGCCAGCCGCGCTGGATTCAATTGCCAAACGCGCCTCGAGGAGTTCGAACGGCGTGATCCTCAATAATACCGGCCAGCTGACGTGCAACAGCTTGATAAAGCCTCGGGTTGTCGCCCGGTCGAACCGGCCGGCTGGTCTTGACCATTTTCACCTTTCCTGAGCCGCACTCTTAAAAGCGCATCCTGCGTCTATTCCGCAGCCTGTGGAAGCCAGAGAAGCCGACATTCGGCATCCGACCCCATAGCTGCTTTAACTGACTGACCGTGCCTTTTGGAAACCGAAGAAAAGGTTGAGCGTGCCACCGACACGGAACGCGTACATGAATGACAGTCATGCTGCATTGTATGCTGGTGTCATGCACACCACATAAAGCCAATGCCAGCCTAATCGTTTCAACGTGTCTCGCATTTCGCAAGACGATTGCGATGTGTGTCGCCTGGCAGGAGAACGCGCATGTTCAGATACGATATGAGCTCATCAATATCGAAAATTCTCGCAAAGTCAGAACTTCGCAATGCGCTGATGGATGAATGGCCGAGCCTTGAGGCGACAAACATAAACGCCATCGAAGATGAGGCCGAGTTGGTTGGAGCAGTTGCCAATTGCACGGGGCGAACCCCGATTGAAGCTACCGAACTCGTCCGAAACTGGTTGGAGCGCCAAAATATAGCCCCCATCGACATCAAGGCAGATCGGCTCCGTGATCGCGGGAACGAAAATTGGGAGAACGAAGGCGGTTCCAGCCCACTGCCGAATTAGATTTCAAGCATGAAGCGCTCCACAATCATGTGGGACGTATGTGCTCAAAGCGCCAGTCTGCGCCGTGAGCAAAAGAAAGCCCGATCAAAATGCCGAAAAAAGATCGCCAAGCCCTTCGCCTCGCGCATATGAACGCGGGCAACAATCTCCATAGCAAGATCAAGACACCCAAGGGGGCACCGCTCCGCCGGAAATGACGAACGGTGCACATTTTCCAGTTGTTCTGGAAAAGTTCCGGACCTTCCCTATTGCTTGATCCCTATCGTCCCGAAGCGTCCAAAGCCACGGGCCAGACAGGTCTCTGACCGTGGATCGATTTGCAGACCCTGTCCCGCAGTTAGCGGGCAAATTGCTAGCTGAATTGTCGTGCATCTGATCGTCGCGCTACTTAAGCGTGCAACGGCTCTCGCCTGCGCGGCTCCAATATTCCTCCGTTCCCAGAGAGTCTGCGCCATCCAATGAATGCTTTTTTCGGCCTGCCCAACCCCTTCGCCAATAAGCCCTCCCCATGGATCGATCCGGCTCCCGTGCGGGACGAGTTGTTTGGCGTTGAGCGTCTCGAGCAGCACGCCGAGAGCCTGGCCCTTGCGCAAAGCGTTGCTGCCCGGCCTCCTCGGGTGCGATCGCTTCATCGGCGACTGGATGACAACGCGGCAACCTTGCTCGCCGCCTATCGTGAGAGCGCAGTTGCAGTTGAGGGTGATCGCGGCGTCGTTCCGGCGGCCGAATGGCTGCTCGACAATTATCACCTCGTGGAGGCGCAAATCCGCGAAATCCGCGAGGATTTGCCTCCGAGCTATTATCGCCAGCTCCCCAAGCTCGCCAACGGCCCGTTCGTCGGCTATCCGCGCGTGTTCGGCATCGCCTGGGCGTTTATTGCGCACACCGACAGCCATTTCGACCCCACTACACTGTCCCGCTTTGTCGCCGCCTATCAGCGCATCCAGCCATTGACCATCGGTGAACTCTGGGCCGTGGCTATCACACTGCGGATCGTCCTCATCGAAAATCTGCGCCGTCTTGCGGACCAGATCACGATCGGTCGGGCAACACGGGCAGACGCCGATGCGCTTGCTGATCGGCTTTTGGCCGTTGGCACAGAGTCCGACTCTGGCTGGCCAATCTCGAACGAACCCCTATCGGAACGCTTTGCTGCCCAACTCGCCAAGCGGTTGCGCGACCAAGACCCGGCGACGACGCCCGCGCAGGGCTGGCTGGAGCAGCGACTTGCCGCACAGGGTACCTCCATAGAAGTAGCTGTGCAGCATGCGCTGCAGCGGCAAGGGTCCTCCAACGTCACCGTGCGCAATATTGTCACCAGCATGCGGCTTATTTCCGACGTGGATTGGGCCGAGTTGTTTGAAGGTATGAGTCTCGTCGACGCTCGGCTTTCGGCGGCAAGCGGCTTTGCCGACATGGACTTCCCCACACGCGATCTCTACCGCTCGGCAATTGAGCAATTGGCCCGCGGCGCTCCGGGGACGGAGCTGGATATAGCGGGAGAAGCGATCGCAGCGGCCAATGAGGCGCGATTGCACGCGGAGATTTCGACCGAGGCCGACCGGGTGGGTGACCCGGGCTTTCATTTGATCGGCGAAGGGCGGAAAGTGTTTGAGGCGCGCATCGGCTTTCGCTCACCGGTTCGTCTGCGGTTAAGCCGTATCCCCGTCCGGTTCGGCCTCGCGGGCTATTTGGGCGCTCTTGCCCTTGTGACCATGCTCTTTTTTGCGGCGGGTGTCGGGCTGATCGCCTTGCTGGGCGCAACGTGGCTCGGGATGGCCCTGTTTGCGCTCGCGGCGCTGTTGCCAGTTACAGCAATCGCCATCGCTCTGGTCAATCGCGCCATTGCTGGACATGTGGGCGCGTCAGCTCTGCCGGGCCTCGAACTTGCCGAGGGCGTACCGCACGCCTTGCGTACACTCATCGCCGTGCCGACGCTTTTGACGACCCGGGCCGACCTTTCCGAACAGATCGAAAGGCTTGAGGTTCATTACCTTTCCGGCTCCGAGGGAGAAGTGTATTTCGCTCTGCTTGCCGATGGCGTGGACGCCCCACAAGAGGTCATGTCCGGCGACAGCGAACTGATCGAAGCCGCTCAAAACGCCATTGCAACGCTCAATGCCCGCCACGGTCCAGGAGCGGTGGGCGATCGCTTCGTTTTCCTTTACAGACGGCGACAGTTCAATCCGGGCGAAAACGTCTGGATGGGGTGGGAGCGCAAGCGGGGTAAGCTCCATGAGCTCAACCGGCTTTTGCGCGGCGTCGGGGACACAAGCTTTGCTGCTCTCGATTCCGCGCCTCCCCCAGTTCCGACCGATGTGCGCTACGTCATTACGCTTGATGCCGATACAGTCCTTCCCCGCGAAACCGCCTTGCGGCTTGTGGGCAAGATGGCCCATCCGCTTAACCGCCCCCGGTTTGACACCGAGACCGGACTGGTGGTTGGTGGCTACGCCATTCTCCAGCCCCGGGTGACGGCGGCGCTGCCGGGCCGGGACAATGGTTCGCTATTTCAGCGCATCTTTTCTTCTCCGGGCGGCATGGACCCGTATGCTGGCGCGATCTCCGATGTCTATCAGGACCTGTTCGGCCAAGGATCATTTGCCGGAAAAGGCATTTACGACGTCGATGCATTCGAGACCGCGCTGGCCGGGCGCATACCCGACAATACCCTGCTCAGCCACGATCTTCTTGAAGGCATTTTTGCCCGTGCGGGCCTAGCATCAGACGTCGAACTTGTGGAAGATTTCCCAGCCCGCTACGACGTCGCCGCGCGGCGCGCGCATCGCTGGACGCGCGGAGACTGGCAATTACTGCCGTGGATTTTCGGTAAGGCCGATATCGGCGCGATCGGGCGTTGGAAAATGCTCGACAATCTCCGTCGCGCTCTGATCGCTCCATTTTCGGTTCTGGCGCTGGTGCTGGCTTGCCTGTTGCCCCTGCCTGCCGCACTTGCCGGCATTGCCCTGATCATCATGACGATAGCCATTCCGGCTCTGCTGCCCGTTGTGTTCTCGGTGTTTCCCCGTCGCGGCGGTTTGCACCTTCCGCATCACTTTGTGAGCCTTGTCCAGGACGCAAAACTCGCGGCGGCCCAAGTCGCACTCAAGCTCGCCTTTCTACCCGATGAAGCCTGGCGCAATCTCGACGCGATCGGGCGAACACTCTATCGCGTATTCATCTCACGTCGTAACCTGCTCGAATGGACCACGGCGGCCCAGGCCGGACGACGCGCCAGGCTTTCGCTTCTGGGCTTCTATATCGAGATGGCAGGCGGCACGGCGGTAGCAATAGCATTGCTTTTCGGCGCTCTGCTAATCGCTCCGGGCGGCTGGCCGGTGATTGTGTTCTTCGCCATGCTCTGGCTCGCCGCGCCCGCCCTGGCGCTGCACGCGAGCCGTTCGGATGACCGTTCGTTCCCGACACGCCTGACGGATTCGGACGCAAAGGATCTTCGGCTTATTGCCAGGCGCACATGGCGGTTCTTTGAGACTTTCGTTACGCCGGATGACAACATGCTGCCGCCTGACAATTTCCAGGAATCTCCCCACCCCACCATCGCGCATCGCACATCACCCACCAATATCGGGCTTTACCTCCTCTCGACAGTCGCTGCACACGACTTTGGCTGGGCAGGCACGCTCGCGACGATTGAACGACTCGAGGCGAGCTTTGAAACGCTCGGCAAGCTGGGGAAATTCAACGGACATCTGTTCAACTGGTACGACACCCAGGATCTGCGCACCCTCGAACCTGCTTACGTCTCCTCGGTCGATAGCGGCAATCTGGCGGGGCATCTGATCGCTCTGGCCAATGCGTGCGAAGAGTGGGCTGGCGTACCAATAACCGAGAACCGGACGGGCCTGATCGACACGCTCGATCTCGCTCTACTGGCGCTTGCCAATGAGCCTGGAAAGGCAAACAGCGCCCTTGTTGCAACGTTCGAAGAAATCGAAACCTTGCTCAGAAGCACACAGTCGCTCGAGAGTGCATCTCCAACCTTGATCAGATTGAGCGAAAAGGCGCTCAAGGCCGCTCGAGAGGCCGATGGCATGGAGACCGAGCTTGTCTTCTGGATCGGCGCCCTGGCTGAAACGCTCAACCAGTTTTCGCGTGATCGCACGGCGCTGGAGACCGATGCGTTACACGTCAATTCTCGCCTTTTGGCTTTGGCCAAGGCAGCGCGCGACATGGCTCTGGGGATGGATTTTGCCTTCCTGCTCGATCCTGATCGCAAGCTGCTCTCGATCGGGTTTTCGCTGGGCGACAACGGGCTTGATCCCAGTTGCTATGACTTACTGGCCTCCGAGGCCCGGCTGGCCAGCCTGTTTGCGATTGCCAAGGGAGATGCGCCCACGCGCCACTGGTTCCGGCTCGGGCGCACGGCCACCCCAATCGGCAATGGCTCAGCGCTCGTTTCCTGGTCGGGATCTATGTTTGAATATCTTATGCCATCTCTCGTCATGCGGGCACCCGAGAAGAGCCTGCTTGAGCGGACTAACCGCACCATAGTCGCGCGCCAGATGAGTTACGCCAAGGACCTGGGCGTGCCGTGGGGAATTTCGGAATCCGCTTTCAATGCTCGCGACCTGGAATTTACCTACCAATATTCCAATTTCGGCGTGCCCGATCTCGGACTCAAACGCGGCCTTTCGGCCAATCTCGTCATCGCCCCTTATGCCACCGGGTTGGCCGCAATGATCGATCCTCGCCGGGCAAACGAGAATTACGCCCGGCTTGAAGCGTCGGGCACGCTTGGACCTTACGGCTTTTACGAAGCGCTCGATTTTACGCCTGCCCGCGTGCCGCCCAAGGAGAAGTTCGCGATCGTTCGCAATGTGATGGCGCACCATCAGGGCATGACTATCGTTTCGATCCTCAACACGCTGCTCAATGGCCGCATGCGCGCCCGCTTCCACCGCGAACCGATCATCATGGCCAGCGAATTGCTGCTCGCCGAGAAACTGCCGCGCGAGGTCGCTGTGGCGCACGCGCGGGCCGCAGAACTCAAGGCTCGGACCGGGGTGAACGTTAACGCCGTTCCGGCGGTACGCCGGATCGCGGGTACTGCATCTGACAATCCAATCGCAACCCACATGCTCTCCAATGGCCGTTATGCCGTAATGGTCACGGCTTCGGGTGCAGGCTACAGCCGTTGGCGCGATATTGCCGTCACGCGTTGGCGCGAGGACGTCACCCGCGACGATTGGGGGGCTTTCGTTTATCTCAAGGATGCGCAGACCGGCGCCACATGGTCGCCCTCCGCCCAGCCCGTGGGCAGTGCACCCGGTTCGCGCAGCGTAATCTTTGGCGAAGATCATGCCGAATTTGTTTGCCGGGACGGTTCGCTCACAACATCGATGGAATTGCTGGTTTCAGGCGAGGACGACGGCGAAGTGCGTCGCATTTCACTGACCAACGCCGGACGCCGCGTGCGCGAGATCGAACTGACCTCCTTTGCCGAACTTGTTCTGGCACCCCCGGCCTCCGATAACGCCCATCCGGCCTTCTCAAAGATGTTCGTCATCACAGAATATCTCGCCGAATTCGGAGCGCTGGTTGCCACGCGTCGACGCCGCAACCCCAGTGAACCGGAAGTTTGGGCCGCCCATTTCGCCGTCGTTGAGGGAGAAATCATCGGGGAAGCACAATATGAGACCGACCGGGCACGCTTTATCGGACGCAATCGGACAATCGCTGACCCCGTCGCCATTGCCGATGGTCATGTGCTTTCCAACTCTGTCGGCACGGTGCTCGATCCGGTGTTTTCCCTGCGTCAGCGTGTCCGCATCCCGCCGGGCAAAGTCGCGCGCGTCGCCTTCTGGACAGTGGTTGCTTCGTCGCGGGAAAGGCTCCTGGAGCTGATTGACAGTCACCATGACCGCAGCGCGTTTGACAGGGCCAAGACCCTTGCCTGGACGCAGGCGCAGGTTCAGTTACACCATTTGGGCACTTCTCTCGTGCAGGCCGCCGATTTCCAGCGGCTCGCCACACCGATCCTTTACGCCGACCCGCGGTTCCGCATACCCGCAGAGGCGTTGGTAAAAGGCATCGGCGCGCAATCGGGTCTCTGGGTTCATGGGATTTCGGGTGATCTGCCGATTGTCGTGCTCCGCATCGAAGATATCGAAGATATGGCGCAGGCCCGTCAATTGCTCCGTGCTCACGAATACTGGCGCATGAAGGGGCTGGCGGTCGATCTGGTCATCGTTAACGAGCGGGCCGCCTCCTACGTCCAGGACTTGCAGACCGCCATCGAAACCGCTGTGCGCACCAGCCAGTCTCGCCCGCGCTTTGGCGAGCAACCCGCCGACGGCACCGTCCATGTGCTGCGCGCCGATATGATGGCGAGCGAGTCCCATGATTTGATCTATGCCGTCGCACGGATCGTGCTCCTGGCCCGTCACGGACCGATTGCCGACCAACTGGCACGGCTTGCTGTGCCGCCCACGACTACAAATGCAGCGCCCGTGCCGGGTGCAGGCCAGACCGTTGGCGAGAACGTCGCAATACCGACCGGCCTCGAATTTTTCAACGGGCTTGGCGGGTTCGGTAAGAACGGTACCGAATATGTAACCGTGCTGGAAGATGGACACTCGACCCCGGCGCCGTGGATCAATGTGATTGCCAATGCGGACTTCGGGTTTCAGGCCTCGACCGATGGAAGCGGCTATACTTGGGCACAGAACAGTCGCGAAAACCAGCTCACACCCTGGTCCAACGACCCGGTTGCAGATCCGAATGGAGAGGTGATCTATATTCGCGACGAAGAGAACGGCGCGCTCTGGGGCCCGACCGCCCAACCCATCCGCGATGCTGGCCGTTATGTCGCCCGGCACGGTTTTGGATACAGCAGTTTCTCTCACCGGAGAGACGGCATCGAAAGTGCGCTCACCCTGTTCGTGCCTCTTGCCGATCCGATCAAGGTCTCGCGCCTGACGCTCACCAACCATTCGAGCCGCGCGCGGCAGCTTTCAGTCACGACCTACAGCGAATGGGTCCTTGGAACCCAGCGCGGACCAAATGCACCCTTCATCACGACGGAGACCGACGTTCCGACCGGCGCCATTCTGGCGCGCAACAGCTGGGGTACGGCATTTCCCGGACGTGTAGCCTTCGCCGATCTGGGCGAGCAGGTCTCGGGCTGGACCACTGATCGTACCGAATTTTTGGGCCGTAATGGCAGCTCAAAAGCGCCGCTAGCTCTGACGCATAGATCCCAGCTCTCGAAAACAACCGGCGCCGGTCTCGACCCCTGCGCCGCTCAGCAGGTGCGCATCACGATTGCGCCCGGACAGTCCATCGAGATCGTTTCCCTGCTGGGTCAGACCGATTCTCCCGAAGCGGCGTTTGCCCTTATCAAGCAATACCGGGCCGCCGATCTTGATGCTGTGCTTGCCGATATCGAGGCGTATTGGTCCGACCTCCTGGGTATAATTGAGGTCCAGACCCCGGACCGCGCTATGGACATCATGCTCAATGGCTGGCTGCTCTACCAGACGCTTGCCTGCCGCATCACTGCACGTTCGGCCTTCTATCAAGCCAGTGGTGCCTATGGGTTTCGTGATCAACTCCAGGACGGCATGGCGCTCGCCTTCGCACGTCCCGCAGAAACCCGGCATCATATCCTGCGTGCTGCTGGCAGGCAGTTTGTTGAAGGCGATGTGCAACATTGGTGGCTGCCGCACTCTGGCCAGGGCGTGCGTACCAGAATATCGGATGATCGCGTATGGTTGGCTTTTGTTACGGCAACCTACGTCGCGATAACCGACGATGCGGCAATTCTTGACGAATCCGTGCCGTTCCTTGAGGGCCAGCACTTGGTCGAAGGCGAGCACGACGCATTCTTTATCCCTCAGCAGTCCGAAGTATCAGGTTCGCTGTTCGAGCATTGCGCCCGCGGTCTCGATCAGGCCATCGCCCTCAAGGGCAAACACGGTCTGCCGCTGATCGGCACCGGCGACTGGAATGACGGTATGAACCGGGTGGGCGAAGGTGGAAAAGGCGAGAGCGTCTGGCTCGGCTGGCTGCTCGTGAGTGCTATCGACAAGTTCGTGCCGCTGGCCCTATCGCGTGATCCAAAGCGCGCCAAACGCTGGCAAACACATTCTGGCAAACTGCGCGAGGCGCTCGAACGTCACGGCTGGGACGGTGAATGGTATCGCCGTGCCACATTCGATGACGGCACCTGGCTTGGCTCGTCCCAAAGCGATGAATGCCGGATCGATTCAATCGCCCAATCCTGGGCGGTGCTATCGGGCGCGGCCGACCCCGCTCGGGCCACGATGGCTATGGCATCGCTCGAAAAGCACCTGATCCGAAAAGAGGACGGTCTGGCACTGCTCTTTACTCCACCCTTTGATGCAACCACTCACGATCCCGGTTACATCAAGGGCTATCCTCCCGGGCTGCGCGAGAATGGTGGCCAATACAGCCACGCCGCCATGTGGGCGATCCTTGCGTTTGCAAAGCTCGGCGACGGCGACAAAGCTCATGATCTCTTTGCCATGCTCAACCCGGTCAATCACGCCAGTAGTCCCCAGTCGGTCGAGCGGTACAAGGTCGAACCCTACGTGGTCGCCGCCGACGTCTATTCGGTGGCTCCCAACATCGGGCGCGGTGGCTGGACCTGGTACACGGGTTCAGCGGGTTGGATGTATCGCGCAGGTATCGAGGGGATATTGGGGATATCGCGCCAGGGTGACCGGCTGATCGTTGCTCCGGTACTTCCTGCCGCATGGCCGGGCTTCGAGGCGACCGTCAGGCATGGCTCCAGCACTTTCGACATTTCCGTTAGTCGGGCAACTTCGGGCAACGTGACCACCGCCAAACTCGACGGCGTGCCCTTGCGGGCCAAGGGCGGGAACATTGAAGTGGATCTCGACGGTGGCACGCACACCCTCGCCATAGCGCTGGGGCGAGGGCGGGGCACAAACTAAGTCAGCCGCCGGCTTGTTAGCGGGGGTTGTCATACCCATATAAGAGATGCGTTTTCAGCCGATCATTGGCTTTTCCCTGCGCCGGTTACCGATGCAGGACCATCTCCTGATTTTGCGAACGTTCTCGATCCGATCCGCGTGTTGCGGGCCGGAAACATGCCCGTTTGTTCAATTCGGACCGGGCCATACGAAAAGACAAATTCATGATCAACGGCACCGTCAAGTTCTTCAATGCCACCAAAGGCTTTGGTTTCATCACGCCTTCCGATGGCAGCAAGGACGCATTCGTTCACATTTCGGCTGTAGAGCGCGCCGGCCTTTCGGGGCTCGCCGAAGGCCAGGCCGTGACCTATTCGCTCGAGAATGGTCGCGACGGCAAGGCATCTGCAGTCGACCTGCAGCTTGCATAAATCCTTGAGCCGGGAGGTTTTTTCAATCCCGGCTCATTAGGACAAAAGCCATGAAGCAGACGCCTCCTGAGGTCGCCGAAAGCCAGTTCCGGTCGATTGTTCGCACGGAAAAGAACGGGCAATTTGCAGCAATCCGTCAGGTGTTGAAGGATCGGGAACGTATCCTGAGAGCAACACAGAAGGCTGAGCGGCTGCAAACCAGGCTGGCACCCAGCCCAACCGATAAACCGGAGCAGTAACCATGACGCCTGAAATTGTCGCTTTCAACTATAACGCCACTGCCGAACTCTACCCCGGCAAGCGTTCCAAACGTTTTCGCACGCTTCGCTACAAGCGGTTTGACAGCGCCGCAGAAGCGCTTCGATACGTGGTCGAAGACATACCGCGTGAAAACTTGCCCGGCACCGTGCTTGAAATTGACGAACAGCGCTTCGGGCCCGAGGAGATTGCCGCGCTTTATCAAGACGCGGCCTATCCACTTGCCAGGGCCTGAACCAACCAAAGGAACATATCGTGCCCCTATTCAGCAAAATCATTCCGTTCTCAACGTGCGCGACACCGATCGCCAGGTTCAGTGTTGTTGATTATCGGATCGCACATACGACATAATCGTCAAGGTACTGCCAGATTGTGCCCGTTTGCCGGAAGCCAGCGCTTCGCAGGGTTTCCAGGTGATAACCGAGCGTGACTTTCGGCGGCGGTGCTTTACCCTCCCATATCAGCTCGCGCTCTTTCGCCAGATGGGCAAAGTCCGGATGCGACTGTGCGACGTCCCACCATTGTGCCCATGTATCGGTTCCTGCCGAATGCGCCTCGGACTGGTTGCTTTCGTCATCCTGCTGTGCCAGTTCGCGAAATTCCGGCTGAGAAACTTCGTCGTAGTGGAGGTGGTCGGCATTGAGGAACAGACCGCCTTCCACGACGCGCTCTGCAAGTGCGAAATAGAGCCGCGACAAGGCGTCCGGGCTGAGCCAGTGCAGGGCTGTTGACGAGACCACGGCGTTAAAATTTCCCTCCAGAGACTCGAGCCAATCGATAGTGTCGAGATCGGTATCGCGGATATCGACGTTGGTCCGGTCATCAAAAATCTGGCGTGCTATTGCCAACAGGATGGGGTCCTTGTCGACCGCAACAATCTGCGCGCCAGGCAACCGATCCAATATGGCCATGCTCGTCGAGCCCGGTCCACATGCCAGATCGAGAACGCGTGGCGCATCACCACACCGATGCTTTATTGCATTGGCCATCACGTCAAAACGCTGATCGCGATATTTGATATAGGCTGTCTGCTGAGCGTCCCAGCGGCGCAACAAATCCAATGCGGATAAACTGGCTGAATGTGTCATTTTGGATCCTGTGTTGATGCATCGGCGAAGACGAGATGATGTCGCCCGGCAGGTGTCGCGATGCGTGTGGTTTGAACGCCATAGATTTTGGATATTCGGGCCGGCGTGAGCACGGTTTCTGTTGTGCCGCCGGCCACAAGGCGGCCCTTGTCGAGCAGGAGGATACGATCGCAATATCGGGCAGCTAGGTTGAGGTCATGCAGGACCACTAGCGTTGCAAGACCGAGTTCTCGTATGAAGGCCAATATGTCGTGCTGGTAGCCGAGGTCGAGGTGATTAGTCGGTTCGTCGAGCAGCAGATGATCCGCTTCCTGACAGAGCGCCCGGGCGACAAGCGCACGCTGGACCTCTCCGCCCGAGAGAAGATGCATCGATCGATGGGCCATGGTGCGGAGGCCAACGCGATCAAGAGCCTCTCTGACGGCCAGATCGTCCCGTCTTCCATGGCTTGCGAACCATGCTTGGTGCGGCAGGCGGCCAAGTGCAACCATATCCCCTACGGTCTGGTCGCCATCGAGCGCCTGTCCTTGCGGTACCACTGCGATGCGGCGGGCAATGGCGCGCCGCGACAATTGCTCCATCGCTGTGCCATCAAGTGTGATTTTGCCGCCGTTAATGACGCAAGCACCATACAGGCTACGCAACAATGTGGTTTTGCCCGAGCCATTCGGCCCGACAACGCCGATCATCTCGCCGTCATTGACGGTGATGTCGACGTGCTCGAGCAAGTGTTTTCCTTGACGGGTAACCGTAATGGCTTGGGCATGGATCATGGAAGGGTGGAGAGTTTTTCCGCCAGTGCGACAGCCCCTTTGATCGAGAGCGGCGAAGGAGGGTCAGTGAACAGGAACGGTAGGGGTACGATGCGCCCGTTCTGGACTGCTGCAAAGTTTTCAACACCAGGAACACTGTTGAAAGAGGCAAGAACATTATCCGGCGATGCGTCCGAATAGAGCAGCACAATCACGTCCGGGTTCTTGCCAAACAGCTCTTCGGTTCCGGCTTCAAAAACCCGGTCGTCGATATCGGCATAAACATTGGTCAGGCCTGCCGCTGCAAATACAGGCGTCACCATCGATCGTGCGCCATAAGGATATAGAGTCTTCCCGCCAGCAGCCACATAAAGGGCAAAGGCCGTTCGTTGGCCATCTTCCGCTGTGGCGAGTGAGGCGACCTCGGCCTTGCGCGCATCGGTGCGTTCGGCGGCCAACTCAGCCTCGCCTAGCATCAACCCAAAAGTCTCCAGCTGCTCGTAGACACGCTCAAAGTTTGCGGTTCCGCCGGGGATCAATGCTGTATCTTCGCAATAGGCAGGCATGGAGTACATGGCGATCCCAGCGTCGGCCAGCAATTGCCTGTCAACAGCGCTTTCCGGGGCCAATACCAGATCTGGCTCCGTGGACAGTATGACTTCGAGCGAGATCACCGAACCGCCGGTTGCCCCCCGTTCGGTGGCAATCAAAGGAATGTCCGACAACACCGCATGGATCTCTTCGTTGTGAACGTTCTCCAACGGATCGGCAGTGCGTGCCACAACGCGATCGAGCGCATCAAGCTCCCACAGGAGTGCAAAATCGTCCGCATTCACGACAAAGATGCGTTCGGGTGCTGCATCAAGCGTAACGGTGGAGCCGCAATTTTCGAGCGTGACCGGGAAAGAGCCGGTGGCGAAGCCTGGCTGGGATAGACCCGGCATCAGGCAGCCAGCCAGTAGCAGCGCATGAGGTTTAAGCATGAAGCAGTCCAATCTTTTTTGGAAGATTAATTGGTGAGTTGTCCGGTTTTGCGTAACAGAAGCAGCATCAGAGGCGCGCCAACCACACCGGTCAGTACGCCTATGGCTATCTCCGCTGGCGGGAACAGCATTCGCGCTCCGACGTCGGCCACCAGCAGAAAGCTGGCGCCAAGGCAGGCCGAGGCTGGAAGCAAAAGGCGATGCCGGGTGCCAACCAGCGCGCGAGCCATGTGCGGCACGATGAGACCGACAAACCCAATGCTTCCGGCGCCCGCCACCATGACACCGACAATCAGAGAAACGAAAATCATCAATGTCAGCCGCGTTCGCAGCGGGTGAACACCGAGTGCCATAGCGGTGTCGTCGCCCGCGGCAAGAGCGTCCAGCCAGCCGCTGGCCAAGGTCAGCACGACAACAGCCAGTGCGGCCACGGCAAGGCACAACTGGACCATCGGCCAATGCACATTGGCAAGTGACCCGAGCAACCAGAACATGACGGAGCGGCTCGCCTCGGGAGAATCGGAGGCAAAAATGAGAAAACTTGTAACGGAACTAAGGGCGTAGCCCACGGCCATGCCTGCGAGGATCAGCCGAAACGGGCTTGAACCTGCCGCGCGACCGCCGATTGCCAAAACCATAAGAATGGAAACAACGGCGCCTGTGAAAGCGGCTGCGGGTAGCAAAAACGCTCCTCCGACACCTGCCAGCACCGTAATGGCCAAGGCAGCGCCGGTCGATGCGCCGGAACTAACACCCAGAACGTATGGGTCTGCCAGGGGATTGCGCACCATGGCCTGCAGTGCCGCACCGGCCATGGCCAAGGAACTCCCAACGGCAATCGCCATCAAAACGCGTGGCACGCGCGTGATCCAGACGATTGCATCGATCGCATCCGACCAATAGGCATCCACCGGTTGTCCAACCAGCCTGCGACTCACGATCAAGAAGACTGTAAGCGGGTCAATCGGCACCGGACCAAAGCCTGTCGAGATAACAGCGATTGCGATGGTCAGTAGAGCCAGCAAGAAAAGATTTCTTTGACGCTGGCGTGAGAGTTCACCAAGTGTAGCCTGTCCGGTAAGCGGAGTGCCGGTTATGAAGTGGTTGAACGTCATGGATAGGAGCATCACTGTAGGGCTGCACTTCGCCTGTCAGGAGAAGCGATAACAGATGATGTTTGGTAATGTAATAACGTATCGTTTGCAAGCGCCACTGGAATTGGCTTCCCCATCATTGCCTCAAAATTTGGGAAGAAGACGCCTAGGAATCTAGGGCTATTCACTTTTGCGGTCCGCGCCGCAAGTGACAACAGTGCGGTAGCGAGTGCAGGCTGGCTGTGAACGCCGTTTTTTGAACTGTCCGGCCCAATCGAGTACGGACTGCATACCCCTTTACCCATTTCTCGTTCGATCAGACTTCGCCTCCACCGGTGATGACGGAGGAGGCCACCAGATGTCAGCCCATCCAACAGTGTAAGCACGAAGCCAACCGCAGGGGCAGAGCGCCGGGGGTGTGAGGAGGTCGGCGAATCCATGTCACCAAGAGGTCCCAAATCCCTCCTACTCCGGCATAGGCAAAGCCTCAAATGCACTGGCGATGTATGCCGGTCGAATGCTTCTTTAGGTCTATCTTCGGTAACTTTTGCGCCTCGCAGACCCTTCAATGCTTGATGCATTATCGGATATAATCGAGTATGGCATTGGATATGCTGGCGACCCGCTTATGAGGTAGCCGACGATCATACTAACCCAGGACCTCGTTAACCTCATCGCTGAAATCGATGAGTTTAAGGGGCGGTGGAATGCCCTGAAAACACTTTCGCCCGAATGGAAGACGTACTGCGCCCTATGCATTGGTTTGACGGGATTGCGCAATCTCCCGCCTGCTGCGTTTCAGTTGCGCGAGCTAGGCTGGTCTAGCCTTTGCGAAAGCTCATGCCGATCAATTGGCGCATTTTGAAATTGGGGTTAGAAAGAAGGGGCACATCGATGACGTGCCCCCAACGCTTCAAAAAATCCATACGGATTAAATAAGGCCGGAAGCCTCACAATCGGCCAAGCTGACGGAATTCAAATCAATGCCAGCACGGCGACTTGCCTCAAAGTTGGTCAGGTCTTTCTGGAAAGCAGCTTCCGAGCGAGAGCCTGTATTGAGCAGCTCACAATGCGCCTGGACATAGGGATAGCCACTGTCGGAGGCCATAACATTGGTCTGAGCGAAACTCGTTGCAGGAATAGCCGAGAGCACGAGTGCAGTTACAGCAAGAAAGCGTTTCATTGTTTTTATGCCTTTATAACATTTCCATTCAACATGAATCGGCCCTAGTCAAAGCATCCACTTGGCCGGCCATGTCCGTATTCCGCCCAGTAAACAGAATTCGATAATTTTTACATAGAAATACCGCCCTCAATCACAATAGTGACCACGGTAAAAAGCCTTATCGGCTTTTGAAAATTCTGGTTTCTTTATGATGTTCGGCTAAAGCGCCGAACCAATAGGGTGGTTATCTCAAAATGTCGTTCTAAAATCGATATCTAACTTCTGACTGACTGAGCATACCGGTCATATGGGTAACGGTCCGATGGGCGGCAATAGCCTGATCGAAATTTTTTTGCCGACTTGACAACGGAGCCGTGATCGCAGGGAGAGGGGCATCTTGCGTCCGGAGGACTGGAGACCTGCCTGGAGAGATTTTTGCCCGCATGGTCGGGCTACCATCTGTTCTATCCAGGCCGAAACCAGCGTTCTCCAGCGCTGAAGGCTCTAATCAGACACATTCGCCAATTGCGTCGAGGGACGCGGCAGATGGCCGGAACCAGTCCATAACATCGATCGAGCGCCATGTTGTTGCAGTCGTCACTGTTCACGTAACGGGCGCGCCTGTATCAGTGCCCGGCAGTGTTGTTCCTGCTCGATAAAGCCCTGACGACGAGATAGCGATTCGACACCCCTCATCACCCCCATTTGGATCGCTCTCCTCGCAGCCCTCTGTTTTGCCGGGCGGCTTCACAGAGGGTGTGTTTCACATCATCTTTTGAACGCCGGCCATCAGGGCGTGGCCCGCCGCAACGTGCGGCGGACCTTGGTTCGATTACCAGGGACAAGGATCGTTGACCGATGCCGTGAACGTGCCGGTCGGTCCGTCGCTGCCGAGGAGCGCGACGCGGACGGCTTCAGCCGCACCCTGCTCAACGGTTTCAGTGCCTTCGTAATTGTTGAGAGCGGTCTTGGTGAATCCGGGTGTCACCGCGTTGACCTTGATACCTTCGTCCTCAAGGTCGATGGCAAAGGCCAGCGTAATGGCGTTGAGAGCGGCTTTGGATGCGCCGTAGCCAGGGTTGAAGGTTGCTCGATAGGGGTGAGGCGTGGAGTTAATGGTGAGAGAGCCGAGGCTGCTCGAGACGTTGACAACGCGTGCGGCCTCCGACTTGCGCAGCAGGGGCAAGAAGGCCTGAGTGACGGCAAGAACGCCAAAGACATTGGTTTCCCAGATGGTGCGCACTTCATCCACCGAAATCAGTGACGCCCGCGAGCGCTGGATATAGTCCTGCATGGTCTCGACGTCCTGGCCATTGACCCGGGAAATGGCGGCGTTGTTGACGAGAATGTCGAGACGGCCAAATTGCCGCTCGACCTGCTCGACAGCGGTACGTATCGAGGCCTCTTCGGTGACGTCGAGCTGGATGGGATGAACATCACCGTTGATGGCTTGGGCTGCCGACTTGCCGCGGTCAAGGTTGCGCGAGGCGAGCAACACAGTGAGACCGCTGGCGGCGAGGTCAGTCGCGATTTGAAGCCCGATGCCTTGGTTGGCGCCGGTGACGAGTGCGATGCGTGAGTTATGCGGCATGGTGAATTCCTGTTCTTGATTGTGCGAACAGGAGATGGTCATGGGCTGCTGGACGTTCTATATTCAAACGTCCAGTATAATTTCGAATGAGTCCAAAATGAATGATCCCCTCGCGCAGATTGTTGGTTTGCTGCGCCCGGGCGCACCGTTTTCCAAATGTGTCACTGGATCTGGACCTTGGCGTGTAAGGCGGACGCAATCGCCTAATCCTTATTACGTCGCGGTACTCAAGGGGAGCGTGCGTTACGAGGATCACCAGAGCCGCGAGATCGTCGTCAATGCTGGCGATTTCCTTCTAATCCCCTTCGCGCAGGACTTTATGATGCGGAGTGACGTGCCTAGCGACGACAACGACATGGTGATTGATCCTGTTATTCTGCCCGACGGGGGATATCGCGTCGGTCGCATCGATGGTCCGGTCGACATGCGGGCGCTGGTCGGCTACTGCGTGTTCCAGTCCGACGACGCAACCTTGCTCTCGTCGCTGCTCCCCGAACTGGTTGTGGTGCGGGGCGAGCATCGCCTTGCCATGCTGATGCAATTGCTGGGCGATGAGGCAGTGGGCTCCAAGCCGGGGCGGGAAGTGGTGCTGCAGCATCTGCTGGAAGTGTTGCTGATCGAAGCCCTGCGGTCGACGGCCGAACTGGGCGATTCACCTGGATTACTGCGCGGGCTGTCGGACGATCGGCTGGCCGTAGCGATAAGGGGTATGCATGCAAGGCCCCAGCGCGGCTGGACGGTAGCCGAACTGGCACGGGAGGCAGCTTTGTCGCGGTCGGGTTTCCATGAACGGTTCCAGAGCACGTTGGGGATGGCGCCGATGGAATATTTGAAGTCCTGGCGCCTGGCCTTGGCCAAGGACCTGTTGCGCAAGCGGGAGGCGAGCGTGGGCGAGATTGCACGGCAGGTGGGCTATCGATCGGCAAGCGCCTTCAGTGTGGCTTTCATGCGCGACGTTGGCGTGTCGCCAGCCCGCTATGCACGCGAGGCGCCAGCAGCATTGCCCGGCACCGCTGCAGAGGAATTTGAAGGTGCCATCGCCTGAACCAGGAGTGGGTTACCTTGAACGTCGACTCTGACCGTGTTCCGGCGAAAAGCTGCCAGTCCGCAATCTACCCCAGCTCCGCCCGTTCAGATTCGGCATGCGAGCGACGATACGGTATCGGCTGCAATCGACATCATTCCAGACATTGACACAATGCGCAAAACAAAACGGCCCCGGAGTGCATCCGGGGCCGTTTGCATGCCTTTATCGAAGTAAAGTAGCGATCAGAACTCGTCCCATTCTTCGGCCTTCAGGGCAGCATTGCCCTGGCTGAGATAGGCCGAGGCTGCAGTCCTGGTTTTGGCGGGGGCCGATGGCTTGGACGAGTTCGCGGGGGCAGGTTGCCGGACCGGTTCTGCTTCGCTGGCGCCGGAGACTTTGAAGACATCGACAATCCGGTCCAGCTCGGACGCCTGGGCTTCGGTCTGCTCGATGGCCGCATTGGTTTCTTCCACCAGTGCCGCATTGTGCTGGGTCATCTCGTCCATCTGCCGGATCGCGGTGCTGACCTCGTTGATGGCGGACGTCTGCTCACGGTTGGCGCGGGAGATGTCTTTCATCAGCGCGCTGTTTTCTTCCACCGATTGCAGGATGGCAGCGAGCTTCTGGGCAGCATTGGCAACAAGTTTCGAGCCACCATCGACTTCATTGGCGCTCTGCTCGATCAGGGCCTTGACCTCGGAAGAGGCTTCGGCAGCAGATTGAGCCAGACGGCGCACTTCCACGGCAACCACGGCAAAGCCCTTGCCCGCTTCGCCTGCCCGTGCCGCTTCCACCGACGCATTGAGCGCCAGAAGGTTGGTCTGGAAGGCGATGTCGTCGATCATGCCGATGATGTTGGAGATTTTCGACGAGGAGGTGGTGATGCGTTCCATGGCGGTCGTGGCATCGGCCATGACCGTCCCGCCCTCATTGGCAAGCTTGGCGGCCGTTTCGCTGCCGGCAAAGGCATTCTCGGCCTTCTGGGCGTTCTCGTTGACCGTGGTAGTAAGCTGATCCATGGCGGCCGAGGTTTCCTCGATTGCCGCGGCCTGCTTGGTCGTGCGTTCGGACAAATCGTTGGTGCCGGCAAGGATTTC